>CAXXHP010000001.1:0-650000 GCA_963662675.2 Prolixibacteraceae bacterium
ATTCTAGCTTTGCGTTAGGCGGGACATGGAAACAATGAATTGAAACTAAAATGATTGATCAAATTCTAACACGAAAGAACCTGTTACAGGCCATGTACAAAGTCCAGCGGAACCACGGTTCAGCAGGAGTCGACCGCATGCCCGTATGTAAACTGTCAGAACTCCTGTCTATTGACAAGGAAGAACTGACAGCCAAGGTTCGTTCGGGAAAGTATTTGCCACAAGCCATTTTAGGAGTGGAAATTCTAAAAGGAAAAGGGAAAACAAGGTTACTCGGTATTCCCACCGTAACCGACCGCCTGCTACAACAAGCGGTTTTACAAGTAATTACTGCACGCTTCGAGTTTGGGTTTTCAGACTCCAGTTTTGGGTTCCGTCCCAACAGGAGCGTTGGTCAGGCAGTCCTAAAAGCACAGGCTTACATCAACCAAGGGTTTCAATACATTGTAGATATTGACCTAAAAACCTTTTTCGATGAAGTAGACCATTGCTATCTGCTGCAACTGCTTTACCGCAAAATCAACTGCCGCGAAACCTTGCGCCTTATCCGCAAATGGCTGCGTTCCCCGATACAAATAAACGGGAAACTGGTCAAACGCAGAAAGGGAGTTCCGCAGGGCAGCCCATTAAGTCCTTTACTGTCCAACATCGTATTGCACGAACTGGACAGGGAACTGGAAAGGCAAGGTTTGCGTTTTGTCCGCTATGCCGACGATTTTAGCATTTACGTTAAAACGAAGACAACAGCCCGAAAGGTTGGCAACACCATTTTTAAGTTTCTTAAAAACAAGTTGAAACTAACGATCAATTGGGAGAAAAGCGGCATCCGCAGACCTGTACATTTCACCTGCTTAGGATTTGGCTTTGTGCCAACTTATAAGAAAGGCGAACGGGGCAAATATCAACTGGTTGTATCCGAAAAGAGTTGGACGAGCTTGAAGCAAAAGCTAAAAGTCCTCACCCGAAAAACCACTCCCATGAGTTTTGATGAACGTATCGAAAAGTTGGGCGAGGTGCAGCGAGGATGGATTAATGCTTTCCGAATGGCAAGCATCCAAAACAAGCTGGCTGAACTGGATGGGTGGCTGCGGAACCGACTTCGCTATTGCATTTGGCACCACTGGAAAAAGCCTGAGCGAAAAAGGAAGAACCTGATTCGTTTGGGCGTTGAACAGGGTCAAGCCTATGCATGGAGTCGTTCCAGAATGGGTGGATGGGCAATTGCACAAAGCCCAATTCTGGGTACTACCATTACGGTTGATAGATTGAAATTGCGTGGTTACGTTTCTTTACTGGAACTCTACAATCAAGTAAAACCAAGTACGGTTTTGTTTCCTATGACTTAACGAACCGCCGTATATGTTCCTGAGTAAAGCGAAAGGAAGGAGCATAGCTCGCGTACGTATGGTGGTGTGAAAGCCTCTCCCTGCTAGTATTTGCTAGCGGGGCGGGCTATTCGATTACCAACTGGCCTTTATTATTTATTATCACTTTATCCATCAATTTAGTAATCTGTGTGCGTAGGAACAGACACACTCTTTGCCAAGTTTTGGTTTGAGTGGCGGCTCGTGCGACTTGGTAATGTGTGTGGCTGCGAAGGGCTGGCGTTATTGTCATCAGTATAATTTAAATTAAGATGACATTTTTGCCACCAAACCATTCTGTTGCTTTTGCTATAACTTGTGGGCTTGGATCATGGTAAAAAACGGCTAAATTCTCTTTCGCCCGAGTGCAGCACACATAAAATATTTTTTGCGTCCTTATTAAAACACTTTCAGTACCCGAATTTAAAAAAAGGTTACCAAAATTGTAGTTATTCCAACCTCCATTATCTAATATAACAAGGACATTATTAAACTCTGTCCCTTTTGTTTTGTGTTGAGTTGAAAATGGGGTCTTTCCCTCCAAATAATCATATAACTTTTGAAATTCACTGAATCGAACATCCTTAATCCTATTATACAAATATTCATTTCTTAACCTAAAATCCTCAAGTTTATCATCTATAAGGCAAATACCTTTTTCATGTGCATCATTTATCGCTTCCTCAATTGTTTTATCTCCTACGCGAATAAGGCTCTCAATATTACTTTTCAATGTTCTCTTGTCTGCGATATTAATAATTCTGCTCCTATAGTCAGTGGCTCTTAAAAATTCATTGTATTGCCCTGTTTTATATAGCACAATGTTATTTTGAATCTTAAAGAGATGCTTTATTAAGTTATCTCTTTTTGACCCCTTTTTGTTTTCATCTTCTTCATCTTGTTTTTTATCATCTAATAGTTGGTCTTTATTAATATAAATTTTAGAGAAAACTGCATAGTTATAATTTAATGCTGCCTTATAAAGGTCTGAATTATTATCTATAAATGTTTGCATAGAAGCTGTAGGCTTGACAGCATTTAACTCCCTACCTGATTTCCCATCAGATAATAAGGACACAACTTCACCAAATGTGTGTTCAGTAAAATTGGTGGTTATGGCATTGCTCTTAATATATTTTTTAATTCGATCTCTATAACTCAAAATCAAGTCTTTATCGTAAATATCCATCAGTAACCGAAATCCAGCTTTATCTGCGATAAGATTATGTGTTAGGTTTAACTCTTTTGTTCCTTCTGCATTGTAAAAGTCCCAACCTTGATTTTCAGTTAAATATAACTTAACGGATGAAATATCACCAATAGGCGAATGTATAAATAGAATATTCCCTTCCTTAATCTGACCTGCAACCATATTGGGTGCACTTACGTCAATTGATGGTTCCTGCACTATACCATCAGTTCTGAGTCTGTTGGCCAGATCAATTACTTTTTTAGGACTTCGTCTGTTTTGTGTTTTCCTTACTTCTTTGACTTTATCAGCTTCATCTCCTTTATATTCATCAAGATTACCAATCCCATCATCATAAATAGATTGCATGGCATCTCCGAAAAAACCAATAATGTTATTCTTATCGCTTTTTTTAAAGTGATTAAGGAAAATATCTACTACCAGTTTGTTTGTGTCCTGATACTCATCAATGTATATGTACGGATATTTGTCTTTTACAATAGTGCTAAGCTTTGGATAGATTTCGAAGAGACAATTAGCAATTATCAATAACTCATCATGAGAAATTATACCATCTTTTAGTTTTAAATACTCTTTGTACTGAATACCTTTTTCAAGGCCATCAAAATAATTGGTGGGTATTGGTTTTTCTTCATCAATTGAAATTTTTGCTTCATCATCATTCGCTAATTTAATAATGGCTAATTTTAGTTCCTTTTGAAAGTGTTTAATATTATCCCATAAAAAATCGTGAATTGTTGATACATTTAAGTTACTATGATTCACTCGTTCTTCAATTTCCTTTACAGCAGCGTTTGTATAAGTCATACAAGCAACTTTAGAGGTCGGATTTTCGGCAATAGTTTGACGGATGACCTGAACCAATGAATAGGTTTTACCGCTACCAGCACCACCGCTCAACAAAAAGTTGCGCTTGTTATCAATACATTGGAATAATTCCTGCACCTCTGGTTCTAATATCAATCTTTCTTCAACCATAGTAAACCTTCTTTAATATATGCGGGAATTACCCAATTACTGAAATCGTTATTACTGTGGTATAGAATATCTAATGCAAAATGAGTTTTCTTCTTTATACAATTTTCTGCTAGTTCATACGGACCAGTCCCATTCTCAAAATAAGCTTTATTTTTTAGCCCTCTGAAACTGTCTTTATAATCGTTTATATAATCGCTGTTTATATTAATAAATGCATCTTCAAAACTCCTTGCATTATAACCATTTTCTTCAGTCTGATAAACAACACTGAGTTTTCCATTAGCCTGATTTGTCCATACTCCGCCAACTTTATTGAATATTTTATTTTCAAGATTAAATCCTTTCAGATTAACCAACGAAGGATTGTTAAAAAATGATTTAATTGCTTCATTAGAATATCTAACACCGGATGAAACTTTACATTTTTCTCCTTCAGCATCAACAGAATCAAGATCTGTGATGATTAGAGATTTAATCCCTAAAAAGTCAATGAATCTTTCAAATATTTGTGAATACGCCCCAACCTCCATGATTGATATATTTTGAGAAAGCAACGGCAAGTATGTATCCAGTTCTCCTTTGGCTAAATATTTCAATTCTTCTTCAATATCGATCTTTCTCATTATAGTCGGAACAAGGATTCGCTCCGTATCTCCTTCAATCAAAACGGCCTTATCTGCAAAAAATATTTCAGCACGACTAATTGTCAAATACTGTTTCAAGAAATGATACTGATTTGTTTCAGCATCGTATTCATCTTTAAGGTCTTTAAGATTTTTTGCTATTACACCACGTCCATTTTCTCGTTTTAAATATTTAATATCATCAAAATCACTATCAGCTACAAGACATGCTGAATGAGTACTAATAATGTATTGTAAGTCTCTTTTTTCTCCATCGTTCCGTTTTATTCCTTCACCTAGAAGTTTTTTTATGTTCTTAATAAAAACATATTGCATCTGAGGATGAGTGTGAGCTTCTGGTTCTTCTATGATGAGTAAGTTAATATCGGCAGGCTTTTTATCTTTTTCCCTTTTAAACTCATGGACTAAAATTTCAATTTCAAAAATCATGCTAATAAGGTTCATATATCCCAATCCGTTATAATGCTCGGGTAAATGATTATCAGTATCATGTTTGTAAACAACTGTTGTATTACCTTCAAGCAGTTCTCTATGTTGTAACGTAGATATTATTTCTATCTCAGATTCGTTAATCTTAACACCACCGAAATCCTTGACTTTTTTTACAATACCATCAAAAAGAGTTTTATAAATTCCGCTTAAATGAGTATCCGTTTCACTTAGTTTATCCTTGAAATCTTCAACAGCTTTATTTTGTTCATCGCTTGTCTCAGTACGTTTGTATATTCTTGATGTTTGAATTGAAAGAGTTTTGTCTATTTCTTTGTTGGCAACATCTCTTTTAGCACTGATGTATTTAAAATTGATTATATCAGCTATACTAATTTTCTCATTATCCAGATCAATGGATTTATCTTCACTTGCCTTCTTAGAGTCAATATCGTATGTAAGTGAACGCTTCTTTATTTTGAAATAATCAGATTGATATAAACGCAAGAAATCATATACATTTCTAACCGTATAATTCGGATTTTCTAGTTTTTTATTTTTTTCTTTAAATTCAAATTCCCTGTAATCTTTTCTTAATCTAGAATACCCCGTAAAGTCTATCGTATATTCAAAACCAAGGACTACGACATTATTCTCTGGGTCTAAGTCCATCATTACACGGCTAATATTTGATAAGTTATCCGTCTCACTATATTTAATAAAAAGTCTGAGCCTAATACCTAATCGAATATATTCTTCTTCTGATATATTTCCCTCTGATACAATTATAGATTTGAGTTCATTTTTAAAATCAATATTGAAATCGTCGAAGGAAAACTTGTTCCGATCTGATTGATTTAAAAACTTTTCAAGAATTGTCAAAATAGAGGTCTTACCAGTATTGTTTTTGCCTATTACAAGAGAAAGCACCTGTTCTAAGTCAATTGAGAAATCCTTTAACAACCGAAAATTTTCTATTTGAATTTTAAATATTTTCATTTTTAGTCAGTGATTAATTTTTAGCTAGTGGGTAGGCTAGAAAACAGCTCTTTTGTAAACATTGGTCGTGAGTCGGCTTGTGTGGTTTACAAATGTGCTGTTTTGTGCGTTGGCTTTTCATCTTGTCTTTTTAGTATTTAGGCAGCAAACAATCTGCTGTTTGTTGGCTTGTTGGTAACTAGTTTATATGTGCACTAAAAGTGACACTTATTTCCTCTGGGGGTGTGTATTGTGCACTTTTGGTGTTATTTATATTTTTCAATAAAGCATCATTTTTATGTCGTTTGGTGATGCAAGTTATCAAAATACTTAGCAAGTTCATTATCACATAAGAGCTAATTTCTCAACATCTATTTAAGTGGAATGTGTTGGGGCAGGAATTGCTTTGGGTGATACAGATTGCTTCGCTTCGCTCGCAAAATCACGGGTTGGATGATGGGGGAGGGATGAGGAACCCAGACCGGTTTTGCCCGAAACTAAAAAGTTTAGGTATGTCAATTTGCAATAGTGTGAAACGAAAAGGGGCTGTCCAAAAAGGAAATAAATCATTGAAAAACGTCATCCCAAACTTGTTTCGGGATCTGTTTCTCTGTTGATTCAGATCCTGAAACAAGTTCAGGATGACTCGTATTTTTACTTTTTGGACAACTCCATTTATTCATTACAGAACAAGTTGCGGTATTAAAACCGCGACTGAATACCTAATATCACGGAAGTCTCATGCGATTGCTGTGGGGAAAGCTTGATCACATCGTCAAGCGAATTAACAGCTTCAACGCAAACAAAATTCAGATACCCATGATCAGGAACATCATTCATCTTCGTGCAATTTTCTTCTCCCGGATTCCAAACTACTGTCACTTTACTTCCTGATTTACCGACTTCAATTTTACGTTTAAAAGCAAGGTCCTCGATTACGCATGTTGCTTCGGTATTAAAATAATACCGGTTTTCTTCTTGCTTGATTTCCAGCAAATCTTCTTCCTGAGTGAAAACTTCAGGAGCAAAAGAGTGGCGATATTGTGTTCCCTTCAGTCCGTCGATGGCAATGTGCTCAATGTCGGAAACATTGAAATACGAATGTAGGGCACAGGTATATTCAAAATCATTTGTCGAAGTATTGGTAACTTTCAGGCTTGCCGTTAGGGTGCGGGCAACGGTGATTAACAGCTCGGCACAAAAGTCGTGAGGCCAGTATGCTTTCGTTTCTTCGGATGAGCAAAGTTGCAAGCGAATGAAAGTTTCGCTGTTGGGCATGTTCTTCACCTCGGTAACGTCCCAGTTCATTAACCGTGCAAACCCGTGTTGCGGCTGTCCTTCTTCTTTGCTGGGGCCAAACCATGGAAAACAAAGTGGAATTCCACCCCGAATGGCTTTGCCAGCCTCGAATAAACTGTCAGGACTCATCCATAAAATATCCATTGAATTAACAGGAGCGAAACTCGTTACTTGGGCACCTTGCAGATATATTTCAGCGTCGGCATATTTGTTAGAAACAGTAATTGAAATGAGTCCTTCATCGTCTTCAAAAAAGCCTAATTCTCCTTCAATACTATATAATTCTTCAAGTTGGTCTAAGGTCTTCATTGCTCTGGCTTAAGATTTTTCTGGTTAATTTTTGAGGCGCTGCACACAAATGCCCAGCGTTAGTATATTGCGTTGAACTTGTCTTTTATAACTTGCTTTACTTCCTCCATATCCATTTTCTTTCCTAGCTCTTTCTCTAAGGATGTTACGCCATAAGTGAGAAACCCACATGGGTTAATGTAACTAAAATAGCGCAAGTCGGTGTTTACGTTGAGGGCAAAGCCATGCATGGACACATAACGACTCACGCGTACGCCCATGGCACAAATTTTACGAGCTTTAGCCGGAATATCACTATCGAGCCAAACGCCTGTTGCGCCTTCTTTACGTCCTCCGGTTAGTCCATAATGGGCGAGTGTGGCAATGATGGCATCCTCCATTTTTTCGATGTACTCGCGCACCCCGATTTTATAATATTCCAGATCAATTATTGGATAACCAACCAATTGACCGGGACCGTGATAGGTGATATCGCCACCTCGGTTTATTTTGTAAAAAGTGGCATCAATTTTTTTCAGAAAATCACCTTGTATGAGCAGATTGTGTTCATCGCCACTTTTCCCTAGGGTGTAAACATGAGGATGCTCAACGAGTAAAAAGCGGTTTAAACTACTGGGTGCATTTTTTTCTTTCTTATCAGTTTGTACGCTTTTTAGAATTTCTTCCTGATAGTCCCAGCACTCTTTATAATCTTTTAGTCCAACGTCTTCGTAATCAAAATTTGCCATAGCTTATTTTATTCTAAATTTCAATCTTTCACCCTCTAAACACTTATGCTTCCGCGTGCATTTCTGCGCGGTAGGATGAGCGCACGAGGGGGCTGCTTTCAACAAAAGCAAAACCCTTTTCAAGTGCAATTGTTCGGTATTTCTCAAATTGCCCGGGTTCAATATATTTTTCTACAGGAATGTGTGAAATTGTAGGAGCCAGATATTGCCCAATGGTCATTACTTTGCATCCGGCATTCAATAGGTCATCCATTGTTTGAATGACTTCTTCTTCCGTTTCGCCTAGGCCTAGCATTATGCCTGATTTTGCAATAAGCCCTGTCTTGGCGATGGTTGAAATCACATTTAGACTTCGCTGATATTTGGCGGCACTGCGAATCTCGGGAGAAAGCCTTTCTATGGTCTCCAGATTGTGCGAAATGACTTCCGGTTTTGCTTCTGCTACTTGCAGAATCAATTCTTCTCTACCCTGAAAGTCAGGAATCAGAACTTCCAGCTTTGTGTTCGGGTTAATCTTTTTTACTTCGCGAATGGTTTCTGCCCATGCATTAGCTCCCAAATCGGGTAAGTCATCTCGATCAACCGAGGTGATAACTGCATGTTTAAGTTGCATTAAATGAACAGATTCGGCCACCCGTTTAGGTTCTTCCGGATCGATGGGCAGAGGTTTGCCTGTTTTTACACCACAGAACTTACAATTTCGGGTACAAATATCACCTAAAATCATGAAAGTGGCTGTGCCTCGGTTCCAGCATTCGCCAATATTTGGGCAGTTGCCACTTGTGCAAATGGTGTGCAACCCATGCTGATTAACCAGATTTTTAACTTTGGAATAGCTTTCTCCTTTGGGCATCTTCATTTTCATCCAACGCGGTAGCCGTGGTCGTGACTGTGACTCTTCACTCATGATCTTCAAAATTTTTGGCAAAATTAACTTATTTGCTTGAAACTGACTCCCGAAATACAAATTAGTAACCAATAATAGATATTGTTGATGTTAAATTACCAAGAGGTGATTTGCACTCTGTTAATTGCAGTAATCAGGCATGAATTGATCAATGTCAGGAATGTTCCAATCGTTAAATACGTTGTCATGATATTTCAAAATGAATTTTTTATTGTTTGCCCTTTTATCCCTGTATACAGATTGGTGATTTTTATCTTTTTTTGATTATTAACGAATGCAGTCAGCCGGGGAATGTTATTTTTGTATGCAATGGCAAATCAAAAAAGAATATGGTTGGTAGTATGGGTAGTCTCCTTATTGATGATTTTCCCTATGGTTGGAAGGGCACAGCAACAAACACTTGATGTGAACAAGGTGCAGTTAGCCAGTCGCTATTTTCAAACTAAGGACTTTGACAAGGCAGCTATCCTCTACAAAGAGCTTTACGAATCAACCGAAAGTCAGACTTATTTCGAATTATATATTTCCTGTTTGATTGGTATCTCTGATTTTGAAACGGCAGAGGATGAAATCAAACGAGCCATACGAAGGCGCAATAATGATGCTAAATTGTATGTTCAGTGGGCATATTTGTTGAAAGAACAAGATCGTGAAGATGAGTATAGGGAGATGATGGAAAAGGCAATTGAGACTGTAAAATCAACCAGATCGGAATATGTGAGTTTAGCTAATGCCATGATTAGCCGAGGAGAATATGAGTTTGCAGAAACGCTTTATCTGGAAGGACGAAAGCAATTGCCGCAGGAGAATTTTTATTACGAAATGGGTCGGGTATACTTGTATCAGCGCAATTATGAAAAAATGTTTGAAGAGTATCTGCTGCTTATCCGTGAAGATGAAACAAGATTAATCAATATGCAAAGTATCGTTCAATCTGCGTTCAGAGCAGATGTAGATAATTCTCTGCATGAATACTTGAGGGTGTTGTTGTTAAAACGCATTCAGGAAGAACCGGATGTTTTGGTTTATAACCGGATGTTGATTTGGTACTTCTTACAGGAAAAGAATTTTTCTAGTGCATTAAGGCAGCAAGTAGCCTTGGATAGGCGCACCGGAAACGAAGATTTGCAAATAATAGAGCTGGCACGAATAGCCGGGAGAAATGGAGAATATAAGGATGCCGAGAATGCTTATGATTATATGATCGCCAAAGGATCTGATAACGAATTTTTTGTTGATTCTCATCAGGAGAGAATGCATCTGGTTTATCAGCAATTTACAGAAACTAAAAACGAAGAGAGAGAGCCCCAGCTAATTAATGACCAGTTTGAAAGAACGATTTCTTTGATTGGATTTTCGGCAGACACATATCAATTGCTAATTGACAATGCTCATTTTCTTGCCTTTTATTTTGGGCAGGCAAACAAAGCGATTACACTGCTGACAGAAGGTATGGTGTTGCCAAATTTAACAAAAATTGAGAAGGACGAAATAAAGACTGAGCTGGCAGATGTAAACGTTTTTGGAGGAGATGTGTACGAAGCGATATTGCTTTATTCTCAGGTGATTGAAAGTAATAAAACCAATAATCTTGGCGATGAGGTAAAACTTAAAAAAGCACGATTAGGCTATTACATGGGAGAACTGGACTGGGCGAAAGCGCAGCTTGATGTCATTAAGGCAAGTACTTCAAAATTGGTGGCAAATGATGCCATGCAGCTTTCTATGTTTATAGGCAATAATGCCGGCTCAGATACAACTCAAGTGGCTTTGCAGAAATTTGCCCGTGCAGATTTACACAGCTTCAGAAATGAAAAAGAACAGGCATGGGCCATACTGGATTCCATAGAAGCAGAAACTCCATATACGTCGCTTTTGGATGATATTTATTATAGAAAGGCCAATGTTTTAGTGTCAGAAGGAGAGTATCGAGCTGCTGCAGAATATTTTCAAAAAATCATCACTAATTATACTTACGATCTACTTGCTGATGATGCTTTGTTTTTACTGGCCGGAATATATGAACGGCAATTACATGAGCAAGCAAAAGCCAAAGAGCTTTATAAGAATATGTTGCTAAATTACCCAGGGAGTGTATATGTCACCGAAGCTAGAGAAAGATATCGGGAGATGACGGGGGAGCCCGAATTTGAAAGCGAATCGGAGTTTTTGAATGACAGTAATACCAATTAACAGGAAGAATGAGTTGAAAATGGATGGACTAGAGGGCAAACGAATATTGGGTATCGATCCCGGAACTATCGTGATGGGCTATGCTTTGATTGAAATTAAAGACAACAAACCTTACATTCTTCAAGTTGGTGTTGTGAAAACGGCTGGCTTTAATAATCACTATTTACGGTTGAAACACATTTTTGGGCGGACTGAGGCTTTGATTGAAGAGTATTTGCCTGATGAACTAGCTGTAGAATCTCCTTTTTATGGGAAAGATATTCAGGCGATGTTGAAGCTAGGCCGGGCACAAGGTATAATTATGGGGCTTGCATTGCATCGAGACATTCCAGTGTTTGAATATGCTCCGCTAAAAGTGAAACAGTCTATTACCGGCATGGGGCGTGCTGCCAAGGAGCAGGTTGCGTATTTTTTAAAAAACATGCTAAAAGTTGAAGAATTGCCAAAGGAGCTTGATGCCACGGATGCACTTGCTGTTGCTGTTTGTCATTACCTCCAGATGAAAAATCCGGTGAGCAAAGGAAACTTTAAAAATTGGAGCGATTTTGTAAAGAAGAATCCTGGTCGGGTAAAATAGTTGGGCGTTTGTCGAAAATAAAAACCATCAGTTTACGCCGATGGTTTCTCTATCTATAATTCAATTTGTTCTGCGATTTTAGCTGTTATCTCAGCAAATTCTTCTGGTGTAAACTTCTTCTTGTCCGAAAAATTTAATAAGTCGGCTTCTGACTGCATAGGTACTAGATGGATATGTGCATGAGGAACTTCAAGTCCTAATACCATAACGCCAACTTTTTGGCAAGGGATGGCTTTCTTTAAGCCAGCAGCCACTTTTTTTGCAAATTGTTGAAGGCCTAAATAAGTATCATTGTCCAAATCAAACAGATAATCCACCTCTTTTTTGGGAACTACCAATGTGTGCCCTTTGGCTACAGGGAAGATGTCCAAAAAAGCAAAATAGTTTTCATCCTCAGCCACTTTATAGGCTGGGATTTCACCATTAATGATTTTTGTGAAAATACTTGGCATCGTTGTTATTTTGAGATGTCAATAATTTCAAACTGAAGAATTCCCGAAGGAACTTGAATCTCTACTTCGTCGCCAACTTTTTTTCCTAACAATCCTTTGGCAATCGGCGTTTCAATGGAGATTTTCCCGGATTTCAGGTCTGCCTCATGCTCTGAAACAATGGTGTATTGCATGGTTGCATCGTTCTTCTTGTTTTTGATAGTCACCTTGTTGAGGATTTGAACACAGGATGTGTCGATCTTCGATTCATCAATAATACGTGCATTGGCGATCTTGTCACGTAGCACAGCAATTTTGGCTTCAAGCATTCCTTGAGCATCTTTGGCAGCGTCATATTCAGCATTCTCTGAAATATCGCCTTTCTCAATAGCTTCGCCAATTTGCTTTGAAATAGAAGGACGTTCAACATTCATTAGTTGTGCTAGATCTGCTTTTAGTTTCTCTAATCCTTCTTGAGTGATATAATTTATCTTTGCCATTTTTATTATTGCTTTTTATTTTTTGTTTGTGATGACCACATAAAATAAAAAAGAATTCCGACGAGCGGAACTCTTTAGTAACACAAATTTATATAAAATATTTGATTATTGTGAAATGGTTATTTGAAAAAAGTATTTAAAGGGTTGTTTACTAAATTGTTCTAGTATTTCCGGTTTAAAATCTCTGAGTAAATAACAGCATCCTTCAGAGAAAAATTAGCTCTGATTGATTTTCTGATTTTTTTAGCAGGATTGCTTTCTTTTATAAAATCGGTGGGTGTTTCTTTTGGTGTTTTTACAGTTGCAGGGATCCTTCGATGTTTAAACACTTCCCGTTTTATCAAATCCGGCTTTGGTTGTTCTACTTGTGCTGGTTGTTCTTGAATTTCTTCATCATCAAAAAATGAATCGTGAAATAGTTGTTCGAGTACAGTTGGTTTCTTGGGCGATGATTTTCCTCTTCCTTGGGCAGCTGCCTGTTTTTTCTTTTTTTTGTTAATCGCGCTAACCACCGATAAAATAATAGCAACGATGATAAATATGTAATCTTCCATTTTTATTAATTTTGAACTTTCGGATACTAAAATGAAATCCTAAATGGTTTATCTGATAAAGGTATAAAAAATGAATGGCTTTAAACGAAGATCTCTCTGCATTAGTTTAGTCGCACTTATGTGTGTTCTTTTGACTCCGTCTTGCGAAAATGATTTTGAAACCTCCATTCCGTATGTGTATGTCAATTTCAGAGTAAACCTGATTAATAACAACGACCTTACTGTACCTGGGAATGCAGTGTATTTTGGAGCTGGTTATGGCGGAGTCGTTGTCATTTATAACGGAATTGGTTATTATGCCTACGATGCTGCATGTCCATATGAGATTGATCCGGCAATTCGAATAGAAGTAGAAAGTGGTATTGGCACTTGTCCGGAATGTGGCTCTCAATACAACTTATGGGAAGGAGGCTATGTGACTAAAGGACCATCTTCTGAGCCACTGAAACAATATCATGTTAGCATTGCTGACAATGCCTTAATCATTACCAATTAATCAATTGGCAGTTTATTTTATTCATCTTATTTCAGCAAAAGGGGAAAAAAGAAAAAGCAGCTTTGTGGGCTGCTTTCATATGCTTAATAACGATAATGATCTGGTTTATATGGGCCTTCCTGAGGAACGCCTAAATAGTCGGCTTGGTCTTTACTTAGTATAGTAAGCTTCACTCCTAACTGATCAAGGTGAAGGCGAGCAACCTCCTCATCGAGATGTTTTGGTAAACGGTAAACATCTAATTCATAATTGTTTTTCCACAGCTCAATCTGCGCAAGGGTTTGGTTTGTAAATGAGTTACTCATTACAAATGATGGATGACCTGTAGCACACCCCAAGTTCACCAAGCGTCCTTCGGCTAGCATGAAAATAGAATGCCCGTCTTTGTATGTGTATTTGTCAACCTGTGGTTTAATGGTCAACTTTTTAATGTCTGGCCAACGCTCTAGGCGGGCAACTTGTATTTCATTATCAAAATGACCAATATTGCAAACAATGGCCTGATCTTTCATGTTGGCCATGTGTTCAGCAGTGATAATGTCCTTGTTCCCGGTTGTGGTAACAAAAATATTTCCTTCGTCAATGGCATCTTCCATTGGTTTAACTTCAAATCCCTCCATGGCTGCTTGCAGCGCGCAAATGGGATCAATTTCAGTAATTACAACTCGAGCTCCATAGCCTCGCATAGATCGGGCACAGCCTTTACCAACATCTCCATATCCGGCAACAACGACCACTTTCCCGGCAATCATTACATCTGTTGCTCTTTTTATGCCATCTGCTAATGATTCACGACAACCATACAGGTTGTCAAACTTTGATTTAGTGACTGAATCGTTTACGTTAATGGCAGGGAAAAGTAACTTGCCATCTTCCATCATTTGGTAGAGGCGATGAACTCCTGTAGTTGTTTCCTCGCTTACTCCTTTAATTGAAGGGACAGCGTTGCTCCAACGTTTTGGTGTTTCTGACAGGATCTTTTTTAAGATGCTATTGAGTTCAATTTCGTCTTCAGCTTCAACTTCAGCCTCTAAAATTGACGGATCTTTTTCTGCCGCATATCCTCGGTGTATCATCATGGTTGCATCGCCACCATCGTCAACGATAAGGGTGGGTCCGAGGCCATTGCCAAAGTCTAATGCTTTGTCAGTACACCACCAGTATTCTGCTAGTGTTTCGCCTTTCCATGCAAAGACAGGAATGCCGGCTAGTGCAATAGCTGCAGCAGCATGGTCTTGTGTGCTAAAAATATTACAACTTGCCCAACGTACTTCAGCACCTAATTCTATCAGAGTTTCAATAAGCACAGCTGTTTGTATGGTCATGTGCAGAGACCCCATGATGCGAGACCCTTTTAAAGGCTTTTCTGTCGCGTATTTTTTGCGGATTGACATTAATCCGGGCATTTCTTTCTCGGCGATCTCAATTTCTTTTCGTCCAAAGTCGGCTAACGAAAGGTCAGCGACTTTATAATCAACTTTTTCCCCAGTTATTGTGGTCATCATCTCTTCTTTTTAATATCGTGCAAAGATAGTTAATATCGTACAAATTAATAAGTTGTTTTTCTGTCGTTGGTTAGTTTGGGTGCGCAGGTCAAATTAGAATATGAGAAAGCCGTTTCAAATCGTTATTTGGCATTATACTCTCTCAATACTTTGATGACGTTATTTTTGTCTTTTGTTAATTGAAGTTTCAATTCATCCACCGATGCAAATTTCTTTTCCTCACGGGTTTTCCGGATAAACTCAATTTCAATTTCTTTGTGATATATATCCCCATCAAAGTCCATAATGTGAACTTCTATACTTCGGTTATCCGCGTTCTTATTAATGGTTGGGCGAGTTCCAATATTCAACATCCCCATAAATCGGTGGTTGAGAATATTTACAAATACGGCATAAACGCCATAGCCCGGAATTATTTTGTTTGGGTCGGAAGACTGGATGTTAGCGGTGGGGAATTCAAGTTTTCGTCCCAATTTCTGACCTTCGACAACTGTTCCATGTAATGTGAAAGGATGCCCCAAATAATTGTTTGCAGTGGTTACTTTCCCTTCCTGCAATGCATCCCTTATTTTGGAAGAACTGATATTGACGTCATCCATAAGTAATACATCCAGTTTCTCAAGCTCAAAATTATAGACAATAGAAAGGCTTTTCAATAGATCAAAACTACCTTGTCTGTTCTTTCCAAATTTGTGATCATAGCCCAGCACCAATTTTTTTATTTTTAGTTTTTCAAACAAAACCTCGCGTACAAAATCAGTATAGCTTAGCTCTGAGAAGCTTTTGGTAAATGGGTAAATTATTAAATGATTGATTCCTGCCTTTTCAAATAATCTTATTTTTTCATCTAAGGTAGTAAGGAGGCGTAGGTTATTTTCGTTGGGAAATAAAACCAAACGGGGGTGAGGCGCAAAGGTGAAAATCACTGATTCGCCATTGCTTTGTTGCGCAATTTCTTTTAACCGGTTAATGATTTTAAGATGGCCAAGGTGTACTCCGTCAAACGAACCGATGGTAATGATCGGATTTTCAACGTGAAAATCTTTGATATCCCGGTAAATCTTCATGCCTTGAATTTTTTAGAATGCCAAAAATACAACTTTTTGAAGCTTATGTACTACGGTTAACAATTAATTCAAAGTCAACTTTCAAAAGATTTCATCTATACCATTTGATTGCTATGTAATTTATTATTTTTACAACTCAATTTTTAAATAAAATACAGAATTGTGAGAAAGTTGATTTGGTCACTTATGGTAATTGCGCTATTTACGGTTAGTTGTAGCGATAGTCCGCAGTTTTCAATTCGTGGAAGTATAAGCAATGCCGAAGGGCAATATTTATACTTAGACGAATTAGGTGTAGATTCATCAATGAAGATTGATTCCTTCTTATTAGGAAACAATGGCGAATTTGAGTTCGAGGGTAATGTTTCTTTTCCGACATTCTATTTGCTTAAGTTGAATGAGAGAAACTTTGTCACTTTACTTGTAGATTCTACCGAGCAAGTTGAAGTTTATGGTGATGCGGCCAACTTTTCGAGAGATTATAAAGTGTCTGGTTCTGAAGGGTCAGCTCAAGTACAGGAGCTTAATTCCCGATTAGTTAGTACCAAACATCAGTTGGATTCTATTGAGTCCTTGCAGATTTCTTTCAGAAGTGAAATTAGGTATGCTTCTGATCAAATACGTTGGGAAGAAGAGTATGATAAAATAAAAGAAGACCAAATTGAGTATTCAACCAACTTCGTAAAATCGCATCCATTTTCCATGTCAAATGTTTTGGCATTGTACCAGAAATTCGATGATGATAATTATGTGGTCCAAGATTTACTGTCTTTGAAAACAGCAGCAACTGCATTAAATACGTTCTATCCTGAATCGGAACATGTAGAAGCTTTATATAACAATACAATTTTGTTAATGCAGCAGGAGCGAAATTTGGCCGTGCAGCAGGTTGTAAAAGAGTATGGGCTAAACAGTCCTGATATTGTCCTTCCTAACGTCGATGGAGAAGATGTAGCCCTCTCTTCTTTACGCGGCAAATATGTTTTGGTGCAATTTTGGTCTGCTGCAGACAAGGGGTCACGTTATTTAAACCCTGTTTTGGTTGAGTTGTATGAGAAATACCATTCAAAGGGATTTGAAATTTATCAAGTAAGTATCGACACAAATAGGTACGATTGGGTTGACGCTATTGATGCAGATGGATTAAATTGGATTAATGTAGGAGATATGCAGGGGAGCAATATTGCGCTTATGTCATATAATGTACAATCAATTCCTTACAATTATTTGTTGGATCCGGAAGGAAATATTCTAGCAAAAAGCCTAGTGGGGTCTGCTCTAAATCAGGCTCTTGGGCAATACGTTAAATAGACTGGTATTCATGTGAATATATGTGTTTGCAACAAAAGTTGATCAGTAAATATAATTTAATAATATCTTTGCTGTCGATTTCGTAGGTTCATACTATCATTTTGACAAATCAGAAAAATAAAATATACTTCGTCTCCGATGTCCATCTGGGGGCACCGGCATTGACAAACAATAAGGAGCGTGAACGCTTATTTGTTCGTTGGTTGGATGAGATAAAGAAAGATGCTTCCATGATTTTCTTAATGGGAGATATTTTTGACTATTGGTATGAATACAAAAGGGTTGTTCCACGTGGTTTTAGCCGAACTCTTGGGAAAATTGCCGAAATAGCCGATTCAGGAATACCTATCCATTTTTTTACCGGCAACCATGATATCTGGGTGTTTGATTATCTGCCAAATGAGTTGGGTGTTCAAGTGCATTACAAAGAAAAGCGCATGACGCTTTTTGGTAAGAAATTTCTGCTGGCACATGGCGATGGTCTTGACCCATTCGATAAAGGGTATCACTTTCTGAAGAAACTATTTACTAATCGCATTTTGCAGTGGGTTTTTGCTCGCCTTCATCCGAACTTAGGTATTGCACTTGCACATGCATGGTCTAAAAAAAGTCGCTTAACAAAGGGGATGAATACACCATTTAAGGGAGAAGACAAAGAAGGACTCTATTTGTATGCAAAATCAGTGCTTGACAATGAGGATGTTGACTATTTTATTTTTGGACATAGACATTTGTTGTTAAATTTGCCCCTTGAAAATAAATCCAGATACATCAATCTTGGCGATTGGATTACGCATTTTTCATACGGCGTTTTTGATGGTGAAAAATTTGAATTGAAAACATATAAAGTTTCTGGCGAAAGCCGATGAGTATTATTATGGCACAAAAATTATATACAAAAATTATTGGAACAGGAAGTTACATTCCTGAGCAAGTAGTTAAAAATGAATACTTTTCTGACTACAAATTTTTTGATCCGGTTACAAACACTCTTTTGGAGAAGTCAAATGAAGAAATTATTCAGAAGTTTCAGGAAATAACGAATATTAATGAGCGTCGTTGGGTTCGTGATGACCAGGTAAATTCAGATATTGCAGCAGAAGCGATTAAAGATGCATGTAAAGCTGCAAATATTGAGTTGGATGAACTAGATTTTATGATCATCGGGCATAATTTTGGTGACGTTGCTAAAGGCAAAACTCACACCGACATTTTGCCTTCATTGGCCAATAAAGTAAAAGGAAAACTTGGGTTGAAAAATCCTGCTTGTATTTGTCATGATGTAGTTTCTGGTTGCCCGGGATGGACACAGGGGATGGTTATTGCTGATGCATACATTCGCAGTGAAACGTTTAAGATCGGTGTTGTTGTCGGGTCAGACGTTTTATCTCGTATTTCAGAGCCACACGATCGTGACACGATGATCTTTGCTGATGGTGCTGGAGCTACCGTTGTTAAAGGTGTGTGGTCTGATGAGCCAACGGGGATTCTATCGCAAGCAAGTCGTTCAGATTCTATTCCTTATGCAAATCTTTTGCAACTAGGAGGGTCTTTCAATCCGGAGCATAATGAAGATGATCTTTTTATGAAGATGGCCGGACATAAACTTTATGTTTATGCATTGAAATATGTGCCAGGCGTTGTAAAGGATAGTATTGAGAAGGCCAGTCTGCAGTTGAGTGACATTAAGAAAGTATTGATCCATCAGGCCAATGAAAAAATGGATGAAGCTATTTTGAAAGGTGTCTTCAAATTATATAAGGAGAAAGATATCCCGGAGGGGATCATGCCAATGAGCATTAGTGAATTAGGGAACTCATCAACGGCAACAGTGCCTACTTTGCTTGATTTGATCATTAAAGGGAAAATGGAAAATCAAGAAATTAATGAAGGGGATTATATCGTGCTGTGCTCAGTTGGCGCTGGCATGAATATCAATTCAATTGTATACAAGTGGTAATACTATATCGTAATTACATATCGGGCTGCCTTGTTTGTTCAAGGCAGCTTTTTTTGTGGGAGTTGCATTTGAGAGAAGCACTATCCCGAATAAGTTAAGCCCGATAAATAAGTCAGGTCTTCCAGAGGATATCAATGCTGATATAGGGAACTAGCTAACCGTGAGTTAAAGAGAATCACCAATCTACAGTTTGTAGTCCATGTTCTGTCAGGAAATTGTTGGTGTTGCTGAAGTGTTTGTTGCCGAAAAAGCCGCGACTGGCAGAGAGGGGAGAGGGGTGGACAGATGTTAGTACCAAATGCTTGGTTTGATCAATAAATTCGCCTTTCCGAATAGCATAGTTTCCCCAAAGAATGAAGACAACATGCTCTTTCTGGTCGTTAATTCTATGTATTACAGCATCTGTAAATTCTTCCCATCCTTTTTTTTGGTGCGATCCTGCCTGATGTGCTCTAACTGTTAATGTTGCGTTTAGTAAAAGTACGCCTTGGGTAGCCCAATGGGTCAGATTTCCAGTTGTTGGAATGGTATTCCCGGTATCGTTATGCAATTCTTTAAAAATGTTCCGCAGGCTTGGTGGAAAAGCAACTCCATCGTTTACCGAAAAGCAAAGTCCATGAGCTTGCTCCGGCCCGTGATAGGGATCCTGCCCAAGAATTACGACCTTGAGCTTGTCAAAAGGACATTGGTTAAATGCATTGAAAATGAGTTTGGCGGGGGGGTATATTTTTTGTGTACGGTATTCTTCGTGTACAAAACTTGTAAGTTTCTCGAAATACGGTTTTCCAAATTCATCGGCAAGCAGGTTTTTCCAACCACTTTCAATTTTAACGTCCATTTTCTGATGCTTTATTTTGATAAGCAAAAGTAGCATTAAAGTTTCAGGTAGCCAATTGAGGGGCAGGAGAGAGAACGTTAAAATATTAAATCAACTCTGTCTTTTCTTCACCTTCGCTTCCCACGTTCTTATTTCTCATATTCCCAAAAACCGCTTTCTGATCTACGTTCTTCTTTGTACTTTTAAATTTCTAATTCACAAACAATGGAAATTATCTATCTGCTTGCCGGTCTGGTTGTTGGTTTTATTATAGCACTGTTAGTTTTTAAGTTGAAGGTAAAATCTTCGGAAAATGAGTTTCTCGAGATTCGGACTGAATATGAAAAGAATAAGGCTCAGCTGGAGGAACGGGTCAGTTATTTGCAGGATGATAAAGAAAAGCTGGGTTCAAGACTTGAATTAACTGAATCTGAAAATGAACAACAATCTGAACGTTTGGCGAAGGCTGAAGTAGAATTTGCCAATCTTCGTGAAAAGTTAGCTACGCAGAAGCAGGAAATGGAGGAGCTGCAGAAAAAATTCACTACTGAATTTGAAAACGTAGCTCACAAAATACTGAAACAGAATTCACAGGAGTTTACACAGGTTAACCAGAAAAATATCAATGAGATACTAAATCCATTGCGTGAAAAAATACAGCTGTTTGAAAAGAAAGTGGAAGACACGTACGAAAAAGGTCTGAAAGACCAGACTGACCTGAAAGCTGAGTTGAAAAAGCTGCATGATCTGAACTTGAAAATAAGTGATGAGGCGAATAACCTGACTAAAGCGCTAAAAGGTGATGTGAAAAAACAAGGTAACTGGGGTGAAGTAATTCTGGAACGTATACTGGAACGCTCAGGACTTACAGAGGGACGCGAATACGAAAAGCAGTTTAGTGTTATTGGAGAAAACGGCTCACGTTTGCAGCCTGATGTCGTTATTAATCTACCCGAACAAAAGCACATCGTTGTCGATTCGAAAGTATCTTTGGTTGCATACGAACGTTTGGTAAATTCCAATGACGAAACTGACCGGATAAAATACATCAAAGATCATTTGCTAAGTATAAAAAACCACATAAAAGGGCTCAGTGATAAACACTATCAAAATGCACAAGGGCTAAACAGCCCCGACTTTGTGCTGCTTTTTGTTCCTATTGAGTCTTCATTCAGTGTTGCCATTGAAGCCGATCAGGACTTGTTCTCTTACGCATGGGACAATAAAGTGGTGATTGTTAGTCCGTCAACGTTGTTGGCAACCTTGCGAACTATAGCATCCATTTGGCAACAGGAAAACCAAACTAAAAATGCCTTGGAAATTGCAAAGCAGGGTGGGGCATTATATGACAAGTTTGTCAACTTTATAGCTGATCTGGAAAGTATTGGCAAGGGGCTGGAGAACACAAAAAAATCATATGATTCTGCGTTGAATAAATTACATGTTGGTAGTGGCAACCTAATAAGGAGAGTAGAGAATATTAAAAAACTAGGTGCTAAAGCCAGCAAGGAACTACCTCAGAAATATCTGGAAGATTAGAGGCTACTACGAAAGTAATTCTCGCTTTAATTTATCGTGTTTGTCAAAGCCTTGATGAATGGTGAACAGTAATTGCAATACATTGCTAAGCAAACTGGTAAAGAAGATAATCACCATCACCATAATTTGGTATTTGACAGAAAGTATTGGGTCTGATCCGCCCAGAATTTGTCCAGTCATAACACCGGGCAGGGAAACCAAACCCACGGTGGCCATGGTTGCAATGTTTGGAGCCATAGCAGTACGAATGGCTTCTTTTAAAAAAGGGCGAGCAGCCTCATTTTTAGATGCACCTGTTGCCAGTAAATAGAAGTATGTTTTTTCTTCCTTTCTCGCGCTATTGAAGAAGGTTTTAAGTGCTACAATATTTGATTTGAGGATATTCCCAAGCATTAATCCTGCTATAGGGATGAAGACATCTGCCCTGAAAATATTGTCTAATTGAACAATCGCTGCATTGAAATAAATCAAAGTAAATAAGGTTGGTGCCAACATTGAAAGAAAGGTTGGAAGCAATAGCATTTTTATGCGCAGGTTCGAGTTTCGTATGCCTGAGAAAGCTGCAAAAAGCACCATCATAAATACATAGGCAAGATTGATAAAAGCATTATCAAGCAGAAAGATGTATTTCAAATAAAATGCGACAAAGCCAAGTTGTATAAGCATTCGCATTACTGAGATTATCAGTTTTTTATTAAATCCCAGTTTAAGTTTCCAAATGATAAGTATTGAAGGCAGGATCAGCAGAAGGCCGAAGATCAATCCACTTATAGAAATGTCAGCTGTATTCATGAAAGTAGGCTTGAAATTACTTTCATCTGAGGGATTTGCCATTCTGTGTCATGACTGACACAAATCACCGTTTTTTTTGTTTTGGAGATGTAATCAATGAAAAAATGTTTCATTTTATCATCCATTGCAGAGGTCGGTTCATCGAGGATTAATACCGAGCGGTTGAGCATCATGATAAGTGCCCACCCGAGGCGTTGGCGCTCTCCACCGGAAATATCGCTGGTGTTTTTTTGGAGAATTTCCTCAGGTAGATTTAATTCTTGAAGTTTTGTTACCAGTAGTTCTGTCGTGTAGTGAATCGATTTGTTGGCTGAATAACTGAATATCTCTTGAAAAATCTCGCTTACTTTTCCATTTGGGAAGTCAATCTCTTGACTGAGATAGCCAATGCTTTTTCGGATTTTTCGAATGTTTTCTGGATTTACTTCTTTCTGATTGAAGATAATCTTGCCTTCGTCAGCCACTAAAAAACCTAAGAGAAGTTTAAGCAAACTTGTCTTTCCACTACCGGAGGGAGCCGAAATAACAACTTTTTCTCCTTTGGCAATATTTAGGTTGAAATTCCCAAGTAGCTGCTTATTCCCCAGTTCTAGGGATATATTCTTAAATCGGATCATGAGAATACGTAAAATCAGACGAAAAAAAACCGGAGTAATTCCGGTATTTAATATGATTTAGCTTGCTTTTAGTCGCTGTGCATCTTCCGGATCAATTTTAGACTCGGCATATTCTTTTGAAATTTTTAAATCTTTGATATTCTCTGTTGGACTGTCGAACATGGCATCAATCATGATGTTTTCACAGATTGACCTTAGTCCTCTGGCGCCAAGTTTAAACTCCACAGCCTTGTCAACAATGTACTCAAGTGCATCTTCCTCAAAGCTCAATTCAATATCATCCAGTTCAAACAGTTTGATGTATTGTCTGATAAGAGAATTTTTTGGTTCAGTGAGAATGTTTCTCAAGGCCGTACGATCAAGAGGCTTCAGATATGTAAGAACCGGCAAACGCCCAATGATTTCGGGAATAAGTCCAAAACTTTTTAAATCTTGTGGCGAAATATATTGTAGCATATTTTCGCGATCAACTTTGTCAATATTCTTTTGGGCACCATAGCCAACAACTTTTGTGTTTAACCGGTTGGCAATTTTCTTGTCAATTCCGTCAAAGGCACCACCACAAATGAAAAGGATGTTTTTTGTATTGACCGCAATCATCTTTTGCTCAGGATGTTTCCTTCCACCTTGTGGTGGAACGTTCACAACGGCTCCTTCAAGTAATTTCAATAAGCCTTGCTGAACACCTTCGCCTGAAACATCGCGGGTGATAGAGGGATTGTCGCCTTTCCGGGCAATTTTGTCTATCTCATCAATAAATACAATGCCCCTTTCAGCAGCCTCCACATTGTAGTCTGCAGATTGTAACAGTCGTGTTAATAAACTTTCAACATCTTCTCCTACATAGCCAGCCTCCGTTAGAACGGTTGCATCAACAATGGTAAAAGGTACATGCAGCATTTTTGCAATGGTACGTGCTAAAAGCGTTTTCCCTGTCCCGGTTTGGCCAACTAGAATAATATTGGATTTTTCAATCTCTGTTTCTTCGTCTTTCTGAACCTTTTGGTTCAGACGTTTATAATGGTTATAAACGGCAACTGCTAAAACTTTCTTTGCTTGGTCTTGGCCGATAACATATTGATCAACAAATTCTTTTATCTGTTTGGGTTTTAGGAGTTTTATGGCTGTCAGATCAAATTCTGAATCTTTTTTGAACTCCTCTTCAACAATAGCATATGCTTGTTCAATGCAACGGTCACAAATGTGCCCCTCCATTCCTGCAATAAGAAGATTTACTTCCTTCTTCTCTTGTCCACAAAAAGAACATTTATCCATAGTGTTTTTCTCCTTAATCAATACCTTAGCTCCTAATCAAAATCTCATCAATCATACCATAATCTTTGGCTTCAGTCGAAGTCATCCAGTAATCACGGTCAGCGTCTTTTTCAACTTGTTTGTATGTTTTTCCAGCGTGACTGGCAATAATATCGTAAAGTTCTTTCTTTAGTTTTAAGATCTCACGAGCTGTAATTTCAATATCAGAAGCTTGTCCTTGTGCTCCCCCCATTGGCTGATGTATCATTACTCGCGAGTGTTTAAGTGCAGAACGTTTCCCTTTTGCTCCGGCTGTGAGCAATACAGCTCCCATTGATGCAGCCATCCCCGTACAGATAGTGGCAATGTCTGGCGATATATATTGCATGGTATCGTAAATACCTAAGCCTGCATGAACAGACCCACCAGGAGTGTTAAAGTAGATTTGGATATCTTTTGTTGGATCAGTAGATTCCAGAAATAGTAACTGTGCCTGAATGATATTGGCAATATAATCGTCAATTGGAGTTCCCAAAAAGATGATGCGATCCATCATTAAGCGAGAAAATACATCCATTGAAGCAACGTTCAGTTGGCGCTCTTCAATAATGTACGGAGTTAAACTGTTTGTAAACAGTGAGTCGAAACGGTGCATGTTCAGGCTACTAATCCCTAAATGTCCTGTCGCATATTTGTTAAATTCTCTATGGTCATTCATTATGTTTGTCCTCCTTTTAAAAAAAAACTTTGTAAAGTTCGGTTGAGTCCTAATCATATTGAATAATCAATTAATAGGGATCAACCGAATTTTACAAAGTTATATAAAATATGCTCTTTGCCTGAAGGCTTTTGTCTATTTTTCCAACATTTTGGTAAATTCCTCTTGGCTGATTTCTTTTTCGTCGATTGTTACTTTCGATTTGATAACCTCCAGTATTTTATCTTCTTGAACATTTGTTGCTACACGCATTCTTTCATTTTCATCTTTAAGAATGTGTCCGGCGTAATTTACCAACTGCTCGTCTGGAACATTATGCATTCCGTATTGTGCAAATTGTGATGCCGCTAATTTCTTCGCAAATTCCAGCATGTTTTCTTCAGACACTTCAATTTCATTGTCTTTTGAAATGCGGCCTTTAATTAATTGCCAACGTAAGTCGTTTAAGAAATTACCGAATTCAGAATCAATTTGTTCTGCAGTCATTTCCTTGTTTGATGCTTTTAACCATCGTTTTAGAA
The DNA here is from genome assembly GCA_963662675.2 of Prolixibacteraceae bacterium. Taxonomy (GTDB): domain Bacteria; phylum Bacteroidota; class Bacteroidia; order Bacteroidales; family Prolixibacteraceae. The sequence continues at coordinate 25,699 of CAXXHP010000001.1, forward strand.
ATTCTTCGGGCAGTTCCATTTGTATTTTTTCAACCAAAGATTCTCGGCAATCAAGGTTGAATTTGTAGTCGCTGGAATGTAGCAATCCAGATTGGATTTCGCCTTTCAGCTTGTTCCGAAATTGTTCCTCAGTTTTAATCTCCGTTTCTTCACCAAAAGCTTTCTTAAATAGATCTTCATTTATTTCAGCTTTTTTGAAACGAAGAACTTCTGCAATCGCAAAGCTAAAGTTGCCTTCAATTTTCTCCGCTTCTTCTTTTGGGATATTTAGCATATGTCCAACTTCGTCTTTGCTTTCGTATGCTTTAATTGGGTCGAAAACAATGGTGTCTCCAACTTTTTTGCCGATCATTTCTTTTTTAATGGCCTCATCTTTCACCAAGTCAACAGCGATAACCGTTCCTTCAGTCTTTATTCCTTCTTCAAGAGGGCTGCCATTTTCATCAAGTTGAATAAAATCACCACGCAGGGTGTCTTTGTCTTCAGATATATCAACTTTAACATTCTCTCCAAAGTGGCCGGTATAAGATTCAGCTTGCTTGTTGATCATTTCATCATCAACAAGGATGTTGAAGTATGTGAATTTTTTGCGTTTGTCAAGTTTCACCTCAATCTCAGGGGCAATAGCAACGTCAAAAAAGAATTCGAAATCAACAGCAGAATCAAAATCGATTGCCTGTTGTTTTTCGTCATTTGGAATTGGGTCACCTAGGATATTGAGTTTCTCATCTACTAAGTATTTAGAAAGGCTTTCACCTAGCATTTTATTAACCTCTTCTGCCAGTACAGATTTTCCGTACATTTTTTTTATAAGTCCTGCAGGTACTTTCCCTGGGCGAAATCCTGGCATGTTCGCCTTTTTACGATAGTCTTTTAAAGCTTCGCTTACCGTTGCTTCGTAATCGTTCTTCTCAATTTTTACGGTAATTGTTGCGTTTAGCTCGTTTGTGTTCTCTCTTGTAATATTCATAGGAATTCCACTTAAAATTTTGTGAAAACATTCAGATAACCAGTGGGTTATCGTAAAAAGTCAATAAAGAATGATGCTATAAATCAATAAAAACCGCATGCTTGAACAATCTCGTTCAAGCATAGCGGTTGAGCTTCTCTTTGTGCGGGCGAAGGGACTCGAACCCCCACGCCATAAGGCACTAGATCCTAAGTCTAGCGCGTCTACCAATTCCGCCACGCCCGCTAATCGAGGCGCAAATATAAAGCATTTTTTTATTTCTGCAAACAAGAATTTCAAAGTTATTCTGAAATATTTTTTTTAGAAACTTTTATCGCAATGTGAAGTTTTGTCCGAGGTATACCCGACGTACATCCTCGTCATTTGCCAGCTCCTCGGCAGTACCCGCTTTAAGGATCGAGCCCTCAAAGAGTAAGTACGATCTGTCGGTGATAGATAGCGTCTCGTGTACGTTGTGATCCGTAATCAATACGCCAATGTTTTTTTCTATTAATTTGAGTACAATTTCCTGAATGTCTTCGACTGCAATGGGGTCAACGCCGGCAAAAGGCTCATCCAGTAATATGAATTTTGGATCGATAGCCAGTGCGCGAGCTATTTCCGTGCGTCGTCTTTCTCCTCCCGAAAGTTGGTATCCTTTGCTTTTACGGATGTGTTGTAGGCCGAACTCACGAATAAGGGATTCCAACTTTTCTTTTTGGTGTTCTTTGGTGTAGTCCGTCATCTCAAGCACAGCACGAAGATTATCTTCAATGCTTAGTTTTCGAAAGACTGAAGCTTCCTGTGCCAAATATCCAATTCCCTTTTGTGCACGTTTATATACCGGAAGTTTTGTGATGTCTTCATCGTCAAGGAATACTTTGCCGGAAAGTGGCTGAACTAAGCCCACAATCATATAAAATGAAGTTGTTTTTCCGGCACCGTTAGGGCCAAGTAGACCAACTATTTCACCTTGGTTTACTTCGAAGGATACTCCTTTTACGACTGTTCTTTTGCGGTATTTTTTAACAATATTTTCAGCGCGTAACTTCATTCAGAAAAGATTTGAGTATTTATTTACAATGCGTCAAAATCTTCTTGAGCCTTCCTAACTACCCTTTTTGAGATAATTATGCCAATTTCAAAGAGAATCATTAGAGGCAGACATACCATAATTTGACTAAAAACATCTGGTGGTGTGATGATTGCAGAAAGAGCTAATAGACCCACATATGAGTGTTTTCTGTATTTTCTCATCATGTCTGGGTTCAAAATACCTACTTTGCTTAAAAAGTAAACAAACACAGGGAGCTCAAAAATTACACCACTAGCTAATGTTATAGATGCTACCGTACTTATATAAGATGTAATGGCAATTTGGTTGGTAACCTCATCGCTTAAGTTGTATGAGCCTAGAAAGTGTACTGAAAGTGGAACAATGAGGTAATACCCAAACAATGCCCCAAGTATGAGTAGGAAAGACATATAAAATACAGCACCACTCGAGTGCTTGCGCTCTTTCTCGTATAAAGCAGGCTTTATAAAACTCCAAAACTGATAAATTACATAGGGCGATGCTATGATAAAGCCAGCAATTATAGACACCCAAATGTGTGTCATAAATTGGGCAGACATGCTAATACTAATGAGCTTTAGTTCTTTTGTGTTGATTTGCAGGTCGTCCATCCCAGTATATGCAGCAAGATCAGCAAACATTCTGTTTGTCCAAAAACTTGGCAATTTAGGACTCATTATAATAGAATCAACAATAAAAGATTTTAAAATAAATGCGACTATGGCAAATATTACGATTGCTAACACTGAGCGAACGATATGCCATCTTAATTCTTCAAGATGATCCAGAAATGACATTTCGGTAACATTGTCATCCTTAGTTTCCATTTTCTTTGTGCTTTGTTTTTCGGGCATTATGGTTGAGTTAGGTCTGTGGTTGTAAATCTAGTAAAGTGTTAAAAAACCGGGACAAATATAACTACTATTTATTATTATGCTTTTGAATGGTTCTTTATTTTTTTACATAGGGGGCTCAAAGCATAAAAATGAATGAAATATTTGTCGAATCAATCATATTTTATCTAACTTAGATTCCCTGTAAAAGATTCGTGATTAAGATGATAAATAACAAGATGGCTTTATGAAAAACGAGCTAGCGCTAACTGATCAACTCCAGAAGTATTTTGGATTTGATCGTTTTAAGGGACAGCAAGAGAAGGTTATTGAGAGTGTGTTGGAAGGGAATGATACTTTTGTTTTAATGCCAACAGGGGGTGGAAAATCGCTCTGTTACCAATTGCCCGCATTGATGATGGAAGGGACAGCAATTATTATTTCCCCATTAATTGCTTTAATGAAAAATCAGGTTGATTCGATTCGGAGTTTTGGGACAGACGATGGAATAGCTCATTTCTTAAATTCTTCATTATCGAAACAGGCAATTCTACAGGTTAAGGAAGACATTACCAGTGGTAGAACTCGGTTGCTGTATGTCGCGCCAGAGTCGTTGACCAAACAAGATAATGTTGATTTTCTGAAAAGTGTGAAAATTTCATTCTATGCAATTGATGAGGCACATTGTATTTCAGAGTGGGGACACGACTTCCGACCCGAATACCGAAGGATTAGGCCAATTGTTCAGGAAATAGGAAGTGCTCCGATCATTGCGCTTACAGCTACTGCAACAGCCAAGGTTCAGCATGATATTCAAAAAAATCTGGGGATGCTTGGAGCTAAAGTTTTTAGTGCCTCATTTAACCGTCCGAATCTATACTATGCACTAAAACCCAAGGTTAAACCGGAAACTCAAATTATTCGATTTATAAAGGAGCATGAGGGGAAATCGGGTATAATATATTGTCTTAGTCGGAAAAGGGTCGAGGAATTGGCCGAATTGTTAGTTGTAAACGGCATAAGAGCGTTGCCTTATCATGCAGGAATGGATTCTGCAACCCGCTCTGGAAATCAGGATAAATTTTTGATGGAAGATGTGGACGTAATTGTAGCAACGATTGCCTTTGGAATGGGAATAGATAAACCCGATGTCCGTTTTGTGATACACTATGATATCCCCAAAAGTTTGGAAGGCTATTATCAGGAAACAGGACGAGCCGGACGCGATGGTGGAGAAGGTCAGTGCATTGCCTATTATTCATATAAAGACATTCAAAAGCTGGAGAAATTCATGCAGGGAAAACCTGTAGCAGAACAAGAGATTGGACGCCAGCTTTTACTTGATACTGCATCGTATGCCGAGTCGGCTATTTGTCGCCGTATTATTTTACTTAATTATTTTGGAGAAACACTGGAAGAGCCTTGTGGTAATTGCGATAATTGCCTAAATCCTAAAGAGCAGGTTGAGGCTAGCGATGAGGTACAGCGGGCATTAAAAGCGATTCAGGAAGTCAAGGAAAAATACAAGGCAGAGCATATTTCCGATATATTGACAGGAAAGCTGTCTGCCGCAGTTAAGTCTTTTCGTCACGATGAATTAGATGCTTTTGGTGATGGAGATGACCATAGTGCCCGTTATTGGAACGCTGTCTTCAGGCAAAGTATTATTGCAGGCCTTATCACAAAGGATATTGACAATTATGGATTGTTGAAATTAACTGATAAAGGGAATGCATTTATTGAAAAGCCAGTATCTTTTCTGTTGGTGCGAAATCATAATTATGACGAGCTTGAGGAGGAATATAATACTCTAAATGCGCCATCTGGTGGTTCTGCTGGAGATCCCGAATTATTTGGGATATTGAAAGACCTTCGGAAAAAAGTAGCAGATAAGCTTAAATTGCCACCTTTTGTTATTTTCCAGGATCCTTCATTGTCGGATATGTCCATTCAGTACCCGATAACGGTTGATGAGCTTAAAAATATTCAAGGAGTGGGTGAGGGCAAAGCCAAACGATATGGGAAAGAATTTGTCAATATTATAAAAGCCTATGTTGAGGATAATAATATTGAACGGGCTCAGGATATGGTCGTTAAGTCGGTTGCAAACAAATCTAAAATGAAGGTGTCAATTATTCAAAGTATTGACCGTAAGCTTTCATTGGAAGATATTGCAGCAGCCAAAGGGATTGAGATGAAAGAGCTGATTTCTGAAATTGAAGCAATTGTGAATTCAGGGACTAAAATCAATATCGATTATTATATTAATGAGGTGCTTGATGAGGACCATCAGGAAGAAGTTTTTGATTATTTCCGCGAAGCAGAAGGGGACTCTATTGAAGCTGCGTTGGAAGAACTCGGTGAAGATGAGTATTCCAGAAGCGATATCCGACTAATGAGAATCAAATTTATTTCGGAATTAGGGAATTAATTAAAAAGCAAAAGGCTGATCATCTGATCAGCCTTTTGCTTTTTATATAGTGCGTTCTATTTTTTGTTTTTTCGTCCGGGGTAAACTTTAAGCGCTTCCTCAAGAATTTTGAGTGCTTTGCCAAGTTCTTTTTTCTTTAGAACATAGGCAATGCGAACCTCATCTTTCCCATATCCTGGTGTTGTGTAAAACCCGGAAGCTGGAGCCATGAAGATAGTCTCGTTTTCGTATTCATATTCCGACAACAACCATTCGCAAAACTTATCCGAATCATCTACCGGAAGTCTGGCAACCGTATAAAACGCGCCCATAGGTATTGGGGAGTAAACGCCATCAATGCGGTTTAGTCCGTCTATCAGGAATTTACGTCTTTCAACATATTCATTGTATGAATCCATCAAATAGTCTTCCGTATCTTCCAGAGATGCTTCTGCTGCAATTTGTCCGATCAATGGCGGGCTTAATCTTGCCTGACAGAATTTCATTACATTCTTTCGAACTTCTACATTCTTGCTGATTAATGCACCAATTCGGATGCCACATTCACTGTATCTTTTAGAAACAGAGTCAATTAATATGACGTTTTGCTCAATTCCTTCTAAATGGAAAGCAGAAATATAAGGAGCTCCTGTGTAACAAAATTCGCGATAAACTTCATCTGAAAACAAGTACAGGTCATATTTCTTCACCAAATCCCGGATGGCATTCATTTCTGCCTGAGTGTATAGATATCCGGTTGGATTATTTGGGTTGCAAATCATGATTCCCTTTGTTTTGGGGGTGATGAGCTTTTCAAATTCTTCTATTGGAGGAAGGGCAAAACCCTCTTCAATTTTTGACGGTATTGACTTAATGATAGCGCCGGCAACAATTGCAAATGCTTCGTAATTCGCATATGCAGGTTCGGGTACAATGATTTCATCACCCGGATCAAGACACGACATAAACGCAAAAGTAACCGCTTCGCTTCCACCTGTAGTGATGATGATATCCTCAATATCAACATTGATTTTGAACTTATGATAGTACTTCGCCAGTTTCTGACGGAATGACAAAATACCTTCACTTGGACTGTACTCCAAAATTTTTCTGTCAATACTCCGAATGGCATCAAGTGCCTTTTGTGGAGTTGGCAGGTCGGGCTGACCAATGTTTAAATGGTACACTTTACGGCCCATCTCCTTCGCTTTATTTGCGAGCGGAACGAGTTTCCTGATTGGAGAATCAGGCATTTTGTTTCCTCGTATTGATGTTGTTGGCATGTGTGTATTTTTTTTTGTAGTCGGCAAATATACAACTTACAATTCTAAATGTAGATCAGTCTATCGTGTTAAAACTGAAATATTAGTGCAGAAGTTGCTTTTATTTTCAATATTAATGGGTAAAGAGGACTTGAAAACTGTACCCCGCTTAATTTATAGCTGGAAATGAGTGAGATTCTGGTTGTTTGTCATGTTTTTCAATAATTGTATCTTTTATTTTTGAAACAATTGAAACATAAATAATTTGAAGATATGATTATAGGAGTGCCAAAGGAGATTAAGAACAATGAATGTAGAGTGGCCTTAACGCCTGCTGGAGCTGCTGAGATGAAGAAACGTGGGCATGATGTTTATGTGCAGGTCACTGCTGGTGATGGGAGTGGGTTTTCTGATGATGATTACCTGAATGTAGGTGCACAGTTATTGTCGACTATTGAAGACGTTTATGAAATTGCGGAGATGATAATTAAGGTGAAAGAGCCAATTGAGTCGGAGTATAAATTGATTAAAAAAGGGCAAATACTTTATACTTATTTTCATTTTGCATCATCAGAAGAATTGACTCTTGCTATGATTGAGAGGGAGGCGGTTTGTCTGGCTTACGAAACAGTTGAGTTGGACGATAGGTCGTTGCCGCTATTAATTCCAATGTCTGAAGTGGCAGGGCGCATGTCTGTACAGGAGGGCGCAAAATATCTCGAAAAAACATTTGGTGGATATGGCGTTTTACTGGGTGGCGTTCCCGGTGTTCCTCCGGCAAAAGTGCTTATTATTGGGGCTGGCATTGTAGGTACAGAGGCTGCAAAAGTAGCCGGTGGAATGGGTGCCGATGTAACAGTGATGGACGTAAACCTAAAACGTTTACGTTATTTGGATGATATTATGCCTGCTAATGTGAAAACCATGATGAGCAACGATTATAATATCTGGGAGATGGTGAAAACCCACGATGTGATAATTGGATCTGTTCTTATTCCGGGAGCAAAAGCACCTAAATTGGTTACGCGCGAAATGGTGACTAGCATGCGACCCGGAACAGTGATGGTTGATGTGGCCGTTGATCAGGGTGGTTGTTTTGAAACCACAAAGGCTACGACACATGATCATCCCACTTTTGTGATTGATGATGTGATACATTATTGTGTGGCTAATATGCCGGGAGCAGTGCCCCGTACTTCAACACTGGCGCTTACCAATGCGACATTACCATACGCACTTCAGCTTGCGAGTAAGGGATGGAAGCAAGCATGCAAAGAAAGTTCCCCCCTAAAGAAAGGCTTAAATATTGTTGATGGGAAAGTCGTTTATCAGGGAGTGGCGGAAGCTTTCAGCTTGCCGTATGTTGATGTGCAGGAAATATTATAGATTCTATAAATTAAGCTTGTTGAATCGTAACAGTAAAAAGAGCCAGTCACCCCGAATTTATTTCGGGGCCTGTTTTTTATTGCAGTTCCCTGCTGGAACTTATTTTGATTTGGGGCTATTTATTTTCTCGACCTCTGATTCTGTCCTAGATCGGTACAATATTCATTAAGGTGACAGTTTTAGTTATACCCGATTTTTTATTGCATTTTGACTAAAACTTTTTGGCGATGGTTCGTTCCCCACTTTTGAAGTTGCATAATAATGGGGATTAGTTCGTTCCCCATTTCGGTTAAAGTATAGATAACTGTTTTAAGGTTGTCGTTAACCTCTGTTCGAGTTATTATTTCATTCATTTTCAATTCTTTTAATTCCTTTGAAAGAATCCGTGGCGAAATATTATGGCATTTTTTTATTTCATTGAAGCGTTTTGGTTCAGATGCTAGACAAAGAATAATGCGCATTTTCCATTTTCCGTTCAACACACTCATTAAATCATTTAAGGGAAGAAAAAATGCATTACACTCTCCCATTCCCGAACATTTTACACAAGCCATTTAACTTACATTTGAGTTACTAGTTACATAGAAGATACTTTCGTAAAAGTAATACTATTAATGACTACTATAGCATTACCTAAAGATGTCAATTATTTCGTAGTTCAGGTATAAGTTCCTATAACGATTATACTACTCAGGTTGACATTTGGAACAAGGGAATCATCGTATGGGTAAAATAAATTAGTGTAGTGTAAATATCTAAAGTCAAGGTTCATAAGTAATTTACACACTCAATGATTAAAAAAAATATAAAATGAAGAAACACATTTGCGAAGAATGCAAACTTAGAGCAAAACACGACAACGCCCCTAAATCCATTATCGGAAGAGTCTGGAGATGGCATATTAATTTCTGCCCTGGATGGAAATCATATTTGAAGTCTTTAGACGAAAATAAAATGGCAGAAATTAAAGCAAAATATCAGCTTTAGTAAAAACAGAAACTCAATATTATAAAGAGAGTCTCTGAAGGTCTCATAGGTGGTCGTTCTGAGTTCGCTACTTAAGCATATCGGTTACTCATTACATGAAGCACACTTCAGCAAAAGCAGTGGTTAACGTGACTACTTTCGTATTTTCTAAAAATTTTAAAATGACAATTATTTCTCAATCATCACTAGGTGAAAAGTATGTAATCATAAAGGATTGAAAGCAGCATGAATATATTTATAGTGTCTTTTTTTGCATTAATAGTCAATGTTTTTTTAGGTAAAAAGCGGGTGAAATATAAAAAATTTTCATTCCCATGGTTTTTATTAATACATGCCTCCATTCTTTTGATTATTCCCCTGCGTATTTGGTTAGATGCTCCCAAAATTTTCGTTCCTCTCTTCATTGGATTGGCTGTATTTGGACAGTTTATCGGTTCAAAATATTCATCATCATAAATAATAGATGCAAAATGAATATAATTGGAGGAATACTAATCTGGCTGAGTTTTGGGGAAGCTTACATAGGGATTAGTTGTAGAAAGACAATAGCCCACTGAAATCTTATAATTCATAATTTCCACGAACTATTCATCCTTTTCACAAACCCATATTTTTCTAGTGAAAATTGCCTTTCCTCTTTTACTAACGTCGCAATAATCTGATAATCTCAATCCTGCTTTGCTGATGAAGTTTGTAATATCTGAAGTTGATACGATTACCAGTCGATTTGTAATTGCAGCAGTTGACTTAATAATGTGTAAGATCTGAGTATCATCTGCACTGCTGTATAAATTGTATGGCAGGTCAATAATGGCAGCCTCATACCTTTTGCTTATGTCTTTTATATCGGAGCGATATATGTTTGCACTATAGTTGAAGTGAGAAATATTCTCTCGTGCGTGCTTACACATTTTCCAGTTAATGTCGCACCCCTCTATGTGATTGCCAGAAAAACAGGCTTCTAGCATTATTGTGCCTGCGCCACAACATGCATCCAGCAGCGTGGCCTCTTTGTTTGTCTGTGCGGCAATATTGACAAGTGCTTTGGCAATATTTATACTTATTGAGTTACTGAATGAGTGAGGCTTTTCCTTGTGTTTATGCCAAGCGAAACTGTTTTTAATCAAAACACCAAAATACCAAATGCCCTTGTAATGTGATAAAGCATAAGTTATTGTTGGGTTATAATAATCAGAATCGCCTTCAATGCTGTAGCCTATATCTCTTAACTTTTTAAGCCTCTCAGCATACTCAGTAGTATCACCATCCAAAACTAAATATTCAACTTTGAACCCTTCAATGCATATCCTTTCTTTTTTGATTTCATTTATTAGCGTAGAATAGTCGTCAGAGGATAAAGTAATATCGAGTCTTTTTTTAATGAAAGCACTACTTGAAGGCTCTGCTTTTATATCGGAAAAAAGCAGTTTATTCTTTTCTTCCTTATTAAAAATATGTTTCGATTCGAGTTTGCATAAATCACTTTCTGCATTGTCGTAATTAAAGGAATATATGTAGTTGTTTTGATGCATGTTTTTGCTTTTAAAAGCAAAGGTAATTTTATAAAACAAAATGATATTAGGGGAAATTTATTAATCTGCGCCCCACGCCCCATCGCACCTGCTATAAAATTTACACATCCGAAGTTTAGGCGTAGTTGATTTAGTTATTAAAAATGTTTTTATCAACCTCCATGAAATTTTTTATTTGCTGATAGTCCCAACGACTATAATCATCATCATTAGAGTTTACAATGATGATTTTTGCAGCTTTTGCATTCTCAGCTGCAGTAATCCCGGAAATAGAATCTTCAAAAATAAGTGTTTCACCTTCCATTAATCCCATTCTGTTTATAGCCTTTTGAAATATTTGAGGATGTGGTTTACTCTTAATACTTCCATCATTAAATATCACTTTTGACCTTTCGAAAAATGAATTAAGCTCGAAATGTTTAAAATAGAAATTAACATTGTTTAGCTCCGAAGCAGTCGCAATTGTGAAAGGGATATTAATATTCTTGAGAAAATTTAGAAATTCTTTTGCTCCAGGAGCTAGTTGTAAATCAGTTTTTAAGCATAACTCCTGATAGGTATTTTCCTTTTCTGCGCTTAATCTATCAATATCTTCTTCTGACAATTGATTAGGAAACAAAGTGTTTAATATATCCTTATTGTTCTTACCATGAATCTTTTCATTTTTCTCTTTATTTGATAGCTTTATGTTGTTCTTTTTAAGAAAAACATCCCAAGCTTTGTTATGGATATCAGTATCCCAAAATAAAGTCCCATTGAAATCAAAAACGACACCTTTTATTCCCATGATATTTAATTTTAAATAAATTGTATCAAGTATATTTGACAGTTTAACTCATCAAATTATTGTTTTTTACTCTCCTTATCTCAATCTCGCATTTTTACTGTTTTCGGAGCAGTTGTCAATTACGTTAAACGGCAGTCTATCTAAAAACGCATTTGTGGCATTATTATTAGCCTTTGAAACTTAACATGTGGTTTGTTGAGACTATCACGTAAGGTTCTGGAAGAGGTTTAGGGGTGAGATTCCCTTTTTATTCGATTTTTTCTTGTTATTGATCGTCTTAATATCAAGTATCCCACAATTCCGGAAACAAGTGAACCAGCAATAATTCCCATTTTTGCCGAATTTATAAAGATATCATTATTGAATGCTAAACTTCCTATGAACAAAGACATTGTAAAACCCACCCCAGATAGAATTGCGACACCAATAATATCTAAAAAATTGGTGTGTTTGGGAAGTGTTGCAATTTTTAATTTAATGCTCAAGTAAGAAAAAATAGAAACCCCAATTGCTTTTCCTAAGAATAATGATACTGCCAAATTCAAAGCTAATGAAACATCAATAATCATCTCATTAGAAAAATATATTCCTGCATTTGAAAGCGCAAAAATAGGCATAATTAGAAATGCTACCCAATAATGTAAACGATGTTCAAGTTGTTGCAAAGGAGATTGTACTTTATTAGTCCAATCTTCAAGATTATCTATTTCTTCTATCTGTAGTTTTGATAGCACTGGTAAATTATTTGTATTATTTGATGTTGTTAATCTGTGGATAATTTCGTTAAGTTTTTCGGTATAATTGAATTCATTGATTTTTTGTTTTATTGGAACAGCAAATGCCAGTAATATTCCAGCAATAGTTGGATGCACTCCTGATTTTAAAAAGAGAACCCAAATGATAATTCCAAAAATGAGTAAAATAAATTTGTTGTGAATTTTTATAAATGACAAAAAATATAGCACTGAAAGTAATATGCCAGCATAAAATAGTAGTGACCACGAAATATCACTTGTGTAGAATATCGCTATTACAAGTACTGCACCTATGTCGTCAATTATAGCAAATGCGGTAAGAAATATTTTTAGACTTAAAGGCACTTTATTTCCAAGCAGTTTTAATATAGCCAAGGTAAAGGCAATATCTGTAGCCATTGGAATACCCCATCCATTTACTGTTTCAGAACTATCATTTAGAATTAAATACAAGGATAATGGAATAAGCATGCCACCAATAGCAGCAAAAATTGGCAATGATGCTTTTTTAAAGGAGTTTAGTTCCCCGATAAGAATTTCTCTTTTTATTTCAAGACCAATGAGGAAAAAGAAAATTGCCATCAGGCCATCATTTATCCATAATATTAATGGTTTGATAAGTGTGAAATTATCCGATTTAATTCCAATTTCATATTCCCATATTGAGTTGAAATAATCACGAATTGGTGAGTTGGAAAGAATCAAAGCGAGAGACATTGAAATGAATAGCAGTATACCACTAAAACTTTCAGCTTTAATGAATTTTTGCATTGGGCTTAAAAAAGCTTTACTCTTCATGATAGTAAATTTAATTATTCTTACTCAAATGCTTTTTACAATTATTAATGACTAGTCCTAAAGTACGGCTACAGGTTAATCCTTTATTTTAGGCGACCTTTTAATATACCGTATTTGGTGTTTTGTAGCCTAAGGATAGGTGAAGTCTTTTGTTACTATATCGTTTATCGCGCTTTTTGTCGCCAACTTTGCATGTTTGGTTGTAGCGAAAACCTACGGTTGAATTAGCCGCTGAACCCCGCATACATATAGCTTTTGTTATTGGTCTTTCCCTTCATCCAAGTGTTCAAGATGTATTCCTTGCCTACTCGATTTTTATCCAACGGTTACATGAAATAAATATCCAACAAGCGCAGTTAATCCCATGGCTACAGTACCCCAAAAGGTAATTCTAATTATTGCTTTGCCTATACTTGAACCTCCCGTTTTAGCAGCCAATGCACCTAAAATAATAAGGAAGAAGATTGCAAAACCATAGAGGTAATACTCAATGCTTTTTAATGGCAGAAAGAGAGCGACTACAAGGGGGAGTATTCCCCCAACTGTAAATGCTAAGCCTGAAGCAAAAGCTGCTTGTGTTGGGTTCGCTTTGCTTATTTCATTTAGTCCCAATTCATCTCTAGTGTGTGCTCCCAATGCATCGGTTTCAGATAATTCTTTTGCAACTGTGAATGCAGTTTCTTTTTTAAGCCCTCTTTTTTCATAAATTTCCGCTAATCGCTGTAATTCAATTTCGGGTATTTCGTTTAACTCATTTCTTTCCCGTTCAATATCCGCTTTTTCCATATCTGTTTGAGAACTTACAGAAACGTATTCACCTGCTGCCATTGATAAAGCACCAGCCACCAATCCAGCCATGGTTGCTAATACGATAGGTTCTCTAATATTACTCGCAGCGGCAATCCCTATCGCAAGACTAGATGTGGATAGAATTCCATCATTTGCACCAAGAACTGCTGCTCTCAACCAATTACTTCTGTGTATGAAATGATTGTCTAAATAGTTATTTGTTTTATCCTTCATGTTAAAAAGTTAATTGTTCTGTATAATCTTGACTAAAGGTAATGTTGTTATTTTTTGAAATGAATAATATTTGTTTAGGACGGGACACACAATACAGGGATGCTTATTGACAGTTAATACGGATTTTTTGCATCTGTAAATATTATAGATGGGGGGTGACAGAAGGGAAGACTATAACGTAAGGCTCTGTGAGAGCCTTGGGGTTAAGTTTACTATCCGTTCGGAAGTACTATGTACATCACTGAAGAATTATATGTATTCATTCTCTTAATAAAGAGAATGAATACATATAATTCTTTTGAAGTGATTGAACAAAAACGAAAATGATTGCTGAAAGTACTATGCCAAAGAAATTTGCATCTAAACCCAAAGGCAATTGTAACTCGGATAATATGAGAAACAAAGTCGTTCCTCCACCTAAAAGCATTGAATATAGTGCTGCTTTCGACGAAGGGTTTTTCAAAAACATAGTCCCCAAAATCGGAACAAATAATCCTGAAACCATAAAGGCATAAGAGTATAACATTAGTTCGAGTACATTTTGCATCAGTGTCGCCAGAATAATTGCCAGAATTCCAATAACCAATGTGGCTAATTGCGAATATCGAATACCCTTGGCATTTCTATAATTTAACAAATTCTCGAAAATTATTTCGATCTATTAGAATACCTTTTGCTTTGTATGTTTCAATAAACTTCTCTGGGATTTTTAGTTTTTTATTTTTCCATTTAAACTCATATCCAAATATTCCCCCATCTTTTTCTTCAACCAAATCAATTTCCTGTTGCTGTTTTGTTCTCCAAAAATACATTTTAGAAAATGTATTTTTATAGGTGTTTTGTTTAAGCCTTTCGGAGATTAGAAAATTTTCCCATAAAGCCCCTTTGTCAATCCTTAAATCCAGTTGACTAAAATTGCCAATTATCATATTTCTGATACCGTTATCATAGAAATATATTTTTCTGTTTTGTTTTATTTCATTTCTCAAATTTCTGCTAAAACTGTTCAGCCTAAATACGATATAACCCTTTTCTAATATTTCAATGTATTTTTGAACAGTAACTTTATTAATTCCTACTATTTGAGATAATTCATTGTAATTCACTTCACTTCCCATCTGAAGTGCAAGTGCCTGTAATAATTTCTCAAGAACTTCTGGTCTTCTAATATCTGAGAAAGCCAAAATATCACGATATAAATAGCTGTTAACAAGGTTTTTTAGTGTTTCTCTCTCTTTTCCTTGATTATTTATTACCTCAGGATAAAAACCATATAATAGACGATTTTCTAATTGTTGTTCTGATTTTATAAAGCCAATTTTTTTTTCATATTCTTCCCATGAAATTGGGAACATTTCGTATTCCCATTTTCTTCCGGTTAAAGGTTCATTAAGTTCATTTCCCAAATCAAACGAAGAAGAACCACTTACAAATAATTGAACATCTTTAAATTGGTCGGTGATTATTTTTAAGGTTAACCCTATTCCTGGGATTCTTTGTGCTTCGTCAAGAAAAATGAATTTATGGTCACCTATGAAAGTTCGAATTTGTTCTGTATTTGGATTTGATAACAAATTTCTTGTCGTTGGGTCATCAGCGTCTAGAAATAAATATTTTTTATCTTTCAGAATTGCTTTTAGAAGTGTTGTTTTGCCTACTTGTCTGGCTCCTACAACTACAATAGCTTTTCCGCTATTTATCTTTTCTGTAATTGTATTTTCTATTGTTCTTGAAAACATTGTTTTTATTTCAAAGGTATGACACGCCATTGTAATATCCAAAAGTCATGACTAAAAGTCATTTGGATGTGTCCATAGGCTTTTTTGTGTAGCGTTTAAAGCGGTATTTTAAGTCTAGTACCTTGTTTTTAATGTGTTTTAGCGATTCCCTTTTTTGTCTGTTCGTTTATTTAATTGCCTCATGCCATGCCTTTTTTGGCCTGTTTGGCGGATACCCATTTTCTTGCCGGTATAGTTTTCGTTGTTCTGTAAAGTCCCACCAAGTTTTAGATGTATCATTTGTATTGGCAAAGTTTACTGCCAATCTAAACTGGTCTTCAACGCAAGGGTCTATCCAGTATCCCTTTTTCTGTTCGTATTCGTCTGTCAATATTGCTCCGTTTTTGTCTTTAAGTTCATGGAGTGAATAGTAACCTAGGAAGACAAGATCTTCTGCAAACTTTATACCTATTGACGGAACGGTTTGAAATTCAGCTAAAGCATAAATCTCTTTTGCACGTTCCGTTGTCGTGCCCAAAATAACTTCTAATTCGTCTATAGCATAGTCGAGAATTTCAGATATTTTCACTTTATGTTTTCTCAAATTTGCTCTTTCAAAATCTGTTAGCGTTAGCTTTATGTTGGTTTTATGCTTCATCTTTGGCAAAAGTCAGTAACCATTCGTGAATATCTCCATTTGCAAAAAAAAACGTTTATTCATAACTCAAATCTTTGCATGAAGCTTGAAGGTATGGAAAATGCGTAGTTACGTTCCCATGTTGGAACGCTACAATCAAGTAAAACCAAGTACGGTTTTGTGAGAGGTTTATGGGTGAGATTCCCCTTTGTCGACTCGGGCACCAATAGTATTTTATATCTTCCAAATAGATTTTGCTTGTTTTGCAAGATATGCCTGTCTGTGTTTTACCTTTTGTGGAGTCCATTGATCATAGTCAAATTGATTGCTTAATTGATAATTGCTGGTTATATAGATTTCTTTCTTTTCATCAATTGGCTTTGTACCACAATCATTATTTTTTTTCGGTTCAAGAAGGGTATAGTTACCTATGCGATAAATAAATTCAATTTGAATATCTTTCATGAAAATATTGTCCCAATATTCATCTGGGTTTTCAGGAAGTATGTGCTCTATTGAGCCTTCATCGTCAATATAGTTGTATGTTGTATTGGCCATTTGATTCTCAATTGAATAGAGTATATATCTTACGAGTTTTGTTTTTCGTTTTGTACTTATTGAAATAGCCATAAATGCATTATGAAATGCCTCATCGCTTGTATATATTTTTTTTAAAGCTTCAAATACACCAGTTGGATTAGTAATTTCCCCTTTTGATACTTTAACTGCAGCATCATTGTAAACCAGTTCAAGTATATTAGTTTTCAAACCTCCAATAACCGAATATCGAAAAGATATTACAGAACACATCTTACAAACTCGTGCAAAGTCATTTGTGTTTAATTGAGTATAACATGCAAGAAGCAAAGGGAATGATTGTCTAATATTAAACAACTGCAGTTCCGATAACGCTTTCTTTATTTCTTTTTCGCCTTTCCACAAATCATCATCTGGATTATATAATGCGGCAAATAATTCAGCATTTAATTCTAAATTACCAATAAGATCAAATACACCATCAGCATCGGCAATTGTCCTCTTAATTCGTTTAAACAATTCTTTTTCGGTAACTAAACGATTTCTGGATATCCAGAAGTATCTTAAGAAATACGAGAAATCTTTGTATTTTACATATTTTAAAATATTATCCCATTTGTTTTTAAGGTGTTGATGGTCTTTATCACAAACTTTTGAGAAAAGATAATTTTTTAATAAGTCTGTAACAGATAAATCCAAACCTCTATCGTTTAAGGTTTCAAATACTAAATATGCATTCAACTCATCAACAACAGAAATTTCAATAAATGTCAAATTGTCCCCAATAAATTCTAAATATTCAATAAGCTCTGTCGTTGAATTTTGCACATAAATTTCCTTTCTCAATTTATCATAGAAGAAATCATATGCTCCAATAAGGTTTTTATTTGATTTTGAAAGACGACGAATATTATTTATCTCATGAAATTGAATAAGATAAGAAGCAAAAATAGGATTGTTTTCATTATTTAAAATCAACTTGTTTGTAAACATCAGAGAAGCAGCAGACTTAAACCCAATAAACTTTTTAAGGAGAATATCTTTTCTCTCTTTATTATTATCGGCATCAATATCATTCTTAATCAGATCATTTATTATCCTAATGCAGCTTAGTGCTAAAATACTAAGAGTAGTTAATCTTTGTTGACCGTCAATTATTTCAAAATTTTTAGATTCTTTTTTCATTAGCACTAATGCTCCCATATAGTGCTTTGTTTCGTCTTTTTTTGCATTTGAAATATCCAACCAAAGGTCATCCCAGTGCTCTTCTTCCCAAGAATAATCTCGTTGAAACAATGGTACCTGATATACGTTATCTCCAGAAATCAATCCACTGAATGAAACGGTATTTGCATTTAAAAGTTGATCATTTTGGCTCATGTCGGGATGTCGTTTATTATTAATGGGAACTAGTTTATAGATACACTAAACGTTACGTTTACCTCCGGTGGAGGTATGTGGCTGGTCCTTTTTGTACTTTTTTTTCAAAATATCCTCTTTGTTTATTTTCAAGCGAGACAATTTACGAAAACATAAAATAAGATTTATGTTGTTGTAGATAAAAGAAATTAAAAGTAGTTGATAGTAAGTCGGTATTGCTTCAAGATGGATACAATGATGGAGTTGTTATTGACATAGTTAATGTGTGTTTTGTGTGCATTTGTAACTAGCTATGAATATCGCGGACACTTCCTACTACTCCATTTTTCTAAATTTGAAAATAGAACTTCAGAATTGAGGAAAAACACCGAAAGTGTTGGTTCTTTGCTTGTAGATATATGGGGAAACTGCTTAGCAGTTTCCCCATATGGGCATATAATTTTCACCCGTAGAGCTACTTCGAAGAGCCATGTGTGGTTCGGTGATAGATTTTAGGGGTGAGTACCACTAGCTCACTCAACTACCCAATGTTTATGGGTGTGTTACTAGCGAAAATATAGGGTTTCCTGAATTATCAACAGTCATTCTCCAACAACTACCATTGGGTGATGTTAAGATAACTCCTGAATTTATGTCTTCCAGATAGATATCACCTGATTTTATTTGCAATTTTTCTTGGGGATTATCGGTTCCAATACCAACATTTCCTTCTCCATTGATTTTCATGTTGATTGTTTTTATGTTTTGAGACCCTCCCGTAGACCCATTTACAAAAACAATATCACCCCCTGAATTATCTGATTTTGTGGCTTCAATTATTAACCCGTCTCCTACAGTCTTTAATTGACCATGCTTCCCCCACCAGCTGTAATCGTAGTTATCACCATGCATTCTGAATACTGAGTAGTTCTCTTGAGATCCTGCTTTAATTTCTAAAGCAGCTGAAGATCTTGTTGAGATATCTTTATTTTCAATATTAACAAATGTTCTATTTTCGTTAGAAACACTGTCTTTTACTTCCAATTTATATTCTGGATCATCGGTTCCAATGCCCACATTTCCTTCTCCATTGATTTTCATGTTGATTGTTTTTATGTTTTGAGACCCTCCCGTAGACCCATTTACAAAAACAATATCACCCCCTGAATTATCTGATTTTGTGGCTTCAATTATTAACCCGTCTCCTACAGTCTTTAATTGACCATGCTTCCCCCACCAGCTGTAATCGTAGTTATCACCATGCATTCTGAATACTGAGTAGTTCTCTTGAGATCCTGCTTTAATTTCTAAAGCAGCTGAAGATCTTGTTGAGATATCTTTATTTTCAATATTAACAAATGTTCTATTTTCGGTAGAAACACTGTCTTTTACTTCCAATTTATATTCTGGATTATCGGTTCCAATACCAACATTCCCTTCTCCATAATCTATGCCCATGTAATTACTTGTCCAATATGAATCTCCAGAACTTTTTGCATATAGTGCATATGGAACACTCAATAATTGACTTGTTCCTGTGATCGTATAATTCGAGCTACCTGTTAGGTCAATTTCTGATTTAATAAAATACGGTCCATTTGCCCAGTTTATGGTGGTAAAATCACCACTTACATTTGTTCCTGACCCAATTTCTATGTTTACTAATCCATTTGCATTAGTAGTTGAGGTTTGAGTTTCCACATAAATCGTTGTGCCACTTGTCGAACCTTGTAAAATGCTTATCTGCATGCCAAGTGATTGATTTACGACCAATTGGTCGCTACTATTTCTGATGACTGCCTGATAGCTCATTTTTTCCGGTGATTGAGCAAATGCACTTACGGTTAAAAATACTGCTACTATAATTGTAAATATTCTTTTCATGGTTTTATTTCTTCTTAGTTTCTAATGATTTTAAATGTTTTTACTTCTTTCTTGTTTTGAATTACTTTCACAAAATAGGTTGCAGGTACAAGATTGCTCATAGTAATACTTGTTTTATTGCTAGTAATCTTTTCACTTTGCAAAAGTTGACCATTTGTGTCGAACAGCTGAAATGACAAATCTGACAGGTCAAATGCATTAGTTTCTAATGTAAGATAATCGGTTGTAGGGTTTGGGTATGCTGAAACTGTAAGGATTATTCCGTTGGCTTCGTCTATTGCTGTTACTACCGAAATTTCATATGGCTGTTGCACACCTTGTGTTGCCGAGCCACTTGTTCCTTTATGGATTTGGTATGCAACCTGTCCTACCGAATAGCTTACAGAGCCTCCGCTACTCATTGCATTATTGCCTGTGGTAGGGAAGGCTTCTTGTGCTAGCAATCCTGTTACTCCAAATTCTAAAAGAAATACGATACTTAATAGTAATTTTTTTATTCTCATTTATATCTTCCTTTTTCCATATTTATACTTTCTAAAATATCCTCTTTGTTTATTTTAAGCGACACAATTTACGAAAACATAAAATAAGATTTATGTTGTTGTAGATAAAAGAAATCAAAAGTAGTTGATAGTAAGTCGGTATTGCTTCAAGATGGATACAATGATGGAGTTGTTATTGACATAGTTAATATGTGTTTTGTGTGCATTTGTAACTAGCTATGAATATCGCGGACACTTCCTACTACTCCATTTTTCTAAATTTGAAAATAGAACTTCAGAATTGAGGAAAAACACCGAAAGTGTTGGGTCAGGGGCAAAGGATTGAGGCTCGGAACATCAAAACACAGAAATGCCTCTTATTTCTTTCAAATATCCTCACCCCGAATTATTCTAACGGCAAACTAATTTTTCTTATTTTTGCAGGCTGTAATAAACGACTGTCAAATACACAATTATAAAATAAGATGGAAATTCCCAGTAAGTATAACCCCACTGTAGTTGAAGATAAATGGTACCAATATTGGATGGAGAAAGATTTTTTCCATTCAGTTCCGGATGAACGTGAACCCTATACAATTGTTATTCCGCCGCCAAACGTGACGGGAGTGCTGCACATGGGTCACATGCTTAACAATACCATTCAGGATATTCTAACAAGGCGTGCTCGTATGTTGGGCAAAAATGCCTGTTGGGTGGCAGGTACCGACCATGCGTCAATTGCTACCGAGGCAAAAGTGGTGGGCAAACTGAAAGATCAGGGAATTTCGAAATTCGACCTGTCTCGCGATGAGTTTATGGAACATGCCTGGGAATGGACACACAAACATGGCGGCATTATTTTGGAGCAGCTCAAAAAATTGGGTGCATCATGCGACTGGGAGCGCACTGCCTTTACAATGGACGAGTCACGCAGCGAATCGGTTATTCGTGTGTTTGTCGATTTGTTTGAAAAAGGATTGATCTACCGGGGTGTGCGTATGGTAAACTGGGACCCCTCTGCGAAGACTGCCCTTTCTGATGAGGAAGTAATTCACCGCGAAGTTCAATCTAAATTATACTATCTGAAATATCAGATTGAAGGCAGTGAGAATGAATTTGTAACCATTGCAACCACCCGCCCAGAAACCATTTTGGGTGACACTGCAGTCTGTGTTAATCCGAATGATGACCGTTTTAAACACTTAAAAGGCAAGCGGGTTTTAGTGCCTTTAATTAATCGTTCCGTTCCAATTATTGAGGATGAATATGTCGATATGGAATTTGGAACAGGTTGTTTGAAAATTACGCCTGCTCACGATATAAATGACTATGAAATTGGCTTGAAATACAATTTGCCAAGCATCGATATTTTTAATGATGATGGTACTTTGAATGAAAGCGCCGGATTGTTTGTTGGCGAAGATCGTTTTGACGTTCGTGAGCAAATCATGATCGATCTTGAAAAATCGGGTAATGTTTTCAAGGTTGAAGATTATACCAACAAAGTGGGTTTCTCAGAGCGCACGCATGTGGCTATCGAGCCAAAATTGTCGGCTCAATGGTTCCTAAAAATGGAAGACCTTGTGAAGCCTGCTTTATCAAATGTGATGGATGACACGATTCAGTTTCATCCTCCAAAATTCAAAAATACTTACCGCCACTGGATGGAAAACATCAAAGACTGGTGCATTAGCCGTCAGCTTTGGTGGGGACACCGCATTCCTGTGTATTATTTAGAAGATGGCTCTTTTGTGGTAGCCAATTCAGATGAGAAAGCTGTTGAGCTGGCTCGTGAAAAATCAGGAAATGCCAACCTAACCATTGAAAACCTAAAGCAAGACGAAGATGTGTTGGATACATGGTTCTCAAGCTGGTTGTGGCCAATCTCCGTTTTTGATGGCGTTCGCGATCCAAAGAACGAAGAGATAGAATATTATTACCCAACCAACGACTTGGTTACTGCACCAGACATTATTTTCTTCTGGGTGGCCCGAATGATTATTACGGGGTACGAGTACCGCGATCAGTTTCCGTTTAAGAATGTATACTTTACCGGAATGGTGCGCGACAAACAACGCCGGAAAATGTCTAAATCATTGGGCAACTCGCCTGATCCACTTGACCTGATTGCTACTTATGGCGCTGATGGTGTTCGTGTGGGCATGTTACTTTGCTCACCAGCCGGTGGCGATTTACTTTTCGACGAAAGCCTTCCACAACAAGGAGCCGGCTTTGTGACCAAAATCTGGAACTCGTTCCGTTTGGTAAAAGGGTGGGAGGTTAACGAAACACTTCCTCAGCCCGAGCATTCACGTTTGGCGATAAAATGGTTTAGGCAGAAGTTTAGTCAGGTTATTGAGCAAACCGATGATCATTTTGATAAGTTCCGAATTTCGGATGCTCTGATGAACGTTTACACCACTGTTCGCGATGAGTTCTCCGGTTGGTTGCTTGAGCTGGTAAAACCGGCCTATCAACAGCCTATTGATGGGAAAACGTATGCCGAATTGATTGCGGTTTTTGATGAAGTACTTCGTTTTATGCACCCATTTGTGCCGTTTGTGAGCGAAGAAATCTGGCAGTTGCTAAAAGAACGGAACGATGGTGAAAGCATCATGATCAGCGAATGGCCACAGTCTTCCGGATTTGATGCAAATTTCATTCAGCAGTTTGAAGATGCGAAAGAAGCAGTTTCCGGAATTCGCACCATCCGCACAAAAAATAATATCCCCAATAAAGATCAGCTCGAACTGTCTATTTTGAAGGGGGATAAAGGTTATGCGAATGATCTGGACAGTATTTTGGTGAAACTGGGTAATCTTTCATCGCTAACTCAGGTCAATGAAGAAGTTAGTGGTGCAGGCTCGTTTTTGGTGAAATCAACCACTTTCTTTGTGCCACTGGGCGACTTGGTTGATGTGGAGGAAGAATTGAAAAAGCTTGAAGCGGAATTAAAATATACTCAAGGTTTTTTTAATTCGGTGATGAAAAAATTGAGCAACGAACGTTTTGTGAGCGGTGCTCCTGAGTCTGTTGTGGCTATTGAACGTGCCAAGCAAGCCGATGCCGAATCAAAAATTAAAGTACTTGAAGAGCAAATCGCCAAGTTGAAATAGTCTCTTGCCGATAGATAAAGAGAAGCTGTATTGGAATTCCTTTTAGAACCGGGTTGTTCTGAAGCACCCGTTTCACCTTGAAAGAACCGGGTCATCCTGAAGCACCCGTGTCATCCTGAACTTGTTTCAGGATCTGTTTTGATCAATAAGGGTTTTAATACAGCTTTTTTGTTTTTATTTCTCACCCTCATGCTTCAATATAATTGGGGAAACAGATATCGCTATCCTTCTTTTCTTCTGTCCTTCTTCCCCGTCATTGCGAGCAAAGCGAAGCAATCTGTCGAGTAGCCGGTTCCATCCTCGGATTACAATCTAAATCTTATCAATGACCTTCATTTTATCACTTTAAAAGTGAGATTCTTCTGAACGTGTAAAAAACCTTTTTTTATTCTCCCTCACATGTTTAATTTTGATTGGGCAAAGCGTAATAGCCTTGCATCAATTCAGAATTTAGAACAGCAGATAAATACATTATCAAATGACATTAATAAAATCAATATCCGGCATACGTGGTACCATTGGCGGAAAGCCCGGTGATGGCCTGTCGCCACTCGATGTGGTGAAATTTACGGCAGCCTATGCCAAATGGCTGAAAGGTACTCCTTCAAACAAAAAATACAAAGTGATGGTTGGGCGCGATGCCCGTATTTCGGGAGAGATGGTCAACGCGTTGGTATGTGCCACCCTCTCTGGAATGGGCTGCGACGTCGTGGATCTCGGGTTGGCAACTACGCCAACTGTAGAGATGGCAGTGACCGGAGAGAACGCCGATGGCGGTATTATTTTAACAGCTAGCCACAACCCAAAACAGTGGAATGCACTAAAGTTGTTGAATGCAAAAGGTGAGTTTATTTCGGCAAAAGATGGTGAGGCGATTTTGCAATATGCCGATGAAGAAAGCTTTTCCTTTGCAGACGTTGATGAGCTGGGGACACTTTCCGCAAAAGATTATTTAAGCGAACACATTCAGGAAATTCTCGATCTTAAATTAGTGGATACTGAGGCTATTCAGAAGGCGAATTTCTCTGTGGCTTTTGATGCGGTGAACTCCGTTGGTGGAATTGCTATCCCTGCCATGTTGAAGGCTCTTGGCGTAAAAAACATTGTGCCAATTAATGAAGAACCAACGGGTGAATTTGCCCATGTTCCGGAACCACTTCCCGAAAATCTGATTGAAACCTGTCAAATAGTAAAGCAGCAAAAAGTAGATGTGTGCTTTGTCGTTGATCCCGATGTTGACCGCTTATCAATCATTAGCGAGGATGGTTCCATGTTTAACGAAGAATACACGCTTGTGGCTGTTGCCGACTACATTCTTTCTAACACACCGGGCAATACGGTGTCTAATATGTCGTCAACGCGAGCATTGCGGGTGATAACTGAAAAGCATGGTGGTACATATGCCGCATCGGCAGTGGGTGAGGTAAATGTAGTTGCTAAAATGAGGGAGACCAATGCAATCATTGGTGGAGAAGGAAATGGAGGCGTTATTTACCCCGAGTTACACAGCGGTAGGGATGCACTTGTAGGAATTGCTTTGTTCCTTACTCAACTGGCCAAGTCTGGGTTGAAATGCTCAGAGCTAAGGAAAACCTACCCCGATTATTTCATCTCGAAAAATAAAATTGAGTTGACTCCTGATATTGATGTGGATTCAATTTTGAAAAATATAGAGAAAAAATACAGCAACGAGCAGATAGACACCATTGATGGGGTAAAAATTGACTTTGCTGATGAGTGGGTTCATTTGAGAAAATCGAACACGGAGCCTATAATTCGTATTTATGCCGAAGCGGGTAGTCTTGAGAAAGCCGATGACCTGGCGCTCAAATTGATGAAAGAAATAAGGGCGATTGCAGAAAGTTAGTATTTGCTAATACAAGAATAGGGCCCCGTTCTTTTAAAAAGATCGGATCCCTATTCTCCAAAAAGTAAAGATTACGAGTCATCCTGAACTTGTTTCAGGATCTTAATCAATTGTAAGACAGATCCCGAAACAAGTTCAGGATGACGTTTTTCAACTTTCTGTTCGTATGTCGGGAAAGCTTGTGTTTTACAAGCCGCTAAAGTCGATGCTGCTAAAAAGGAGTGAAGGCGTTTGCCAGCTCGATTTTAGGTAAGGGTCGTTACCCACTTCTGCTAACTTAGTCCACAGTTCTTTCATATTCCCACTAATGTTCATTTCAGAAATTGGTTGGGCAATTTCACCATTCTGAATAAGAAAGCCATCAATTCCATAGGAAAAGTCGCCGGTGGAAGAGTTCGTGTTTCCTCCGTTAAACCCGGTAACGAGAATGCCATTCTTCATGTGTGTAATCAGCTCATCTTGGCTTTTGTCTCCAGTTTCAAAAATGAGGTTAGAAGTGTCTCCTGAGGTGGGCTCAGTTTCTAATTTTTTCGCGTAGTATGTATCAATAAAATAAGTTTGCAACTTGCCTTTATTGAACACCACTCTTTTTTTTGTGGCGAGCCCTTCATCGTCAAAATGCTTAGAGCCAATGCCTCCAATAATAAATGGATCATCCGTAAGTGTTAGCTTTTCGGAAGCAACCTGTTCCCCAATTTTATCAATTAGAAATGAACTTTTTTGTTGAATATTGCTGCCATCCAATGCATTCATAAGCGGGCTTAATAAACGCGATACCGCTTTGTTTTCAACGATCATGTCGAATTTCCCGGATTTGATCTTTGCTTGGCCTATTCTTTTTATTGCTCGATTTAGAGCAGTGCTCCCGATTTCGGTGCTTTTTAGTTTTTCAAAAATGATGGCACGTTCCGACCAGCTTTCACTGGGGCGCGCTTCACCTCCATCAACAGAAACCGATGCAGAAAGGCTGAAGTTGCTGGATTCAGAATCGCCTTCAAAGCCATTGCTGGTAACAAGAACCCTGCTTCCTGTGTAATCAGAGTAGCTTGTTGTTATTGAAATGATGCGATCGTCTTTTTGCCATGCTTCCGCTTCAATCTGATAGGCAAGATCAATTTTTGTTTCAGGTTCAATTTGATCATATAAAGGATCGGTTGTTTTAAGGTCGCTCCCATCTCCTTTGTAGTAGCGCGATGGATTAGGTAGTGTGCGAACAGCATCCGCCGTCAGGTATTTTGTGCCGGCAATAGCCTGTTCTATTAGGTGTGATAGATCTTTCTTGTTGAGCCTGTTTGTTTTGTGCGACGAATATTTTTTGTCGATGTATAATTTGATGGTCATGCTGCTTTGGATAGCTTCTTTCAGCGTGTCAATTTTTTGTTCACGAACATCTACGGAGCTGCTTTTACTTTCCGAAATTGAAACGCTTACTTGGTCGGCTCCCAAGGAAAGTGCCTCTTCCATGGCCCATTTTGCGAGACTATATTTTTCTTCTTTGGTCATCTTTTTTCGTTTTTCAAGTGAGATTTATGAATTCATCCCGCCCACGGTTAGTTTTTTTACCAATACGGTGGGTAATCCGCATGTAACCGGAACTGACTGTCCTGACTTTCCGCATGTCCAAGTGCTGTTGTCAATCAGAAAATCGTTTGAGCACATCGTCATGTCAGCTAATGCTTGAGGCCCATTGCCAATGATGTTCACATCCTTGATGGGCTGGGTGAGTTTTCCATTTTCAATGAGGTAGCCCGATTTTGCAAAAAAGGTAAAATCGCCTGCTCCAATTTTCACCTCACCATTGCTGAAGTTGTCCACATAGATGCCATTTTTTAAGCTCGAAATAATTTCATCTGTTGTGTGTGGTCCTTCGTCCATATATGTTGCCCGCATCCGTGGCAGGGGAACATGTCGGAAAGATTGTCTTCTTCCGTTTCCGGTTGGAGCAACACCGTAATAATTTGCACTAATTCTATCGTGGAGATAGCTGTTGAGGATGCCATCCTTCACTAAATAGGTTTTTTCTGTTGGAATGCCTTCATCATCAATGTTGATAGAGCCACGGTTTCCGGGAAGTGTGCCGTCATCAATAATATTAACAAAGCTTTCGGCCACTTTTTGCCCACTTTTGTCTGCAAAAATGGATGTCCCTTTCCTGTTGAAATCTGCTTCAAACGTATGCCCAATAGCTTCGTGTAGCAAAATGCCGGAACCTCCGGCACCCATTACTACCGGCATTTCTCCGGCTTTAGGTTTGGTTGCTTCAAACAGTAACGCTGTTCGTCTAACAACTTCTTCGGCAATTAAATCAACGGTTTCGTTTGTGAGGAATTCGAAGCCCATGCGGTATGAACGAGCAGAATATGAGTTTTCAATTTGCCCTTCCTTTTCCATGATGCAGGTTGCAGATAGACTTACCATCGGGCGGTAGTCAAACGAAATAGTACCTTCCGAATTATAAAAAAGGATATATGCCGTCTCGTCAGATAATGAAGCATTTACCTTGCTTACGCGGTCATCAAGCGAGAATATCTTTTTATTTAGATTTTGTAGATAAGGAATCTTCTCAGGTATGCTTACCTCTTCCCATGATTTATTAATGGCGTAATAATCTTGAGGGAGTGTTTCAGTGATGTCCTGAGAGGATAAATTCATACTGCCATTTGCAATTGTGGCAGCCGTGTTTGCTGCTTTCATCATGGCCTCGAGAGTGATGGTCTCAGAATAGGCAAATCCGGTTTGGTCGCCTTTAAGAACCCGAATGCCAACGCCAAAGTCCACATTGGAGTATGCACGATTAACATTTCCGTCTTGCAAACTAAGGTTATTTAAGGTTTTATGCTCAAAATACAAATCAGCATAATTGCCACCCTTGCTCATTGCTTTGGAGATAACTTTTGAAAGTGTTTGCTGACTAACTTCAAAATGGTCAAGATATGCTTGAGCGTTTGCTGAAACAGACGCACCCTGACAAGATTGTACAAAAGCCGGGAGCAAAACACTTCCGGCAACTGCAGTTCCTCCAGTCATGCAAAAATCTCTTCTGTTTACGTTCATGAAATTCAGTTTAAAGTTTTAATTATTTATTTGTCTGCAACTCTGCATGTAAAATTACAGTATTTGAATAGATATAACATCTTGCCTGTTATAATTTGTTATGTGTAGTGGGCAATCAGTAATGATGTTGAATGATTATGTGTAGGGAAAAATCGGGGCATACTTAAAATAAACAATGTTTTTGTGGAGACTGTTATTGTTGTTTTATGATAGGAGCATGGAAAAATATGTTTTTGGAATGTAGTACCCTTGTTATTTACGGGATGATTACAGAGAAACAATAATTTGTATGAACTTTTTATTAATTTTTTACAAATTGACTCAGTAATATTTATATTTTTGCCAATCAGTTTTAATTTTGCCAACAAATTAGTGAAAAGATATATCATTAACTTATAAATTGTAACAAGATGAAATCAAAATTGGAGTACATCTGGCTTGATGGATACAAGCCAACCCAAAGCTTAAGAGCAAAAACCAGGATTGCAGAAAATTTTAGTGGGAAATTGGAAGACTGCCCTGTATGGTCTTTTGATGGATCTTCGACTCAGCAAGCTGAAGGAGGCGCCTCTGACTGTTTGTTAAAGCCTGTTGCTATTTACCCAGACCCAACTCGTAAAGATGCTTATGTTGTAATGACTGAAGTATTAAATGCGGATGGTACTCCACACGCATCTAACGGTCGTGCTACAATTACTGAAGAAGATGAAGATTTTTGGTTTGGTTTCGAGCAGGAATATTTCTTGATGGATCCACAAACAAACAAACCTTTAGGATTCCCAGCTGACGGTTACCCAGCTCCACAAGGACCTTATTATTGTGGTGTAGGTGCTCAAAATGCATTTGGTCGTGAAATGGTTGAAGAGCATTTTGACGTTTGTTTAGAGGCTGGATTAAATGTTGAAGGTATCAACGCTGAAGTAGCAGCAGGACAGTGGGAATACCAAATTTTCGCTAAAGGAGCACACGATGCGGGTGATCAAATCTGGGTTTCTCGTTATTTCCTTGAAAAAATCGGTGAAAAATATGGTGTTGTTGTTGACTGGCATCCAAAACCACTAGGAAAAGAACTTGACTGGAATGGTTCAGGTATGCACGCTAACTTCTCAAATGGCGCAATGCGCGAAAAAGGTGGCAAACCATTATTTGAAGCTATCTGTAATGAGTTTGGTAAGCATATCGAAGAGTGTATTGACGTATACGGTGCGTATAACGACCAACGTTTAACTGGTCTTCACGAAACAGCTGCTATCACAGACTTCTCTTACGGAGTTTCTGACCGTGGTTCTTCTATCCGTATTCCTATTGGAACTGTAGAAGATGGATGGAAAGGTCGTTTGGAAGACCGTCGTCCTTCATCTAACGGTGACCCATACAAAATTGCTGCTATTATCATCAAGATAACACACAAAGCATTGAAATAATATCGTATTACCATAATGAATAAAAAAAGCTATCCCATGGGATGGCTTTTTTTATGGTCAAAAGTGATGAGACTTCAATAATTACTAATTTTGGACTCGGATAATAATAGCATAAAATGAAAATAAAGATTAACCGACATTTATTTGAAGAAACCTCACATTCTCCAGCAGTTATCGATATTGTGGGTGAGAATATGGTCGGCGAGGTAATTGACTTTTGTTTTATCGCAAATCCATATTATCCAACAGAAGATATGATGCGTGAGATGGTGGCGAAAATACCCTCTATCATTAAATCTTATCCCTCAAGTAATCCAAGGTTGGCGCAACTTAGTCTGGCTAAAGTACTTCATGTAAATCCGGATCATTTAATTATTGGTAATGGTGCAACAGAGCTTATTACCTTAATTCAGCATGAATTAATAGACGATATAGCGATTCCAGTGCCAACTTTCAGTGAGTATCTCGAAAAGCTTAAACAAACGGATAATGCGAAATTATATGAGCTTTCAAAAGATGAAAATTACCAACTACGCCTTTCTGATTTTGCGAGTTGGATTGATGGTCATCAGATAACGTCAGCATTAATCATTAATCCTGGGAATCCAACTGGGCAGTTTATTCCTGCAACAGATATGCTTTCTTTTTTGAAAAGAATGACGCACCTGAAAATGATTCTGGTTGACGAGTCATTTCTTGATTTTTCGGGTATTGAAAATGCTAGCTTGATGTCATACTTAGAAGACTTCCCGAATTTGATGATCGTAAGAAGTATGAGCAAGCACTGTGGTGTTCCCGGGTTGAGATTGGGCTACTGCTGTTCTTCTAATCCGAATTTTTTGGTGCGTATCCGTCAGCTTTTACCGGTTTGGAACATTAATACAATTGCAGAACTATTCTTAACCATGTTAGAGAAAACGGATCGGGAATACCGAATCTCTGTGAAGAAAATTGTTCAGGACATGAGCTTGCTTTACCTCAATTTGGTGAAAATCCCCGGATTTAAAGTATACCCTACGGGGAGTAATTTTATCATGTTAAAGGTGACTTGTGGTTTAACGGCACAAGAAATACAGATCAAGTTACTTGAAGATTATGGCCTTTATGTTCGTGACTGTTCCAATAAAGTTGGGCTTGATCAATACCATATCCGTTTGGCCTCGCAGGGAAGTGAAAAGGATATGATACTAATTAATGCTTTGGAAGAACTGGCAAAGGAAAAATTGGATTAATAATTTCCATTTATCAATACCGATTCACAAACATAATTTGGAATAATGCCAGAACTGGTAATCCGCACTTTTGCCATGTCTGGCAAGGTATTTCCGGAAAGTACCAATGCTGTGTCCATCCCAAATTTGTTACCTCCAATAATGTCGGTGTATAAAGTATCGCCCACCATTAAAATTTCGTTTCGTTTTAATTGCATGACTTCGCATGCCCGTTCAAATCCAAACATAAACATCTGTGCATCGGGTTTCCCAAATCGGATAAACTGCTTTCCAAGTATTTCTTCGACCATATCTGACAGCCCACCAATGGCCACAGCCACATCGTTTTTATTTACGGGGTAGTTAATGTCTGTATTGGCAACAATAACAGGCATGTTCTTCTTGCGTAGGAGATTGATGACTTTATTAATGTCGTGGTTCCAGTCAAAGCCCTCGTCGTCCAAAAATACTAAGCATGATATATGCTCGATATCTTCTAAGTCAATTTTGCTTATTGGAATAGTTTCCAGCCCGGCAGTCTCAATGTAATGTGCGGATTGGTCTGTTCCTAGATAGGCCACAGTTCCTTTTTTTATTTTTAATTCCAGCCAATCCCTGGCTAACATACCCGAAGAAATAATTTTGTCTGGTGTGATGCAAGATATGCCACTTTTTTGATAGCCTTCTGCAAGGCCTTCCGGACCTCTTGAAGAATCATTTGTCAGTATGAAATAGTTGATGCCGAGCTCATCGAGATATTCGAAAGTTTTATCAATTCCAGATATTATTCCTTTGTGATTTTTTAGTACACCAAATGCATCAAAAAATACGGTTTTATATTTTGTGACAACGTTTTTAAATTCCTTTGTTTTCATATTATAGTTTTAGTGCTTTTAACAGTTTATCTACACTGTAGTTTGTGTCTATAGTTGGGAAGTAAGATTCATATGCTTCTTTTTGCAATTTCCTAGCGTAGGATGGTCTGAAAAAGTAAGGCCCATCTTTGATGACGTAATTAAGAATGAAGAAACGATATGCCTCTTTTATTAGTCGTACCTCAGGTTCCGTTAGCGGATATATACGATGGTATTCTTTTAGGAACAATAGAAATCGCTCTTCGTTTAATGTGTCAATTTTATAGGAAAACACGGTGCTGTCTCCAACACTTGAAACAACCCGACTGAAAAAATAGAAATCCATAACCCGGGTTGACTCACGAAACCAATCATAGTCCCATCGAGAGTAAAACTTTCCATCTGCAGTAACTGAAAAGTTGCCAATGTTCCAATCCACAAAAACAGGTATGGTCTCTATGTCACTCATGTAGTTGACTTTATCAGCATTGGTTAAGAAGATATCACATTGGTTTAAAATCAAATCACGGTGTTCTTTTTTTGCACAAAACTTACCTGTATTCATTGTTTTCATCAGCTGATGAATATCCGTAACAACGCTCTTAGATGCAATGGGAAGTTGATTGCTTACATTGGAACAAGCTTTGTGGAAACGAGCCAATTCTCTCCCCATTTTTCGTATGTGCTTCTCTTCGAGTCTTCGTGGAAGTTTGTGCTTAAACTTAATTGGGTTATAAAATATTACCCATGCAGAATGTCTCTGATCGAAATATCGGAATATGAAAAGGTCATTCCGTTTTACCAATGATTGGGCGAGGAAATTCTGGTAAGGTTCTTCCAGATTATTTGCCAAATTATTTATAATGATGTGGTCTTCTTTAAAATCTTCAAATTTCCCATAATCAGCCAGTTTTGCAAAAACAGGTTGTCTGTCATTAAAGGAAACTTTGTATACATGATTGGTGGAAACGTGGGCACTCACATCATATATTCCCTTGATTTTGTGCCTGTCATCAAATTCTTCCCAAGCTTGTCTGATTATGTGATTATAATCCAACGTTCGCATATCTTTCAATTTTGTCTTTCGTTTTTTATTTGTAATCGGGTTTAGATAATCTCAAAGTAACGTTTTAATTCCCAGTCGGTAACCGATTTTGAAAATTCTCGCCATTCCCATTCTCTGGTTTTTGTGAAATGCTCAACAAAAGCCTCTCCAAATAGCTCATTCGCAATTTTTGATTGGCTCATTATATTGCTCGCATCCATCAGGTTTGAAGGGAGTTTAACAACATCCGGATTGCTGTATGCGCTTCCTATGATTGCTGGTGTGTCCAACTTCAAATTGTTTATTATTCCATACATGCCTGATGCTAATGATGCGGCCATGGCAAGATACGGATTTGAGTCAGATCCGGGAACCCGCATTTCAAGCCGGGTAGATTTCTCATCTCCATTTATCATGCGGATGGCGGTTGTTCGGTTGTCTTTGCCCCAGCTTACGGTTGTGGGAGCCCAAGCGCCGTCTCGTAATCGTTTGTAGCTGTTTATCGTGGGTGCATACATTGGTAGAATTTCGGGTAGACAGAGTAATTGTCCGGACAAATAATTCTCCATCAATTTACTCATTGGGGTGTCTTTGTTATCAGAGTAAAATAAGTTTTTTTCTCCTTCTTTATCCCATACACTTTGATGTATGTGACCACTACAGCCCGGCAAGTTTTCATTCCATTTTGCCATAAAGCTAGCGATAATCCCATGTCTGTAAGCAATTTCCTTTACTGCAGTTTTAAACAAAGTGGCTTTATCTGCAGCCGATAGGATTTCATCATGCCGAATTGCTGCTTCGTAGACTCCGGGCCCGGTCTCAGTATGTAAAGCCTCAAGCGGAATGTTGAATTGGCTCAGCAGGTCAAATAGTTCATTAAAGTATTCTTGATGCAATGACGGTCGAAGTTGAGAATAGCCAAACATTCCAGAAGTAAGGGTCGTTAATTTTTGAAACCCCGTTTCGACCAACTCATTGGGAGTCCCTATAAAATTAAACCATTCAAACTCTTGAGAGAAAGTGGCTTTATATCCAAGTCCCGAAAATTGGTCCCTGACTTTCTTCAGGAGACTCCGTGGACATGCTGCAATCTCGTTATCTGTTGAGCTGAAATCGCCCAAGAAGTATGGAATGTTGTTATTCCATGGGATAGTACGGTACGTACTTAAATCAAGTTTTGCTTTTTTGTCTGGATAGCCTGTCTCCCAGCTGGTTAGCTTCACGTTGTCATAACAATGATCATTGACATCCCACCCAAAAACCACATCACAGAAACTGATACTATTTTCTGCAATTTCAAGGAATTTATCCAGATGAATGGTTTTTGCTCGGAGAATTCCGTCAATATCACAGATAGCAAATTTTATTTTTTGATGGCCTGACTGTTCAACTTTTTGTGTGATTTCGTTCTTACCCATTTTCGGACAATATTTTACTTTAAAACTCTTACGTAAGCACCAAAATAAGGATATTGAATGATCTTTAACAAGATATTCTTAGAATTTTCGGAGAAGTATTGGCCTGTTTGAAAATAAGACTCTGATTTGAACGTATTTTTATTTTTAATTAATGTAGTCGGGAGGTTGGTTATCTCTTGTTTTATTTCACAATGATGATGTTTCTGGTTTTGATGGGGTGGCTGCTGAATTAGTACAAATAGTTAACTACCTTTGCTAAAAAGAGTAATGTGTTGTGAAAAACACGACTTTTTTTAATAATTGCCATCAAAAAACCGGTGGTTGACATCAAAAAAGCATATTTTTGATGTGACATTATAAAAGGGCATAAGATTTTAATAGGACATTATAAAATAGATAAAAATGGCTGAATTTAGGTTTAGAGCACTTCAGGAGGTGCTATCGCGAGAACCTCTGGCAATTAAACGAGAGGATAATCTTACTTCTGATTTTTTTGGGGTCAATGTCTTTGATCGGCCAAAAATGAAGAAATACTTATCAAAAGAAGCATACAAAGCGGTAAGTGATGCAATTGATAATAGTGTGCCGGTAGAAAGAAAAATGGCTGACCAGGTTGCGCAAGGGATGAAAGCTTGGGCTACAGAGAATGGGGCAACACACTATACTCACTGGTTTCACCCATTGACTGATGGTACTGCCGAAAAGCACGATGCTTTTATTGTGCATGGTGAAGATGGTGGTGTTGTAGAAGCTTTTTCGGGGAAACTTCTGTCGCAACAAGAACCTGATGCTTCATCGTTCCCAAGTGGAGGAATTCGTCAAACATTTGAAGCAAGA
This sequence comes from Prolixibacteraceae bacterium, assembly GCA_963662675.2. Taxonomy (GTDB): domain Bacteria; phylum Bacteroidota; class Bacteroidia; order Bacteroidales; family Prolixibacteraceae. The sequence goes on from CAXXHP010000001.1 coordinate 60,939, forward strand.
GGATATACGGCGTGGGATGCTTCATCTCCTGCTTTCATTGTTGATGGCACACTTTGTATTCCAACTGTATTTATTTCATATACAGGTGAAGCTCTTGATTATAAAACACCTTTCCTTAGAGCTCTAAATGCTATTGATAAAGCGGCAACCGAAGTTTGTCAGTATTTTGATAAAAACATTACAAAAGTTCATGCGAACTTAGGATGGGAACAAGAATATTTCTTGATTGATGAGGCATTGTTTACAGCTCGCCCTGATCTTGTTCTGACAGGACGCACCTTAATGGGGCATTCTTCTTCGAAGGACCAACAGTTAGATGACCACTATTTTAGCTCAATTCCGACTCGTGTTTATCGGTTTATGGAAGACTTGGAAAATGAAGCTTATAAGTTGGGGATTCCTTTGAAAACAAGACATAATGAGGTAGCTCCAAACCAATTTGAAGTAGCCCCTATTTATGAAGAGGCTAACCTTGCGAATGACCACAACCAGTTGTTGATGGACATTATGAAGAAGATTTCTCGTAGGCATAAGTTTCAAGTATTATTTCACGAAAAACCTTTTGCAGGAGTTAATGGATCGGGAAAACACAACAACTGGTCATTAACAACCAATACAGGTGTAAACCTTTATTCTCCAGGTAAAAATCCAAAATCAAACACCCAGTTTTTAGCTTTTGTAATTAATGCGATTAAAGCAGTTCATGATAATCAGGATTTGCTGCGCGCCAGTATTACATCTGCAGGCAACTCTCATCGGTTGGGAGCAAATGAGGCTCCTCCATCCATCCTTTCTGTATTCTTGGGATCAGAAGTAAGCAATATGTTGAAGCTGATGGAAGAAGCCGTGGTTGATCGGAAAATGACTCCGGATGAAAAGACGGCATTAAAATTAAATATTGGACGTATTCCTGAAATTATCTTGGATACTACAGATAGAAATAGAACTTCGCCTTTTGCGTTTACTGGAAATCGATTTGAATTCCGTGCTGTTGGTTCTGCTGCAAATTGCGCAGCTGCAATGATCACATTGAATACCGCTGTTGCCGCCCAATTGGTTACGTTCAAAAAAGAAGTTGATGCTCTAATTGATTCAGGTGTTAAAAAAGATGAAGCAATCTTTCAGATACTAAAGAGATTGATTATTGAATCGAAAGCCATCTGTTTTGATGGAAATGGTTACAGCGAAGAATGGATCGTAGAAGCGGCTAAACGTGGATTGACTAATGTAACAAGTGTGCCTGAGGCGATCTCGGCTTTCACAAGCGAAAGTTCAATTAAATTGTTTTCAGGGCTGGAGGTTCTTAACGACAAAGAGTTGGAGAGTCGTGCTGAAGTAGAGTATGAAAAGTATACTATGAAGGTGCAGATTGAAGCACGTGTGCTTGGTGATTTAGCGATCAATCACATTGTTCCTACTGCCGTTCAATATCAAACGACTTTGTTAGAAAATGTGAAAAACTTAAAAGAAGTTTTCTCGGCAGAGGAGTTCGAATCATTGGCTGCTGGGCGCAAAGAGTTGATCCGAGAGATTGGCGGACATATTTCTGCTATTAAGAGCAAGGTGAAAGAGATGATTGAAGCCAGAAAAGTTGCCAATATTATTGAGGGTTCTGTTGAAAAGGCAAAAGTATATGAAGATACGGTATCTCCTTATTTGAATGATATCCGTTATCATATTGATAAGCTTGAATTGGCTGTTGACAACGAATTATGGCCATTACCTAAATATAGGGAGCTTCTTTTTGTGAAATAATATTCAATTTATTTCGGTATATAGCAGGGGACTGTCCGTAATTCGGATGGTCCCTTTTTATTTATTCTAGCTAGATCAATTAAGATATATTATCGTAGGTAGATCGTTTAAGCTTCATTTTGGTATTTTAGCGGCATATTTAAAGAAGATGAAAAATGTAGGGTTGTTGATTGTGAGTGTTTTGCTCGTTTCTTGTGGGGCGAACAAGTTTCTTTCCGGCACGAAAAATTTTGAACGGCAGGAGTACTTTCTGGCTGCACAGAATTTGAGGGAGGCATATCCTAAACTAAAAGAAAGGGAAGAAAAAACCGAGGCCGTATATGTGTTGGGTAAGAGCTATTTTGAGCAAGGCAAGTATTCATTGGCTTCCCCTTGGTTGAAAAATGCTGTTCGCTTTAATGCTCAGGAAACTGATCTTGATCTTGATTTGGCTGATGCGCTTCGCTCCTCAGGGAAAATAGAGGATAGTAAAGTCATATATAATGAAGTGTTATCTCAAAGCGCTGAAAGTCAACGAGCACTAAATGCTTTGAAAGGCATCGCATTGTATGACTCATTGTCAGAGTATACTGGACACTATGTTATTGAGAAGTTGAGTCCCCTTAATTCTAGAGGTAATGAAATACCTGCTTATTTCGATAATGAATCAGGCCATCTTTATTTTTCTTCATCTCGCGAACAATCTGTAGGGAAAGTGATAAGCCCGAAAGATGGGTGTAAGTTATCAGATATCTATTGTTCTGAGTTTGATTCAATCGTTCAAAAATGGAGCATTATCGATAATCAGATTTTAAGTCTAAAAACAGTTGATGAGGAGAGCAATATGGCAATCTCCCCAGATGGTAAATCGATGATTATAGAGCGAGCATCTTATCTGCCTGAAAAACCGATGGTCTCTCAATTTTATTTAAGTACTAAGTACGGTAATGACTGGAGTTTGCCGAAATTGTTGGCATTCTCGGCAGATGGTGCGCAATACCGACAGGCCTTCTGGTCTGAAGATGGAGATGAGTTGATATTTTCTTCTGATAGAAACGGTGGAGTTGGAGGTTTTGATTTATGGCAAGTTAAGTGGAATGAGAACGGATCATCTGAAATCCCCATAAATTTGGGTGATGAAATAAATACCCCTGGGGACGAGCTTTACCCATTTCTTAGATCTAATGAAACATTGTATTTTTCATCTGATTTTCATCCGGGCTTTGGCGGATTCGATCTGTTTAAAGCTAGAAAAAACACAAGAGGGTTTTGGGAAATCGAAAATATGGGGATGCCTATAAATTCATTAGTGGATGATCTCGGAATTCTTTTTCAAGGGAAAAACAAAAAAGGAATTTTTGCCTCTTCTCGAGAAGGGAAGAATGACCTTGATCTTTACAGCTTTGAAATAATAACACATTTATTCATGTGCTTTGGAAAGGTGTTTGATGAGGAAACCGATTCGGTTATCCCAAATGTCAATGTTCGAATAGTTGGTTCCGACGGAATGACAGAACGATTGGTCACCAAAAATGGGGAGTTCCAGGTAGAACTTAGTCCGGGAGAAGAATACATCCTAATAGCTTACAAAGAAGGCTTTTTGAATACGCAAACAAAGGTCTCAACCAAAGGGTTGAATGAAGCGACAGAATTTCACTTGGATTTTCATCAAACCCCAACGGATAAGCCGATAGCTATTGATAATATCTTATACGAAACTGGGAAGTGGAACATTTTGCCAGTGTCAGAAACGTCATTGGATAATTTGGTAGAAATACTCACTATTAATCCGACCATCCGTATAGAGATTCAGGCACATACTGATGAGGTGGGAGGAGCTGCTTTTAATATGGATTTGTCTCAAAAAAGGGCTGACGAAGTTGTTAGGTATCTGGTTGAAAAGGGAGTTGGCGCAGAGCGATTAATTGCGAAAGGCTATGGGGAAAATAAGCCTTACCTAGTGTCCAATAGAGTGAGTAGGAGATATCGGTTCTTGACTGTTGGTGACCAATTATCAGAATCCTTTTTGTCAACACTTGAACCAAGTGAGCTCGAAATTGCCAAAAGCTTGAACAGACGCACGGAATTTCAGGTAATTAAAGAATAAAAAAAGTGGAGAGAGTATACTTTATCTTTTGCTTTTTCGTTTTTCCATAACGAACAAAAATGGTTACTTTTACCCGCATAATCAGCAAATATTCATGAAACGATCGTTTTTAGCTGTTCTCAGTTATCTCCTTCTTATTTTTATTTTGGGGGCTTGCTCTCCGATGAAAAACTACAGGGCTGGAAGTACGGCCTATGAAATAGGTGAATATTACCGGGCGACTGAAAAATTCAGAAAAGCTTATCGGAAAGATAAAGATCAGACACATAAGATGGAGATGGCCTTCCAAACAGCTGAGGCTTATCGAAAAATTAGTGAATACTCAAAAGCTGCTATTTGGTATAAAAATGCAATTTCGCGCGGCTATCCGGATGTGAAAGTCTTGTTGTATTATGCAGACTGTCTGCGAGCATCTCAGGATTTTGAAGATGCCATTGAGTATTATCAGCAGTATCTTGACTCAGTTCCTGGCGATATTCAGGCAATTAATGGGATGGATGCCTGTCGGTATTCGCCCGAATGGGAAGAGAATCCTTCGCGTTATGTGGTTAATGTTGTCCGTGAATTAAATTCAAAATCAAACGATTATTCACCAGTCTTTGTTGGAGGTAAAGACAATGAAATTATACTTTCTTCTACACGCGAAAATTCCACAGGGAAAAGAGAAAGTGCTATTTCAGGAGAAGAGTATGGTGATCTTTTTCGGTCAGAATACAAAATTCAAAAACAAAAGTGGGATACTCCGGAGTTGATTGATGAGTCTGGAATGATTAATTCCGAAGACGATGAAGGAGCTGTGGCTTTATCCGCTGGCGGCGATATGATGATTTTTACCAGAGCACGTTACGATAAAACCCTCGATCTTGGTACAGAATTGTATTCTGCAAAGATGTCACGTGGCGATTGGGCTGAGCCGATCCTTGTCGATCTTTTGGGGGATAGCCTGATTGCTGCTCACCCTGCTTTATCTACTGATGACGATGTTCTATACTTCGTTTCTGATCGTCCTGGAGGATTTGGTGGGAAAGATATTTGGATGGCTCAAAAAGAGGGGAGTGAATACTCGAAAATCTTGAATTTGGGCGATAAAGTGAACACTCCAGGAAATGAAGTATTCCCTACTGTAGATTGGGATGGCAATCTATATTTTTCGTCAGATTATCATATGGGAATGGGTGGGTTAGATATTTTTAAAGCCACAAAGGATGATGAAGGAGAATGGCATATCCAAAATATGAAGTCTCCTATTAATTCTTCCGGTGATGATTTTGGTATGAGCTTCATTAATATTGAGGATGAAAGTGGAATGTTTACCTCAAATAGAAAAGGTTCCAGAGGAGATGATATTTACACTTTTTACCTTCCACCAAAGATTTTTCGTGTGTCTGGGGAAATATACGACAAAGAGACCGGACAACGGATGGATGGAGCTCGGATAAGGATTATTGGAACGGATGGAACAAACTTAAAGATGAGGGCTGATGACGGCAAGTTCCAGATGAAACTGAATGAAGATACAGAATATGTATTTGCGGCCTTTAAAGATGGATACCTGAATGACAAAGGAAGAGAATCGACAATTGGCTTGGATGACAGTAAGGATTTTCGGGTTGATTTGTATTTGACCGCTACAGATGCACCAATCAATGTAGACAATATTAATTATGAATTTGGATCATGGGAGTTATTAGGGGAGTCTCAATCTGCTCTGGATAGTCTGGTCGAAGTACTTGAACTAAATCCAACGATTACAATAGAGCTAATGTCGCATACCGATTTTGTTGGCTCCGATGAATTTAATTTCGAATTGTCACAGAAACGTGCCCAGTCTGTGGTTAATTATTTGATCGAGAAAGGCATTAATCCAGACAGATTGGTGGCCAAAGGTTATGGAGAAACATGGCCAAAAATGGTAACTCGTGCAATTGCAAAAGAGAATGAATTCTTAAAAAGGAATGATGAACTCACAGAGGAATTTATTTTGTCACTTACCGAAGATGAACAAGAAATTGCAAAAGCACTAAACCGTCGAACTGAATTCCGTGTGCTATCCTCTGATTTTTATGAGACCTTTGCTCCTGAAATCGGAGAATAAAGAAATCTCCGTCTTGGAGACAATATCTTTTTCTGAAGATCATTCTCAGCTCAATTATTATATATAAAGTGTTTTTGTTAGTTTATTTGAACAGAATGCCAGATTAGGCGTTGCCTTCATTATAGAAAATTAAATATGGGGAAAGTAAACTTACCATCTTTGCAGGCCATAAATAAGGCCAAGCTTACTATAAATCAATTACTGAGTGCCACTCCGTTGACAGAAAATGTAAATCTGTCTGAGCAGTTTGGCGCAAGCGTTTTCCTTAAACGTGAAGATCTCCAAGTTGTACGTTCCTATAAAATACGTGGGGCTTATAACAAGATTAAGAGTCTTACAAAAGATCAAATGGCGAAGGGAATTGTGTGTGCCAGTGCCGGGAATCACGCACAAGGTGTCGCTTATTCGTGCTATAATTTAGGCATATATGGGAAAATATACATGCCAACGACCACTCCAAAACAGAAGATTGAACAGGTGAAAATGTTCGGGAAGGAGTTCGTCGAAATTGTGTTGCATGGAGATACTTTTGATGATGCTAGCAGTGAGGCGTTAAAGGATTGCACAGAAAATGGGAAGGCCTATATTCACCCTTTTGATGACCCTTTAATAATTGAAGGGCAGGCAACAATAGCACTTGAGATAATTCAGGATTCAAGTTGCCAGATTGATTATGTTTTTGTTCCTATTGGGGGTGGTGGTTTGATTGCGGGAGTAGGTAGTTATTTTAAGCAAATTAGTCCTTCAACGAAGATAATTGGAGTTGAGCCGGAAGGGGCACCTTCCATGAAGAAATCGCTTGAAAAAGGCGAAGTGGTGACTTTGAAAGAGATTGACAAATTTGTTGACGGGGCTGCAGTAAAGAAAGTAGGCGAAATTACTTTCGAAATTTGCAAACAAGTGGTTGATGATATTGTTTTGGTGCCGGAAGGTAGGGTTTGCACAAAAATTCTTGAATTATATAATCGCAATGCAATTGTGGTTGAGCCGGCTGGAGCTCTTTCTATTGCCGCATTAGATTATTATGCCGATGAAATAAAAGGCAAAAATGTGGTTTGTATTGTTTCGGGAAGTAATAATGATATAACCCGAACTGAGGAAATGAAAGAGCGTTCATTGCTATTTGAGGGGCTGAAGCATTATTTTATAATACGCTTTCCTCAAAGAGCAGGGGCATTACGCGATTTCGTAGAGAATGTGCTTGGGCCGAATGATGATATTACCCACTTTGAGTATACTAAGAAAAACAACAGAGAGAAGGGGCCTGCTTTTGTTGGAATTGAATTGGCTGATAGAGCAGATCTCGACAGGTTTCTTGAACGAATGACTCAAAATGGTTTTGTATATGAATACTTAAATAAAAAACCAGACCTGTTTCATTACTTAATTTGATATAGAATTTCTCATTTTGATAACTGGGAGAAATTTCTTTTTTATAGAAAGAATATCCAGCTTGTCGGTATGATATAAAATAGAAAAAGCGGCCTCATTGAAGCCGCTTTTCTAATATAGAAGAATTTATCTTTCTTATTTAATAATTTCTTTGAAACGATCTTCATTGAAATATTTAGCAAATTCCATATCTGTTGCAATCTTAGCTTTAAGATCTGCATTCATACCAACTGCAGTTTCAAGACTTTCATACATCAAGTTTTCTTTTGCTGTACGAGCACCAACAACACCTTTTAGGTATTCTTTGATATAGCAGTTTTCCCAAGTGCAGTTTTCCAAAGCTTTAAGAGCAGCATTGTTGTCTCCGGCAAGAATCTTCGCTAAACCTGCATTTGGAGAATCAGAATCACCCATTAGTGTTACAGCTTTGTTATAATCGCCTTTTTTCAGTGCTACAATGCCTAAGTTGTAATTAACTTCAGAACCAGCACCTGAGGCAGCACCAAATAAAGCTTCAGCTTTGTCAAGGTCACCTTCAGTCAAAGCAACAGTTCCTAAGTTGTTTTTAATGATTGGTTCACTGTTGTTCAATCCTTCAGCCTTTTCAAAGAAAGGTTTTGCTTCAGCATATTTCCCTTGCTGAGCTAATACCATTCCAGCATTGTTAGAGCCTCTCCAATCTTGAGGATATACTTTGATGAATGAATTATAAATAGCAAGTTGTTTATTTTGGTCTGTCGTTAAAGTTGCTGCATATAGCAATTCAGCTGGGTTAAGCGATGCAGGATCAGAGTCAGCTAAAGCTGCAATTTCTTCATCTGTTTTTCCAATCAGGTCAATGCTAGTTGTAATTTTTGCACGACGCAATTGAGGAAGAATTTCATCAGCAACGTTAGTGAAAGCTTGAGCTAAATTTTTGATTTCACGTTCACGAACTTCAGGATCAGTGTACATAGACAGAACGCGAAGGATTAATTCTTTATCCTGAATGTTTGATTGCTCCATTAATTCTTTGAATCCGTCCCAATCTTCAGGGGTGAATTTTGTTTTAAGTTCAGCTTCAACTTCAGCCTTTTTCAATTGATCAGCAAGGTATTTGCTTGAGCTACCTTCACGTCTCTCTGACAAATTTGTATTAAATTCTAATGTTCCGTCCGGAGATGCATATGCAGAAACTTCTATCCCTTTTATTTCTTTGCGTTCTGCATCATATGCATCTTTTGTATATGCTTTAAGCATTTCAACATCTTCAGCATTTAATTCAGTGTTGCGTAAGGCAGAGCTGTTTATCAAGTAATGAATGTCAGCAGTGTACTCGTCAGGGACGATACGTTGGAATGGATCGATGTTTGGATCGTAAATGCCAGTCGTGTTCTTTTCGCGCTGTACTCCAATGATAGGAGTAGGGAAATTAACAACCATTGTTGATGTGGCAATAACGCCATCAGCTACTTTAATCGGGTCAAAGTCAATACTTTTGTTCCCTTTTGAAGCAGTAATACGAATTTCTAAATCCGAACTACGCATGTCATCACTAAATTCGACAGCATCTTTATATGCAAAACTTCCACCATTGGTTAAGCTAATCACCTTGTTGTTTGCATCAATTTTTTCTCCTTGTAAAGTAACAGGTTCAAAAGCGGTTTCTCCATTTGCATAATCTAATACTGGAGTAGCAACAAGTGTTACTTTCTTATTAAAATATTTTGCAGGGAAACGGCCGTCAATTGCAACATCAACATCACCACCATGAGTTTCAAGGATTTCAGGAGTAACTTTGAAGTTGATCTGATCAGCATTTTTCTTCATCTTTTGAAGACCAGAGCAGCTAGAAAGAACTAGCGCTGCTAATGCGATGAAGGCAAGAGGTTTGAAATTAATTTTTTTCATTTTGACAGTATTAAATAATGATTTTATTTTATAGCCCATTATACCGTATACAAAAATAGCAATGTTTTAAAGAATTAAAAGAGGTTCTACCACTTTTTATCCATCAAAACACGTGTAATGCCGGGCTGGAAGTCATTATCAAAAATAATACCAATTAGTTGTTTGAAGTACTCCTGGGTTGAAACGAAATTAATATTACTTATGTCAATATAGACAACCGGGAAATCGTGTTGTTGATTGATGAATTTGAAATAAGAATCACTGATTTTTTCAAGGTAGCTTGAGTCAATTTTTTGCTCGTATTCTCTACCCCGATTTTGGATGTTTTGAAGGAGGTTTTTTACATCCTGATGTAAGTATACAAATAAATCCGGTTTTGGTATTTTATCGTAGATGATATTGAAAAAACGTTGATACAATTCAAGTTCATCATCTGAAAGAGTATTTTGAGCAAAAATCAGCGATTTTGAAAAATAGTAATCAGAAACCCATAACGAATCGTGCAATCTGGGATTTTGGGTTAGCTGATTGTATCTATCCGCAAGAAATGACATTTCTAATGGGAATGCATATTTATTTTGGTCTTTATAAAACTTGGGAAGAAATGGGTTGTCTGCAAAACCTTCAAGCAGAGTTTGTCCTTTAAGATCATTGGCAATCATTTTTGCCAGAGTTGTTTTACCGGCACCGATATTTCCCTCAATAACCAAGTAGTTAATCTTCATAAATGAAAAATTTGAGTTTTGAATTCCCTTCGATAAATATAAAGATAGCATGATTCTTTCAGCTTAAAACTACATGCATCAGCATTGATGGCCAGATTTAGATACTAAAAAGAAGATTTAGGAGATGAAGAAGTCGTGGCTTTCTACTTGATTCGCTGCAGCGCAAACTGGCTTGTTGCGTTGAGGTTTTATCTTGGATAATAATATAGTTATAGTTTAGTGTCTTTTTGAGGTGCTAATTATGAGCTAGTATTCTATAATTACTCTTTTTCATTGGGATCTTATTTGATATCTGGTTGATATACTGTAAATTGCAGTTCGTTCGATTAACCAGTTTTTACAATTAACTAAATCTAAAATTTATGAGAAACGTTATTGCCTTCAGTTCTCTTATCTGCTTGGTGGGCTTACTGGCTCAATGTACCTCTGGGCCGAAATATACTCAGCCTAATGTTGAGGGGAGAAATGCGGAGATTATCATCGTAGAAAAATATCAGTTCAAGGACTTGAACAAGAATGGGGAACTTGACCCATATGAGGACTGGCGTTTGCCTGCCGATGAACGAATTGCAAACCTTGTAAGTCTAATGACTCTAGAGGAAAAGGTCGGCTTAATGTGCCATCCAAACATGGCTGTACCTGAAGATGGTATTGTAAAATATGATCTTACCGATGAGGAAAAAGAAGCACTTGCCAGAGCACAGGAAGAAGCATATGCAGGCCCAATTGGCCCTGGAGGACAACAGCCTCAAGGAGGAGGTATGGGTATGGGCCAAATGCGCAGAAGTGCTACTGCCAAGGAATATATTGAAGAAAAGAATTTTCGAAATATCCTCAATAATGGAGTCGCTTCTCCAGATAAATTCGCTGAATGGTCAAATGGTATGCAGGAGATTTCTGAAGGTACAAGACTTGGAATACCAATTATGTTCAGTACAGACCCTCGTCATGGTGCTACGCTTGGTGCACATGTTAGTGGAACCCAATATTTCTCACAATGGCCAAGCCGTGAAGGGCAGGTCGGAATAACTGCGTCACGTGATACTGACCTTGTTCGAAGCTTCGGTGAGGTTACTGCAGAAGAATATAGAGCAGTAGGGCTCCATATGATCCTCGGACCACAAATAGACGTAATTACAGAACCGAGGTGGAGTCGTGACATGGGATGCTTTTCGGAAGATGCTAATCTTACTGCAGCTATGTTAACTGCATATATGGATGGTGCTCAGGGAGAAAATGTAGGGACCAACAAAATTTTGGTTCATCTTAAACACTGGCCAGGTGCTGGTCCTCATGAAGATGGTACAGGAAATTTTACCGTCTATCCTGGAGACAATCTTGATTACCATTTGATTCCCTGGAAAGTGGGCATTGCTAAAGGTGCACTGGCTGTCATGGGATATTACAGTGGAACTTATGTTGATACGTTAAATGTGAACTATTCACCATATTGGTCGACTGAAATTCTTTATAACCAGTTAGGCTTTCAGGGAGCCATATGTACCGACTGGGGTGTAGTAGGTCGCGGTCCTTTAAACCCAAGATTGCAGGGGACAACAACAACAAAGGATAATATAGGAATGATTATTAATGCGGGTGTTGACCAAATGGGAAATGAGACTAACACTCATTATATCATTGAATTGGTGAATGAAGGCACAATATCTGAAGACAGAATTAATACAGCTGCAAAAAGAATCCTTCAGTGGCATTTTGCATTAGGCTTATTCGAAGATCCTTATGTTGATCCACAAGCCGCGACTCAAATATTGCAAAGTGAAAAAAACCAAGCTCTTGGATATAAGGCTCAGTTAGAATCTGTTACTTTGCTTACTAATGATGGTATTCTACCAGTTGCAGAACAAATTAAGCTTTATGTAGATGGAGTTGATCAGACAATTGCTGCAGAATATGCAACAATTGTAGACAATCCTTCTGATGCAGATCTTATCCTAGTGAGAACCACTACTCAGGCAGAAAGAGGAGCCGGAGGGTTTGGTAGCCAAGGAGGCGAACAAACCGAAGTGAATATTGACTTTCCACAAGAGAAATGGGATAATATTAAAAGTTTATCTACAACAGGTGTCCCGGTGGTCGTAGCTTTCAATCCCTCAGGATCAAATACCGTGCTTCCTTCCGACCTAAAACAAGTTTTAAAAGGAACTTTGATAACTTTTGATGTTCTTGACAATGCCTTACTTGATGTTGTCTTCGGTAAATTCAACCCTGTTGGAAAGCTTCCATTTGAGTTGCCCTCTTCTATGCAGGCTGTAAGAGATCAACTTGAAGATGTTCCATTTGATTCTAAAGATCCAATGTTCTCATATGACTATGGATTATCTTATGAATAACTGATCTTCGTTTAAAATATAAAAAGGGAATAAGTTGTTGAATCAGCTTATTCCTTTTTTCCTTTGAATTACACATCCATCCTCAAATGATGAAATAAAAATAGCAAGGAATCGGTATATTCCTCAATTACTTTGTTTGTTGGTTTTCCGCTTCCGTGCCCGGCATTAGTATCGATACGAATTAGGACAGGTAGGCTGCCTTTGTTGTATTCTTGTAAGCGTGCTATGTATTTAAATGAATGTGCAGGTACTACCCGGTCATCATGGTCAGCTGTTGTTACAAGCACTGCCGGATATTTTCCACCGTTAATAATATTGTGGTAAGGAGAATAACGATATAGATATTCAAACATTTCCTTGTTGTCTTCACTTGTTCCGTAATCACCGGCCCATGCCCAGCCAATGGTGAATTTATGAAACCGGAGCATGTCCATAACTCCAACAGCAGGGAGCGCAACCTTGAATAAATCGGGGCGCTGGTTGATAACTGCACCAACCAATAAGCCACCATTTGATCCGCCCATGATGGCTAAATGTTCACTGTTCGTATATTTTGATGCAATCAAATATTCAGCTGCTGAGATAAAGTCGTCAAATACATTTTGCTTTTTCAGTTTTGTCCCGGCTTTGTGCCATTCTTCTCCATATTCACCGCCACCTCTCAAGTTGGCAAGGGCAAATATCCCTCCATTTTCAATAAAGGTCATTCTTAACGTAGAAAATGAAGGTGTTAGGCTAATGTTGAATCCCCCATATCCATAGAGCAAAGTTGGGGTTTTGCCGTTGAGCTCAATATTTTTTTTGTGGACAATGAACATCGGTATTTTAGTCCCGTCTGTTGAGGGATAGAATTCCTGTTTTACCTCAAAATCATCTGGATTGAATTTTACTTCTGGTCTAAAATAGAGAGAGCTTTCTTTTTCTTCAAAATCGTATTGGTAAATTTCTCCTGGCGTATTGAATGAAGTATAACTGTAAAAAGCTTTGCTATCTTCTTTTTTCCCAGAGAAGGAATCTACACTCCCAATTCCAGGAAGCACTATTGCATTATCGAAGGTTCCATCGTATTGGTAAATATCTATTTCACTATGGGCATCGACCATATATCGGGCAACGATTTTGCCACTTGCTAAACGGACAGATTCCAATACGTTTTCTTTTTCGGGGATGATCTCTGTCCAGTTTTCTTCAGCGGGTTCGTTGATATTGATTCCTATTAGCCTGTATTTGGGCGCTTTGTAATTGGTCAGAATAAGGATGTCATCCCCAATGTTATCTATCGTGTTAAAATCAGAGTCGAGACTTTCCACGAAGGGAATGAATTGAGCATCTTTATTTGAAAGGTCTTTTACGGATAACGCATTCCCACTAGTTGATTCGCTAATTGAAATGGACAAGAACCTCTTGTCTTCCGAGATTCCAGCAGTAAACATGCGCTGGGGGTTTTCAGTATCTTCGATAATCAGCTTGTCGTCTGCCTGAGGGGTGCCCAATTTATGATAGTATACTTTTTGAAATTCATTTGATTGTGAGAACTCAGTTCCTTTTTTCGGCTGATCGTATGCACTGTAGAAAAAACCATCATCATACCAGCTCAGGCCGGAGAACTTCACCCATACAATATGATCCTCCAATATTTCACCGGATTCGATGTTTTTTACGAAAATTTCATTCCAATCAGATCCAGATTCTGCGACCATATAAACGAGATAGTTGCCATCGGTCGATATCTCTACACCGGAAAGAGCAATTGTTCCATTTTCTGATAAGGTATTTGGATCGAGAAGTACTTTGGCTTCATCATCAAGTGATTTTGTCATATACAAAACACTCTGATTTTGCAGCCCATCATTCTTAAAAAAGAAATACTTGCCGGCCTCTTTTGTTGGTACTCCATATTTGGGGTAATCCATTAACTCTGTTAGCCGTTGCCTGATTTTCTCCCGGTTAGGTAATTCTGCAAGATAAGCAAAGGTCACTTCATTTTCTGCCTTCACCCATTCTTCTGTTTCAGTAGATGTGTCGTTTTCAAGCCAACGATAGGGATCTACGATTTCAGTTCCGAAATAATTGTCAATAATGTCAACCTTCTTTGTGGTTGGATATTCTATAGATTTTTGCGCACAAGAGACCATCATGAAAAATGATAAGAAATAAGTTAATTTTTTCATTTTCGGATATTTTAGTCACAGTTTTTAAAACACGCTTTTTCGTATCCGTTTTTCTGATTGCTTACAAGAGTTTATTTTGTTCTCGAATGTGTTTGTCCTTTTTCCCTCCATAAATTTGACCGGATACAATGCCAATTGCGAATGCAGGAGCAAGAAAAGCCCATGTGGTTATGGTTGGAAATAAAAGACTTACTAAAAGAGAAAGGATGACTAATGGTGCAGCCCACATCACAGAATAGAGATACATGAAATAATAAGGAGGATAAAAACCATGCCCTTTTTTCATGTGTCCACTCATCTTTGATAGAAGCAGATCAAAGGAACGACGTTCTTTGCCAGGAGTGTTCACTGCTGTTGCGATTGATTCTTTTTGTTTTTCAATCTCATATTTATATGAGTTACATTCCCTGCATGAGGCATCATATGTATCAACCCGCTGACAAATTCTTAAAAATTCTTCAATTCTGAAAAACCTTAGGTCACGATCTTTTGTGCCTTTAAGTTTTTGGAAGATTTCGTTTTCAAATTCAGGATACCAATTGCTCATAATCAAAGTAATAACAATAAATATGGGAGTATGTTCTCAAAATAATTGACACAAAAATAGAACAAAAAAAATGCCCGAAGAGCCGGGCATTTTTATATATGAGATAAATATTAATTGTCTCTTGGTGGACGACGATCACGGTTGTCGCGACGATCACCGCCGTTATCGCGTCTTGGTGGACGATTCTCTCTTGGTGGACGTTCTACATAACCCTCAGGCTTTGGTAGTAATACCTTGCGTGAAAGTTTCAGTTTGTTGTCCCTGTCAATGTCGAGAAGTTTTACCTCAACTTCTTCGCCAACTTTCAGTACGTCTTCAACATTTTGAACACGCTCCCAGCTAATTTCTGAAACATGAAGTAAGCCTTCTTTTCCTGGCATAATTTCAACAAAAGCACCAAAGCTGGTAATAGATTTGATCTTGCCTTTATATATTTCTCCTTTTTCAGGAAGAGCAATAATTCGTTTAACACGTTCTTTTGCTGCATCCAGAGCATCTTTGTTTAATCCGGAAATTTCAACATAACCAAAGTCATCTCTTTCTTCGATAACGATAGTTGTGCCGGTTTCTTCCTGCAACTTCTGAATGTTTTTACCACCAGGGCCAATGATTGGGCCAATCATATCTTTTGGAATCTGAATGGTTTCAACACGTGGCACATTTGGTTTGTACTCGCTGCGTGGTTCAGCAATCACATCTAGGATTTTATCCAAAATATGTTCGCGACCTTTTTTCGCTTGATGTAAGGCTTGTGATAAAACTTCGTAGGGAAGTCCATCAACCTTAATGTCCATCTGTGTTGCAGTAATTCCTTTTGAAGTACCTGTAACTTTGAAGTCCATGTCACCTAAGTGATCTTCATCGCCCAAAATGTCAGAGAGAACCGCAAATTTATCAGAATCTTTATCTGTAATAAGACCCATTGCAATTCCGGAAACCGGACGTTTCATCGGCATACCTGCGTCTAGCATACACATGGTTCCTGCACAAACAGTTGCCATTGATGAAGAACCGTTTGATTCCAAAATGTCAGAAACAACACGTACAACATATGGGAAATCTTCAGGAATCATTCCTTTTAATGCACGGAAAGCCAAGTTCCCATGACCAATCTCACGGCGACCTAATCCACGAGGAGTTTTAGGCTCTCCCACACAAAATGGAGGGAAGTTATAGTGTAACAAGAATCTTTCAGTTCCTTGGAATGTTACATTGTCAATTTTTTTAATGTCCATTTTTGTTCCCAATGTAATGGACGAAAGTGATTGTGTTTCACCACGAGTGAAAATTGCTGATCCATGAGCTCCTGGTAGATAATCAACTTCACCCCAGATAGGACGAATCTCATCTGTTTTACGTCCATCTAAACGGATGCCATCATCCAAGATCATGCGACGCATAGCTTCACCTTCAACTTTATGAAAATACTTTTTAATTAGTTTCTCATTTTGTACAAGGTCAATGTCTTCGTTTTCGGCATTGGCTTCTTTGTATGCTTCAATGTAATCATCCTGTATTTTGCCAAATGATTCTATCCTCAGTTGCTTGTCGTTAATTTGTTGTTTTGCCAATTCGTAACAAGCTGGGAATAAATCTGCTTCAACTTTAGCTTTCAGTTCGTCATCGTTTACTTCGTGACAATATTCGCGTTTTACAACGCCAACTTCGGCGGCTAATTCTTCTTGAACTTTACAGTGTGTTTTTATGGATTCATGAGCCACTTTAATGGCATCAAGCATTTCTTCTTCTGATACTTCATCCATCTCTCCTTCAACCATCATGATGTTATCGTATGATGCGGCAACCATGATGTCCATGTCTGCTTCAGCTAACTGAGCACTGCTTGGGTTTACGATGAATTCACCATCAACACGAGCAACACGCACTTCAGAGATAGGTGTTTCAAATGGCACGTCAGATACTGCAATAGCTGCAGAAGCTGCAAGTCCGGCTAACGAATCAGCCATCACATTTTCATCATAAGAAATAAGGCTTATCATGACAGCTGTTTCTGCATGATAATCTGAAGGGAAAAGTGGACGGAGAGCACGGTCAACCAAGCGGGCAACCAGAATTTCATCGTCACTTGGACGAGCTTCACGTTTTAGAAATCCACCAGGGAAACGGCCTGCAGCTGAGAATTTTTCACGATAATCAACAGAAACAGGCATGAAATCGACATCTTCTTTGGCATCTTTTGCTGACACAACAGTTGCCAGTAGCATGGTGTCACCCATTCTTACAACAACTGCTCCGTCGGCTTGTTTCGCCAAACGACCAGTTTCAATCGTAATACTACGACCGTCACCAAGGTCAATTGTTTTAATAATTTGATTCATAATCAATTTTTGAGATAAAATTTAACAATACGAACTTTGTCGTGTAGTGGTGGGGATTTCAAAAATAACAAAAGGCAATACATAGATTGCCTTTTGTTACAATAGATTTATCGACGTAAACCGAGTTCTTTAACGATAGCACGATATCTTTCGATATCTTTTTGGGCTAAGTAGTTCAAAAAGCTACGGCGTTTTCCTACTAGTTTTACTAGTGCGCGCTGTGTACTGTAGTCTTTTTTGTTTTTCTTAAGGTGCTCTGTTAAGTGAGCAATACGGAAAGAAAATAATGCAATCTGTCCTTCGGTTGAACCTGTGTCAGTTGCACCTTTACCAAACTTTTCAAAAAACTCTGCTTTCTTTTCAGAAGTCAAATACATAATTTATTCTTTTAATTTGTGATACAATATTCAAACTGTAGCATTGCTTTCAATAACAACAGCTTAAAATTAATTACTTCAAAATCTGCGCAAAAATAGATAAAATTCTTTGAAATTCAACTTATTATCTGGTTTTGTTTCGGGTTGAATACTATAGAAATTAGCGAATGTTTGAATCTGAAATCAGCCCTTAATTTATTCACCATCTTCCAGAAGCGATCTGAATATTTTAATTTGAGCAGGAGATCCAAGTGCGAAAAGTTGATCGCCACGACTCAGGGTTAACTCAGAAGAAGGGTTGAAAACGTACTTTGCGCCACTTATTTTTATCCCAATAATATTTATTCCTGATGGATCTTTTGCTTTTAATTCGCCAAGCGATCGGTTAACAAAGACGTCTGACAGGTTTGTGCAACTGATTTCTTCAAGGCTAACATCTTTACTTTGTTGCAACAGTATATATTCAATAAACTCTACCACGTCAGGTTGGGTTACAAGTTTGGCCATGCGTTGCCCGCCAATACGTTCAGGCATGATTACATTCGTTACACCAGCCCGCTTTAATTTTGAAATAGATTCTATTTCCGAGGCACGGCTGACAATTTTTAAACTCGGGTTCATGCTGCGAACTGTGAGAGCGACAAAAACGTTATCTGCATCATTTGGGGTGGTAGCAATTAATGCACGAGCATTATCTACGCCTGCTTGTTTTAATACATCTTCATGTGTGGCATCTCCCCTTATGTATAGTAAGTTCTCATCTTCACGAATCCGACTGATAACATTTTCCCGTTTGTCGATAATGACAAAGTCAATCCCATGATCTTGCAATTCCATTGCAGCTTGTTCGCCATTTCTTCCGTACCCGATGATGATGGCATGGTCTTTTAGTTTATGAATTTTTTTATCCACCCGGTATGTTTTTAAATAATTTATTAACTCTCCGTCAAAAACAAATCTAGCCATATTCGAACCTACATATGCCAAACTTCCCAGACTGGTTATTATTAATCCTGAAGTGAAAATTTTTCCGGCATCTGATAGCGGATGAATTTCGCCAAACCCAACAGTGGAGATTGTTATGATGGTCATAAAAGCAGCATCAATGAATGTAAAATCCTCAAGATATATGTAGCCGATAATTCCACCTGCCATCATGAAAAATAACAATGAAATACCAATGCGAATTGTTCTATTCGATACTTCTTGAAATTTGTTGGCTTGTTGGTTCATGCTTTTCGTTAATGGTAAGACTGATAAGTTTTGCTCCTACCGGGCAATTTAAGCATTTTTTAGGATTACAATAGCAATTTTTTAGTTGAATCAGAGCCTGGCTGTCAAATGCAGAATCCACTCTAACTCCCATCTCTTTCCAGTTGGTGATGATTGAATTTTTTTCAGAAGGAACTTTTTCTAAATACTCCAATGCCTGATTTTTTATGTGTTGATTGTTGTGAAAATCGCCATAAACAAAAAGAAAGGGAACAATGGTATTTATAACAATATTGAAAAAAGACGAGTCGCCTAAATGTTTGATGGTTTTTGCAGAAGTTTTGTTAACCCGATAATGTGTGTCCCAATAATTGGAAGCCTGAGCGTAAAATAATTTTCTGATTATTGGCAAGTCATCGATTTCAATTAAGCGTGAAAATAATGCAGATGAATGATGGATCAAATTGGCAAACTGTGCAATGCGAATTGTCGGGAAGTTGACGGGGCGTAATCGTAGAAATTTCCATAAATGCTCATCTATGGTTTTTAGTTTGTATTTACTTTGTAAGAAGGAGAACTCTTTTTGAAGTGAAAGGACGTATTCATCCCCAGCCTCTTCTTTATGCAGCAACCCGGCAGTGCCAAACAAAAGTGCTTCCAGTTGAAATAGGTCGTTCTTGTGTTTTGCCAGAGTTGAAAGCGGAACTGCTCTTGCTAGCAGTTCAAAAGGAAGGGCATTCGTTTTAAAACCGAAGTTTCGAGCTAAAAATTGATAGAACGTTTCGTTCCAATCATTTTTATTTTGCTTCAGTTGTTTAATGATTTCATCTGTTTTTTGTTGTAACCTCTCAACCATGAGGGCGTGAAACCATAGTTGTAGCGTCATCATATCAACCTGATGAAAACGATTTGCACAGGCAATCCACCCTTTCGATTTGATTAAGGCATCATAATTCTCTTCAAGAGATTCAACATATGGTAAAACCAATGTTGGTATGTGTTGGTCTTTTGTATTTGAAACTGGCTGGTCAAATTCTTTCACCACATGTAAAACAACATTGTCATAAGCAGGATTCTTGTCATGTTTATGGCGATACCAATCTGATGATTTTATATGTATCTCAACATTGCCGGCCCAAATAGTATTTCCAATTTGTATTTGGGCGTTAAAGAAGTCAGGCCCGGCATCGGTATTCAGCATTCCGGGTGATAAAACTTTTATATAGGAGCCATCTGTAGTTCTTAATTTATCGGTTTCATACAGACGATGTTTCCATATAAATTGCAGAAAAGATTCGTTCATGGTGATTTGTTTAAGGAAAGCTAATTTACAAAATTATGCTCACTAAACATAAGTACAGGGAGGGTTTTCTTGGGAGGACATGCTTGCATTTGATTCAGAGAGAGTCTTAAGCGGAAATATTTTTATATTCTAAGCATGTAATTGTAGTAAAAACCTGCTATTTTTATTAATGAACTTAATTATAGATAAATGCACCAGCCTTCTGTGAGCTTTAAACGCCTTTTCCCATTTGTTTTATTGGTAGCAATTGCTGTAGTAATTATTTCGCTTACTGTCGGGAAAGATATTTATGGAAGTAGGGGGCATAGTTTGTTGTCATTTGCCATCGTCAACTTTTCGGGCTATTTATTCTTTCTGATTATGCCTGTTGAGCTGGCTTTTATTTATTATCTGAATCAAGGGATGGATCCGTTTTTCATGAATGCTGTGGCTCTGGGGACTGCTATCTCTGCTCAGTTGGCAGATTATTATATTGGGCGGTCGTTTAGTACGCGAATCATCAATCATTTAATCGGACGAAGCCGTTATGAGAAGGCCGAAGCTGAAATCCGAAAATATGGGAATATTGCCATTTTTGTGTTTAATCTTCTGCCACTTTCGTCGCCTGTTATTTTGCTGGCTGCTGGGATGCTAAAACACCCATTAAAGAAGGCTTTGTTTTACAGTTTTGCAGGGTTACTTCTGAAATATCTTTTGTTGACTTTTATTATTCTATAGGGTCAAGCTGCCCTGAGGAGGAATTCATCTTTTGTATCAAAAAGAAATAATTCTAGCATTTGCTATGGCAAAATATTAAGAAACGTGTTTTTAAATGACAAAAAAGATACTGATAGCTAAAAAAATCCGAGAATTGTCAGCGAAGGCGCTTTTCTGTTGTCATATTGTCAATCAAAAAAACAATGAGTATGTCAAAGGAAAAAGTTTTTGAATTTCTGGATAAAGGGGCAGATAGTATGGCAAAATATGTTCAGAATAAAGGGTGATTGTCTCTATGCGTTAGCTGATGATAGGTAATGGCACGTGCTTATTTGTTAGGTTTTTTTGGTGTGCATTTTTAACAAATGCATTAATAGATATAAAAAACAAATAGTTCCTATTATCTCACATGGCAGATGGAATTTGCTCTTTTCAATCGCAATAAAGGTTGATCTTATTGCATATACTCCGCTTATAAATATTGAGACGAGAATCGGAATACAGTTGGTTCTTTTTATCGTTAAATAGGCAGTTGGTTATTGCGATTGGGTGTGTCGAATACAATTCGTTTTTAATTTATTGTTTTGATCAGAGTCTCAATGTTGAATATTTGGTAAACGCAATAATACCAAGGAAGGTGAATCTGAGTTTGTAGAGTTACTTCATGATCAAAATTACGATTTTGAGTGTGGAGTAGATATAAAAAAAACATCCGTACTTAGCAATAAAGCCGCGGTGTTTTCAAAAAATAATATTCTTTAAACTTTTCGCAGATATATTCTTTCCCAATTGATCAGCTATGATGATTTCTTTTTTTTAAATTCCTAAAAGTTGGCTAAGAATCAATGTTGAAGCTATAAAAATTTCGAGATTGGATGCTGTTTCTTTAATTAATTGATACCCAATATATGTTGAAGCTACAGTCATTAATCCTATGTGCAGAAGAAGAAGCTTGTTGTGTTTCATAATCCTAAATATTACAAGTCGTTAACCACAAGCGTATAAAAGGTTGTAAAATGAACCATACCAACCTACAACAGAAACTCCCATAGATATAAGTCCTACTCCGGCAAAAGAACCAGCAGCACTTGCTAACATACCTACAGTAGAAATGCCCCACCAAAAGTATGCACTTCCACATGATCCTACTGCATTTATTTGTGCCATTTCGTTAAAGCTTAAGTTTTTTGTTTCAGTCATAACTATAAATATTTAGTGAATAAAAATTTATTAATGTTGCAAAGGAAAAACAAGTATGTGTAATAATATTGGTATTCTCTCCAATCTGATACCCGCCAGTTCATTCGTATTTAAATTTCGTGCAGTTATTTCTATCGTAATTCCATAAGGTTCCTCGTATATGAAAGATCGAGCATTTCGGGAATAAACAATTTTAAGGCCACTGTATTTTAGTTCATTTATTATGTTGTCAATTTGCTTTCGGCTGAGGTTGAGTTTTTCCGCTAGCTCTTGAGCATTTCCCGTGCTTTTACTTTGAGTTTAATAATCCAAGTATTTAAGTCTTCTTAGTGAGTTAGATATCATTTCTTCTACTTTTTATTGTATTTTCTCAATTAAACCATCCTTCATATATACTTTCTTTGATGCGATCTCGGAGACCGATTTTTCATGAGTTACAATTAATACAGTAATTCCCTGGTTGTTGATTTCTTTCAAAAGAGTTGTTATTTCTCCAGAAGTTTCAGAGTCTAGTGCCCCTGTTGGTTCATCTGCAAGAATGATTTTAGGATTTGTGATTAATGCTCGTGCAATTGCAACGCGTTGTTGCTGCCCTCCAGACATTTCATTGGGTAAATGATTTGACCAATTTTTAAGTCCGACCATGTCAAGATATTCCAATGCAATTTCATTTCTCTTTCGTTTCCTTACCTTTTGATAGAACAAGGGCAGTGCCACGTTTTCAAGGGCATTTTTGTACGAGATAAGATTGAAAGATTGAAAAACAAACCCCAATGTAGAACTCCTTAAGTCAGCAATTTGATTATCTTCTAAGTCTTTAGTAGAGTTCCCGTTTAAATGGTAGCTCCCTTGATCGTATTTATCTAGTAACCCAAGAATATTTAGCAAAGTTGATTTCCCGGATCCGGATGCGCCAACAATTGAAACC
Organism: Prolixibacteraceae bacterium; assembly: GCA_963662675.2. GTDB lineage: Bacteria > Bacteroidota > Bacteroidia > Bacteroidales > Prolixibacteraceae. The sequence continues at coordinate 84,006 of CAXXHP010000001.1, forward strand.
ATTTCGCCACTGTTGATTTCCAGATCTAATCCCTTTAACGCATGGTATTCAAGTTTGCTGCTTTTGTACCATTTGTGTATGTTTTCAAGTACAATCATTCGTGTTTTTTTTTAGTCAGAAGCGATAAGCTCGTTTATTAAAACAGGAGCAATTTGTTTATTCTTAAGTGAATAAACTTTATCCGCTTGTTCTGCAATGTTTACCGTGTGGGTAACAAAAACAATAATCATCTCTGATCTTAATTTTTGAAGAAGATCAACAATAAACCTTTCTGTAAAACTATCCATAGCAGCGGTAGCTTCATCCAGTAAGAGGAGTTGAGGCTTCTGATACAGAGCCCTTGCCAAAGCAATTATTTGTTGTTGCCCTCCCGAGAGGTTCGTGCTATCTTCATTAATAATGGTTAAATATCCTTGTTGGAATTTATTGATGAAATGATCCAGCCCGGTTTCCTTACAGAAGTTAACTACAGATTGTGCGTCAACATTGTCGTCCATAGCAATATTTTGGATGATTGTTCCGTTGAAAAGGCTTGTTTTCTGGGATACTACAGCAACTTTTTCTCTCCATGAAATAGTATCTATTTCATTCCAATTTTTGTCATTGATCAAAATCTCCCCGGATTCATACGGGTAAAATCGTTGAAGAATAGATAGCAATGTGCTTTTCCCACATCCAACTTCTCCAAAAATGGTTGCAAACTCCCCCCTCTTTAAATGAAGGCTTGTCTCTTTTAACAAGAGGCTTTTCCCGGGAAATCGGAAATTAAGCCTTTCAATATTTACGGAGTCAATACTTTGAGGAGCTCCTGTTAGATTTATTTGCTCATATTCTGGCTCTATGGCTGAAAACTCATACATCCGGTCAAAGGCAACTTTTGCCTCCTGTAGTTGGATATTTGCCATTGCAATATTGATGACAGATGAAACAAAACTGCCGGCGATGGTTACAATTGCCATCATTTCACCAAGTAAAAGCTGTTCATTCAATACCAATACTGAACTCCATGCGATTACGCCTGAAAGGATGACAACACTTCCAATTTGAACTAACAAGTTCATTTTATTGCTGGTGATACCCAAATCATAAACTTTTTCTTGAAAGAACTCATATACTGTTTGAACAAATTTGGAAAGTTGAGACTCTTTATTTCGCCATTTAATAACTTGTATCCCTTTTATAGTGTCAATGTATTTACTTTCTGCCATTGCATAGGCTTGCATTACTTCTCGTTGGTGATCAATAATTTTTTTGTTGTATTTAAAAGCAATCAATCCAAAAATGGGAACTGCTAAAAGGCTGAAAAGTCCAATTGAAGTTGACAGGATGATAATGTAAACGATTGAAGTAATTACAATTAATACATCAATGACAATATTGCTACTTAAATTAATTACCACACGCTGAATTCGTTGAGAGTCATTTAATCTGCCAATCATATCACCTGTTGAGGTGCTGTCGAAAAAACGCTGTGGCAGGTTTAGTAGTTTGCTAAAGAAAGAAGAAACGACCCGGACATTCATGTCTTTGCTTTGCCTGATCAGAAAGATTCCCCGTATATAGCCTATAAAAGCCCTAGCAAGCAGAATGAGGATGAAGATGACCAAACTTTTCAGTAATAACTCATTGTCTTTTGAAGGAAGAATCTGGTCAATCAACTTTTGTGTATAAATGGCAACTGCCAGCCCAAGAACAGAAATAACAACACCCATAAATGCGGCTACCGATAAAATAGGAATATCTTGGTTGATTAATTCCCAAAACCATCTTTTCTTATCCTTCGATTCAACTTCCTTTTTCCTGAACTCTTTGTTGGGCTTTAACCAAAGTAATGTTTTGGATACCCACATTGCATCTAATTCATCATCCTGGTATTCTGTTATTCCCCATGAAGGGTCACCAATAAGGAATTTGCTGTTTTCATAGCCATAGCAAATAATGTAGTGCTGCAAATTTCCTTCTTTTAGCACGTGAAGGATTACAGGTTCTTTTATTGTTTTTAGGTTTTCAATATCGGCTTCGTATCCTTTTGCTTCAAAACCAAGTTTTTGGGCAGACTGGTACAATCCCAACAGGCTGGTTCCCTGCAAGGTTGTTCCGCTTTCTTCCTGTAATTTTTCCTGGGTTATTTCTCCTCCATAATATTTGATAATGGAAGCCAAACATGCCAATCCACAGTAAAACTGGCTGTATTGTTTGGTAAAAGTTTCCTGTATATGTTTAATCGTTTTTTTGTCAGTCATGGTTTTGAAGCATTGATTCAATAATTTCTACTGCTTTTGTGGAATTGTTTTTTTGCTCAAACTTTGTTTTCATTTCTTGTATCCTATTCAAATAGGATGGGTAATCATTGTTTATTTGTTCAATTTTTCGTGAAATTGTTTTGGGAGAATCCCGGTTAATTCTGCCACGCAATCCAAGCTGGTGAAAAACTACCCGTGCTGAATTCCCGGGTTGATCCCAATCATTTGAAAGCGGGTAACCCAACATGGGTACTTCGTTCATAATGCACTCTGTAATGCTGTTCATTCCCCCATGGGTAATCATCAAATCGCAATACTTTAGCAGACTCATTTGTGGTACTTTCGCAAAAACAAGCACATTGTCTGGTAAAGGGTGTAACTTTTCGATTTTAAAATGTTCGCTAACAGAGAGAATGAATAGGATAGACGGATTTAGCAAAGCCACCTCTTTTATTTTATTGAAGAAGCTCACAAGCTTTTTTTCATGTTGATTGGTAACCGTTCCTAATGAGCATAAAACAACCCGGTTTTCTGTCTTTGCTTTCCAGTTGTCGATTTTTTCAAAAAGAGCCATAATGCGAGTTGAATCATCTGTTTCTTTTGCTGAAAAATCCTTTAGAGGGCCAAGCCTGAATACATTATTTTTTTCTTCTCTTGGAAAATCAAAATCAACAGGTGATAAAATAAGTAATGGCGCTTTTTTTACCCGGCTTCTAAATGATGATAAGTAGGTGAACTCGTCATAGAATGAGTGCCCAGGTTCTTTGATAATTCTTTTCGTGATACTAAAAGAATCTTGCCAGAAATATGCTGTTGAACTTAGAATAACGCGTGTTTTATTGGCAAGATATTTCTTTGTCCATAGTATTTTGACAATACCTCTTGACCACGCATTATTAGCTGTTGGAAAGTACCGGGAAGTAAAAGGTGGAATTATCTCCCCCGGGCTTTTATCAACCATGGTTTGTACACAAAGAACCGGGATTTGAAGTTGTTTGTAAATGAAAAACTTCAATGTATTTTCTTCATCCAGGATAACCAGATCAGGCTTTATTTTGTGAATAAGCCGGATAAATTCTTCGATTCGGTTTTTTGATTGTGAGTACAGGCCTGATGAAAAGATATTCCCTAAATTCTCAAAAAAGAAATTCCGTTTCATCATTGCCTTTTTAATATCTGCTGATTCAATAAAATAGGGATAATGAGCTTCAAATTCATACTCATCTTTTATGGCCGGTTGGCACACAGTCTCTAGTCCTGTATAAACCACCCGCTGTCCTTTTTCTGTTAAAAGTCTTGCCAATTTTAGTGTGGCATGAACATGCCCGATGCCGGTATATAAATCAAACAGGATTGTACTCACAATTTCTAGTCTAACTGCTTAGTGTTTAGAAGCCTTTGTTTGCGATAAAAGTTTGTAGCTTTGTTGCTAAACCCATGCTCCATGTTTGAGATATTTGCATGGATTCCTGAGCAATTTTATTCGTACCCGTGGTTAATTTCTCGCCGAGAGGTGAAGTGTAAAATTCAATTAACTGTTTAATCTCATCCTGTGTGAAGTGCTTTTGGTAAACCGGAACCAGCTGTTTGTTCAATGAGGCAATTTCTTTGTCAAATACTTCTGTTTTTGCTGAGTTCCAGAAGTCTTGTGGTACATTGGGTTTCATCATTTTAAACTGGGTAACTAACTGGTCATACACTAAGTCGTAATTTTCGGAGCTTCCGTTAACTTCCATCAGTTTCATCAGGTCTTTTTCGTAGTCTGATGTTTGCGCATTTACAGTAATTGTGCCTAGTAACAATACAAGGATAAAAAATAGGTTCTTCATGATTTTTAATTTTAATTGTTTGTAATCGTATTTATGAGTGCTTCAATTTTTGTTTCTCCAATAAATTTTGTTTTTAGGCTGTTGTTTTGATAAATGAATACGGTGGGGAATGGCGAGTTCCCGAAAAACTGCTGAAACGTATTCTCATGATCCAGCAGAACAGCCAGATTATCTACTTCCCACAAGTGGTTGGAATTAATAAAATCATCCACACGCTCCAGTGAATCATCCGGGGTTATCCAGATGAGGTTTGTGTTGATAAATTCGGCAGCATTCAACCCAATCTCAGATGCTTCGTATTGGCAATGCTCACATTCCGGGTGAAAATAAAATATCAGACTTGGTATGCTTGTGTCAAATTCATCCAGGCAAACCTTCCCTCCATAGAAGGATTCAAAACAACAGCCTTCCTGTATGTTTTGAACCCGAACTTCAATCTCTTTCTTTTGGGTGTATTTACTATAAATTCGTGCAGTTAGAAAAATGGCTGCAGATGCGATAACAGCCGGCATTATGTATTTAATTACCCTTCTCATTAACTTAGGCTTACATTTAAAAACATAACAAACAACACCCAGAGCAATAAGCCTGTACCATAAGAAGATACTACCGTTTTTAACGTTTTTTTCATGGGTTGTTTTACCACACCTGTTAACAACCACGCCAATGCCAGCCAGTAAAGTAGTTCAAAAATATTGACTATGCTTAGTAGGGGTGTAAATAATGGGTCAATTTTTTTTGTTTCAAGTAAATTTAATAAGGCAAATGGTTGAGTTTGTAAATCATCCAGTGTGTTTACTTCTTTGAAGAAGATTAGGATGATTAATGTTATAAAACTAGCTAATACAAAAATGAAATCAGCGAGTAATGCTACTTTAAATAATTCATGGAACTTAACTTTTATATTTGCAATAAAGCTGCCAATGTATATACAAGTAGCAGTAAAGCTAATTCGTATTATTGCAATTATTGGAATTAAAACATAACCAAGCCATTGCCATTTTTTGGTTTGTGAAATAAAATTGGCAATCTTGTCTGCTGATAAAATTTCTCCTAATGATTGATAGTAAATCACATCATTAAGGAATAGCAAGCTTGTGATTGCATTAATGATAAGGGGAAACCCAATAAAAAATACAAAGTATTTCCACGTCCTTCCTGTATTATGGATTGTAATATAATTTATGCCCATATTAAGTGATCTGTATAGGTGTTTAGGAGACAATATTAAGACATTTGTTTTGGTTGTTTGAATAAAACAATAGTCTGTTTGTCTTCTGCTTTATGGTTTTTTGTGACGTTTCCTAGCCTTGGTTTTTTTATAATTGTATTAATACTTTAAGGGTATCGAGGAATGTTATACCTCTCTAAATAGTAACATAATTACAAGGTTCGCTGGTGTGTTCCATTTCGAGTAAAACCATCTGAATAGTCCTTTAAAGTTATTTCTCAAATGATTTGCATTTATTTAAAGTGTGTTTGTCTGTATGTGTATTTTGAACTTTGTATTCTTGTAAGTCATTTAGCTCTTATTCTTAGTATGTAATCTCTTTTTTCGAACATTCGTTCCAATTATAGCCCCTAATGAGCAGCCACAAGAAATTAGTGAAAAAGTTGTTAAAAATTCAATCGGTTTATTAAGAGCTATACTGAAAATGAAGGTTATTATTGAGATAATAAACCAGATGATAAAAAAGAACAGATTCTTTTTTATTAAAAGAGATTCTTTTTCTATTATTTTAATCACCTGTGCTGTGAAAATAGCTATGGTAAATAACATTAATAAGCTTACCCAAGTTATGATAGATTCTATGCCAAGTTTATGGATAGACAAACTAAAGATGGTTAATGCAAATACATTAATAAGTAATAATAAAATATCTTTCTTTTTCATGATTATTTTTTTTAAGTAGGAGATATTGTAGATTGTTCTAAATATCTCCTTTGTAAATTTATTATCCATACAATGAGCAGACAGCTGCACCAATTAAACCTATGCCAAGACCTACGAGAGCTGTAGCACCAAGAGTAACTCCCCCTAGCGCAAGAGCATATGTAGTAATGGCTCCATAGCCAGCAAAACCAGAGCCACAAATAAAACTAACAGTACTCCAGCCGCCATTAACTTCTTCCATCTTTTCAAAACTTAATTCTTTCATAATTTTCGATTTTTAATGAATAAAAAGTAAATTCACGAATGATAAGAAATCACCTTTAGCAGTCTCGTGCAAACCACATAAGGCCGGCCTGTTGAAAGAAGGAAGGTCTCCAATTCTTTGGCCGCACCGGTAGGCCATACCTGCCCGGTCCTCTAAACTCGGCAAGGTGCTTTAACCCGGTGCGGCCTTTTACACGAAGCGGTTTATGCAAAAACTAAAACAATGAGTCATATACGAAGTGATGTTTGTCTATAAAATTCATGAGTGTAAAATAAGAGTAAAACATAATGTAGTGCAAGTGTTTCGTGTAGTAGTAAACAAAATGATATCCTTAAGTTGTTGGGTTTTATGCAATTGCAGCGCCACTGCAATTTCCCTGTTAAACAACATATTTGTTTGTGGGTTACCTTCATGTGTTGTTTAAGTAGCATATGTAGAGGCGTTTAGGTTTGTATTATTTTTCTTGATGTCTATCTCGTTTTCTGTATATTCTTTTTTTTACATCCGCATGGAATTTATTTAAGATGATCATAAAAGATGATTTTTAATTCCGTATTTATTTGCTATAATTGCACGAATTAATAATTATGTATTTAAATGTGGATGCTTAGCATTTTGTTTTTGAGTTTTGCACATTTAATGATAGCATATATTGGTTTTGATGCAGGATACATTTCAATTTTTTAAGCAAAATAAGGTTCGGTCATTCCTCACAGCTTTTGGTGTTGCCTGGGGGATTTTTATTTTAGTATTGCTGCTTGGAGTAAGTGGTGGTCTGGAAAAAGGAATCCTTCAGCTACTAAACGGTTACGCACAAAACAGCATTTGGGTTTATGGAGGATACTCAACGGCAGAGGAGGGGAATAATAAGTTTACCCGGGAAATTGTATTTACCCTTGAAGATTTGGCAAAGATTAAAGCCAATAATCCAAGGAGTATAAATTACATAAGCCCCGAGGTGCAAGTGCTGGAGAATATTACCTGGCAGGGAGAAGTTGTTAGTGCACAAATACTCGCGGTTTATCCTGATTATTTTAATATCAACATTCTTGACACTAAGCAGGGGAGATTGATTAATAATCGGGATAATCAATTGGGAATAAAAGTGGCAGTTATTGGCAGTCAGGTAAAAGATCAGGTATTTGGGAAAACAAATGCGATTGGCAAAGAACTTCGGATAGGAGATAGTTTTTTTAAAATTATTGGGGTTTTGGGAGGAGGTTCTGTTTTGAGCCAGTCCAACCAGAATGCTGTATTCATTCCTTATCAGTCTGCCCAAATTTGCATGAACGTAAATGATGAGTTTAGTACGTTTGGTCTCACCTTGGCTAATAATTGCAGTGCAATAAAGTCAGAAAACCAGCTTCGGCATTACCTAGGGAGGCTTTGGGGATTCGATTATGATGATGCGAATGCATTGTATGTATTCAATTTTGAGCAACAGGTTCAGTCATTTAATCAATTATTTAAAGTGCTTGATACTTTCTTCTGGTTTATAGGTATCTGTTTGCTTTTAACAGGTATTATTGGGGTAAGCAACATCATGTTTGTAATCGTAAAAGAGAGGACTTCCGAAATTGGTATTAGGAAAGCCATTGGAGCAAAGCAAAAGGAAATATTAATGATGATCTTGTCTGAGTCAGTTTTAATAACCCTCATAGCCGGACTTTTGGGAATTTTATTAGGTGCAGCCGTACTGTCATTGTTAGAATACGGGGCGCAGCAATTGCTGGAAGAAGATTTTCTTATTCGCGAAGCAGATGTGAATTGGTCAACGATTATCGGTGCATTTGTAATATTGATTGTCTCAGGGCTTTTTGCCGGATTCCTTCCTGCACATCAGGCAGCCCAAATTGAACCGATTGACGCCATTCGAAAAGAATAATAGAAATAATATGAATCGAAAAAACATTTCAAATATCGTTTTAGGATTGCTGGTAATTGTAGTAATTGGATTGATCTATTTTCAACAAAAAAGACAAAGCAATTACGTACCTGATTTTTTGGTTGGTAATCCCAAAATAGATGTAATTACTATTAAAGATAAGGTTTCGGGGAAAATTGTTCCATCGCATAAAGTTGAAATAAAATCAAGTGTTTCCGGCATTGTGGATAGCTTCTATGTCTCAGTTGGGGATTCTGTTCGTGAAGGAATGCCTATTGCCCGGATTAAACCAACCCCTGAACCAGAAGAACTTGATAATGCACGTCAGCAGTTAAAAACCTGTGAAATACAATATGAACTTGAGAAAAATGACTACGAGCGAAAACTTGGATTAAGATCTAAGGGTGGAATGTCTGATGCTGATATTGAACAGGCGCAAGGAAACCTCGAAATAACAGAGCTGGAGCTAAAGGCAGCGCAAAAGAAGTTAAGCATGCTTCTTGTGGGCTATCTTGATGAAAGCAGCAAAGATGATAATCTGGTTTTTGCTTCTTCAGAAGGAATTGTGCTGGAATTATCAGTGGAAAAAGGACAATCGATTATTAAACGCACATCGAGCAGCGATGGAACTACAATTGCTGTTGTAGCAGATATGAAGCAGCTCTTGTTTGAGGGACAGTTGGGTGAGTATGAGTTTAATAAAGTAAAGCCCAGAATGCCACTGTCTCTTTATGTAGGAGCCTATAATGACTTGGTTTGTTCTGGTGAAGTTTTGCGTATTGCCCCTCAATCTGCATCAGGTCAGGATTTGGTAAAATTTGATTTTACAGCAAGTATTGATTTCCCGGTTGATTCACTGCCCGTAAAAGCCGGGTTGACAGTTGTTGCTGAATATATTACGGATCAAACAGATAGTGTGCTTTGCTTGGATGAGAAATTCATTCATTATAGTGGTGATTCTATATATGCAGTAGTAATTGATTCTGTTGGGCGGCAAATGGAACGGCTAATTGAGCTTGGACTTTCAGATGGAATAAAGGCTGAAGTGAAAGAAGGATTGGAAATAACAGACAGGTTGAAACCTAATTATTGGGATTAATATCGAGAGAGTACTAAAGCCTATTTCTTTTCATTATCGAAAAAAAAACGTCGATAAAAAATCGACGCACCCAACTATAAAATTCTATTGACAACCAAGCCAAACGGTTACAGCAACTCCGCTTCCAATAGTAATTCTTCCATATCAACCTGTACATCCATAGCAGCTTCGCGAGCTTTATCGGCAAAGTCTTCACCATTTGATGCGTAGATAATCTGACGCGAAGAGTTTACCAGCAAGCCACATTGGTTGTTCATGCCGTATTTAGCAACTTCTTCGAGGCTGCCGCCTTGAGCTCCTACACCTGGGACCAGTAAAAAATGGTCGGGCACTAATTCGCGTATTTCTTCTAGTTTTTCAGCTTTTGTCGCACCAACCACATACATCATTTGCTCCGAAGTTCCCCATTGCTGTGACGTTTTCAATACAGACTCGTAAAGCATGTCTCCGGTTTTTTCGTCTTTATTAAATTGAAAGTCGAATGCTCCCTTGTTCGATGTTAGCGCAAGTAGAATTACCCATTTGTCCAGATAAGTCATGAACGGTTTTACTGAGTCCTCACCCATGTACGGAGCAACTGTTACAGCGTCAAAGTCCATGTGGTCGAAAAAGGCGCGAGCGTATAAATTGGAGGTGTTTCCAATGTCGCCTCGCTTAGCATCAGCAATAATAAACTGATTAGGATATTTCTCACGAATGTAATTCACTGTTTTCTCCAAACTTGTCCAGCCGGTCACGCCAAGGCTTTCGTAAAATGCAAGATTTGGTTTGTAAGCCACACATAAATCCTGAGTGGCATCAATAATTTCTTTATTGAATGCAAATATCGGGTCGGAAGTTTCTTTTAGATGAGCAGGGATTTTTAAGATATCAGAATCCAGTCCTACGCATAGAAAGCTTCTTTTTTGTTTGATTTGTTCGAATAATTGTTCTTTGTTCATGCTTGTAAGTTTTTTTAGATGATTTCAAAAACGGATTTACTTATCATCCTGAACTTATTTTAATATCTCACTTTGTTGAAAAAATAGATCCCGAAATAAATTCGGGATGACCTTCAATTATTTATCTCTGTTTTTAAATATCAGCTTCTTTTAGTTTTTCAGCGTTTTCTTCTATCTGGAGCTTTTCAATAATTTCATCTATATCACCATTGATAATTGCCTGTAGGTTATACATCGTTAGGTTGATGCGGTGATCAGTAACGCGACCTTGCGGCCAGTTGTATGTGCGTATTTTTGCAGAACGGTCACCTGTTGAAACCATTGTTTTCCGTTTCGATGCGATCGCGTCAATGTATTTTTGGTACTCCATGTTATATATTCTGGTACGAAGTTCACCCATTGCCTTTGATAGGTTTTTTAACTGAGATTTCTCATCCTGACAGGTGACCACAATGCCTGTAGGCACGTGAGTCAGTCTAATGGCGGAGTACGTTGTGTTTACAGATTGTCCGCCTGGACCAGAAGAACAGTAAGTGTCTTTCCGGATGTCGCTATCTTTCAGATCAACGTCAAACTCTTCTGCTTCCGGTAATACTGCCACGGAGGCCGCTGAAGTGTGAACACGTCCCTGAGTTTCGGTTTGTGGTACGCGTTGTACGCGGTGAACGCCAGATTCGTATTTGAGGATTCCGTAGACTCCTTCTCCGGTGACTTTCGCAACAATTTCCTTGTATCCACCAGATGTTCCTTCGCTAACATTAGTGATTTCCATTCTCCATTTTCTGCTTTCACAAAATTTGGTGTACATCCGGAATAGGTCGCCTGCAAAAATACTGGCTTCATCTCCTCCGGTTCCGGCACGAATCTCCAAAATGGCATTTTTCCCGTCTTCAGGATCGGCAGGGACAAGTAAGAGCTTGATCTCTTTTTCTTTTGCAGGAAGTTGCTCTTCGCTCTGCTCAATCTCTTCCTTTGCCATCTCGCGTATCTCCGGGTCACTCTCTTCAGCCAACATCTCTTTGCCCGACAAAATGTTGTCGACCATATTTTTGTATTCCTTAAAGGCTTGCACAAGTAATTCCAGACGGCGGTATTCCTGATTCAGTTTAACGTAGCGTTTCATATCGCTCATTACAGCCGGATCAGTAATTTGCTGACCAACTTCGTCGAAGCGATATTGTATAGATTCGAACTTTGCTAAAAGTGATTGATCTGCCATAGTATTTTTATTTTCCACGTCTGCAAAAGCAGAAATGAACATTTTTTTGCTGGATTAATAATCGAAAATTCCGTATTCAGACTCTATTGTCAGTTTTTTCCCTTCAAAAGCTTCAACTTTACCAATAATCTGAGCATCAATATTGAATGATTTTGATATTTCAATGATGGCGTCTGCCAACTCTGGTTTCACATAGATTTCCATGCGATGTCCCATGTTGAAAACCTTATACATCTCTTGCCAATCTGTTTTAGATTCTTCCTGAATCATTCTAAACAGAGGAGGTATTGGGAACATGTTGTTCTTGATAATGTGAACATCATCAACAAAATGCAACACTTTAGTTTGGGCACCTCCGGAACAGTGAATCATTCCATGAATTTCTGCACGGTGGTGATCCAATATTTTTTTGATAACAGGAGCATAAGTTCTGGTGGCTGAAAGAACTAATTTGCCGGCATCAATTCCAAGTCCTTCAATTTCGTCTGTCAGATTTTTGCTGCCAGAGTATACCAGGTTCGCAGGCACTTCCGGATCAAAGCTTTCTGGGTATTTTTTTGCCAGATAGTCGGAGAATACATCATGACGAGCGGACGTTAATCCGTTGCTGCCCATGCCACCATTATATTCCTTTTCGTATGTTGCTTGCCCAAATGAAGCTAGCCCTACGATTACATCTCCGGGTTTAATGTTGTCTGCTGAAATTACATCCTTCCTTTTCATGCGGCATGTAACTGTTGAGTCAACAATGATGGTGCGAACAATGTCACCCACATCAGCTGTTTCTCCACCCGTTGGATATACGCCAACTCCCATGTCTTGCAGTTCGCGACAAAGTTCATCCGTTCCATTGATGATGGCTCCGATTACTTCTCCCGGAATTCTGTTTTTGTTGCGACCAATAGTCGATGATAGCAGAATATTATCTGTAGCACCCACGCATAGCAGATCGTCAATGTTCATGATCAGAGCATCTTGCGAAATGCCTTTCCATACAGATATATCTCCGGTTTCTTTCCAGTACATATATGCCAGTGATGACTTTGTTCCGGCTCCATCGGCATGCATAATGTTGCACCAATCCGGATCACCACCCAAGACATCGGGGATTATTTTGCAGAATGCTTTGGGAAACAATCCTTTGTCAATATTCTTTATAGCGTTGTGTACATCTTCTTTTGATGCAGAAACGCCCCTTGCCATATACCTGTTATCACTCATAAAAACGGATTCTGATTTCGCGGCACAAAGTTAATATTTTTAGGGGATTATTCCCTAAAAAAGATAGGGCTCAAGATAAGAGTCACTGCAGGTCGAGAGCCTTCATATTCTTTCGGAAAGATATTTAATGCAATTATTAGCAAGAGTAGCTATTTACCTACGAAGAGCAGGTATTGGTCGAAAATTTGCGTGTGATTAATTGTCATTTTGTAAATTTAGCTTCAGATTTAAATTTTAAAATTGAAGGACATGGATTCACATGAAATAGATTACAAGATAATTGGGCACGATGTACAGATGGTAGAGGTTGAACTTGATCCGGGAGAAACTGTTATTGCAGAAGCCGGAGCTATGCTCTATATGGAAGACGGTATTAGTTTTGAAGCCAAGCTAGGTGATGGTTCAAATCCGCGGGCAGGGTTTTTTGATAAGGTGCTTTCTGCTGGTTCTCGCTTAATTACCGGAGAATCTCTTTTTCTTACCCATTTTGCGAATCAGGGTTGGGGTAAAAAGCATGTTGCCTTTTCTGCACCTTACCCGGGAACGATAATCCCCATAAATTTATCACAAATGGGGGGGCGCATAATTGTGCAAAAAGACGCCTTTCTGTGTGCTGCACTGGGAACAAAAATAGCTATCACTTTTAATAAAAAGTTGGGTGCTGGCTTTTTCGGTGGTGAAGGCTTTATAATGCAGGCTCTTGAAGGGGATGGGAAGGCATTTGTGCATGCAGGTGGAACCGTTATTGAGCGGGAACTGAATAACGAAGTTCTACGGGTTGATACGGGTTGTATTGTTGCGTATGAGCCTTCAATTGAGTTTAGTGTAGAGCAAGCCGGAGGTTTACGTTCTATGGTTTTTGGTGGTGAGGGACTATTTTTAGCAACCTTGCGAGGAACCGGAAAAATATGGTTGCAGTCTATGCCAATCCGCAAGTTGATCGCTGAGCTTTCTCCACGTGGGGGCAATCAACGCAAAGAAGCTGGAGGTTTGCTCAATCAGTTTTTACAGGATTAGAAAAATGAGATCAATTTATTCTATTATGGCGAATACAATTAGCACGTTTGTATGAAGATATACGTAATGCGTATTCCTTAATTTGGCTGTTCTTCCGAACGGGATTTCATTTTTTGGCTTGACCCAAAAAACGGAAACAAAAAAAGTCAAGGCTGACGGATCTTTTGAGAGAAAACTACGGATTGAAAATGCCACGCAATCCAACTCGTCGTTCCTCCTCAAACAGGATGGCTTACCAGATCCCAGCCCTGATTTTCGCCCTTGTTTTCTAATCAAAACCTTCGTAGGCCATACTTTTCACCTAACGGCGAAGTGGGGACTTTACCGTTAATAATTACGATTGGAGTCAACTTGCCTAATAAAAAAGGGACAGCCAAGATGATTGTTTCGAAAACGTCTTATTAAAGAGATAATTGGGAAGGATTTGATGGAATTCGCAGTCTTATTTGAGGTGAACTAAAATCTATGCTTTAAGAAATTAGTCCATCGAAAATAGCAATTGATCCAAAAACGTCATCCCGGATTTATTTTCGAGATGACGTTTTTTATGATTTATTTACTTTTTGGAAAGCCTCATCATTTCGATTAAGGAGTCTCACCCAATAATCGTTTATAATTATCTATTGCCACGAAGTAGTTCGGATCTTCTACAATATTTACTTCGCAAATTTTTTCAGCTTTTTTAATTAGTTTGGTGCAATCTTGACTGAGGTGACGCAGATGGATTGTTTTTCCTTCTTTTAGATAGCGTTCCGCCAATTTATTGATGGCTTCAATCGCAGACTGGTCCATAATGCGCGATTCCTTGAAATCAACAATGACTTCGTTTGGATCGCCTTGTACATCAAATTTTGAGTTGAATAAAGTCGTAGACCCAAAGAAAAGAGGACCGAAAATTTCATAGTGCTTAATGCCATGCTCATCAAGGCGTTTGCGGGCTCGGATGCGCGTTGCATTTTCCCATGAGAAAACTAGCGCAGCGACAATTACTCCTGATAAAACGGCAATGGCCAAGTCAAAAACAATGGTCAATATGGTTACCAAAATGATTACAATTAAATCAGCGATGGGGATCTTGTTCATCACCTTAAAAGTACTCCATGCAAAAGTTCCAATAACGACCATGAACATAACGCCAACCAGAGCTGCAATAGGTATCATTTCGATGTATGAAGATGCAAATAGAATAAATGCCAGAAGCGATAATGAAGCAACAATGCCAGACAATCTGTTGCGACCTCCTGATTTTATATTGATGATGCTTTGTCCGATCATAGCACAGCCACCCATACCCCCGAAGAATCCATTCACCATGTTTGCAGCTCCCTGAGCCACACATTCGCGGTTGCCACTTCCGCGGGTTTCGGTAAGTTCATCAACCAGGTTTAAGGTCATCAGTGACTCAATTAAGCCAACGGATGCAAGAATAAGAGCATATGGGAAAATGAATTTTAAAGTGGCAAAGTTTAGGGGGATGATCGGTACGTTGAAGCTTGGTAATCCTGCTTTTATTCCGGTTCCACCACCAGCTTGGATGAAGCTCTTTACTGTTTCGGTTTCAATGCCACCGAAAATAACGATGGCTGAGATAACGATAATGCCAACTAGTGCAGCAGGTATTGCTTTACTGACTTTTGGAAGAATCAACATGATTGCCATTGTGCCTGCTACTAATGCAAGCATGACATAAAGCGGTGATCCACTTAGCCATTCGCCACCAGATTTAAACATATTGAGTTGTGAAAGGAAAATGACAATTGCCAGTCCATTTACAAAGCCCATCATAACAGAGTGAGGAACAAGCCTGATGAATTTTCCTAACTTGAAAAAGCCAGCACTCATTTGTATTATGCCGACTAACACGAGGGTGGCAAATAGATATTGTAGTCCCATCATATCGCCTTCTGCCCCCATTGCATTTCCTCCTTTAATTAGAGCAACCATAACTACGGCCATGGCACCTGTTGCTCCAGAGATCATTCCGGGACGGCCCCCAATAAGGGAGGTGATCAGCCCCATCATGAAAGCTCCGTACAAGCCAACAATTGGTGAAATACCAGCAACAAAGGCAAAGGCCACCGCTTCGGGCACTAAGGCCAACGAAACCGTAAGTCCGGATAAGATGTCGTCTTTTATGCTTCCCTGCTTCTTGTCAATAAACTTAAAATCAAACTTCATAAGTGTATTTTATATCAGCGCGCAAAAGTAAGTTTATATATGTGAAATATGCTCTTCAGCATAAAATTAAAGACGGTATTAATGAAGCCTTAATGTTAAAAAATACGTTTTAAATGCACTTAAAATTGATAAATACACAATAATTAGATACTTGATGCTAAGTAATGCAGGCTTGTTTTATTGACTAGTTTTAATAGAAAAGCCCTTCTGTTTGATTGTTTCAGAAGGGCTCTTGATTTATGATTGTGCGTTTTTTTATTTCTTTCTGAAGAAAATTTGAAGTGGCACTCCTGAGAAATTGAAATGATCGCGTATTTGGTTCTCAATATACCTCCGGTACGGTTCTTTTACATACTGAGGCAGATTGGCAAAAAGTGCGAATGATGGAGTGGGACTCGGTAGTTGAGTTACGTACTTTATTTTGATATACTTTCCTTTAAGAGAAGGAGGAGGATATCTGTCAATGGCTTCCAACAGAACTTCGTTCAGTTCTGATGTTTTGATTCTTTGTTGACGATTTTGATAAACGTCAACCGCCGATTCCAATGCTTTAAATATGCGTTGTTTGGTGAGTGCCGACATAAATATGATGGGGACGTCGGTGAATGGAGCAATGCGTTCGTGGATGTGTTCCGTAAACTTAGCGGTTGAATGGTTGTCTTTTTCCATTAAGTCCCATTTATTAACAAGGATTACGACCCCCTTCTTATTGCGTATCATCAAGTTGAAAATACTTACATCCTGAGCTTCAATCCCAAGCGTAGCATCAATTAACAACATGCACACATCAGCGTTTTCAATAGTGCGCACTGAGCGCAGCACGGAATAAAATTCGACGTCTTCTTTTACTTTGGCTTTTTTGCGGAGCCCAGCTGTATCTATTAAATAGAAGTCATGCCCATATTTATTATAGCGGGTGTGGATTGCATCTCGAGTAGTTCCTGCAATATCGGTAACAATATTTCGGTCAACACCTATCAGTGCATTAATGAAAGATGACTTTCCAACATTGGGGCGTCCAACAACGGCAAAGCGAGGAATGCCCTCTTCGATTACTTCTTTCTCATTTTTGGAGAAGCTGGCAACCACATCATCTAAAAGGTCACCTGTTCCACTCCCGTTTATGGCTGAAACGCAATAAATCTTTTCGCCCAACCCAAGGCCGTAAAATTCATTGGCCTCCAGTATGCGTTGGTTATTGTCAACTTTATTTACGGCAAGAAAAACAGGTTTGGATACACGACGCAAGATTCCGGCAACAGCTTGGTCGAGGTCGGTAATTCCATTTTCAACATCAACAGCAAAGAGAATTACATCAGCCTCTTCGATAGCGATGTGTACCTGCTTCCGTATTTCATCCTCAAATACGTCATCTGAGTTTGTGACGTAGCCACCGGTGTCAATAACCGAAAATTCAACTCCGTTCCATAACGATTTCCCGTAATTCCGGTCACGCGTAACCCCAGCCGTCTCATTTACGATCGCTGTTCGGCTTTCAACTAGCCGATTAAATAAGGTTGATTTGCCAACATTAGGCCTTCCAACAATTGCAACTATATTGCTCATTTCTCTTTGTATTTCAATTTTTCAAGTTCATATTTTGGGTTAACCTTTTTACGTTTTGGTTTTCCAAAATAATCTCATGTTTGCCTTCTTCTAATGGAGGCTTATTTACTGCTTGTCGTATCCAAAGTTGCCTAGCGAACGATCTTTATCACGCCAATCTTTACTAACTTTTACGTATAGCTGAAGGAAGACCTTCTTTTGGAAAAACTCTTCCATGTCTTTACGGGCTTCGGTTCCAACTCTTTTTAAAGAGGTTCCCTGATGTCCTATGATAATGCCTTTCTGGCTATCGCGAGTTACGTGGATTACAGCGCGCAGTCTCAATATTTTTTCTTCATCTATAAACTCTTCTACTTCCACTTCTACAGAATAAGGAACTTCTTTTTGGTAGTGTAACAGAATTTTTTCGCGAATGATTTCTGTCACAAAGAAACGTTCATTGCGGTCAGTTAGTTCGTCTTTTGGAAAGTACGGAGGTGCTTCGGGTAATAATTCAAGTATTCGGTCAAAAATGGGAGCGATGTTAAATTTTTCAGTTGCCGATATGGCATAAACATCTGCAGCCGGTAATAGGTTCTTCCAATATTCATAAAGTTCCATTACCTGATCTTGATTTGATAAGTCAATTTTATTGACCAACACAATAACCGGGGCATTTGATTTGCGTATTTTCTCTAAGTATTCGCTATTTTTGTCTGGTTTCTCAACCACATCTGTTACATATAAAATAACATCAGCATCAATCAGAGCTGTGTTTACAAACTTCATCATCGATTCTTGTAGCTTGTAGTTGGGCTTCAGAATTCCCGGGGTGTCTGAGTATACAATTTGAAAATCTTCACCACTCACAATCCCTTTAATGCGATGACGAGTTGTTTGCATCTTTTTAGTAATGATTGACAAACGCTCGCCTACGAGAGAGTTCATGATGGTCGATTTTCCCACATTGGGATTCCCGATAATGTTGACAAAGCCTGATTTGTGTGCCATTTATTTTTCTAAAGTGATTTTTGAAAAGTCGCGCAAAGATATAAATAACCTTTGATCTTATAAAACTAAAGCATTAATTCTCAATTAAAAAGGTGGAGATTTGTTTCGGAATGACAGAAAGAGTACAAATGAGTACAACGGTTTGCCTTTAATCTACTTCTTCTAACTCTTCAAGAGTAGCTTCGAGTTGTGAAATGTATTTCCCATAAAGCTTTCGGAATCCCCAGCGAAAGAAGAAAAACAGGATGATAATTGTTGAGATGAGCAGGAGTAGGCCACTTCCCAAATGCTTGATGATCTGGCTTTGATTAAGTTCATCGATGGACACACCCTGCCGGATTGCAGCATCTTCAATACCAATGAACATACCGGTTATATAACTTATACTGAGCACAAGAAGGAGTATGCCCAGAGCCAAATAAAACAGTTTTTGATACGTGTGTAAAATTCGGATGATAGAATTTAACACCTGTTTTAAGTTGTTGCTATGGCTGTATCCTTTTTTTGTTGAGTGATACCTCATGCCAAAATATATGAACGTGAAAAGAATAAATGTGGTTTTTATTCCATTGATCCATACAATCCAATCTGGAATTGTTATGTTGTTAGAGGCTGACAAGAATGGGGTTAGCAAGAAGTCGTCAATCAAAAAGAATAAAGTTAGGAGTATTAATACAGCAAAGCCAACCTTCATGTTGCGGTCTATACGCTCGATGAGGGTTTTGGTGCGTTTTCTCAATAAGTCATGCAAGTCTGTTTCATTCAACTGATGTCGGTTAACTTCGGCTGATGAATATTTACTCCATGTGGATTTTAAGTTTATTAGTTCCATGTTACTCTTCTATGTTCATGTACTTTTTCAACTTGTGCTTGATGCGGTTCATTTTAACGCGCACGTAATTTTGGGTTATCCCCGTAATTTCAGCGATTTCCTCGTAGTTTTTGTTCTCAAGAAAAAGTAGGATGATTGATTTTTCAATGCCACTAAGTTGATTAATGGCTTGGTGCATATGGTGTATCTGTTCCTCGTTTTTTGAGTCGTACTCTTCGTTTTCAAGTTGAGCCGACTCTATGGGGAGGCCAACCTTAATAGGTTGGCGTTTTAATTTTTTAAAGCTTGTAATGGCTGTGTTTAGGGCAACTCGATACATCCATGTTGAGAACTTTGATTCCTTTCTGAAAGATGGGTAAGCTTTCCATAACTGCGCAATTATTTCCTGAAAAAGATCCCTTCGGTCTTCTACAGAATCGCAGTATATGGAACATACCTTATGAATGATTCCCTGATTCTCGGATATTGTTTTTATAAATTCTTTTTCCAAAATCGGCTTATTAGTCTCTAAAAAGCCAAATCATTACATCAGCTCATTTTCAAGAAGCTTATTTCATTGGGAGTTAGGAAACGCCATTTCCCTCTTGGAGTATTCTTTTTTGTAAGTCCGGCAAAGAAAACTCTGTCGAGACGAGCCACCTTAAAATCGAAGTGGGCAAAAATACGTCTGACAATTCGGTTTCTTCCAGAATGGATTTCAATCCCAATTTGTGTTTTGTCAGATGGATCAACATAGCTGATGGCATCGGCTGCAATGAACCCGTCCTCAAGCTCAATCCCTTTTTTTATCTGTTCGAGATGTTCTTCAGGGAAGTCTTCATTAAGGAATACGTGGTAAATTTTCTTTTTCTCGTAGCTTGGATGGGTTAGTTTCTTTGTCAATTCGCCATCGTTGGTAAACAATAGTACACCGGAGGTTTCTTTGTCAAGGCGACCAACCGGATAGATGCGTTCCTCGCAAGAGTTTCTAACCAGATCCATCACCGTGTGTTCTGCATGTGGATCATCTAGAGTGGTAACGTAGCCGCGAGGTTTATTTAGTAGAACATATACTTTTTTCTCAGCACCGAGAGCTTTCCCTTTATATTGCACATCGTCACTCATACTTACTTTTGCGCCTAGTTCGGTGACGACATTCCCATTTACGGTGATTTCTCCCTTGGCTATCAGTTTGTCAGCTTCCCTGCGAGAGCAGATGCCGGCATTTGCAATAAAGCGGTTTAAGCGGATTTGCTCATCGCCTTTCTTGAGTATAGAAATTTTCTTTTTTGAAGATTGATCAGGTATTTCCTGTTCTTTAGATTTTTGACCAAATTTTTTATTTCCGGGAGTATTCATTTCTTTCTGCATAACTTATTTAAGATCGGTGCAAAGGTCGGAAAAATCCCGCAATTAAAGAGCTTGTTATTCTGCAGATTGCTGTTTTTCTTTTTGATAGTTTTTGAATTCCGTAATAATAGCCGCCCGAATATCATATTCGGTAGAGCGAGCGCTTAATAGGTATTTTGAATTGAAGTAGACCATAAATGTGTCTGCTTCAAATGTATTTAGGCTGGTTAAGGCCATGACCATGTCTTTGTTATAATACAACGAAAGTAGTTCCCACTCCTCTTGAGAAATAATGGCTGCCCTAACTGCGCGTTTCTCCTTTTCCTTTCCACTTAGATAATACTGAAGGAATGAGGCCGGAGAAAGTACGGCTGCGTACCATGGCGGATTGGAGTTAAAGGCATCACCACGTAATTCGGGGGAAATGTTAATTGGCTTACCTGTAGGGATGCCGTCCATGTTTACTTCCGGAGAGTTACCAGTCACATCAATTTGTTGAATGATGTAACGGATTGGTTTTGCCCAAATAATGAATAAGCTATCTTCATTTTGGTCGTAAGGGATGTGGTAGTACTTTTTGGTAAAGCCCATTAGCGAAACAACAAGGCTGTCCACATTTAGAACTTCCATTGAGAAAAATCCATTGTCATCGGTAATAGCCCCTCCGTGTGTACGTGGGTTAACAACGCTGGCGTAGGCAACAGGAAGGCCATCATCTATATTTTTCACCTGCCCCTTTAAATCAACTAGAATAGGGTCAATTAGGAGTTCATCATCCTGTGCGAATAGGGGCTGAATCATTCCGATAAAAATATAAATTAAAAGATATCCTGCTTTTTTCATGCGAAGGTAAAAGTAACCATTTAGCAATGATATTTATACTCTTGTTGACAAAGCTTAAGTGCTTTTAACAATGTTTAATAATATTGAAATGGAGAGTCATTCTAAAGCAAATGAACCCCGACAACTTGCCGGGGTTCATAGATATAGAGGATAATTGTGTTTTTTAGCTAAGATTCTTAATGCGTTTCATGGCTTCAATTACATTTTCGCGACCCGCAAAAGCAGAGAAGCGGAAGTAGCCTTCACCTGCAGGACCAAATCCAGATCCCGGAGTTCCTACAACATTTGCTTCATTTAAAACTTTGTCAAAGAAATCCCACGAGCTCATATCGCCTTTGGTTTTTACCCAAACGTAAGGCGCATTAACTCCACCATAAACAGTGTAGCCAATTTCAGCCAGACTTTTGCGCATGATGCTTGCGTTCTCAAGGTAGTACGCAATTACAGCTTCAATTTCTTTTTTCCCTTCCGGAGTGAAAACAGCTGCCGCTGCTTTTTGAACAGGGTAAGAAACACCATTAAATTTAGTTGAATGGCGGCGTAGCCATAGTTTCTTCACAGAGTGTGCATTCCCTTTGCTGTCATATGCTTTTAGCTCTTCAGGAATTACGGTGTAGGCACAACGTGTTCCGGTAAAACCTGCTGTTTTTGAGAAGCTGCGGAATTCAATGGCCACTTCTTTAGCACCTTCAATTTCGTAAATTGAACGAGGAATACCTTCTTCTACAATGAATGCTTCATAAGCTGCATCAAACAAGATGATACATTTATTTTCCTGTGCATATTTTACCCATTTTGTTAGTTCCTCTTTTGTGGCAACAGTTCCGGTTGGGTTGTTTGGGTAGCAAAGAAAAATAAGGTCAGGACGTTCAGCCGGCAGTTCAGGAGTGAAGCTGTTCTCTTCGGTACAAGGCATATAGATAATTCCATCGTAGTATCCGTTTGCCTGGCAAGTCCCCGTTTTTCCAGACATTACTGTCGTGTCAGAATAAACCGGATAAACCGGGTCGCATATGGCTATTTTATTTTCGGCACCAAATATTTCCTGAATGTTTCCTGTGTCGCACTTCGATCCGTCAGATACGATAATATCATCAGTAGGAATGTCAATGCCATTGGCTTGATAAGCATTTTCGGCAATTGCTTTGCGCAGGAACTCATATCCTTGTTCCGGGCCATAGCCTTTAAAGCTTTCTGCTTTTCCCATCTCGTCAACACCATCATGAAATGCTTTCAGGATACTTGGGGCAAGTGGTTGTGTTACATCTCCAATACCCATGCGAATGATGTTCTTGTCTGGGTTGGCAGCTGCAAATTCATTTACTCGTCTTCCAATCTCAGGGAATAAATACCCTGCTTGCAATTTCAGATAGTTCTCGTTAATTAATGCCATATAAATAGTTTGTTTTGTTATGATTCTATTTTGTGTTTACTGTTTTTCTTCTAGGGAGACAAAGATACTAATTTGCTTTACTTCTGCATAAATCAGAAGAGCAATTACGGCTAAGTAATTATAATTTAAAGAATAAGCTCCGGTTGTTTACTCGTGCTATTTGTCATAAATAATGGTGTTTTTATCTGCTCAAAATGGATAAAACAAAATGATGGAATACTCAATCGACCTAACACGAAGGGGAAAGAAGTCACCCGGACGAATTATTTTTGGTGTAGTTGCCATTGTCTTTGCAATTCTCAATATCACTGATGAAGTATTTTTCAATGAAGAAATGGAGATAATGGATTGGTTTAGTTTCAGCATTTATACTTTTCTGGGAATTTATTGGATTGCAGATGGTCTTGGCAAATCATTCGAAGGATTTTTCGGGAAAGCATTTATTCAAATTAATGAAGACGCGATTGCTATAAAACCTAAGATTTGTAAAAAGGAACAGTGCTTAGAATGGGGCATAATCACTTCTGTTGAATATAGGCCACAGAATTTTATTTTTTCACGGATTGATGGGAGCCAATATTCTATCCATATTGGTGAGTTTGAGTATGAAATCATCAAGGAAATCAAGGATTCCATAGCAGAGATTGGAAAATCAAAAGGGATTCCTGTAGCTCTTAAATGATATGCCAAGTTTATCATAGGGATGTCATCTCTTTTTTAAGATGACATCCCTATGATAAAACAGAAATCAAAGAATCATTAAATCTGGTTAAATACTGGGTTCCTTATTTTTAATCCATCTAAAAAATGGATATTTTTGTGCGTTAAAGTGTAAATTATTTAAAACGATTATAAATTATGACTATACAGAAAACCCTTTTAATGATCCTTGACGGATGGGGAATTGGTGATGGCTCAGAGCGTGATGTAATTGCTTCTGCATCAACGCCATTTATGGATTCATTGCAAAAAGAATATCCACATTCACAATTACTGACATCCGGAGAAAATGTAGGTTTGCCTGACGGGCAGATGGGTAACTCTGAAGTTGGTCACTTGAACATTGGTGCCGGCCGTGTATTGTACCAGGATATGGTCAAAATTACCAAAGCCATTAAGGACAAAACTTTGGGGCAAAATCCACAACTTGTGAAAGCGTTTACTTATGCGAAAGAAAACAATAAGAAGGTTCACCTTATTGGTTTGATTGGGCCTGGTGGAGTTCATGCTTTGAGTTCGCAGATGGTTGCTTTGTGCCAGGTTGGTACAGATATGGGGCTTGACGATGTATTTATTCATGGTTTGACAGATGGTCGTGATACTGATCCACGTTCAGGATATGGTTTCCTTAAAGATGATTTGGAAGCTCTAAAAGGAACAAACGGCAAGTTTGCGTCAATCATTGGTCGTTATTTTGGGATGGATCGTGATAAAAATTACGACAGACTAAAATTAGCTTACGATCTTTATACAAAAGCGGAAGGTGAAAAATCAACTGATTTGTTGGCTTCAGTTAAAGCTTCATATGATGCAGGTGTGACTGATGAATTCATCAAACCACTTGTTATGGTGAAAGAAGATGGCAGCCCCGTTGCTGTTATTGAAGAAGAGGATGTTGTGATTTGTTTCAACTTCCGCACAGACCGTTTGCGCCAGACAACCATTGCCTTTACGCAGGAAGATCTTCCTGAGTTTGGCATGAAAACAATGAATCTGCAGTGGTATACTATGACTAGCTATAAGGCAGATTTTAAAAATGTGAACGTGATTTTTGATAAAATCAATCCAACGAATACGATGGGAGAGATTGTGTCGAAAGCTGGCTTGAAACAAATTCGTATTGCCGAAACAGAAAAGTATGCACATGTTACTTTTTTCTTTAGTGGTGGACGTGAAAGCGAATTTGAAGGAGAAACGCGACTTTTAGTTCCTTCACCCAAAGTGCCTACTTACGATTTTCAACCAGAAATGTCGGCTCCAAAAGTGAAGGATGCCATCCTTCCGAAATTGAAAAAAGGCGAGGTTGACTTTGTTTGTTTGAACTTTGCTAACGGAGATATGGTTGGACATACGGGCGTTTACGAGGCAATTTCAAAAGCAGTAACAGCTGTAGATCAATGTGTGAAAGAAGTTGTAGAAACTGCACGTGCCAATAATTACAATGTGTTAATTATTGCGGATCACGGGAATGCTGACAATGCTGTTAATGCTGATGGTTCACCTAATACAGCTCACTCTTTAAACCCGGTTCCTTGTATTTATGTGAGTGATGACAAGAGCCTGAAAATGAAAGATGGCGTTTTGGCTGATGTGGCACCTACTTTACTTTCTGAAATGGGGCTTGAAATCCCTTCAGAAATGACAGGTCAGGTTTTAATTGAAAGATAATCTTTAGATATTATAGATAGCCCTTCCGTATCTATCGGAAGGGCTTTTTTATCCCCATTTGTTATGTTGGAAATTGGTAAGGCCATAGTAAGTTTTGATGTATTGGAAGAGCATTTTCTTTGCGACTTAATGAAGTGTAAAGGTGCTTGTTGTGTTGAGGGACATTCCGGTGCTCCATTAACTCAGGAAGAAGCCATTGAAATTGAAAAGATATTTCCATGGGTTGAGCCTTTTATGACGGAGGAGGGGAAGGCCGAGGTGGAATTACAAGGCACATCAATGATTGATAGCGATGGTGATTTGGTTACTCCATTGGTCAATAATTGCGAATGCGCTTTTACGTTTAAGGATGAAAGGGGAATCACCAAGTGCGCTATCGAAAAAGCTTTTCTAGAAGGGAAAGTCACCTTTCAAAAACCTGTTTCCTGCCATTTATTTCCAATACGAATTACGGAATATAAGCGTTTCGATGCAGTAAATTATCAGCAACTTGATATTTGCGAACCTGCCCGTGAATGTGGGCAAGCACAAAAACTCCCACTTTATCAATTTCTAAAAGGGCCACTTATTCGCAAGTATGGACAAGATTGGTATCAAGATCTTTGTGTCGCTGCGGAAAAACTTCCAGATTTAAAAAAATAGGGATTGGTGAATATTAGAAAACCAACTCGACACGGTTTCCTTCCGGATCTAAAATAACAGACTCATAGAATCCATCTCCTGTAGTTCGGGGTTCGCTAATTATCTTAAACCCATCTTTTTTTAGTTTTTTGGTTAGTTCAATAACCTGATTTTTTGAGCCAACATTAATTGCAAAATGAATGATCCCGATAAACTGTTTGCGGCTGTCGTTTTTTGACGTGGGAACTCCAGGCATCTGCATCAATTCGATAGCACAATCTCCATCAAAAGTGATAAAATAAGATTTGAAATCTTTTGTGTGGTTGTAATAGCCATCATTGGAACTGGCGTCAAAATAATGCATGTAGAAATTTTTCATGCCTTCTAAGTCCTTTACCCAAATAGCAATGTGCGCGATTTTCATACAGAATATTGATTTAGTTTAAATTCCATTCATTATAAAATTGCTCCAGATATAATTCCATAAAACGATGCCTTTTATCCGCTATTTTTTTCGCGGTATCTGTATTCATTCGATTCTTCAGTAGCAACAATTTTTCGTAGAAATGGTTGATTGTAGGTGCTGTTGTTTTCTTATAAGATTCAAAACTTTGGTGCATCTCGGGTTTCACTTCCGGATCATAAATTAATCGATCTTTGTGTCCTCCATAAGCAAATGTGCGGGCAATGCCAATGGCACCCATCGCATCCAGCCTGTCGGCATCTTGCACTATTCGGGCTTCATTAGTTGTTGGGGTAGTATCAATGCCTGCCCCTTTGTACGAAACTTCATTGATAATATTGGATATTCTGAAGATGTCGGGTTGTTTCATTCCAAGTTCTTTCATCCATATCTCGGCTTTGTTGTTTGCATTTCCAGGCGTAACAAGTTTCCAATCATCAAGATCGTGTAGTAGGGATGCCATCTCTACAAAAAACAAATTTGCATTTTCCCGCATGGCTATTTTTTCTGCCAACTTCCACACGCGTGAGATGTGCCACCAGTCGTGTCCGCTGCTTTCTTGCTCAGAATGTTTGCGAATGAAAAGTGCTGTTTTTTCTATCAGTTGCCGTTTATCCATGGTTCATCAAAATTACGTAATTCTATCCGAATGATTTTATAGGGAAATGTTACCGAAGGCAGATATTTATATCGGATACTAATTTTTTTAAGGATTGGACGTAGGATAAGAACTGCTAAAACATGTTAAAAGAAGAATGACTTTGTTATCATTTAATTACTTTTGCTAACTGTTTTTACTTTTCCTCTTGGTGTAGAGGAACTTATGACTGGCTTATGGGAGATATAGGGAAGTTGACTTTGCCTGTTGTTTTGCAGGCAAGTTTTGAGAAATTTAGAGATCGTAATTCGTTGGTTTTTGCAGGGGGGAAATACCGGACGTATCGCGAACTGAAATTTGAAGTTGAGAATTTAGCTTCAAAATTACGGACAATGGGAATTCAGAGAGGGGGCAAGGTCGCCATTTTGAGTACCAATATGCCAAATTGGGGCGTTGCTTATTTTGCCATCGCTTCTGTTGGAGCAGTGGTTGTTCCTATCTTGCCAGACTTTCACCAGAATGAAATCCAGAACATTATTT
Organism: Prolixibacteraceae bacterium; assembly: GCA_963662675.2. GTDB lineage: Bacteria > Bacteroidota > Bacteroidia > Bacteroidales > Prolixibacteraceae. The sequence continues at coordinate 111,360 of CAXXHP010000001.1, forward strand.
TACATGCGGAGGTCAGTGCCGTTTTCATATCAACCAATTTGTTGGAAAAGCTTGATTTGAAAGAGTTCCCTAAGCTAAAACTGATTTGTATTGAAGACTTGGAGGCTATCAATTTTGATCAAGATTCATTTTCGGGAAGTGCAAAATCTGGTGATTTTAAATACGAGGAGGTTGATGAGGATGATTTGTTATCTATTATCTATACTTCTGGCACAACTGGCACATCAAAAGGGGTGATGCTCACGCACAAAAACATTGTATGGACAGCTCGGCAGAGTCTTACTTTTCAGTTTATAACTGAAAATGACCGCTTTTTATCTGTGTTGCCACTTTCTCATACATTTGAAAATACCTTGGGATTAATTTTCCCGATTACCTATGGCGCTTCGGTGCATTATTTGCGTAAACCGCCTGTTGCTTCTGTGTTATTGCCCTCCTTGCAAGAAGTGAAGCCAACCATAATGCTTGTGGTGCCGCTAATTATTGAAAAAATATATAAGGGGAAGATATTGCCGCAAATAAATAGCAAAGCGATTACTCGGGAACTTTATAAAATAAGGCCATTCCAAAAGATATTGAGCCGTGTTGCTGGGAAAAAATTGTACCAAACCTTTGGTGGTGAACTGCGGTTCTTCGGTGTTGGTGGAGCAAAGCTGGATAATCAGGTGGAGCGTTTTCTGATGGATGCCAGATTTCCGTTAGCTATTGGCTACGGACTAACAGAGACATCTCCGTTACTTGCTGGAGCTGTTGGCAAAAATGTACGCTATTTATCAACCGGAGTTCCACTTGAGGGCGTTGAGCTGCGTATTGGTAATGCCGATCCCGTAACCGGAGAAGGCGAAGTGCAGGCTCGTGGCCAAAACGTGATGAAGGGCTATTACAAGGAGTCGGAGCAAACGAACAAGGTATTCACCAACGATGGCTGGTTTAAAACCGGAGATTTGGGACGGTTTGATAAATCAGGCTTTTTATACATTAAGGGGCGTATTAAAAATATGATTGTTGGGGCTAGTGGCGAAAATATTTACCCCGAAGAAATAGAATCGGTCATTAACCGAATGGAGTATGTGCTGGAGTCGCTAGTTGTTCAACAAAAAGGACGATTGGTAGCGATGGTGCACCTTAACATGGAGGAAATAGAAACTCGTTTTATCCAATTAAAAGAAGAAGCCCTACATAAATTCAATGCAAATCTGGATGAAATTCTGGATGAAATTCAGCAAAAGGTAAATGAAGAAGTGAATAAGTTTTCGCGTATTCAACAAGTCGTTTTGCAGCCTTTGCCATTTGAGAAAACACCTACCCAAAAAATTAAGCGTTTTCTGTATCATTAGTCAGAAATGATACCATTTCGCTACAGGCCAAAAACAACCTCCTTATCTTCCAACCCGTCATTGCGAACGCAGTGAAGCAATCTGTATCAAAGGCGTAAATGAAAAACAGATTGCCGCATTCCCTTTGGTCATTCGCAATGATGCTAAAAGGAAACGTCATCGCTTACTCGCTGCATCATCGCGAGCGCAGCGAAGCACCCGGCATAAAAAATCGACCCCCTCCTTTTTTTTTATTCACATTGTTTAAATTTATGTTGAAAACTCAGGACTCGTGCTGTATTGAACTTGCAGAGAATTTAGTTAACTTGTTTTCTTGAAATCAAGAATAAATAAAAGTTACAGACATTCCCGCCAGGAGGGACTCGAAGTTGCTTTTTGCAAATATAGATTATATGGGCTTTATTAAAGTCAAAAAAGTTGCCTTTTGAATTTAAGAATTTTACATATTTTTCTGTTAGCAATAGTAGTGATTGGTTCTCATCAGAACGTTTTGAGTCAGGTACTCAAGAATGAAACAATAATAACTATTGATGCAGAAGGGAGGAAAATTACAGAAAGAAAGGTTTTAGTTCAGGTTAATGATAAACAAACGAATTGGGTCTCAAATATTCAGATTAAGCATAATCCACGGCAGGATTTTTCACTTAACTATGCCAGAATAATTGATCTTAAAGGGAATACTTTAAGAAAAATTAAGAAAAGCAATCTTAGTACCCGAAACGACTTATCCTACCAAACATTTTATCAGGATGATTTAATTACTGAATTTGATATGTATTGGAATCAATATCCGTATCAAGTCGAATACTCCTATACGATTACTGAGGAAGAATACTTTTCTGTAGCTTGGTGGGTTCCGGTATTATACACTAGCGTCTCAACAATAGAAAGCTCCCTTACGATAAATGTGCCTTCTGACTACAAAATACACATTTACCAATCGGGTGATTTAGCCTATAAAGAATCAAAAGCAGAAGGCAGAAAAATATACAGTTGGGAATCGTCTACTGTAGATAAATCAGTAACCGAGATCTATTCTCCTCCAATTAGAGAATTAGTTCCTTTAGTATCAGTTACACCATCTAACTTTAAGTATTGGGTAAATGGAAGTTTGGATTCATGGTCATCATTTGGCTCATGGATAAGTGACCTGAATGAAGGCACAGATCAACTCCCTTTAAGTGAAAAAATCATTATTGAAAAAATGATTAATGGCATCGATGATAAGAGAGAAATTATCAAAACCATTTATTATTATCTTCAAGATTATACAAAATATATTAATGTATCCATTGATGTAGGAGGATTAAAAAGCTACCCAGCTTCTTATGTCTCTCAACATAAATATGGAGACTGTAAAGCTCTAACGACTTATATGAAATCTATGCTTAAAAGTGTAGGGATAGATTCGTATTATACTGTTATCCGTGCAGGTGAAAACGGAGCAAAGATTAATAGTAATTTTCCAAGCCAGCAGTTCAATCATGTTATTTTGGCAATTCCTTTAGAAAACGATACTGTTTGGCTTGAAAACACATCAAATGTGCTGCCTTTTAATTATTTAGGGACATTCACTCAGGGCAGATACGCTTTAATAGTTAATAATGAAGATAGTAAATTAGTAGAGACACCTAAGCTACAACCATCTGATGTTTTAGTTCAAAGAGATTATGTATTTACTGTTGACGAAGAGAATGTTTGTCAAGGCGATATTGCACTTACTTTAAGGGGGAGTTCTTTTGAAGATTTTAGATATTCTATTTCAAATGAAAGTGAATCAGAGCAAGAACTGGAGATGATTAATCACGTTGATGTTGAGGGGGTTGACCTGATTGATTGGAATGCTCTAGATTACCACAGAGACAGTAGTAATATCAAAATACATATAAGTGCATCCTGCCCAAATTTAATACGGGAAATTGGAGCATGGGAAGTAATTAATCCACTTAAAATTTCAATTCCTGATTTTGAGGAACCTAACAACAGACAATTAGACGTAAGAATTAATTACCCAATAAATAGACTTGACAATATCGTTTACAAAATCCAAAATCTTGAGAACAAAGAAGTTAAAATGCCAGAAGGGATTAATATTAAAACCATTTATGGGCAATATTCGACTGAATATATAATAGAGAATAATTCAATTGTCGTTCATGAAAAATTCATTTTGCTAGATAATGAAATTTCAGATGATAAATACCCTGACTTTTATTCATTTATCCAATCAATTACTACTCATAAGAAACAATCAGCAATCCTAATAAAATGAAAAAATTACTTATTATTTTTGGTTTACTTATTAGCTCACCGATTTTCGCCCAAGTAAAGGAGATCGAATTTGGTAATATATCTACTCAGGAAATAGAAATGAGCAGTTATGAAAAAGACAAAGAAGCGAAAGCAGTTGTGCTTTATGACAAGGGGGAGTCAATGTTTTTCGACACAGAAGGTGGGTATGACATTCGCTTTACAAGACATAAAAGAATCAAAATATTTGATAAAAGTGAATCACAATACTCGGAGATTTCTATTCCATATTATGTAGATGGGTATGGAAAGACTGAAGTTGTAAAATCAATTGAAGCAATTACTTATAATATGGAAGATGGGAGGTTGATCCAAAAGAAATTAGACCCCTCTACTATTTATGAAGAGCGAATTAATGATCAATGGTTCAATAAAAAATTTGTATTTCCTGATGTTCAAAATGGATCCATCCTTGAGCTTAGGTATGAGCTGGAGACTCCTTTTCACTTTAATTTACCCGATTGGACATATCAAGATAAGATTCCAACGATCTATAGTGAGTATAAAGTAAGCATGGTCCCCTTTTATGAATACGAATTTCTTCTTCAAGGAATATCAAGGTTTGATTATCAGAACTCTGTTGTTGCGAAAGATACAAGAAGTTGGGGGAATGTTTCTAAAGCATATGGTCAGGTTGTTGGAAATGGAGTGGAGTTTCAAGATTATGTACATACTTATGTTTTAAAGGATATTCCTGCATTTAAGGACGAGTCATATATATCACCATTAATGACTACATCATTAAAATAGACTTTCAATTGGCAAGGTTTCATAGTCCTCAGGGGGCTACCTCCGATATTATATCAACGTGGGCTGAATTAAATGAGTCTCTACTCAAACATGATGATTTTGGGAAATACATAAAGAATGGTTCCCGTTTCGCTAAGGAAATTATTGAAGAGGATCTTGAATTGGCTGGACTAGATGATAAAGAAAAGGCAAAGAAAATTATTGAATACGTTAAAAATAGTTTTGAATGGAATGGTTATTATTCAAAGTATGCATCTCAGTCTGCTAAAGATTTTATTAACACGAAAAATGGAAATGTCGCGGATATCAATTTGTTTCTGATTGCATTACTTAGCGAAGCTAATATCGAAGTTCAACCACTAATATTAAGCACCAGAAATCACGGGAAAATTCCTTCAGACTATCCTTTTGATAGCTTCACGAACTACGTCATTGCTCTAGTGAACACAAATTCGCCATTTATGGCCGATGGAACAGAAGATCTTCTTCCGTTTGACAGGCTTCCTCCAAGATGCATTAATGAAAAAGGGATTATTGTAACTAAAGAAGATGAACCACAGTGGATTAGTATGAAAAGCAATATTCTCTCGTTGGAGAGGAAAGTAATTATGCTTACGATTGATCCCTTGACTTTAGATGCTAAAACCAATGTTTCTATTCAAAGTACACAATATGACTCTTTTTCGAATCGAGAAAGTTTTCGAGACGATACCCTTAAGATTAAAGAATACTATTCGGATAAAATAGGTGCCATTAATAGGACAACAACTATCGGTTACAAAAACACATCTCTTCCTTATTCCATTAACTTTGAGGGGAGTTATGAAACAGAAAAATTGGGTGAAAATATAGTGTTAAACCCTTTCCTAAATCTACCTTTGTCTGTTAATAATCTAACTCAAAAGGTAAGAAGTTACCCTGTAGATTTTGTGTATCCCTGGGATGAACAATTTGAAGCTACAATGGTCATCCCCGATGGTTTTACCCTAACAACTCTTCCGGAATCTTATAAAATGGATGATGATCTTGCTGAGATTAATTTAGACTATACGTTCTCTGGCGTAACTCTCACTGCAATAGGTAATTACAGGTTCAAGAAGGCCATCTATGTTGCAACTGAATATTCAAAAATTAAGTACTACTTAGATCAGATAGTCAAGCATTTTAATCAATCAATTGTACTAGAGATAAATAACTAAGTCCATTTTTCAACCCGTTATTGCGAACGAAGTGAAGTAATCGGTGTTAAAGGTGTAAATGAAAAACAGATTGCCGCATTCCCTTCGGTCATTCGCAATGACGTTAAAAGGAAGCGTCATCGTTTTCTCTCCCGTCATTGCGAGTGCAGCGAAGCAATCTGTATCGTCCAGAGCAATCCCCTTCCAAACACATTCCATTTAAATTATGTTGAAAACTTTGATTTCACGTGGTGCTAAACTTGCTATGAGTTTTGTTAACTTGGGGTTTTTGAAAAATATATAAAAGCAAAAGACCCCATAAGGAGGGAATTGATGTCACTTTTAATGAATACATAAACTAGCTAGGCAGCATAATAAAAAAGATATGAGAATATATTTAACACTCGCACTAATCTTAACTTTTGGAATTGTTTTTTCACAAGAAAAGGAATTACGTGAATCAGAAGAATTGATAGAAAATAAGAAATATGATTCTGCATATTTACTTTTAGAAAAAGTAGATCCAACTAACAAGAATCCAAAGATAGTAATTGAAAAAACGAGAATACTCTTGGACTATTTTGTGTCCAGTATGATGCATCAATTGTATGCACTAAAAGATCTGGAAGAAGATGAAGAATTGATGGATATAAGAGGATCCGAAGGGTCTTTTTCAATGTATTACTTTCCTCCCGATTCAATATTAAATGTTTTAATAAAACAAAATCCTGAAAATTTTAAACTAAGAAAAACTTTGGGATATTTCTACCATGAAGTAAATCTAAAATATGGAAGTAATTGGCTTGAACCTGACTCAATAATATTCAAAAGAATAATTGAAAATTATGATGTCGCGTATAAAAATGGAGAGTTTGATTATTGGTCGTTGTATGGAATAGGATATGCATATTTAAATCAAAATAAGGTTGAGGAATCTATTCCATACTTTATAAAATCAATTGAGTTAAATGACAACTATCCTTCAAGTTATTATAATCTCGCATATGCGTACCTGACAATTAATGAAAGAGAAAAAGCTATTGAAAATGCTAAAAAAGCATTAAAATTATATGAGTATGTTGATTATAAATCTGATGCAGCAAAAATGCTTGGGATTATATATGCGGAATTAAATGATTTTCAAAATGCACTAAAATATCATAGAGAAGCAAATTCAATAACACCAAACAATTACTATGTATTAAAGCCACTTCTTGATATAGAAGTGAAAACAGAATCGGATGAATATAAAAAAATAACTTCTGAATTTTTCATGCTTGACCCGGGTAATCCGACTATTTATCAAGACCTTGAAGAAGTCTATTGGGTAAATGGTAAAGAAAATTATTTATTGAGTTTTTTTGAAAATCAAAAAATAAATTTCTCTGATAATTATAAAGTTCTTGGAAACCTTCACTTTTATATTGCAAGAATTTATGACGGGAAAGAAGAAATTAAAAACGCAAAATTTAATTTTGAGAAAGCGAGAGAAATATTTGAAAAAGTATATGAACCAAATCACAGGGTATTCGAGATAATTGACACCTTCTTAAATGATAATTGAAATTACGTTACATAACAAGGTGCATATTTATTAGCTGTTCAGTATTTCAATGAATGGTTTGTTAATGTTTTAAATTTTGCCACCGCACATCAGTTTTTGCAATAAAACAAAATGTTAAATTTTATAATTGACGAAATAAAAAACGAACAAGATATGGGAACAATAATTACAGCTATAATAATAGCACTTGTGTCATCATTTAGCAGGTCATTTTTTGATAAAATATTTAAAGAAAAAAATCCAGATTGGGAAAAACTTATTTCTAATGTGAAGAAATTTTTCCTTTTAATATTAAGATATGTTTTTCCAATCATGTATTTAATATATGTATTCATTTTTGCTGATTTTGATAAATTATTTATAATAACTAATGCGATTTTGATATCTCTGTTGTTTTCAAATATGCTTTTAGACGGGATATCTATTGTTAAGAGTGATTTAAATAAATCAATAGAAACAATTTCAAGAGCAATGAAATTAATGATAGATAACCATGAAAATGGGGATAACTCTCACCCTTAAAATTTAAAACTCGGAAATTTGAGCGCAATTACTGAGCGTATGGAGGGATCACGCAACAACAACTTACAATTTCCCATTTGCCACCGCACAGCACCGAAATGGCGTTTCAAAACAATGAATTTATAAGCTACTTTGATTTTTTAACCGAAAAAACAAAGACTCTAGTAGAGGGCTTTGACCCCTTGCATTTCTACGACCCTAAATTAAGGGTTGCCCTGATAAATCAGAGACAACCCTCTCTTTAAATTATTAGATCTTTTTGCCTATATAAAATACGTATCCATAAAACGCTTTATGCTTATAATACAATTGTGTTTCGTGGCGTTGGTACGCAATAAAGTCTTCGGCAACTTTGTTTCCTTTGTGCTTCTTTAGAAAAAGGTCTTGTGCCGAAACTTGTGGCGTGTAAAACTGTTCTGTCCAGCAGCTCTCGGGCAAAATAAATGTAGCTACAGGAATGTATCCGGCTTTTTGCATCTGCTTAACCTTGTTTGGGATAGTGTCTATTTCAGGATAAGCATCCATCCAAAATTCCTCTATTTCAGTTGGTCGTTCGTCTGTAAACCACGATGCTTCAGATACAGCAATAAAACCTCCGGGTTTTAGGAACTTATGCCATTCGCTAAGGCCACGTTCAAAGCCGATATTGTAAATGGCTCCTTCTGACCAAATTAAGTCTAATTCTTCTTGCTTAAAGGGAAGCTTTTCCATTGAGCCAACAATGCCTTTTACCCGGTCATTGAGGCTGAGCTTTTTGGCATTTGTATTGAAAATATTTATAAACGTTGGAAACAGGTCTATTCCTTTAATTTCTCCCGGACTATTCTGTGCCAATACCATTGTTTGACCTCCTGTTCCACAACCAATGTCGGCAATAAGGGATTTTTCAGATAGATTATCGACAAAGCTCAATGCTTTAACGGTTACTTCGGGGCTTCCCGGACCTTGTCGTTCTACGTTCGAAAAATATTCGCAGATTAAATTAATGTTGAATTCGTGAATCGATTTATTTTCGTTGTTCATGATGTTTAATTTAAATGGTGAATGATCTGGCTGTAGAATACAATATTCTTAGCTGAACCTCAGTCAGTTGTTGATATATAGACATGAAAATAACTCCGACAAGTATATGTCTGAGTTTTAAGAGGGATAACCTTGGTGTAAATACCAAAGGTTATTTACTTCACCAAATCCATTTTAAATTTAAACATCCAATAATTTTACCTTACCAAAGGTAGAGTTTTTTCACAATTTGAACTAGCAGAAATACAGATTGCGTTGCTGCGTTCGCAATGACGGGTTGATTTAGCGATGATCGTTTTAGCTCATCTCTGCAAAATATTTATAAAACAACGGAATGGTTTTAATGCCCTTGAAAAACTGCTCCAGAGGAAAATTCTCGTTGGGGGAGTGGATGGCATCCGAGTCAAGTCCAAATCCCATTAGTATGGATTTGAGTCCCAGCACTTGCTCAAATGTTGAGATAATAGGAATTGAACCCCCACTTCGGTATGGGACAGGGCGTCGCCCAAAAACATCAATATAGGCTTGTTCGGCAGCACGATATGCAGGTAGGTCAATGGGGCAAATATATGCCTGGCCGCCATGTAGATAAGTTACTTCTATGTTGACTGATTTGGGGGCAATGCTCTCAAAATAATTTTTAAAGAGAACGGCAATTTTTTCGTGATTTTGGTTTGGCACCAGCCGGGTGCTTATTTTTGCAAAAGCTTTTGATGGAAGTACTGTTTTCGCTCCTTCGCCCGAGTATCCTCCCCATATACCACATACATCAAAAGATGGGCGAATGCCAATGTGTTCCATCGTTGTGTACTCCGTTTCACCAATGAGTTCATCTACGTCAATGGCCTTTTTGTAGGTTACTTCATCAAATGGCGCTTCTGCTAATAGTTTTCGTTCTTCATCCGATACATCTAGCACATCGTCATAAAAACCGGGGATGGTCACCTTTCCATCGTCATCCGTCATTTGGGCAATCATTTTCGACAAAACATTAATAGGGTTGGCAACTGCGCCGCCAAACATTCCTGAATGCAGGTCGCGGTTCGGGCCAGTCACTTCAACTTGCCAATAGGCCAGACCGCGCAATCCAGTAGTAATGGTTGGCATGTCAGGTCGGATCATGGTGGTGTCCGAAACCAAAATAATATCGGATTTGAGCATTTCCTTATTTGCTTCGCACCACTTGCCAAGGTTGGGAGATCCCACTTCTTCCTCGCCCTCTATCATAAATTTCACGTTGCAGGGAAGCGTGTTGGTCTTTACCATTAGTTCAAAGGCCTTGGCATGCATCATTCCTTGTCCTTTATCGTCGTCGGCACCACGCGCCCATATTTTGCCGTCACGTATTTCCGGCTCAAATGGCTTCGATTTCCAAAGATCTAAAGGCTCCGGGGGCATCACGTCCATGTGCCCGTAAACGAGGATGGTTGGTTTGCTCGGGTCAATTATTTTTTCGCCGTAAGTAACCGGATTTCCATCCGTCTCATATATTTCGGCTCTGTCAGCTCCTGCATCCAGAAGCAGTTTTTTCCAATATTCGGCAGCTTTATGCATGTCAGGTTTATGGTCTGCAACTGAGCTGATTGATGGGATTCGTAACAGCCCAAAAAGTTCGTTTACAAAGCGGTCTTTATTTTTCTCAATGTATTGTTCGATATAATTCATGACAAGATTTTTTGAATTTTTAGCAAACATAAAAATAAGGCTTTACCCTTAGAAAGAAGAATGAAACGGGAATTTTTAGAGTTGTGGAGATGAAAAAGAACTTTAATCATTGAGTCATTCTTAACTTGTTTCAGAATCTTATTTTTTTTGAATGACAGATACCGAAATAGATTCGGTGTGAAAGAGCAAAGGCATCACTTAAATCTTGATGCCTTTCAATATTTTTCTTCTAAATTGAAAATTGAAGCCAAGAGCTGTTGTCCTGATATTCTTCAATTGCCTTGTCGTTTGTTTTTAGTTTGAAAGAGCTCATCAATTGGTGAATTTCCTGATGGAGCATATTTATTCCACCGTCAATTAAATCTTTGCGAAATCCTTCTTCTCCCAATTTATAAACCATATCCATTGAAATTACTCGGCCAATAACTTGCCCCAGTTCAACCAACTTTCGTTGGGGCATTTGTAGGTCGAGCTTGAAGTTCAGAAGATCTTTTACTTTGTCGGCAGAACGCGTCATTAGGGGATTGTCTTTCATGTAAATGAAAAGATTGTTTTCTTTCATCCGTTTCATTTGTTTTATCACGCCTTCGGAAATTTGCGCATACAAAATATCGTTCGAACCTTCAAAAATCTGGAAAGGACGGCTGTCTGTAATTCCGCGCCCGGCAACATGACTGTTGCGATATGCTTTTGCACCAACCAATTGCGTAACTGATTGAGCTGCTTGTTGCATGAGGTCGGTTACGACGGATTTTACAGCATTGGCTTCCATCCCAATTCCGGTGAGGTCTTTGTCGAGCCCCGCATTCTTGGCACTGTTCGAACACATGGCCGAGCAAACCGTAAATGACGCTTGTAGTTTAGATAAGCGTTCCTGTACTTGGTCGTAGCTGAATAAAGTCTTCCCTCCAACTAGTCTTTGTTTGGTGTGGTTAATGCCTTCGTCGAGCATGCGATGTATAAATCCCATAGCCATTCCAGGAAATTGCATGCGACTGCGATGAAGCAGGTCGAGCATCATTTTTACTCCGGTTGAGTGTGGCGTTAACTTTTGAATTTTGGGTATTTTTACGTCAATGTGGTTTCGCCCGTATGGAATCTGATAAAGACCCAAATTGTCGTAAAATTCTTCAACTTTAATCCCCTGATTGGGTTGAGTTACATCGCAAATAAAGAAATCAATATCTCGCTGTAAATCTCCACTGGCTGTTTTCTGTCGGGCGGTCAGGAGCCAGTAATCGGCCCATCCGGTAAGTCCTGCCCAGTGTTTTGTCCCGTTTAGTTGAAAATGATCTTTTTCCTCAGTAAAAGAGGTTTGCATGTTTAGGGCATCACTACCAAAGTCAGGCTCTGTGATCATTAGTCCACCCATGTTTTTTTCATTCAGAAAGCGTTTAAAAACCGGTGCTTTTGCTTCATGTGAGGCGTATTTTGATACCGGTTGTAGGAATAACGCAGAGTTGATTCCAAAGGTGAGCGATAATGCGAGCGACTCATAAGATGCCGTTTCCAGCAAGGCTAGATTTTCGTGCATTAATGCTCCTCTTCCTCCGTATTCTTTGGGGATTCCAATGGAAAGAGGGTTGCTCTCCATGATCTCACGCATAACAAAAGGTGGGAGTCCACGCTGTCGTGCGTAAATGTCATTATTCCCTCTTAGGTGATAAACCTGATGCATTTTTTCTTTCAATTTTCCCAGAAATTGCTGAATAGGTACTGGATTTGAATTTTGCATTTTTTTGATGTTTGGATTCATTATTTCTGTGTCGTTCATTATTCTATTGCGTTTAAAAATTTGATGGATGCTTTGAGCAGCATGGAATAATAACACCAGTTCGCCTTGAAAGTTTCTCTGTGGCGTATTTATAATGAAGCAAAATGACGTGATTGATTTGTTATTACAACAGTCTGAATTTTTGGATTCGTGGGTGTAGAAAGGGGATCAAATGATATTATTTGGGGGACTCACTTTTTCATGCATGAATTTTAGTTCGCCTTAAATAAGGCTGCGAATTCCATCAGATACCTCTCAATCTGCTTCTATAATGAGATGAGTTGTTTTCCGAAACAAACATTCTGGTTTTCTCTTTTTATATTTGGCGATTATTGTCAATCGTAGTTTTTAGTGGTAAATCCCTCACTTCGCCGTCAGGTGAAAAGTATGGCCTATGGCGGTTTTGAATCAGGAAACAAGGGCGAAAATCAGAGGGTGGTACAAGTAAACCATCCTGTTTGATGAGGAACGACGAATTGGATTGCGTGGTGTTTTCAATCCGTAGTTTTCTTTCAAAAGCTCAGTCAGCCTTGACCTTTTTTTGTTTCCGTTTTTTTGGCTAAGCCCAAAAATGAAATCCCGTTCGGAAGAACTGCCAAATCAGGGAATACGCATTGAGTATTTATCTTCATACATAATTGTATTGGTCATAATAGAATAAATTGATCTGATCTTTCAATTGATCCTAGTAAGAGAGGTGGTTTTCCCATGGGGTGGTTCGTTCCCCGCAGGGCTACAGCCTTTACGTGTCGTATTTTGTTGTTAATGCGATAATTTATTGTGAAGGAAGATTGTATGTGTGTCAACCTGATCTTACAGCGGTGAATTAATTCGATGTATTAGTTTAGATATGATGGTGGAGCTACTGTCATAGGCTTCAGGCCATTGGCTTGCTCTGGGGCCGGCAATGTTCAGAATCTCAACCTGATTGATTTTAATAAAGTGGATAGCCTGCTCTAGTATCTCGTCAATTAAGAAAGGAGCTACCTTAAATAGAAATACGGGTTTCCCTATGTCTTTTGCATGATGGAATGTAAGCGAAGTCCCACCCTTTAGTTTACCTTCATAAATAATGAGTGTTGCATCGGAGTCTCTCACATTTAGGCGTGTGCGTTCATTATAGCTAGTGTTCCATATTTCTTGTAGAGGATATCGTTGAGGTATTTCTCCGTCTTCTGCTTTTCTTCCAGCGGGACACCATCCTCCACATGGAAAGTTGTGTTGGATACAAGCGTCAAGCGCACCTCTGTCTACTCCAGTTTGCCCACCACTTATTATCTTCTTACATTTCATTTATTTTTTATTTGAAATGAACTGTTTTGCCATTTCCAGATCTTCGGGTGTGTCAATTCCAATGCTTTCAAATTCGGTAATGGCAGTTTTTATGCAATAGCCATTTTCAAGCCATCGTAGTTGCTCTAACGACTCTGCCAATTCAAGCGAAGAAGGAGGTAGTTTTGTTATTTTTGGAAGAATATCTGCTCGATAAGCATACATCCCTAAATGACTGTAGAATTCATGTTTATTTAGCCAGTTTTCAGATTCGCTTTCTCGTACAAATGGTATGGTTGATCTGCTGAATAATAACGCATTGTTTTGGTTATCAATCACAACCTTAGGGCGGTTTGGATTAAACAGTACTTCATTGTTTTCTATTTTTTTTATCAGTGTAGCAATTTCTGTTTTTTGATCATGGAAACAGCTCATTAAGGCTTCAATCTGTTCTGCCCGAACAAATGGTTCATCTCCTTGAATATTAATGATTGCATCAAATGACATCTCTTTTGAAATTTTATCTGCGGCCTCTGCACAACGATCCGTTCCGCTTTGGTGGTCATTGCGAGTCATAACAACTTTCCCTCCAAATTGTAAAACGGCATTGGCAATCCTGTCGTCATCTGTTGCAACCCAAACGTTTTCAACAGAAAAAGATACTTTCTCATAAACTTGTTGAATGATTGTTTTGCCACCGAGTGTAGCCAATGGCTTTCCTGGGAATCTTGACGATTGATAGCGAGCAGGTATGATGGAAATAAATTTCATTTCGGTGTATGGTAGTTTACTACAAAAATAAAAAAAGTTAGGTTGGAGCAAGAAAAATCGACATAAGTTTGTTATAGTTTTCTACAGAGTTTAATCTGGTGTTTGTGCTATAGTATATTGTTTTAACTTTGATTTTAAGTAGAAATAGTTTTATCTTGATCAGGAACTTAGTTTTTTTTTGACACTATTTGTTCAGTCGAAAATACTGGGTTTACTATAAAAATTTCTTTTATGAAGAAGATACTTGTTGCTGAAGACAATAAACTTATATTGGAAACAATATACCATAAGTTAGTTCGGGATGGCTACGATGTGGTCAAGGTTTTGGATGGGAAAGAATGCCTTAAATACCTAGAGGAGAATGAAGTTGATCTGTTGATAACAGATCTGTATATGCCATATATAAATGGTAATGAGGTAATAAGCATTGTTCGAAATGATTGGAAAAATAAAGTCCCAATTTTGGTCTTATCAGCAGACGGAGCAGAAGAAACTGTTTTAAAGGCTTTTGATCTGGGTGCTGATGATTACGTTGTTAAGCCTTTTAGTTTGAGTGAATTGACGATTAGAGTTAGGAAACTTTTGTTGTAAATAGAATGAGGAAACTTTTACTTTTAATTTTGTGCGCTGTTCTTCTATATTCTCCGGGGTTTTCTCAGGGTGAAGAATCTTACAATGCAGACTCACTGCTACTTGTGGCTCGGGAGTTAGCATTTGACAGTCATTACGCGGAATCTATAGATATTTCCGAGAAAATTATTGCTGATTATCCGGATTATATTGATGTTCGGATGCTTCTTGCGCGTACTTATGCCTGGTCTGGGAATTATAATGAAGCCCAAAAGCATGTATCAATAGTATTAGAAAAGAATCCTCATGATTACGATGCAAACAATGCTGCATTGGACTTTTACCTATGGGATGCTGATTATGATTCAGCAACTATTGTCGCAAACAGATTATTGAATTATTATCCGAATGATGCTGATGTTCTGACGAAAAAAACAAGGATTTACATTGCCGAGAATAATAATAATGATGCCTTGGCAACATTGAAAATTTTGGAAGAAGCAAATCCGAATAGTGATTCCTTGGACGAGTTAAAAAGTGTAATCCCGGGTGTTGAAAAGAAAAATATTCTCAGGCTAGAGCATTATCATGATCGTTTTAATGAGCCATTCTCTCGCCGGTGGCACATGAGTTCTGTTGGCTATGGAAGAAAAACTTCTCACGGTGTTTTTTATGGAAAAGTATACTGGGGTGATATGATTGGAACTGGAGAATCTCTTTTTTCCAATAGTGTATCTACCCAATATTCCTTAGAGTTATACCCTGAAATAAATGAGTTCAACTACTTCTTTCTAAACTATTCGTTTTCAAATGATAACTTTTTCCCAAGAACCAGATTGGGCTTCGAATATTACCATGGATTTAAAAACAAATTTGAAGTTTCATTAGGATATCGTTATCTCGATTTTTTGCTCACAGGAGGGAATCATTTGAATATTAATATTTACACAGGGTCTTTGTCTAAGTACGTTGGGAGATACTGGCTTTCAGCTCGTCCGTATGTTGTCGACAACGGTGACGATTTGTCTTATAAATATATGTTGTCAATAAGGAGGTTCTTGAAGACAGAAGAAAGTTATCTTGAGATGGTTCTGGGGACGGGAGTGTCTCCAGATAATCCACTGTTTTATACTAGTGGGCAAAATATTCCCCAACTTGGGTCATGGAGGGTTGAGTTGGAATGGAAACAGAAAGTTACAAACTCTTTCATTTTTGAAATTGAAGGCGCATATGAAAATGTTGAATATTCAAAGGATATAAGACGTGATCAATATAGTATAAGAACATCCTTATCATTTTTATTTTAAGAATGGAAAGAAAAAAGAAAATTAAAGCGGTAATCTTTGTCTGGATAGTTTTATCTGTATTTCTCGGACAAAGTATTCAGGGTAATAACTCTGTTCAAGGGATAAGTACATTGTCGATTGAACAGGAAGATACACCTGAGGACATCCAAGAAGACAAGTCTGATTTGATGATTTCTGAAATCCAAGAAGGAGGAGAACCGTGGTTCTTCTATGTTTATTGGATTCAAATGAAAGAGAGTTTATCTGAGTATTTATATAAGTATAGCGATGAGACTTTTGCTCCTAAAATACATCAGATAATTACATATGTAATTGATGTAATTGCGAATGTTCCAATTCTATTTGTTCTATTGCTACTATCTGTTGTCTTTGCTTCAAATTTGATTATTGTAACTATTGTTTTAATGATTACTTCCTTTTACAAGAGTGGAAGAGAAGTGTATCGGAAGGGCCTAGATGAGCGTTGTGAGGCGATTTTGATCGGGTATTTATTTGGAGAAGTTAGTTTAAGTGAAGTTGTTGATAATTTGAGTAGTGTGAAGGGGCTGTTTGGGAAAAATATTTTGATAGATCTTCTATATAATTACCAACAAAATCTATCCGGGGAATATTCAGATCGTATACTCTTGTTATATAAGGAGCTTAATTTGGATGGCATATCAGGAAGAAAAATGAAATCTTTTTTCTCTTCCACCCGGATAAAGGGAATAAGAGAACTGGCAAGTTTGTATCCTTCTGATGCTAAGGATTTAATCGTGAAGTTGGTGAAGGATAGGAATGTAGAGGTTCGTAGCGAAGCGCAAATTGCTTACGTATTTTTAGATAGTCAGTCAACATTTGATTTCCTGAAAGATTTAGAAAGTCCTCTCTCGACTTGGGTGCAGTTGAACATACTCAGCTATTTAAAGATGAATGAAAAACAAGTGCCTTCATTCGGGAAGTATATTAATTCTGAGAATAATGATGTACAGGATTTCTCCATACGGATGATAGATTATTTCCAACAGAATGAGAATGCACAGCTTATTATAGACTTGTTAGATCATCCACATCATCAAACGCGTTTCTACGTTTATCAGGCTATTCGGCATTTGGAGTTAGAAGAGGCAATCGAAAAGGTTAAGGCAAAATTCAAAGAAGAAACATACCCCAATCGTGTTGAAATATTGAGAATTCTAGGTGATCTGGGAGGTGAATCCGATTTAGATATTTTTCAGGAAGTATTAAGCAGCGGGAATATCCGATTAAAATTACAAGCCTGCAGAACACTGTACAATATGGGAGAGAAAGGAAGATCACTACTGGCTAAGAATAGTGAAATTGAGAATCTAGGACTTATGCCTTTTATTGAACACATTAAAGACAAACGAAACTAATGGATATAGTCGCTAAACTTATATCGTTGTGGGTCGAAACCCTAATCTTTTATTACGCGAGTGCAATCTTTTGCGTATATCTGGGACTCGGAATAATTTCGGCTTTCGTGCTGCGCAAATATTATTATATGTCGAAGATCCCTGACTATAATGAGGTTCTTTCGTCTCCATTTGCTCCTTCGATTAGCATATTGGCTCCTGCGTATAATGAGGGATTGAATATTGTAGAAAATGTCAAAGCTCTTTTGTCATTATACTATGCCAATTTTGAAGTTATTGTAATTAATGATGGAAGTAAAGATGACACCTTAGAGAAATTGATTACTGCATTCGAATTAGAGAAAATATCTTTTGTTGTTGATGAGCGAATTCAAAGTGCTGAGATAAGAGGTATTTATAAGTCGCGAAAAATGGCTATGAATAATCTAACGATTATTGATAAAATTAATGGCGGTAAAGCAGACGCATTGAATGCTGGGCTAAATGTCTCTAAAGGAGAGTATTTTATATCGATTGATGCGGATTCTATAATTGATCCATATGCATTACAGAAAATGGTTAAACCATTTTTGCAAGGAACGAAGGAAAAACGGGTTATTGCAACGGGTGGGGTTATACGTATTGCAAATTCTTGTGAAATAGAGGATGGGCATCTTGTAAAGATTCATTTGCCAGACAAACTTCTTCCATTATTTCAGGTACTTGAGTATAATCGCTCATTCTTATTGGGGCGTTTAGCCTGGAGTAAGCTAAATGGATTGTTGATTGTATCGGGTGCACTGGGGCTTTTCGATAAAGAGATTGTTATTGCTTGCGGTGGATATCATCGTCATACCGTTGGTGAAGACATGGAGTTGGTTGTACGTATGCGTCGATATATGACTGACCACAAGGAGAAATACAAGGTAGAATATATTCCTGACCCTCTTTGTTGGACAGAAGCTCCTGGGAAGGTGAAACATTTTGTGCGTCAGAGAAATAGATGGACTCGTGGAACTATTGAAACATTGTTGCGGCACAAAGGATTGTTTATGAATCCCAAGTATGGAATTATGGGATTAGTATCTCATCCATTTTGGGTACTGTTTGAGTGGCTGGCTCCAATTCTTGAGCTTTTCGGGATATTATACTTCATTATTATTGCCATTTTAGGATTTGCAAATTGGCCTTACTTCTTTATTGTACTCTTTTTTGTTTATTTCTTTTCTGTGGCATTTACAACTTATTCTATACTTTTTGATCATGTCGCATTCTTTAGGTATAAGAAAAAAGGCATGGTATTTAGGCAGTTGTTTGCCGCTCTGTTAGAACCTGTGCTTTTTCATCCATTGGTTCTTTATTCTGCAATAAAGGGAAATTTTGATTATTTTGTTCTTCGCAAAAGGAGTTGGGGAAATATGACAAGAGTCGGATTGAACAACTTAGGCAAAAAAGAAGATTAAGATTTTCTTATAGCTAGATTTTCTTGCTGAATAATTCGGTGGTACTTGTCAATTCAATTTTGGTGTTTAGTATTTGTGTGTCAGATTAAATGTAAATTACTCTTCCCATTTGTCTCTTTTTTGGTGTTGCACTATTCATTATTAAATAATGTAAAGGGGTATATTTTGCACATAAGAGTTTTATCCGAAGGGCAGTATTATTCTTAAAATTGTAACTTTGCTAAATTAATTAGGAAACTGAAATATGGATGTTCAGGAAATAAAACAAAGATTTGCAATTATTGGGAATGCTCTTGGCTTAAATAGAGCAATTGAAGTTGCTATACAAGTAGCACCTACAGATTTATCTGTTTTAATTACCGGAGAAAGTGGCACGGGGAAGGAATCATTTCCTCAGATGATTCATCATTATTCTTCGAGAAAACATGGGCGGTATATTGCAGTGAATTGTGGCGCGATTCCTGAAGGGACTATTGACTCTGAGTTATTTGGCCATGAGAAAGGAGCCTTTACCGGGGCATTGGCAGACAGAAAAGGCTATTTTGAAGAGGCAGATGGAGGAACTATTTTTCTTGATGAAATTGGTGAATTGCCATTGTCGACGCAGGTTCGGTTACTTCGTGTTTTAGAAGCAGGGGAGTTTATAAAAGTAGGTTCTTCGAAAGTAATGAAGACAAACGTGCGAGTTGTCGCAGCAACAAATGTAGAAATCCCTAAGGCTATTGAAGAGGGGAAGTTTCGGGAAGATCTGTATTATCGCTTAAACACGGTGCCAATTCGCGTATTACCATTGAGAGACAGAAAAGATGATATTTATTTGTTGTTTCGGAAATTTGCATTGGATTTTGCTGAGCGTTATCGAATGCCTCCAATTCGTTTAGATGACGAAGCACGGGTTGTTCTTGAGAATTTTGGCTGGCCGGGTAATGTTCGGCAGTTGAAAAATATCACAGAGCAAATTTCAATAATCGAACAAGAACGTAATATCACAGGAAATTCCATGCGCAATTATTTGCCCGAAGCAGGAATTACAAAGTTGCCAGCCCTTTATAAAGGCGTAGATGAAAAAACGTTTTCAACAGAACGTGAAATCCTATATCAGGTATTGTTTGATATGAAGAAGGATGTTACCGACTTGAAGAAGTTGGTTCTTGACTTGATGAAAGAAGAAGCTAGTCCTTCAGAATTTCATGCAGAGAATGCTAGAATTATTAGGAACCTATACCAGAAAGAACCCGGAAAATTCGAAACTGAACAGGCTCCCAAAAGTCAAGTTCATATTAAACCACTACAAGGGGAGGATATTCAAGATACCGAGGAGTTTGTGGAAGAATCACTCTCTCTTGAAGACAAAGAAATTGAATTGATTAAAAAAGCCCTTGAAAAGCATAAAGGTAAACGAAAATATGCTGCACAGGAATTAGGCATTTCTGAACGAACACTATACCGGAAAATTAAAGAATATGATATCAGTTAAGTCATTAAGGTTGCCAGGATATGGCTTTCTTGCAGTTTTTGTTTTTTCCTTGTTAATTCAAGGTTGTCGGATCTCTTATTCATTTACGGGTGCGGCCATCTCTCCAGATGTGAAGACTTTCTCGGTATATTATTTCCCCAATCGTGCAGAGCTGGTTAATCCCAGTTTGAGTCAGCAGCTTACTGATTATTTGCAAGAGAAACTAATGAGGCAGACATCATTGGATATGGCTACAGAAGGAGGCGATTTGGAGTTTGATGGACAGATAACAGGTTATTCAACTCAGCCAATGAATATCTCGGAAGGTGATGTTTCTGCTCAAACTCGTCTTTCTATTTCGGTTAAAGTAAAATATACGAACAACAAGAATCATGATGAAGATTGGGAATCCTCATTTACATCATATGAAGATTATGATAGTTCCAGACCATTAAGTGATGTTGAAGATGAGTTGTTGGAAGAGATTGTCGAGAAATTAGTCGAGGATATTTTTAATGCTTCAATAGCGAATTGGTAATGGCAGTGTTTGACATCCATCCCTATATTCAGCATCCGGAGCAGCTTGATGAAAATAGCTTGCCGATGCTCAAGAAGCTTGTTGAGCAATATCCAGCCTTTCAGGTAGCTTGGATACTTTTGCTGAAAAACTTACAGAAACTGAAGGATCCGGATTTTGATTTTTATTTGCAACGAGGAGCAATTCGTGTTTTTGATCGTAAAAAGTTGTATTACTTTTTGATGGAGCCTGATGTGGGCATCGACAATCAACAAGCATCCAAAGATATGAACGAGCTTTCCAGAGATTATGCGCCAGGAGTTTATCGATTATCAGGGGGTAAATGGAATGACGAATCGTTGGCAGATTTGGTAAGATCAATAAGAGAAAAACAATCCATAGAGAAAGAGAATGAGCAACAGGTTGAATCGGGTAATGTCGGCAATGATGTTGATCGAGAGTTTGTTACGGAGACGTTGGCAAAAATATATGAAAAACAAGGGCTATATCAAGAATCAATTATGGCCTATGAGAAATTAAGTTTGAAATATCCGGAGAAAAATGTTTACTTTGCCAGTCGAATTGAAGAAATCAAAAAAATATTGAATTAATTAAATACTAAATCATGTATACACTGATCACCGTTTTAATCTTTATCGCATGTATTCTTATGGTATTGATTGTATTAGTGCAGAATTCAAAAGGTGGAGGTTTAGCTAGTAACTTTCAGTCATCTAACCAAATAATGGGGGTTCGCAAGACTACCGACTTTTTGGAGAAGGCCACTTGGGTATTAGCCGGAGCATTATTTATTTTGTCTGTTGCGGGTAGTGCATCTATTCCACGCAATGCTGAAGGTGTTAATCAATCGATTATCCAAGAGCAAATTGAAAATGCTGCTGATCCAAGCTTAGTGCCTACTTTTCCGACTACTAGCCCTGAGACAGATAACACTTCAACTGAAGAAGCACCAATAGAATAAATTTCTGTGTAAAATATTGAGAAGCCTGTTCTGATTTAGAACAGGCTTTTTGTTTTTTATAGAAGTTGGTTAGCTGTATATGACTCATGTAATTCCCATATTCTCACTGTCAGCATGTCATGGAATGTGCCATTCCGCTTAAGTGGCAGGCTATTAGTGCATTGCTCGTTTTCGCTTAGGTATAAGAAAATTGAAGGGTGAAAAATTGTCCTTCTTTTTTTGAATTATCAATCGTTTTGTTTTTGGCATAAATTTCGATACTGAAGTGTGTCAAATTGAAAAATGTCTAACTAAATAATCTAAGAGATGGCAGATTTAAAAGGAAAAATCCTTGCAGGTAGAATTCTTATTCAACCGAAGGAAGCAGAAACAAAAACCGCTAGTGGTATTATCATTCCAGATTCAGCAAAAGAAAAATCACAAACTGGACAAGTGGTTTTAGTTGGAAATGAGAAAAAAGATGAGCCAATGGAAATAAAAGTAGGTGATACTGTATTTTATGGCAAACATTCAGGTATTGAACTGAATCTTGATGGTGTTAACTATATGTTGATGTCTCAAAATGATGTGTTATTCATTGCTTAGTAATCAATTAAAACTAAAAAACGAAAGAGATGGCAAAAGAAATTAAATTCGATATTGATGCAAGAAACCGCCTGAAAGTAGGGGTTGATAAGTTAGCCGATGCCGTAAAGGTGACTTTAGGCCCAAAGGGGCGTAATGTGGTAATCGCCAAGAAATTTGGTGCACCTCATATTACAAAAGATGGTGTTACTGTTGCTAAAGAAATTGAACTTTCTGATCCATATGAAAACATTGGAGCTCAGATGGTAAAAGAGGTTGCTAGCAAAACTGGTGATGATGCTGGTGATGGTACCACAACTGCTACAATTCTTGCTCAGTCGATTGTGTCTGTAGGTTTGAAAAACGTTGCTGCTGGTGCAAATCCAATGGATTTGAAACGTGGAATAGACAAAGCAGTTTTGAAGGTTGTTGAAAATATCACAACAGTTCAGGCTCAAAATATTGGTGACGACTATACAAAAATCAAGCAAGTAGCAAAAGTTTCTGCCAACGGAGATGAGACTATTGGTAGCCTCATTACTGAAGCAATGGAAAAAGTGCACAAAGAAGGTGTAATCACTGTTGAAGAAGCAAAAGGTACAGAAACCTATGTTGACTTGGTAGAAGGAATGCAGTTTGACCGTGGATATATCTCTCCTTACTTTGTTACAAATACAGAGAAAATGGAAGCTGAATTAGATCAGCCATTTATCTTGATCTATGATAGCAAAATCAGTTTAATGGAAGAGCTAGTGCCTGTGTTAGAGAAAACAGCACAAACTGGCCGTCCATTGTTGATCATTTCAGAAGATGTTGATGGTCAGGCATTGGCGACTTTAGTTGTTAACCGTCTACGTGGTAACTTAAAGGTTTGTGCCGTTAAAGCTCCAGGTTTCGGTGAACGTCGTAAAGAAATGTTGGAAGACATCGCTGTTTTAACCGGAGGTACTGTAATTTCGGATACCAAAGGAATGAAACTGGAAGATACTACCTTAGACATGCTTGGGCAGTCTGAGAAGATTACAGTTGATAAGGATGCCACAATCTTAGTAGCAGGTTCTGGTGAAGAAGCATTGATTGAAAAGCGTATTGCAATGATCAAAAATCAGTTGGAGGCATCTTCTTCTGTATACGATCGTGAAAAATTACAAGAACGTTTGGCAAAACTTGCCGGCGGAGTTGCTGTGCTTTACATTGGTGCAGCCTCTGAAATTGAAATGAAAGAGAAGAAGGATCGCGTTGACGATGCATTGAGTGCTACTCGTGCTGCTGTTGAAGAAGGTATCGTTCCTGGAGGTGGTGTTGCCTACATCCGTGCAATTGAGGCACTGGAAGGGCTGAAAGGCGATAATGATGATGAAAATACAGGTATTGAAATCATCAAACGTGCCATTGAAGAGCCATTGCGTCAGATTGTTGCAAATGCTGGTAAAGAAGGTGCAGTAGTTGTACAGAAAGTACGCGAAGGTAAAGGCGATTTTGGGTACAATGCTCGTATCGATCAATATCAAAACCTTTTAGAATCCGGAGTTATTGATCCTGCAAAAGTTACTCGTGTTGCACTTGAGAACGCAGCTTCAATTGCGGGTATGTTGTTGACAACAGAATGTGTTTTGGTTGATGAAAAAGAAGATGCTGTTCCAATGCCTCCTATGGGTGGTCCTGGAATGGGTGGAATGATGTAATCAGCCAATAATCAAAATAGAATCTTTTTTAAGATCCATATATCGCAGCGCAGCAATTTTTTGTTGCGCTGCTTTTTTATAAATGAGTGATTACCTGAATTTAAAAGGAAGGTTGTAAAAAATAGAATAGGTGAAATCGAAGTTGAATTTATTTTCAGCCTTTCCGTAGCCGGGATCAAAGTATACAGAAGGCATCAATACTTCTTTTTGGTAGGTTTTAATCTTCCCCCTAATGGTCCAGCCCAAGAAAAAATTATTGAAAATCTCAGCCTTTAACCCTATTAGTCCTTCTACCCATTGTGCATTATAATTACGCCGGGGGAAGTGTCCGGAGTCATCTGACCAGTAATCATTCAGGCTAAAATAGGGAACTTCTTGTCCTGCCAAACTAATTCCATACCGCACCCCTATGTATAAAATGTCCATGTCTTTTTTATGCTCTGCTTCTAAAAAATTATAGTCTACGCCAATGCGGGTGTATGAGCCAGAGCTTTTGTAGAACACGTAATCATTCTTAATATTCATCTTTTCCCACCCCGTTTCCAATACCGCGAAAAGGTTTGGTTTTATCTCTATGTCAAAACTTAGTTCGGTGCCATAACGGTCACCTTTCGTCCATAAATGCTGTAGCGGGCGTGTGATGTCCATCCCAACACGCAGTCCCCTCATACGAACAAAGTTGTCGGCTCGCCTAGGTCTCTTTTCGATTTCGCTCTGTCCAATACTAATTAGAGGAAAGAGGCAAATTATTAATATGAAGCTGAATATTCTCATGCCAAAATTGATTTACAGCACTATCTATAATGACAACCGAGTCTATTCGGTTGAAGCTATGCTCTATGTGATTGATCCAATGTTCTGTGAAAAAACCGGTCTCTACTGATTCGTAAACTAGTTTTGTGTCATGTTTGATTAGCAAGGTGTCCTGAATGGAGCCAAATACAACGATAAAAGAAGAGCTGTCTTGTCTACTTAATGGGAGCCGAAACATGTCTGTGATTTCTTCAAAAATAATCATGCTGTCCTTATCCAAACCATATGCTGAGATGGCTACAGAATCTACTTCTTCCTGATTGGAATAAACGATTGTTGTTTCCATTAGCGATTGCGGAGGAGGATCAAATACGTCTTTACATGAGGATAATGCAAAGAGGATAATAATTATATATCGAATTTTTTTCATGCCGTATAAATCAATTACGCTAATTTAAATATATTCAAATGGAAATGTAGAGAAGAGCAATCTTTATTTTTGAGGATGTATGCTTGTTATTCCTTAATAAGAGGTTCTGGGTGAATAGTGACAATCATAGCGAATTTATCCTTTATCATCACTTCAATGCTGGTGCATATTTCATGGGCCTCGTCAAGTGAAGTTTTTGGAGGTAGCTTAATATGACAGCTTAATTCGCTATGATTTCCATATGTATGAATATGGAAATGATGAATATGAACCTCTTTTTTCAGTAAGTCATAAACTTCATCTTTAATTTTCGTGATAAGTTGAGGATCAACTTCTTCTCCTAATAAGGATTTAATTTCGTGTGATAAAATTTCATAACTCGCATAAGCAATCATGAGGGCAACTATAAATGCCAACAGAGCATCTATCCACCAAAAGTATCTTCCGAAAAAAATTCCCACTAAAATGATAGCTGAAGAAAGAGAATCTGTGCGATGATGCCAGCCATCTGCTTTTAATATTGACGACCCCGTTTTTCGGTGTGCCCAAAATGCATATTGCGCCAGAGCTTCTTTAAAAAGGATGGAGGTAATCGTTACAACAATAGCAACAACCCCAAAATTACCCGGTTCCTTTGTTTGTAGCTTTTCATATGCACTCAAAACAAAGTCGAAAGCAACAATGGATAGTAAAACACCAATGATTATCGCAGCAATATGTTCAGCGCGGCCATGACCGAAGGGGTGTTCTTCATCTGCAGGTTTATTGGATAGCTTTCCACCTATCAATACAATTATTGAAGAGACAGAGTCTGTAAGTGTGTGCCAGGCATCAGCAATTAGGGCGATAGATCCGGAAACAACACCGGCCCAGTATTTTAGAAAGAACAGAAGGGTGTTTGTAATAATGGAAATCCAGCCTTCCCGCACTACGTATTTATGATTGTCTGATTTCATGCCTGTTGATTATCTCAATAAAAGTATAAAAATAGGAATACATAATAAAGGTAGATGGCATCATTTGCAGAATATAGGGCTATTACTTGGTAAGGAGTTCTACTTTTTGTTTGTAGCTCCGCCCAATCGGAATTTTGTGGTGTTCAATTTCAATCATTCCCGGGAGTATTGCTGAGATCTTTGATATCGAAATAATATAACCTCTGTGAACACGTAGGAATTGTTGTCGCGGCAGTTGACCTTCTAAATGGCTAATTCTTTCTTTGATTGTGATTTTCCCTTTTTTAGTATAAGCATTTAGGTAATCTCCAAAACTCTCAAAGAAAAGAATGTCTGAATATAGCACCTTATGTCGTTTTTTGTCTGATTTTAAAAAGATGTAGTCCGGAATAGTTTGTGTTGAGTTCAGTTGAGCGACATGACCTGACGAGTTACTCATTCGCGAATAAAAACGGGTAATGGCTTTTGTGAATCGAGGCAGTGAAATTGGCTTCAGTAAATAGTCAACTACGTCCAGTTCAAATGCTTCTATGGCGTATTCTCGGTAGGCTGTCGTAAAAATTACTTTTGGATGCTGATCTAAATTTTTCAAGAACTCAACACCAGTGATCTCGGGCATTTGAATATCCAGAAAAATCAAATCAATTTTTGTCTGTGATAAAATTTCAACTGCTTCGATGGCATTGCTGCACTCACCTAATAATTGCAAGTTTTTAAAACCAGTTAAGTGGTTTTTAATCACGCGGATGGCAATAGGCTCATCATCCACAATCAGGCAGTTGTAGCTTATTTCGTTCATTGGGCTATTTCTGTTTTGTGCGAAATCCTATCAAGAATTATTTGTAAATCTATATCAAATGTATCTGATCCGGGAATGATTTGTAACTGATGTTTATCGGAATATAAAAGTTCCAATCGCTTTTTTACATTTTTCAACCCAATTCCCTGAGTGTAATTTTCATTGGTTTTTGAATTTGGATTTCTGCTATTTGTAATATGAAGGTGAAAGTTATTGTCTTGAGCAATAATCTGAATTTGAACAAACGGCTTTTGGATTAATTTGCTTACGCCATGTTTAAATGCATTTTCAAAGAAAGCAAGGAGTAGTATTGGTGCAATTTCCAGATTGTCGGTATTTCCTTCAGTTTTAAAGGTGATATTTAATTTTTCACCATAGCGAATGCGTTCAATCTCTACGTAGTTTTCTAAATGTACCAGCTCGCTATTCAAACTTACTTTAGGTTTATTGCATTTGTAAAGCATGTAGTCCATCAAATCAGATAGTTTTAAGACTAATTCCGGTGCCATGTCTGATTTCTCAAGTGTGAGGCCGTAAAGATTATTTAAGGTATTAAACAGGAAGTGAGGATGTACTTGCGAACGGAGAAGTTTTAACTCTGATTCGCGCAACTTTAATTGGATTTCTATTTGATTTTTTTCGAGTTGTGTGTTTGCTCTTTTCATCTCAAAAGCTCGCTTGATCTGCTCTATAGAAATAAATCCGAGAATGATGAAATACAAGCCTACTAAAAGGAATACGATATCGAACGATGCCGGATCGAGCTTATAAAGTTGGAAGTCGCTAATGATGATGAAAATAAATAGGCTAATCATTGTCTCACACCATAGGGTGAAAACGAACGTGTAAAAAAGGAATAGTAAAAATCGCCAGTAATCTGCTTTGTAAAGATAGCGAGGTATTAGAAAATAATTGAGAAAATAACTTGTGCCAATGGCCAGAGGGAAAAGTAAGGATGTGAAAATGATCGTGGTTTGGTAGTCGCGATTGGCGCGTCCAAAAAATAAAATGAAAAACAAATAGGCAACTACCCAAAAGATCAAATGCTGCCCGGCATTTATTACAACTTTTCGGGTAGGGAATAATTTATTCTGTTTTACGAAAGGGAATGTCATAGATTCTTTAATCAGGTCTTCAAATTACTGAAATAATTGGCGTACAACGAATAAATGTCGACAAACAACCATAGAAGAGTCGGTTTTGGTGCTGTTTGTTTCTTTTTTGAGAAATAGCTAACGGCTGTTATATCCTTTCAGAAACCTGCTGTTTGTCTAAATTATCTGCAAAAAAATATTAGGGCTTGTAATCTTGTCTATAATTTTTCAACCTAATTTTATCGTATTATGAGTTTATCTGAATCATTTTCTATGGGAGGAACGTTATTTATGTCCATTATTACGATCTGTGGCATTGGGGTCGTCGTATTTTCAGTGCAAAAAATTATTCATTTATATGTGAAAAATGAGCCTAAAAAAAGCGGACTGGATATGATCCTTGTATTCGGCAGTTTATCAATTGTTTTAGGATTCCTCGGTCAAGCGATTGGACTGTTTGGGGCTTTTACCGCTATTGAAGAGGCTGGAGACATTTCTCCGGGATTGGTGCTTGGTGGTCTTAAGGTTAGCATGATTGCTCCTTTGTATGGAACATTTATTTTCATTATCTCATTGATTGTTTGGGGCGTATTACGGGAAGTTTATATCAGGAGAACAGAATCCAAATAAAGAAAGCATCCTTTTAGGATGCTTTCTTTATTTGGTATGTAGTTTTTATTAATTGACTTTCTTATACCAATCGACAAAGTTCTTTACCCCGTCTCCGAATGAATACTTGGGATCATAGCCTAAGAGCGATTTTGCTTTGCTGATGTTGGCAAAAGTAATGTTCACATCTCCAGGTTGCATGGGCAGCTGTTTAATGTTGGCTTTTTTCCCTGTTGCTTTTTCTATTGCAGCAATCATGCTGCTCAGTTTTACAGGCTGGTTGTTCCCTAGGTTAATGGTTTCGTATACATTTTCGTTCTCAAATAAGTAGTTGATGGCACCTTTGATTCCTGCAACTGTATCTTCATAGTAGGTGTAGTCACGTGATGTGCTTCCATCTCCAAACATGGGAATTTGATCTCCATTTAAAATAAGTTTGGTGAATTTGTGAATGGCCAGATCGGGGCGCTGACGAGGCCCAAAAACGGTAAAAAAGCGCATGTTTATGATGTCCAGCCCATACAAAGAGTGGTAGGTGTAGTTTGTTAGTTCACAAGCCTTTTTGGTAAAAGCATAGGGCGAAATAGGGTTGCTTACTTCCTGTTCTTCATGGAAGGGAGTTTCCTTCGTGTTTCCATAAACTGATGAAGAGGATGCAAAGGCCAGTTTCTTTATGCCTTTATTTTTCATTATGTCCAGGATGTTTTGAGTGCCCATAATGTTGGCACGGATGTAACCTTGTGGATCTTCGATGGAAGGACGAACCCCGGCTTTCCCAGCCAAATGGACAATTGAATCAATTGATTTCCCCTCTAGCGATTTCGAGAGCTCGTCAAATTCTGCCAAATCAACTTCGCAGAATTCGAAGTTTTGGTGACTGAGGAAGGAACTCATGTTCTGTTCTTTCACTGCTCTGTCGTAAAATGGATCAAAGTTGTCAATCCCAATGATATTGTGTTTTTCTGATAAAAGTTTTTCACACAAATGGGAACCGATAAAGCCGGCACAGCCGGTCACTACAATATTTGCCATTGTACTTCTATTTTATTTTACCTGACACAAAAGCAATGAGCTTATTTAGTGCCGGAATATTTAATTGGCTAAACAAGCCTTTTTTATTGTAATGGATCAAGATATTTCGAAGATATATAAACATACCAAGACTATGAGCCGCAAGTAATACCGGATCAAGTCTAAACGCTCCATAAATAAAATTCATAGCAGAGCCAATGATGCTGATAATCCAAAATCCTAATGGGAGGATGGACTCTTTTCTATTCTCGGAATAAATCCACTGATAGAAAAATCGGGATATAAAAACAATTTGTGCGGCAATACCCCAAATCATTAATAACATGGGGTTATTTTCATTCTTGAAAAATGTAGCCAGCGAATATTCTGTCCCAAAGAATAGGTATCCCAGTATGATGATGGGAGTTAGTAAAATGACAATCCGTAATATAACAGACATGGATTTCCAGTCTTTTTTCAGCTGGATATTGCGGATGTAAATTGAATAGACGAGCAATTGCCCGATTAGAATGGCAGCATCATTTCTAAGTATCCCATAAGTGAGCATCAATATTGAGGCAAGCAAACTTATTTTCCAAAAGAGGGTGGGAGACAGGACTTTGCCCTCGTGTTCCGATTTAAACCATTGAACAATCGTGCGAGCGAAAAAAAGAATTTGAGCCGCAAATCCGATTGAGTAAATAAAGTATTGTTCCATTCTAAAATTGTTTCTGGCGATGCAAATATAATTGATTTCCGTTGTTGATCGACTTGTTTGACGAAGTATTCGAATAAGGGTGCGGGTTCTAAGTCAATAATTTAAAGTTATCTAACGCCAGCCACATTCTATTATTGTTACCAAATTTTGAATATCTTTGCGCAAATTTGCATGCTGAGTAATTGATTAATAGTTTATTGGAGACAGATTAGATGAAGAATATTCGCAATTTTTGCATTATTGCACATATAGACCACGGAAAGAGCACGTTAGCTGATCGTTTGTTGGAAATAACCCATACTGTAAGTGAAAGGGACATGCAAGCGCAAGTCCTTGATAGCATGGACTTGGAGAAGGAACGAGGCATTACCATTAAAAGCCATGCCATACAAATGGACTATGAGCAGAATGGTGAAAAGTACGTTCTGAATCTGATTGATACTCCGGGACATGTCGACTTTTCGTATGAAGTTTCACGTTCAATTGCGGCATGTGAGGGGGCTTTGCTAATTATTGATTCAACACAGGGCATTCAGGCTCAAACTATTTCGAATCTATATTTGGCAATTGAGCATGACTTGGAAATTATTCCAATTCTTAATAAGATGGATTTACCCAATGCAATGCCCGAGGTTGTTGAAGATCAGATTATTGACCTGATTGGTTGTGATCGGAGTGATATTATTCGTGCTAGCGGAAAAACGGGTGAAGGGATGACCGATATTTTGGAGCGGATTATAGAGGTAGTGCCAGCTCCTAAAGGAGACCCTGAAGCACCATTGCAGGCTTTGATTTTTGACTCTGTATTTAACTCTTTTCGAGGCATTATAGCCTATTTCAAAATTATCAATGGGAGTATTACAAAGGGAGATCAGATCAAGTTTCTCAATACAGGGAATGATTATGTCGCTGATGAGGTTGGCGTACTTCGCCTAGGCATGGAGAAACGGAAAATGCTTGGAACTGGAGACGTAGGCTATATTATTTCTGGAATAAAAGCAGCAAAAGAGGTAAAAGTAGGGGATACCGTAACTCATAAGTTGAATCCCTGCGAGAAAGCTATTGAGGGTTTTGAAGAAGTGAAGCCGATGGTTTTTGCTGGAGTTTATCCTATCGATGCTGAAGATTATGAAGACTTGCGTGCTGCGATGGAGAAGTTGCAGCTGAATGATGCCTCTCTTACATATGAAGCTGAATCATCGGCAGCACTGGGCTTTGGTTTTCGTTGTGGATTTCTTGGAATGCTGCACATGGAAATTATTCAGGAACGATTGGATCGGGAATTTGACATGAATGTCATTACGACAGTTCCCAACGTTTCATATATTGTGCATACGAATGACGGTAATACCACAACTGTTTATAACCCGTCAGGGTTGCCTTCAATTTCACTGATCAGGGACATTGATGAACCGTATATCCGAGCCCAGATAATTACGAAATCTGATTTTATAGGGCAGGTAATGACTCTTTGCCTTGAGAAACGCGGCACCTTAATTAAACAAGATTACTTGACGGCCGAACGTGCCGAGTTGACATTCGATTTGCCTTTGGGTGAGATCGTCTTTGACTTCTACGATAAATTGAAATCCATTTCAAAAGGGTATGCCTCTTTTGATTACCATATGACTGGTTATAAACCGGCAAAATTAGTTCGTTTAGATATTCTGCTTAATGGTGAGATGGTTGATGCTTTGTCATCACTTATCCACTTTGATAATGCATATACTTTGGGACGACGGATGTGTGAGAAGCTGAGAGAATTGATTCCTCGTCAACAGTTTGATATTGCGATACAGGCTGCCATTGGGGCGAAAATCATTGCTCGTGAAACGGTAAAGGCTGTTCGGAAAGATGTAACCGCAAAATGTTATGGTGGAGATATCTCTCGTAAACGGAAATTGCTAGAGAAGCAGAAAAAAGGTAAAAAGCGAATGAAGCAGGTAGGTAATGTTGAAGTTCCGCAGAAGGCTTTTTTAGCAGTATTGAAGTTGGACTAATTCTAACATACTTCTCTAAGGTTCTTATCTCCAATTGGGGAAGGAAAGGGATGCGATCTATTGAAAGTAGATCGCATCCCTTTTTTGTTATAGATTGTAGTATTTCATTAGCAGTTTTTCAAACCAACCAGAAGGGATAATGCTTTTAATCTTAGGCATCATTAGCTCAATGCCTGATCCTACTCGATATTTCGATTTGAATTTCTTCCGGTTTAAAATTTTGATGACTTTTTGAGCGACTTTCTTCGGATCTGGGGCTGATTCAACTTTATTCGTAGCACTTGAATTAATTCGGTTAAAAGCTTCTTTGTAGGGCGAGTTTGGAGCAATATTTGGCATTTTTCGATGAAGGACTACTTCTGTTTTGAAATCGCCAGGTTGTATGCAGCATGCGTCAATCTGGAATTCTTTGAGTTCCATACGTAGGGATTCTGTCATAACATCCAATGCAGCTTTACTCGCACAGTAAATTCCTTGATAGGGCAGCCCGGCCTCAGCTGCTAATGAACTGATATGGATAATGCGTCCGCTATTCTCATTACGCATGTGAGGAATGACGGCTTTATTTACGCGCAAAATGCCAAGTAGATTTAGATTGAATACGCTGGCAATTTCTTCTTGTGTGAATTCTTCTATCGGGCCAATTGCCCCTTGCCCCGCACATTGGATTAATACATCTATTCGGCCTACTTCCTGGACTATCCTTTGCACTGCTTGCAGTACGGAGGCATCATTAGTAACATCCATTTTTAACATAGAAATAGCGTTTCCCGAAATGGAATCTTCGGTCCTTCTTCCTGAGCCAAATACTCGATATCCTTCATGAAAGAGGTGTTCTGCTATTGTTTTTCCAATTCCCGATGTTGCTCCACTGATCAATACAACCATATTGTTTTTTTTTTGCTAGTGCAAAATACAAAATCGTAACTTGCAGAAGCCTGTCTTTACCAGAAACCTTCAGGATGTGTTGGGGCAAGAGTGTTTGGTTACTATCTTGTGCTCCATTGAAGTTGGATGAAAAAATTATATTATGGAGATTAGTTTGTTAAAAGATATTGTTATCATTTTTGCCTTGTCAACCTTTGTGAATTTCCTGTTTACTAAGATTAAGGTGCCAACTATAATTGGATACTTACTTACCGGAGTCGTTGCCGGACCCTATTTGCTGGGAATCATTAGCTCTCCGCATCAAATTGAATTGATGGCCGAGATTGGTGTTGTTTTGCTGATGTTTACCATTGGACTGGAGTTCTCAATTAATCATTTGTTTCGTATCAGGAGGATTGTTTTTCTGGGTGGTTTTATGCAACTGATTCTGACTGCAGGTATTACCATGCTTATTGCACGTTTGTATAGCATAGCATGGGAGGGAGCACTTTTTGTTGGATTCTTAACAGCATTAAGTAGTACTGCCGTTGTATTAAAGTTGATGCAGGAGCGTTCAGAGATAACCTCAAACTATGGACGAACAGTTTTGGGGATTTTAATTTTTCAAGACATCATTCTAATTCCACTTTTGCTGTTTGTACCTATGCTGGGAGGTGACGTTTCAGATCAAAGTGGGCAATTGCTTCTACTCCTTGTGAAGACTGTCTTTTTGGTTGGCCTTGTATATGTCGGGAATAGATGGCTGATGCCCAAGATATTGCAGATGGTAGCGCACACAAAGAATCAGGAATTATTCATGATGAGCATTTTCGTGATTTGTCTGTCTGTTGCATTGCTAACGTCAGAGATGGGCATATCGCTTGCTTTCGGGGCTTTTTTGGCTGGGTTGATGATTTCCGAATCAGAGTACAGCCACAATGCGTTTGGGCACTTAATACCCTTTAAGGATACGTTTACGAGCTTCTTCTTCGTGAGCATTGGGATGTTGCTTGATTTGGGCTTCGTTGCTGATCATTTTTGGTTAGTTTTCTTTACCATTTTGTTGGTCATCATTGTGAAAATAATAATTGCCAGTGGAACGGCTTTTGTTCTGGGGCACACATTCCGTGGAACGATCATGGTTGGGTTTGCGCTTTGTCAGGTTGGTGAATTTTCGTTTATTCTGGCTCAGTCTGGCATGAAATATCAAATTATACCGGAATACTATTACCAGTTATTCTTAGCAGTTGCAGTAATTAGTATGTCCGTTACTCCTTTGCTGATCATGCTTTCTAGGCCGGTTGCAGATCAACTTTTAAAATTTCCACTACCAAAGATTTTGGTTGATGGCTTGTTCCCTTTGCCTCAAATTGATGTTCCCGAATTGCAAAATCACCTTGTGATTATCGGAAAGGACTCGCGCGCTTTAAATCTTTCGGTAATGGCCAAGTATCTTAGTTTGCCCTACATCTCAATTATTTTTGATCCTGAAGTCGTGAGGAAATTGCAAAAAAAGGGAGAAACGGTGATATATGGAGATGCAACAAATGATCCTATCTTAGAGAAAGCACACATTAACTCCGCAGATGTTGCCGTTGTTTCTGTTGGGAATATTATTGTGGCGATGTCTGTTGTAGAGCGCATTCGCTACTTAAATCCACATATTTTTATCATTGTTCGGACAAAGCGTGTGGTTGATGTCGAGGAGTTGTACCGAATTGGGGCAAATCAGGTTATCCCTGAAGAATTTGAAACCGCCATTGACTTATTTGAGCGGGTTCTGAAAAAAAGGTTGGCACCGCAAAGAGAGATCAATATGCTCATTGCAAGAATTCGGAAGGATCATTATGGGATTTTTAGAGACGATATTGCAAAGTCTGATTTGCTTTTTAAGGAATTACCAAATCTTGAGATCATGGCGTTGAAAGTCCGTCGAGGTTCTATGGTGATTGGAAAAACAATTAAAGAAATCAGATTTCGAAAAATTTTTGGAGTAACGTTGGTCGCAGTACTTCGGGAAAAGAAATTGATTGAACATCCGGATGCTAATACTAGACTTGAGGAGCTTGATGTTGTCTACATTATGGGACGTTCGGAGCAGATCGCTCAGGCTTTTGAGTTGTTCGGGCAAACAGATACAGTCTCTAAGAGACTATGAAAAATAAAAATCCCGGAAATTTCCGGGATTAATGATCGTTTATGAGAAGTGTGTTTTTACATGATTAATTTGTATCCTTTCCCGTGTACATTGATAATTTCCACGGAAGGTTCTTCTTTTAAATGCTTGCGTAATTTTGTGATATACACATCCATACTCCGTGCATTAAAGTAGTTGTCGTCAACCCATATGGTTTTTAAAGCAAAGTTGCGTTCAAGTACTTTATTGGCATTGTTGCTTAGAAGGCGAAGTAGTTCTGATTCCTTTGTTGTTAACTTTACCGGTTCTTGATCCTCGCATGAAAGTATTTGTTTTCTAGGGTCGAATGAAAATTTGCCGAGCTTAAATATTGTTTGTTCTCCTGATTTTGTTCCATCAGTACTTGTGCGACGAAGAATCGCTTCAATCCTAAAAATCAACTCTTCCATGCTGAAGGGTTTCGTGATGTAGTCATCTGCTCCCATCCTGAAGCCTTCCAGTACATCTTCTTTCAGGTTTTTTGCTGTCAGAAAAATAATGGGAATATCTTGATTGATCATCCGAATATCACGCGCCAGTGTAATGCCGTCTTTTTTTGGCATCATTATATCAAGAATGCATAAATTGTATTCTTGCTTTTTAAATCCGGTGTAGGCAAGTTCCCCATCTCCGTAAAGGTCGGTATTGTAGCCTTTTGCAATTAAATATTCTTTTAATAGAAGACCTAAGTTCTCATCGTCTTCTGCTAATAAAAGTTTTACGTTTGTTTCCATTTTCTTTTTTATTAAGCGGGAAATAAATGATGAATTTTGTTCCCTTATTGATGGCACTTTCTACCTTGATTTTTCCGTGGTGAGAATCAATTATTTTTTTGACATAGCTTAGTCCAAGCCCAAAACCTTTTACATCATGAACGTTTCCTGTTGGTACACGGAAAAATCGTTCAAAAATTTGATCCAAGTGTTCTTTCGGAATTCCAATACCATTGTCTTTTACCGAAACGAGTAAGCTTCCATTTTTATTTTCAGTTTTAATAATGATCTCTGGCTCTCCCTTACTGTACTTCATTGCATTATCCAATAAGTTAAAGATCACATTTGTAATGTGAATTTCATCTCCTTTAATCAGATCATCTTCAGCGAGTAGATTTGCACTAAGCTTCCCGTTTTTATCTTTAACACGGATCTCGAAGTTAAGTATTACGTTGCTAATTAGTTCATTAAAGTGGAATTCTTTGAATTTTAATTTCAGCCTACCTTCATTGAAAACAGCCATTTGGAGTACTTTTTCAACTTGGAAACTAAGCCGTTTACTTTCTTGTATAATAACATTTGATACGTGTTCTATGGTTCTTTGGGAGTTGGAAACACTATTGTCATGAAGCATCTGACTAGCCAATGAAATTGTAGAAATTGGGGTTTTCAGTTCATGTGTCATATTGTTGATAAAGTCATTCTTAATTGTTGAAAGCTTCTTCTGCTTCAATATGATAAGAATGGTGTAGGTGAAAATGGCAATCAATAAAGCCATAAGGATAATTGAAGGGATGACCATAATCCCTGTCTCTTTTAATAGATAGTTTTCTCTTTGTGGAAAATAAACACGTAAATAATTGGGTTTTGGATCTGCTACATCATTTGGGAAAAGCACATCAAAATATTCTTTCCTTTTGTCAGGTTCATAGTCGTTATCCCCATAAACAAGTATTTCCTCTCCAGGTGGATATGATTTTACAGCATATTTAAAGTCAATGTCAATGCTCCTATTTGTAAATTCGGATTTCAGAGTATTCTCGAGTAATTGTTTATTTATCCTTTCTTCCAAGGGAAGTTGAGAGAATATTATTTGGTTTTGTCTTGCCAGCCACATGTCTACACGTTCATTTACCCGCTGCTCATATTGCTGAATGATATAGTTGTCGTAGTCATGGAAGATGTCAAATGCAGAAGGGAATTCACCAGGACGACCCCTTTCACTTTGAATAGTTATTGTCGTATCTATGCGTTGAGTTATACGCTCATTATTATATATTGAGGTGCTTTGCTGTGAAAATTGAAAAGAAATGTTGAAGTCGCTTTGAGTTTGGTTTCGACTTATTACATTGCGACTACGTTCATTACTTGGGAAAAATTGGCTGGATGAACTCGAATATGAAGTGGCACTTGCTCCAATTTGTGATGCTTCTTCTTGCTCGAGACGGTCAATGACAAGTTTTAGTATACGTTTTACCGATTGATCAAATTGCTCCTCTTTTACTTCTAAGGCTTTTTGTATCGAGTTTATTTGCACCAAGATTAGACTGGTCATTACCAGAGCCATTAATACAATAAGGATGATAATAACTTTCCTGCTCATAACACAAAGATAATCTTTAAAGAATACGCCAATTCAGGGCTTAACAATATTTAACATTGCATTGTGTAGTAGTGTTTTAGGCTTGTTTTCGTATTCATTTCTTAACAGGCCTTAACATTTTTTATGTTCCCAGTCGAAGTTAATAGCTTTAACTCTGGTTTAGAAATTTGGATGAACATTTTTTCCAAAAAATTGGGTTAATTAAGCTTTTAAAAAGTGTCCTTTTTACGCGTAGTATGACGATTTACTGTCCCCTTATTCTTAAAAAGATTCTGGAATGTCTTTTTTTAAGTTTTCAATCGCTTTTTGGGATGCCTTCTGCTGAGCTTCTTTTTTTGAATTTCCTTCACCTTTGCCAATTATTTCTTTTTCGATAGTAATAATGGAAATAAAACTTGGAGCGTGATTACCCGCATTTAAGTGTTCGGTCGTTTCAAAATCAATTTCTTTTTTATTCTTTTGGCTCCATTCAATTAATTGGCTTTTATAATTATTGTTCGTATGCTGTACCTGATTAAGGTCTACATATTCAAGAAGTAATTTTTTGGTAATGAAATTCTTAGTGAAAGAATAGCCTTTGTCTAAATATAGTGCCCCAATAATTGCTTCTAGCGCATCTCCATATATGTGGCTGTTTTCTACTGTATTGTTTGTGTTTGATTTGATATAGCTATTTAACCCAATCTGAAAAGTCAGTTCCGTTAAAAAGCTGCGATTCACCAATTTAGATCTCATTTGGGTTAGAAATCCTTCGTCCTGATTTGGGAATCTATTGTATAAAAAATCAGCAATAACTGCACCAAGAATGGCATCGCCAAGATATTCAAGTCGTTCGTTGTTGACAAAGTTTTTTTGTGAGTCAAGTTTGGATGCCGACTTATGAATAAGGGCGGTTTCATAAAGGCTTAGATTATTGGGATATTGACCAAATAAAGACTTCAGAAATGAATAAAACTCTTTTCTAGAAGAAGAAAAGAGTTTTATTTTTTTTATTAGAAATCGTATCACGATATCAATATTTCTTGAAAATTACTGTCGCATTATGGCCTCCAAACCCGAATGTATTACTAAGAGCGTATTTGATATCACGTTTTTTAGCAACATTAAAGGTGAAATCCAGATTATTGTCGATCTCAGGATCGTCAGTAAAATGGTTAATTGTTGGAGGGATAATTCCATTTTGCAATGCTAAAATTGAAGCAATGCCCTCGATTGCACCAGCAGCACCTAAAAGGTGTCCTGTCATTGATTTTGTGGAACTAATGCTAAGCTTGTATGCATGTTCGCCAAATGTTTTGATAATTGCCTTTGGCTCAGCAATGTCTCCTAGAGGAGTAGAGGTGCCATGAACATTGACATAGTCAATGTCTTCAGGTTTTATTCCGGCATCTTCCAATGCCCATTTCATGACTAAGTTTGCTCCTTTGCCTTCTGGATCAGGAGCAGTCATGTGGTATGCGTCAGCTGACATGCCTCCGCCTGCAACTTCACCATAAATCTTCGCGCCACGCGCAATAGCATGTTCATATTCTTCAAAAATCAGAGCACCAGCACCTTCTCCCATGACAAAACCATCACGGTCTTTATCAAAAGGACGAGAAGCTGTTTTTGGGTCATCATTTCTAGTAGAAAGGGCGCGCATAGAATTAAATCCACACAAACCTGCATCATTGATTGCAGCTTCTGAACCTCCGGTGATAAATATATTTGCTTTTCCCAAACGAATATAATTTAGCGCTTCAATCATTGCATGAGAAGCCGAGGCACAAGCCGAAACTGTTGTGAAATTTGGTCCTCTGAACCCATAGCGGATGGATAATAATCCTCCAGCTATGTTGGCAATCATTTTTGGAATAAAGAAAGGGTTGAATTTGGGACGTTCCAAATTGTAAGCTCTGGCTTCATCAAAAAATGTTTGAAGACCACCAATTCCAGCACCCCAGATTACACCTGCACGATCCTTGTCGATAGAGTCTAAATCCAGACCCGAATCTTCAATGGCTTGCTGTGCAGCTGCATATGCATATAAGGTATAAGGATCGTGTTTGCGAACCTCTCTCTTCTCTACATAATCGGTTGGTTCAAAGCCTTTTAGCTCGCATGCAAATTGGGTTTTTTGAAGTGATATGTCAAATCTAGTGACAATGCCAGCTCCACTTTTCCCGTTTTTTAGCCCTTCCCAATATTCCTGTACAGAATTACCAAGCGGGTTGACGGTTCCAAGTCCGGTAATTACTACCCGTTTAAATTCCATAAATGTTTATTTCAGATTTATTACTTTACGTTTGCTTCGATATGAGTAACCGCTTCTCCAACTGTTGAAATCTTTTCAGCTTGATCATCTGGAATAGCTAAATCAAATTCTTTCTCGAATTCCATGATTAATTCTACAGTGTCTAAAGAATCTGCTCCAAGATCATTAGTGAATGAAGCTTCATTAGTTACTTCGCTTTCGTCAACACCTAATTTGTCGACAATAATTGCTTTTACTTTTGCTGCAACATCAGACATAGTCCTAATTTTAAGTTAATATTCAATTTATTTAAAAAATTCCGTGCAAAGTAATAAATTTACCCAAAATATTTCAAGCAATATTTCAATTAAATAGCTGTTTCGGGTATGTATATTTTATACTGCGTAGTTATAATTGAACGATTAGGTCTATAATTCAAAAATATCAAATTAAAGAGAGTAAAGATGAAGAGGGTTGCTATATTTGCTTCAGGATCAGGCAGTAATGCGCAGAATATTATTGAATATTTCAGCAAAAGTAGGGAGGTTGTAATAGATTCACTGTGGTCAAACAATGAAAATGCTTATGCGCTTATTAGGGCTGAAAGGCTCGGAATAGAGTCTTTTACCTTTGGAAAAGATGCTTTTTATAAAAGCAGGGAGATACTGGAACAGTTGAGT
Organism: Prolixibacteraceae bacterium; assembly: GCA_963662675.2. Taxonomy (GTDB): domain Bacteria; phylum Bacteroidota; class Bacteroidia; order Bacteroidales; family Prolixibacteraceae. The sequence continues at coordinate 152,067 of CAXXHP010000001.1, forward strand.
GATCGGAAAATAGACATGATTGTTCTTTCTGGTTTTCTATGGTTGGTTCCAAAGTCCTTAATTGGTGAATTTACAATTATTAATATACATCCTGCTTTATTGCCGAAATATGGTGGAAAGGGGATGTATGGGAGTAAAGTGCATGAAGAGGTAATAAAGAATAAGGAAAAAGAAAGTGGAATTACTGTTCACTATGTGAATGATCGTTACGATGAAGGTAATATTATCTTTCAGGCAACCTGTGCCATTGATTCTTCAGATACTCCAGATTCTTTAGCTAAAAAAGTGCACCAGTTGGAATATGAGCATTTCCCACGAGTGATAGAAGAGGTGCTGATGACAGAAGAATTGGAGCTAGACTAATAATATGAGTATAGTCTTAGAAATCGAGTTAAGTTTCCAAATAATTGAGATTCATTAATAATCAATTCTGGGCAAAAAGAGTGATTTGTTCAAGGTTGATGATTAGTGAATCTTTTAAAGCATTAAATGCCAGAATGTTTTGTTCTCTAACCGGTTCGACAGGTGGTGCTTCCATTTTTAAAGGATCAATGGCTGAGCCATTCTTGAAAACGCGGAAATCTAGATGGGGACCTGTTGCTAAACCGGTTTTGCCTACGTAGCCAATTACTTGTCCTTGTGTTACACGGACGCCTGGAGCCAACCCTTTTGCATATCCATTTAGGTGCATGTAACAAGTTGTATAGACCGAATTGTGCTTGATGTATACGTAGTTTCCTCCTCCGGTTGCCTGATATCCTTTCTTAGTAACAACCCCATCTCCAATTGAAACAACGGGCGTGCCTGTAGGTGCTGAATAGTCTACACCGTGATGTGGACGACGAATTTTCAAAACCGGATGCATGCGGCTGTTAGAGAATCGGGAACTGATTCTTGAGTAGGTTAATGGGGCTTTTAAAAAGGCCTTTTTAAGACTTTCTCCTTTTTCATTATAGAACGTAGACGAGCTGTCTTGTTCAAAATAGAATGCATAAAAATCAACATTTTGGTGTTGGAATTTGCAAGCGTAAATATCGGAAATTCCAACAGAAATACTGTCGACAAACTTTTCTTCATAAATAATTTTGAAATTGTCACCTTTTTGAATACCAAAGAAATCGATTGTCCATGCATATATTTCAGATAGCTCAATGGCCAGTAGTGGGTTTATGTCATTGTCAACCATCGTATTCCACAAAGAAGAGCTGATTGTTCCAGAAGCTGTCTTTAATTTATTGATAATAGGTTTTTCACCTTTGTAGATATTTAGACTATCATTTAGTTCATAAACGATGTACTCAATCGCATCAACTTCATAAACGAAGTATTGGGCTTCTTTTAAACTGTCATTATTATAGAAAAAGTAATAATTATTGTCCCTTTTTATTTTCCGGACATCAAAAATGGGTTTGGATTTTTTTGCAATTTGATCAATGGTTTGATACGAAATTCCTTCTTTAAGTAGAATGTCAGAAAGGTACTGGTTTCTTTTTATGGTCTCTTTTTCAATTATGAATGAATCTATCGGTAATCCAAATTTTAATTCCGGTTCGGGAATTTCAATCATTTCAGATATGCCTTCTTCTCCCTCTTCTTGTATTTGTTCTGCTTGGTTCATCTTGATTGCGACCAGCGTCAGTATTACAAAAATTGCCCCTCCTAATACTCCAATAATCTGATATTTCTTCATTTTATATTTTTATGTTCTCAAAACCTTGCCCAAAAACTCCCATGACATTTCCTGTGGAAATAAAAGCGTCAGGATCAATTTCTTTAAGTCTTCTGAAAATTTGACTTGTTTCTTTTTTTCTGACGACGGTCATCACAATTTTTACGTTCTCTTTTGTGTACCAACCAACGCCATCAATTACTGTAACGCCTCTCCCAGCATTTTTATTGATGTGATCCGCAATTTCAGCAAATTTTCTCGAAAATATAAAAATTTGAGCAGATGCAGTTGCCCCATTTAAAAAAGCATCGATCGTGTATGCAATTACCCACATGGTAACATAGCCATAGACTAGCTTTGCCGGCGATTGAAATACAAAATAACTAGAGGCTATAATTATTACGTCACAATACATGATGACACGCCCGGGGCTTATATTCCTATATTTATTGATGATCATGGCAACAATATCTGTGCCACCGGTACTGCCACCTCTTGTGAAGACAATGCCTATGCCAATACCTCCCAGCATGGCTCCTAATACAGCAGAAAGAAAAGTGTCGTCTACCAATGGCTCTTTGATAAGTCCGGGTGTGACCATGAACAAAAGACTTGCAAGTAGCATACTGAAGATTGTTTTTATCCCAAAGTTTGCCCCTAGAATTTTAATCGCAATTATAACCAAGACGACGTTAACCAAAAAATAGGTTAATGCAATTGGCACTTTGTAGCTGTAAAATATTACTGCAGAAACGCCACTTATTCCACCACCGGTAATTTCTGCCGGAATAAGAAATATTGTCCAAGAGAGCACATAAAGGCTCATGCCGAAAGCAATAATCAGATAGTCTGTTATTGTTGTTCTAATCCGTGTTTTTTGTTGATCTGTCATTTCTATTCTTTTATCCAATTTATAGAAATCAGTTGCTCGTCTTTTTATGAGCCACTTCGTAAATTTCTGCAAAAGAATACTTTAGAATAGTAGTAGTATATGGATAAAAGTCATCATTTGAATGATTTATGAAAATTTGTTGTGTGTAGTTTATCTGAGTGTGAACAAAAAAAAGGCGCGAGGATTTTGTCCTTGCGCCTGAATTGTATGCTTGTTTGTTATTTACATGACTATGTTTATGATTTTCTTTGGAACATAGATTACTTTCTTTGGCGTTTTTCCGTCTAGCCATTTTTGTGAAAGTTCATTCTCAATTATCGTTTTTTCAACATCTTCTTTCGAGATGTTTAATGGCAATTCCATTTTGAAGCGCATTTTCCCATTAAAAGAAACAGGATATTCGTGTGAATCTTCTACCAATAAACCTTTGTCTGCAATGGGCCATGGTTCGTAGGCTAATGTCTGTGTATTGCCGTAAAGCTGCCAAAGTTCTTCGGATAAGTGTGGCGCATATGGCGATAATATTTTGGCAAAGGTTTCAGCCGTTGATTTGGTGACTTTTCCCTTCTTCATCGCCAAATTATTAAATACCATAAGTGCAGAAATACCCGTGTTGAATTTTAGGTTTTCTATATCATCCCCCACTTTAATAATGGTTTGTTGCAATAATTTCAAAACTTCTTTGTCTTCTTCATCTTCTACGATGTTGTCAAGGTTTCCAAAGAAACGAGAAGCACGACCTAAAAAGCCAAATACACCTTTTACACCGTTTTCTGCCCATGGCTTGGTGTCGTCAAGCGGGCCCATGAACATCTCGTACAGGCGAAGTGCATCAGCTCCATATTTCTCAACTACATCATCGGGGTTGATTACATTCTTTAGTGATTTTGACATTTTTGCCACGATCTGTCGCAATTCTTCTTTTGTTTCGATGTGGAAGTATCTGCCATCCTTTTCTTCTACCAAATCGGATGCAACTTTGCCACCCGTTTTTGTTTCGTATGCGAAGGCAAGTATCATTCCTTGGTTAAAGAGCTTTTGGAAAGGCTCTTCAGTTGAGACAATGCCCAGATCAAACAGCACTTTGTGCCAAAAACGTGAGTATAAAAGGTGAAGTACGGCATGTTCGGCACCTCCAATATAAAGGTCAACCGGCATCCAGTAATTTTCTACTTTAGGGTCAAAGATTTGTTCATCGTTTTTTGGGTCGATGTAGCGTAGGAAGTACCAGCACGAACCTGCCCATTGTGGCATGGTGTTGGTTTCGCGACGGCCTTTGCGTCCATTTTTATCGGTAACAATAAGCCAATCACCGGCATTGGCGAGTGGAGATTCACCACCTTCACCCGGTTCAAATTTTTCCATTTCTGGAAGGGTAACTGGAAGGTCGTCATCAACAAGCGAGATTTCGCCATCTTCCCAGTGAATCACAGGAAATGGTTCGCCCCAGTAGCGTTGGCGGCTAAACAGCCAATCGCGTAATTTGAAGTTGATGGTGGCATTGCCAATACCGTGACTTTCGAGCCAGTTGATCACTTTGGTAATTCCTTCTTTCTTATTCAAACCGTTAATGTCGATTCCCGTTTCATTGCTTGATGAGTTGATGTATGCGCCATCTTCAGTCCAGCAAGCTTTGCCCGCTAAGGCTTTCTCGCGAGTTTCTTCGTCCGTTTCTTTAGGGTCAAGGATGCAGATAATCGGAATCTCAAATTTTTCGGCAAATTCAAAGTCGCGGGTGTCGTGTGCCGGAACAGCCATAATGGCTCCAGTTCCATAGCCCATTAAAACGTAGTCGGCTACCCATATAGGGATTTGTTTTCCGTTAATTGGGTTGATCGCAAAACTTCCTGTAAATACACCGGTTTTTTCTTTGGCTAGTTCAGTCCGGTCAAGATCTGACTTCAATGAGGCTGCTTGTGTGTATTTCTTTACTTCTTCTGCTTTATCTTTGGTGACGATTGCTGAAAGCATCGGATGTTCTGGTGAAACAACCATGTAGGTAGCTCCGAACAGCGTGTCTGGACGTGTTGTGTAAACGCGTAGTTTTTCATTAATGCCTTCTATTTTGAAATCAACTTCGGCTCCTGTGGATTTGCCAATCCAATTTCGTTGCATGTCTTTTACGCCTTCTGGCCAATCTAGATTGTCTAGGCCTTCAAGTAGTCTTTGGGCATAATGTGGTATGCGAAGCAGCCATTGCTTCAGGTTTTTACGAATAACCTGATTGCCGCATTTTTCATGTGCTCCATCAGAAAGTACTTCCTCATTGGCGCAGACAGTTTTGCAATGGTCGCACCACCATACTTGGGCGTTGTCGTAATAAGCCAGTCGTTTTTTGCCGATGTATTCTTTCTCAGCTTCAATTCCTTCGGCTTTTATTTCTGAAGGAATAGGCAGTTCGCTAATTGGTCGGCCTTTGCCAATTTCAGAATCGAACCAGGTATTGTAAAGCTTTGTGAAAATCCACTGGGTCCATTTGAAATATTTAGGGTCGGTAGTGTTGATCTCCCGATCCCAGTCGTAGCTTAAGCCCAATGTTTTAATTTGTCGACGGAAGTTGTCACAATTAATGTTGGTAGTAACAGCCGGATGAGTTCCGGTTTGAATAGCATACTGTTCTGCAGGCAGTCCAAAGGCATCCCATCCCATTGGGTGAAGAACGTTGAATCCTTTCATGCGCTTATAGCGGCTGATGATATCGGTAGCTGTATAGCCCTCCGGATGTCCTACATGAAGTCCCGATCCGGATGGATAGGGAAACATATCGAGGATGTAATATTTTGGTTTTGAAAAATCGTTTTCGGTTTTGAAGGTTTTGTTTTCCTCCCAGTAAGCCTGCCATTTAGGCTCAATTTCCCAGAATTTATAGTCCATGTTTATGGTTGATTAAAAGCATATTAAAACTGAGGCGCAAAGATAGAAAAATCTAGCAAGAGTGCATGGGGTTTTTAGGCGGCTTATAATATGGGAGTTGTGCTTGTTTGTTTTTGGCTGTATGAAATCTCCGAATTATTCCGATCTGTCTTTTTTCTTGAACCAATTGATTGGATTAAGTTGTGCTTTATATTTGGAGAAAAGCTCTTTGCCAACTAGAAGTCCACCTGCCCAGAAAGAAATCTCCATGCAAATGAAGCAGGTTGTTGACCAAAATACTTTTTGTTTGGTTTCCAGTTCAAGGAAAGGCACCAGCAACATCAGACCAAAGAAAACACCGCTGAAAAGCATCAGGAAAATTCCAATTTTGATTTGGCTATTTTTCTTTTTCATAGTTCTAATTATAGCTATAGTGGCAACGAAAAATAGAAACAAGCGCCTTGTCCCAAGGTTGACTCAACCCAAATTTCACCCCGCATGAGTTCGATAAATGCCTTTGAAATGGAAAGTCCAAGTCCAGATCCTTCTTTCGGATTATCCATTGAAGTAGATGATTTCTGGAAACGAACAAAAATTTGATTTAAAGAATCTTTAGGTATCCCATCTCCAGTATCCTTAACAAAGAAAACAATCTGTCTTGGCTCTTTTTTGTAGCCAAAAGTTATCGACTGAGAATTTGAGTGCTTTATTGCATTCTTTATTAGGTTGATGAATATCTGAGATAGTTTGGTTTTATCTGTATTGAGAATAAGTGGGATTTTTGGATTTGTGTTTTGAAAAGTGAGTTCAATATTCTGCCTGTCACATTCCGGCCGAAAGAAATTCCATAATTCATCCAGTAATTCTGTGATATTTACGTCTTCAAGTTTTATCGAAACTTGTCCTGATTCAATTTTTGAGAGGTCAACTAAATCGTTAATCAAATTTAGTAGCCGATCTCCACTCTTCTTGATAATGTTTATGTAGTAGTTCTTTTTGTCTTCGGAAATATTGTGGTCTTCAAGCAATTCGGCAAAACCAAGAATTCCATTCATTGGAGTTCTTATTTCATGACTCATATTGGCCAAAAAAGCAGTTTTAAGTAAATCATGTTCTTCCGCTTTTTTACGGGCAGAAATCAATTCTTTTTCATACTTTTTCCGTTTCGTAAAGTTGCGAATAACAGCAACAATAGCAGTTTCCCCATTCCAGATGGTTTTGTTGAGAGATACATGTACGTCAATTTCTTCTTTTGTGTCTTGTTGAAGTACTTTCCATTCAAATACTTGTGGTGCATCGTTCGTGGTCATTCCCCACATCTTTTTGACCTCTGTTAGTGACATGGATTTGGAGCTTATGTCAGCAACTTGATATTTTTCTATATTTTCTTCAGAGATCCCAAATAGATTAATGGCTTGAGAATTCAGGGCTATAAATTGTCCTTTTAGATCATGGATTACAATCCCGTCAGAAGTATTGTTGAAAATGGATTGCAAGTTTGATTTAGACATCTCAAGCTCTTCAATTTTGCGTTGTAGCTCAGGGTAATAGCTTTTTCTAAATGAATGCTCACCCAGTCCAATAATTTTTTGTCTGTATTTTCCCCAATCTTCCATATGTTTAATTACATTGCTTCTCGGTAGAGTGTTTTGAGGTCACTAACTATTGGACTTCTCGGATTAGTTGCATTACATGGATCGGCTATTGCTTTTTTTGCAAGAGGATTAATGTCGTCTGTATTAACTCCTCTTTGTTTCAGTTTGCTTGTTATTCCTAAGTCGTCATTGATTTGAAACAGCTTGTCCCTAAGCGCATATTTTATTTGTGATGTGGTCAGGTCTTTTATTGGTATGCCTAAAATGTCTGCAATTCTTTTATATCGGGTTTCGGCCTGAGGGTAGTTAAACTCAACAACGTGAGGCATGAGAATGGCGTTGCATTCGCCATGCGGCAAGTCAAGATATCCTCCTAAACTGTGTGTTAATGAGTGAGTGCACCCCAAACTTGCATTAGAAAAAGCCAACCCGGCGTATAGGCTTCCCAGCATCACTTTCCCTCTTAGATCAAGGTCAGTCGGGTGCTTTAGTGATTGTAGTAGGTTTGTGTGTATGATAGAAATTGCTTCTTGGGCATAAAGATCAGTGAAAGGTGAATTTGCATTTGATACGAAGGCCTCGAAAGCATGCGAAAGAGCATCAATCCCGGTGCATGCAGTTAAGAAGCTGTCCATTGTTGTCAAGGTAACAGGATCAATTAATGCTACGTCGGGAACAACGGCTTTACTAATAATGGCCATCTTGTAACGCTCTTCAATCTTATTGATAATGGCAAATTGAGAGACATCTGCGGCTGTGCCTCCGGTTGTTGGTATGCAAATCAGTGGAGGGGTTGGGTAGTCAATGGTGTCAACTCCTTCGAATGAGTTGATGTGTTTTTTGTTAGAAGTAACAATTCCAATGCCTTTGGCGCAGTCTAAGACACTCCCGCCACCAATAGCTAAAATTAGATTGCACTTATTTTCCAGATAGATGTTTGCACCCACCATTACTTCCTCATTTCTTGGATTTGGAGAGACCGAAGAATAGATAATATAGTCAATGGTATTTTGTCTCAGGGAATTTTCAATATCTAGAAACCAAGGCTGATTAATGACCCCTTCGTAGGACACTAATAATACTTTCTTGGCTCCAAAACTAGTGCAGTAATTCGCAGCAAGAAGGCGAGCATCTGTACCAAAAATGTATTCCGGAGCCACGAATTTCCGTAATTCCAGTTGGATTTTATCGTCACTAGATAGGTTGTAGTTCATCCCCTAAAATATTCTTATAATATGCAAGTTGTAATATAGTGAAATTATTGAATATTTAAGCCGGACATTTTGAGTTAGGACAGAATTGTGTCGGATTTAGTTCATGCAAAATCCTTTAGAAGTTGAGTGTTATTATTTAAAAGCGTCGGGTGTTATGTCATTGGAGTCGTGTAATTTTGATTTAGTCAAGATTACACGTGTAGGCTTATTTGCTAAAGAAGGGGTTGGTGAGGATTTGAGTAAGTCTTAAATAGGATGAAAAAGCAATGAGCGAAAGGAATAATTCCCATTTAAAAATTTGATTTAAAGCCCTCTGTTATAACGGCGATAGGTTAAAGCACAGAGCTGTCGGTCAGCATGTTTGAGTGGCAGCAGACTTCTAAGATGGATAATCGTTCAGTCGTAGCAGAAAATCCAATCCGAGGTGAAATAGAAAGGCCGGACTATTGCCCGGCCTTTCTATTTATTCTTCAATAATGGTAATCTTTTCGATTTCGTCGCCGGCTTTGATGGCATCGATCACTTCAAGACCTTCGTAAACTTTACCGAAGCATGTGTGATTTCTGTCAAGGTGCGCGGTGTTTTCACGGCTGTGGCAAACGAAAAACTGAGATCCTCCAGTATTTCTGCCTGCGTGTGCCATTGAAAGTACACCTCTGTCATGGTATTGGTTATTTCCATCTAGTTCGCATTTAATGGAGTACCCTGGTCCTCCTGCACCTGTGCCATCGGGACAACCGCCTTGAATGACAAAGTTCGGGATTACCCGGTGAAAGGTTAGTCCATCGTAGAAGCCGGATTTTGAAAGTTTTACAAAATTCGCTACAGTTTCCGGAGCATCTTCTTCATAGAAGTTTACTTTCATTATCCCTTTACTCGTATAAATTTCAGCTTTTTTCATGATTGATTTCTCTTATAAAATTCAGCTTCAAAAGTACAAATTAGTTCGATTACTAAAAAAATGAAACTATATAATCAATTATGATGTAATAGTATGTTAAATGAGTTGTCGTATCTATATTGCCTTCCTAAAAACAAGAAGAGCATTGATTATTAACTCAATATGTTGAACTTGTTCATCTAATTTTAAATGAATCGTTATGCCAAAGTCTATTGATAAATTTATAGAAGATTTCATGGCCTATGTGAAAGTCAGAGATCCACATCAGCATGAATTCCATCAGGCCGTGCATGAAGTGGTTGAATCGTTGGCCCCTTTTATATTGGATAATCCAAAGTATATCAAGACCAATATCCTTCAGCGTTTGGTTGAGCCTGAGCGTGTTATTCATTTTCGTGTTCCATGGGTTGATGACATGGGGAATGTTCACGTTAATCGGGGATTTCGGGTGGAAATGAATTCGGCTATTGGTCCTTATAAAGGAGGTTTGCGTTTTCATCCCACGGTTAGTCTTAGTATAATGAAGTTTCTAGCATTTGAGCAAGTTTTTAAAAATAGTCTTACCAGTTTGCCAATGGGCGGTGGCAAAGGGGGATCTGATTTTGATCCGAAAAATAAATCCGATCAGGAAGTGATGCGGTTTTGCCAAAGTTTTATGACTGAGTTGTATCGGCATATTGGGCCTAATACCGATGTGCCGGCAGGTGATATTGGCGTTGGTGGGCGCGAAATTGGCTATTTGTTTGGTCAGTACAAGCGTTTGCGGAATGAATTCACAGGGGTACTTACGGGCAAAGGAATTGAATGGGGAGGGAGTTTAATAAGACCGGAGGCGACAGGTTACGGCACGGTGTATTTTGCGGGGGAGATGATGAAATCTAAAGGTGATTCAATAAAAGGGAAAACAGTAGCTATATCCGGTTCCGGCAATGTTGCGCAATACGCTGCACAAAAAGTAATTGAGCTGGGGGGCAAGGTTGTCACACTCTCAGATTCCAGTGGGTTCATCTATGACAAGGACGGAATAGATGATGAAAAATTGAATTACGTTTTTGATTTAAAAAATATAAGGAGAGGGCGCATTTCTGAATATGCAGATAAATATGGTTGCGAGTATCATGCTGGCCAACGACCTTGGGCTGCCAAATGCGAGGTTGTCTTGCCTTGTGCAACTGAAAATGAATTGGATGGTGATGATGCTAAAATGCTACTGATAAATGGTTGCCAAATTGTGGCAGAAGGTGCCAATATGCCTTGTACTCCCGAGGCTGTTCATGAGTTTCAAAAGGCAAAAATTTTATATGCTCCGGGAAAAGCGGCTAATGCGGGAGGTGTTGCCGTTTCTGGCTTGGAGATGGCGCAAAACAGTATGCGTATTAATTGGACACGGGAGGAAGTTGATGCCCGCCTGCACACGATCATGAAAACGATTCATGAAATGTGTTTGAAATATGGAACACATAGCGATGGATGGGTCAATTATGTTGATGGCGCAAATATTGGGGGTTTTGTGAAGGTGGCAACTGCGGCTTTGGCTCAAGGGGTTGTCTGACCCTTTGTATTCTCATTTTGGAATGTCTGCTGTTAAACATTTGGGGGCTGCTTAAACTTGTCGTAAAGTCAGTTTTTATCATTATTTTCATCACTTATTTTGAGCTGAAAATTTTGAATTATGAAATTGAATTTCGATGATTTTATGGCTTCTGTTGAAGCCGGAACTCCCGGAGAGACAGAATTCCATCAGGCAGTGCATGAGGTGGTTGAATCCGTGTGGGAGGTGTACGAGAAAAATCCAAGATACCAGAAGTCCAAGATACTTGAGCGAATGATTGAACCTGAACGTGTAATCATGTTTCGTGTTCCGTGGGTTGATGATTTGGGGGAGATTCATATTAATAGAGGGTATCGTGTCGAGTTTAACTCTGCACTGGGTCCATATAAGGGGGGATTGCGCTTTCACCCAACGGTAACTCTTTCCATTCTGAAGTTTTTAGGCTTTGAACAGATTTTCAAGAACAGCCTGACTACATTGCCCATGGGAGGAGGAAAGGGTGGTTCCGATTTTAGCACTAAGGGAAAATCGGACAATGAGATTATGCGTTTTTGCCAAAGTTTTATGACAGAATTGCAACGTCATATTGGACCTAATACAGATGTTCCTGCCGGCGATATTGGAGTTGGTGGTCGTGAAATCGGATACCTTTTCGGACAATACAAGCGCATCCGCAATGAATTTACAGGTGTTTTAACAGGCAAGGGATTGACTTGGGGCGGTAGCCTTATTCGACCTGAAGCTACCGGTTATGGTGCCGTCTATTTTGTTCATCATATGTTAGAGCATCTTGGGAAGGAAATCGCAGGGCAAACGTTTGCTGTTTCTGGATTTGGGAATGTGGCTTGGGGTGCTATTCAGAAAATAAATGAATTGGGAGGTAAGGTCGTTACCATTTCAGGGCCTGATGGATACATATTCGATCCGGAAGGAATAAGCGGGAGTAAAGTCGATTATCTATTAGAGTTACGTGCAACAAATAATGATGTAGTAGAGCCTTATGCCGCAGAATTTGGTGCGAAGTTTTTTTCTGGGAAAAAGCCATGGGAGCAAAAGGTGGATATCGCCATTCCTTGTGCCACACAGAATGAGGTTGATGTAGAAGATGCTAAGATGTTAGTTGCGAATGGTTGTTTTTTGTTAGCTGAAGCTTCAAATATGGGATGTACATCTGAGGCCGTTGATTATTTGGTCGACCACATTAATTATGCTCCGGGTAAGGCGGTGAATGCTGGTGGAGTTGCCGTGTCAGGCTTAGAAATGACTCAAAATAGTCAGCGGCTAAACTGGACTCGGGAGGAAGTAGATGCCCGGTTACATATTATTATGCGTGAAATCCATGAAACTTGCGTGAAATACGGAAGAAACGGAGCTCGGATAAATTACGTTAAAGGAGCGAATTTAGGTGGTTTTGTGAAAGTGGCAGAAGCCATGCTCGCCCAAGGCGTTGTGTGATTGTTGAATAGTTTGGGCTAGTTGAAATTTAAGTATGCCAAGTGGTTGAATTATCAATTAGATAATATTTGAAAGAATGCTGTCTTCAAATTAAGTATTTATTTTGCTGATAAATTTCTTTCTATGTTGATTGACACACATTCACATATATATTCAGAAGATTTTAATGATGATCTGGATGAGGTTGTAAAAAGAGCTTTTGAGAATAATATTCTCAAGATTATACTTCCTAATATTGATAGCTCTTCGATAAAAAAAATGCTTGACTTATCGGCACAATATCCTCAGATTTGTTTTCCACTGATGGGGCTACATCCAACCTCCGTGAATGAAGACTTTCTGGAGGAACTTGAATTGGTGGAGTTTTGGCTTAAGAAGCGGAAATTTTACGGCATTGGAGAAATTGGTATCGACCTTTATTGGGATAAAACATTTATAAAGGAACAAACGGAAGCATTTCGTGTCCAAATTCAAATGGCAAAAAAATATGAGTTACCTATTGTTATTCATGTGCGAGAGTCTTTTGATGAGGTCTTCGCTGTTTTAAAAGAGGAGGGGGTTGATGGGCTTAATGGGGTTTTTCATAGTTTCTCTGGAACAATAGAGCAGGCTCAGCAAGTCATTAATCTGGGATTTAAATTGGGGGTTAACGGAATTGTTACTTTTAAAAATAGTGGGATGGGGCAGGTGATTGAAAAAATTGACGCATCTCATATTATATTAGAAACAGATGCGCCATATTTGACTCCGGTTCCGTTTAGGGGAAAACGCAATGAGAGTTCGTATTTGATATATGTCGCGCAAAAAGTGGCAGAACTCCATGGTGCGCCGGTAGCAGAGATTGCCAGAATTACAACTCAGAATGCAGAGAGGCTATTTAGTGTGTAATTGGTTCGTATTTCTTATTTTTACATGAATGTTGATTATGGACACAGGTAAGCCCTCTATCTTAATTATATATACTGGTGGTACCATTGGGATGGTTCAAAAGCCGGGAGTGGGTAATTTGAGCCCGGTAAAATTTGATCAGATACTGGATGAAGTTCCCGAGTTGAGTCGATTAGGCTATAATCTGGAATCAATTACTTTTAATCCACCAATCGATTCTTCTGATATTTCTCCTGCCATTTGGGCAAAATTGGCCAAGACAATTCAAAACAAATATGAAAAATTTGATGGTTTCGTAATATTGCATGGAACCGATACGATGGCTTATACAGCTTCTGCTCTAAGTTACATGCTCCAAAATTTAAGTAAGCCAGTGGTAATGACTGGGTCTCAGTTGCCAATTGGGATTTTTAGAACTGATGGGAAAGAGAATCTGATAACATCAATAGAAATTGCAGCAGCCAAATTGAATGGGAAGGCTATCGTTCCTGAGGTGTGTATTTATTTTGATTTTAAATTGACAAGAGGAAATAGGACAAGTAAAAGACATGCCGATCATTTTAGTGCTTTTAGTTCCACTAATTATCCTTTGCTTGCGAAGGCTGGAGTTGATATTAAATACTTTCGGGACGATATCTATTATTCGAAGGACAATGGAGCCTTAAAAATCAAGACTAAGTTTAACAATAATATAGTTGTTGTGAAACTCTTTCCGGGGATGAGTAAGGGCGTACTTAAATGCATTATTGGTATTCCCGGATTGAAGGGTATTGTATTGGAGACTTTTGGGTCGGGGAATGTGCCCTCCTTACCATGGTTTATTAATTTAATAAAAAAGGCAATTCGTCAAAAAATAATAATTGTCAACATAACACAGTGCGAAGGAGGGACTGTGAAAATGGGGCATTACGAGTCTAGTAGAGAATTACTGAGTGCCGGAGTGATTAGCGGGAAAGATATGACTACGGAAGCGGCAGTGACAAAATTGATGTTCTTGTTGGGGCAGGGTTTCGATGACGAGAATATTAAGCGGCATTTGAATAAAAGTGTTCGTGGTGAAATAAGTGAATAGCGTATTTTTTTTTCACAATTTTTTTGTAATTTGCAGCCCTGAAAAATTTTCCGGTACAGGAAAACTATTGGAGAGATGCAGGAGTGGCTTAACTGGCACGCCTGGAAAGCGTGTGTACCTCAAAAGGGTACCGAGGGTTCGAATCCCTCTCTCTCCGCGTAAGGCGGGGTGAGAAAATATCGAAATTAAGGAAGAATGTTTTGAAGGTGGTCAGAAGTAATTTTTTTATTTCAGGATCCAATCAGAATTAAATATCAAATAGTATATAATTAAATTAAAGAATTTACTAATTAAAATTAAAACCAATGATGAAAAAACTATTTGCGTTTATAGCAGTTCTAGGGATGCTTTTTTTGGGAGTATCTAACAACGCCGTTGCTCAGGAACAAGCAGAAGAAGCGACTACTGAAGTAGCAGCTGAGCAGGCGACACCTGCTGTTGATTATTCAGCAGACGCTGAAGAAGAAGCAGCAGCAACTGCTGAAGAAGGTCAATCTTTACACAGCCAGTTGAAGCAAAAATTTATTGAGGGTGGAGCAAATTTCATGTCTTTTGTATTGATCTGTTTGATTTTAGGTCTTGCAATGGCATTAGAAAGAGTTATTTATTTGAATCTTTCTACCAGCAATAATAAAAAGCTTTTAGTGAAAGTTGAAGAGGCATTAGCTGAAGGTGGTATTGAAGCAGCAAAAGAAGTTTGTCGTAATACTCGTGGCCCTGTTGCCAGTATTTTCTTCCAAGGTCTTGACCGTTCTGAAGAAGGTATCGATGTAGTTGAGAAAACAGTTGTTGCATACGGAGGTGTTCAGACAGGTTTGTTAGAAAAAGGATTGAGTTGGTTGTCTTTGTTTATTGCATTGGCTCCTATGCTTGGTTTCATGGGTACTGTAATTGGTATGATTGCAGCATTTGATGCGATTGAAGTTGCTGGTGATATTAGCCCGTCTTTGGTAGCCGGTGGTATTAAAGTAGCCTTGATTACAACTGTATCTGGTCTTGTAGTAGCGATTATTCTTCAAATCTTTTACAATTATTGTACTGCAAAAATCGATAGTATTGTAAATAGCATGGAAGATGCTTCTATCTCTTTGATTGACATTTTAGTAAAACACAATCTTAAAAAATAATTACGTATATGAAACTTGAAAAAGTAGTAAACATTTTAATGTGGGTACTTTTGGCAGTTTCGGCAATTTTGATTGTGTCACTAATGTCAAACATTAGTGAAGAAGATGCTGATGCTGTTATGGGCTCTTGGATTAATATAAACCTTAACTGGACCTATATTTTGTTAGGTGTGGCGGCTGGTTTTGCTATCCTTGGTGCTTTATACTTCACATTTACCGATAAAGATGCCGCAAAGAAAGGTTTAACTGCATTGGCTTTTGCTGCCGTTGTTGTTGGCATTTCTTATGTGATTGCTTCTGACGCAATTCCACAATTTTTTGGTGTGGAGAAATATGTTGCAGACGGTTCTTTGACCAATACAATTGCTAAATGGATCGACACAACTATGATTACAACATATGTGTTGTTAGGCCTTGTAATTGTGTCTATAGCTGTTTCATCAGTTGCTCGTATATTTAAATAATTCAACGTGGATTTAAACACAGGAAAAAACTAAGTTATGGCTAAGAAAATACCTGAAATACCTGCAGCATCATTGGCTGATATTGCCTTTATGTTGCTCATATTTTTCCTGGTAACAACCACGATGGATGTGGACAGCGGTTTGGAACGTAGACTTCCTCAAATGGCTCCTGAACAACAGGATGATACACCACCAATTAAAGAACGAAATGTATTCGTTGTTTTGGTGAACTATCAAAATCAGCTGTTAGTAGAAGGCGAACAAATAAGTGTTGATGATCTTCGTGAAAAAGCAAAAGAATTTATGAAAAACTCTGCAGATGATGAAAATTTACCTGAAAAAAATTATGAGGAAGTTCCTTATTTCGGGCAAGTTGGAATCACTAAGGGGGTAATTTCTTTGCGGAACGATGAGGGTACTCAATACGGTACTTACATTGCTGTTCAAAACGAGTTGGTTGGTGCCATCAATGATCTAAGAGAAGAATTGGCTAGACAACAGTTTGGCAAGTCTTATATTGATCTGGATAGTGATCAACAAAATGCGATAAAGAAAATTTATCCATCTAAAATATCAGAAGCTGAACCTAAAAGAGTGGGAGGAAATTAGTATGTCAAAATTTAGAAAAAACGACTCTAAAGAATTACCACCGATATCCACAGCATCATTGCCGGATATCGTGTTTATGCTACTCTTCTTCTTTATGGTGAGTACAACGATGAGGGAAGTTACCTTGATGGTGAAGGTAAGTGTGCCTCAGGCGACTGAGCTATCAAAGTTGGAGAAAAAGTCATTAGTAAGTTATATTTATATAGGAACGCCTCATAACCAATACGCACAAAAGTATGGTTCTGAGCCACGTATTCAATTGAATGATCAATTTGCATCAGTTGATGAAATCCCTAGTTATATTGAAGCTGAACGTGCTGCCAGAGATGAAGCAGAGGTGCCTTCTATGATTACATCCCTTAAGGTGGATGAATATTGTACGATGGGTATCGTCTCAGAAGTTAAACAAGAGCTACGCAAAATGTCAGCCTTGCACATTAACTACTCATCACGTAAGAAAACTGTTATTGACTAAGGTTACTTTGTGATATACAAAAGTCCGGTTCATTCATTTGAACCGGACTTTTTTTTGCTCCTTACGTTACAAGAATGTATCTATTTTTTTGTAATGGGAATCACTCCATCTTTAGAATCCTCTCCCAAAAGAATTGTAGCAGGTTAAACTTTTATAACGAAAGAAAAGCTTTCCTAGCTCCGTATAACTATCACACCCTTTATCTAATTGCAATCGACTTTGGAAGGCACTGTATCGTTTCTGAAGGTTTAAATTCGTTAAAGTTGAAATGATTTGGGTTGTTGAATGAAAAAACATCAATAGTATGAAGGTCTATCTGAACTGGCATTTAAATTTGATGCTTATATCTCAATTGATTTCATTTTTCAAATTGCTACAAAGTATATAATAAGAGGATTTGTTTTATTACTTTCGAATGATGATTAATTGGATGCAGAATATCAAAATTTGAAATTATGAGTATTACTAAACCAAAACGAATTGGAATGTTAACAGCCGGAGGGGATTGCCCGGGGTTAAATGCAGCGATTAGGGGAGTTGGGAAAACGGCTATCGTTGAGTATGGAATGGAAGTAATTGGTTTTAATGCAGGGTATTCCGGGTTAATTGAGAAAGATTACATTGAACTAAAAGAATCGATGTTGTCTGGGATTCTTACCTTGGGAGGTACAATTTTAGGGACTTCGCGTGAAAAGCCATATAAGATTGTTAAGGAGGGAGATAGTGAAAAGCCAGAGTTGATAAAACAGAATTATCACGAACTTGGACTGGATGCTCTTGTGTGTATCGGTGGAAATGGAACAATGAAAACAGCCAATCGCCTGAGAGCTGAAGGATTAAATGTGATCGGAATTCCAAAAACCATTGATAATGATGTTTGGGGAACAGATGTTACTTTTGGGTTTGATTCTGCCCTGCAAATTGCAACAGAGGCAATTGACCGATTGCATACTACTGCAAATTCGCATCAACGGGTTATGATTATCGAAGTAATGGGACATCATGCAGGATGGATTGCTTTATTTGCCGGGATGGCTGGAGGAGGCGATATTATTTTAATACCTGAATTAGAATACAATATTCGCTCTGTATGCAAAAAAATTGAAGAGCGATATGAAAGTAATAAGCCTTATTCAATTGTCGTTGTTGCTGAAGGTATCGATCATCCAAAGAATAGGTCTGCTGCTAGTCATTTGTCTGAAGCTATTCAAGTTTATACTGGCATTGAAACAAGAGAAACTGTGTTGGGTTACACTCAGCGTGGAGGAAGCCCAAGTCCAATGGATCGCATATTAGCAACTCGATATGGTGCTTTTGCGGCACAATGTATCGCTGAAGGTTGTTTCGGAACGATGGTGGCCATGAAAAATAATGAATTAACAACTGTTCCTTTAGAGGAAATAAGCGATAAGCTTAGTTTGGTTGATAAGGATTACTCTCTAGTTCAAAAAGCAAGGAAGATGGGGGTTTCCTTTGGTGATGAGTATCTATAGCACAGGACATATTTGATGAAAAACCCCTTCAATTGTGAGGGTTTTTTTGTTCTAAAAAAGTTATTTAGAAAAAATCATTCGAAGGGCTACTATAACAAGGAACATTCCGAAAATCTTTTTAAGGATTCTTTCTGGTAAATTGATAGAAAGCATCGAGCCAAAATAAGCTCCAATGAAGAACATAGCCGAAAGAATTAATGCCACTTTCCAATCAACATATCCGTTTTTCCAATAATTAATAGTTGCCAGTAAAGTGACGGGAGGCAACATAAAAGCCATTGCTGTACCTTGCGCACTGTGTTGTGAAAACCCAAAAATTAGAATGAGTGCAGGAATGACAATAACTCCGCCTCCAACACCTAAGGTTCCACCAAGTAAACCTGCCGCTAATCCTACGATTATGAGTATGATGATTTGTGAAACAGCCATTTTGTTCAATTTTGCATTTAAGCAAAAATAGCTTATTTCCTTTCGATTGGAGCATTGAAACGGAACCCAATGCCATGTAGATTGATTATTTTAATATCAGGGTCGCTTTTTAGGTATTTTCGTAAACGGGAAATGAATACATCTAGACTTCGTCCAAGATAGTAATCATCCGAGCCCCATACGCTTTTTAGAATATCTGATCGACTTAGTACAGTATTGGGGTTTTCACAAAAATATTTCAGAAGCTCAGCCTCTTTGTAGGTTAGTATCCTTTTTTCGTCTTTTACCTGAAGGCTTAGATTGTCAAAATAAAAATCAAAATGACCGACCTTGCAATTTTTGATTTCTTCCAGATCATCATTGCCGGCATGACTGCGTTTGAGGAATACCTTGATTCGCATGAGTAATTCTTCCATGCTGAAAGGTTTGGTGATGTAGTCATCTCCTCCTAGAGCAAATCCATTGATTTTATCCTCATTGAGTGATTTGGCCGTGAGGAATAAAATAGGTATTAGCTGATTTTTTTCTCTAACCTTTTTTGCAAGTGAGAACCCATCAAGTTTAGGAAGCATTACATCAAACAGGCATAAATCAAATTCTTCTTTGTTTAAAACGTTTAATGCTTTTTCGCCATCTTCAACAGCTGTTACATTGTATCCGGCTTCTTCCAGATTATCTCGGATGATAAAGTTTAAAGTCTTATCATCTTCGACTAGTATGATTTTTTTTCCTTTTAGATCCATAATTATTCAGGTATTGTAATTATAAAAATACTACCTTTTAATGAATTTTCAGATACGTCAATATTCCACCCATGACGCTTGACTATCTTTTTCACATAGTCTAATCCCAATCCAAAGCCTTTAACGTTATGGATATCTCCAGTTGGGACACGGAAAAACTTTCCAAATATTTTTTTCCGATATTCTTTGGCTATGCCAATACCATTGTCTGCAAAATTGAGCTGTATGCGCTTCCCTTTTTTTGTGATGCTGATTTTTACATTTGGAACTTCATCACAGTATTTAAATGCATTATCTAGAATGTTAAAAATGATATTGGAGAAATGGAGCTGATCCGCTTCAATGAAAATGGGATGAAGAGGCGGAATAAACTCAATAAGATATTCATTCCCATTTTGACTGGCTTTAAAGTCGGCAATGCATTTCTTTATGAACACAGAAAGGTCAAGCCGTTCTTTTTCGAGTTGTATTTTCTGTTTTTGAATACTTGCCATCTGAAGCACTTTTTCTACCTGAGATGAAAGTCTTTGAGTTTGCTCACCAACGATCTTTGAATATTCTTCCAACCTTTTGGGGTGGTTTATGATTTTCGGATCACCCAAAACCTTAGCTGATAAATCAATGGCAGCAATAGGGGTTTTGAATTCATGTGTCAAGTTGTTGATGAAGTTCTTTTGAATTTCACTGAGTCTTCGCTGTTTGAAAATTACGTATAATGTATATCCAAAAAATAAAATAACGATGAGCATAAAGCCATTGACCCAATACCATCTTTGGATTTCACTGGTGTAATATTCGGAACGCTCAAGAAAAGTAACACCAAAATAGTAGGTATACTTATCGCAAGTTGGCATGTAATTTTTGAACGATCCAGTTGATGTTTGCTGGTAGTGATTTTCAAAAAAAACATCTTCGGAGGTACAGTCTGATCCTTCTGAGATACTATAACTTTCGTAAGTTAAGCTGTCATTATCCTCTTGAAGTGCAGTGCCATAAACCATTTTATTGCTCTCGCAGTCATAAATGGCATATTCAAATTCAAGATCTAGGTTAGATCGACCAAATTCAGTGACAAGAAAGTGACCAAGTAAAGTCGGACTGATCTCGTCATTTACATTGACCACATAGTAGTTGTTAGATATTTGATCAACGGAGCTCGACAAATCTTGCGTGCTTAAATACCCTTTTGTTTCTACATTATAATCAATAAGGCTTTGTGCAACATTTTTTAAGGCTTGGGTAGCAGATTCATGAAATTTCTTTTCATTCATGTCAACCGTGCTTTTTAAGAAAAAGAATTGAATGAAAATAATTCCAAGAACCGAAAACGTTGCTAAAATAATGATGACTCGAATCGTGCTTCTTCCCATGTTTTTTCTGAAATGCTTCTTTTGTAAGAAGCGAAACTAGTCATTTTTTCAGTAAAAAGCACTCATTAACAAATTGTTAACAAAAGTTTGTGGCAATTAACACTCCTTAATATTTCCCTTTTTTAGTTTTGTAAATGAAATCGTATTTATACATTTGAAAAAAATTGATATTAAATATTATATACCATGAAAGTAAAATTTCTTTTTATCATCCTTGCTTCATTTTTTGTTTCGGGACATGTTATTGCACAATCTTCTCAGGCTAAAATAGTATTTGAAACCCCGGAACATGACTTTGGAACATTCAAAGAAGAGGCTGGGGTTCAGAGCTATAATTTCAATTTTTCAAATGAAGGAAGTACGCCATTAATTTTAAGTAATGTGCAGGCTTCGTGTGGTTGCACTACCCCTGAATGGACTCAGAAACCAGTTGCTCCGGGTGAAAAGGGATTTATTAAGGTTAGTTACAATCCGGCTAACAGGCCAGGAGCGTTCAATAAAACAATTACGGTTACTGCTAATGGCGAAACGCCAAGAACAACCTTACGAATTAAAGGTGTTGCAGAGGCACGTGCGAGAACGATAGCAGAACTTTACCCGCGCGAGATTGGCCCTGTAAGGTCAACATCAAATCACATTGCATTTACAAAAATAAAGGAAAATGAAGTTTTAGTAGATAGCTTGGAAATTGTAAATGATTCGAACGAAGATGTAACGCTTGATTTTAAAACTCCACCCTCTCATTTAAGTGTGAAAGTTGTGCCAGCCACACTAAAGGTGGGTGAAAAAGGGAATATTATTGTTACCTACGATGCAAGTAAGATTCAAACATATGGTTATGTGATGCACCGGATGTACATGAATATCGATGGCAAATCAGATTATAAAAATTCGATTGGTGTTTCAGCAACAATTGAAGAAGATTTCTCAATCTTATCGCAAACTGAATTATCTAATTCCCCAGTCATTTCATTTAATGAGCAAAGTCACGACTTTGGTGAAATTAAGCAAGGAGACAAGGTCGAGTACACTTTTACGATAAAAAACACAGGTGTTCGAGATTTGATAATTCGCAATGTGAAAACATCATGTGGGTGTACGGCAGTTACTCCAGAAAAGAAAGTTATTGGAGCTAATGAAACTGTCCCACTCAAGGTTGTTTTTAATTCAACAGGGAAAAAGGGACGCCAAAACAAGGCGATTACAATTATCACAAATGACCCTAAAAACCCAACGAGCATTTTAAGGGTTGCATCAAATGTTTTGACAGAAAGTTAAATTGAATTTGACATAATTGACAAAGCCGTTTCATATTTTGAAGCGGCTTATTTTTTTTATATTGGTTGAAGTTTTACCTTCGTAAAAAATTTTTATGATGGGCTTGGATAAGGATCAAAAACATGTTGAAAATGAGGATCAATATAAGGCGTTGGCAGTAAATAAGGGAATTGAACAACCGGATTCTTTCAACAATAATTCAATAGAACGTTTTTTAAAAAATAAGCGAAGGTCTTTGCTTCCTGTCGATGAATATGTCCGTGGAATATTGGATGGAAACATTACCCTTTTAAGTCAGGCCGTGACTTTAATAGAAAGCTCCAAAAAAGAACATCAGAAAGCTGCTCAGGAAATAATACTGAAGTGCCTACCATATAGTGGCAAGTCAGTTCGTATAGGTATTACCGGTGTGCCTGGTGTTGGGAAAAGTACGTTCATCGAATCGATGGGGAAGTATATCACTTCACAAGGAAGAAAGTTGGCTGTTCTGGCAATTGACCCCAGCAGCGAACGTTCCAAAGGGAGTATCTTGGGTGATAAAACCCGGATGGAAGAGTTGTCAGCAGATCCCAATGCCTATATTAGACCTTCTCCATCAGCCGGATCTCTAGGAGGGGTTGCTCGTAAAACTCGTGAAACAATTATTTTATGCGAAGCTGCCGGATTCGACACTATTTTTATTGAAACGGTCGGAGTTGGTCAAAGCGAAACCGTTGTTCATTCTATGGTTGACTTCTTTTTATTACTGATGTTGGCTGGTGCAGGAGATGAATTGCAGGGAATAAAGCGAGGGATAATGGAAATGGCAGATGCCATAACAATTAATAAGGCAGATGGCGATAATATTAACCGGGCTGAAATGGCCAGAGTTCAATATATGAATGCGCTTCATTTGTTTCCTCCAACAGAATCTGGCTGGGAACCTCAGGTGTTGACTTGTTCTGCAGTGAAAAAGAATGGTATTGGTCAAATTTGGGATACCATAAATAACTATATGGATAAAGTAAATGGAACCGGGTATTTTCAACATAAGCGAAACGAACAAGCAAAGTTTTGGATGTATGAAACGATTAATGAACAACTGAGAAGCAATTTTTATCAAGATGCGGATATTAAGCAGATGATTCCTAAACTGGAGCAAAATGTTCTGAATGAAGAGTTGAGCTCGTTTGTTGCGGCTAAAGAATTATTAGATTCATATTACCGCTTTCAAAGAGATAAAGGCTGACGTGAGTTTCAATAAATTCACATATCGGAGTAATTACTCGGCATATTATGCGTTTATTATAAGTGACTTTTGGGTAAGCTGATAGCGAATCATAAATCATAAATTATAAAAATGAAAAATTCAATCTTGTTCTTTGTTTTAACAATCTTTTTGGCTGCATGCCAAAGTAATTCTACCAGTTATAAAATTTCGGGTAATATCTCAAACTTAGATTCCGGGAAAGTATACTTGATAAAAGCAGAGAACGGGGAAGCTCTGGCAATTGATTCTTCAGATATTGTGGCTGGTAAGTTTGAATTCGAAGGTGAAGCAAGTGTGCCGGAAATGCATTACCTGAGATTGAACCAGCAAGACTATTTTACTCAATTCTTTTTGGAGAATGCCAGTATTAAGGTTGAAGCGGATAAAGATAGCATTACAGGAGCAGTTGTTAGTGGCTCACCCTCAACTGACATTCTAAATGTATACATTGAGAAACTGGATGAGATGAATACTCAGATGACCCAGTATCAGCAAGAATATACACAGGCTGCTGCTGCAGGAAATTCGGATGAAGTGGAACGTATTCAGATCAATTATCAGGCTGCCATGGATAATATGATCGTTTATGTGAAGAACTTCGTAAAAGAAAACAGCAATTCAATCGTGGCTCCTTTTCTTACACTTTCAGTGCTTGCAAATGAGCTTGAATACAATGAGCTAAAATCATTAGTTGATTCATTTTCTACGGAGTTTAGTGAGTCGGCGTACATGAAAGAGTTACAGAGTATGCTGGGTTTGCAGGGGAAAACGGCCATAGGCGTTGAAGCACCTGATTTCACCATGAACGACCCGGAAGGTAATCCCATTACCTTATCCTCTTTGAGGGGAAAATATGTTTTGATCGATTTTTGGGCTGCATGGTGTGCGCCTTGTCGGCAGGAAAATCCAAATGTAGTTGCTAATTATAACCAATATAAAGACAAAGGATTCGATATCATTGGCGTTTCTCTTGATCGGGAAAAAGAAGACTGGGTAAATGCTATTAAGAATGATAATTTAACCTGGCATCATGTGTCAGACTTAAATTACTGGCAAAATGAGGTGGCGCAACTTTATGGCGTTCAGTCTATTCCTCACTCCATCTTGTTAGATAAAGAAGGTAAGATTATTGCGAAAGATCTTAGAGGAGACGCTCTCGGAGAAAAACTAAATGAATTAATGCCATAATATGAAGGCCTGCAATTTGCAGGCTTTTTTTTGTTCTCTAAAGTATACTTCCTGTATTCTCTTCCTTGAGTAATCAAGCCATATCTCTCCAAAACTTTTTATGGATTAAACTGTTCTGTTTTAAGTTGAATAAATAATAGAATCATATATTATGAGTTACGATATATTAGTTATTGGGAGCGGCCCCGGCGGCTACGTTGCTGCAATAAGAGCTGCTCAACTTGGAATGAAAGTCGGGGTTGTTGAAAAAGAAAACCTTGGTGGAATTTGTCTGAATTGGGGTTGTATTCCTACAAAATCATTGCTGAAAAGTGTGCAAGCATACGAGTACGCCAAGCATGCATCTGATTATGGTGTTTCCATTTCCGGAGAGGTGAAACCCGATTTTGGAGCGATGGTAAAGCGTAGCCGCAGTGTTGCCGAAGGAATGAGCAAGGGGATTCAGTTTCTTTTAAAAAAAAATAAAATTGAAGTAATAAACGGTTTTGGACGCCTCTTGGGTGGAAATGCCGTAGAAGTGCTTGATGAAACGGGGCATCGTTCCAATCATTCAGCAAAGCACATTATTCTGGCTACAGGTGCACGTTCGCGTGAATTGCCCAATCTGGAGCAAGATGGGGAAAAAGTGATTGGCTACCGAGAAGCCATGACATTACCCAAGCAGCCCAAATCAATACTGGTCGTCGGATCAGGAGCAATTGGTAGTGAGTTTGCCTATTTTTATCAGTCTATTGGAACAGAGGTCACTTTAGTGGAATACATGCCTAACGTAATTCCAAATGAGGACGAGGAAGTTTCTAAAACGCTTGAACGCTCATTTAAAAAAATGAAGATGAAAGTGCTTACCGGTGCATCCGTTGAGTCTGTAGATACTTCAGGTAAACTTTGCAAGGTAACTGTTAAAACAAAAAAAGGAGAAGAGATTATTGAGGCTGAAATTGTGCTTTCAGCAGTCGGTATTGCACCAAATATTGAAAATGTTGGTATTGAGGAAGTCGGTGTAGTGATTGAAAAAGGAAAGATTAAAGTAGACGATTTCTACCGGACTAACGTCGCTGGCGTTTATGCAATTGGCGATATTATTCACGGACCTGCATTGGCGCATGTGGCATCTGCGGAAGGAATTGCCTGCGTGGAAAAAATAGCCGGTTTAAATCCGCAAGCCATTGATTATGGTAATATCCCGGGATGTACCTATACAAGCCCGGAAGTGTCTTCTGTTGGAATGACAGAGAAGCAAGCGAAAGAAGCGGGTTATGACATTAAGGTTGGTAAATTCCCATATTCGGCAAGTGGAAAGGCAAGCGCTGCCGGACAAAAAGATGGCTTTGTGAAGTTGATCTTTGATTCGAAATACGGAGAATTGCTTGGTGGACATATGATTGGAGGCAATGTGACTGAAATTGTTGCAGAACTGGTTGTTGCCAAGCGATTGGAAATAACAGGACATGAATTGATGAAATCCATTCATCCACATCCAACCATGAGTGAAGCAATTATGGAAGCTGCCGCTGCTGCCTACGATGAAGTGATTCATTTGTAACGAAGCATTGAAATAGGAAATATGTTAAGGGATCCCATCTTCTCAAAAGATCGGATCCCTTGCTTTTAAATATTTATTGAGGGTGTCACGTTAAGTGATGCCCTCAATGTTTTTTGCATAAATACCGAATGTCTTAACTTATAAAGCGACAATCTATGTTTATAAACATGCGTATTGGTGGGGCGCATTTTCCCCAAAGTCGGATTAATTAATATTGCACAATGATTTTTTAAGGTAAAAGAGACGCAACCATTCCTTGTCATTATTAATCTTAATTATCTTCACTAGTAATTTAAAGTTATCAGTCTACTTTTGCTGTAAGGCTTTAGTATTAACCAGGTCAAAAACACTAAAATGAAACCTAAAAAATTAAAATCATCATTAATCCTGCTGTTTTTACTGCCCTTAAGCATAACTATTTTGGGAACAGGATGTGAAAAAGATGAACCCGAAGAAGAACAAGTATTTAGCACAGAAACACCCCCAGGATTTTCAATATACAAAACCAATGGGGATTATTTCGATCTTGTTAATATTGGTATGCGTGATGATAATATAGTAAGGACACCTACATTTATTTCTGGAGATAAACTTGATATTGAAGGGAGTAAGATCACGTATAAATATAGGACAAAGTTGGAGGATGGTTATATTTTAGATAGAGAAGCAGTTTATACGACAGATGCTTTTCTGGATCTAACGATAGAAGAATATTATAATTGGGAAATTGATAACGAAACATACAGTATGCCTCATGATCTGATTGAAGATCATATTCTTGATACATCACCATATACTGAATTCTGGCAAACAGAAAGTAATATTGAAAGTAACGAATTTGCTAAAAGTGAGATTAATGAATTAATTAAAAACAACCAATTAAGTCTTTATTTTAATAAACTAAAGTGAATATGAGAAAATTGAAATCATCATTAATCCTGTTGTTTTTACTGCCCTTAAGCATAACTATTTTGGGAACAGGGTGCGAAAAAGATGAACCCGAAGAAGAACAAGTATTTAGCACTGAATTTCCGGGTTTTGCAATTTATAAAACCAATGGGGATTATTTTGATCTCGTTGATGTGGGAATGCAAGATGATATTATTGTTCGCCAACCAACTTTTGCATATGGGAATACAGTTGATCTGTATGATAATATTGTTTCTTATAGTAAAAGACAAAAATTAGAAAATAACTATATTTTGGGTATATCTGCAGTCCTTTCCACTGATGTATTTTTAGATATTAGTATAGCAGAATATTATCAATGGGAAATTGAAAACGATACATACTGCATGCCTGTTGATTCATTATATAACCACATTTTGGATCAAAATCCATATTCTGAATTTTGGAAATTAAAAGAAAATCTTGACATAAAAGAGCTTACGAAATCCGAAATTAATGAGCTAATAAAAAATAATAAATTAAGTCTTTATTTTAATAAACTAAAGTGAATATGAGAAAATTGAAATCATCATTAATCCTGCTGTTTTTACTGCCCTTAAGCATAACTATTTTGGGAACAGGCTGTGAAAAAGATGAACCCGAAGAAGAACAAGTATTTAGCACAGAAACACCCCCAGGATTTTCAATATACAAAACCAATGGGGATTATTTTGATCTTGTTGATGTTGGAGTGCGAGATGAAACTATTTTTCGTAAATCAACTTATGCTTGTGACAATTCAGTAGATGAAACCGATAGCAAAATTTCTTATAGATATAGAACAGAATTAGTTGATAATTATATTCTTGATCAGGAGGCATATTTTAATACTGATGCTTTTCTTAATATCACAATCTCTGAATATTATACATGGGAGATTGAAAATGACAGATGCAGTATGCCGAGTTCAATATTACTTGAACATATCCTTGATACATCTCCATATTCTGAATTTTGGGAGTTAAAAGAAGATATTGAAAAAGATGAATTAACTAGAAGTGAGATTAATGAGCTAATAAAAAATAATAACCTAAGTCTATACTTTGAAAAACTTAAATAAATAAGAGCCTCACATTGTGAAACCCTTATCTTTTTAAATAAAATGAATACCGAATTGATTGTTGTTCTTATTCTCCGTTATCTAATGGGTTTGATACTTTCCCGATAAATAGAATGGCATTTGTATCTTTCTCGCGAATGGCAAAAATAAAAGGGTGATCAACATTAAAAATGGATTCCTGCCCCATTGAAGTGGTCTCAAATGTGATTGCGGTTACTGCTGCGGCTTCTGTTCCTTCTTCATCAACCTTAATATACGATTTGTGAAGTACCTCTGAAATGTATAGGTAAACATTGGCTATGCCCGAAAAGTCAGCATCAGTTGTTGAGAAAGCATCCTGCATTCCCAATAACCTGAGATTGTCAACGAGGCTATTTTGATAAGAAAACTCAAACTTGGGAAAATAAACCGTTTTGCTTGTGGTGTACATATCTTCCAACCACATTTCAATATTGTTAGGATTTAGAAGTGCTGCTATCTCATTTGCTGAATGCCCTTCATGAGGAAGAAAAATCAGCATGGAATATTTATCGCTGCCATAGGGGAGTTCTAATAATTCGAACTCGTTCTGGCTGGTGTAATTAAAGCTTTCTTTGATTGTCATTGTTGGCACATCTACCTCTGTGCCCGATTTTATTTGGAAAGCTCGGTCATGCGTTTCCTGTTCATCAAACTGGTATGTCCATTCACCTTTAAAGTAAATGGCATTTATTAGATAGAGTACATCGTTTGGTGAAACCTGATCCAAAATGCTTTCGATTTTATCTTTTGTTTTTGCTTTCACCCAATTGTTTACGGTGTTCAATGTGCCATTTGAATCTGCAAAATCCAATCCTTCAATTTCTGCTTCGTAGTAGTAGCGGTTGGTATCAAGAAAGGCTTGGTTGAGAGAATATGCCTGATTGTAGAAAATAGAATTGGCTATGGATAGCTCAACTTCTGGGTCATGGCTAGCTAATGCTTCCACTAAATTTTTATAGGCTTTGTTTATGTCGGTTGAGCTTAATCCGTTTTTGTGGAGCATCTCTTCCATTTGTGATTTTGTGTCACCTTCTGCTCCATTATAGACCATGGCAAGTGCTAATGAAACACTCATTGGCGAAACCATCAAATTATCATTCTCAGTTTCTTCGTTAACGATGAGGTTTAAAAGCTCAAATCCAAATTGATTGTCAGCTTCAATCACCTGTTCAGATTTTAGGCTTATCTGAATGTCTGTTGATGTGGGTTCGGGGTCTTCTTCTTGGCAAGAAGTAGTTGCCATAATAAGCAGCATGATGAAAGATGTAAAAATCAAATTTCGCATATCTTTTTTGTTGACGTGTTGACACTAAGATTGTTTTTCTTTTAAAATGGTTGCGTGAGTTTTTGAGAATTTATTATGTGATCATGTAACGCAACCATTTGAGCTTTTATTCCATCTCATTGCCAGGGGACAAAGAATTGCTTCAAAATTGGAGGAATTCGTTAATTTTGATTTTGACCAATTGATTAACCTTGGAGGAACTAACTCAGCTTATTAAAGAATGTGCAGCTGGAAAAACGAAGGCACAGGCTCGTTTATACCAGATGTTTGCCCCCAAAATGCTTGGTGTATGCTTGCGCTATTCAAAAGAAAAAGAAGAAGCTGAAGATAACCTCCATGAAGGTTTTATTAAGGTTTTTGATAAAATTGGAACATTTAGACATGAAGGTTCATTTGAAGGTTGGATGAAAAGAGTGATGGTTAATATTTCGTTGGAAAAATTTAGGAAGCAACGTGTTGTTTTTCCTGTTGAAGATGTAGTCGCATATGAAACACCTGATTTGAACGATGAAATAATATCAGAGATATCAGCAAATGACTTGCTGGATTTAGTCCGGGAATTACCTGCCCGATACCAAATGGTTTTCAATTTATATGTTATTGAAGGATTGAATCATAAAGAAATAGCCGAAGAAATGGGGATTTCCATAGGAACGTCTAAATCGAATTTGGCACGTGCCCGAATGATACTGAAAAAGAAAATTGTGGAATGTTTTGATGAGAAAATAATTGTTCTGCATGATAGAAAATGACAACATATTGGATGATTTGTTCCGCTCGAAATTAGCAGATTTTGAGCAAGCACCCTCTTCGAATGTTTGGGAGCAGATACAGCAATTCCAAAGTGCAAAGAAGAAGAAACGTCTGTTTTTGATTTTGCGCCTTAGCGGAGTCGCGGCTGCTCTTTTGCTTGCTTTCGTGTTTGGTTGGCAATCCTATCAAAGTAATAATGATACGGTTCTTATTCCTAATACAATCGAACAGCAGATGGTTGATGCCGAAGACAAAATGGTAGATGAGGCTGTCGAAATAGAATCTTCAGTTTTGGTAGAAAACGAGCCTGTAATATCAGAAAAAGAAATTGTCCCTGAACCAATATTTACTGATGTTGTTGTAGCTGAAGCTTCTCAGAAGCCTGTGCAGCAGCAAACTCAACCGCTGAACCTTCGTCAGACAAGTGAAGATATGATGGTTCTAAAACCTGTATCTTCCTTGCTTGTTGAATTAGATCCGTCAGTCATTAGGCTAAAAGAGTTTTCATTTTTGGTGACTCAAAATAATCCGATGCTCACCGATGGAGATAAGATGTTGATAGAAGAAAACAAAAAACAGATGGCGATGAATGAAGCAGATGATCCGGGAACATCGTGGAGTGTTGGTATGGTTTTAGTTCCTGCCTATTCTGTCAATCAAAGTTCGCACGGAGCCGTTTATGCAAGCAATATGTCTTATGCCGGGGCGAATAATGAGGTGAAAATTGATGGTGGATTTACGGTGGAATATAAGGTCGGTAAAAGATGGAGCATTCAAAGTGGAGTCTATTATAATCGACAAGGACAATCATCCACAAATCAGGCGTCTTATAAGAGCTTGTCATATGATAATGTTGACGTTGCAGAGGGCTATTTTGCCACTGCTGTTTCTATTCAATCCGACAATGTGCAAATGAATTCTGTCGCTGGTGTAATAGAGATTAATGAATTACCTGCTGATGTACAGCTTACAAATACGCTAGAAACTACAAGTTCAAGGAGTGAGGCTTCATTATCAAAAGCTACATTTGATCAACGTTTTGAGTATGTTGAGTTGCCTTTCATTATTCGGTATCAAATTTTGGATGCAGGATTTGAGCTGCAAGTTTTAGGTGGGATAAATACCGGCTTATTGGTAAGCAATAAAACTTATCTTGAAAATGAAGAAGGTCGATATAATGTCGGTAAAACCCAAAGCATGAGTAAGTTTAATTATTCTACAAGCATGGGTTTAGGCTTGGGGTATAAGTTGAATAACAATCTCAAAATTAGAGTGGAGCCTCAAGTGAAATATTATCTAGGTTCGTTAAATAATAATCCTGAGGTTACGTTTAAACCCTATTCGATTGGAGTCTATACCGGATTGAACTATAATTTCTAAAAAAAGATAATTCTATATTAAACCCGGTTAACAAAACTTAGTCAAAGTGAAGTTGTAAGTTATTGATATTGTTTTAATGATTTGCGCAAAAAACCAAACCCAGAACTAAAACTTGACATCCCTGATTCATGCCGAAGCTTAACCTAATATTGGTATGCCTTCTCTTCGTTAGTTTTTATCAAGCTAATGCTCAGTCTGATGTGAAAGAAATTGAGGTTTCCGGTTCCTTCAATAATACATCTGCCATAGACTTTTTTAATCACCTTGAAGATCAGTATGATTTAAAAGTTTACTACCAAAAAGAATGGATTGATTCATTGGTTATTGGTAGTTCCTTTGATCAAATACCTGTTGTTCAGGTTTTTAACAAGCTGTTTGGGCAAGGCGATATAAGCTATCGGTTTTTTCAGGACGCAATAGTTCTTTTCCCTCGTTCAACTTCAGGTAATGGGGGAAGTTATAAAGAAAGTGCGGTCCTCTATATTGGTGACCCGATAAATGAAGGACGTTATCAAAATGCGACAATAAAAGGAACGGTTACAGATGGCAAAATTGGGGATCGTCTAAACGGAGCAATCGTTTATGTTCGTGATTTGGAAGAGGGATTTACAACAAATGCGAAGGGTGAATTTGAAATTCCCCTTTCTACAGGCAGCCATCAATTGCAAATTAGTTTTGTAGGATTTGAACCTGTTCAACAAGAAATTGAGCTTTTTGAAGATGGGGAAGTGGTTTTTGAGTTATTTGAGGAAACCCATAATCTTGATGAAATAACAGTAACTGGTGATAATAGCAATGCTTCACGTACCCAAATGAGTATGATGAAAGTAAATTCTAAGGTAATCAAAGAATTACCCGTGCTTATGGGTGAGGCGGATGTTATAAAAAGCATGATTATGATGCCTGGTGTCCAGAGCGTTGGCGAGCTTTCCTCTGGCTTCAATGTGCGTGGTGGTAACTCAGACCAAAACCTTGTTTTGCTTGATGGAGCACCAATCTATAATACAAGTCATTTATTCGGGTTCTTTTCTATGATAAATCCGGATGCGGTAAGCGATGTGACCCTCTATAAGGGTGGTTTGCCTGCAAGTTATGGTGATAGGGTTGCCTCTGTTATGGATGTACAACTCAAAGAAGGCTCGTCCGAAAATCTTCAATTTGACGGAGGTGTTGGAGTGATAAATAGTCGTTTTACACTTGAAGGCCCTTTTGTGAAAGACAAGAAGAGTACCTTCTTAATTGGTGGTCGTTCTACTTATTCTGACTGGATTTTACGACAGATGAAGGATGTTGATTTTAGGAATAGTGTTGCAAATTTTTACGATTTGAACAGTAATATTAATCTGCATTTTTCAGACAAACATAACTTGAAATTGATGGCGTATAATAGCGGAGATGAGTTTAATCTGAATTCAAGCTCATTATATCGTTATACCAACCTCATCACAGCAATCAACTGGAAACTTGGAATCGGAAAGAAAGTCGTATCCAACCTAAATATTTCATACAGTTTATATGACTTTAGTCTGAATGAAGAAGATGAAGAACAGTTGAGTGAGCACGACTACAAACTTAAAACAGGAACAGAATATGCTGGGGTAAAGTACGATTTGTCTTACATGCCCGGAGAAAAGATGAAACTTAATGTCGGGGTGCAAGTTTCAGCACAAAAGGTTAACCCGGGTGAGATTAAACCTGTGAGCAACATATCGTCTATCGAAAATAGAAAAATTGATGATGAGCAGGCTATTGAAATGGCAGGCTTTGCAGAAGGCGAGTTTGACTTGAGCAATAAACTTTCAATGACATTGGGACTACGCTATGCGCGTTATAGTAATCTAGGGGCATCTACCGTATATCTATATGATGAAGCCTACTCCCCATCGGTTGAGCATATTGTTGACTCACTTGTTTTTGGGAAGAATGAAGTCATTAAAACATATACAGGACTTGAACCACGCCTTTCGTTTAAATATAGTTTAAATTCGGGTGGTTCTATTCGTTGGGCATACCAGCGCACACGTCAATTTGCAAATCAAATTTCGAATACCTCTGTTGTTTCACCTGCTGATTTCTGGAAGTTGAGTGACTACCATATTGAGCCACTTTTGTCAGATCAATTGGCTCTTGGTTTTTTTAAGGATTATACACGGAGCAATCTGGAAACTTCAATTGAGGCATATTATAAGCAATTGGAAAACCTAATAGAATATAAGGATGGATCTCAGTTGGTTATGAACGAAGATCTGGAAACAGATATTATTCAGGCAAATGGCTATGCATACGGTGTTGAAGTTTACTTGAAAAAAACGACAGGCAGACTTAATGGTTGGCTAAGTTACACCTATTCGCGTACCATGCGTAAAACCGAAAGTAGCTTTGATTCGGAAATTATTAACCGGGGAGAATATTATCCTTCAGTTTACGACAAACCACACGATCTATCAATTGTTGCCAATTATCAAATTTCCAGACGATGGCGTTTATCAGGAAACTTTGTCCTCTCTTCAGGCAGACCAACTACTTTGCCTGAGCAGAAATTTACATATGGAGACCAACAAATTGTCTATTATTCCGATAGGAATGAATATCGCATGCCAAGTTATCATCGATTTGATATCAGCATTACTGTTGATGAAAACTTAAAGCGTAAACGCTCATGGAAAGGGAGCTGGACTTTCTCCATATACAACCTGTATGGACGAAAGAACCCGTATTCGGTGTATTATCAACGAAACACCAAAAATATTGCAGAAAACGGCTTGTACGGTCTTTATAAATTTTCAATTATCGGGATTCCGGTGCCTTCTATAACCTATAATTTTAGATTCTAATGGGTAAGAAGATTTTATATATCGCATTAATACTGATGACTTGTTTCTCTTGTGAGGAGATTTATCAAGCAGATCTTGACGATGTTGAAAACTTCATTGTTATTGAAGCCTTGATAACAAATGATCAGGATGTCAACTTTGTGAGAGTTTCTAAAACGCAGGACTTTTATGACAATGGGGTGGTGTCTAAGGTTGAGGGAGCAACGGTGGAACTGATCAATGATGAAGGACATTCTTTTTGGGGCGCAGAATCGGGAACGGGTAATTTTGTGCTTTTCCATAATGCCATTCCTGGCAAAACATATAAACTAATTGTTGTGGCAGAAGGAGATACATATGAGTCTGAGATCGAACTGATGCCTCCAGTGCCTACCTATGATTCATTATATGTAATTCCTGAGACAATTATCGAGTATCGGTACAATTATCTGGGAGTTCCATTTGAGACTGAAAAAACAGGACTGACTGCTTACATTGATTTGCCGATTGCTGATAGCTTATCCCAGTATCGTTTTGAAATGACCAAAACAATGGAATGGAAGATTGATCCTCCAATAGGATCCTCCATTGCAACTTTTGGTTGGATAAAGAACAACGATACGGGTGTCTTTAATATAAAAGCTCCTCTGCGATACAGCAATGAGGACTTGATGAGGAAACATTCTTTACTTTTCATGAGCAATAGACTTGAGCTATACCTGCCTACCGAAATTTTGGAGAGAGATCCCCATATGGTTGGTTGGGTTATTGAAGTTGATCAGTATGGAATGTCTGAGAAATCGTATAGTTTTTACGAATCCATGAATGGGCAACTAGAGGCTGAAGGGAAATTATTTGATCCGGTTTATTCGCAATTGGAGTCAAATTTTACTTGTGTAAACAATCCCGATAAAGAGGTGATTGGGTTCTTTGAGCTTAGCTCGTATCGCTATCTTCGGTTTTTTGCGATGTCTGATTTTGGTAGTACGAAATCGGTGATGCATTTAACAAGTAACACCGCGGTGATTCCAGCAACTAATAGTATAGAATCAGATACTGCACCTGCATTTTGGGAAATTCGATAATTCATGAAACAGATAAAATACATAGCAGTTATCTTGTTGGTCGTAAGCAGTCAATTGCTTTTAGCTCAAAAAAAGCATGAAAGTTGGATGATTACGGACAGGGATATTTATGTTAGTGGAGAAACGTTGTTAGCAAAAATATATGTACCACAGAATCAGCAGTTCCAGATGCTTTGTCTCAGCTTGTCTTCAAATGATGGTATTCCGGTAACGAGCGTAAAGTTAAGTATCGAGAATCATCAGGCATCAGGGAGTTTGTATCTGCCGGATTCACTAAGCACAGGAAGTTATCTGATTACTGCGTATTCATGCCACTACGAAAGGCAGGCATTTTTTAGTAAAGAAATTGTCGTTTTAAACCGTTTTGAAAATCAGGATCAGGAATTGACTATTGAGCGTGGAGAACTTGAAGAGATGACACTTTCTGAGAGTAGCCAAATCTCTGTTTCAGGGTTAAAATCCTCCTATAAGCAACGTGAAAATGGCGTATTCTCGATTTCCCTTGATGAGGCTCTTTTTTCTGAGCTAGATGGTGAAATTTCTGTCATTGTAAGTGAAGATGTTCCGGAGTGGAAATCGCAGTATTTGCCACTTGAGCCTGACTTTGATAAAACGATGCTACTCACAGAAAAGCGAGGAGTGGTTATACAAGGAGAAGTCACAAATGCAACAACCGGAAATCCGGTTAATGGAGCAACCGTTTTTCTGTCAATCCCTGACTCAATTCCTTATTTTGACTATTATAATACAGATCGAAGCGGACAGTTCTTTTTCTTGCTGGAAGAGTTCTATGGCTCTTTCCCTATGTTTATTCAAGCCATAAAAGAGGATGAAACTAATCAGTTGAAAGTTAATTTGGTTGAAAACATAGCTGATGAAAAATTGAAATTCGGCACCAACCCGGTTCAGTTATCAAATTCTATAAACGAGTATTTGGCCGATGCAATTTCACTGACTACATATCGAAAAGTTTATCAGATAAATGAATATGAATTTGCTGCCACGAAACAGAAAACAGGGTATTCATTCCCATTTTACGGCAGGGTGGATGTTCAGGTTGATCCTGATGATTACATTGAGTTGTCTGATTTTAACGAAATTTCAAAAGAATTGCTTTCCCCGGTTCGTTTCAGAAACCGCAAGGGCGATTACTCCCTTAATATTTTCGACCGCGAGCTAGATGATTATTTCACAGATGAACCATTAATGTTGATTGATGGTGTTCCTGTGCAAGAGTTAAGAAAAATTGCCAATTTGACTTCCTCTGATATTGATTGGATTGATGTTGTGCCTTATCAACGATTTTATGGAAATCAGAAATATGATGGGGTTTTGTCGATTTTCACAAAGGATTTGGATGGTTCTCAAATATTTTCGTCTGACAGGATTCTTAAGCTGGAGTACGAAACTTTACAAGAAGCTATTCGTTTAGCTGAACAAGATGAACAGGCTAGTAATATGCCTGATTTTAAACAGGTATTATTGTGGGAGCCTGAATTGAAAGCAGAAAGAAACAATCAATTAAAATTTAAAGTTTCTGATATTAAAGGAACTTTTAAGGTGCAGATTTCGGGTAGAAAGAGAAATGGAGAATTGGCACAGTTGGTACGCTACTTTAGCGTTACTCAATAAACAAGAAGGCTAGACGCATTTCTTATTATGCCTAGAGACATATCAGATCTAATAAAAATATTCACTGATGAAATCAAACTATCGACTAATAATATTGTTTCCCTTTCTGTTTCTGACAGTGGTTGCTAGTGCGCAATTGGAACCAGGGTGGGATCAGGAAAAGATAATGGGGAAAAGATACATTGTGCAAGAGCGGTTTGATGGCTCTTCTTTTTTAGTTGATGACTGGATTGAAGGACGTGTCACGCTGCTATCAGGGAATGTGATCTCGGATATTCCGATTAAATATGATGGGTACCATGATGAGCTTCTTAGCTACAATGAACTTTATTATTCGATGATTTTAGTTGAAAAATCAGCTATTGAGAGTTTTGAGTTTGATTACTTGGGTGAAAAGTATTATTTCGAATTACGCTTTTTTGATGGGCTATTCGATGGAGATCGTTTCTTTCAGGTGTACTATGATGGAGATGTGGATTTTTTATGCTTTCGGCAAATTCAATTAGTAACTTGTTCGCCCTATCGTGATGCGACTAATATTTTAAAGAATCAAAAATATGAACCCAATAACCGGTTCTTTTTATATGATGATGAGAACGGATACAGGCCAGTGAGTTTAAAGAAAAAGTCGTTGTTGAGGTATGTCTCAAAAATGCAGAAAAAGGATGCAAAGCAACTGCTGAGGAGCAATAATATAAATTTAAAGACACCTGAAAGCTATGCTCGTGCTTTAAAAGTTTTTAAAGATTCTGATATTGAAGTTAACCTTTGAGTTGGAGTTAAAAGGTTATTACGTGAGTTGTTTTTTTCTCCACATAAATCAACTATTTCTACCCTGAGAAGGGATGCCTAAAGGCATCCCTTCTATTTTTTCGTTTATGACCGTTTATTTCGGAGGTTTTTTTTAACAATAATTCTTTTCAAATTGTTACTTAAACAACAATGATTTTTGTATTCACTAAAATCATATATTTCACCCATAATTATAGAATTAAATATGTGCTTTTTGGTATGAAAGAAATTGAAAATATTGAATTGACATTTCTATGTCTTGATGATTATCAAGGGCTGAAAGAAGCCATGATAGAATCCTATCCAGGTATGCCAGAGGCATATTGGAAAATGTCTCACCTCAAATTATTGATTGACCGTTTCCCCGAAGGACAGGTCGTTATAAAAGTGAATAACGAAATTGCCGGCTGTGCGTTATCCTTAATTGTTGATTATGGCAAGTTCGACGATAACCATACGTATAAAAAGATAACCGGAAATTATACGTTTAACACACATTCGGAGGAAGGTGATACTTTATATGGGATTGAGG
The DNA here is from genome assembly GCA_963662675.2 of Prolixibacteraceae bacterium. Lineage (GTDB taxonomy): Bacteria > Bacteroidota > Bacteroidia > Bacteroidales > Prolixibacteraceae. The sequence continues at coordinate 190,427 of CAXXHP010000001.1, forward strand.
TATTTATTAAACCTGAGTTTCGTGGACTCAGGCTTGGGCGCAGGCTATATGATTACCGCAAAGAGCTTTGTGAGAGGCTCAATCTGAAAGGGATCGTATTCGGTGGACGGATACCTAATTATCACAAGTATGCCGATCAAATGTCACCCAAAGAATATATCGATAAGGTTAGACGAAAGGAAATTGATGATCCTGTATTGAACTTCCAGACATCCAATGATTTTCATCCCTCAAAAATTCTCAAAAATTATTTGGAAGGGGATGACGCTTCAAATGAATATGCTGTTCTTTTAAAATGGGACAATATCTATTACGAGAAGCAATTACAACAACCTGTTTCGCTAAAAAAGATTGTTCGTTTGGGTTTAATACAGTGGCAAATGCGGCCGTATAAAAATTTAGAAGAAGTAATGAATCAAGCCGAATATTTTATTGACGCCGTTTCTGGATATCGCTCTGATTTTGCACTATTCCCCGAATTCTTTAATGCACCGCTAATGGCTGAAAATAATCACCTTTCTGAGCCAGAAGCAATCAGGGAACTTGCAAAATATACAGGAGAGGTCGTTCAGAAATTTTCAGAACTAGCAATTACATACAACATTAATATTATTACCGGAAGTATGCCCGAAATCCAGAACGATCGACTTTATAATGTGGGCTACGTTTGTAAACGGGATGGCTCGGTTGATCGATTTGAAAAACTACATGTGACGCCCGACGAAGCGAAAGTCTGGGGAATGCAAGGTGGAAATGTTTTAAAAGCCATTGAAACCGATTGTGGGAAAATCGGCGTGTTAATTTGTTACGACATTGAATTTCCAGAAGTAAGCCGTTTGTTGGCCGATGAGGGTGTCGATATCCTGTTTGTGCCTTTTTTAACAGACACCCAAAATGGGTATTCGCGCATACGAAATTGTGCCATGGCAAGGGCAATTGAAAATGAATGTTATGTGGCTATTGCCGGAAGTGTTGGCAATTTGCCCAAGGTTCACAACATGGATATTCAGTTTGCACAGTCGATGGTTCTAACTCCTTGCGATTTCTCATTTCCTGTAAATGGAATAAAAGCCGAAGCCACCCCGAATACGGAGATGATTTTGATTGCTGATGTGGATCTTGGTTTGCTCCGAGAACTAAATCAATTTGGAAGTGTGAGAAATCTTAAAGATAGGCGCAAAGACCTTTATGAGCTGAGAAAATTATAAATCAAGGTAGACTGGTTATGATACTTGGCGAAGAATAAATAAATCTTCAGATTAGGAAATAAGTGGTAAATTAGAAATTCGTGAGTATTTTATAAAAAATGATGCTTAAAATAATATTATCATGGAAGAGTCTCTAAAGGATTTATTGTTTGATCCGACGGTTGGTAAAATTGCTACTTTGTTTATTGGAGTAATGATCATTTGGTTGCTGATTAAGGCAATCCAGAAGAGGTTTATTGCAAAGTTGGAAAATAAAAATAATCGCTATAGAACTAAGAAATTTTCTTCTGTAATTGGTTATATACTAACCATTCTGTTAGTCACGATCGTTTATAGCGATAAGCTCGGAGGACTAACAATTGCCTTAGGGGTTGCCGGTGCTGGGATTGCTTTTGCACTGCAAGAGGTTATCACTTCTTTTGCAGGATGGCTGGCCATTTTGTTTGGGGGATTTTATAAAACGGGTGATCGTGTTCAACTTGGAGGGATCAAGGGAGATGTGATGGATATTGGCGTATTACGCACTACCATTATGGAAATAGGGCAGTGGGTAGATGGTGATCTGTATAATGGACGAATAGTAATGGTTGCTAATAGTTTTGTTTTTAAGGAGCCCGTTTTTAATTACTCAGGAGATTTTCCCTTTCTGTGGGATGAAATAAAAATACCGATTCAGTATGGGAGTAATTATGAAAAAACAAAAGAAATTCTATCCCAAAGCACAAAAGATATTATCGGCGATTTATCCGATCAATCACAAGGGAAGTGGACTGCCTTGCAACAGCGATTTATGCTTGAGAACGCACAGACAGATCCAATGGTTTCTTTAATTGCCAATGATAACTGGATAGAATTTACGGTTAGGTATGTGGTGGATTATAAAAAAAGAAGAACGACCAAAACGGATTTGTTTATGAGAATATTGAGTGAAATAGAAAAACTAAATGGGGAAATAAAATTTGCTTCAGCAACATTCCAGCTGGTTGATTCTCCTGATTTCCGCGTTAAGATTGATAAAAACGATTGAGGTCACTCTTTCTCAGTAACATTCCGATAATACATCTGTTATATATTGCATCAAGTTTGATTGTGTCAATTCATCTTTGAAATATTTTTTATGAGAACTCTATTTTCAATTTTGACCACGTTGCTGTTATTTGCGATCAATATCCTTCCGGGTTATTCACAGGAAGATTCAATTGTAGCTCTGTCAGATACAACTACGGTGCACACAGATACCGTTGCAGTAACACAAGATTCTTTAAATGCCACCGTATTACTGTATTATCAAGAGAAACTCGGAGAAATAGAGAAGCAACAAGTTGCCGACTCGTTAAAGAAACTGGAACTGGAGCAACAACTTAATTCCCTTAAAACATCAGACAATCTTAAAAAAGAGGAACTATTGATTCAACTCGAAGAGTTGGAAACAAAGGAATCTAAGCGAATTGCAGAGAAGAAAGCACAAATTGAAAGATTAAGGCAAACTGCAGTAGGATATCCTGTAATGGGCATCTTGGGAGACACACTTTTTTTTATCTACAATAAAATTGGGGCTTCTACCCCACAGGATAGGGCAACCAACATCTCAAAAAAGATTAGGCGTTTGTATGATGATGATTTCATGAAAGTAGATTCAATACGTGCCCTCGAATCTGAAAATACAATTGATATCATTTATGAAGATATCATCATCATGAGTGTTTCGGAGTCTGACGCTTTATGGGTGGATCAATCAAAAGAGCAATTGGCCACTTCAAATTCAGAAATAATTAAAGAAGCGATATCTGAGGCAAAAAGAGAGAATAGCCTGGGCAAGATTTTTATTCGGATCGGATTGGTGATATTGGTCATCGCCGGAGTGTGGGGCATGATTTGGCTTATCAGGAAGGGATACTCTCGTTTAATGGAGTATTCGATAGAGAAGAAAGACAAATGGCTAAAAGATCTTTCCTATAAGGATTATACTTTTCTTACCGCTGATCAGGAATTAAAGCTTGTGTTTTTGGGTCTAAAAGTTATCAAGTGGTTCTTCATCGTCATGCTTCTTTATCTGGTGCTTCCTTTGGTATTCAGCATTTTCCCATTCACAAGAGGGTGGGGCGATAAGCTTTTTGGGTTGATCTGGTCTCCCTTTAAACGCGTATTTATTGCCATTTGGGATTATTTGCCTAATGTGTTTACTATTCTTGTTATTTATCTCGTGATGAGATATTTTGTGAAATTTGTAAAGTATATCTTTTCAGAAATAAAGGCAGGCAAACTTAAGGTGCCGGGTTTTCATGCCGATTGGGCCATGCCAACCTTTAATATTGTGCGATTTTTACTTTATGCATTTATGTTTGTGTTGATATTTCCTTATTTACCTGGATCTGATTCTGCTGTTTTTCAAGGTGTATCGGTATTTATAGGGATCTTGTTTTCTTTGGGTTCTTCATCAGCTATTGCAAATATGATCGCAGGTCTGGTAATTACTTATATGCGGCCTTTTAAGATTGGCGACCGAATCAGATTAGGCGAAATGGTTGGCGATGTTGTTGAAAAAAACATGTTGGTTACCCGCTTGCGCACTATTAAAAACGAGGAAATTACCATTCCAAATGCTTCTATCTTATCCGGGAATACAATTAATTACTCAACACATAGCAATGTCGAGGGCTTGATTATTCATTCAAATGTTACGATTGGGTATGATGTTCCCTGGAAAGATATGCACCAAGCCCTGATTGATGCAGCGTTAAGAACGAATTTTATTCAAAATAAACCGTCACCTTTTGTCTTACAAACCAGTCTTGACGATTTTTACGTTTCTTATCAAATCAATGCATATACACAAGAGGCTTCCAAACAGGCTATCATTTACTCCGAACTTCATCAACATATTCAGGATGTTTGTAACGAAAGGGGCATCGAAATCATGTCGCCCCATTATCGGGCAGAGCGTGACGGGAATTTGGCTGCCATCCCCAAAGGCTACTTGCCTAAGGATTATAAAGTGCCACATTTTAACGTTAAAATCGATAATAAAGATTAATTAATATATTTCAATCCGGTGGGTTATAGGAAAGAAGCCCCAGTTTTGTTTAAATCTCAAATAAATGAGTCTTTGTTAGGAATTCGAATTAATTAAAAATATAAATTTACTGCATATTTGGTAATGAAGTAATTTGAATTAGAAACACATAAAATCTAAATATCATGGCAAAGTCTAAAGATGCAAAGAAGAGTGTGAAAAAAGAGCCACTTAAAACAGCAAAAGAAAAGAAAGCTGAAAAGAGAGAAAAAAAGGATAAAAAGTATTAATTCTTTTATTCCGAAACTCAAGTAAAGAAAGAACTTCCCCTCGTTCGTAGCGAGGGGAACGTATTGCTTTTTCAATCAGATTGATTTTGTAATTCAAGAATAAACAGAGCTCTCTGGTTTTTAGTTTGCTTATCAGAACTTTGATTCTTTGAAAAATCAGCAAATTCTTGCCGACCTTCCTTAAATGCTCCGTAAAAAGAAAGAACATCCAAAGGAGAAATCCAGATTGCATCCGCGAAATAAACATCGTGAGCGTTATGATTTTAAACGGCTGATTCGTAGCTGTCCGGAATTAGCTTCGTTTGTCAGAATGAATGATTACGATGATGAGTCGATTGATTTCTTCAATCCCGAGGCTGTAAAGATGTTGAACAAGGCATTGTTAAACCATTTTTATGGTGTTGTCAATTGGAACATCCCTTCGGGTTATTTGTGTCCGCCCATTCCTGGGAGGGCCGATTATATCCATCACATAGCCGATTTGTTGGGAAGCAGACAGGATGAAATTCCAACCGGAAATCAGATAAAATGTCTGGATATTGGCGTGGGTGCGAACTGCGTTTATCCAATCATTGGGAACAAAGAATATGATTGGTCATTCATTGGTTCCGATATCGACCCCATATCTATTGAGTCAGCAAGTGATATTATTGCAACGAATCCGGGATTCAGAGGCCGTGTTGACCTGAGATTGCAACAAGATTCAAAATCAATCTTTCATGGAATAATTCAACCGGGTGAGTGCATTGATTTAACGATTTGCAATCCACCGTTCCATGCCTCTTTGGCTGAAGCACAATCGGGAACTGTGCGTAAGCTGAGAAATCTTAAACAGAAGAAAGTCGTGAAGCCCACGCTAAACTTTGGCGGACAACAAAATGAGTTGTGGTGCGAGGGAGGGGAAGAACAATTCGTGCGGAATATGATTTTTCAGAGCAAGCAGTTCGCGTCTTCGGTTTTTTGGTTTTCCACTTTAATTTCAAAGCAAGCTAACCTTGAGAATGCCTATCATGCACTGAAAAAAGTGGCTGCATTGGAAGTGAAAACTATCCCAATGGGTCAGGGAAATAAAACCAGCCGGATTGTGGCATGGACATTTCTCAGTTTGGAACAGCAGCAAAAATGGATGTCTGAAAGATGGGCTATAAAATATAGATAGCTTTTTAATATAGGGAGACTGGTCTAAAAAGTACTTTAGCAAATTTAGCATATCTCATGAAACGAATTGCGCTCTTTATATCCTTAATTCTAATTAGCACCACTCAGGTGCATAGTCAATCTGTGCTTGATTATGTTGATCTCTTTATTTGTACATCCGGAGATCATGGGCAGCTTGATCCGGCGGCTACAGTCCCATTTGGAATGGTTAAACTTGGTCCTGATACATACCCTGGAAATCATAGTGGATATAATTATGAGGCTGGTGAAATCCTTGGTTTCTCACATAATAGAATTGGGGGAGTTGGTTGTGAGGGAGCTGGAGGAAATTTACGGTTTCTCCCCGGAATGGGCGACTTCAACATCAAAAGTGCCACCTTTTTAAAGGAGAGCGAGAAAGCTTCACCCGGCTACTATTCGGTTAAGCTTTCTAATAATATTCAGGTTGAATTAACGGCTACTTCCCAAACAGGCATTCATCAATACACTTACCCCCAATCTGACAGTGCTTATGTGGTGGTTGACACGGGAAGTTCCTTTTCCAAGTTGGTGCAAAGTTCCAGTTCCATTTTAAACGATCATGAATTTTACGTTTCTGTTACATCAAAAAATGTGTGCGACAATGGGAAGTACACCGCCTATTACCACGTTTGGAGCAACAAAAAGCTCAAATTCGAAAAGAAAAAAGATCACAAACTGTACTTCCGGGTTCAATCCGATAGCAACGAAAAAATCTTGTTTTATGTGACGGTCTCACCCATAAGTCCCGAAGATGCCAAAGCACAGTGGGAGTCGGAAACCAGCCAGCTTAGCTTTGACCAAGTTGCAAAAGCTGCGGCTAATAAATGGACAGATCTGCTCTCTCGTATTTTGGTTGAAGGGAAAGATGAATACAAGGCCCTGTTTTACACCCATTTATATCGACAATTTTTAAATCCGGTGAAAGCTGAAAACCATCTGAAACAGTTTCGTGCCGCTGATGGGAAAATTTACCAATCAACAAACTATACGCATTACGATACCTGGTCTATGTGGGACAATTTTCGGAACAAGTTTAGCCTGTTTGCGCTAATTGCACCGGAAATTTCAACTGATATTGCAATCTCGTTAACAGATTTGTACAAATATGGGAGACCAAATCGACTGAGTAAAAATAGCCCGGTTCCTACTGTAAGGAACGAACATACCGGAGTTGCACTGCTCGACTTATACAAGCGGGGAATAACTGGGTTCGACCTTGAACCTTTCTACAACAAGTTGCGCGTGGCAGTTAAGAGGATTAAAACGCATTTTCCGGACAAAGTTCTGGAGAAGAGCTATGACTATTGGGCATTGGCTCAGTTCGCTAGCCTTATGGGCAAAGATGATGAATCTGCGCTCTATCAGGCGGAGGCAGATGCTTACAAGCTTGTTTGGCGCGATAAATTCCTGCCCATCACGGAGAAATCAGATGTGATGCATGGAGACGGATTGTATGAGGGTACGTTGTGGCAATATCGCTGGAGCGTTCAGTTTGATATTGATGGCATGATTGAAATGATAGGAGGGAAGGAAAAATATACAGAGCAGTTGGAATACTTTTTCAATAATCACCTTTACAGTCATGGTAACCAACCCGATCTTCATGTTCCATTTCTGTTCAATTATGGAACGAAGCCCTGGCTAACCCAAAAATGGGTGAACCAAATACTTACCAAAGAAATGGTTCAATTTTACGGGACGCATAAAAAGTGGGACGAGCCTTATGTCGGGCATATTTACAAGGCCGAACCGAAAGGATATATTCCAGAGATGGATGATGATGAGGGAACCATGTCTGCCTGGTACGTGCTTAGCTCAATGGGCATGTACCCTGTTGAGCTGGGTAAACCGGAATTTCAGATCAGCACCCCCATTTTTAACCGGGTTGTCATGAAATTGGAAGGCGATAAAACATTTGAAATCGTTGCCGAAAACCTTAGCGAAACCAGCTTTTACATTCAATCGGCCACTTTGAACGGAGAACCGCTTAATAGAACTTTTTTAACTCATGAAGAACTTCTTGGTGGAGGAAAATTGATCTTTAACTTATCTGAAACCCCTAGTGATAATTGGGTAGATTTCTAGCAGGGGTAGGAATTTGAAAAGGGATTTATAGTAGTCACTCAAAAATTGAATAGAAATACATTTCTTATATGTTCTACAGCCTAATAATGATTGTCGACAATAAGCCTTTTAAAAGCTTACTATATATAGTACTATTGTAATTGATTAATCTTTAACCCAATTAAATTTTTTTCTAATGAAAATTAAATTATTGTTTTTAGTTGTCTGTTTGACAATTTCCATAGGTGCATCTGCTCAGGAGCTGGCAAACTTTATGGGGCGTCAACCTATAGTTTCTCCTGAGATAGTCGAAGAAACAGTTACTTTTAGAATTTCGGCACCAGAGGCGAAACTTGTTCGTTTTTATGGCTCATGGATGGCTGACCGAAACGCGTCTGTCAACATGAATAAAGGCGAAGCAGGTGTTTGGTCAGTTTCTGTTTCTTTGCCTGAACCTGAATTGTATACTTATAATTTTATTGTTGACGGCTTGGTTGTTAATGATGTAAATAATGTATTTATGCAAAGGGATGGGACACGCTATATGAGTGTGCTTTTAGTGCCCGGTGAATTGACTGAAAATTATTTTGAAGCAACCCAACGTGGTAACTTAAGAAAAGTATGGTACGATTCACCAACTATTGGAACTAGCCGTAGAATGTTCGTTTATACGCCTTATGGTTATGAGACTAGTGGGAAAGATTATCCTGTACTTTATTTATTACACGGGGGTGGTGGCGACGAAGATGCTTGGAGCACAATGGGACGTACCCGTCAGATTCTTGATAACTTGATTGAAAAAGGATTGGCAGAACCTATGATTTGTGTGATGCCAAACGGAAACCCAGGTCAACAAGCTGCACCAAACCTTTTGCTTGATGAAAAAACGTACGATCGCACCGATCCTCAATTCTCAAACCTATACATTAATAGCATTGTAAAAGATATCATCCCATTCGTTGAGAAAACATATAGAGCTATTCCTGATCGTTCTGCAAGAGCCGTTTCTGGTCTGTCAATGGGGGGTGGGCATACATTAAGCGTAACGAGTGAATATCCCGGAACATTTGACTATATCTGCCCGCTAAGTATTGGTGTTAGCACTGTTGATGCTGCTTATGATGCCAAACTTCAAGGAATAAAAGAAGCGGGGTACAAACTTTACTGGTTTGGCTGCGGTAATACTGATTTCTTATTTGAAATGGCGAATACTTTTGATGGAGCTCTTACCCGCAATGGTTTGGAACATACCTATTTTGTGACTCCCGGTGGACATACATGGGCCAACTGGAGAGTTTACCTGAATACGTTTGCTCAATTACTTTTTAAATAGTGTTATTATAGATATATTTTTTACACATTGATTCAATATAAATTAAAATGAAAAAGAAATTAATATTTTCAATTATATGCTTGTTTATTTTCATGGGTTCTTATGCTCAGGAAATAGCGAACTTCATGGGACAAGAACGCATTGTTTCTCCGGAGATCGGTCAATCGGAAGTTGTTTTCAGGGTTTCAGCGCCTTATGCTGATGCTGTACAACTAAGTGGATCATGGATGAGAGCAACGATAAACATGACTCAAGATGAAACAGGACTCTGGTCAGTGACTATTCCTTCTCCTTCACCTGAGCTTTATACTTATAGCTTTGTTGTTGATGGATTGTCGATTAACGACCCAAGCAATATCTTTATGCAGAGAGATGGAACCCGATACCTGAGCGTATTGCTTGTTCCTGGTGATTTAACTGAGAATTATTACGAAGCCAATGAACACGGTACTTTAAATCAGGTATGGTACGATTCTGAAACATTAGGATTAAATCGTCGCATGTTTGTTTATACTCCTTCCGGATATGAAAGCAGCAAGGATAACTACCCTGTTCTTTATCTATTGCATGGTGCCGGTGGTGATGAAGATGCATGGAGTACTATGGGACGCACCTGTCAGATTTTGGATAACCTGATTGAAAAAGGTGATGCTGAACCGATGTTGGTGGTTATGCCTAACGGTAACCCCGGACAACAAGCTGCAAGAACATTGATGTTGCCCGAAAAAACAATTGATCGCGCAGATCCTGCTTTTGCCGACGTCTATGTGAAAAGTATTGTAAATGACATTGTTCCTTATATCGAGAAAAATTACAGAGTAATTGCAAAACCTGCGTCCAGAGCAATTGCTGGCCTTTCAATGGGTGCAGGGCATACTATTAGTTGTACGAATATGTATCCTGGGTTTTTCAGTTACATCTGTCCTCTAAGTAACGGGATTCAGGTTACTGATGATAATAAAGCGGATTACGACACGAAGTTTAAAGCACTTAATAAAGCTGGTTATAAGCTGTATTTCTTAGCTTGTGGCGATACTGACTTTCTTATTGAAAGAGCTAGAACTCTCGATGCAACACTAACTAGTAACGGCTTAAAACATACTTTTTATGTAACTCCAGGTGGACACACTTGGTCTAACTGGAGAATTTATCTTAACCACTTTGCTCCTCTATTGTTTAAATAGTAATCTACTATAGATAATTCATGAAGGCTGTCTTTTTTTAAGGACAGCCTTCATTGTTTTTAAAGCTGAAGATTAAGACTGTCTATTATATATTATTTTGTTCACGCAACCCTTTTCAGTTCATAATCATCTTTTGGATGTTATAATCCTTAAAGCGATTTCGATATGAAAAAAATTGCCCTGTTAGCTGCTCTCCTTTTTGTTATGGGAGGTGCATTTGCGCAAAAGTCCCAAAGGGGTGTCGTTTATCTTAAAAATGGGTCCGAGATTAAAGGGCGAATTATTCAGGCTGATGATCAGAAGACTGTTGTGCGTTCTGCGCGAAACACATGGGTGTTTGATAACTCTGAGATTGAAACGATGGATTCTGGATGGAAGTCTGTTCAATGGGAAGAGGAAGATAAACCCTGGTTTATGAAAACTACAGTTGGTGTCCTTGCTGGAAGTTCTGATAATATCAAATCAGCTCCCTTTTCGTTTGATGCCTCCTTTAATTATAAGATTTTTAACAATGTTTATGGCGGTTTGGGGGCAGGTGTTGATTTCCTGGAAGATTCATATATGCCGGTTTTCTTCAACATGGAGTATCATTTTCGGGATTCCCATTTCACTCCTTTTGTTGGTTTTCAGGGGGGCTATTTAATTCCTGTTGATGGCGATGTGACCAACTACAACAATATCTATTACGCGAGTTCGTCCTATTGGCCTTATTATGAGGTTCAAGAGCTCAATAATAAAGGTGGCATCATGCTGAATCCATCGTTTGGGTTTATCAATCAAATTAACCAAAATCTAGGCTTTTCATTGGCTTTTGGCTATCGGTTTAGTCGGGTAACCTTTGAGGGTGATGATAACTATGAACTCGAAACGAACTACAACCGTTTGTCCATCCGTTTGGGTATAATTTTCAACTAAATCAAGAAAGCGATGAAAACAACAATTTATACAAGCCTGATATTTTTATCCATTTTGGCTTTGTCGGGCTGTCAGGATAAAATTTATGAATCTTATATGGCAAATGCTCCTGTTTATATGTCGTACACGGAGCTCCGTTCGGCCGTACTAACGGAAACAGCCCGCGATATCGAAAACCCGGGTAAAATCTATTTCAAAGACGACTATGTGTTTGTTAATGAGCTTATGGAGGGTGTGCATGTTCTGGATGTAAGTGACCCTTCTAGCCCGGTAACAGTGGCCTTTATTGATATTCCCGGTAACGTGGATATTGCAATAAAAGAGAATGTTCTCTATGCCGACAGTTATGTGGACTTGGTTGCTATTGACGTTTCAGCTATGGATAATATTCATGAGGTTGGGCGAATCGAAGATGTTTTTCCGTACATCTTGCCTGAGTATGACACAAAATATCGAGTAGCCAAAGTGGATGAAGAAAAGGGGGTGGTTGTTGAGTGGGAGATTAGACAAGTGGAAGAAGAATTGGAGCAAAATTACTATCCAGTTTATTCGTATCGAACGTATGCTGAAAACATGCTTTTAGATGGAGCGTATGCCACAGCATCCGGAGGTGTCGGTAGCAGCAGCGGGACGACCTTTGGGATTGGTGGCTCAATGGCTCGTTTCGGCTTGTATAAAGACTATCTGTATATTGTTGATAGCTATCAGTTGTACACTTTTAATATTCTCGATTTAGAAAACCCCGAAGAATTAGATACGAAAAGTATAGGTTGGAACATTGAGACCATGTTTATTTACAATGATCATATGTTTTTGGGGACAACATCCGGGATGCTCGTTTATAGTTTAGAAATTGAGCAAAACCCAAGCTACATAAATCGATATACACATATCACCAGTTGCGATCCAGTTGTGGTACAAGACAACTTGGCGTATGTCACTTTGCATGATGGTGGCTCTTGCGGACGTTCGGTTAACAGGCTGGATGTGATCGAAATGAATGATGATTATACTTCAATGGAACAGATTGCTACTTACCAAATGGCGAATCCTCATGGCTTGGGTATTGATGGCGATATTCTGTTTATTTGCGACGGTGATGCAGGGCTGAAAATTTACGATGCTTCAGATCCGTTAGCAATTGCTGATAATAAGCTATCTGCGTTTCCCGACATTAATACATACGATGTGATCCCACTTGACGATTATCTTTTTATGATTGGTGATGGTGGTTTCTATCTATATGACTATTCTGATTTAATGAACATTCAACTATTGTCGCAAATTCCCGTTTCTTCATCTATATAGACAGTGCTTTTTTTAAGGTGAGTCCGGCTAAATCTTTGGTCGGACTTTTTTGTAATAAAACATCTTTGAGTACATTCTGTTTTTGCTGGATAATTCTTCTAAATCCTTTTACTTGTTTGATCATCCTGCAAAATTAACTTTCCTGATTGATGTTGATAAATGACTATTACAGACTAATATTACTTTGTTATTTTCTCAAAATATATCTGTGCCCAATCACAACCATCATCTGTACAGCAACACACTAATTCCGTCCCTATTTTAGTTAATGAATATTCTACGAAAGGAAGAATCTCAGGGTACATTATCCTATTGATCAGGTGACCTTCTTCTAATTTTTTCAATTACGAGAGCATCATCCGAATGATGATGTAACTCCCTATGAAGAATAATCGTTAAAAACAAAATATTTCATGGTTGTAACTGGCTGTATATTAATAATTCTAACCATGAAGGTATGTAAGGAACTAGCTTGCGTATTATCTCCTGTAACCATAGTTTTGGTGGTAAATTAATCTCAGCTAACAATTAGTTATGAGCAAATTGAACTTGCTAAATGGATGGGTAGAAGTCCGTAACTATTTCACCACTCGAAGTGCACGGAGTTATCTAAACTCAAATAAAGCGGAAGTCGCGACATCCGGTAGTCGATCAGCTTGTGGGTCTAATAAATAGAAATTTAGTCCTGTCATATTTAAATCTTATAGTCAATAAAAAAAACAAAAATGAAAAAAGTTATTTCTTTTCTATTTTCAGCTCTTATGCTTCTAGGAATGCAGGTTAAGGGGCAAGTACCAACTTCAGCACTTGATGTATCACCATTATTAATAGGTGAAAAAGTACCTGATGGAAAATTAACTGATACAAAAGGAAACACAGTATCTTTTAGTTCTCTTGTAAAAGACAAACCTACAGTTGTTGTTTTTTATCGGGGTGATTGGTGCCCAAACTGCATAAATCATTTAAATGCAGAGATATCACCTAATTTGTCTGAGATTAAAAGTCTTGGGTATAATTTTATTGCAATATGCCCGGATTCTCCGGAAAACCTTATCTCTACCAGTGGGAAAACGAAAATTGATTCTTCAATGTTCTATGGCGATTGCGACGGTTCTTTCTCGAAAGGTTTAGGAATAGCGTTTAACGAGAAAATGGACATGTTGAAAGACTTACTAGTAACATCCTCTGGGGGTAAAAATACCGATAGATTATTGCCGGTGCCTGCAGTCTATGTCATCGGGACTGATCAGTCGATCTTGTTTGAGTATTTAAATCCGAATGGACCACAAAGTGATTTAAGGATGAAGTGGAAACTACTTAAGTCCGTTTTGCAGGGGCTGAAATAGTTTATAGATTAACGTAGAGTTAGATCGGTGTTTGTGCAAATTAATTGTGCCGGAGTTAAAAAGATTAGGTTGGAAATATCTGAATTAGGTTTACTTGGTTCAATAATGGGGTTAGGTATTTTTATCTCCGGCTGAATTTGTAATTCGAGGTAGATAAATGGAATGAGAGAAACACCTGATGCAATTCGTATCTCAGGATTATTTAACAAACCTTCTTGATGTTTAGAGAGATAGAGTAATTCTGTTACTATTCAAAACTTATAGATATGTCTGCAGCTTTAGAAGAAAAAAAAAGAAAAGTTACCACGTTCCGCTTAAAAGAAATGAAGGATCGAGGAGAAAAAATATCAATGCTCACGGCTTATGATTACTCAATGGCATCTATTATAGATCAGGCTGGCATGGATGTAATTTTAGTTGGTGATTCTGCATCAAATGTGATGGCCGGAAACACAACAACCCTTCCCATGACACTTGATCAGATCATTTATCATGGGTGCTCTGTAATGAAAGCGGTCAAACAAGCTCTGGTAGTTGTTGATATGCCATTCGGAACATGTTCAGGGAACCCATATACTTCATTGGATGCGGCTATACGGATAATGAAGGACACTGGAGCTGACACACTAAAGATTGAAGGTGGCGAAGAGATAATTGACGACATTAAAATGATTATAGATGCCGGCATACCCGTTATGGGACACTTAGGATTAATGCCACAATCAATTAATAAATACGGCACATATACGGTAAGAGCAAAAGAACAAGCTGAAGCAGAAAAGTTGATCCATGATGCAATGCTTTTAGAGAAAGTAGGATGTTATGCTATAACGTTTGAAAAGATACCTGCAAAATTAGCAGGTGAGATAACGTCAAAATTAACAATCCCAACGATTGGGATTGGTGCAGGACAATATGTCGACGGACAGGTTTTGGTAATGCATGATATGTTGGGCATAAACAGAGAGTTTTCCCCTAAGTTTTTAAGACGATATGAGGATTTACACTCAATTATACACAATGCAGTTTCACGCTATATTGAAGACGTAAAGTCCACGAATTTCCCAAATGATAATGAATCCTACCATTAGAGGTGATTATGAATTATATCTTCACTTTATTGAAGAGTAATAATTTAAGATAAAAACAGCAAAAATTTTTAAAATTCAAATTATGCCACATGTAATCGTAAAAATGTATCCGGGAAACACGGAGGACCAAAAAAACAAAATAAGCGAAGAAATTACGAAAGCCATCATGAACATCGCAAACAAATCCGAAGCGTCTGTTTCTGTTGCGATTGAAGAGATTGAAGAGAGTGAATGGATGGAAAAGGTCTATGACACTGATATTAGGCCAAACCTTGAAAGCCTGTACAAAAAACCAGGATATTAAAGATGTTGTAACTATGTAATCTATAAAATGTGAAGATGAAAAATTTACTTGGAATAGTTGTATTTATACTTTTAATAACAGCACAAACGACTGCTTTCTCTCAAAATAAAAAGGAGTTATATGTTAGTGCAGCCAGCGGTGATAATCAAAACTCTGGAACAAAAGAGAACCCATTGAGAACCTTATATGAAGCAGCTGATCGTGTTAACAAGGCTAATGGGAAAGGGGCATTAACAATTTATATTGAAGAAGGTATTTATGGATTGGATGCCACAGTGACTTTTCATCCTGTAAATTGGCATTTTACTGAAGAAGAACGTTTGACCATACGGGCTGCTACTTTACCTGATGATGTAGATTGGGATCACGGTAAAATGCCAGTAATTATTTCAACAATGCCTCTTGATTTCAAGCCCAATGGAAATGATGATCCGATAGGAGGTGCTTCATATGGTATTCAAATTGAAACAGAACATGTTACTATTCAGGGATTACGTGTTTTAGGAACACCTGTCCATGAAAGGCCAGAGGAAAGCCAGGTGAGACGAAATTATCCAATCGTTCGTGAAGGACGTGATCTGGATGACCTGCGTATTACTCAATGTCTGTTTGTTGGAGACCAGCAAGCTATTCCAAACCATTTGGGAATACTTGCAAGTGGTCAAGGTGTTGTTGTGGATCACTGTGTATTTTATCATTGTAAAGATGCTATCGTACTCTGGTTTTCTGATGAACCTGCCGAACGATGTGAAATACATCATAACCTTTTCATAGGGAATTATGGTGCTGCAATTTGGTCGTGGACAGCTGCAGCGGATTTGAAATTTTATAACAATGTTATAACGAACCAAAATATTTTTTGGGTGCTAGATAGAGGTGAAGAAAACTCTTTTAAACTTTCCAATTCTATGATCGTTGGTTATAATGAGTTTGTAAATAAGGGTGGAGGAGCATTTGGATTTGGTGAAAAAGGCAATCCCAAAAAATTGAAGTTAGACGATGATGTAATTGTTGAAAAAGAAGGCTCTTTACAGATTGAATTAGATCAAACAAAAAGGAATTACATGCATATCGTATCCGGCACCCCCGGTGCTGATTTAGGAGCTGGCTTATTTGTTAAATAGCTAATTTGTTTACGATTGATCGAAGCAACTTTATTTGCTTGGAATGTGTTATTTATTGGTAAAATTTAAACACCCTCATGAAAGAAATATCCACAGAAGAATTAAAACAAAAGATAAAAGATAAGCGTGTAAAAATCATTGATATCCGTCCTGCTGAAGCATACAATGGTTGGTGTCTTATGAATGAACCTAGGGGTGGGCATATCCTCGGTTCGAAAAGTTTACCATTTAAGTGGTCGAGTTATATGGACTGGATAGAAATGGTAAAACATAAAGAGATTGAACCTGATGATGAACTAATTATCTATGGTTATGAAAAAGGACAAATCATTAAAATGATTGCGCATTTTGAAAGATCAGGGTATAATAATGTAAGTGGATATTTTAATTTTTTATCAGAATGGTCAGGAAGCGTTGAGTTGCCATTGGATAAACTTAACCGATTTAAACAATTGGTGTCCGCCAAATGGGTTCATCAGCTCCTAGCTGAAGGATCAGCTCCACATTATAACAACAATAACTTTGTCGTTATACATGCACATTACCGCAACAGGGATGCGTACCTGAGTGGTCATATTCCCGGTGCTATAGATATGGACACATTAGCCGTTGAAGCTCCTGAAACCTGGAATAGAAGATCCGCAGAAGAATTAAAAGAAACATTTGAGAGGCATGGTATAACCGCTGATACAACCGTAATTCTTTATGGCAAATTTATGCACCCAGATAATGATGATGAGTTTCCCGGGAGCGCTGCCGGTGATATTGGGGCAATTCGAGTTGCATTTATCATGAATTATGCTGGGGTTAAAGATGTACGTGTTATGAATGGGGGTTTTCAAGCATGGGAAGACGAGGGATTTGAAATATCATACACTGATGAACTGAAAAATAGAGTTCCTGATTTCGGGGTAAAAATACCTCAGCTCCCCAAACTTGCAGTTGATACTCCCGAAGCAAAAGAAATTATATCTGGTAAAGATTCTGAATTGGTATGTGTTCGCAGTTGGCCGGAATATATAGGTGAAGTAAGTGGTTATAACTACATAGAACCCAAAGGACGTATACCCGGGGCAGTGTTTGCAGATTGTGGGAGTGATGCATATCATATGGAAAACTATCGCAACTTCGATAATACAACCCGTGAATTTCATGAAATTGCTGAACTATGGAAAAGAAATGGGATTACTCCGGATAAACATCTTGCCTTTTATTGTGGAACCGGATGGAGGGGTAGTGAGGCCTGGTTTAACGCTTGGTTGATGGGATGGCCCAACGTTTCAGTATATGACGGAGGATGGTTTGAATGGAGTGCGGATCCCAAAAATCCTTTCGAAACAGGTGTGCCTAATCAATAAATTAATTTCATTTTAATACGTGTTTAATGAATTTTTCAGATCCTTCATATATTATAAATGAACAGGTTGGTATAACCAGTTTGTATAAACAGCAAAGTCGCAAGGAAACGATTAGGGAGATTTCCGAAGGATTAGCTTCAGAACAAAAACACATTTCAAGTAGCTTTTTTTACGATGACAGGGGATCGGTATTATTTGAAGAGATTACCAAGCTCGATGAATATTATCCAACCCGAACCGAGATGTCAATTCTCAAAGATATTTCTCATTCGTTAGTAAAAGAAGTTGGGGAAATTAACATCATTGAGTTGGGAAGTGGAGATTGCTCAAAGATCTCAATTATTCTCGATGCTATCCCAGAAAACAGATTGTCGGATACCCATTACTTTCCGGTAGATATTAGCGATTCTGCGATTTTGAAATCTGCTGAATTTCTTGCTGAGAAGTATGTCGACATTCAGATTCATGGTGTTCATGCCGATTTTACAAAATACATGACTGAACTTCCAGGAACAGAGAATCGATTGATCTGTTTCTTTGGAAGCACTATTGGTAATTTTACCCGTGCAAAAGCTGAAAACTTTTTAGTTGAATTGAGACATCGCATGAACCCGGGAGACTCTCTTCTATTAGGTCTTGATATGGTGAAAGATGTTCCTGTATTGGAAAAGGCATATAATGACAAGAAAGGGATTACTGCGGCTTTCAATAAAAATATTCTCAACGCTGTAAATGCGATTGCTAATACTGATTTTAATACTTCTGATTTCAAGCATGTTGCCTTTTATAATCAGGAACAGAGGCGAATTGAGATGCACCTCGAAGCTCAAATGGATATTGTCGTAAAAAGCCCCAATTTTCCCCAAAGCATTTATATATCAAAAGGTGAACAAATTCACACTGAAAATTCGCATAAACACACGCGTGAAGACATTGAAGTTTTGGCTGAAAAATCTGGATTAAGGATTGAGCAAATTTTCATGGATAAGAACGGATATTTTTCGCTTGTAAAATATACTTGTCTTGAGTAACAAGTGAATTAATCTATATTAAGACGACTATTTTTCCATTAGCGTTATTGTTTTCCATTAGTTTATGGGCTTCAACTATTTCATCCAGGGTAAAAACATTACCCGGGTTTAGTTTTATCTGTCCATTTTCAACTGATTGAATAAAATCCTGAAAAACATTAGCGGAACTTCGAATTTCACCACTATCATAAACGGTAAAATGTACCGTTGAAGGAATAAATTCCATAGGGGAAAAATCAGTGATCGACCATGTTTCAGAGAGCATTCCTGTCATGCAAACTGTACCTCCCGGGTTGACGCATTTCAGGGAGTCTTTCAATGTTATTGCACCAACCAGTTCTAAAACTTTATCTACTCCATTTGGAAATATTTCACGGACTTTCTCTTCTAGTTTTCCATCATCGATCAATACATTGGATGCTCCATGGTTCAAAAGCATTTTCTTTTTTAGTTCATTGCGGGTAGTTGCAACGACATTCAATCCCATATTTTCCGCAATTTGTATCGAAAGTAATCCAACCGAAGAAGTTCCGCCCCTTACTAATAAGGTTTCTCCTTTTTGAATTTTCATTGCCAAATTAAGAGACCCGTGCACCGTCTGGTACAGTTCCGGAATGGTTCCTAATATCTCCCATGCTAACTTGCTATTAATAGGGTGTATGATTACTTTCGGCAAAACAGCATATTCTGCATAACTACCATCAAAGTCTCGTCCCATGCCTCCCATGTGTGCCATTATTTGCTGGCCTTTCTTGTATTCTCCCGACAGATCGAGTTCTACCTCTCCCACACACTCAATGCCTAATATCCGAGGGAAAGTTACATTTGGGGACATGCCTTTTCGTGTCATTAACTCCGAGCGATTTAACCCAAATGCTTTTACTTTTATCAATACTTCTCCAGTTTTTGGTTGTGGAATCGGACGATCTTCAATGATTAAGTTTTCAGCTTTCCCCGGTGAGTATAATACTGCTGCTTTCATATTCTTTCATGCACTAAGAGGTAACGTCATCAAAATGTTCCACCGCCCAATCAATCATCATCTGGACTACCGGTATAAGTTCTTGTCCGGTTTTAGTCAAAGAATATTCAACCCTCGGAGGTATTTCTTTAAACATTTTTCGTTTTATCAAATGATCTTCTTCCAGACGCTTTAATGTACTGGATAACATTTTTTGTGAAATATCAGGAATTGCTGTCCGAAGGTCTTTATATCGTAGAACCTCCGATTCTCTCAAATTTATTAGAATCAATAAAGACCATTTGTCACTCATTCTGCTTAGCACATTTCGGACGGGACATGTGGGGTATTGAAGATCCAACTTTTTCATAATTGAAGTATTACTTTTCTTTCAAAAATATAAAAACCCGAAGATAGAGTAATGTATTTTTGTAATTATTACACTCAAAAAGAGAGTCGTGGTCTTCTTTTTAAAATGTTGCTGTTTAATGATTTGGAAATCAGTAATTCTAACCTTGTAGGTGTGTAAGTTACCAACTTGACAATAAAATTACCTTTAGGTACATTTGATCAATTAAAACTAACAAAAATGAAAAAAATATTATTTGCACTTGTGGTATTAGGCCTATCAATAAGCGCTATTGGCCAAGAAAAAAACACAGAACCAATGAAAAAAGTAGTTGTAGCAAGGCTGGATATTAAGCCGGAAGTCGTTGATCAGTTTCTTCAATCTGCAGAAAAAGTAGTTAATGAAACACGCAAAGAAGAAGGTTGCATCACTTACATTCTTTATAAAAGTTGTTTCAGTCCGGAGAATGAATTCTTCTTTTATGAAGAATATAAGAATCAGGAGGCTTTAGATTATCACAATGGCTCTAAACACCTTAGTGCGTTTTTTGCCAATATAACACCGATGCTAGCAGGTGATCCAATTGTGGATGTGTACTAGTTTTTAGAATGGATGTTTTTTCATTATAAAGGAGCTTAACTTTTTGGATAGCCTGAATTACATATTGGAGAAATTATTTGATGCTATGCCGGAATACAGGCATGTTCAAATTCCAGAAGACAGATGTGGGAAACGAAAGCTGATGAGATCATTCATAAATGTTCTTCCTCCAATTGAAATGTCAGATGAATTTATAAAAGCACAAAATGAAGAACTGGCTGTCCAATTATTAGAGAAAGGAATTGTAGCGGTTGATTCAATTGTACCATCAGGAACAGATATCCGATTAAGGCTGTGGAAAGGAGATATTACACGTCTTAAAACAGATGCTATAGTGAATGCTGCAAATCGCCAAATGCTGGGATGTTTTGCCCCGTTGCATGGGTGTATTGATAATGCGATACACTCGGCCGCAGGTCTGCAACTCCGAAATGAATGTCACAAATTAATGGTTCAACAGGGTAGGGAAGAAGCTACTGGCTCAGCAAAAATCACGAGTGGATACAATCTGCCGGCAGATTATGTCATTCATACAGTTGGCCCGATTATACAAAATGATAAAGTTTCATTAGAAGATGAAAAACTGTTGGCATCTTGTTATCAGTCATGTTTGCAGATAGCTGATGATAATAACTTGAAAAGTATCGCATTTTGCTGCATATCAACTGGGGAATACAGGTTTCCTAATCAAAGAGCAGCCGAAATCGCTGTAGGTACAGTTTCAAGCTATTTTGAGAACAAGCAAAAATCGTCTCTGGAAACCATTGTGTTTAACGTGTTTAAGGATTTGGATCATGCTATTTATATGGATTTAATTGGATGAATAACTATTCCGAAAGAATAAAGCAAGCCTGTCATGCTATAGTGGATGCCGACTATTTGGTAGTTGGTGCTGGAGCTGGCCTTTCTGATGCTGCCGGTCTTAAATATTCAGGAAAAAGATTTACAGAAAACTTCAAGCCGTTTATTGATAGATATAAGTTTACCGATTTGTACTCATCTAGTTTTTACCCTTTTAAAACAGAAGAAGAAAGGTGGGCTTATTGGGCAAAACATATCAGTTTAAATCGATACGAAACTCCGGCTACAGAGCTATACTTGGATCTGTTAAAGCTGGTTCAGCAAAAGGAGTATTTTGTAAAAACGACAAATGTTGAAAGTCAGTTTCACAAGGCTGCTTTTAACAGCCAACGAATATTTGCAATGCAAGGTGACTATAGCTTCTTACAATGTGCAAAAGGTTGTCATTCAAAGTTGTATTATAATGAGGACTTAGTTGCAACAATGATTAAGGAAACAAGAGATTGTCGTATTCCTTCAGAGCTTGTCCCTCGTTGTCCGAAATGTGGTGGTCTTATGGATGTAAACCTTCGGAAAGATGAATATTTTGTGGAAGATGAGAATTGGAATACTGCAAATCGGAGATACTCTTCATTTTTAAAAAAAGCAGTCAATGGTAAAACGGTACTAATAGAACTGGGTGTTGGGTTTAATACGCCAGGTATTATTCGTTATCCATTTGAAGAAATGACTTATTTGAATAAGTCTGTGACTTTGATTCGCATCAACAATGACCATCCATTTGGACCGGTTGAGAATGAGAACCAAACCATATCTTTTAATGAAGATATGAGTGCTGTAATAAATGCTTTAAGAGAAAATAGGAATGCACGACATATGGAATCCATGGCACGGATGTACTAAAATAAGTGAAGGTTGTCAACATTGTTATATGTACTTTTTAGACCGTATCCGTAATAAAAACGGTGCTGAAGTCTATCGGACGAAATCAGGTTTTACTTATCCACTCCATAAAAACAGGCAGGGGAAATATAAAATACAAAGCGGGGAGCTTATTCGTGTTTGTATGTCGTCTGATTTTTTTCTTGAAGAAGCAGATGAATGGAGGGCTGAAGCCTGGTCAATCATGAAGAAAAGGAGTGATGTAAAGTTTTTTCTATTAACAAAACGTCCTGAGCGAGTCGCTGAATGCTTGCCTGAAAACTGGAGAGACGGTTGGGAAAACATATTCTTCAACGTAAGCTGTGAAAACCAAAAACGGGCAGATGAGCGAATACCGCTTCTTTTGGATCTTCCGTTTAAGCACAAAGGGATTATGACTGCACCAATAATTGGAGGAATAAGCATAGAAAAATATCTGGAGAGTGGACAAATAGAACAGGTAATTGCAGGTGGGGAAAATTATGATGGCGCACGTCCTTGTAATTTTGATTGGATAAAATCTCTAAGGCAACAATGTGAGAAATACGATGTCACATTCTGTTTTATTGAAACGGGAACAAATTTCATTAAAGGAGAAAAAACTTACCGAATTCCGAAAAAGATCATTCAAAGCGAAATGGCTCATAAGTCAGGTGTTAATTTTATTGGAAAACCGGTCGAATTTAAATTAACCGATCAAATGGGATCACGCATTGAAAAAAGCAAACTCTATTGCCCCCAATATCGTTCGCAATGCAATAAATGTGGCGCAAAGCTTATCTGTAATGGATGTAGTAATTGTGGCAGATGTAGCTAATTATTTGCGTAAAAAGGCAGTGAAACTTTATTCCCATATTTTCAAAGTCATTCAGATTAAGCTCTATATCCGTTCGGGAAAAATCAAATAACTTCTAAGTCGTGCTCCCTATATGTTTTATCTCACAACAATCCTGCTCTTACTCGGCTGAGCGATTCCGGGGTCATGAGCAGGTATGAGGCAATATGGTTAACCGATGCCCGTTTGGCGGCATCTGGGTACTCCTCTAAAAACCGCTCATATCGCTCGCGCACGGTTTCGAATCTCCACGAATCTGCTTTTTGTTGTGATACGATTAGTGACCTTTCCAGAAACTTACGTAACAGTCGGGCTATTTTTGTCTGTGTCTCAGATAGTCTAATCAACTTTTCATAGGGCAGTAGATATACCACTCCGCTTTCGAGCACCTCAACTAATATTCTGGAACCTTCCTTTTTAAATAAGCTGGTAATGCAAAAAGCACCTTGCCCTTCACATGCAAAATGTTCTGTAATATCCCGTCCGTCTTTATAATAAAACTGTCGCAACATTCCCGACTTAACCCAGTAGATATCCTTCGCAAGTTCGCCTTCTTTTAGTAATATATCACCTTTACTCACTTCTTTATGCTCTAATAACGAAGCTAGTAGTTCCAATTCTTTTTGGTCGAGCTTATAAATAGATTTGGATAGATTTGATGCAATTTTTAATGCCTCTTTCATATCAATCGTGTAATGTTGCTAACAAAAATGTAAAGTTACTTTTTAGCTGAAATAAATTGGGTTGTCTACATTTTCTGATCTAAATCAGATGAGAAATTTAAGATTGAATATATTTTTGACTCCTTACTAGAAATAGAAAATCTCTTATTCGTTCTCTCTTTTATAAAAAATAGGGAATAAAAGAAAACTGGAATTAAAGCATATAGTATTAACATTAGTATTGAAAACATGAAACAAAGAATTTTAGCAGTCAGCATTGTATTATTTCTGGCAGTAGCAGGGATGCCAATGTTTGCATTAGCACAAGACGCTCCTCAGCTTGGGAAAGAGTCTGTAGAGCAGGTTATTAATGCGATGACCATTGAAGAAAAAGCACATTTCCTTATTGGTACAGGTATGGCCGGAATGTCAGGGAATGACGCTGTAATTGGAGAAACTCAATCGATTGTTCCCGGAGCAGCAGGAACAACATTTCCTATTGAACGCTTAGGTATTCCGGCAATTGTTTTAGCCGATGGTCCTGCCGGACTTCGTATATCTCCAACTCGTGAAGGCGATGATAACACGTACTATTGCACAGGTTTTCCTGTAGGTACAGTAATGGCCACAACATGGAACACGAAGCTTGTTGAAGAGGTTGGTAAGGCGATGGGTAACGAAGTGCTTGAATATGGTGCTGACGTACTTTTAGCACCCGCTTTAAATATTCAAAGAAATCCGTTAAATGGAAGAAACTTTGAATATTATTCAGAAGATCCTGTTGTATCAGGAAAAATTGCAGCTGCAATGGTGAAAGGTATTCAAAGCAACGGAGTAGGGGTTTCACTTAAACACTTTGTTGCGAATAACCAGGAAACAAATCGTACGAATAATGATTCACGAGTTTCGCCTAGAGCTTTGCGCGAACTTTACCTGAAAGGTTTTGAAATTGCAGTAAAAGAATCTGATCCATGGACTATAATGAGCTCTTACAACTATCTGAATGGTACTTATACTTCAGAAAGTAAAGATCTGCTTACTACTGTGTTGAGAAATGAGTGGGGTTTTAATGGTTTAGTAATGACAGACTGGTTTGGTGGTAGCGATGCTGTAGCCCAAATTGAAGCCGGCAATGATTTATTACAACCTGGACGTCCTCAGCAATATGATGATATTGTTGCTGCGATGAAAAGTGGACAGTTAGCTATGGAAGATGTTGACCTATGTGTTAACAGGGTGTTGGAGTTAGTTCTTCGTTCTCCACGTTTCAAAGGATATGAATATTCAAATAAGCCCGATTTACAAGCACATGCTTCCATTACTAGACAGTCAGCAGCAGAGGGTATGGTCTTACTTGAAAATAAAAATGAAACACTTCCACTTGCAGCTTCGGTTAAAAAAGTGGCCACTTTTGGTATCACTTCTTATGATTTAATTGCCGGAGGAACTGGATCTGGAGATGTAAATAAAGCGTATACCATTTCTTTGATTGAAGGTTTAAAGAACGCTGGCTATAAAGTTAGTAACGATATAGTGAAGGCTTACACAAAGTATATGGAAGAAGAAGCCGCTAAGGTTGTTGAGGGAACAGACATGTTGTCGGCATTTTTACCCAAAGCCAGACCTGATGAATTTATTCCTTCTGGAACAATGTTGGCAAAAGCGGTTAAAAGTAATGATGTGGCCATTATCACCATAGGTCGTACATCAGGAGAATTCTTAGACAGAAAGCTTGAAGGCGATTTTAATCTTACAGCAAATGAAGTCGAATTAATATCAGTAGTGAGTAAAGCCTTTCAAGAAGCTGGGAAAAGTGCAGTGGTTATCCTTAACATTGGTGGCGTTATCGAAACGAACAGTTGGAAATCAATGCCTGATGCCATTCTTTTAGCAGGTCAGGCAGGTCAGGAAGGTGGAAACACAATCGCTGATGCTCTATCTGGTAAAGTGAATCCTTCGGGAAAATTAACAGCCACTTATCCAGTTAATTTCGAGGATCACTGGTCATCACAGAATTTTCCATCTAGTACTGGTGATCAAACTATAGATCTTAGTTCATTTGCCTCTTCTGCCGCAAATAAGTTGAAAAACGAAGTCAGGAATTATGACTATACAGTATATGCAGAGGATATTTATGTCGGATACAGATATTTTGACAAATATGAAGTGGCAGTTTCTTATCCTTTTGGATATGGTACTTCATACACAACCTTTGAATACAGTAATGCAAAAATCAGCGAAAGCAATGGGGCGTACAGCGTTTCTGTAAGTGTGAAAAATACAGGTAAATATGCAGGTAAGGAAGTCGTTCAGCTTTATGTTGCTGCTCCTGAAAGCAAATATGCTGACAAGCCGCTAAAAGAGTTGAAAGCTTTTGCAAAAACAGCAGAACTTAAACCAGGAGAAAGTGAAACAGTAACTCTTACATTCACTAAAGCCGATGTTGCTTCATTCAATACACTTGAATTGGCATGGATTACTGATGCTGGAAACTACAACGCTTTAGTAGGTGCTTCATCTGCCGATATTAAAGCGGAATTACCATTCGTAATTAACGATACCGAATGGATGGAAAAAGTGAATCAAGCATTCTAAAAACATGCTTTTTTGATCATCCTAAAAGAGAGTGCTAGAATTAGCACTCTTTTTTTTGTAAATGTCATTAAACACCATCCTTATATTGAATGTTATTAATCGGTGAGGATTATGGCGCGTGTTTTAGTTTGTTGTTAACAACGTTCATTTGGTTGTGAAAGTTGTCATCGCAAAGCCGGTCCATTGTTTTATTTTGTGTGAAGTCTACTTAATTTTGAAGAAGTCACCCCAACTTTATAAAACACCAATATTCTGAAAATTGAATGCATTTGTTTAATTCCGTTCAACCCATGAAAGAATACCTTGCATTATCATTTCTATTGCGACAGAACCAACAAATAGTGCCGTTATTCTTCCTGCGAGATCAAAATATCTTTGTATTAATTTCTCGTTTTTGGTTCGCACTTTATCATGAGCGTATTTAAGAATAACGATAGTAACCAGACATAAAAATACGGCAAGAAAAATTGCAGCACAAGAAAAAAGAATATCGTTCCTTTTCCCAATGACAACACTTGCACTTATTGTTCCGGGGCCGATAAGAACTGGCATGGCTATAGCGCCAGCAATGTGCTTTGATTCTCCTCGAAGTAGCTCAAGGGCTGTTGGCCCTTTAAACACAAATTGAACACCAATAAGAAGAAAAATAACCCCACCGAATATCTGAAAAGAGGCAAACTCTACTTGGAAAACATTAGAGAATATAGTGTCGCCAAGAATGGCAAAACAGCAAAACGTTATTGAGGATATTAATCCTGCTCGTATAAGCACACGCTGAAATTGATGTTGATCTAATTTTTGAACAACATCAATTAAATAAACGATCACCAGGAATGGGTTCAATAGAACGAGAAGTAGTAGTGTAGATCTTAATAATTCACTCATAATCAATAAATGGGTTCAATATTTATGGGAGTTTTATATCACTGTGTAGCAGAATCATGACGATGTTCAAACATACTCAATTAATAATTCCCTACAAAACCCAACCCTTTGCTTGTAAGCCTAATCCCAATTGTTGCTAAGAATGCAACGCTACCGTATTGTGTGAAGATGTAGCTTACTGACATTATTACCTTGCTATCCAATTCATGGTTTCAAGTTTGGTTTACTTTTTGATCACATCAAAATAAACTATGCACTTAATTGAAAGCCTGCACTAAAACCACTATTTTTGCTAATTAATTTTTTTGAATGATTTTATATGAAAAAGATATTTCTCCGTGTAATTTTGAGTTTTTCTTTTCTTTTATTGCTTGTTGTAGGGTTTCATTTTTTTGAATCGTCCACCCCTCCTGTGAATAGAGATGAAAAACCTTCGGATCAGAATTTCTATACATCCGTCAATATTCCTGATAGTTTGAGTTTTGCGGGGGAACAAGTACCCCTTGAAAACTTTGATGTGCTGGAAAGTCTGGATCGTGAGTTGTTAGTCAACAGTTATTTCCATTCCCAAACCATCCGTTACCTAAAAATGGCACCGCGCTTTTTCTCAATTATCGAACCCATATTAAAGGCAGACACAATCCCCGATGATTTTAAATATCTGGCGTTGGCCGAAAGCGGTTTTGATCCGAAGGTTGTTTCTTCAGCCGGAGCTGTTGGCTTTTGGCAATTTATGAAGGGTACAGCCGATGATTATGGATTAGAGATTAATAGTGAGGTTGATGAGCGTTACAACATGATAAAATCGACCTACGCTGCTTGTGAGTATTTGAAAGATTCCTATAAGAGATATGGGAACTGGACCATGGTTGCAGCGTCGTATAACGCAGGGCGCAATTTTATAACTCGCCAGATGGATCGCCAACAAGAGTTTCGCTATTACGATCTTCTGTTGGGTGACGAAACCAGCCGTTATGTTTTTCGCATCCTTGCCTTAAAACTTATCATGGAAAATCCGGAGAAATATGGGTTCAAAATTGAGGACGATGAAAAATACCCGGTTTGGCATACAACTACCATAGAAATTAATACCTCGGTAAAAGATTTTTCTGCTTTTGCTAAGGCGCATGGCACTAACTATAAAATACTGAAAATGCTGAATCCCTGGTTACGCGAAGCTTCACTTACCAATTCTAAAGGGAAAACATATACCATTATTTTGCCGGCTGAAGGATTTCGTACCAATACAAATTAATGAAGATGCAGGAAACAGAAGTTACAACGCTTAATGAGGAGCTGATTGACCAGGAAGATAAGATTGTAGTACATGGTGCCAGAGTGCATAATCTTCAAAATATTGATGTTGAAATCCCAAGGAATAAGCTTACGGTAATTACCGGACTGAGTGGTAGTGGAAAATCATCATTGGCTTTTGATACGATTTATGCTGAAGGACAACGTCGTTACATTGAAACGTTTTCAGCGTATGCCCGTTCTTTCCTTGGAAATATGGAACGCCCGGATGTAGATAAAATCACAGGGCTGAGTCCGGTGATTTCAATTGAGCAAAAAACAACCAATAAAAATCCCCGATCTACAGTGGGTACTGTAACCGAAATTTACGATTTTTTACGTTTGCTATTTGCCCGGGCAGCAGAAGCCTTTTCCTATGAAACGGGAGAGAAGATGGTAAAATATACCGATGACCAAATCCTGCAACTGATCACGGAGCAATTTGGGGGGAAACGAATCATGGTGATGGCACCTCTGGTGCGCGGAAGAAAAGGGCATTATCGGGAACTGTTTGAAAATACCCGAAAAAAAGGTTTTCTCTACGCACGTATTGATGGAGAAGTGCAGGAGATGAAACCCAACATGCGCCTTGATAGGTACAAAAACCACTTTATTGAGATCGTGATTGATCGCTTACAAGTGGACGAGGCAAGCATGAAACGGCTTAAAGATTCGATACAGATGGCCATGAAGCAAGGTCATGGCGTTTGCCTTATAAAAGATGCAGATTCTGACAATTTGAAATTCTACAGCCGACAATTGATGTGTCCCTCAACGGGGATTTCATACAACGAGCCGGCTCCACATAATTTCTCTTTTAACTCACCACAGGGGGCTTGTCCAAAATGCAATGGGTTAGGGCAGGTGGCTGAAATCGATATTGAGAAAATTATTCCCGAACCTGAAAAAAGCATTGGCAAAGGGGGCATAGCACCACTGGGTTCGCAGAAAAAGACACTCATCTTTTGGCAAATTGAAGCCTTGGGCGAAAAATATGGGTTCACGATGAAAACTCCGGTGAAAGATATATCGGAAGAAGCACTAAATGTTGTTTTGTACGGAACGAGTGAACGGATTACATTGAAGAACTCACCGCTTGGTAGCTCGGTCAATTACATGATGTCGTATGAAGGAATCATCAAATATATTGATAGTCAGCGCGACGACAATCCATCTAAAACAGCCCAGAAATGGGCAAGTCAGTTTGTGAAAGAAAAGGTTTGTCCGGCATGTGGTGGGCATCGCTTGAAAAAGGAATCCCTTCATTTTAAAATTGACGAAAAGAATATTTCGGAGCTGGCTAAACTTGATATTGCAGAGCTTAAGGATTGGTTTATAGGACTTGAAGATCGTATTACTGATCGCCAGCGAAAAATTGGAACGGAAGTGATAAAGGAAATACGAACGCGTATTAGCTTTTTGTTGGATGTTGGATTGGAGTACCTGTCGTTGAACCGGGCTTCGGCAACCCTTTCAGGGGGTGAATCGCAGCGTATCAGATTAGCCACTCAAATTGGTTCGCAGTTGGTAAACGTACTGTATATTTTGGACGAGCCAAGTATTGGACTGCATCACCGTGATAATTTACGTTTGATAAATTCTCTTGAAAAATTGCGGGACACCGGAAATTCAGTAATCGTTGTTGAGCATGATAAAGATATGATGATGGCTGCCGACTATTTGGTCGACATGGGACCCTTTGCAGGACGCCATGGTGGTGAGATAGTCGCTGCTGGCACACCGAATGAAGTTCTGATGGCAGGAACGCTTACGTCCAAGTATTTGACAGGGGAGCATTCTATTGCAACCCCAAAAACACGTCGGAAAGGAAATGGGAAAGAGATAAAATTATTGGGTTGCTGTGGTAATAACCTAAAAAATGTGAATGCATCATTTCCTTTGGGAAAGCTCATTTGTATTACCGGCGTTTCTGGAAGTGGTAAGTCCAGCTTAATAAATGGAACTTTACAGCCGATATTGAGCCAACATTTCTTCAAGTCATTAAAAGATCCTTTGGCGTTTGAGAAGATCAACGGATTGAAATATTTGGATAAAGTTGTTCAGGTAGATCAGTCGCCTTTAGGGCGAACACCTCGGTCAAATCCGGTTACTTACACCGGAATATTTTCAGATATAAGAGCTTTATTTGCTCAACTCCCGGAGGCAAAAATTCGTGGATATAAACCTGGGCGTTTTTCTTTCAATGTAAAAGGAGGGCGTTGCGAGGAATGTCAGGGTGGTGGTTTGAAATCGATTGAGATGAATTTTCTCCCGGATGTTTACGTTCATTGTGATGTGTGTAACGGGAAGCGTTACAATCGCGAAACACTGGAAGTTCGATACAAGGGAAAATCGATTAGCGATGTGCTGAATATGACGATAAATCAAGGCGTAGAATTTTTTGAAAGTTTACCCTCAATAGCCCATAAGCTTAAAACATTGCAGGAAGTAGGTTTGGGATACATTACACTTGGACAGTCTTCAACAACCTTGTCGGGTGGCGAATCACAACGCGTAAAACTGGCTTCCGAATTATCGAAGAAAGATACCGGGAAAACCTTGTACATTTTAGACGAGCCTACTACCGGACTTCATTTTGAAGATATTCGTGTTTTACTAAGTGTGCTGAACAAACTGGTTGATAGGGGTAATACCGTTATTGTAATTGAACACAATATGGATGTGATAAAAGTGGCTGATCATATTATTGACCTTGGGCCAGAAGGAGGACGAGGTGGCGGAGAGATCCTATGTACAGGAACTCCCGAGGAAATTGTAAAAAACAAAAAATCGTATACGGCAAAGTATCTTAAAAAAGAACTAGATTTATAACTCATTCCTCAAATAAAAGCGATGAGAACAATCGATATATATTGCGAAAATACCAACACGGTTAAAACATATCCATTAGGTATTTCACTTGAAGAAATAAAAAACGACCTTCAAATAGAACTGGATAACCCCGTATATGGTGCACTTGTAAATCATAAAGTGAAGGAGCTGGCTTTCTCCGTTGTAAAATCAAAGCGAGTAAAATTTATTGACTATACAGATGTTGATGGTCGTCGTTTATATGTTCGTTCCTTACTTTTTCTTTTGTATGTGGCTGTGAGAGAGGTCTTCCCTCAGGTGAAACTAAGGATACTTCATGGCATCAGTCAAGGGTATTATTGTGAGTTTACCGGGCTTGAACGACCTTTAACCGATTCTGATATTTTTGAGATTAAAAATGAAATAAACCTGTGGGTAAAACGCGACCTCCCTTTCGAGAAAAAAGGACTATTAACTGCGGATGCTGTTGACGAATTGGTAAAGCAGGGACTAGAAGAGAAAGCAAAATTATTTGAGCAACAGGGGTGCTTGTTCTCTTTCCTTTATTATTTGAATGGATATGCCAACTATTTATACGGGCACCATGTTCCATCAACAGGTTATTTAACGTCTTTTGATATTGTCCCATATTACGATGGTATTCTGCTTCAGATTCCCAAACCTGGGAATTTCCAAGAAGTGAATGAAGTTGTCAAGCAAGAGAAGTTATTTGAAATATTTAAAGAACACAAAAAACGGGTTGAGCTTCTAAATGTACCTTATTTGGGTATGATGAATGAGTATGCCGAAAATGGAACAAGTGGAGATATTATCAAAATTTCGGAGGCCCTTCACGAAAAAAAAATTGCCGAAATAGCCAATATGATTGATGAACGACGAAGTGAGGTGAAAGTCGTTTTAGTGGCAGGTCCATCAGCTTCTGGGAAAACCACATTTAGTAAACGGTTAGCTGTTCAACTGGCCGTGAATGGGATTGTGCCGCATATGATTTCTTTGGATGACTATTTTGTAGACCGTGAAAACACACCGAAAGACGAGCATGGCCATTACGATTTTGAAGCCCTTGAAGCGATCAATGTGGAGTTTTTCAATGAGCAGCTGGTACAACTCTTCGAAGGAAAAGAAGTGGAACTTCCTCAGTTTAATTTTTTGATTGGCCGCAGTGAACCATCGGGGAAAAAACTAAAACTTGGTGATGGGCATATTTTGATTGTTGAAGGGATACATGGAATGAACCCAAAGCTAACACCACATGTTCGGAATGGGCGAAGTTTTAAAATATTCCTCTCGGCTCTTACTCAAATATCTCTGGATGATCATAACCACATTTCCTCTACTGATAATCGCTTGATAAGACGTATGATTCGGGATAGTAAATACCGAGGTTATTCAGCAACTGATACAATTAAGCGATGGCCAAGTGTTCGAAGTGGAGAGGAAAAGAATATTTTTCCTTATCAAGAGAATGCAGATGTCATGTTTAATTCAGCTCTGATTTATGAGCTGGCCGTACTTAAAAAATATGTTGAGCCTTTGCTGAAAGCTGTGCCCGAAGTACATGAAGAATATTGTGAAGCAAATAGGTTGTTGAAATTCTTTAGCTATTTCCAGCATATTGATGATGCTGAAATACCGCCTACATCACTTATCCGTGAGTTTCTGGGGGGCAGTAGTTTCCGCTATTAAGAATAACTTTATTTTCAGATAAAAGAATGAGTGATGCGTTGTCACTCATTTGTAGTTTGTGACTTTCCCACTGTACAAATAAAAACTTTTCAATTACGTCATTCCGAGCGAAGCGAAGGAATCTGTTCCTAGGATTGTTCTTCCCAAAACAAAGGGATCAATTGCTATTCCGGTGGACTAGTTTTTTAAAGCATCAATTTTAGGTTACCTTAAATAAGACTGCGAATCCCATCAAATACCTTTCAAGTTATCTCTTTAATGAGGGATGACGAGTTGGATTGCGTGGCGTTTTCAATCCGTAGTTTTCTTTCAAAAGGTACGTTAGCCTTGACTTTTTTTGTTTCTATTTTTTGGGTCAAGCCAAAAAATGAAATCCCGTTCGGAAGAACAGCCAAATCCGGAAATACGCATTAAGTATTTATCTTCATACAAACTTGCTAATTGCATTTGTCACAATAGGATAAATTGATCTTATTGTTCTAATCCACCTAATTTCTCAATTGATCTGAATCTTTACTTTCCGGACAACCCTTTTTTTCATTAGGTGGGTTAATTTCAATCGTAAGTTTTAATGGTAAAGTCCCCACTTCGCCGTTAGGTGAAAAGTATGGCTTGCGGAGGTTTTGGATCAGAAAACAAGGGCGAAAATCAGGGGCGGGACTGGTAAGCCATCCTGTTTGAGGAGGAACGACGAGTTGGATTGCGTGGTATTTTCAATCCGTAGTTTTCTTTCAAAAGGTGTCAGCCTTGACTTTTTTTGTTTCCGTTTTTTGGGTCAAGCCAAAAAATGAAATCCCGTTCGGAAGAACAGCCAAATCAAGGAATACGCATTACGTATTTATCTTCATACAAACTTGCTAATTGTATTTGCCACAATAGAACAAATTGATCTTATTTTTCTAATCTCCCTGATTTCTCAATTGATCCAAACAAAGTCAATATTTGAAATGACGAAGTTTTAAGAAACAAGATTGTTAGATACAGATAGGCGAAATAATTGCACCAGGACTTTTCCCGTTTTAACGAAAACTTTTTCGAATTACTTTTGGGAATAAAATAGTTTGAAATATGCCACGTCCTAGCATGAACAACATCATGGCAAGCCAGAGCGCATGGTTTCCTAGGCTGTCATATAAAAGAAAATAGCTGGGGAGGAATAATATTATTGTTGCGGCTAGCATGGAATTGCGCATTTCCCGTGAAGCAGTTGCTCCAATATAAATTCCGTCCCATATAAACGAGGCAAAAGTGAGAATGGGCGTCAGAACGACCCATAATATATAGTCCTGTGCGGTTTCAATCAATGAATGCTGATTGGTCAGGATGCTTAGAATGAGTTCGTTTCCAAACAAAAATAGAACGCCAAAAATAAGTGCCAGTCCACCACCCCAAACAAACAGTTTACGTGTAAGCTCGTTGAATAGAATTTTGTTTTTCTCTCCGAGGTACTTTCCGGCCATAGCCTCTCCTGCAAAAGCAAATCCATCAATAAAAAATGAAAAGAATAGTAAAAACTGAATGAGTAGGGAGTTAACGGCAAGGATGTGGTCATCAATACTGGCAGATTTTGAGGTAAAAAAGGTAAACACAATGATCACACAAAATGTGCGGATAAAGATGTCGCTATTTACCCTAAAAAAGTTTTTTAGTGCTGAAATGTTGAGAATTGATTCCCAGTTCCAAAATGAAACGAGTTGTTTGTATTTCTTTAGAAATAGAAAAATACCGATTCCCATTCCAAGGTATTGGGCAATTACGGTTCCCCAGGCAACTCCAGCGGAGGCCATGTCAAAATAGAATACAAAAAGGAAGCTAAGAAGAAGATTTATTACGTTTGCAAGGATTGATGTAATCATCGGATAACGCGCATTTTGCATGCCAAGAAACCATCCATTTAGCGCGTAAAGTCCAAGTGTTGCAGGCGCTGCCCACACCCGTATGCGAAAGTATTCCCGGGCAAGTGCTTCCACTTCGTTACTTCCATTAATTGCGGCAAAGCAAAGCCATTCAATAGGTATCTGAAGTAGAATGATGACAACGCTGATTAATGAGGAAATAAGCATGGCGCGTGCCAGTATGCTGAAGCTTTCTTGTTGGTTTTTTTCACCATACGATTGAGCCGTAAACCCACTGGTGCTCATCCGCAGAAAGCTAAACCCCCAGTATATAAAATTGAAAAGGACAGTTCCCAACGATACAGCCCCAATGTAAATCTCGGATTTAAGATGTCCCATTAATGCCAAATCAACTAATCCTAACAATGGGATGGTTACGTTGCTAATAATGTTTGGGATTGCAAGCCGTAGGATTTTCTTGTCCACAATTTTTTTCGCAAAATAAGCAAAAAATAACCGATGGTTAAAATGGATAAATCGGAGCAATATTGACTAGGTCTATCTCTATTCGAGATAATCAATTGAAAATAAGTGCTTGTTATTTGGAGACAGTCTTAATAGAGTGTAGATTTGTATAAAAAGATATTTAAATCTATAAATACAAACACTATGTCATTCAAATTACCAACACTATCATATTCATACGATGCCTTAGAGCCAATAATTGATGCTCGCACCATGGAAATACACCATAGTAAACACCATGCAGGCTATACGAATAACCTAAACAATGCAGTTCAAGGAACTGACTTGGAAGGAAAGACAATTGAAGAGTTATTATCGGGAGTGTCAAAGTTTCCGGTAGCTGTTCGAAACAATGGGGGAGGTTTT
Organism: Prolixibacteraceae bacterium; assembly: GCA_963662675.2. Taxonomy (GTDB): domain Bacteria; phylum Bacteroidota; class Bacteroidia; order Bacteroidales; family Prolixibacteraceae. Next base: position 226,321 of record CAXXHP010000001.1, read on the forward strand.
TATAACCACTCACTATATTGGGAGGTAATGACTCCGGGGGGCGCCTCACAGCCTGAAGGCGATTTGCTTAAGGCAATTAATAGTTCATTTGGATCATACGAAAATTTTAAAGACGCTTTTGCTAAAGCAGCGTCAACCCGGTTCGGTTCGGGTTGGGCATGGCTGCTAAAACAAGGTGATAGTTTGGTGATTTCATCTACACCAAATCAGGACAATCCATTAATGGATGTTGTAGATGTTAAAGGATCTCCAATTCTTGGCATCGATGTCTGGGAACATGCTTATTATTTAAAGTATCAGAACAGACGTCCTGAATACATTGATGCATTTCTAAATGTTGTCAATTGGGATGAAGTCGCTAAACGATTTTAGGTTAGTTGATTTTTGGTTTTTCCCCCGGACAGAGGTTCCGGGGGTTTTTATTTCCCCAATGCTCCTTATTATGATTAACAAGATCGCTGTTTGGATTCTTTTTAAATAAGGTGAGCCTCCTTTTCTCTTCAAACTTTTTAAGCGTAATTCATGTTTAAAAGACAAAAATCAAAGTAACGTCTAACTTTTAAATTTTGAATTATGCCATTTGAACTACCCGCGTTGCCATACGCAAAGAATGCGTTGGAACCATACATTAGTCAACAGACATTTGAATATCATTATGGGAAGCATCACCAAGCTTATGTGAATAACCTAAATGGACTTATTCCCGGAACTGAATATGAGAATGCAGATCTGGAGACTATTGTTAAAAAAGCAGAAGGGGGCATTTTCAATAATGCTGCACAAGTTTGGAATCATACTTTTTATTTCTTTCAGTTTTCACCTACTCCCGCAGCCGAACCAACAGGTGCTTTAAAAACTTCAATTGAAGCTTCTTTTGGAACTGTTGAGGCTTTTAAAGAAGCTTTTACGAAAGCGGCAGCAACTTTATTTGGTTCCGGTTGGGCATGGTTGGTTAAAGATGCTGAAGGCAAATTGAGCATTGTGCAAGCCGGGAATGCCGGAAACCCAATGAGAGATGGGCTAACTCCTCTTATGACTTGTGATGTATGGGAACATGCCTATTATCTTGACAAACAAAACTTACGTCCGAAGTACATTGAAGACTTTTGGAAAGTGTTGGATTGGAAGGTTATTGAAGATCGATTCTAAAATTGCAAATATCATCCGGGACTTGTTTCAGGAAATAAAATCAGAAACTGTTACCGAAACAAGTTCGGGATGACACTACTTTCACAGGATATCATCTTCTTTTCTGGCAGTTTTTTCTTTTTTCAAGAAACAATTAGGCACAAATCTCTGAGAATAAATAAGGGATGACATAATGCCATCCCTTACCTTATTAACTAAACTAAAACCATAAATGACCCCAATTTAAGAAGTTCTAAATCGCCATTACTCTTATTTTGTTGCTTTCAATCTATGTATAGCAATCATTGAATTCCTATCAAATATCTATTGTAATTTGAAAATGTATTCACCATCAATGAAACCGACTTTATTCATAAATTATAAAGCAAGTATGGCCAAATATTTACTGGTTCACCATTGTCTTTAATCCCAAAGCCGTGGTTCGTACCATGAAAATAATGGAGTTCTGCAGGTAGTTGGGCTTTATGCCACATCTGATAAAGGTTCAATCCCGTGGGAGTTCCAGGATTTATGTCGAACTCAGGAGCCAACACAAACAATGGAGCTGCATTATCAGGTACATTTTCTTCGAATGCAGATCCATAAACAGGAACTACCAAGTTCGGTTTACTTGCATCATTGTGGTCAAAGCAAACATTTAAAGCGACACCGCTTCCCGCTGAAAAGCCGATAATTCCGATTTTATCAGGATTAATCTCCCATTCGCTTGCACGTGTGCGAACAATTTCAATAGCCTTTCTACCATCATCACCCGCCAATTTTGCAGCCGAATTTCCACCAAACAGTTCTATAAAGTCCTCTATTGAAGTAGCTTGGTCTGTATTATCATCAAGTATCTCGGTTGGCATGCTTTCTGCTCCTGCTCCAACCATTCCCCCAAACATCTGCCCCATATTCTGGCTGACCTCTTCAGGAGTATCACCCACTTTGTTCAGTCGGTATTTAAGCACAAATGCAGCGATTCCTTGCTTTGCCAGCCACTCGGCAATATTATAGCCCTCGCATTTAATTGCCTACATCTATTTTACTGCATAAGTTGAGAAAATTATTATTACTCATCCTTTGTGTTATCTCATTTTCGATTAGCTTCTGCAATAAAAAAATCCGTCATCATTTTAAAGTATTTATCCTCAAGAACTCCCGGTCCATGACCACCATCAGGTACTGTTACAAATTGACTGGAAACCTTTTTCAACTGTAGCTCTTCAAAAAGTACCTGACTTTGACAATATGGGACCATGTTGTCAGCATCACCATGGATAATTAAAAAAGGAGGGTCATTTTTATCCACATAGGTTATTGGATCTGCAAGAGCACATTTATCAGGATTATCCTGAATTGGACCACCAATTAGAGATGATTCAGGTGAATCAGGTGCATTATGAGTCATTTTAGGGTCACAGGTATCCATTAACCTGAAAGATGTTGGACCAAACCAGTCCACTACAGCATCGACAGAGCTGCTGAAATTCAAATTATTCCCTACATTTCCTTCCAGATCTACACTTGCTGAATTAACAGTAAATGTTTTTACTGACCCTGAAGTTCCTGTGAGCGCCGATAAATGTCCGCCTGACGAAAACCCGGTTATACCGATAAATTCTGTATTAATCTGATACTTTTCACTATTAGCCCTTATAAATCTGATAGCACCTTTTATATCATTGATCTGGGCAGGAAATATCGCATCACCACTAGACCGGTGGTTAACGGTAATTACAGCAAAACCACTTTCGAGCAGGGATTTTCCATATATCCTGAATGCTGATTCTTTTCCATTATTGCCGAGCCAGGCGCTCCCATAAATTACCACTATAGCAGGATATGAGGGCTTAATGGTTTCAGGTAAATAGATATCCATACAGTGATACTGCATATCATCTTCTGCATAGTTAATGTCATTCCAACTTTTAGAAGATTGCTGACCGTTAGACGTTCCAACCAACATTGTCAGAATAATTACAAATGCAAAAATGTGTTTCATAATTTAGTTCGTATTAAAAGAAATTAATTAGTTTTTATTATTAACAATAGCTAATTATGTGTCCGGGATTAGAATTTCCCGTTATTATTTTTCCATGTTTCCTTTGCAGGCACGGGTTCTATCACATCCCAATGTTCAGCTATTCTTCCACTTTCAACTCTGAATAAATCATAGAAAGTAGAAGGTGTTCCCAAAAACGAACCTTCACTTACAAGAAGTACAAAATTGCCTTCACCAAGTACCATGTGGATTTTATCGAACTGTACTGGTCGACTTGGAGGTAATTGCTCTTGCTGGGGTAAGGGAGGTACTGACCCTCCTTGTGGTCTTGCACCTCCCATCAAACCAATTAACCCATCTCCAAGCCGTGGACTGTGTTGTATGTAGTTCTCATCTAAATAATCCGGAAGTTTTCACTTTTCCCATCAACAAATATGTCCTGCCCAAATTGCTTCACATAAGCCTTGTTCGCTTCTGTTTTGTCCAGATCTTTGATTTCGGTTGTGCCGTCAATCATTGTGTGCCCGCTTGGGTTAGGGTTTTCTGGTTTATCCTGTAGATTGTCCCAGTGCTCTACAATCATATTATCTTCAAACCGAAAGATGTCAAATCCGATTTTTGGGCCAAAGAAATTATAATCAGTGTGTGCAAACACATAATCACCATCCTGAAATACCCTGGCGGTATTTACTTTGGCAGAATTAGGAGGTAAAGATTTTAATAATTCACCAAAACCTGCCAAACCATCTGCCACGCTTAGATTATGCTGAATGTATTTATCAGGATTGATATAAGCCACTGGTTCCTGAGCGCCTGTTTCAATCGATTTAAGCAAACTCACTACTTTTTGTTTGTTGCTAATTTTATTATTGTTTTCCAATTGTGAAGAATTTGTAGCGTTCTGGGAACATGCAGTGAAGCTTATAAGTGCCATTAACAAAAATGTTGTCTTTTTCATCTGTACTTTATTATTTGTTGAATATCCTTATTTTACTAAGTCTCAATCCAGTTAAACAATGATAGTTTTGCCTGATCATGATTTGAAAACTGATTTTCATGCACGAACTCAACTTTTATTATTTCGAAAAACTTCCAACAACAGCATTATCTATCTTTCCATTTATTAGAAAGTTGCAAACCGTTAAAGGTTACAATGAACATTGTCAGAAGAATTACAAATGTTAAAATGAATATCATGAATTTATTTCTATTAATTTTTTCGCAGGAATAATCCCGCACCAATCTTGTCTGCTTCACTCCCCTCAATTGGATGTAGGTAGTTTCGTTTGCTTTGGTCCATTTCCAATTCAATCGGTTTATCGGAAACTGTTGTGTTAATAAGTTCGAGCATTGTTGGATCGATGTCCCTGAAATTTAACGCCGGACCACCTCCGGTTCCTACATATTTTTTATTGCCTGCAAAAAGGCTGTTATATACTTTATAATGGATGGGCTCTGAACTTGTGCCATTTTCAACTTCCTGTTGTCCAGGGTCTCTTGTGAGCTGACTTATCCAAACATAATTTCCATTGGCAATAACATTATTTCTGAAATCAAAATCATTGGCAATAGCTGAAGTCCATACTCCGCATCCATAGCTGCCTATGATCAGACAATTTCGCATCGCATGACCGGTGCTGTTTCGCGACCAGTAAACAATGCCTTGTTTTACGTGATAAAATAAACAGTGGTCGAGAACGATACCGTTTCCATTGGCTATTATCGGGAGGTGATTGGGCAAAGTAACCTCATCGCCTGAGAAAAAACACTGCGTAATTTCCAGGTCATCAAATTCGGGATTCAGGCGGGCTATCGGATACACCCGTTGAATGTATCCTTCTTTTGGATGCTCCACCACAGGAATTCCCAGAATTTTTAATCCCTGAATGGTAACATGGCTGGTTTCAATCATCATTCCGTATGCAGTGCCGCCAAACGGGTCTTTTTGTCCCTGCCACCAGTCTGATAAGGCTAAAGTGTGTATTAAAGTTGGCATGCTTCCGGTATTCCAGTTTTCATCATCGGGTAATATTTCAGCTCTGATGGTCAATCTCGCTGTTTTGGTGAATGTACGTTTGGCAGGTTGAATTGTTGCTGTTTCATTTATGGCATAAATTCCTTCCGAAAGGATGATGGTAATTGCACCATCACTTGTATCCTCGTTGACGATGTGCGAGGCAGCAACAATTGTTTTTAGCGGTTTGTCTTTGGTTCCTGCATTTGCATCGTTGCCTGTATAAGGATTTACATAAATAGTAATATTATTTTGTGCAATAACATTTCCAAAACTCAGTAAAATCAATAATATTGAATAAATTATTCTTGCTTTCATATTTAATAATTTTCGTATTTCTTACATGTAATTAGTAACCAATAGTAAAACGCTCCTGATGGTGAGCTTCTTTCTCAACTTCATCAATCATGGCAAGGGCATAATCTTCTACCGAAATATTACTGTTCCCCTCCTTATCAACGATTAAATCATCTTTTCCTAAACGGAACGTTCCAGTACGCTCTCCCGGTGCAATATTCCCTGCAGGAGAAAAGAATACCCAGTCAATTTCCTTTTCATTGCAAAGTATGTCTAGATAAAATTTCCCCAACGATTTTACACCAGGCAGATAATCCTCCGAAATAACTCCGGAATCAACTACACGCAAATCTGGCGCACAAAATAAGGTTCCTGCTCCGCCAACACATAGAAGTCTTCTTACTCCCGCCTGTATTGCTCCTTTCAGTATTGCAGGATAAACAGCAAGTGTATCGTCATAAATATTCGGATTCGTCCATCCGGGATTATACGCACTTATCACTGTATTAAAACCTTTGCATATTTCAGCAACGGTTTCTGTCGATGAAACATCTGCTTTCATTACAGATAAGTTTTCGCTTTTTAACGTAATTTTTTCGGGATTCCTTACTACTACAGTAACCTTATAATCACGATATAAAGCTTCTTTTAATATCGCCGAGCCTACAAAACCGCTCGCTCCAATAAGTAATATCTTTTTCATTTTTAATACGTTTTTTATAATTCCGGCTTTTTATGTTGCTTCCAAATCTATTATCTTTGTTCTGTTTACACAAGTAGTCATCCAATTTTGACATAGTATGCTTTAAAGTACCAATACTGATAATGAATAACTTAAAAAATGAAAGAAAATAACTTAATCCTGGATAAGATTATAAATGATATCGACAGCTGCCCAATCAATTTTGCAATGAGTAAAATTGGTGGTAAGTGGAAACCCATTATTTTACATCGCATAAAAGTTGGTATAAATCGTTTTGGCGTTCTTAAGAGAGCCATCCCAGCCATTAGCAAACAAATGCTTACCTCACAATTAAGGGAGCTGGAAGAAGATGGTCTTATTGAAAGGAAAATATTTGCTGAAATTCCACCTAAAGTTGAATATTCAATATCTCCAAATGGTGAATCCATTTTCCCTTTATTGGATTCCATTGAAAAATGGGGGAAGAATCAGATGAAAAATAAAACGAAATAATCAACCTCCCACTACCCCTAGTCTAAGCCATATGTCCGCAGGTTATGATTGAGATGAGGAGAAGCTTTAGTCGTTTTGTTGGATTCTAATTTTAATTACTAAGAAACATTAGCCTTTTCCATATCATCTATTATTCTTCTGATTTTTGCTCTAGCTAACTTATCTGCGTTTCCTCCTATAAATAAATATAGAGGAGGGTCTGCCATTTCACTGACATTTATTATATTCCTCACCCCTCTGGATAAATTACTCTCTTCCTTAAAGTGGGCGTAATTTTTCTTTTTATGAAATTTCTTCACAAAATTTTCATACGAATACTCAGGGTAAATATATTTTACTTGTGTATTTTCTGACTGAAAGAATCCTTGCATTACATTGGTTACATGAATTTCAAATGGTTTTAATTCATAGTATAATGTTTCACTAATTGCAGAGACTGAAAACATGGAAGCACTATGAATTCCGCTCCTTGGTCCGGAAACAAACCCGGAAATAGATGAAAAATTAAAAATATGCCCTGAATTTTGATCTCTGAGATGAGGTAGGACAACACGAATAATATTTAATGTCCCAAGTACATTATTTTCAATTTCCTCTTTCACAATTTTGTTACTAAATTCTTCAATAAATCCTAGTTTGCCATAGATGCCGTTGGTTATTAGAAAGTCAATCTTCCCAAATTTGGCAATGGATAGCTTTACTGTATCAGAAACCGATTGTAAACTACTTGAGTCCATTTCCAACGGCAAAAAATAATCAGATTCAAAATCTATGTTGTCAATAAGTACATCTAAATAACGAAATGTGGCAATTACTTTATCACCTCCTGCCAGTAACCGATTTATAAGCTTAATAAAGAAGCTTCCTGATGCATTTGTTATAAGCCATACCTTATTCATATTATGAGAGTTTCAGTTTTTAATTTAACACCATAGCACAAAATGCTATTTAAAATGATCTTATGTTCTTTTTAATACTATTTACAGGAACAGTGTATAAAATATTTACTACATCACTTTTACTTAATATTCACTTTTTATATTAAGACAGAATGTGACATACACCTACTCTTTTACATAAAAAGTCCACTCTTGAAAAGAGAATGGACTTTCTAACTCTGTACTTTTTTTGAAACACTCCTAATTCAAGGTATACTTAATAATAGAATTTTCATCTTTTATAAAGATATTTTTTCCCGAGAGAATAGGCTGGGCATATACCGGAGTATCGGCTACTTTTATAAGCCCAACAGGAGAATATTCCTGGTTGCTTGGTTTATAAATTATAAGATCTGATTTACTTGAGAGTGCAACCAATACATCCCCTGCATCTATAATAGATCCAAATCTGTCAATTGGTGTATCGTCCACCCAGGTTGATTCACCATTACTGGCGTTGATACAAAACAGTTTATTCGTACTTGACAACCCATACAAGAAACCATCTTTCAGTACAGGGGTGTTGAATGTTGCATTTAAATTGCTGTTTGTCCAAAGATTATTCACAGCAAAACTTGACCCCTGTTTTGTAATTTCAATAGCATGGACACCTGAACCAAATCCTGTGAAATAAACTTTTTGCTGATCAATAACAGGGCTCGTAGATTTATCGGCACGGCCACTGGTCGGTAATGGGATCGTATAATCCCATAATATTGTTCCGTTTGAGACATCAACGCCAACAAGTTTTGCATCACCCTGAAAAACACAGATTTTTGTGCCATTCACATTCATTAAGGCTGGAGAACCATATCCAGGTGCATCTCCGGCTGTTTTCCATTTTATGTTCCCTGTAGCGAGGTCAAAAGCAATAAATTGACCTGATCCTGTTCCTCCAAGATGGGCAATGCACACTCCATCAGTTACAAGAGGTGACATACCAATAAAGAATTGAGGATAAGAATTGGCATAATCTTCATTTCTCCAAAGTAAATTTCCACTTGTTGCATCGTAACACGAAATTACACCGGCAACACCAAGAGTAATTACCTTACCGTCAGCTACTGCCGGGGAACTTCTTGGCCCTGGGTGCGAAGCTGCCGGACCTGTAATTGTAGGTGCAGCATAACCATCAGTTTGCCATATCTGGTTTCCTGAGACAGCATCAAGGCATTGTAAAATTTCCTCATTACCCTGCCGGGTAAAAACATATAGTTTGTTACTTACTAAGGCAGGTGTTGCATCTGCCGAACCAACATCAACTTTCCATGTTGGATTAAGTTGTTGCGGCCAGCTTTGAGGGTTTTGAAAACCAGTGACTTTGCTGTCCCGGTTAAGACCCCTCCATTGAGGCCAGTCTTGCGAAAGAACCTGCAAAGGATTTAAACCCAACAGAATTCCAGTTAAAAACAGATAAACAATTAGTTTTTTTCTCATAACAGTTAAGATTAATTGGCATTTGAATGTATTTTTTGTGACATCTAAATAAGTAGTCTTAATTAATACGATATCATTCACATGGTTCTATAAAATTAGGACATTGGATGATTTGTTTCATTATTTTAGAGCATCAAAAATTGCTTTTGAAAGTGGTGTCGTTGACCGTCCAATGAGTTTTGTAAGTTGTTTTGAATTGTCGAACAGATCACCTTTTGAAGCACTGGTGTCCCAGCTTGCAATAGCTTCTGCAAAAAAATCCGGCAGGCCTACGCTTTTTAGAATTGCTGCATATTCAGTCTCAGGAAGATTATTGTAAGGAATATCTTTTCCTGTTTGTTTTGAAATCTCTGCAGCCAAATCAGCCAATGTATAAGATGTATCACCTGCCAACTCGTAAACCTTGCCTTTATGGCTTTCGTCCGTAACAACAACTGCGGCCGCTTCAGCAAAATCAGCACGTGCTGCCGATGAAATTTTTCCGTCGCCCGCGCTTCCCACAAAAGCTCCGGCTGCCAGTGCTCCGGCTACAGAGCCTGTATAATTTTCAGTATACCATCCATTACGAAGAACTGTATATTCAACTCCTGATTCCTTCAACGTTAGTTCTGTAGCCAAATGTTCATCTGCAAGATTTAATGACGAGGTATCTGCATGTAATAAACTGGTATAAACGATCCATTTAACACCTGCTTCTTTTGCTGCTTCAATTACATTTGAATGCTGAATTGCACGCTGTCCAATTTCACTGCTTGAAACAAGTACAAGTCTGTCTACTCCAGTTAGTGAACCAACTAATCCTTCCGGTTTTGAATAGTCAAAAGCACGTGCTTCAACTCCAAGTTCTGCTGCCTTTTCAGGTGTACGTACTAATGCCACGACATCACCTGCTGAAACTCTTTTCTTTAATTCTTCTACTATTAATCCACCTAATTGTCCTGTTGCTCCTGTTACTCCTATTTTCATCACTTTGATATTCTAAAAATTAATAATTACCCAATATTGATATAATAAAGTATTTAAGTTACTTTTGGAGAGTCAAATGTAATTCACAAATAGAAATTCTACAAGAACTTACTAAATAGTAACATACTTACTTTTAAGTAATATTTATTAATTATCAATGGATTATGTCGGATGAAAAATTAGATATTTTTAAAGACCATGAGAAATGTCCTGTAAGAAATGTGATAGATCGAATCGGTGACAAATGGTCAATACTTATTTTATTAGTACTTGATGAAGGTGAGGTGTTGCGTTTTAATGAGTTAAATAAGTATATCGGTACAATTTCTCAAAAGATGCTGACAGTAACATTAAAAACACTAGAAGCAGATGATTTGATTGATAGGACTGTGTATCCTCAAATACCTCCTAAGGTGGAATATCGATTAACCAAAAGAGGGAAAAGTTTATTACCCCATATACACGCATTAGCTAACTGGGCGGGAAATAATATGAAAGATATTAAAACATCGAGGATAAATTACGAGAAAAAGATTGTAAAAGATTGATATGATCTCTTCACATACAGCCCGGAGATCATTTGCAAGTAACTTATTGAATCAGGGTATGCCAAATCATTCATTTTCAGAAATAAAGATTTCTGCTTTACGATGTTACAATTTTAGTGATTATTGCAAAAAGTAGAGTTATGATACTACTCGACAGAGATAATGCGAAATTTGGTGATGTACGAAAACACATATAAAACACCACACAACTCGCTGAATACCAATCCATTTGAGCAATGTTTTATTATTTATAGACGAATAATTAAGGTGGACTAAGAGGTTCTATGCAATGTTTTTAATTTATCGGGTTACAACTTTTTGTCTTAGTTTGATAGCTTGCATGAATTTGTTGCTCTAATATTGCATTGAGTCGGCTTTTTTAATTAAGATTAATAAGAAGTAAAATTTCAATGGGATTGAGTTCATGTATGATATCATTAGTAGACAATTAAAACCAACTGATTATTAATAAAAATTCAAATCAAATCTTCTACGTCAGCAAACAACCATGATCATGTGGCATGGCTGTCTGCATTATCAAATTACTTAAATAATCGTTGGGCAAATATTGAAAGGTAATTGCGCCAGTTATTCCAGGTATGACCACCATCTGTTTCCAGATATTCGTATTCCATACCTAAATTGTCCATTTTTGTTTTAAGCTCATCAATACCATCCCTTAAAATCTGGAAATCATCCCTGCCAACTGCAATCCAGTACAATTTGTAACCATCATCCATTTGTTTCTTCAGATTTTCATCCAGATTTTGGTATGCCGGGGATTCAGAATAATCTTTAGGCTTGTTATTTAGAGCTGCAGAAAACAAGCCCATATAATCGAATGTGTCCTGATGATAGCGTGAAATGTAACAGGTATGATAACCTCCCATTGATAAGCCGGCAATAGCACGGTTGGCTTTATCGGTTTTAACACGATAAGTATTTTCAACAAAATCCATAATATCTTTGAATGATTCCTCAAACTTGCCATCCATCGTGTTTGGCAGATTAAATGAAGGGACAGTCAGTCCTTCGCTTCCGTTGCCAGGTGATGCCTCCTGAGCTACATTCCCATTGGGCATAACTACAATCATAGGTTCAGCTTTACCCTCAGCAATCAGGTTATCTAATATCTGGGCTGCCCTGCCTGTGCCTAGCCATGCAATTTCATCACCACCAATACCGTGCATTAAGTATAAAACGGGATAATTTTTATCTGAACTCTCATACCCAGGAGGAGTATAAACAGCAATGCGGCGAACTTTATTCACTGTTGGTGAATTGTACCACGGGTAACTCACCGTGCCATGAGGTACTTGATCAACCACATAGAGGTCAGCATATTCATCGCCATCAATAATAAAATAATTTGAGATATTAGCCACATCGCGTTGAACATGTGCCTGATTGGGATCAATCGTTTTGACACCGTCAACAGTAAAGGAATAAGAATACAATTCCGGGCTTAAGCTTTCAGTTGTATATGCCCAAATCCCGTTTTCACCTTTCGTCATTTCTACTGATTCACCATTGGCAAGCCATCCTCCGGCGATTGAAACAGACAAAGCATCGGGGGCATTGAGACTAAAAGTAACTGTGTTGTCACTATGAATCTCAGGGGAAATAATCTGACTTTCTTCAAAAAGTGCTTGTTGCGCAGATAATGGACTTACTAAAAATCCAATCGAAATAATTAACAGGAATAGGGCTTTCATTTTCAGTTAAATTTAGTTGTTCAAAAACGAATTGGTTACTTTTTTTAATCAACAGTAATAAGTTAAAGTGAAAAGAATTAAAATAATTTTCTTCTAATTACTAGATTCAAACTATTTGTTACGAAATTGAAATTTCTCTTGTGTTATTTCCCTTTTTGTACTTTCTGAAGTATAAAAGGTTCTCCCGGAGCCAATACGAAAATGCGTTCAGGATTAATCACATTCGCTTTTAATTTCTCTGGATCGCCATTGAATGGTGTAAAGTCTGGCGCATCGACAGTTCCCCAATGGCAAAGCAATAATGGCGTATCTGGGTAGATATTGGCAACTTTCACAGCATTCTCAAATCCGAAATGCCATTCACTATCCGAAAAGTCGAAGAAAATTGCATCCGGCACAGGCATCTTTAAATGATGTTCTGGTATCAGGCGTGAGTCACCTGGTGCCCAAATTGTACCGTCTGGTGTTTCAATCCAGAAGCCACAAAAATCTTCATCTTTGAAAAAACGCTGTCCTTGCTGTGGGTATGAATTCTGATAAGCATGATCGGCCGGGGTTAAAGTGACAACGATATTTTTAAAACTGAAGACTTCGTCAATATCGTGACCAAAAGAATTCAAGCCCTGATTCTTCATCAACGAATCAACATAATGGGTTGAATGGTATTCACCTGTTACTGCTGACAAGTCATCAGTCGTAGGAACACTGTAATGGTCATTGTCACTGTGCGTAATCAAAACCGCATCTAAACGGGGAACATCTTCTGTTTTTATAGGTTCTTCAATTAATAAAGGCATATCGAATCCTTTCAATACCGGGTCAACCATAAAAGTTGTACCACGGCTATTAATAAAGAATCCGGCACCTCCCAGCCAGCGAATGACAGTTTCAGTTGATAAACCGAATGCCTCTTCACCAAAAAACTGTGTTGGCGGGGCTTTTGCCTGGTATTTTTTTGCATCATCCCCTGTTTGTGCCCGGAGGTTATTGAATGAAAAAACGAGCAATAAAAAAAATAGAAAAAGTTTATTTATGTATTTCATTTTAATATATGTTTTGATTGTCTTATGAATATTAATTTAAAGTCCCGTCATTTTTTCCTGAGCCTCAGGGTAACGTTCACCAACGATTTCAATATTTTTCAGAGCAGAATCAATATGATTTAATTCTTCTGAGGACAATTGTATTTTTCCTGCGCCAATATTCTCTTCGAGCCGGTGCATCTTGGTTGTACCAGGAATGGGCACAATCCATGATTTTTGAGCCAATAGCCAGGCCAGTGCAATCTGTGCAAGAGTTGCATCTTTTGTTGCTGCAATTTCAGTGAGTAAATCCACTAAACTCTGGTTTTCTTTTCTAGCTTCCGGTGTAAAACGTGGAATATTTTTCCGGATATCATTGCTTTCAAAGTTTTCTTTCACTTTTCCGGTCAGGAACCCTTTTCCGAGTGGGCTAAATGGTACAAACCCAATCCCCAGTTCTTCGAGTGTAGGTATAATTTCCAGTTCCGGTCTTCGATACCACATGGAATATTCACTTTGTAATGCCGTTATAGGTTGAACAGCATGAGCCCGTCGAATGGTTTGTACCCCTGCTTCCGACAAACCAAAATGCTTCACCTTGCCTTCCTGTATCAGGTCTTTCACGGCTCCAGCCACATCTTCAATCGGAACATTCGGGTCAACCCGATGCTGGTAATACAAATCTATTACATCCGTCCTTAGTCTTTTCAGCGAGTCTTCCACCACTTTCTTGATGTGCTTTGGCTGACTACAAACACCTGAATTCGCACCACTTTGCGGATTTAAATCAAAGCCAAACTTGGTGGCTATTACGACCTCGTCACGAACTGGCCGCAGTGCTTCACCAAGCAATTCCTCATTGGAAAATGGCCCGTACACCTCCGCCGTATCAAAAAAGGTCACACCTTTCTCTATCGCTTTCCGTATCAGCGAAATCATCTCTTTCTTTTTCGGAAATGGAGCATACGAAAAGCTCATCCCCATGCAACCCAACCCGATGGATGAAACTTCGAGACCACTATTTCCTAATTTTCGTTTTAACATACAATGCTAATTTATTTCCCAAAAGATTATCAATTAGAATACTTTTTACTGATCGTATAATTGAGTGTTACATTCCATATAAAGTCTTTGCTCCCTCCAATATTTGAATTGATGGTCTTATTAATTACAGAAGAAACCGAAACCGGGCAATCCTTGCGTGATACCGTAAATGATGAGGTAAAGTAAAATCCATCGTTCTCATCCATTTTAAGGTAATAGAACTGGGGAGAAATACTAAGATTAGTTTTTCCTGCCAAAGGAATTGATGAGAAGTTGGCATTAACGGTAAGGAAGTGTGAATTCTTTAATCCCTCCTGCAAGCCTCGCGAATACAGATAATACATCCCAACGCTGATTTTGTCGTTTATCAGGTAACGAGGAACCAGCTCGCCCACAAGAAAACGTTTTGTTTGAATAATATCCTTAGGTTGGTCGTCCACATCTGCTTCAATTTCGCTGAATAAAAGTCCAGGGTGGGCTCCCATTCCAAGCCTGAATTTACCGGAGTCTATTAATTTATAACGCCACCACAAAACTACCACCCATGGTTTCCCTTCCAGCGAGAATTTAAACTGGGGATCAAATGTCAGTCGGTTTCCAATCGACATTTCCCAGATAGCTGCAGGTTCTCCCAACGAGAAAGTAGGGATTAATGAAATACCGTTATTCGTAACAGAAAGTGTTGTTTTGTAATTAAGATCACTGGCTTTCTTTTCGGTCGTTTGTGCCAAAACAGTGCTTGTAAAAACAAGGGAAACAAACAAGGAAAAAATGAATATACTTTTTCTCATAAGCAAATTTTAAATTCGCTTGTAAAATTAGCATCCTGTATGCCTTACAGGTTTTTCCTATAGCTCAAACAATTTTGCTGTATGGCTCACTTATTGGGTAGGAGCATAGCCAAATCTTTTCTTAAAAGCAGTTGAGAAATGGGATAAATTTTTAAATCCAACTTCCAGGTAAACATCTGAAATTTTTTTATTGCCGATATTTATTTTGTCGTGTGCAACCTTTAATCGTTTTTCCATGAGCCATTTTTGAGGTGATAACGAACTTATCTTTTTAAAGTCCCTTTTAAAAGTCGCCAGGCTTCTCCCGGTATAATTGGCAATATCCTCAACCGTAAGGTCATACATGTAATTATTGTCCATGAAATCCATGATATCAATCTTCCATGGTTCAGTAAAATCGAAAAGGCAGGAGTAAAAATTCGGATCGATATTTAATAAGGTGTAAACCCCTTCCTGCAACTTTAAATTCATTATCTGCTCCCGGGGCTTAACTGCTGAATCAAAGTAAGGTGTAAGAGATTGAAACAAGCTCTCTATTTCGGGGCTAGTCGGCAGTTTTATCAGGCTGTTTTTCAATTGTTTAAAACCCTCTGGAAAATCTGATTTATTTAATGTATGGAAAAACTCCCGCAAAAAATTACGGGTAAAAACCATGAAGATGGCTTGAAACTGTTCGCCATCTTTAGCTTTCTTCGTTAAAGTTAGCCGATGGTCCTTACGCACAAAAACACATTGCCCCTTATGTACTTTTGTGGTTTTGTGGCCTTCTTCCACCAGCATCTCCCCGGCATAAATATAAGCCAAGGTATGGTCTTCAATCATTTTATGACAACGGAGATCGTTGTTGAAATAATAGCTGAAGAAGATATTCGAATAACTAAAAATGATAGATTCCTTGTTTTCCATTTAGTCGATAAATTTCAAAATTGAATCTCAAAAGTAAAAATATATAAATTGCAATCAGGCAATTAATAAATCAAAATCTGCCATTATGAGAAAGTACTTTACCAACTAAAGGGAAAGCTACACCAAGTGATTTTAAGTTGTCCTACTTCCAACCTGATTATTTTATCAAACAAGCCAAATAATCAATTCACCGAATAACTTACAAAAGCTATTTTCTTACTATCAGGGCTCCAGGAGGGAACATTAATAGTTCCCTGTCCACCATAGAAAACCGGAGTTAAATCTTTAATTTCTTTTGTTTCAAGATTCATTAATCGGAGTTTTACCTTTTTCCCAAAAAGGTGATCCTGTTTTTGATCTTCGATATAAGCAATATAAACGATCCATTTATTGTCAGGCGAAGGGTGTGCAAACCAGTTGGAATGCTCATCAAAGGTTAGCTGCTCCGGGTTTGAACCGTCAATATGCATTCTCCAGATTTGCATGTGCCCTGTTCTGTACGAATTAAAGTAAATGTACTTTCCATCATACGAATAATCCGGTCCATCATCCAGCCCTTCGGTGCTGGTCAACTGTGTTGCAGGGCCTCCTTCAATATCAATGGTGTAAACATCAAAGTCACCATTCATAAATCCTGTATAGGCCAATGTATTGCCATCTGGGCTCCAGCCATGCCAGAAGCATATTTGTTCTGAATTAACCTTTCTTGGCTCACCTCCTGCCACTGGAAGCACATAAATGGAAGAATTATACGATTCCAAAGATGATCCCATCTGATCGAAATTACTGACAGCCAAAAATTGATGATCAGGCGAAAGCCCATGATCATTGTTCAGGGCAACCTTATCCCCCGTATCTATTTGGTTCACTTTTTTTGACTGTAAATCAAGCGAGTAAAGTCTCCCATAGCTATTAAGGATCAAATAACCATCCTTATGCCAGTTAGGCGCCTCGTAATGTTTATTTTCACTATAAACTGTCTCAATTCGATCGGTAGTAATATCAACAACATGAATATAACTTGTGGTGTCTGTTTTAGACTTTTCAGGAGTATAATTGTACATCGATTGACCTATGAGCTTCCATTCTGTTCCAATTT
Organism: Prolixibacteraceae bacterium; assembly: GCA_963662675.2. Classification (GTDB taxonomy): domain Bacteria; phylum Bacteroidota; class Bacteroidia; order Bacteroidales; family Prolixibacteraceae. The sequence continues at coordinate 243,426 of CAXXHP010000001.1, forward strand.
TTTCCAAAAAGCGCATTTCGTGCGAATGAGATTCTTTACCATCAACTCCTATCGATACTTCATCGTGATTCACCCAGGCATTGCCATTAAAAATATTCATTTTAATATTTGACAGAACTGCAAGCCCCCCATTTCCGGAAACACCAAGTGATGGATTAATAATTACAGAAGGTGGCACATCTATTGTATTTCCATTTTCCGGAGTTACCCAAATTCGATTATAAGACCGTTCCTGCCAGCATTCAGCATGAGCTTCGACATCCCCCATTCTCCAGCTTGTTACTTCTTTTTCCAGAAGATGCACAATAGCAATTGAATCATTCGATACTTGTCCAAATGAGTTAATCACAAAAATTGAGAATGCGATGATTAAAAAATACTTTTTCATTTTACAATTTTTAATTTGACTATCAAGATGTAAACAAAGTTTGGCAATAGATTTTTGATCGTTTTATATTTCCATTTGCTGAACAATACAATCAGCTCATTATTAGTGGGACTATGAAAAGGAAACCCATTTAACATCATCAGAAGACCCTGCCTTAACCACTGCGTCAATAAACTGCATTCCTCTTACCCCATCAACTATGCCCGGATAATCGAGCCATTCATCTTTTATTAGCTCTCCATTCATTGTTGCACGTAAATGATTGGAGAAATTACGATAAATATTTGCAAATGCCTCGAAAAAGCCTTCGGGATGTCCTGCTGTTATACGCGTATTAGCCTTTGACATTGAGCCAGAGAAACTTGTTCCTGTACGATAAATTTCCATCGGTTTTTTCAACCATTTCAGGATTAATGAGTTTGACTCCATCTGAGACCACTCTAGTCCTCCTTTTTCGCCATAAACCCTTATTTTAAGCGCATTTTCCTCTCCGGTTGCAATCTGGCTAGCCATTAGAACCCCACTAACTCCTTCCTCAAACCGAAGCAAAACTGCTCCATCATCGTCAAGCAAACGTCCCGGAACAAACACATTCAGTTCAGCACAAAGCTCGGTTACTTTTAATCCGGTTATATATTCAGCTAATTGATGAGCATGCGTGCCGATATCACCCATTGCTCCAGCTTTACCTGATCGTTTGGGATCTGTCCGCCATGAAGCCTGACCATTCCCCTTTGTCTCAACTTTTTCAGACAACCATCCTTGTGAATATTCAACAATAACTTTCTGCACTTTTCCCAACTGGCCATCAGCAATCATCTGCTTTGCCTGTTTTACAGCTGGATAGCCTGAGTATGTATGAGTCAGTGCAAGCAATAATCCTGTTTCTTCTAACTTTGACTTTAATTGAATAGCTTCGTCTAAAGTGAATGTTATAGGCTTATCTATGACAACATTAAAGCCATTCTCCAAAGCCATCATTGCTGGGTCGAAGTGCAAGAAATTAGGCGTAACAATTGTCACAAAATCCATTCGTTCACCTTCAGGAAGTTTGGCTTCTTTATCAAACATTTCCTGATACGTATTATAAATCCTTTCTTCTGGCAGAAAATATGATTTCCCCGAAGATTGGGATATCTCCGGATTAACACTAAAACAACCACAAACAAGCGCAATCTGACCATCCAAAAAGGCAGCACGACGGTGAACAGCGCCAATAAAAGCATCGTTCCCTCCTCCTACCATTCCCATGCGTAATTTTCTATTCATCGTTTCTATTTCTAGGCAATTGTGTTTATTTGAATATATGATGATAAGTCATAGCCAGCTCTGTTAATCTATGTTGAGTTTAGTTTATTGTCTCACTCAAACTTAACTGAAGTAATTGTTTTTGTATATTTTTGAAGGAAGCAGATGCATAAACAAACTTGCGCATCCTTGGTCACGCGCATTAAAAAACTCACAATCTGACGATTAAAAAACATATGGAACGGTTTGATTTAAACAACATAAAACGGTTAATCGAAGAAAAATACAATTGGGGCCCTTCAGACAATTGGACAAATTTTCATTTTAAGGAACTTAAAAAAGCGATTGAAGAAACCACTGGAGACACTATCAGTGAAGAAACCCTTAAACGTATTTTTGGGAAACGAAAAGTTGCCACAAAAAACTATCAACCACAGGCATACACAAAACTGGCACTTATAAAATTTGCTGATAGTTTAAAGCAAGCGCCACCATCAATTCAGGAGAAGAAACCACAAACAAATTGGCGGAAAATTTTGATCGTATCAATCTTCCCTCTTCTTATAATTTTTCTGATTGTATTGTTTCAAAAGCAAAAAGATCCGGAATTTACTTTTACCTGCAATAATCCGACTGAATTATCCCCATTCACGGCTACCTTCCATTATGATATTAGTGAAATAAAAGACAGTGTTTTTGCAGACTTTGGTTATTGGGGAGAATACTATCTTCCACCAGAGAAAAACATCATCAATTTTTTTTATCGAATGCCTGGCGTGTTTAAGATAAAATTATACACACGATCAAAGGTGTTAGACACATTAAAAATGAGATCCTATTCACCTGACTGGCAGGGCGGATATTATCCAAATCGGGCTGATTCATTATTTGAGCCTTTTTTAAATCAATCCTTTTACCGTCAGGATGGCTTTTTCTATGCCGATCCTGAACCACTTCTCTCTGGGGAGGGTGTAAATTTGAGAGACCGCTATTATACAGCATATCGTTACTTTTCTCCGTTTAAGGAAAGTCTTGATAGCTTAAGTCTGGAAACTACGGTTGAAAATAACGCTTCTACCGGCAGTATGCTATGCTATGATACAGGACTTCAGTTAATAGGTGAATCTGGCATTGTCGATTTCAATTTTACCCAATCCGGATGTTCGCGCTGGGCTGGCATAAGAGTGTCGGATAAGTATTTGAGCGGTGAAGACACTGATTTAAGCAGCCTGACTGTAGATATGTCTGCATGGCTAAATGTAAAAGTAGTAAACGAAAACAGCGTATTTTACCTGTATTTAGACAATCAATTAATATTTGAACAGCCCTATGAAAAACCTCTTGGCAAATTAATCGGAATAGTTTTTTATTTCTCGGGTTCAGGAAGGGTAGATGATTTAAAAGTATTTGACCATGACCATAAACTTTTCTACAGTTATGATTTTGGAAACGACATAGAGCAGTAATATCATTTTATATAGCCAACCTCACGATAATACCTTTCAGCACCAGGATGTAACGGCACTCCAAAGTTGCTCCAGACCGTATTGGAATCGTAGGAATAAATCCGAATAAACCATTTTAGACCGCCCCTATTTTCATCAATTGCTTTTGCAATATCGTATGCTGCCTGTTCCGGAGTATCATCACGCGCGAAAAATGCCTCACCAGATCTTCCTAAAGTTTTAATCCTTCTGTTTATACCATTAAGCAAATCGTTTTGGACTTCAATATGTTCAGAATCTACATTTACATCCTTAATCAATTCAAGTTCGTGTTTGGGTAATTCCCAAAAATATAAATCAAATTTCTCGCTCAAAGTCGTCCAGTATGAAGATTCAATGTTGTTACTCGGAGAAGCTAAGAATCCACCCATTACGTCAAAATCCCCTTTTAAAGCATCCTCTGTAGAAATGCTGGCACTTCCTCCCCACGCCTCAATATCTTCAGACGTAACACCATAGTACTGCAATATGGTGGAAATACTTCCGTCTGTATCGAGAATGCGAACTGGTAAATGTTGCTGCACAATTTGCTCAATACTTGTAATTTCGGATCCTTCCCTAGAAGCAACCAGAAAATAGAAAGGATCCTCAACTTTAGCTATCAACCTAAGGTTTTTATAAGGACCGCCCCCAAAAGAACCGTTATATGAAGCAGCAAGGAATGCACTGGAAGTAACACCAAAGTCAACCCTGGCATTGAGACGAAAAATAGTTCCATCTTCCAGGTTGGTCTCATCAAGTTCTGGTGGATATTCGTTATTGGAAACAATTCGTGGACCATGTATCCTATTGCAATTCCTGCAAATCAGCACAGAATAACCATAGGGTTCCATCGCTTCCTGTACAAAATCAGCCAATTCGCCCCAGGGACATCCGGCTTCGCAAGCACCAGCAAAAACAGGTCTTTTTACAGCCCAGCCTGTTTCTCCTACATCAATTGTTTCTTGTGCATTTGCTACCGAAGATACTAGTATAGTAAATAATATGAATAAGCATAACTTATAAAAACGTACACCCTTTTTGATTTTGTTTAATTTATTAGTTCTCATATGTTTTAGTTTGTTTTTAATCTGATAAGCATCGAGTTAAACAAATATAGACAACCAATGGTACTCCTAAATGAAACAACGAGATCTCAACTAAATGCAAAAAGAGGACTACCCTAAAAAAGAATAATCCGACCTATAAAGATCGGATCATTTTAAGCGCAAATATCCATTGCGTTCTTCAAGTGAAAAATCACCTTCATTAAGAAGCTGGATGTAATTCGATTCAAAACCAAACTTTCAGTATCAAAGTCTACTTTTTCTGGTTTCTCGGCAACAGGATACCCATTTTTAGGTTATGTAACAGAAACTCTTTTTTATTTGTTAGATGTCCCAACATTTAAAAGCTAAAACCTCCGGGAAATCTTTCTTGCTGTACTGGAGTTTCATTGGCTACATACTCGAACCAATTGTAATCGGCATTTGATTCTGATATCTTCCCGTTTCCTGAAGCATATAGTCCTACATAAAGACCGGTATGACTTCCTATTGTTTCTGAACTCAGGAATTTTGCATCAGCAGTTTCAATATTTGTATACTCATCATCTCCTTGAGAATAAGCAAATGTATAGGTTGATCTTTCTCCTTTAATTCTCAAATTAACCGGGCCATCTTTAAGTTCAACTTCCTCTGATTCATATGTTGTTTGGCCAAAGTTCAACTTTACGATCAAGACCCTTTTCCCATTTTTTCTAGTGATTATCATATCATAATGTGCGTCATTCTGAACCAATACTACGCCAGCCTCTTCATTGTCATTATTCGGTTTAAAATCGAGTTGGGTTGTGGCTGTATAGTACATGTCAGTTACCCTGCGCCCAACAAAAGTTAAACTATTCCTTGTATTTATAGTTTCAGCAGTACCTTTTAAACGCAGATATCCTAAACGTTCACTAAGAGAGAAATTATCATTTTCAGGTAGCTGTATATAGTTCCATTCCAGTCCAAGCTCATCATTTTCGAAATCTGTTCGTGTTGATTTTTCAGGAAATGGGTGTAATGGAAGTGTTGGGCATGTCATATCAATAGTTGCTGTACCATTGCCATTTACAACAGGCCAGCCATTTTTAGGCCACGCAACAGGAGCCAAACATGTTTCCCGTCCATTTGTATGGTGCAAAGGAGAAGCTACAGAGCGATATCCATGGAAAAGAATCCACCAGGAATCGTCATGAGCTTGTATTATATCAGCATGTCCTACTCCCTGAATGGGATTTCCCTGACCGGCAGCATTCGCATGAGCCAAAATTGGATTCGCAGGATTATCGATGTATGGACCCCATATGCTATGGCTGCGTGCAATAGTTTCATGGTGTCCATCTTCAGTACCACCTTCTGCTGCCATCAGGTAATAAAAACCATCTTTTTTATAAATATGAGGACCTTCAGCATAGCGTCCACCTGTTCCATTCCAGACCTTACGTCCTTCAGTTAATAGTTCTCCTTTTTCCAGATTTATCTCATATAAAACCATTGGGGAAGAAATAACATAGGCTTTCCCATCATCATCCCAAAAGAGGTCAGGGTCAATTCCTCCAAGGTCTTTTAGCCATATAGGATCTGACCAGGGACCTGCAGGATTTTTAGCTGTCACGTAGAAATTACCACCTGTTCCTCCCATATTGGTCGTGATCATATAAAATGTATTTTCATGATAACGGATTGTTGCTGCAAAAATATTTAACCCTTGGGGAAGTTGATCTTCACTGTGAATACAATGTCCTATTTGCTCCCAATTGACCAAATCTTTACTGTGAAATACAGGTACTCCAGGGAAATATTGAAAGGTACTTGTGATAAGGTAATAATCATCTCCAACTCGACAAACACTCGGGTCTGAATAAAACCCGGGAATAACAGGGTTGTTATAAGTCACTTGCAAGTCAGGATCTGGTAAAACTGAAAATGGATTCCTTCCTCCAAATCCTTGTGCAAATAATGTGGCGCAGGAAAAAATGAAGAAAATAGTTAGTCGTGTTCTCATAATTCTATAGTTAGTTTTAATCTACATTTCATTTATTCAACTTTTAATATGTACTAAACCCAAACTGGTCAATTTTGCATATTTCTCCTTCATTTTCAGAATTCATTACAAAATATACGGCATGTTTTCCAGTAACTTGTTTGTCCATGCTTGAGCTTATCCATTTCCAAACAGTACCGTCAGTAGCTATCTCTTTTTGATCTGCTTCCTCAACTGCTTGTTCTGTAACATTAGCAGTCCCAATTAAAGTTCCTCCCATTTCCGCAGAAGGTGCATCAATAAATACCATTAAAGAACCATCAACATCTTTAGCTTCTTTAGTAACAAGCAGGTTGAGCGCTACATTTTGTTGGTTGCCAAAATCAAGGTATTTATAGCCAGCCACATGGCTGTTTCGAAGGTTTGCCAAAGGAGCGGCATGCGTTTTTGTACTGTCGATACCATAAACGACATAAGCTGCTGTTGTATCTACTCCTTGTCCTGAAGCCGGCTCATCTATGCCAGCTGTAAGGTAACATACAATCCCTGCATTCCATACTTTATATGCATCAAGAGAACCAGCCGCCCCGGAAGAAGTCATTTCCATTGGGCTTATGATTGGTTTGTCACCATCATATGTTACATCCAGTTTTTCCATGATTCCCTGTCGGCCACCTCTCCCAACACCAGAATGCCTGTGCCCAAAAATGAACCACTCACCATTTATTTTTGCCATCCCACCATGGTTGTTGTTGTGTGGGTAAGTTGGGACACTTGTAAATTCTATTTCACCTGTTTCACTATTACGGACATAACGCCCGCTTGTGTCGCTAATTACATTTCCCTTGTTACCTGATGTCACACCATCATCCGCATTTTTAACATTTACAATGTCTTTTCCATTCAATCCATTATCACCATAATGCCAGGTGCCCATCAAATCGTAGGTGTAAGCATATGCTAATGTTGAGTTATATTCGGCAGGGTTTTCGCCCTCACTATCGTATTCTGTGGCTACATAAACCATAATATAAGCACCGGTGTCAGGGTCTCTTCGAAGGGAAGTTCCTTCATATACAGGCAAAAACAAATTTTTATCGGTAGGGCACCAGCTAATGCTTTCCACTCCTTCAGAAGGATCTTTCTTCATTTTATAGATTATTGCGATCTGTCTCATACCGCTTGTATAACCATCAACTTCTTTTGCCGCTTTTACTTCCTCCGGCATGGTAGTAATTGGATCAGCTAATACCTCAGGTTCTGAATCATCTTGTCCCCCAAAACCACCAGGACCTCTTGGCATTGAACTTGGACCACTGGATGACCCCATGATATACATTTCACCATTTTCTATATAAATTACCGGATCGAATATACTTGATGAAGCAAAAGCAAATAATGAACCTTCCCTTCCTGCTCCTTCCGCATCAAAGCGGCCTGCAGGACTATCTGATCTGCGTAAAGTAACTCTTGTGAAAACTTCAGGGATGGTTATGTAATAGGTGTCGGTATATACATCATAATCAGTATCGGGGGCAAACAAAGAAAAAATTCCTGAATTGTTATCTTCGTAAATAATGCCCTCGTAGCGCCAATCGCTTAAATCATATACCGGAGCCGACCAGGTTACATAATTCAACCCACAAAAATTGGTACCTTCACTAATATCATGAGACCCATATACATATACCCGCCATTCATTGTCATCTTCTGACCAGAAAACATGGGGCTCACCATCAGGAACATGCTCCCATAATGGCATATATGGGTTGGTTGCACCAGCATGGTCTACAGGTTTGCCAGTTTTAGGGTTAACTTTATAAACAAGCGGATCGGTTGTATAAGAATATTCTGCCCCACATTCATCACAAACATACCGGCGATATCCCCCGGTAGAGTCCGTTGCCTGAACATAGGTGTCCAAATCCAGGTGATAACTGTAGGTGTGTTCACACATGCGGTAGGGTGATATTTCTTCGTCCCCTGATTGAGTTCCAATCCTTTCAGCAAACAAACTTCCAGACAGAGAAAAGAAGAATGCAAGAAGGATCAATGGAATAGATTTTTTGAGGTTTAAAATCATTTTATATTTTTTTGATTAATAGAATGTTATTATCTAGGTTAATGTTATTCAATTTCAGTAATTTCAAATCCTTTTGTAATTCCTGTTTCATTAAATGAATCAATACTTATATAGTAAGAAACGCCTTTATTTAAAGTGGTTAAACGAAAAGAGTTTTCACCATAAACCATTATGGAGCTATATAATTTTTCAGGAGAAATTCCATAGTTAATTACATGCCCGGTTGCTGAATCATCTTTCCCCCATTTTATATTTGCCCTTCTTGTATCATTATCACGTTCCACAACTATATCTGAAACCTCATTAGGCATTTCCCCTCTTTTGTTCCCAAAAATCCGAAGGTCGTAAATAGAAAATTTACCATCAGGTACTTTAACATTTTCAACCTTAATATATTTTGCATTTACCGGAACATCCAATTCTATATATTCATGACAGGCATCCCTGTCATTATTACTTTTATCTATAATAACTTCCCATTCTTGTTGGTCATTAGATGCAAGAACTTTATAGCAGTAAATATTTTTATTCTTTGTTTCAGGTCCAAGATTTGCATTCTGGTCTGCAAAATTTAACTGGATTGCATTTATCGTAACATCGTTACTTAATTCAACACTAAGCCATTCATCGGCATCTCCTGTTTCTGCAGACCACCATTTTTGAATATCTTCATCAAAAGCATTTGAAACCGGAAATTCTTTTAAAGAAGATGAAGCGTTTGCATTTTTATTATATGATAATAACATCCATCCTTTAAACAAACTTCCTGTTTCAATATCAATTTTACGATCGGGCATAATCGTTGGATAATCACCAAAAGCAGTAATTGTACGAAGTACACCATCTTTATCAAAATAGGCAGGGAATAATCCGATTCGTCTCTCAAAATTATGGCGAATAGATATTTGCTGAGTAGCTATATGCCAATAATTACCATATTTATCCTGAAAAGTGCTACTATGACCTGCACCACGGATAAAGCCTTCAGGCTTATATGAAAATGGACTATAATCTTCATATTCATATGGGCCAAAAGGTGAGTCTGATGTATAAACACCATCAGCATAAGACCTGTATTCTGTGCCTGGGGTTGCAAACTGGAAGTAATACTTGTCGTTATACTTAGTCAACCAAGACCCTTCGTTACAACCATTTCGCTCAATTTCATTGTACTCTCCCGGATTTTCCCATCCGTGTTCCTGTGGATTGTGAGGAACAACATCTAAAGGTTCCCCAACAGGCTGAAAACTGTTATCTAATTTTACAATTTTTAAGGGTTCATCTTCACTCATGGAAAGACCATACGCACTATATAATTCACCTTCATCGTCTTCAAAAAAACAGGCATCATTCATGGTAAGGGATAGGGAATCCCCTAATGGTTTCCAATTGTCGGTAAAAGGATCTGGGTTATAATATACATAGTCAGTTGCACCCATTGAATTTCCTTTAAAAAATACAGTATCACCCCGGGCTATAACAGCAGGTGCATAATTATCTACCGGCATACTTTCTATGGGTATGAAGTTCCAGTCATGCATATCATTGGAATACCAATAACCTCCGGAATGGGAAGCAAATAGTAAATATTTGTCATTATAAAGCATAATTACGGGATCCGCTGCTTCCCGATATGGTTTCAGCAATTCAGCTTTTTTCTTTGCCTGCTCAATTGCAAGTGAATCCATTCCTGGATGACTTCTTGGGGTATTGGCCTGAAAGCGATAATTGATATCTACAGGATTACAGTAAGTCAGTGTTGACTTTTCTATAACCTTTGCTCCTTTTTCTGAACAGCTAGCAATAACTAATAACGCAAAAAATACAGATAGTAATTTCATTTTAGTATAGGTTTAAGTTAACTAAAGAGACAAGAGAGCACCAAATGAACTTTAGCACTCTCTTTCTTTAAATTACCATCCGTTATTTTGAACTAAATTAGGATTTGATTGCAACTCTATAAGAGGATATGGAAATACTTCATTTTTCCCTTCAACAAAGCCATCACTTCCTGTTGTGTAAGATTCAACCCTCCATTGATCTTTGCTTTGAATCTCGGTACTACCATCCTGATAGCCATAAAACGCATAAATCGTTTTACCTTTATCCGATAATACAGTAGGAGCATCTCCCCAACGAACAAGATCTAAGAAACGTTCACCTTCAAAATAAAGTTCTGCTCTTCTTTCATCTTTTACATCATCTAGGGTATATGAACTTAAAGCATCCAATCCTGCTCTTGTCCTAACTTCATTCAATGCTTCCAAGCCGTCTGAAGTTCCAAGAGCTGCTTCAGCATACATCAGCAATACTTCAGCATAACGCATAAACTTACCATTATTATGGTAACGGAAACTGAAAAATACAGCCTGCCCAGCTATTTTATTTTCAGCATAAGGCATTTCTTTAATACGGAAATAGCCTGCATTATTTTGCAATGGTGGATTATAAACCCCTTTACGTCCATAAGTGGTATATGAGAATCTTGACTCATCCAACAATTCTTCATAAGCACACAATGTTCCGTTAAAACGATCCGATAAAGTCCCATCGGTACGACGTTCATGTTCCTCCATAAACTCACCGAATTTTTTGGAAACTGCACCATATCCCCAACCTGATTCTGGGATCATTTCATCAGGGATTACAACATATTCACTTCGATATCCATAAAAGACTCCCCTCATATCACCCTGATCACTATTTGTTGTTGGATCATTAGCAATATTATATTCAAAAATATTTTCTTTACTGAAATCTGAAGTGTAATAATTTAGGTCATCAAAATTGTCAATAAGGCCATATAAATTTGAATCAATTACTTTTGACTTTAAAGTACTGGCAGCTTCACTGTTTTTTCCCTGAATTAGTTGTGATTTTCCCAGATAAGCAAAAGCAGCTTCTTTAGTTAATCGTCCTCCAATTTCAGTTTGCTCGTCAATACCTGACTTTGAAGGGAGGACACTTGCAGCTTCAGTAAGCTGTTGTTCAATCCATGTCCATGATGTTTCGGCAGGTGTGTTTGGCATTTTTAATTCATCTGAACCTAACACATGGTCTACCAATGGAGGATTCCCCCATAAACGGACTAAGTACATCATAGATATAGCCCTCATAGCTTTTGCTTCCGCGATCACCCTTTGTTTCATCTCAGTATCATCCGGAAGGTTCTCAACAATCATATTAGACCAGTATATTACCTGATAAAATCCAGTCCAAAGTGTTTCGTACAAACTCATCTCCGATGTTGTTTCGAAAGTATTAAGTAATTGGTATGTTGAAGCGTTATCAGTAAAAGTAGCTCCACTATAACCATCATCAGAAATGGTATTCATCATAATTCGATATACCATATCTAGACTACTAAAACCTGAACCATGTAACCGATTATATACTGCTGCGATCAATTGCTCAGCCTCATCATCATTGGCATTGGCATATACTAAATCTGTGCTTTTTACTCCCTTTTGTGTTATATCAAGAGGATCTTCGTTACATGAATATTGAAAGATACCAACAACCAAGGCAAGTATTAAAACTATATATTTTTTCATAACCTTAAATTTTTTCAATTAAAACGATACGTTTACACCAATTAAAGCCTCCCTTGGAATTGGAGTAGAACCCATATCCAGTCCTAACCCTTGGCTAGTAGAGAATCTTGTTTCTGGATCCATTCCTGGGTAGGAAGAGAACGTAACCCAGTTTTCAAGTGAAACATAAATACGAGCAGTGGATACAGGCATATTTTTCAATAAACTTTTTGATAGATTATAACCCAATTGGATTTGTTTAACCCTGAAGAAGTCACCACTAAACACCATCGCATCAGACAAGAAGTATTTATCATCCATGGTTGGTTTTGGTCGTGATGCATTTATATTTGTGGTTGTCCACCTATCGTCATATAAAAATTTATTGCGGTTTACAGCAGCTGAGTATTGGTTTGACAACGAGTAGAAGATTTCAGAACCATATGAACCTGTTCCGTAAATACTAAAATCAAAATTTTTATAGTCTAGGCTTAATGTAATACCATAAGTAAAGTCTGGAATACCAGAACCTATTAATGTTTTATCATTATCATCTATTACACCATCAGGAGTCCTGTCATTATAAATAGCATCTCCATTTTCAGGATCAATGCCAGTTACTTCGTATCCCCTCATATACCATAATGGTAACCCTTCTTCAAAATAGGTAATTGTTCCAAAAGATGGTCCCGAACCTGCTATTCGAGTACCCTCTCCTAAGTATTCTTTCACATTATTTGTGACAGTAGCAAGGTTCCCGTTGATACTGTAGTTCAAGGCACCAATATTGTCCTTCCATCCAAGATCAAATTCAAAACCATGGTTATGAATAATCCCAACATTTCGATACATTGAAGAAGTACCTGAAATCAAAGATGGGGTTGTATTGATTAGCATTCCACTCGTATTTTTACTATAAAAATCTGTTGCAAAGGTTAGTTTATCATCGAAAAGCCTCATGTCAATACCTAAGTCAACCTGTTTTGAAGTTTCCCACTCTAATTCATTATTTTGTAAAAAGGTGCTTGGGTGAAGCCCTACTAGTAATTGAATATCGTTCATGCTATAATTATTTCCGGTTAACATGGAACTTGCATATTGATATCCACTTAGGTTACTGATATTACCATTAATACCATAAGAACCACGTAATTTCAAATAAGAAAGAATATCGCTATCCATATCTTTTAAGAACTGCTCGTTACTTATAGTCCATCCAGCTGAGACAGAAGGGAAATATCCCCAACTATTTGTAATAGCGAGTTTCGAAGAATCATAAGCATCGGCACGGAAATTAACCTGCACATTATATTTTTCATCATAACTCCATCCTAAACGTCCATAATATGCAATTTGTGTATTTTCATTTGTTGCACCACTGATATCATCATTGGCACCAGATGTTGAATAATCCAGATAACGGAAATTTTCATCTAAGCTTTCTAAAGCATCTGTCGTAACACTCTGTGATTTATAAGTCGATTCGATATAAGACATACCTGCCATGGCAGTAAAGTCATTCTTGCCAACAGTAATGTTATAATTAGCAAAATTTTCCCACTGATAATAAAATGAATTGTTTTGACCAACACTAAGGGAAGGTGCAGTACTGGCATATTGACCATTCGCCCAGTATGGTTTTTCGTAAGTGTAACTATTACCAGTTCCAATCCGGTATCCTAAACGGGAAGTAATGACCAGGCCTTCAACGGGTGCTAATTCACCATAAACTGTTCCGTTAATGTTCATCCCATCTGAGTTTGAATCCTGAAAATCCAACATGGCCATTGGGTTCCAAGTTCGAAGGATCATGTATGGTGATACTCCGAAATACTTACCTCCCGAATTATGCAAAACATTATATCCGGCATTTATTGCATTATTAACAACATCTGGTATATCTGACTCTGATTCATATACAACTGGTGTCAATGGATCATAATAACTAACAGCTCCAGTAATGGAAGTTCTCTCAGCACTAGAGTCATTGTAAGCTTTTTGTTTATATCTACTAATATTTGTAGTAGTTCCGACTTTCAAGTAATCTGTAATTTGATAACCTCCGTTTATTTGTGATGAAATTCGTTGATAAGTGTCCTTACCTCCAATTAGCGTCCCATCGGCATCGTTATAGGATAATGAAACATGATAGTTACCTCTGTCGCTGCCTCCTTCAAATCCAACGGTGTGACTTTGTTTAAAACCTTTGTCAAACATTACATCTGCCCAATCAGTATCTGTAACACCATCGTAGTTATTATCGAAGTATTCCTGATCAAAAAATCCTCCTTCTGTAAGGAAGTTGATATACTCTTCAGCATTTAAGAGATCTGCTCTTACATCAACTGAAGACGAAGAATAATTTCCATAATAATAGAATTTCCCCTCACCTTTTGAGCCTGATTTTGTAGTAATCAATACTACCCCATTACCTGCCTCAGCACCATAAATAGCAGCAGATGCTCCATCTTTCAAAATCTCAATAGACTCAATGTTGTTTACATCTAAGTAACCTATGCTTGAAACTTTTAATCCATCTACAATATACAATGGGTCTGAGCTTCCTATAGAACTGAAGCCACGGACTCTAATAGAAGTTTCTTCTCCTGGTTGACCTGATGTTTGAACGAGTTGGACACCTGCCACCTTCCCCTGTAAGGCCTGACCAACTGATTGTGATGACCTGTTAGCAAGATCTTCTGATTTTACGGAAGAAATAGCACCTGTTATGTTACTCTTCTTTTGAACACCATAACCAACCGCGACAACTTCATCTAAACCAATAGTCTCTTCTTCCATTACTACATTAATTGTAGTTTGATTTTGGAAACTGATCTCTTGTGAAATCATCCCTACAAATGAAAATGACAATACTCCATCAGATGGTATATTGGAGATTGTATAATTTCCATCAAAGTCTGAAATAGTACCCATAGTTGTCCCTTTTACTACAACGGTAACACCGGGTAAAGGCTCTCCATGTACATCAGTCACTTTTCCTGAAATAGATCTTTGCTGCTGATTTGGTTGATCAATTGATTTGGTTGATTCAGCGTGAGTTAAGACGATAATTCTGTCTTCAACTTTATAATTGATGTTTGTGTTTGCAAATAATGATTTTAGAATGTCATCAATTTTCTCATTTTGAGCATTAACTGAAACTTTCTTGCTTACATCAACCACACTGCCGCTATACATAAAACTAAACTCGCTTTGATCTTCGATCTGTGATAGAACCTCCTTTATGGTGGAGTTCTTCACGTTTAGGTTGAGCATTTTTGACTGGGAATAAGTTTTATTTGCAAAAACACTAATCGAGGAAATAAGAATCAAAAAGGCTGTAAATCTCATAATCCTGAATAATTTTTCTAACCCAGGAAAGTTTTGTATTCCCGGACAATTCCGTAATTTTTTCATAATTTTGTTTTGCTAAGTTTGTTTTTGCCCTGTTTGAAGGACAGGGCTGAAATTTAATCTAGACAGGGAGATGTTGACGCATTTCCCTGTTTTGTTGGGTTCAATTAATCTATTCCATAGGCAAATTGTTTGATCAAGTTATTTTTCATTTTTGTTTTTCTATAATTATTCTTTGTTTTGAGAATGTACCATCAGACAACTCTTTTCGAGGAAGTTTTTTATAAACAATAGGACTTGCAATGGTCATTAAGTCAAGTATTTGTGAAATAGTTTCGTCGGTGAGAGTTACCGTGTATATGTAATCGGTTGCATCGGATGCAACTTCAAAATCAACATTAAACTTTTTGCTTAGTTTTTCTGTGACCTGAATTAGTGGAGTATCATCGAAAATAAGTTTTCCGTCTTTCCAGGCAATATACTCTTCAATATTTCCTTCGGTACTTGTAATTAGGCTGGTTGCCATATTGTAAACGATGTGTTGCCCTGGAGCCATTGAACCAATGGTTTTAATTATGCCGTTTGAGTTAATTTGATCCAAAATTACCTTTCCGGTAACCAAAGTTGTCTCAATATTATTCATATCAGGATATGCCAAAACATTGAAAGATGTCCCTACGGCTTTAATATTAAGCTTCTCTGTTTTTACAATGAATGGTTTATCTGGATTGTGGGCGACATTAAAATAACCTTCACCGGAAAGCACGACTTCACGTGTATCGTCTGAAAAGAAATACGGATATTTAATTTTACTGCCGTAATTTAAATAAACCTCAGTGCCATCTGATAATTGCACCACGGTTCTTGACCCTATTGGAGCAATAACTTCAAGTGAGTCCAATGCCATACTTGCATATCTATTTGATTCAATTTTCGTTTCAGAAAGCACATAAAATAGAAAGGCAAGTACCGGCAATAATAACACCGCTGCTGCTTTTGTTATCCATTTCATGACAACAGGGAGAATGAATGTTGCTCTTTTTTCTACCGTATTTTTGGCTATTCTTTCTTCAATTTTATCGAATAGGATCGTGAATTTTTCATCGTCATTCAGATTGCTTTTCCCCTCAAATGCATTCCAATCCTCAAAACTTAATCTTTTATCGTCTTCATTTAAAGCATCTTTTTTTATCCACCTTAGTACTTCGGTAAGTTCATGCTCCGTACAGGTGTTGCTTAAATACTTTATCAACAGTTCTTTTTTCATTCTTTCAAATTATACTTTCCTAAAAAGTAAGCGGCATAAAAATTTAGTGATTTGTCTAGACTGCTACTTTTTGTGTTTTAACGCTTTTGAAGGTATACGCCTAACCTAGCTTATGGGAGTATGTAAAAACTGGGTGTTTTTAAAAAAAGAGTAAGTATGCAAGTATTAGACTGTACGTCAGACTAGTGCCGATTTTGTATTTTAGAAAAGCAAGTGTGTTGGAAATGTGCTTTTTAACAGTATTTACTGACAGATTCAATTTTTTTGCAATTTCATCATTTGTCAGTCCTTCATCGCGGCTCAATTGAAATATTTCTTTCTGACGAGGAGTTAATTGATTTAGTAGCAATTGTAATCGATCATTTAATTCATTAAAATCAATTTCGTTCATTAGATCTGGGGTAGTTATTACTTGCTGCGATGATTTTAAATGTTTAATATATTTTGTTTCATTTATTTTTTTGCGCAACATGCTAATTGTAGTATTGTAGGCAACTGTAAACAGGAAGGATTCAAATGAAGAATTGGCATCAATCTTTCTTCTTGACTCCCATATTTTTACAAAAACCTCCTGGAGAATTTCTTCGGCATCTTCTTTCTGTTTGATATACCTTAAAACAAATCCATATAGCCTTTTGCAATAACGTTCATAAAGATTGTAAAAGGCAATCTTATCATTCTTTTGAATGAGTAAAATAAGTTCTTTATTTGATCTTAAGTTTTTCAAGGATTCTAATGTGATTAGAGACTAACCTGGTTTTTCGATTTGGGGAGAGCTCTTCCGCTTATCCCCTTTTTTTTATTCTTAAAAAGCTCGATTTTTTCATCATGTTATCTACTTAAAAACAAAAGGCTAACATGGGTTTCTAATTACACATTCATTATGTCCCACCTTATGTGTGATTGAGCCATGCTGTACTGTGCTGTGCTGTGTGTAAATGTATGTGTAAGATATTTTATCTCAAAAAATGGGATGCTGTTTTAGAGCACATCCATCGTAATCAGTTTTGTTGTGTTCTTAAACGTAACCTTTTAATATTTAGGTTATAAATAACCGGAATCCATTTTTTATGCAAAAAATAAGCCGGATACAACTCCGGCTTATTTAACGATCTAAAACTAACCTAAACAAATAAAAACAATATTGTCAAAGTTTGATATATCTTATTAAATATCAATTGTAAATGTGTTCAACGAATTGGCTGGAATATCAACACTTACTTTAGAACCTCCAACCTCAAATGATTTACTTACTGCTTCGTCGGTTTGATTTAAGTAAATCACAACAACCTCATTGTCTGGATTTAGAAAAGCCACACAGTTTTCATCGGTATTAAGATCTAAGTATTTTGCGTCTGGTTTTACATAGTAGCTGAAATGCTTCATCAGATAAAACTCAGGATTATATCTAACTGACAGATCATCAGTAATCGTAACCAATGAATTTTGCAACCATCCCCAAGTGCTCTTTCCGTTAGTAAGGATTGGGTTCCAGTACTCATAAGTACTTACTCCATTTGCAAAATAGTGTTTCATCAACGAAAATGTGTACTCCATTGCAGCCCAGTCGTTAGAGCCTGTCCCACATTCTGATTCCGTTTGCATCAACTTAAATTGGGGATATGTTTCATTTATATATCCAACAACACCTTTACCTGCCCACTGGAAACCAACACCAGTAAGATATTTTGTTGCTTCAGGATCAGAAAGAATAGGATCTACACTTGATTCTAAACTACGTTCGATAGTTCCTAACCAAACTTCCACATCAGGATGATCCTGTTCAAGTTGTTTACCAACGTATTTCACCAATGTATTCAATGCTTGAGGAGTCCATGTGCATGAAGGAAAATTTTGAGCTGAGTTTGGCTCATTTTGAACATGAACAGCAAAGATGTCGATGCCTTCTTTTTTGTATTCTTCTATAAATTTTGAAAAGTACAAGCCATAAGCAGTTAAGGTTTTATCATCCATGATAAACAAGTCTGTATCGGTATTTGGCTGAGGACCTTCTCCGCCACCAAACTGCGCCATCAGTTCTGCTAGTTCTTCTTGCGAGAGGTCTTCCATTGATGGCCTTTGTGGCCCTTCTCCAGGTATTCTTCCAGCATAGTAATTGTTTGTTTTCATCCATGATGGAGGACCCCAAGGGGATGCCCAAACTTTAAGTTCAGGGCTAATCCGTAAAGCCTCTTTAATGTAGGGGATTAAACGTAACCTGTCCCTTGCAATTGAGAAGTTTTTCATTTCGTAATCACCAGGGGTTTCGTTAAAACTGTACCAATCCACAGAATAATCATTAGCCCCCAAAGGCATACGCATGACATTAAATTTTGCGCCGGATATTTGATTAAAGAAGCTTTGTAAAATATCTTGCTTTTCAGTATACGAAACCAAGTTTAAAGCATCCCATCCAAGCTCATTAAAGCATGCGCCAAAGCCTTCTATGGTTTGCTTAGTATTATTTAGATCAATACTTAATGCTGAGGAAGTAGGTGCTGATTGTGACGGCATATCTTTATCAACCCATCTTTTGCTATCAGTCGTACTCATCCATCCGGAGAGTTCTGCATTTTGTGCAGAAACTTTATAGCCCATACTGGCTAAAAAGAAAACTGAAAAAATTAAAATGATACCTTTTTTCATAGTTGAATAATATTAATTGATTTAGAGATAATATTGACTAATTTGAATATTACGAACTGATGTAAGAAAACAATTGAACGTTCCTTTTATAAAAGTAAAACATACTATTATATTTATAGAATAAATAAAAAATTAAAACAATATCAATTCTTTATTTACTACTTAGTTACAGGAATATTTTTTAGGTTTAAAATCCGCCAAAAAACATTCCTGTTTGAGCTGGAGCTTCATGGGCTACATATTCAAACCAATTGTAATCTGCATTTGATTTAGAAGTTTTACCATTTCCAGTTGCGTAAAACCCGACATAGACGCCTGTGAAGTTTCCAACAGTCTCGGTTGCAAGAAACTTAGATTCAGCAGTTTCAATATCGGTATATTCATCATTTCCCTGTGCATAGGCAAATGTAAATGTTGATCTCTCACCTTTAATCTTCAAATTAACAGGCCCCGATTTAAGCTCAATCTCTTCTGATCTGTATATTGTTGGGCCAAATTGTAGTTTCACTACTAGGATTCTTTTTCCGCCCTTTTTATTAATCATCATATCGAAATGATAACCGTTATTTTCTAGAATAAATCCTGCTTCTTCATTTTCACTTTTAGGATCAAATTCCAACTGTGTTGTCGCTGTAAAATATAAATCAGTAAGCCTTCTACCTACAAACGTTGGAGAATCTTGATCTCCAATAACACGTTCAGATCCTTTTAAACGCAGGTAGCCTGTGCGTTCAGTTAATGAGAAATTATCATCTTCAGGCAACTGGATATAATTCCACTCAAACCCCAACTTATCCGAATCAAAATCAATTTTTGAAGGTTTCTCGGCAACAGGCATAAGCGGAAGAGTTGAACAAGTCATATCAACCGTAGCAGTACCATTCCCATTTACAACCGGCCAACCATTTTTCGGCCATGTAACAGGAGCTAAGCAAGTTTCTCTTCCTAGAATATGATGCGTTTTATTAGACACATTTCTATATCCATGAAAAACAATCCACCATGATGCATCATGAGCCTGAATAATATCTGCGTGCCCAGTTCCCTGAATAGGATTGCCCTGCCCTGCAGCATTACAATGTGTTAATATTGGATTTGCTGGATTTTCAGTATAAGGGCCCCATATGTTATTGCTTCGTGCAATGGTTTCAGAGTGTGCTTCTTCGGTACCTCCTTCTGCTGCCATTAAATAATAATACCCATCTTTTTTATAAATATGAGGTCCTTCAGCATATCTACCTCCTGTTCCATTCCAGAGTTTCTTTCCTTCGGTTTGAAGCTCTCCTGTTTCCAGATTTATTTCGAATAAGCTCAATGGAGACGAAATTACATATGCTTTCCCATCATCGTCCCAGAAAAGATCAGGATCAATTCCTGGCACATCTTTTAACCAAATTGGATTTGACCATGGACCTGCCGGATCTGTTGCCGTAACATAGAAGTTTCCACCCTTTCCTCCCATATTGGTTGTAATCATGTAGAAAGTTCCATCATGGTATCGGATAGTTGCAGCAAATATATTCATCCCATCCGGCAACTGTTCTTTACGATGGATGACGTGGCCAATTTGTTCCCAGTTAACCAAATCCTTACTATGAAAGATCGGTACACCCGGGAAATACTCAAACGTGCTGGATATTAGATAATAGTCATCCCCTGCCCGGCATACACTTGGGTCTGAATAGAATCCTGGAATAACAGGATTATTGTAAGTTACGGTTGCGTCAGAATCTGCTCCTGCAATTGCAGCAAAGGGGTTACCCCCACCGCCAAATTGTGCATATACTGATGCACAAGATAAAAATAGGGCTAAGAATAGAAGTCTAATTTTTGCATTCATAAATTTATGTCTTTAGTTGGCAAATATTTTTGTATCAGGTTGTTTCGTGCTTAATGATTTTATTTACTCCATATTTTGTCCATTTCTTCCAGAGTTTTTCCTTTGGTCTCAGGTACCATTTTCCATACAAAGAAGAACGAAAGCAAACTCATAAGCCCATAAAAGGAATAGGTCATGCCTCCACTAAACTCCATCATTGCAGGGTAGGTTGATGAGATAAAATAGTTCGCTGCCCATTGCGCTGCAACAGCAATAGCTACAGCCTTGCCACGGATCTTATTTGGGAATATCTCTGATATCAGTACCCAGCAGATTGGCCCCCAAGACATCATAAATGATGCGGTGTATACGATAATGAAAATCAATGTTCCAATGCCAATAATTTCCATAAATGCAAGACCACCAATGGCAAACATTCCAATGGCCATTCCTATTGAACCAACCATTAATAATGGCTTGCGTCCCCATTTATCAACTGTTACAATAGCAACAACTGTGAATACTACATTCACTAAACCCATCACTACGGTTTGCATCATTGAGGCATCTTTTGCTGCCCCCATGCTTTCAAAAATACGGGGAGCATAATATAGAGCTACGTTAATGCCTACAAATTGCTGGAAAACAGAAAGAAGGATTCCGATGATAATTACAAGCTTACCATAAGAAAATAATTTCCCGGAAGAATGAACCCTAACGGACTCTTTAATATCATCCAATATGCCTTTTGCAAGTTCTTTACCATTTATCCGCTCCAGAATTGATAATGCTTTGGCTTCCTGATTATTTAATGCCAGATAGCGTGGTGTTTCAGGAACAAAGAATAATAAAACTCCAAAAATACCTGCAGGAATGGCTTCTGAGGTAAACATCCTCCTCCATCCTACAGTATTAATCCATTCTAGCGATTGACCGTTGGCAATTCCCCAGTTCACAAAGTAAACAACCAACATACCAAAGATGATGGCAAATTGGTTAATGGATACTAAGCGACCACGAATGTCTGCAGGTGCAATTTCGCCAATATACATTGGGCAGACAGCAGAGGCTAGTCCAACTCCGATTCCGCCAACAACACGGTAGAAATTAAACATATATAGCAAGCCCATCGTCGGTTCTCCTTTCGTGAAGAACAAAAATTCAGGGTTGCCAGATCCAAGAGCAGATAGGAAAAAGAGGAAAGCTGCAAGCATTAGTGACTTTTTTCGTCCCAGATTTTTAGCTAAAAGACCCGAGAGGCCGCCTCCTATAATACAACCAATCAATGCGCTGGAGATGGTTGCTCCATGAGCCCATGAGCTTAAGCCCAAACCATCGGACAGGAAGGCTTGTACCGATTTCTCGGCACCAGAAATGACAGCGGTGTCATATCCAAAAAGTAAGCCTCCTAAAGTTGCCACTAAAGTAATGGCAACAATATAGAGTGAGTTTCTTTCTTTCATTAGATGTAAGAATTAATCAGTTGTTCAAACATCTCTTGCTTACCACTAATCAGTTTTGGTTCTCCTGTTTCTTTGGCAGTAGTATATAAATCTTCTAGCGATAATTTACCGTTTTCGAATTCGGAACCTTTCCCAGAGTCGAATGAAGCATAGCGTTCTTTCCGTAGTTTCAGGTAATTGGAGTTCTTTAAGATATCATCAGCAATAACCAAGGAGCGGGCAAATGTATCCATGCCCGAAACATGAGCGATGAAGATATCCTCTAAATCAGTTGAGTTTCGACGGATCTTAGCATCAAAATTAATACCTCCCTGAGTAAATCCACCGGCACTGATAATTTCTAACATAGCCTCCGTTGTTTCATAAATATTGGTTGGGAATTCGTCAGTATCCCATCCGTTTTGGTAATCTCCTTTGTTGGCATCAATTGAGCCCAGCATACCTGCATCGGCAGCCATTCTCAGTTCATGGGCAAAAGTGTGACCCGCCAAGGTTGCATGGTTCACTTCAATATTCATTTTAAAGTCATCCGAAAGATTGTTTTTGGCAAGAAATCCCAATACTGTCTGAGTATCGAAATCATATTGATGTTTTGTTGGCTCCATTGGCTTAGGTTCAATAAGGAAGGTCCCTGTGAATCCTTGCTTACGTCCATAATCTTTAGCCATATTCAGGAATTGTCCGAGATGATCCAATTCGCGTTTGGTATCTGTATTTAGCAGACTCATATATCCTTCGCGTCCTCCCCAAAAAACGTAACCTGTTCCTCCTAATTCAATGGTTGCATCAATTGCATTTTTAACCTGAACGGCTGCATTAGCCAGCACATTAAAATCAGGATTGGTTGAAGCGCCATTCATATAACGAGGATCACTAAATACGTTGGCTGTTCCCCAAAGTAATTTTACTCCAGTTGCGTTTTGGCGCTCTTTGGCAAAACCTATAATGTTTGAAAGACGTTTCTCAATCTCAAAAACCGACCCATCGCCTACAACATCGGTATCATGAAAACAGTAGAAAGGAGCTCCAATTTTTGTGATAAATTCGAAAGCTGCATCCATTTTGTTTTTAGCTGCATCCCATGGGTTGGAAGCACCATCCCATGGGAAATTCTGAGTTCCCGGACCAAACGGGTCGCCCCCATCTCCACAGAACGTATGCCAGTATGCTACTGCAAAACGCAGGTATTCTTTCATGCTTTTACCACCTACAATTCTATTCTCATCATACCATTTAAAGGCCAGTGGATTTTTTGAATCAGGACCTTCATACTTAATCTTCTCAATTCCGGGGAAGTATTCTTTATTACCTTTAAATACAGTCATCTTATTTTTTTTAGTTTATATTTTTTTTGATAGTTCATTTTTCCAGTTTTCATAGGCAGCTTCATAAGCTGCTTGTTTTTTCATGTCTGGCTCAATGGTTTCCATTTTGCTCAGGTTGGCAAAGGCCTCTTTCTCCGATTTGTAGTAGCCAGAACCAATGCCTGCTCCGCGAGCGGCTCCAACTGACCCATCGGTATTATACAGCTCAATTGTTGCACCCGTAATTCCGGCCAGTGTTTCTCTGAAGATGGGACTAAGAAACATATTCGCTTTTCCGGCACGAATTACTTTCGCATCTATTCCAATGGTTTTCATGATGTCCATTCCGTATTTAAATGAGAAGACGATGCCTTCCTGCGCTGCCCGGAATAAGTGAGCGTTGGAATGAATGTTAAAGTTAATGCCTGACATTGTTGCCCCTGGATTTTTGTTCTCCAAAACACGCTCTGCTCCATTCCCAAATGGGAGAATACTAACCCCTTCTGATCCGATTGGAACCTTGGAGGCCAACTCATTCATTGCGTCATAAGAGATAGAATTTCCACCAATCTGCTTATTCAACCACGAATTCAGGATGCCTGTGCCATTAATGCAGAGGAGGACACCTAGGCGATTTGCTTCGGCTGTATGATTGACATGTGCAAAAGTATTTACTCTTGATTTTGGATCGTATTTAATCTCATCGCTTACACCGTAAACAACTCCCGAGGTTCCGGCAGTTGTGGCAATTTCTCCTGGATTAAGCACATTCAGCGAAAGTGCATTATTGGGTTGATCGCCAGCCCTGTAGCTGATTTTAGTTCCCGCAGCCAGACCAAGCTCTTTTGCAGCGTTCTCGCTAACTACACTTTGAACCGAAAACGTTGGAACGATGTTAGGGATGAAACTCTCTTCAAAACCATAATAATCAAGAACCATTTTGGCTAGGGCATTCTCTTTAAAGTTCCACAATATTCCTTCGGAAAGTCCGCTGGCTGTAGTTTGAGTTTCACCACTTAGTTTCATGGCAATGTAATCGCCCGGGAGCATGATTTTATCAATTTTTGCGTATAGCTCTGGTTCATTGTCTTTAACCCACTTTAGCTTTGATGCCGTGAAATTCCCCGGCGAATTAAGTAGGTTTTCCAGACAAATTTGTTCTCCAATTTCGAGTAAAGCCTGTTCTCCAATGCCTGTGGCGCGGCTGTCACACCAGATAATTGAAGGCCGTAGTACCTGTTGGTTTTTATCGACCAAAACTAAGCCGTGCATTTGATAAGAAATGCCAATAGAGTCTATTGTTGACGGTTCAACCTTAGATTCATTTAATACTTCATTTAAAGCTAACTTGAGATTTTTCCACCATTGTTCGGGGTTTTGCTCAGCCCATCCAGATTGGATTGCTGTAATTTTCATTTCTTTTTTAGGGAAGTATGATGAAGCAATACATTTGCCTGATTCCCCATTAAGGATAGAAGCTTTTACTGAAGAGCTTCCAATGTCGAGTCCGATTAAGTACATATCTTTTCCAACGTAAAATTGATTACTGTTCTGTTCCGTTCTGTTTTGCAAAGATATGTTCGGATTTGCCAATTTCAAAGGGAGTTAAATATGTTTTTCAGCAGGCTTTATAGTGAGCTACGAACTTTCAAGGTGGTTGGTATTTGTATGTTTGTGTGATTTCCGGTGATGACAAATTCAGCAACTTTCTTTCCCATTAATTCAAAATCTGTGGAAATAACAGTAATTCCATCTTTAATATATTTTTTCATGGGGGTTTCGTTATAGGAGATAACACCGACATCTATGCCAGGAATCAATTCTTTAGAAGAACACTGGTCAAGAAATCGTGCTAATGTTCGGTCACTAACTAACAAATATAGATCTCCCTTTCTCACATTGAAATTCTTGGAGTTTTTCAATATCTCGTAGTTGAGATGGAAATCTTTTCCAAATTTCTCAAAATAAGTGATAGACATTGGTGGGTGGTAAGTGAATTCCGGGTATAAATAAATGAAACGATCGTATTTCTTAATCAATTCCAGATTGTTTTCTAACGATTCATAAAGGATTTGACCAAAGTCTTGGTAGATAATCGACATTTCAGGTGTCGAATGAACCATCCAGTCAATTAATAGCAGCTTATCATTTGGAATCTGATTAATAATTGAAGGAACCTTTTCGTGATCAAAATTCATCACGATATATTTAGAATATTTCCCGAGGCTCTCTGTGATTATTTTTTCGAAGATATCGATATTGTAGTGATGAAAGTGAAGATCAACAGAAACGGTATCAGGTAGGTTGTCAAGAAATGAGCCATAAAGGACTTCCTTATACGCTTTAAAAGTATCGAGAAATAGAAACACTTTTGTCGTTGCTTTAGCCACAAAGTAGCCTTTGTTGGGCACCGATTCAATAATCCCTCGACTTTTTAATTCAGCGTAGGCCTTAAACACGGTATCACGAGAAAGTTTACTTTCCTTACATAGTTGATTCACTGAAGGTAAAATATCTCCAATCTGTAAAAGATTGCGATTGATTGCTTCAATAACGGCATCAACTAACTGTTGAAATTTTAATTGAGTAGAAAAAGGATCGATATTAAAATTGAATTTGCTCATAGGGTAAGTGATCTGTTCTGTTCCGCAAAAATAATAAACAAATTATAAAAGAGACGACTATTTATATGTGTATAGAAAATATTTGTGAAGTATGAGCGTTCAACTATTGAAAAAGGATAAGTGGAGAGCCTTTCATTACAGTGCATAAAGTTTGGTCAATTCGGCATGTTCTCCCTTATCCTTTTGATTTTTTAAAGTTAATGAAATTCTTTTATACTCCCCGTTGCGTTTTTATCAATAAAATATATATCCGACATCTTGTTTAAGTTCGTTTTAGTGAAATAAATAGCCATATGCTTCGTGATCTAATTTAAAAAAAAACGTAGTTGCCCCCGATCTTAGAGGCTTGGGTTATTGAGTTGAGAATTAACCACGAAAAAAGATGGCCTTAATAATGTGAGTCGCCATTCTGTGATTTTCTTTTAATCGACGAGTAGAGTAGTTTAACCATTCTTTTCCAAAAGGAACATATATTCGCATTTTATGTCCCTGATTAACAATTGAATTCCTCAATGATGGAGTTACGCCGTAAAGCATTTGGAATTCATACTTATGTATGGACACTTGGGATTCCTTAATTAAGGATAGTGCACCATCTATTAAAAATTTATCATGGGTGGCAATACCCACGTAAATGTTATTTTCAAAGCAAAATCTAAGGTTTTCAAGGAAGTGGTCACGTACTTCCTGATAGGAAACAAAAGCAATATCAGGTGGTTCGATATAAATTCCTTTACAAAGCCTAATATTTATAGGGAGGCGGTTGGTATGTGATTTTATCAGGTTCGCCAAATCCTTTTGGGTGCGTCTGAGATAGGCTTGAAGTACGATTCCTACATGATTTGGAAATTCATTCTTCAGTTTTTGGTAAAGTGCGAATTCAGCATCTACACATTCCGAATTCTCCATGTCAATTCGAATAAAATTATTCTTCATTGCAGCGAAATTTACAATCTCTTTGAGATGATTGTAACAGGTTTCTTCATCTATTAAAAGGCCGAACATGGTGGGTTTCAACGAAAAGTTCCCTTTAATCCTTTCTGCAGTAAATCGCTTAATTATTTCAATATATTCTTCTTTATAGGATCTGGCTTGTTGCAAATTTGAGATATTCTCACCTAATAAGTCGATGGTGATCTCCATGCCCTGAGAATTCAACTGACTTGACACCTTAAGCCCATCATTGATTGTTTCTCCTGCGATGTAACGTTTAGAGAAAACCCAAATCAGTTTTTTGGGAAGATAAGGAAGTAACGATGCAATTAGTCTATTCAGCATAAAATTATAGATTATAAAACCCATCAATTATAAAATTACGATTATTGATTGACTGTGTTCAATGATCTTTATCATCGGAATATATTGACTTTTCTTAGTTTTTTGGGAGAAGAAGACAAAAATGCATCAGCGTTAAAAAATGTTATAATTATATGAATCCGTAATGATTAATTTATATTTTTGATTCTGAAAAACTAAATACTAATACTTGTGGAATTGTTTGGACTTTTTTCCGAGATAAGAAGAGACGGATTCTGAAATGAATATTCCACCAAATCTAAAAACAAAATATACGTATGAAAAGTACTTCCTTGATTTTAAACTTGGTTCTGTTGGTTGCCGTTGTCGTGATTTATATATTGCATTTTTCATCAGATAAAACGGACCCAGGAGAAAATAGAACCCTGTCAAATTCAACACAACAATCAGATTTGAAAATTGCATACCTAAAGGTTGATTCGTTGATTGCATATTATGATTTTGCGCTGGAACTCAATAAAGGGTTTGTCAAAAACCAAGAGGAGTACAGTAAAGAATATACTGAGAAGCGGACCAAGTTTGAAGCTGCAGCTACAGCTTTTCAAGAGAAATTGCAGAGTGGCGGTTTTTTAACCGAAGCTCGTGCTGTTCAAGAGCGTGACCGCCTTGTTGGAGAAGAGGAACAAATTGTTAATTTAGAAGAAGAATTGACTGCAAAGTTGACTGAAATACAAACAGCAAATAGTCAGCAATTGGAGGATAGTGTTATGAATTATCTTCGGATTTATAATAAGGACAAACAGTACTCATACATACTAGATGCTACTGAAATTATTATTGGAGATGAAGCAAGTAATATTACAAGTGAGGTGCTTAATGCACTAAATGGTCGTTACGCAGCGAAAAACTAAGTAATCACATATTGTTGATAAATCCGGGTTCTGCCCGGATTTTTTTTATACCTAACTTTCCGACATGTCATTTGCACATCGTTATATTGAGCGAAATATCACACAGGAAATTTTTATTGAGGAAGCTCCATCTTCAAATCTTGGAATAAGTGTGATAATTCCTGTTTGTAATGAGGTTGACCTGATTTATACGCTAGATTCGTTAGCTGCATGCCAACCCCCTTTTTGTTCTGTTGAAGTGATTCTTGTTGTCAATGAGTCCGAAACAAGCGATAAGGAGATTCTAAGGCAGAATGATAAAACCATGCTAGAAATAAATAATTGGAAGCAAGAGAATAAGAATATTTTTTTTAAGGTGTATTCTATTCGCCCACAACCATTCCCAAGTAAGCATGCCGGAGCAGGATTGGCAAGAAAAACAGGGATGGATGAGGCTATTTCTCGATTTAGTCAACTCGATAATTCAGATGGTATTTTAGTTTCGTTGGACGCTGATACCCTTGTCGATTCGAATTATTTGGTTGAGATTGAAAGGCTATTTAAATCAGAACAAGATTTGGCGGGAGCTACCATCCGTTTTAAGCACCGAGTTGAAGAGATTGCAGATGAACGCCATAGGGCAGGGATGATTTTGTATGAGAGATATCTGCATTATTACAAACGTGCTTTGGCTTATACCGGATTTCCATATGCAATTTATACCATTGGCTCAGCATTTGCTGTTAAAGCGAACGCATACGTTAAACAGGGGGGCATGAGCAAAAGACAGGCTGGCGAGGACTTTTATTTTTTGCATAAACTAACGCAGTTTGGGAAAGTTTTCGAGTTAAATACAACCTGCGTATACCCTTCATCCCGCATTTCAAACAGAGTGCCCTTTGGAACTGGCCCGGCTTTGCAAAAGTGGATAGATGGCGATGACAGCCTTCGTGATACGTACCGGTTTGCAGCTTTTGAAGACTTGAGAGTTTTTTTTCAGCTACTGCCCAACTTATGGGAAATGAGCATTGACTCGGATTCATTGGATAAACTCCCGATAGCCGTTCCCATTATAATGTTTCTGAAAGAAGATGGGTTTCTAGTATCATTAGATGAAATACAAAAAAACAGTGCTTCTTATAAGTCGTTTGAGAAGAGATTTTTCCAGTTTTTTAATGCATTTAAAATTCTCAAATTCTTAAATTATTCGCATATGCAGTACTATTCTTTGCAGGATTTGGATTTGGCAACAGCTGATTTAAGAATCGCGGAAAAGGTGTTGTAAATCGTCTAATAATTACAATGCTTTAAGGCGCAATGTGTTAATATTTCACGAAGAATGAGTCGAAACCTTGCAGACTAGGAAGTTCCGATTTAAAGATGCGATCAATTCGACTCATGCTGTTCCCAATATTTATCATGTCAAGAAAGATTGTTATTGAATCGGAATTCCCTTCAACCTCTAGTTCAACACTACCATCGGCTTTATTTTTCACCCATCCTTTTAGTTTTAGCTCATTAGCCTTTTGTCTAATGAAATATCGGAACCCTACACCTTGAACCCGACCAATTAGAACAATATGAAAAGCTTCCGGGTGACTCAACTTTGTGAGTTTTGTAAAGGCGGATTTTCAAATTCTTTTACAATCTCAGGCTGTACAAGTGCCCAGATGGAATATATGCCCAGCGCAGTTCCAAAAGGAAAACTGAGCACGTCCAAGGCGGAAACAATGATTATTAGAATACGAGCCCATTGTTTACGTTTCAACAAACCAATGCCACCAATAATTCCTGGAACTGAAATAATGACAAAGAAAACAGCAAGTACATTGCCTACAATATTTAAAATAAATACGGCTTCCATGTCATCTGCAAAATTGCCGATTAGCTTGAAGAATACAGAAAAGAAAAAAGCTGCGAGTAAGCCAAGGGAGCTGAATACAATGTGAAGTGTCCCAACTAGATTAATGTGGTTTTTCATTTTTTTACTAAAATTAAGAAGAATGATCGACAAATGAATCACTCAGTTACATAAGTTTTTACATCTAAAGGAAACAAGATTATTCTTTATCTGTTGAAATAGTAGCTAGTCTACTTTTGATGACGCATTTTTATTAATTTTGTATCGGATTAAAAAGAGAGAAAGATGGAATTCATTAAGGTATTACTTATTGCGATTGTATTAGTTGGGATTTCTTTTGCCGGATTGGCAATTAAGATTTTAATCGAGAAGAAAGGAAAGTTTCCAAATCTTCATATTGGGAGCAATAAAAATATGCGCGCGCGCGGTATAACTTGTGCTCAGACTTTTGATAAAATAGAACAGGCTAAAGCTAGAAAAGAGTTGTCTTTTAAAGAGCTCACATTGCTTGAAGATTCTAAAGGAGGTTGTTAAGCTCTTCTTGTTTTATCCTAGTCGTTTTCTTTAATCAAGATGGATTTAAAACCATCTGAAACGTAGCTTTTATAGTCACCATTTTCATCGGCATAAATAAAATAGACTTCAATATCCTTTCGGGAGTTTGCCAATTCAATTGATTTTTCGAGACCGGAAACCATGAATGCAGTTGCAAAAGCATCGGCCGTCATGCAATTATCTGCCAAAACGGTCGTGCTTAATATGCTGTGTTGAACCGGATACCCGGATTTTGGGTCAATTGTATGGGCGTATTTTTTACCATCCTCTATGTAAAAGTTGCGATAATTACCTGAAGTAGCCAGCGCTTTTTCTTTCAACTGAACAATGGCCTTTAGTTCCTGATTGTTGATGAGGTTACCATCATCCGGGCGGCTGATACCAATGCTCCAGTATTTCCCTTTTGCGTTTTTACCATAGGCAACAACCTCGCCTCCAATTTCAACCATGTAGTTTTTGCAGCCAACGGTATTTAAATAGTTTGCCACAATATCACTAGCAAAACCTTTTGCGATAGCACTACAATCAAGCATTGTATTTGGATGTTCTTTTACAAGCTTCCCATCTTCAATTCTAATTTTTTCGTATCCGACCAGTTGTTTTAGTGAGTCGATGAGTTGAGGTGTGATATTTTCTTTGTTCTCAAATCCAAACCCCCAAACGTTTACCATTGGGGCAACAGTAATATCAAATGCACCATCTGTTGCTTCAGAGACCTCAACTGCTTTATTGTAGACGGTAAGAAAGGAATCGTCAAGTTTTGTCTCTATATTTTTATTTATCATAGAAATGGTAGAGGAGTCATTGAAGGTAGACATGGAACTGTTTAGTTCATTCAACTTAATTTCAATTTCTTGTTGCAAGTCCTCACCATTCGGGCTTTCGTAGATAATGGAATAGGTTGTTCCATAAATCAACCCTTGGTTGGTGATGTATGCCCCGGAATTTGAACAGGCTGTGAAAAATACAGAGAGAATCAATACTAATAATGAAATCCTTTGTGCCATAATCTCTTGGTTTTACGGCAAAGGTAATCGAATTTGAATACTTAGTTTCTTTTTTTTATTAGCTTTAACCCAATTGTATCTTGTGCCCTAAAATCCTAAAACAATTACTAGAGTGAAGCCTCTTTTGTTCACAAAATGGTCATCGTTGATGGCTCATTGTAATTCAATGATTCTGGGAAACCAGAAGGATCTCAAATTTGAAATTCGCTTGGCTATTATAACATGCTTTGTTCTTTCGTTGGCTTTGCTTTTCTTTTCAATTCAAAATGCATTTCTTGGATTTAAAGAGTCAGCAATATATAGCACAATCGGTTGTTTAGTTTATGGTATATATTTCTTTTCTTATCGAAAAAGGATATTCGTTCATCCTTATTATCCCTCTTTGTTAATAGTCACATTATTATTTTTGAATCTTTTTTGGGTTTATAATTATGGTTCAAAGAGTGAAATCCTTTCATTGTTTTTAGTGCTGTATGCTTTTTTCATTTTAGTTTGGGAGAAGCAAAAAATTGTGTTCTTAAGTATTATCGTTTTCTTTAATATTCTTATTCTGTTTATCCTTGAAATAAATGATCCGGACATTGTGGGTAGTTACCCTAATGAAAGGGCCAGAGTGCTAGATTCATATGCTGTCTTTACGGTCTCAATGGTATTGGTGCTGGCTTCTTCGGTATCTGTTAAAAATAATTACCTAAGGAAAAGTGAGGAAGCTAAGCGATCTGATCAAATGAAGTCTGCCTTTTTAGCGAATATGTCTCATGAAATTCGGACACCTTTGAATTCGATTATTGGCTTTTCATCATTAATTTGTGATGATTTCTATGATGAGAAAAGTCGTAAAGAGTTTAAAAGTATTATTGAATCAAATAGTGAATATTTGCTTCATTTGATAGATGATATTGTTGATTTAGCAAAACTGGAATCGGAAAATTTCACTTTTAATTATGCTGTAGTAGATGTTCATGGATTGCTTGAGCAGTTGAAGAGTAATTTTATTCGATTGCTGGATGAAGAGAAATCACAACAGTTGGTTATTCGTACTGATGTTAGCCAGATTAGGGAAGTACTTGTAGCTGACCCGGTACGCTTGGAACAGGTTCTTCGAAACCTAATTGAAAATGCAATTAAGTTTACAGATAAAGGCGAAATTGTTTTTGGTTGCAAAAAAATGAAAGATGAATTTTTATTCTTTGTTAGAGATACTGGCATAGGTATTCGCGAAGCAAACTTGAAAATGATTTTTGACAGGTTTGTGAAAATTGAAGAGAATTCAACAAGAAAGATAAGGGGGGCAGGAATTGGTCTGTTTCTTTCAAAACAATTGATAGAGAAGTTTGGTGGGAGAATTTGGGTCGAGTCAAAATACATGAAAGGATCGACCTTTTATTTCACGATAAAGGATAGGTCTATGGTCGTTTCGTAATAGTGCAAACACGAATCGGGCTAATATTCCGTTGGGATTAAAAAATTGAAAGTTTGGAGCAAAATGTAAAAAATATCAATAGAACTACAGGCGATGTAATCAATGCTTGTTTTTTTTGAAAAAGTAACAATAATAGTGCAACAATTTCTATTTTTGCACATCACAAAAAGATGTTAATCATTTAAATACATATACCGTGGGAAGAGCATTTGAATATCGCAGGGCGGCAAAAGAGAAACGCTGGAGCCACATGTCTAGGATTTTTCCGAAATTATCAAGAGCTATTACAATGGCTGCAAAAGAAGGAGGTCCGGATCCGGATATGAATTCAACTTTGCGGACAGCAATTTTGAATGCGAAAGCTCAAAATATGCCGAAAGACAACATCGACTCGGCTATTAAGCGTGCAGCAGGGAAAGACGCTACTGATTTTACCGAAGTCAATTATGAAGGAAAAGGGCCTCATGGTGTTTTGGTTTTTGTTGAATGTGCATCAGACAATACAACGCGAACAGTTGCCAATGTGAAATCATATTTTAATAAATCTGGTGGTGGATTAGTTCCAACCGGATCTTTGGAATTTATGTTTTCACGAAAAGCAGTTTTTGAATTTGAGAAGGTTGATGAAATCAATATTGATGAGCTTGAATTTGAACTGATTGATGCCGGCCTTGAAGAAATTGAAGTTGTCGAAGGAATGGTTTATATAACAGGTGATTTTACCAGTTTTGGACCTCTCTCAAAGGCACTCGAAGACAAAAAATTTGATATTAAAAAGGCCAATCTAAAGCGCATTCCTACAACTCCGGTTGAATTTACAGAAGAGCAGTTGGAAGACATCGAAAAACTGCTTGATAAAATTGAAGAAGATGATGATGTTCAGCACGTATTTACGAATATTGCCTGATACATCTGATGATATTGATAAAGCTGTTTCGAAAGAAATGGCTTTTTTTTATTCTTCAAAATAAGGGATGAGTACAAATCTATACTGATCTTTATCGATTGTTTCATGAAAGATGATTTGCAAAATAAGCCAAATAAAAAGAGCCATCCGGATTTCGAATGGCTCTGCAATATATTGTGGATTGATTTTTTTGGATTAACTGCCAAAATCATCAAACAGTACGTTTTCATCAGGAACTCCCAAATCATACAACATTTTCTGAACAGCTGAATTCATCATCGGCGGTCCACAAAGGTAGTAGTCAATCTCTTCTGGTTCTTCGTGTTTACTTAAATAATTGTCATAAATCACTTGGTGAATGAATCCGGTTGGTCCATCATAATTATCCTCAGGTTGAGGGTCAGATAATGCCAAGTTAAATTTGAAGTTTGGGAAGTTCTTCTCAATTTCCTTGAATTGTTCGT
This sequence comes from Prolixibacteraceae bacterium, assembly GCA_963662675.2. Taxonomy (GTDB): domain Bacteria; phylum Bacteroidota; class Bacteroidia; order Bacteroidales; family Prolixibacteraceae. The sequence goes on from CAXXHP010000001.1 coordinate 278,033, forward strand.
AATAGAAAACTTCTTTCCATGAGCGTGCTCCGTACCAAAATGTTACATTCTTTTGGGTTTCTTTTACAGTCTGGAATAAGTGGAACAAGTGAGAACGCATCGGAGCCATACCAGCTCCACCTCCGATAAACATCATCTCGTTTTCATTCTTTTTCAAGAAGAATTCACCGTAAGGGCCAGATACTGTTACTTTATCTCCTGGTTTACGTGAGAAAATATAAGATGAACAGATTCCCGGATTTAATTTCTGGAACCCACCATTTACGCGGTCAAAAGGAGGAGTTGCAATACGAATGTTCAACATCACAATATTTCCTTCTGCCGGGTGATTGGCCATTGAATATGCACGGAATGTTGGTTCCGGGTTTTTCATTTGAAGATCGAACATGCCATATTGTTCCCATTCAGGCTTAAATTTATCTCCAATGATCATGTCCTTGAAATCAACATTAATCTTTGGAACATCAATTTGTATATAACCGCCTGATTTGAAATCTAAGGTTTCTCCCTCTGGTAATTTTACGACAAATTCCTTAATGTATGTTGCTACGTTGTTATTTGAAACAACTTCACATTCCCATTTCTTCACGCCCAGTACTTCTTGGTGAATATGAAGTTTCATGTCTTCTTTTACCTTTACCTGGCAGGCTAAACGCCAATTGTCGGCTTGTTCTTTACGAGTAAAGAAACCTGTTTCTGTTGGCAGTATAGAGCCACCACCTTCTTCAACTTTACAACGGCACATGCCGCAAGTTCCACCACCACCACAAGCCGATGGTAAAAGAACTTTGTTGTTGCCAAGGGTTGTAAGCAAAGTGTCTCCCGGATCTGCTTCCATCTCCAGATATCCTTCATTGATATCAATCTTTACTGTTCCCTCAGGGGTTAATTTCTTTTTGACGTACAACAGAATTGAAACCAACAGAATAATAATAAAAAGGAATATTATCACACTGGTGATTATGACTGTTGTTTGAGTAGCTAAAAATATCATCGTTCTTGAATGTTTTAAATTCGACTATAAACTGATTCCCATAAAACCCATGAATGCAATACCCATTAAGCCGGTAATGATAAAGGTGATACCCAGTCCGCGTAATGGTGCTGGTACGTTTGAATAACTGGTTTTTTCACGGATAGCAGCAATACCCACAATCGCTAAAAACCAACCAATGCCAGACCCTAATCCGTATACAGTAGCCTCTCCAATGTTGTTAAAGGCTTTTTGTTGCATAAATAATGAACCTCCAAGAATTGCACAGTTAACAGCAATCAAGGGTAGGAATATTCCTAGTTGAGTGTATAGTACAGGGGCAAATTTTTCAACAATCATTTCAACCAGTTGCACCATTGAGGCAATAACTGCAATAAACATGATAAAACTAAGGAAGCTTAGATCTACAGTTTCGAAACTTTCACCGAGCCATGATAAAGCACCTTCTGTAAGGATATAATTTTCAAGAAGGTAATTCACAGGCAGTGTAATTGCTAAAACAAATATTACAGCAATTCCAAGTCCGGTAGCAGTCTTTACTGATTTTGAAACAGCAAGGTACGAACACATCCCAAAGAAGTATGCGAATACCATGTTGTCGATAAAGATTGACTTGACAAATATATTAATCAGGTTTTCCATTTCTTGTAATATTAGTAGTGTTCTAAATTAATCTTCAATTAGTTTCCGGTTTTTACTGCGCTGCACCCAGATGATAACACCAACAGTAATTAAGGCCATTGGTGGAAGGATCATTAATCCGTTATTGGAATAAAATCCGCCATTGGCGATGTACCAGCTATCAGGAATCAGACTGTAGCCAAAAAAGCTGCCAGCTCCAAGTACTTCGCGGAAGAAGGCTACAATAACTAAAATTGCGCCATAGCCTGCACCGTTTCCAATACCATCAAGGAACGAAGGCCACGGCTTGTTTCCCAAGGCAAAAGCTTCTAGTCGTCCCATTAGTATACAGTTGGTAATAATCAGCCCTACGAATACGGAAAGCTGCTTGCTTACATCGTATAGGAATGCTTTTAATATCTGGTCAACCATAATTACAAGTGCTGCAATAACTACAAGCTGCACAATAATTCGAATCCGGTTTGGAATTGTATTTCTTAAAAGGGATACAATGACATTTGCAAAGGCCATTACCAGTGTTACTGATATAGCCATAACAATTGCAGGTTTTAACTGTGCTGTTACAGCAAGTGCCGAACAGATACCCAATACCTGAACCGTAATAGGGTTATCACTATTAAGCGGATTGCTTAATAGCCCCAGGTTTTTCTTTGAAAATAAAGATTCTTTATCGCTCATTTTCTTTTATTTTTTCTGGTTGAAAAAAGCATTATATGCGCTTAAGTCATCAAGTAGCATAGTTTGCAATGCTTTTGATGTAATTGTCCCTCCGGATATTCCGTCAACTTTGTGTTCCAGTGGAGCAGACTCTCCTGCTTTAGCAACAATGATAGACTCAAATGTGCCATCGCTGCCAAATAACGTTTTTCCGTGGAATTGATCCTGAAAATTGGTTGTGGAAATTTCAGCTCCTAGCCCTGGTGTTTCGCTGTCGTGGTCGAAAATAGCACCATAAATGGTATTCATATCATCATCCATTGAAATATAACCCCAGATAGGTCCCCATAATCCTGTACCATATACCGGAAGAATATATTTAATGCTTCCATCAATTTGACATTCATATACCGGGAGTGCGCGTACTTCAAGTGATTTTGCACGTTCCTTTTTTAGCACCACTGTAAAGGCATCACCGTCAACCTTAGTGCCTTCAGCATTTACTATATAGGAGTTTACAATCTTTTCACTATATAATTGTTCTGCATTGTCTACTGTCGCCTCAATACTAACTGAAGCCAGAATACTCTGCTTTTTCTCTATTTCACTGTTTTTATCCTGATATGGTTTTAGATTGATTGCTGTAAACGAAAGTATCGTTGCAACAATAATCACCATTACCGAGGCATATAAAAATGTGTAAACATTACCGTTCCTGTCCATTTTTGTAGTCTTTGTAGATTAAGCATTTACTTTTGCCCGTTTTAAACGGCGTTTGATATTTCCTTCAACCATATAGTGGTCGATTAGCGGCGCAAAGGTGTTCATCAATAAGATGGCCAACATCATACCTTCTGGATATGCAGGATTTATAACACGTATCAGGACGGCCAAAAAGCCGATCAGGAAACCGTAGATCCATTGTCCTTTTGCTGTTTGTGCAGCAGAAACCGGATCTGTAGCCATAAAGATTGCACCAAAAGCAAACCCTCCAATAATTAGGTGTTGCCAAAAAGGAAGTGCCATATAAACATTATCACCGGCGAAGATATTTAGTATTAATCCCATCACGACACCCCCCAGAATGGTTGAAACCATGATTTTCCAATTGCCAATTTTTGTGATAAGAAGTATGGCAGCACCGATTAGGATTGCCAGTGTTGAGGTTTCTCCAATTGATCCGGGAATTAATCCAATAAAGGCGTCCCATACATTGAAATCAACAATTCCAGAAACAGCTTGTCCCATAGGTGTAGCTCCTGTAAAACCGTCAGCTAATTTTTCAACTCCACTAGCTGAAATCCAGACAGAGTCACCAGACATTTGACTTGGATATGCAAAGAAAAGGAATGCTCTGGCTACTAAAGCCGGATTCCATATGTTCATTCCGGTTCCGCCAAATACCTCTTTCCCAAAAACAACGGCAAATGCTGTTGCAATGGCAATCATCCAAAGCGGTGTATTTATTGGCATTATCATCGGAATCAGAATTCCGGAAACCAAAAAGCCTTCGTTGACATCGTGCCCGCGAAACTGAGCAAAAATAAATTCTATTCCCAGACCTACAGCGTAGGACACAATAATGATGGGTAAGACCTTTAAAAAGCCAAAAAGGAACATGTCGAAGAATCCCGTAGATCCAAGTTCGCCAAGTGCACCGAAATGTTGAAATCCAACATTGTACATACCAACCAATAATGCAGGAATTAATGCCATTACTACAATACTCATAGTTCTTTTAAGATCTGTGTAGTCGTGTATGTGGCTCCCTGATTTAGAAGTATCTTTTTGGACGAATGCAAAAGTAAAGAAGGCATCATGCGTAGAATGTAACCAATGATATTTGGCTCCTTTCTGTACATGTGGCTTAGTTTTTTCAAAAAAGTTTTTTATCGCTTTCATCGAGTTATATATTTTTTTCAAGCAATGTTGCTTATCCCACTTCTTTAATCATTGAATTGATTCCATCTCTTAAAATATCTTGTACTTTAATTTTAGAAGTACAAGCGTATTCGCAAAGGGCAAAATCTTCTTCGATTACCTCGTAAATGCCAAGTTGCTCCATCTTGTCAATATCATTTGCTAATATTGCTTTTAATAGAAAAACCGGAAGAATATCCATTGGTAACAGATCTTCGTATTGACCACTCAACACAAAAGCTCGTTCACCACCGTGCATATTGGCATTCATTACATATTCCTTTTTGGGGAATAAGCTGGAGAAGAAAGTTTTACCTGCCGAGAACTTATTAACTCCCGGAGTAGCCCATCCTATGAATTCATATTCATTTCCTTCTGGAATCACTGTTATTTGCTGATCAAAGAATCCAAGGAAATCATCGTTATCTATCTTTGTTCCTGTAAGTACATTGCCACTAATATAGCGTTCGTCCGTTTCCTTTTTTGTTTTTCCATTTAAAAGGGATGAAACGTCTGCACCATGAATCGTACTGTAGTATTTTGGTGATATTACTTCAGAGCCGGTAACAGCAACTATCTTATTTAGGTCAAGTTTGCCGGTTTCGAATAAACGTCCGATATAAACTACCGCTTGAGGTGAAACAGTCCAAATGATGTCTCCTTTGTTAATTGGAGAAACCTGATGGATTTGGATACCAACATTACCTGTCGGGTGTGGTCCTTCAAATGTGTTTGTTGTCACATTTTTTAGCGAAGCAAAAATGCCTGTGCTCTGTTTCGGAGACAGACCAAGAAAAACAGTTCCCTCAGTTAGTTTGCTTAAAGCATTGATTCCTGTTTGCAAAGCCGACTTTTCATCTTTGTACATGAACTCATAGTCGGGAGCAAGTGGGTTAGAATCGAACCCCGAAATGAAAATATGCTTTGGAGTGTCCGTTGGTTTCGCTAACGTCCCATATGGCCGCTGTTTGATAAACGGCCAGATGCCACTTTGCAACAACTGTTCACAAATCTCTTGGCGAGATAGTTTTAAAGGGTCGGCCTGGTTAAAAGGCAGAAAATCATTTTTCCCATCAGCTTCAACAACAACTTCCAAAATCCTACGGCGTTCCCCACGGTTTATAGCTTTAACAGTGCCACTAACAGGTGAAGTAAATAAAATCTCAGGGTTGTATTTGTCGAAAAACAGGGCATCTCCAGCTTTTATCTGTGCATCAGCCTTGACGCTTAATTTTGGAGTTAAGCCAGCGAAATCACTAGGCTTAAGGGCAACGGTCTTAGGGGTGGTTGTGGCTTCAATGGTCGCCTCTGCAACTCCTTTTAGCCGAATATCCAATCCGCGTTTTAATTTAAAATGCTTTGACATTGTAATCCCTTATTGTGGTTATTATTTTAGGAAGGCAAAAGTATATATTATTGAAAACTTTTCACAATCTTTGCTTCAATAAACCTATATGGATTAAAATATTTAAATATATCGGAACGTTAATGCCCATAGATATGTTTATAAGTTGAAGGTTTATACGCTGAAATTCGCAGAAGGCGTTCTCAATTCAATACATTTTTGATGGAAATGAAGTCTTTTATTAAAATTTGCCCTACATTTTTGTTCGTTATTTTAACATTAAATTCTTTTTCACAACACGATAGCGAATATTACTACCAGAATGCAGTTTTCAAAGAGAATATAAAATCTGTACAATTATTTAAGGATGGATTTGAGCTGAGTCATCCTATCATTAAAATAGATTCTGAAGAATGTTTGTTATTCCGTTTCGATGATTTGTCTTCCGACATTAAAGATTATTCTTACACTATTATTCATTGTGATTCCAAATGGGAAGAGTCTTTTTTGACTCAGGATGATTATCTGGACGGATTTTACGATAATCCATTGGATGATTATGCTCTCAGTTATAATACTACAATGCAGTATGTGAATTACCAACTGAAGATTCCAAACGAACGTGTCCAACTAAAATATTCAGGCAATTATGCTTTGATTGTGTTCGAAAATCAAGATAAAGAAAATATAGTGCTGACGAGAAGATTTCAGGTGTTGAACCAAAAAATTGATATTTCTGGGTTAGTGAAAAGAGCAACTTTCGATCCTTTTAAAGGAGATAATCAAGAGATTGATTTCACCATTTATCATGATCAGATAAATATTGCAAATCCCAGAGAAGAAGTGAAGGTCGTAGTTATGAAGAACCGGAGATGGGACAACGCAATAACCGACTTAAAGCCATTGTTTATCAGAGACAATGAGTTGGACTATGATTATAGTGAAGAGAATGTTTTTAGCGGAGGAAATGAGTATCGATATTTCGATGTACGTTCTTACCGGTATAATGGGGAGAATGTTCTTTCATCGGATTTTTTTAGACCATATTACCACATAACTCTTATCACTGATGAAATTCGCGTGACAAAAAAGTATTTCAGTTATGAAGAGATGAACGGACAATATGTTATTGAGGGGCAAGACCGATCTGTTGACCAGCCGGATACGGAGTGTGATTATGTATTTGTTCATTTCACCTTAGATATGGAGTCGCAATTATTAGGAGGTACTGTTAATGTGTTTGGGGCATTGACTGACTGGAATGCAAATCAAAGCAATGAGATGACCTGGAATTATGAAACCTCGGCATATGAACTGACTATGCTTCTAAAACAAGGATATTACAATTATCAATATGTATATGTTCCGGAAGCATCTTTAACTGCAGATGAAACTGTATTGGAAGGGAGTCATTTCGAAACCGGAAATGAATACGAAATACTCGTTTATTATAAAAAGAGTTCGGGGAGATACGATGAATTGATTGGTTATCAGGTGTTGAGCTCGGGGAACTAGCGAATTATTTTTAATGTGCCATCACCTCCTTCAAAAGGAATGCTGAAATAAAATTCTGATCCAATATCTACCTTTGAATTTACCTGAATATTCCCACCCAAAAGGATTGTGTAGTGTTGGGCAATTGCTAACCCTAGTCCTGTTCCTTCGTATTTTCGGGTTTTAGTGTTGTCAATTTGATGAAACCTATCAAATATGCGTTCCAAATGAAGTGTGTCAATGCCAATTCCAGTGTCTTTCACGAAAAATATTAATTTGGTTTTCCCCTCCATTTTATACCCAAACTCGATTTGTCCCGATGGTGTGAATTTTATTGCATTGTCAATCAGTTTTTTAAAGATTTCTAAAAGCAGGTACTTATCTGTTAAGACCCCGAATTTCGGATTGGCATTCTCATTATTCAGTTTTAGGCGAAGTGGTTTGTTGCTAACTTCAATGCTGTATTCCCTGTAAAGCTCAACCATCAAGTCATTTATTTTGCAGAAGTTCTTGTTGGCAACCACTTGGTTGCTTTCAATTTTTGAAATGCTTATCATGTCATTAATCATTTCCATCAATAACTTTCCGTTATCAATGATGATCTCAAGAAAGCGGTTCTTTTCTTCAAAATCAAAGTCGGATGATCCTAGCATGCGAGAGAAGCCAATAATGGCATTCATCGGTGTTCTAATCTCATGGGATATATTAGCCAGAAAAGCCGATTTCAGCTGATCCGCTTCTTCTGCTTTCAATTTGGCTTCTTCAAGTTTAATTTCAGCCACTTTTCGTTTGGTGATATCCCTTGCGATTGATATCACAGAATTGTCATCCAGCTTAGCAATACGCATTTCGAACATGGCGGTTCCCTTCTCAATTTCGAGAGCATATTCTATCGTTTCAATGCTGTCAAGTTGGATGGCGTCCTGAATGCATTGAAATATTTTCCGAGACATTTTTTCCGAGAACCCAACTTCAAAAATGGAGTTCCCAATAATGTCGTCTGATTTAATTTTGAATGACTCAGAATCTTTAATGACGAAATCGACATAAATGCCATCCTTGTCGATAATGAAGAAAAGGTCTGGAATTGCTTCTAGTAGTACTTTGTAGCGCTTTCGGCTTTCTTGTAACTGTAAGACATCTTGTTTCTCTTTGGTGATGTCATAAGCGATACATACAAGTTTATCTTCAGATATTCTCAATGTAGATATTGTTACCCATTTATTGAGGTGGTCAATGTGTAGCTCTATTTTTTGTTTTTTTGAGAATAAGAAGAAATTATTCCAATCAAATGCATTTCTGAAGATCTTAGGGAAAATTATATCTGCATCTACATTCCTTACCTCGCGGGCTCCAATCTTAAAGAGCACCTCAAATGCATGGTTTGCTTTTACACTTTGAATACTAATCGGATTACCCATTTCATCTCGATTAATCTTCATGTGCAATAATCCATGATGGAAGGTCTTAAATGTTTGTGAGATCTGTTCGTCAGTTTCCGAAACTTTTGTTTTTAATTCTTTAAAGTCAAATTCAAGTTTCCATGCAAGTAAAAAAGTGATGATAAAAACCACGGTCAATACAAGATATGGATTTAGAATGAGTTCTCCTTTTTGCCAATAAATGGAAGTCGCATCAACAAGTCTTTCTGCTTTCCAAAGATGGTAGGTTAAAGTTAGTACACTGATGACGAAGTAAAACGAAAGTTTTTTGCGACTTTGGCTGAAGAACAATAAAAATAAGAACCCAATAAATAACACCCATAATGTTTGTTGTATGGTTGATTGGATTGGTAGTATTGAATAAGGTTTTGATATGAAGAAGAAATATATGCCAAAAGGAATCAGATAAACAATATTAATTGCGCAGTCTATACGGGCATTACGCAAGCAATAGAATCCTACTATGAAAATTATTGCAAGTGTTACAAATCCCGGGGCACAGTCGTATGAAGAATTGCCCAAAAGCTCAAGAATGACGTTTGTCATACTGTAAACCAACCCAATAGCTAAAGTAACATGTAGCCCGAATACTCTGCGTTTTTCTTCTCCGGAATCAAAATGGTAATGATCTGCAATAAAGTAGTATAATGATTTTAGCATGAAAATCCGAATCTATTTAATCGCACTAAATATAGTAATTTTTAATTGGGAACGACTCAATTGGAGTGACCAGTTTCGTGCATTTGAAAAGCTGATTTTTATTATAGATTGGGATTGATGGTTTGTTTAGTTTTATCGGAGTGTGTAACTTTTGCATAAGTGTTTGTTAACTAAATAAATTCGAGATTATGGCTGAAGGATTTTTTAAACTACCGCTTGCCAAAAATGAAGTTGTAAAAACATATGGCCCCGGTTCTCCTGAAAGAATTGGCTTGAAAAAGAAATTAGATGAGTTGAGATCAGTAGAGGTCGACTTGCCAATGGTTATTGGCGGAAGAGAAGTTAGAACTGATCGGAGTGAGCGAATCTCACCACCTCATGAAATTAAACACACTTTAGGCTATTATTCACTTGGGGATGCTTCTCATGTTCAGATGGCAATTGACGCTTCTCTAGATGCTCGACCAAAGTGGGCAGGGCTGCCTTGGCAGCATCGTTCTGCAATCTTTCTTAAAGCTGCAGATTTACTTGCCGGGCCATACCGTGATAAAATCAACGCCGCAACCATGTTAGGACAATCAAAAAATGCTTATCAGGCCGAAATTGATGCTGCATGTGAGCTTATTGATTTCTTTAGGTTTGGTGTAAAATGCATGAGCGAGATCTACTCCATGCAGCCTGACTCTTCTCCTGGCATGTGGAATTATAATGAATTTCGCCCTTTGGAAGGCTTCGTTTTTGCACTTACGCCATTTAATTTTACGTCAATTGCAGGCAATCTTCCGGTTGCTCCTGCCATGATGGGGAATGTTGTCGTTTGGAAGCCATCACAGGCATCTATATATTCTTCATCTGTGATTATGGAAGTGCTTCAGGAGGCGGGGTTGCCTGATGGTGTTGTCAATCTTGTTCATGTTTCCGGACCTGTTGCAGCCAAAGAGGTGCTTGAGCACCCAGAATTTGCCGGCATTCATTTCACTGGATCAACAGAGGTGTTTCAAGGTATATGGGAAAAAATTGGACAAAATATTCGCAAGTATAAAGCGTATCCTCGTATTGTTGGGGAAACGGGAGGTAAGGATTTTGTTTTTGCTGACAATACAGCTGATGTCGATGTTTTAGTAACTGCTTTGGTGAGAGGGGCTTTTGAGTATCAGGGGCAAAAGTGTTCAGCTGCTTCACGGGCATATATCCCAGAGAGTATTTGGCACGATGTAAACAAAAAGTTAGGTCTTGCTTTATCTACAATAAAGATGGGACCCCCTGAAGATTTCACCAATTTTGTGAATGCGGTGATTAACGAACAAGCTTTTGATAACCTGACAGGATTTATTGATAGGGCAGAAAAAGATGCTGATGCCGATGTTATTTTTGGAGGGAAGTACAACAAGCAAGTGGGATATTTCATTGAACCAACTGTTATTTTAGCAAAAAAAGCAGATTACATTACTATGGTTGACGAACTTTTTGGACCGATTCTTACCGTTTATGTATATGATGATGAAAAGATTGATGAAACATTGGCTATTCTTGACAAAACGTCTCTTTATGCTTTAACAGGAGCTGTTTTTTCTCAGGATCGTTCTCAGATAGAAAAAATTACCAGCCGGTTGGAGAATGCTGCAGGGAATTTTTATATCAACGATAAACCAACAGGTGCTGTAGTTGGTCAGCAACCCTTTGGAGGGGCGCGGGGATCAGGTACGAATGACAAAGCGGGCTCTGTCTTTAATATGTTAAGATGGACGTCAATCCGCACGGTAAAAGAAACGTTTGTTCCGCCTGTTAACTATCTGTATGCAAGTTTTCTGCCGGATAAAGAATAAGTGTGCTGTTTTCGATCAGGAGAAGTAATTTCTTTGTCAATATTTTTTTTTGAATGAACTTCCTTTAAATTTGTTGTAACAAAACTCTGAAAATGAACGAAACACTGATTGCAGTCGGAAGAAAGATGAAGTCAAAATATGGCTTAGTAATAGGATTCTTTCTTATATGGATCTTTTTTTTCGATGAGCATAATTTGTTGCAGCAGTTTCAGAATAGAATTAAGCTAGAGCAATTGATTGAGCAGGAAGAATTCTTAAAAGTTAAGATTGTTTCAGACCAGCAAAAGATCAAAGAGCTTAAGACCAGCCAAGATAACCTCGAGAAATTTGCCCGCGAACAATTTCTCATGAAAAAAGAGAATGAAGATATTTTTGTAGTTGTTGAAGAGTGAGTTCCATTTTACAATTTGTGTTCAAAAGCTTTTCCTATTCGTGATCAAATTCATTAAGTCGGTTGTTTAATTATAATATTAGTTGAATTACCTATTTGTTTAGTAGTTGTTTTTTTTTAAATTGAGTTTCAATATGAACTTGAATATCAACATATTTAAAATAGAAACGAATCATGTTTCCCCGGAAAAGGGGCGCATATTAATTGCTGAGCCTTTTTTGCCCGGTAGTTATTTTAATCGTGCTATTATTTTGTTGGTTGCACATAGTGATAAGGGTGCTGTTGGGTTCATTCTAAATAAAAAAGTGGATTATCCATTAAAAGATATCATTGGTGATTATCCTGAATTTAAGGCTGATGTGTTTATTGGTGGTCCTGTTAGTACCGATTCTATTTATTTTATTCATTCGCTTGGTGAGCGTATTCCCGGAAGCATCCATGTAAAGGATGATTTGTATTGGGGAGGCGACTTTAATGAGTTGAAAAAGCAAATAAGTTTGGGTGATGTTGAGTCGGATCAGGTTCGGTTTTTCTTAGGTTATTCAGGATGGGATGCCGGACAATTGGAAGAGGAACTGGATGAAGATACATGGTTGGTTTCTGAAATCGAACAAAAGATAGTAATGGATTCTTCCAAAAAGACGCACATGTGGATTGAAGTAGTTCGCGATTTAGGCGGAAAGTATTCTATCTGGGAGAATTTCCCGGAAAATCCCTCATTGAATTAATTCCGCATTTAACTCTTCTGTAAATTTCTTTGATGCTTTATTGAAATAGCGTTTTGTTTTGAATGCTTTCACCCACTGAATTCCTTGTATGTCGTCTGCCAGAAAAATTTCATTAGCCTCAAGCATGTCCTCTGTAGAAAGTAGTTTCACGTCGAGAAATTTGTATCCATTTTTTTCACTTATCAGCCGAATCATTCTTTTTGCCGGATTTATGTATGCTCCACTTTCAGGTGATGGGGTAGCAATCGTTTTTCCTTTTACCAGATAAATGTTTTTGCCCGGCGTTTCCAAAATCGATTGTTGTGTGTTCAGAAGTATCTGCTGAGTAAGTTTGTCTTGTTTGGGATCAGTCATCAGTTTCCAATAGATAGCAGATCCCATTCGCAATGAAGAAAGTGACGAAATTGCCTTGGTGACCTTGTCGCAAATTTCCAGATTTATGCCTTCCCGATTAAGTTCGTAAGCGGTTTCGTTTATGGCACTTGTTTTTAATGCATAGGATATCTGCCCTTCAATCTCGAAAAAGGAAATGTTGATTTGAGCACTCTTGAAAAATTTGTTTTTTACTAAAGTACGTTTTATCTGTCGCTTTAATTCTTTTGCAGAATCGTTTAAAAAAGTAGGTGTATTTTGGGTTAGTAGATAGAGTTGATGGTTTATCAAAGCCAAATGATCATCCCAAAACATAATCTGATCACGTATTGAACGAATTTTTTCAACAAAAAGTAAATTCTCCAGACGAGTAAGGGTAATAAACTGCTCATCATTTTTAAAGAAATGCCCGTCTATAAGTATGAAGTTTGGGTTCATCTCGTTAGGATCTCATTGATGAACGTTCGCATGTTTTTATTGCCTTCAATTTTTATTCCTTTAACTCCGGCAGCTTTGGCAGCCTGAATATCTGTGTCACTGTCTCCAATAAAAAATGATTGTTTCGGATCAATCTGGTAAAGTGCGATAAGTTTCTCAATCATAAGAGGCGATGGTTTTCTGCACAAACATTTTTCAACCGATTCGTGGTGGGGACAAACCATAATGTCTCTGATTATAATGCCAGATTTTTCAAGCTCATTTGCGATGTAATGGTGCACTTTATTGACATCATCCATTGTGTATTGCTTTTTTGCAATGCCCCCTTGGTTGGTGACAATAAAGAATTCATAGCCTGCATTTCTTAATGAAATAAGGTTTTCAAAGACACCATCTACAAACTCAACATCTTCTTTTTTATAGATGTAATAATGTTGTGAGTTATTAACGATAACCCCATCTCTGTCAAGAAAAATTGCTTTCATCTAAATTAGTCCGAATAGTTTATCTAGAAATCTTTCTAGGTTTCTGGAATTTAGAAGGATAGGGAAAATGAAACCAAAGAGCGCACCTAAAAAGTGAGCATCATGAGCAATGTTGTCATTTTGTTTTCTGCTCATGTAATAAGAATACGCTAGGTATAAAACCGCAAAAACAATTCCTGGCATGGGAACAATGCCAAAGAAATAGATTTTGTCCCAAGGTTCGAAAAAGATGGCGGCAAAAAGGACTGCAGAAACAGCTCCAGAAGCACCAACTGCATTGTAATAATAATTGTTTCGGTGCTTAATAAGGGCATATGCATTCGAGACAATCATTCCTCCGAAATATAATATTAGGAAGTAGGCATTGGCCATTCTTCCAAAACCATATTGAAAATAGGACTCAATTGCCTGTCCGAATGAAAACAGGACAATCATATTCACGATAAGATGTTCCCAGTTGGCATGTATAAAACCATGCGACAATAATCTGTAATACTCTTTTTGATGATATATTTTACTGGCATTGAATTGTAGTTTCTCCATTAAACGGTGGCTTTTAAACGCAGAGTAGGAGACGAATGCCGTAATGAGAATGAGAATGATGGTCATATTGTTAATGTAAGATTTTGTAAATCATTTCTTTTTGTAAATCGCTGGCGCTAGATGAAACATTTCCAAGCCCTTTTGATTTCATATCGTATTCCCGCAGGATTGACATAATCTCAACAACCTTTTTTATGGGATATTGTTTAGCCGCTGAAACATATGAGCGCACAAAAAAAGGATTGACCTGCAGCGATGAAGCTACAGCATTTTGTGATTTGTCTTCTAAGAAATGGTAGGTTAATATTTTCATGAAGAAGTAGTACAGACTTGAAATAGTGCGAGGGAATGGGTTTGAATTAGGGTTTGCGGCAAAGTGGTTTGTTATTTGGTTTGTTTTTAGCACGTTGCGTTCGCCAAGAGCATTTTGTAATTCAAAAATGTTATAGTCTTTACTGATGCCAATATTTTTCTCAATGTGTTCAGGAGTTATTTTTGTTTGCTCCGGCAAACTGATGATTAGCTTATCCAACTCGTTTGTAACCTTGCTGAGGTCTGTTCCTAAATACTCTGAAAGCATGGCAGATGCCTGAGGGGCAATGCTGTAATTAAAAGATGTCAGGTAGCTGGATATCCAAGCAGGTAGTTGGTTGTCATAAATCTTTTTCGACTCAAAAAGGACACCTGCTTTGCCAATTAGCTTGGTGAATGTTTTCCTTTTGTCTAAGGTTTTGTACTTGTAGTTAATAACAAGAATGGTTGATTTTAGTGGATTTTTTACGTATGGCTCAAGGTCTTCTATCTTTTTGATGTTTTGAGCTTCACGAACAATAATGACCTGATGGTTTGCCATCATTGGGAAACGCCGGGCATGTGTAATGATGGAGTCTGCATCAGTATCTTTGCCATAAAGTATATGCTGGTTGAAGTCTTTCTCTACATCTGTAAGTACATTTTTAGCAATGTAATCGGAGATTTGGTCAATGAAATAGCTTTCTTCTCCCATCAAAAAATAAATGGGGTGGTAAATCTTGTTCTTTAAGTTGGAGAGTATGTCTTGGTAATTCATTAGTAGGCAATTTCTTACTTTAAAATTGAAGGTGTTTAATTGATTTTCCGTTGTTTTTTATTTCAAGTAAGGCCTCGAAGCCTACTTTTATGTGCATGTTTACAAAATTGGATGTGACTTCATGATCGCTTTCTTCTGTTTTTATGCCGGTTGAAATCATAGGTTGGTCTGAGATGAGCAATAGTGCGCCTGAGGGTATTTGATTGGCAAAACCAACAGTAAAAATAGTGGCGGTTTCCATGTCAATGGCGATTGCCCGGGTTCTCTCTAAATATTTTTTAAATCGGTCGTCGTATTCCCAAACCCTTTTGTTGGTAGTGTATACAACACCTGTCCAATAATCATTTTTATTTTCCCGAATAACGGACGATACAGCACGTTGTAAGTTGAATGAAGGAAGAGCTGGGATCTCTGCCGGTAGATAGTCGTTTGATGTTCCGTCACTACGTATGGCTGCAATGGGCAAAAGCAGGTCTCCCAATTTATTCTTAGTTTTCAATCCACCACATTTCCCCAGAAAAAGAACAGCCTTTGGCATTATCGCACTAAGCAAATCCATCATTGTTGCCGCGTTTGGGCTTCCCATACCAAAGTTGATGATTGTAATTCCCTCTGCTGATGCATTCGGCATGTTTTTTTCTTCGCCAACAACAGGGACATTATATTTCTCAGCAAACAAATCTACGTAATGCTGGAAATTGCATAGCAGAATATATTCACCAAAGTCTTCCAGCTTTCTCCCGGTATAACGAGGAAGCCAGTTGTCAACAATCTCTTTTTTGGTTTTCATATTGAAAGAAATAAATTTTTCGCATTTTTGGAAGACCGCAATTTCAATTGAAGTTGCAGGTAGTCTCAAATTTCACAAAAGTACAACTTTGAAACGGTTGAAATGGCCACAAAACTAAATTTACCAGCATATTCGTTCCGAACAAAAAAGGACGTTGATAAAATACTGATTTTTGATGAAATCAGGAAGAAGTTTTTGGTATTGACACCTGAAGAATGGGTGCGTCAGAATTTTATTCGGTTCTTAATCGAAGAGAAGGGCTTTCCTCAACAATTAATGGCAATAGAAAGTGGACTGAAAGTCAACAGCAAACAATTCCGAACCGATTTGCTCGTATACGGACGAGACGGGTGCCCGCTGTTGATAGTCGAGTTTAAAGCTCCTTCGGTGAAAGTTACCCAGAATGCTTTCGACCAGATTGCCCATTATAATATGAAACTGCAGGTTCCGTTTTTGATTGTCTCAAATGGATTGGAGCATTATTGTTGTAAGGTCGATTTTGACGAGAAAAGCTATTCGTATTTAAAAGAAATCCCAGAGTTTGGGCAATTGACATAGAGGCTCTTGCTCATCTGATAAAAATCGGTAAAGTCTGCCCAGTTGTTATAATATTATCTGATAAATCATTTCATCCAACCACTTATCAGAGGTTCTTATCCAGTCTTTTTTTGTTCCGATAAGTTGAAAGCCAACTTTCTCAAATAGGTGGATGCTCCCTAGATTGTTCGTAGTGATATTGGCATAAAGCTGATGTAGCCCAAGATTTTTCTTTGCATATTGCAACATGAGTTGTAGTGCGTCGGATGCCAATCCTTTGCTTTGGTCACTTTTGTTATAGATTAGTATGCCAACCCCTGCACGTTGATGAAATGGTTCAAAATCGAATAGGTCGATGGCTCCCACAACTTTATCGTTTAGGTCTTCAATGATGAGACGAAGCTGTCTGGTGTCAAAAATGTCGCGGTGAGATTCTTCAATGTATTGCTTTAAAATGTATCGTGAGTAGGGAACAAGGGTGTTGCTGACGTCCCAAATGAGCGGATCATTTTCCCATTGATAAAGGAATTCCAAATCTTCCGGCTCTAAAGGACGGAAACGTACTTGTCCGTATGCGAGTTGATCGTTCATTTTCCCAATTTTTCCCAGTTTTGAAAAATAATCTCCAAGTCATGCAAAATACGATAGTCTTTGGCGTAAACCATATCCATTTCCATTATTTTTTTTTCTGACAGCTTTTCGTTTAACATGTCTGCAGGAGTAAGAATGCCCGGTTTTATATTTGGCAAATGCATAGATTCTGCCCCATTAGAAGTATAGCCTACCCAGCTTTTGTGGGAGATAATCACTTGAATAATATTTCGAAAGAACTTCCCTTTTTTCTCAACTGTCCAGCAAGTAATTGGGTAGCTAATCAGAAAAGTAATACTTAGCACCAGATCGATGAGGCGTTTATTTCTTTGGTTTTTTTCTTTAGAAATGGCATTTAGATGAACCACATATAGCTCTCCTGCTGTGTCGATTGAGCTGCTGCCAATAATGGATAGGCTCTCGGGCGGGGCAATTTTATAATCAGTATTTGTGGCAGAAAGATCGAGCATACATCCTATTATTTGTTGGGAACTCATGTCTGTAGCACTGAAAATAATTTCATCAATCTTATGGATTCGGATGATTTCCCGTAATTGGTCGTGATTCCCTAGATAATTATCAGGGTGTCCTTCACTCTGGATACTTACAAGACCGGCCAGATCAACTTTTAACTGCGTGCAATTTACAATGTCGGTAATACGTTTCGCTTCCTTGGGATTTGCGACCAATACTACTCTTTTACTTTTGCTCAAGTCGAATTGAAAACCATACAGCCGGATTTTACTCAATATAAAGCGGTAGCCTAGTAGGCTAATGAATGCCCAAGCAGACCCCATCAGAATGAGGGCTCTTGAGAAACGCCAATTTTCCCCAATGAGGGAGTAAAGTACGAGAATGCAAATACTGCCCCAAGCCAGACCTTTCAGTAGTTTAAACGTTTTAATAGGTTTTTGATAGCCACCTGAAAGCCAGACACAGGTGATCCATATTAATATGTAGACAGGCACCACCATTTGTAGATATTCCGGAGGGAAATGCCCTTTCTCATATTTTATAATTTCCCAATACGGGAGTAATAGCAGAAAGCCAGCATACACGACAAGCGCATCAAGTAGGGGCAATATCGCTGCTTTTACCACACGACTGGCAAGTGCCAGAAAAGCACGGAAGTAAATAGCCATATTTATCAGAAATGAAAAAACATCAGCTTTCCCTTTCGAAAAATGCTTGCGCGCAAAAATGGCCATTGCCTGGTAAAATACCTTTACGTAATTAATGCTTCCTTTTTTTGTGCTTTCACCTTTATAGTGAATGATGGTCGTTTCCGGGGAATAATAGTTTTTATACCCACCTTGTGTGATGCGGTACGAGAGATCAATATCTTCTCCGTACATGAAAAAATCTTCATCAAGCAAACCTACTTTGTCCAATGCTTCTTTCCTGAGAAACATAAATGCTCCCGAGAGTATCTCAATTTCGTGAGTTTGGTTTTCATTCAAATGGCCTAAATGGTATCGACCAAAACGTTTCGACTTTTTAAATAATTTTGCCAGACCAAAAATCTTATAGAAAGCTACTGATGGAGTGGGCAATCCGCGTTTTGATTCGGGGAGGAATTGACCTTTCCCATCTATCATTTTTACGCCTAAACCTCCGGCATCTGCGTGCTTATCCATAAAACGTATACATTTCATGAAGCTATCTTCTTCGACAATAGTATCGGGATTGAGCAGCAAAATGTATTCGCCTTTTGCCTGTTTAATTGCCTGATTGTTGGCTGTTGAAAAACCTTTGTTTATTTGGTTTTCAATGAGGGTGGCAGAGGGGAATTTCTCACGGACCATTTGGCACGAGCCATCCACCGAATTGTTGTCAACCACAAAAACTTCCGAATCAATCGAAGTACATGCCTTTTCAACTGAGTACAGACATTGCTCCAGGAAATACTTGACGTTGTAGTTAACAATGATGACGGATAGTTTCATGCTTTTTTTATTGTGAAATTGAGCTTTCAAAATCAAGCCTGTTTTTTATTGAGCGTCCAAGTGTTAGCTCATCAGCATATTCCAGTTCATCCCCAATCGAAACACCACGTGCCAAAGTTGATATTTTTATCTTTAAGTCTTTCAGTTTCTTATAAATGTAAAAGTTGGTGGTGTCTCCCTCCATTGTTGTGCTTAGTGCTAAAATTATTTCCGACACACTCCCGCTTTTTACGCGTTCAATAAGTGAGTTTACTTCTATGTCTGCTGGGCCAATGCCGTCCATTGGCGAAATGATGCCTCCCAGAACATGATATAATCCGACAAATTGGCGGGTGCTTTCGATGGCCATCACATCACGAATATTTTCAACCACACAAATAATTTCAGGCATGCGGTTGGGAAGGGCACAAATGTTACATACGTCAGTGTCGGAAATGTTGTGGCAAATTTTACAATGCTTGATTTCACTGCGAAGCTGAATGATGCTGTTTCCAAATATCTCCACTTCTTCTTTGTCTTGCTTAAGTAGGTGCAACACCAATCGAAGTGCTGTTTTCCTCCCAATGCCCGGTAGCTTGGAGAATTCGCTAACTGCGTTTTCCAATAATCGGGAAGGAAATTTTTCTGTCATCATGCAATTGGTGTTTAGTGAGCTTCAAATTTAATAAGTCAGACGCAATTCATGGCAGATTGCTGTGGGTTTTTTCGTTATTGAGGGAGAAGGTGGTTGAAATTACTTTTTTTATTGTTGGGGATTGCTGCTGCCTGTTTCATTTTATAACGATACTGAGCATATGATATTATCACTATCTTGGCAGGCAAAAATCAAACTTTAATTATCAATTGTTATGACTATCATTCTACTCGGATTTTTATTTGGGGCAATTCTCCAATATGCCAAGCTAAATAAGTTCAATGTTATTAGTGGAATGGCAACACTTGAGGATTTAACCATGTTGAAGGCAATTGCAACGGCAATTGGTGTTGGTGCCATTCTTTTAAATATTGAAATAGGAATGGGGATAGCATCCTATCATGTTAAGCCATTCGTTTTTGGGGGAATAGCGGTTGGTGGTTTTATCTTCGGAATAGGGATGGCCATACTTGGATATTGTCCGGGAACACTGGCAATATCTCTGGGTGAAGGTTCGCTCGATGCTTTGATTGGTATTGTTGGTGGCTTGATTGGTGGCTTACTTTATACCATTTTGCTTCCTTCAATTCAGCCAATACTGGGGCCTAACTGGGGGAGTATTTCGGTTAATTCACTACTGGGCGGGAATTCAATATTGTTCTATCTTATTGTATTCCTAATTGGCATTATTTTTATTGCAGTCTCCTTTTGGTTAAATAAGTTGGAGAAATCGAAAGACAAAAAATGGTTAATAGCAGGTGTTGCATTGGCAGTATTGAATGTCTTTGTCTTTTCCGCATATGGGGCAAACCGACCAATTGGAGCATCAACAGCATATCCATACATCTCCGATTTACTAACCGGAACAACAGAGAATGCCTATTTTATGAAAATACAAAAGTCGGGAAGCTGGGGGATATATTTCTTGGGGGGGGCTTTTATCTCTGGAATTGTTATTTCTGTTTTTCGTAAAGATTTTAAGTTGCAATTGATACATGCAAATTGGGCGAAGTATAAAGGCAGCTCTTCATTAAAACGTGGTGTTTGGGCCTTTGTTGGTGGGTTCATTATGATTTTTGGTGCGCGTATGGCAGGCGGGTGCACCAGTGGACACGTTATTTCCGGGGGGATGCAGTTGGCAATAAGTAGCTTCGTTTTTGCTGCATTTGTATTTGTTGGCTTCTTGGGTACCGGATATGCCTTTTACAAAAAACGGAAGTAATTGCAAAGCATATTAGTGCACTCAAAATTTCTTTTTTTTTGCAAAAGAAAGCACGGATCATAGGTGTTCGAAACATGCGAATGTTGATAATCCCATGTTTCGAACACTTATGATTTGTAATCTGTGCCGTATTTTTAGATCGTTACTGAACGATAATTGAAATCTCGTTCAATGGTTTACGATCGGAGGCTCCTGTTACGCCATCTGCTGTCATATCTATTGTAGAATCCGGTTTTCCTACGATTAGGATTACGACGGTGCTCATATTTTCTGGCATTTGTAACATCTCTCTGTTTTTTGGCTCATTTAACTGAGCGGCACCTCCCATGACTATTTTTGCGCCATAACCAATAGCAGTTGCAGCCATTACCATGTTTTCGCAAGCCAAACCAGCAGCAAAAGCATTGTTCGCATCACAGGCAATAGCAATAATAGCTGGAGCATCAGCTAGTCCTGCTTTTGTGTAGGCTGAAGAAGCTGGGGGTGGCGTGTATCCCGGAGGTGGGCCTGCCATTGACATGGAACTGGCAATTTCTTGTATGACTTCTTGGTTTAGGATAGCTCCAAAATACCAGGGTTGCATGTTTCTTCCACTCATTGCATTTCTACCTGCATCCATTATTGCAGTTATATCTTCTAACGGTACGCTCTCGTTTGAAAAATACTGAGTTGTTCGGGTCTCATTAATAATCGTTAATATTTGCTCATTTGCACTAGTAGAAGTGTCAACTTCAGGGACGTTTGTTGTTTCGCTGCATCCAAAGAAAAGAGGAGTAAGCAATATGAAAAACAATCTTTTTTTCAATGTGTACATAGTTAAAGGTTTAGTTATTATACTGATTTCAGGATATTGCAAATAAATTGGTTCGGGGTCAAATTAGCCAATCCCTTATTTATATCCTATTCATATAGTGGACATCGACTGTTTATTTTGTGAATAATTCTTAATGACTTCCTTGTCGCATTTCCAGGATCTTTTCAGGCATCTTTTATCTCTTGGTAAGATTAGGGTTTTTGTGAAAAAAAATACAGATTCCGGGTTAACTCCAGAGGAGAGTTTGTTAAGATGAGTCTATACCTGTTCAAGGTCTTGAAAATAGGTTCTGGGATGTTTTTCCTTGCAAAGAGAAAGGGTATTTTGCATCTTTGTTATCGGATTTAAGCGTTAGTTCGGATAATAATAAATGGAATTTAAAGATCAACAAAAGCGAGCCTATCAGCGTGCTGCGGCATTGTGTAGCAGAGCAGAGAAAAGTAGTGGGGGAATTATCCGCAAACTGACAGAGTGGGGTGTCTCTGACGAAGAAGCTCAGCAGATACTGGATCGGCTAATTGTTGAGAAGTTTATAGATGACGAGCGCTTTGCCCAAAGCTATGTGCAAGATAAATTCAAGTTTAATAAATGGGGAAAAATAAAAATTAGCTACCAGTTACGGTTTGATAAAATTACCCCTTCGGTTATTGATGATGCACTTGCCAAAATTGAAGATGCTGTCTATCGGAAAGTTTTATTTGATTTGGTTCTTGAAAAAAATAAAAACATCAAATCATCCAATCAATATGATAGAAAAGCAAAGCTTTTCCGCTTTGCACAGGGGAGAGGATTCGAAGCTGATCTGATTTCGTCTGTTGTTGATGAGGTGCTGAGGCATTAACTTGATTTTTATCTCCTTACAAGCAAGTCTTTCATTCATTTTCTTTTTCATGATTTATCAACATCCGTTTTTATAGAAGGATGAAAAATGTAATTTTAGGATTCTTAAGGCAGGGCTTCTTTCCTTAAAAAAGATTCAATAAAACTACTTGAAAATGATTCCTTTCACGCATCTGCACGTACACACACAATATTCAATTCTGGATGGTGCTGCCAGTATAAAAGGGCTGGTTGGCAAAGCCAAAAAGGATGGCATGACTGCCTTGGCTATTACTGATCATGGTTCTATGTTCGGGGTGAAAGAATTTTGGGATACCTGCAAAAAAGAGGGAGTAAAACCAATTTTGGGGTGCGAGACTTATGTAGCAACCCGATCAATAAGCGACAAAAGTGATAAGGTTGACCGCTCGGGTGACCATTTAATTTTGTTGGCCAAAAACAAAGTCGGATATAAAAACCTGATTAAACTTATTTCTGCGGCTAATACTAAGGGTTTCTACTATAAGCCCCGTATTGATAAAGAATTGCTAGAAAAGCATCATGAAGGGATTATTGTTTCTTCTGCGTGTCTGGGAGGAGAGGTTCCTCAGCACATTATGAAATCGAATATTGAAGAAGCAGAGAAGGCTATTCAGTGGTATAAGTCTGTTTTTGGTGATGACTATTATCTGGAGCTTCAACGGCATAATTCTGAACTCCTTGAGCTAAATGCAAATATTTACGACAATCAGGTCTTGGTCAATAAAGTAATTCTTGAATTGGCTGAAAAGTATCAGGTTAAGGTAATTGCAACCAATGATGTGCACTTTACCAATGCCGAAGATGCCGATGCACATGATTTACTAATATGTTTAAATACTGGGAAGGATTTTGATGATCCCAATAGACTAAGGTACACACAGCAGGAATGGTTCAAAACGTCCAAGGAGATGAACGTACTGTTTGGTGATGTGCCGGAAGCCTTAGCAAACACACAGGAAATTGCCGATAAAGTAGAAGAATACGAGCTTAACTCGGCACCTATTATGCCACCGTTTCCCATTCCTGAAGATTTTGGAACAGAGGCTGAGTATTTGGCGAAATTCTCAGAGGCGGACTTGCAAGAAGAATTTGGTGCCGATTCTTTTGGGCGCATGGGTGGATACGAAAAAGCCGTTCGTGTAAAGTTGGAAGCCGATTATCTACAGCACCTCTCTTACATCGGGGCGAAAGAAAGGTATGGCGATCCAATCCCCGAGGATGTTGTTGAGCGGATTGATTTTGAGCTGGATACCATCAAAACAATGGGTTTTCCCGGCTACTTCCTTATAACTCAGGATTTTATTAACGCTGCCAAAGAAATGGGCGTATTGGTTGGTCCCGGTCGTGGTTCTGCAGCAGGGGCTGCAGTCTCCTACTGTGTTGGAATTACAAATATTGATCCTATTAAACACGATCTGCTGTTTGAGCGTTTTCTTAACCCTGATCGTATATCGATGCCCGATGTGGATATTGACTTTGATGATGATGGGAGACAATTGGTACTCGATTGGGTGACTGAAAAATACGGACAGGATAAAGTTGCACATATCTGTACATTTGGGACGATGGCCACCAAAATGGCGATTCGGGATGTGTCACGTGTACTAAAGTTGCCATTGCCAGAAGCTGACCGACTTGCCAAGCTTGTTCCTGAAGCTCCCAAAATGAGTTTCTTGAAAGCATATAAAGAAAGTCCGGAACTGTTGTACGAAAAAAAATCTGGTACGCCATTGGTGGTTAGTACCTTGAAGTTTGCTCAAGCTCTTGAAGGTTCAGTTCGCCAAACTGGAGTTCATGCTTGCGGAATTCTTATTAGCCGCGATCCTTTGGATGAGCATATTCCAATAATGCCCACTAAAGAAGAGTCGTTGTATACAACCCAGTATGACGGGCGTTTTGTGGAAGCCATTGGACTGCTTAAAATGGATTTTTTGGGCTTAAAAACACTCTCAATTATTAAAGAGACTCTTGAAAATGTCAGGCTGTCAAAGGGAATTGAGATTGACATCGATAAGCTTCCTTCCGATGATGAAAGAACATTCGAACTATTTAGTCATGGAGATACAACAGCGATCTTTCAGTTTGAATCTCCCGGAATGAAGAAGCACTTGCGCAACCTGAAGCCCAACCGTTTTGGTGACCTAGTTGCCATGAATGCTCTTTATCGACCGGGCCCGATGGAATATATTCCTGACTATATTGACAGGAAACATGGTCGTAAAAAAGTGGAGTACGATCATCCAATGATGGAGAAGTACCTTAGTGATACTTATGGGATTACTGTTTTTCAGGAACAGGTGATGCTTCTTTCACGTCACTTGGGCAATTTTACACGTGGTGATTCTGATTCTCTTCGAAAAGCGATGGGTAAGAAAATTATAGCCATGATGGACAAACTAAAGGTGAAGTTTGTTGAGGGCTGCAAGGCAAACCCTGCGTTTATGGAAGGTTGTAAACAGGTTAATAAAGAGGCAGGGCCACTAATCGATAAAATTTGGAAAGATTGGGAAGCTTTTGCTAGTTATGCTTTTAATAAATCGCACTCTGTTTGCTATGCCCATATTGCCTATCAGACTGGTTACCTCAAAGCTCATTTCCCAGCAGAATTTATGGCTGCTAATATGAGCCGTAACCTCAATAATATCGCAGATATAACCAAATTGATGGAAGAGTCTCAGCGTATGGGGATTAATGTTCTTGGGCCTGATGTGAATGAGAGTTATTTAAAGTTTACTGTAAATAAGAAGGGCGATGTGCGATTTGGAATGGCGGCCATAAAAGGTGTTGGGGCAGGAGCTGTGACAGATATTATTAAAGCAAGAACGGAAGGGTTATTCAATAATGTGTTTGACTTTGTTGAACGGGTAAACCTTCAAACCGTCAATAAAAAGAATATTGAAGCTTTGGCAATGGCCGGAGCGTTTGATAGTATGGAACAGCTTAAACGTAGTCAGTTTTTTGCTGGGAGCGACGAGAATGACATTCCTTTTATGGAAAAACTGATTAAGTATGGGCATCAGATCCAGGCTAGTAAAAATACATCACAGCAATCACTTTTTGGTGATGTGATGGATGCACTAGTTATAAAAACCCCAGATATTCCAGATGTCCAGGAATGGCCAAAGGTTGTGTTGCTAGACAAAGAAAAAGCACTGATTGGTATTTACTTGTCAGCTCATCCTCTGGATGATTATAAACTGGAGACTGAGAATTTCGCTAGTAGAGAGTTCTCATTAAAGGATTTGAACAGTAGCATAGATGCACTAAAAGGACGTGAAATTACTTTTGCAGGGATGGTTACTGACTCCAGAGAAGCAGTCGGAAAAACAGGAAAACCGTATTGTAATATGACTCTTACAGACTACGGTGATTCCTATACGATCTTCTTTTTTGGGAAGGACTATGTTGAGTTCTCGAAATATTGTAAGACCAACCTGTTTATCTTAGTTCGGGGTGTAGTGCAGGAAAGTTTTCGACCTGGGCAACTGGAGTTTAAAGTGAAAAATATTGAAATGCTTGACGAAATCCGGAAAACACAGATAAAAAGTGTTACCGTTGAATTAGCAGTACAATCTGTAACTCAAGAGCTGGTTCACCAGATGGAGGACTTGAGTAAAAAGAACAAAGGTAAAGCCCTCTTGAAGTTTAATATATGGGACTCTGAAACAAAAACTGTTGTGAATCTGTTTTCAAGAAACACGCGAATAGAAATGAATTCAGATGTCGAGAAATTTTTGAGAGAACATGAAAACTTGTCGTTTAAAATAAATTAATTATCATTAAAAATATTGAATTATGGCAATTGAAGTAAATGATGCAAATTTTGAAGAGCTGGTTTTAAAGTCTGATAAGCCGGTACTCGTCGATTTCTGGGCTGAGTGGTGTGGTCCTTGCCGGATGGTGGCTCCGGTTGTTGAGGAACTATCACACGATTATGAAGGAAAAATTTTAGTGACCAAAGTAGATGTGGATAGTAATCCGGATACAGCTATGAAATTCGGAATTCGTAACATACCAACCATCTTGTTTATCAAAGATGGTGAAGTGGTTGATAAGCATGTTGGTGCTGCACCGAAGGCTACATTGGCCGAGAAAATTGACGCGATTCTATAATATTCAGAAATAGATAGTTTGAAGGGCATGGTTTAACTGTGCCCTTTCTTGTTGGTTGAATAAAGAACGTAAAGAACTTGTGCATGAGATCAGTTTCTCTATTTTTGTGAAAGATGAAGAACTTGTTAGACATACAACAATTTCAGCAGTTTGATAATCTTGAGCTAGTTGCGCATCAGGTAGTCGAAGGATTTATTACTGGTTTGCACCGAAGTCCTTTTCATGGTTTCTCTGTCGAATTTGCGGAACACCGTCAATACAACCAGGGAGAATCGACCAAGCATATTGACTGGAAGCTATTTGCCCGTTCGGATAGATTGTATGTCAAGCAGTACGAAGAGGAAACGAACCTGCGCTGTCAGTTGGTAATTGATACTTCATCATCCATGCTGTTTCCATATAACAAAGGGAAAAAGCAACTTTTCAACAAGCTGGCTTTTTCAGCTTATTCCGCAGCCGCACTTATCTATTTGATGAGAAAACAGCGTGACGCAGTTGGCTTAACATTGTTTTCAGACCAGATTGAATTTCATTCTGAAAATCGCATTTCTACAGTTCATTCCGAATTATTATATGGTAAGCTTGCCGGCTTGCTTAATATGGGCAAAGACGATTTACACAAAACGACCAATACAATTGAGGCTCTACATCAAATTGCGGAACAAGTTCATAAACGATCGCTTATCATTATTTTTAGTGATATGATGGGAGAAGGGAAGGATGACGAATTATTTTCAGCACTGCAACATCTTCGCTACAACAAGCACGAAGTCATTCTTTTCCATGTTACCGATCACAAACAGGAGCGAGACCTTGAATTTTCAAACCGCCCATATCGTTTTGTTGATCTGGAAACTGGGCAACATTTGAGGTTTTCACCGCAGGAACTAAAGGAGAAATACCGGGAGGCCGTTCAGAAATATTTTGAAGATCTAAAAACTAAATGTGGTCAATATCAGATTGATCTGGCAGAAGCAGATATCAATCAGGATTTCTCACAAGTACTAATGAACTTTCTGCTTAAACGGAAAAGACTATTCTAATTTTCTGTTTCTGATGGTTTGTCTTTTTCTATAAGCGTACAACTTACCGGATAGTGGTCAGAGTAATCTACCTTGTCAATTGCAAAATTATAGCCTTTATATTTATCTGAATGCATGATGTAGTCAATTCGAAATGAAGGAAGACGTCCTAAGTATGTATTCCCAATGCCGGCTCCCGATTCCACAAAAGCATCTTTAAGGTTTCCCCGAACGGTATGATAGGCATATGAAACCGGAGTATCGTTAAAATCGCCACATACAATTACAGGGTAGGGAGATTGTTCTATGTGTTCTCTCAATTTGTCTGCTTGCTCCGTTCGTTTTATGAATGCTTGCTTTAGTTTCGATCCCAAAAGCCTCATCTCTTCCATCCCCTTATCTTCTTTGTCGAATGAAATAGAATCCAGTGAGCTAATGTCATTTTGAGTGAAGCGGTAGCTTTGTAAGTGACAGTTGTAAACACGAATAGTGTCTTCTTCAATTTTTATGTCCGAATAAATAATCATGTTCCCGGATAACTCGAAACGAATTTCACCTAAATAAACAATCGGGTATCTCGAAAAGGTAACAGGGCCACCTTGTTCGCTGGTATGAGCAAGTTGCATGGAGGCAATATCTGGAAGTGATGATTTTGTCCGAAAAGGATCAAATCCCTTTTGTGCAGAGAAACTAACTTCTTGTAAACAGATTATGTCGGCCTTTTTGTCTTGTAGAAAGCCAAGTATTTTTGCTGCGTTTTCTTCTTTCTTTGTATTCGTCTGTCCTTCAAATTGTTTTACATTATAGCTGCAAATAACAATGCCTTTCTCTTCGGTTGTTTTTGTGTTGATTTGAAAATAATTCCTTAAATGTCCAAACCCAAGAAGAATAAAGAAGATGGAAAATATGACCATTTTGCTCGTTGCAAAAAGCCAATATAAAACAAATAAGATATTGACAAACAGAATGTAAGGATAAGCCAACCCAATAATGGAAGGAACCCAGAATATGGCAGGGCTTATATAAACAGAAACATAAGCCGTAAGCAAGAGAACTATCGCTGATAGATTAAGGAGTGCGATTATATTTTTAAATAGTCGTTTCAATAAAAATGATCGTATCGTTTGTTAGGTCAATCACAAATATAAAGAACCACTTTGGTTTATCAATCCAGGGCTGAAAATAAATGATGTGTTTTAAAATTGAATGTTTTTGATTTTACTTTCGTTGATTTCTATGTCACCAAATCCCGATTTGTTTGCCAGTGCCAGATGATTAATCATGGATGGATCAATATTCAAAAGGGTAGCGGCTGCTGAATCTGCTGCAACAATATCGGGAGACAGAATTAAACCTTTAATTAGACTTACGTCTTCAGGTGAGTTGCCTACTGGCCCATTTTTAGTAATTACCCGGAAGGCATCGACGATGTTTAGCACAGGTTTTTTAAAATGCAAAAAATCCATCAGGCACTGATCTATCCCTAGCTGATCTATATCGTCCCAATTCCATATTAAGCCCATTAAATTGCGGATACTTCCAGAAATGACTGTTTTGTCATCGGCCTTAAGAACAGGAACATTAATGATGATATCGGTGTTGAAAATTTCTTGATGAACCCACACTTGTTTTAATTTTTTTGCTTTCGGAATGTCTACTTGTTGGTATAGAAAATCCATGTTTCCCGGGAAGATTTTGGCGTCAGCATCTTTTACAGCTCTTTCAATGCCGCTGTTTTTATAGCATTTTGTCCAATTGTCGTGTGTGTGGTCAACAACATGAACCTCTCGGGCATCCGCTTCATAACACATCTCAACCAATCTGCCCAACAACTCTGGGTTTGTATTTGCTCCCTGTTCCGGGGTTCTGTCCCACCCAATATCAGGTTTTATGAGAACCTTCTGTCCTTTTTTAATGAAACGTTGTAATCCACCAAGAGCTTCCATCCCTTTTTCAAGCATTTGTGTCGGTTGCCCACCCTTTAAGGTAACCAATTCCGTTTCCTGAATTTCGGAGGCGATTGTTGGGAATGCGAATAGTCCGCAGGAAACAATAGCACTATTTTGAATAAATTGACGTCTTCTCATAATAAATTTTATTCACCAAGTTCAGCTGAAATCATTCGGTCTTTGTCGTTAATGTCTTTTTTAAGCTGAACGTTAATAAAACCATTTTCTTGCAATAACCGGATACATTCATTGCCATATGCTTCATTGATTTCCCAAAATAGTTTTCCTTCTTTTTTTAGGTGCTTTATCCCAAATAGAACTAGTGCTTTGTAGAATTTTAGGGGGTCGTTGTTCGGCACGAAAAGCGCATTGTGAGGTTCGTGATCCAAAACATTATTTTGCATCAGGTCTTTCTCTTTGTCGACAATGTATGGCGGATTACTTACCAGAATGTCCAATTTTGGAAATGATTCCGGCAACATGGGGTTTAGTATATCTAAATGAAAAAATGCCACTTCTGTATTGTTTCTTCCAGCATTATAACCGGCAATTTTGAGCGCTTTTTCAGAAATGTCGCATCCCATCACTTTTGCTTCAGGTATGTGTTTTTTTAGGCTTATTGGAATACAGCCACTCCCTGTTCCTAGGTCTAAAATGCAGGGCGTTGTAATCATGGTGTCTTTCAGTATCCAATCAACCAGTTCTTCTGTTTCTTGTCTCGGAATTAAAACATCAGGATTAACAAGAAAGGTAAATCCAAAAAACTCAGTTTCTCCCAGTATATACTGGATAGGTTCTTTTTTTATAAGCCGATGTATAATTTCTGTCAATTGAAAGCGATCGTCCTGACTCAGTAAATCGTCTCTTTTTAGCAATAAATCCGTTGCGTTGTAATCTTTCAATACAGAAAAGATGATGCGGATGAACCCTTCAATTTCTGTATTGGGGTAATAGGGTGCTAATTCTTTACGGATATATGCAATGCTTGCCTGCATTTATTTGTATTTTTGGCAAAGTTAATTTTTTCCGTGTGAAGATAGCTGAAAAATACATGTTCCGTTGTATTGAGCTTGCCAAATTGGGTAAAGGTGAAGTTGCTCCCAATCCGATGGTAGGGGCAGTTATTGTGTGTGATGATGTGATCATTGGCGAAGGATTTCATCGTCAGTGTGGCGGCCCTCATGCTGAGGTTAATGCCGTTAATTCCGTGAAGGATAAGGGTTTGTTGAGGCGATCCACGATGTATGTGAGTTTGGAGCCATGTGCACATTTCGGGAAAACTCCTCCTTGCTCAGACTTAATCATCGATCAAAAAATTCCAAATGTTGTGGTGGGGTCGGTTGATCCTTTTGCAGAAGTAGCCGGAAAAGGTATTGAAAAAATGCGCAAAGCCGGGGTTTCTGTTGAAGTCGGTGTTCTTGAAAAAGAATGTCTGGACCTAAACTGCCGATTTTTCACTTTTCATAAAAAAAAACGCCCCTATGTTGTTTTGAAATGGGCGCAAACCCTCGATGGTTTTATTGATATTGATCGTTCACATCCTGAATTCGGTCAGCCTACTTGGATAAGTAATGAGCTTTCTCGCAGAGCAGTACACCGCCAGCGAACCGAGGAGTCTGCTATTTTGATTGGTTCCAATACTGCGTGGAAAGACGATCCGTCCTTAACTGTTCGGGAGTGGTCTGGAAATCAGCCTGTACGTTTGGTTATTGACAGAAAGAACCGTTTGCCGCAAAACTTAAATGTGAAAGATGGCAACGTTTCAACAGTTATTTTCACAGAAAATAATGTTGCGTCTTTGCCTAACCTGGAATATGTGCAGATCGATTTCAGTGAAAATATAATTCCACAAATTCTGCAATTTTTATATGGGCGGAATTTGCAATCTGTAATTGTTGAGGGAGGCCATCAGGTATTGCAATCCTTTATTGACCAAGGTTTTTGGGATGAGGCTCATGTGTATGTTGGACACCGTTGGTTTGGGAGTGGAGTAGAAGCACCAAAAATAAATGCACTGCCTCAAAAAAGTGAGATGCTTGACGATACAACCTTTCACGTTTTTCATCATCAATCTTAGATAAGTTATTTTTCTTTTTTTTTAGAACATCGATTGCTATTTATCGAGTTGAATGAAATTCGTTAAAATGTTGATGTGTAATAAAGGGGTATTTTCTCAATTTGGATGAATGTCCGTTTTTGAATTGTTAAGCAATTAGATTTTTTTGTATTTTATCTGTTCTATTTGAACCACTTGAAATGTTAAGTTTTCTATCAGAAATATGGTCCCATTTGCCAGGCCTTGTCACAATTCTTTACTTGTTGACAGTCCTTTTTATTGCAATACTAATCGTTTTGGAAAACCGTAATCCTCTAAAAACGATTAGTTGGGTTCTTGTTGTTGTTTTATTGCCATTAATAGGAATTGTGTTTTACCTTTTTTTTGGGCAAGAATATCGAAAGAAGAAAATGTTCTCTCGCAAAGGCCTGAAAAATCTCGAGAAGCTAAGAAAACAAACTCAGAGTCAACTTGATAACTTACCCGAAAACCATCATGTTTTTAGTAAGGCGATTTCGGGGAAAAAGCACCTGATTAATTTATTGTTGGCGAATTCAAATGCATTGCTTACCGACGATAATGACGTTAAGATTCTCAAAAATGGAGAACAGGCATTCCCTGATATTTTTCAGGCGTTAGAGGCTGCAAAGCATCATATTCATGTGGAGTATTATATTGTTGAGGATGATAACGTGGGGAATAAATTGCGCGAAACCTTAATTCGAAAAGCAAGGGAAGGAGTAGAGGTTCGTTTTATTTTTGATGATGTGGGCAGTTGGCAGTTGCCAAAGAAATATATTCGGTCATTAGAGGATGCCGGAGTGAAAATAGATTGCTTTATGAAAGTGCGATTTCCTCAATTTACCTCAAGGGTAAACTATCGTAACCATCGAAAGATCGTTATTGTTGACGGAGAAACGGCTTTTGTGGGAGGATTAAATATGGCAGATCGATATTTGCATGGGGCTCAAGGTATGGGAGGTTGGCGTGACACACATTTAATGCTTAAGGGTGGGGCTGCAGCTGGCTTGCAAATTGTCTTTATGGCAGATTGGTTTTTTGTGTCAAAAGAGATTTTGCATGGGACTCAATATTTCCGAAATCCTGCTTCAGGAGGTGGAAAAATGGTGCAAATTGTATCTAGTGGTCCAGACTCAGATTGGGAAAGTATTAGTCAGGCATATTTTTCTGCGATTGCGTCTGCCATTGACCGGGTTTATATTGCCACTCCTTATCTTATTCCTACAAGTGAAATTGTGAGTGCAATGAAAGTTGCAGCCTTAGGAGGAATCGATATTCGAATTCTTCTGCCACAAAAATCAGATACCATTATGCCGAAATGGAGCACTGATTCTTATGTGTCGGAACTTCTAGAGGCAGGCGTGAAAATATATTTCTATCAACCGGGATTTATGCACAGTAAACTCATTGTAGTTGATGGTGTTTTCTCTTCAGTAGGAACGGCAAACTTCGATTTCCGAAGTCTGGAAACTAATTTTGAAGTCAATGCAATGATTTATAACGAAGAAACCGCAGCCATACTTGAAAAACAGTTTCTTGATGATTTGAACCATAGTGAAAATGTTAGTTTACTACAATGGGAAAAAAGGCATTGGTCCGCTAAAGCAAAAGAATCTTTTGCCCGGTTGTTGAGTCCAATGCTTTGATGCAAATGCTTACGGATAAATTTCCTGTTCCTCAACAAACCCTTCAGATAGAACCGTCATTCGGATGTTGTCTTTATTTACAACTTGTCCTTCCAGCAGAATTGCAGGAACCAGCCGGTGTCCATTGTTTACAGTGCAGTGAATATCTTCCGAGGGGTCTTTCCCTTTCGCTATTTTTATGGCGACATTGGCAGCGTTGAATGCCATTGATTCAATTGGTTTATAAACTGTAATAGTCTGGATTCCTGTGATGATACTCCGAATGGCAGCGATGTCGGCATCCTGACCGGCAACCAAAACCTGTCCTCCCAGCTCAAATTCCTGTAAGGCTTGAATGGCGCCACCTGCAAGTGCGTCATTCCCGGCAATAATTGCATCTATTGTTTTGCCCTCATCCAAAATGCCTTTCGTCATTTCATATGCATCTTCAGGCTCCCAGCGATCAAGAAACCGATCACCAATTATTGTTATGTCACCCTTTTCTATTAGAGGTTGAAGGATGTTCTTCCACCCCAAATGAAGTTGATAGGAGTTGTAGTCCGATGTTGGGCCTCCGATGAGTACGTAATTTCCGGTCGGACTAACTTTGGTTATGAATTCAGCTTGCTGTTCTCCTACGCTTATATTGTCAGTGGAAACATAAAAGTCGATTTCACTGTTGCGAATTAATCTATCGTATGAAATGACTGGAATATTTTTCTTCTTAGCCATTTTTACAATCCCTTCAGAAACAATCCTGTCCACAGGAATAATAACCAATACGTCAATGTTATTATTGATCATCTCCAATGCCTGTTGAAATTGTGTATTCGCATCTGATTCTGCTATTTTAACGATAACAGATCCTCCAAGTTCTTCTGCTTTTTGGACAAATGAGTCCCGGTCCTTTACCCAACGCTCTCGCTCAATAGTATCCATCAATAACCCTATCTCAGGCTCTTGGGCACAGCCGGCTAAAAGCAAAAAGACCAATAATAATGGGAAACTAAAATTAATATGTTTCATGACGGAGAGTTTTTTGTGTATTCGTTTTACGTGATAAAATCTGAATTAGTTAAGGTTTCAAAAACATCAAAATTTATGTTTTAAATTAGACTGATTGGCGTGAAAATATTGAGGGATTATTGAATAGAGATTAGCAAGAATGTTTGCAAATTAGCATTACTGTAAAATTGTAAATAGGGTGTGGGTTTGAGTGAGGCAAAGATGCGATCACATAATAAATCCGATAATAGTAGCAGACATAAGTGAGGCTAGTGTGCCTGCAAGAAGTGCCTTCATCCCAAGCTTTGAAAGGGTTACTTTTTTACTTGGTGCCAATGCCCCAATTCCTCCGATTTGGATGCCAATGGATGCGAAGTTGGCAAAACCACAAAGAATATAAGTGGACATGACAATAGATTTATACTCAAAGAATTCCCCCGCTGTTTTTAATTCGGAAAGGCTGATGTAGCCTATGAATTCTGTAAGGATAATCTTTTCGCCTAATAGTTGTCCAACAAGAGTGATGTCTTGCGGGCAAACACCGATTAGCCACATGATTGGTGCAAATATGTAGCCTAGTAAAAATTGCAGAGAAAGTTCTGAAAAATGCCCGTTTGTATTCTGGTAGATTAGGTCGTTAAGTCCTGCCCAAGAACCAACTTTCCCAAAAATAAAGTTGAACAGGGCAATAAGTGCTAAAAAGGCTAGCAGCATTCCTGCAACATTTATGGCTAATTTAATGCCTTCTGATGTGCCGTTTGTAATTGCATCCAGAGCATTGCTGCCTACTTTGTCTTTACTAACTTTTACATCTTTCTTTACCGATTCAGTATTTGGAATCAATATCTTTGAAAAAATAACAGCTCCAGGAGCAGCCATTACAGATGCCGTGAGTAAATGCTTTGCAAATTCAATACGTAAAATGGGGTCATCTCCGCCTAGCATAGCAATGTAGGCAGCTAATACACCTCCTGCTAATGTTGCCATTCCACCCGTCATAACTAACAACATTTCAGAATCATTCATTTTTGGCAAATAGGCTTTGATCATTAATGGGGATTCCGTTTGCCCTAGAAATATGTTCCCTGTAATTGAAAGAGCTTCGGCTCCAGATAGTTTCATAATTCTTGTAAATACCCAAGCCATGGTCCATACAATTCCTTGAATAATTCCCCAATAGAAGAAAAGGCTAGTTAAGGCAGAGAAAAAAATAATGGTTGGAAGAATTTGAAATGCGAAAATTGAACCAAATTGAGTTGTGTCAATCAGTGAGCCAAACAAGAACTCACTTCCTACAGCGGTGAAATCGAGAATCTTCACGAAAATTTGACCAAGCACTTCGAAAATGGATCGGACGAAGGGAACATATAAAATTCCAATTGCAAGTAATACTTGGAATGATAGTCCGACAATTACGGTTTTCCATGGAATGTTATGTCTGTCTTTTGAGAATAAGATTCCAAATCCTATTAAGACCAACATGCCCAATAATCCTCGGGAAAGGTTGCCGAGACTGAATTCCTTCTCTTCGTTGGGAGCTAATAGAATGTTGGAGGTGTCTTTTGTATTTGTGTGGAGTTGAGTTTCTTCAGGTTGATTAATCTCATTGGTTTGAGGAAAGGCCCAAGAGGAAGTTGGAGATGAAAAGACCATTGCCATCAATATTACCAGCCTGAAGAGAACGCTTTTCATTCGTTGGATTTTTGTCTTCGGTTGATTTCGTCACGAACCTTTGATGCACGTTCATAGTTTTCATTATTGATGGCCTCGTTCATCATGTCAGTAAGTTCAGTTACTGTATAACGGTCAAATTCCGACTCCTTTTTTGAGCTGCTTCTTGGGGGGTCTTCTCCAAAATTAACGTGAGAAGCACCTTCCGGATCTAAAATAATACCTGCTTTACTTAGTATCTCTTCAGTGGTATAAATAGGACATTTAAAACGCAATGCCAATGCTACCGCATCCGAGGTCCTTGAGTCAATTCTTGTTTCATGAGAGCCGGTTTCGCAAACTAATTCAGAAAAGAACACTCCTTCTTCAAGTTTGTAAATGATGACTTCGGATATATTAATATCAAAAGAAATAGCCAGATTCTTGAACAAGTCATGGGTCAGTGGTCGCGGGGGCTTAAGCCCTTCAAGCTGAATGGCAATTGCCTGTGCTTCAACTGGTCCTATGATGATGGGAATTCGTCGGTCTCCATTTTCTTCTGCTAATACCAAAGCATAAGCGCCAGATTGAGTTTGGCTGACAGACAGACCTAAAATGTTTAATCGTACTTTTTGCATATAACAAGCCTCGGAGGTATGTACAACAAATATAATAATTGTTTTACGTAAAAAAGAGAGAATGAACCTGTTTGTTGATTATCATTTTCAACTGTAATGTGGTGTATTTCCTTTAATTGCGTTTAAAAAAGAGTCGCGATCTTTTGGTGGTCAATAAAAAATATCTACTTTTGCAATCCAATGTTTTCGAGTAGGCATAAAAAGAGAATTTGACAATCATTTTCCGCCTGCCGGAGGAAATAATAAAAGTTTTAAACATGTACGCTATTGTAGAAATTGCCGGACAGCAATTTAAAGTAGAAAAAGACCAGAAGGTTTTTGTACACCGTCTTCAAGAAGAAGAAGGTGCGAGTGTTGAGTTTAAAAACGTGCTTTTGGTTGACAATGAAGGTAAAGTAAAAGTTGGAACCCCAAAAGTTCGTGGAGCAAGAGTAAATGCGAAAGTATTAGAGCATTTGAAAGGTGACAAAGTAATCGTTTTCAAAAAGAAAAGAAGAAAAGGTTACAAGAAGAAAAATGGTCACCGTCAGTACTTGACTCAGATTCAGATTGAAGAAATTATTGGATAACCCTAAAAACATTAATAACCATGGCTCATAAGAAAGGTGTCGGTAGTTCGAAGAACGGACGCGAATCGGAAAGTAAACGACTTGGCGTAAAAATATACGGTGGTCAGGCTTGTAAGGCTGGCAACATTTTGGTTCGTCAGCGTGGAACTTCTCATCATCCTGGTGATAATGTTGGTCTGGGAAAAGATCACACGTTATTCGCCTTGATTGAAGGAACTGTTGTTTTCAGAAAGAGAAGAGATAATAGGTCATATGTGTCTGTTGAACCAATTGTTTCAGCAAACTAAGACTATTTAAGATATGTATAAGAGAATCTCCTGTCTTGTTTGAGGCAGGAGATTTTTTATTTTTTAACTTTGCTCCGCGAATTTAAAATCTGTTTTATATGCTCAATCTACGTTTCATTCAGGAAAATCCTGAATTGGTAATAGCAAAACTGAAAAAGAAAAACTTTGATGCAGCGAATGTCGTTGCTCAAATTATTGAATTATATAAAGGAAAGAATGAAATTCAGGCAAAATCCGATCAGGTGAAGGCCGAAATGAATAAACTTTCAAAAGAAATTGGCTTGTTGTTTCGTGAGGGAAAACAGATCGAGGCAAATGCGGCGAAAGAACGTACTACCGAATTAAAAGGTGCCATTAAACAACTGGATGAGGACTTTGCTAAGATAGATGAGCAGGTATTTGAATTGCAGGTGCAATTGCCAAATTTGCCGGCAGATATTGTCCCCGCAGGAAAAACCCCAGAAGACAATGAAGTTGTTAAATCTGTAGGAAAATTGCCTGACTTGGGTGATTCAAAATTGCCTCATTGGGAATTGGCAACTAAATATGACTTGATTGACTTTGAGCTGGGCGTTAAATTGACTGGTGCAGGATTTCCCGTATATAAGGGAAAAGGAGCACGGTTTCAGCGAGCTCTTATTAATTTCTTCTTAGATGAAGCTCAAAAGGCTGGCTATCTTGAAATTCAGCCTCCATTATTGGTAAATGAAGATAGTGGTTTTGGTACAGGTCAGCTTCCAGATAAAGAAGGACAGATGTATCACGCTACCGAGGATAATCTCTATTTGATACCTACCGCTGAGGTGCCGGTAACTAATTTATACCGCGATGTTATTTTGGAGGAGAAACAACTACCGATTAAGAATACGGCGTATAGTGTTTGTTTTCGTAGAGAGGCAGGATCGTATGGGAAAGATGTTCGTGGACTGAACCGCCTTCATCAATTTGATAAAGTCGAAGTTGTTCAGGTTTCACATCCTGAAAAAAGCTATCAGATTCTTGACGAGATGGTGGCTCATGTTGAGGGCTTAATTCAAAAGCTCGGATTGCCATTCCGTATATTGCGCCTTTGTGGTGGTGATATGAGTTTTACCTCTGCTTTGACCTATGATTTTGAAGTTTTCTCTGCAGCACAGGAAAAATGGTTAGAAGTAAGTTCTGTTTCCAATTTCGAATCCTTTCAAGCGAACCGCTTAAAATTGCGTTATCGTGATGAGGAAACGAAGAAACCGGTTATTGCTCATACCTTAAATGGTAGTGCTTTGGCATTGCCCCGTATTGTTGCGGCTTTGCTTGAAAACAACCAAACTCCCGAAGGAATAAAGGTGCCAGAGGTGCTTGTCCCTTTCTGTGGCTTTGATATGATAAACTAGAAGAACCTTAAGCATACATGGAAAAGCCCGAACTCTATATTGAGTTCGGGCTTTTCCATGTATCTATTGAGAATATTTTTATCCTAATTTACTTATTCGTTCAAGTTTGTTGAGATCTAATATTTTGATTTTTCTCCCATCAATGGCGATCACCTTTTCTCCGGCAAAAGTAGAAAGTGTTCGAATTGCATTGGAGGTGGTCATGTTTGATAAGTTAGCAATGTCTTCTCTTGAGAGAAAGGCTTTTACGGAAACCCCATCATTTTCAAATCCGTATTTTTCTTTTAGGAGAAGTAGTGATTCAGCCAAACGTCCACGAATGTGTTTCTGTGTGAGGGTAACTGTTCTTCCATTGGAAAAACCAAGTTCACGAGCCAACTTTCTGAGGATGCGTCCTGTGAAATCTGGATTTTTTAATAGTTTATTGAAGAAATGTTCAGGGCTTACGATGCATACAAGAGAGTCTTCTAAGGCTACAGCGGATGCATTGTGAATTTCTTCTGCTAAAATGGCGCGATAGCCAACATAACCAAGAGGTTTTGTCATGCGGATAATTTGTTCGCGGCCTCCAACTCCCTCTTTAAATATTTTTACTTTCCCATCAATGAGAAAAATAAATGCAGATGGTTTATCTCCTTCTTTATAGATGAATTCATTCTTCTTAAAAACGGAAACAGTAACTTGAGTGAGTAGTTCTTCTTTTTCTACGGGGCTCAATAAACTGAAAACAGATTTAGGATTTTCAAAGATTGTTTTAATCCCCATTTCTTGGCTCAGCATAGCGTTCAGGTTATATGTTTTGCAGCATCCAAAGTTAAATAAATTTACGAAACATGAAATTATTTTCGAACTTATTTTCGAGGAAAGCGAAACTAAAACCTATAAAATCGAGCGTTTTTATGAATATTTTGCAACCAAAGGCATCTTTCTTCCAAAACCAAAAGCTTTTGAGCTAACTCTTAAAATCGGAGGAGTTTGAAATCGTTTATATTCATTTTGATTGACCATGCGTACCGTTTTTAGTACCATTTCTTCTTCGAACCCTTGATTAATAATTTCTCTTGGCGATTGGTTCAATTCAATATATTTAAACAGAATTGCATCAAGTATTTCATAGTCTGGGAGAGAATCAGTGTCTTTTTGGTCAGGGCGTAGTTCTGCCGAAGGTGGCTTTTCTATGCTGTTAAGTGGAATAATCTCGTGTTCCCTATTTATGTATCTGGACAGTTTAAAAACATCTGTCTTATATACATCTCCCAGAACAGATAGCCCTCCGTTCATATCGCCATAGAGCGTACCATATCCTACAGCGCATTCGCTTTTGTTTGTCGTGTTAAGGAGGATGTTGCCAAATTTATTGGAAACAGCCATAACTAAAATTCCACGTACACGTGCCTGTATGTTTTCTTCTGCTACTCCGGTGGGGAGATTTTCAAACAACGGGCTCAGCTCATTTTCAAATTCAGTCACCATGTTTTGAATGCTGATAATATCGTACCGGATATTGAGGTTGTCGGCCAGATGTATCGCATCGGCAACGCTATGGTCGGAAGAATATTTTGAGGGCATAAGTATGCCTCTAACATGCTCGTTACCTAGTGCCTCTACAGCAAGGGCACAAACGAGAGCCGAGTCTATTCCTCCGGAAAGTCCCAGAACTACATCTGTGAAGTGCATTTTTTGGAAATAGTCCCTTATCCCTAGGATTAGAGCCTCGTGTATTTTGGCAATATAATCTTTCTGTTCTTGCTTTTTTTCTTGAAGCTGTTCTGTGTCGACGATGTGGAAATCTTCTTTGAAGTAAGCCAGTTCAACGGGAATATTCCCATTCCTTTCTATGTAGCACGAGCCTCCGTCAAAAATGAGTTCAGTTTGAGCTCCAATTTGATTGACATACACTATTGGCAGCTCATATTTGATGGCATTCTGCACTAATATGTTTTTCCTTAAGTCTTCCTGGTCGTATGAAAAAGGCGAAGCTGAAAGGTTTATGACCAGATCTGGATTTTGTTTGCTCAGTTCTTCAAGAGGAGATGTTTGATATAGTTTATCCCGGCCAAATTCGTTATGCGTAGGCTGTTCATCCCAA
This sequence comes from Prolixibacteraceae bacterium, assembly GCA_963662675.2. Lineage (GTDB taxonomy): Bacteria > Bacteroidota > Bacteroidia > Bacteroidales > Prolixibacteraceae. The sequence goes on from CAXXHP010000001.1 coordinate 318,831, forward strand.
AGATCTTCGCAGATGGTAACTGCGAGTCTCTTTCCTTTGAAATCAATAATATTGAATTCATTGTTGGGTTCAAAATGACGATATTCATCGAAAATATCGTAGGTCGGTAAAAGTGATTTATTCCGGATTGCTTCTACTTTTCCCTCATTTAGGAAATAGGCCGAGTTGAATAATTTTTTTCCACGGCTACTCGTATTTACACTTGGAGCACCAATTAGAGCCGCAATTCCTTGGCAAACTTTTGCAATTTCATGAACTGTTTGCTCGGCTCTCTCTATAAATTCTTTTCGTTCAAGTAAGTCATGAGGGTAGTAGCCAGTAACAGAAAGCTCAGAGAAAACAACGAGTTCGGCTCCTGAGTCTTTTGCTTTGTTTATGGCATCAATGATTTTTTGGGCATTATCCTCAAAATTGGCAATGTGGTAATTTAATTGGGCCAGTGCAATCTTCATACTATACAAGTTAAATATCAATTTTCGGCAACATTTAAATATCAGGAACCCTAGGGTTGTGGTACTAGATAAATTTTAATTGCTGCCGAAACTATGAATAGCAAAAGTAATTGAAAAAGGAAAGAAATAGGCTAATTTTCTAGAAAACCAATCCTAGTTTAAGCGTAAGTGAACTCAGGGTGGTTTTTTCCTCAAATGCATTGTCTGTAGTAATATCGAGGAACCCATTTTTAAATATCAAGCCAATAATCATTGCATTATCAGATCCTAGATCAAATTCAGAGCCAACGCCAATGTTCATGCCTAGGTTGAATAAATTGATTTCTTCGTTAATGTCGGTCTTGTCAAGGACGCCATTGTTTGTGGTTCCTTTGGCTTTAATATTGATAAAGCTTGAAATGCCAAATTGCCCCCAATAAACCCAACGCTTGAATTGACTTGTTTTAAGTTTAATGGCAAGTGGAACTTCAAGATATTGTAAACGATAGAGGATGCTACTTCCGGGCGAAATTGTTTCTCCGGCAAAAGGGAAGGAATTGGGTGAGTAAAAGTCCAGTTCACCTCCAGTGTTGTTAATCAATAGCCCGGTTGTTAGGGCATATCTTTCTTGGTTGTCAAAAAAGAAATCAGCGTTTATTCCAAAATCAAATCCGGAAACTACTTTTCCTCGTGAGATTTGGTTCATCCCCGAAGTCATCCAATTAATGGAAGGGCTGGCGGAAAAAGATAAACGAACAGATTCTTGAGCAGATGCATCAGCGAGAATAAAAAAAAGCACGAGTAGGAGTGATATTTTTTTCATAAGTAAGAGTTTTCTGTTTGTTTAACGCTTGTTTCCTTTAGTTTTGTATGTGCAAATCTCGAATAATATTTTTAAAAAGACAATAAATATTATTCTGTACCGTAATTCAGGAAACGAATAAATATGAGGAAGATTATTCTAATAGTAGTCGTAGCAGTAGTTGTGTTTTCATGTCAGAGAAATCCGTTGAAAATTGATGTTTCAAGTCTTGATGTTAATTTTCGATTTGAAAGTTTTGAAGATGATTTATTCATGTTGAAGGATTCGGTGGACGAAAAAATTTCTTCCATTGAAAATAAATATCCTGAGTTTCTGCCCATTTTCACTTATCAGATGATCCAGATAGGTGGTTCCGAGGATTCTGGTTTTGTAGATCAGCTCGAATCATTTATTAACGACACTCTGGTCGCTAACCTTAAAGAAAGGGCAGACCTTGTTATAAATAAGGATCAGCTTAAAACCGATTTGTCTGATGCATTTCGTTACTACCACCATCATTTCCCTGAGAAATTGGTGCCAGCAATTTATACTTGCATTAGTGGTTTTAACCAGTCGATTGTTATGACAGATAGTTTGATTGGGATAAGTCTTGATAAATACTTGGGTGCTGATTGTGTGTATTATTCTCAATTGGGTATTGCGAATTATAAGGTTAAAAACATGACCCCTCAGAAGATTGTGCCTGATGCCATATATGCATGGGGTATGACTGAGTTTCCTTTTGATGAAAGTAAAACTCATTTGATTGACCATATGGTTTATGAGGGAAAACTTCTATATTTTATGGATGCCATTCTTCCTGAATTGACCGATAGTCTGAAGATCGGATTTTCCCAAGATCAATTAAATTTTTGTGAATCCAGCGAAGAGGCAATGTGGACATATCTGGCGGAAAATAATCTGCTGTTCTCATCCGATCGGATGGATATTAAGCGTTATGTTGATGATGCGCCTTACACATCCAGTTTCACATCTAATTCCCCGGGGAGAACAGGGGCTTGGCTTGGCTGGCAAATTGTTAGGGCATATATGAGTAAGAACAATAGGGTAAGCCTTGGTCAATTAATGCTGAATGATGATTATCAATCTATTTTGAATGATTCTGGTTACCGGCCAGATAAATAGCTGTATGTAAGCTTAATATATGTTTGAGGTGGGGGGCTCGGAATTTTAATTGCGATTCGGTTTGTGCTTTTAATTTATTCGTTGATGCTTAAGATAAAACCGCTACTGTGAATGTTTTTGATTTCGATATTGGGATCCCCAGCAAGGTATTTTCGCAACTTGGTAATAAAAACATCCATGCTCCTAGCTGTAAAATAGCCATCATCTCCCCATATTTTCTTTAAGGCGGTTTCCCTTGGGAGTAGTTCATTCTTGTAAATGCAGAGTAATTCCAGTAATTCCGATTCTTTGGGTGAAAGCTTTTGATCTGTTCCATTAATCGTCACACTCCTTTTCTGTATATTGAAGGAATAATTACCAATTTGGTGCTGTTTCAGATTTTTTTCTTGTTGATCGCCTCCCCGGTTTAGCACGGCTTTTATTTTGCAAATAAGTACTTCCGTGTCGAATGGTTTAGTAATGTAGTCATCCGCTCCTATGTTGAACCCTTTTATAACATCTTCTTTCAAGGCTTTCGCTGTAAGAAAAATGAATGGGATTGTTTTATTGATTTTTCGGATCTCAGTGCCAATTGTAAACCCATCAATATTTGGGAGCATCACATCAAGCAGACAGATGTTGAATTTTCCATTTCTAAAACGGTCAAGAGCATATTTACCATCGTCAACCCATGTGACGTTATAGTCGTTAAGTTCAAGGTAGGATTTTAGAACAGCTCCAAAACTAAGATCATCTTCAACTAAAAATATATGTAATTTATCGCTCATGGCTTAAAGGTATATATTGCTGAACAAGATATCAATTTTCTCGTGTGAAAGGTAAAAATACGTCAAATTGGCTTCCTTTCTCTAGCTCACTTTGTACGGTTATTTTTCCACGGTTTGCTTCAACTACAGCCTTCACATAGCTTAATCCAAGTCCAAATCCTTTTACATTGTGAATGTTTCCACTGGTTTGCCTGTAAAATCGTTCGAAGATTTTTGCTTGAACGGATTTGCTCATACCTATACCTTTGTCTTTAACAGAAATGATTATGCCATCAGACGTATTTCGTGTTTCAATATCTATTTGGGGCTTTTCTGTTGAATATTTGTTTGCATTATCGAGTAGGTTGTAGATAATATTCGCACAGTGGTTCATGTCTGATGTAATCATTGGATTTGATGCTTTGAGGCTTGCGTTTATACTTCCTCCTCTATCTTCAACCTGAATTACAATGCTCTCTATAACATCTTCAATTGTATCATGAATATTTAGAGGTTCCCACTTAAATTCGAAGTCTTTTTTATCTAAACGAGCAATCGCTAAAATATCTTCAACCTGCCTGTTCATTCGTTTGTTTTCTTTCTTAATCATTTCGATAAAATAGCTGATCTTTTCAGGTTGTGTAATGACTTTGCTATTTGTAATCGTATCCGCAGCAACAGATATGGTCGCTAGTGGAGTTTTAAATTCATGAGTCATGTTATTTATGAAATCAGACTTCATCTCTGAAATCTTTTTTTGTTTTAACATGAAGTATATGCTTAGTCCGAATGTTAATAGAATTATCAATGAGAATATCAACGATGCGATAAGTAACCCGTAAACAGAGCGAAGGACGAGGTCCGCTTGTTCAGGAATATGAATAGCAATGGACTGATTTCGTTCAAAAATATTTCTAGAGAACAAATGCCTTTGATATCTTGTGTGGGTTAATGCCAGACTATCTGCATTTGCACTAAGTGAAATGATTGTGTCATTTTTCATCAATGCCAGATCAAAATTCAATGGGATTCTTTTGTCTTTAAGCTCATACTTGACGATGTTGTACATTTCGTCAATTGTTACCAGATTATTATTGAAAGAGTTTAGTTCGGAAACAATTTGATTGGTAACTTCTTCTAGTTTCTCTTTCTGAAAATCAAATTGCTCCTTTATTTGGGGAGTCATAATACGCAATGAGTCTGCAACTTTACTAAGTGAATCAATGCGTGTCATACTCGACCTAAACATCATTCGGGTACTTGCAATGATTGAATCTTGATTCTCGAGGAGGGGACTGTTGTTGAACCTACTTCTGTTTGATTTTCTAGAGGTAGTCCTGCTTGTATCCTTGGGGGCAGAATCGAAACGATTTTGATTATCTGAAAAATTATACGGATCATTATATTGAGGCGAATTAAAGTCATTCCAGGAAATGCTATCTGTGTCGTCAGCAAAACTGGAGAACATTCTTTTGCTTCTTATTGCTTCAATATCCTGAGCAGATTCTGAGAGTGCATCAATAATACTTTTCTCAATGAGCTCATTTTTCACATAGATGGCATTTTTAATCCATGCTGTTTGAATGATGATAATGGCAATGATTGACACCCCCATCAAGCCCATTATAAATGTAAATGATCGTTTATTCATGGCTCAAAGATAAATATTACTGATTCATACTAAGGGGCTTTAACTTTTCCTTAACAGTAATTAACCGGGTCTTAACTGAGTTTTGGTGTTGCTCAAACATATCTTTGTTGCTCTCGATGAAATCTCAATAAAATCAGAATATATATAAATGTATATGATGATTATGAGTTCTTGTATTTTCGTGTTTTATTAAACTCAGAATATGAAAAAATGAATATAAACAAGAAGCTTGAAGATCAAAATATATGCTTTCAATATAAAGGTTAGTATTGTATCTAAAGCAGAGTCATGACTACCTTGTCGCAGGAAATGACGGAGAAGAATAACTAAATTGAATATTTTATTTTAGTGATAAAATAGAAGAACGTCTTTTGAAAAAACGGTTTTGTCGATAAAAGCACACTTTTTTGTTTAGTAAAGGTGGTTTGCTAAAAAAAACGATTAAACGTTTATATGAAAAATAAGTCTACTTACTGAATCAGAAATTATTACAAAGTGAAAATTACAATAGAAGGATTAACCAAGGAATATCCCAATGGCTATCGAGCGCTAGATGAGGTTTATCTTGAAATTAATGATGGGATGTTTGGGTTACTTGGGCCTAATGGTGCCGGGAAATCTACTTTTATGCGAATTCTAGTTACTTTAATGAAGTCTACTTCAGGTAAGGTTACCATTGATGGGAAGGATTTGACAAAAGACAGAAAGGATATTCGAAAAATTATGGGCTATCTTCCTCAGGATTTTGCATTCTTTTCTAAATTGAAGACGTACGAGTTTCTAGATTATACTGCAAGGTTATCGGGAATTAAAAACCGCAAGGAGCGAGCTGATACTGTAGACAAAATGCTTGAAGAGGTTGGCCTTTTTGAAGCTCGTGATAGAATGGCAAATCGTTTGTCCGGAGGGATGAAAAGACGTTTAGGTATTGCACAAGCCTTATTAAACAACCCGAAAGTTATTATTGTAGATGAGCCAACAACCGGATTGGATCCTGAAGAACGTATTCGTTTTAGGAACCTTTTATCTTCAATTTCTACAAAAGATGTAATAATCATTCTTTCCACACATATTGTTGGTGATATTTCGAGTACGTGTAACAATATGGCTCTTCTAAATAGAGGGAAATTGGCTTATACTGGTTCTCCTGATGATCTGGTTGACCAATCGAGAGGTAAAGTTTGGCTTATTAATGCAAAAGAAGAGGAATACCTCGAGATAAATAAGAAGTATCCGGTAATTGCCAATGTTCCAACACGCAATGGATGGGAAATCCAGGTTGTGTCGGATGAAATAAATGGATATCAGGGTGTTAATATGGATCCAAACCTAGAGCATGCCTATGTTTATTTTATGGAGAAGAAGTTAGACTTGTGGACATCTATTTAAATTAAAAAACACGACATATGTTATCCATTCATAATGTAAAATCAATTGCCGTTTACGAGACTAAAACATTAATGCGCAGTTGGTTTTTCCGAATTTTTGCCATCCTGTCAATGGTCGCTATTGCAGGGTTTAACTTTGCATTTTTGCTCCAGTTAAATGGTGGTGCAGGGCGTTGGGCAATGAAAGGACTTCCTTCGATTATACCGTATGTAAGCCTTTTGTTGTTGAATGTTGTACAGGCGGTCATCGCAATTTTTCTTGCTTCTGATTTTCTTAAACGTGATAAGAAACTTGATACAACAGAAGTTGTATATATGCGTCCCATGACAAATGGGGAATATGTGTTTGGTAAAACGATAGGTAATTTGCTTGTGTTTTTTGTGTTAAACCTTATTATACTTGCCATTGCGCTTATTTTTAACCTTCTAACCGAGAACGTTTCTGTCAATTGGATTTCTTATTTGTATTACTTTTTTCTGATTAGTATTCCAACACTGGTTTTCATAATGGGATTTTCATTTTTGTTAATGTCCATTCTTAAGAATCAGGCTGTTACCTTTGTTGTTCTACTTGGGTATGTTGCAATTTCATTGTTTTATTTGCAGGATAAATATTATTATTTATTCGATTACATGGCATACAATATCCCTATGACACTTTCTGATTTTGTTGGGTTTGGGGATTTAAATAAAATTTTAATTCACCGTGGGATGTATTTCTTCCTAGGTGTGTCTTTCATTCACTTTACATTTATTCTTTTAAAGCGACTCTCGCAATCTAAAAGTGTTACTTATGGAGCTCTTGTCGTTGGAACGCTTTTTCTCGCATTAGGGGGGTATTTAGGATATGTTCATATCAATACATTTAACCAAAGCCAGAATTTGAGAGAAAATATGATCAGTTTGAATGATCAGTATGTAGATACCAAACTTGTTACCATTAATGACTATGATATTAAATTGGAGCATCAGGGAGAATCTATTTCTTGTGAGGCAACTTTAAGTGTTGTAAATGAGAATTCTACTGCAATTGAAAATGTAATATTTAGTCTTAACCCCAGCTTGGAGCTATCAAAGGTTCTGGTAAACGGAAAGGATCAGTCTTTTGATAGGAAACTGGGAGTTGTTGAATTGACTGGCATGAATTTAGCTGCAGGCCAACGAGCTTCAGTTGCATTCACGTATGGTGGAACCATCGATGAGGCTGCTTGCTATTTGGATATTGATGATGAAACCCTCACTGGGGCATATGAAAATTCATTATATCAAATTGATAAGCGATATGCTTTTGTTACTTCAGATTATGTACTACTTACTCGTGAGACAAACTGGTATCCGATTTCAGGAGCAGGTATTGGAATTGAGAATAGTTCATGGTTTACAAAACAATTCAGTAATTATAAACTCGATGTAACCACCCGACCAGATCTTGTTGCTGTATCACAAGGTGCTGTTCAGGGATCTGAGGGGCATTATACTTTCACATCATCTAATGCACAGGCACAAATTTCAGTTTCAATTGCTGAATATGAAAAAATGCAAGGAGATATTGACGGACTGGAATTTAATGTTTATGTATTAGAAGGACATGATTACTTCACTTCTTTCTTTGACGAGATTAAGGACACAATTCCTGCAGTCATTACAGAAGCACTTCAGGATTATGAGCGTACTTTGGATTTATATTATCCATTTGAACGTTTTTCTTTAGTTGAAGTGCCTATCCAATTCTATTCATACGAGCGCGTGCTAAGTGGTGCGCGAGAGCAGTTGCAGCCCGAAATGATCCTGATCGCAGAAAAAGGACTGTTGCTTGATGATGCCGACTTTAATGGACAAATGCAACAAAGAAGCAGTAGTGGCGGTATGCCAGGCGGCATGGCTGGTCCTGCAGGAAGAGGTGGTTTTGGAGGCGGAAGCAGTGATTTAACTCCCCGAGAATTAAAAATACAAGTATTGACAAACTTTTTGTCTTCTTTCACCGAAGCTGAAAATAGGTCGGGTGTGATGCCTGGAATTGGAGGGCCGATGATGGATGAATCTGCTAATACATATTATGCATTTCCACTATTTTATAATTACGCATATTATATTAAGTCAGATCGTTGGCCAGTAACCGATAGAGTGTTTGAAAGTTACAAGAAAAACACAAATGACAGTGGTGGTAATTTCTTTAGAATGATGTTTAGTGGGACTGGTGTTTCCGAAGATGAAGAAGCTAACCTAGCACTATTGGAACAAAGTTTTGAACAGATCTTGAAAGATCCTGAACGATTGGATATTGTTTCAGATGTGATTCAATTAAAAGGTGAAGCCTTATTTTCAATTATTAAGAGGCAAGCAGGAGAAACAGAATTTGGCAATTTTCTATATGAGTATTTGAATAATCACAGGTTCATGTCTACTACCATTGATGATTTTAATGATGCTATCTCTGATCGATTTGGACTAGATCTGATTCCATATATGGAAGGATGGTTTAATACAACAGAACTACCTGCTTTTATAATTGGAGAGGTTTCTGCAGTAACCGTGCTTGATGAAGAGCAAGAAAAAACGATGGTGAAATTTAAAGTAACCAATACAGAACGTGCTGATGGTATCATTTCCGTAGAATTCCGAACAGGCGGTGGCGGAATGGGTGGTGGCCGTTTTGGTGGAATGGGTGGCGAGTCAGACAATGTCGAATATCTGGTTTATTTTGAAGGTAACCAGACTAAGCAACTCAGTTTCCTTGTAAATGGAACGCCAAGAGGTGGCACAATCAATACGTTAACATCAAGGAACATCCCATCAGAACTTAGGATCATGTTTAGTGAGGATATTGAAGAGGATAAAAAAGCAATTCCTTTTGAGGGAGAAATAGTTCTGGATATTCCTGTTTCTATTGAAGGTGAAAATGAAGTAATTATAGATAATGAAGACCCTGGATTTTATGTCGCTGAGTCTGATGAAACCAGTTTGTTGCGTAAATTAATTTTCAAAGAAGATACGACCAGTAGTAAGTATAAATCTTTTTCTCAATTTAGACCCCCTTTAGGTTGGACCCTAGCAACAAACTCCGATTTCTTTGGAACCAATATCCGGTCAGCTTACTACTTGGCTGGTGGCAATGGAGAACAAAAAGCCATTTGGACAGCACCCGGTTTAGCCGAAGGCTCCTATGATGTATATGTTCATGTGTATAAGAGCCGGATGCGTATGAGGGGTATGTTTGGAGGAGGATCAACAGGGAAAAGAGAATATCATTATATCGTGCATTCCGATAGTGGGGAAGAAGAAGTAACAATTGATATTGACTCTGCCGAAGACGGCTGGAATCATATTGGAGCATACTATTTCTCATCCGACACAGCAGTTGTTGAAATGACCAATGAATCAAATTCTACAGTCGTTGTTGCTGATGCCATAAAACTTATAAAAAATTAAACTTTAAGATAACCCTATGAAATCCATGTTATTAAAAATCAGGCTCTTGATCGTGTTATGCTTGCTTCCGGGAAGTTTCCTATTTGCACAGCAGATACTAGATTTGGAGAAGGCGCTAGGAATTGCCATGCAAAACAGCCCGGATATTCGAACCTCTTTATTGTCACTAGAGCGGGCTCAGCAAAATCTGAATGCTCAAAAAGCATCGTTGAAGTCGAGATTTTCATTAACCGTAGATCCTTTTACGTTTAGTCGGAACCGTTCGCTCGATGATTTTACATCTCAATGGTACACGAGTGAATCTTATGGTTCGTCAGGAACATTTATGGTTTCGCAACCAATATTATGGACGGATGGTACAATCTCACTTGTGAATAGATTCGGTTGGCAATACAATAAAAGTACGGTAGGGGCAGGTGCTGCACAAGAAAACCGTTCTTTCTCAAATAATTTGTACCTGAGTTTGACTCAACCTCTTTTTACGTATAATTCAACTCAGTTAAATCTAAAATCACTTGAGCTATCTCTCGAGAATACAAACTTGAGTTATGCCATGCAGAAATTGAATATTGAAAAGCAGGTAACTCAATATTTCTACAATGTATATATGTCTCAGATGAGCTTGGAAATTGCTCAGGCAGAGTATGAGAATACGAGTACCAATTATGAAATCACTCAAAATAAAGTTGAAGCAGGACTATCTGCGCGAGAAGAATTGTATCAGTCTGAATTGGATTTTGCAACAGCAGAATCAAGTGTAGAGGATGCAAAAGTTTCTCTGGAAAATGCTAAGGATATTTTCAAACAACTAATCGGAATGGATATTTACGAAGAGATTACTGTTATTGCAGATCCGGAAGCACAGGAGGTAGCCGTTGATTTGGATAATGCAATTAATTATGGATTAAACTCCCGAATGGAAATTCGCCAGCGTGAAATTGAAATTGAGAATTCTCAATTCTCTCTGATACAAACGAAGGGAAACAATGAATTTAAAGGAGACTTAAGTTTGTCGGTTGGTATTATTGGGAACGATGAGAGCTTTGGGAATGTCTATGATAATCCGACTAAAAACCCAAGTGTCTCTCTTTCATTTAATGTTCCTATTTGGGACTGGGGCGCCAGAGAATCTCAGATTAAAGCTGCAGAGGCTACGATCGCATCAAATGAAATCAATCTTGAGCAGGAGAAAATCCAAATCGTTCTCGATATTCGTTCAACATACAGAAGTTTGCAAAACCAGTTGAGGCAAATTGCTATCGCCCAGAAGAGTGAAGAAAATGCTCAGTTAACGTATGTCTTGAATCAGGAACGCTATAACAATGGTGATTTAACGGGAATGGATCTTAGCTTGTACCAAACACAGCTTTCTTCTGCAAAAAAATCATATGCTCAGGCATTAATCGATTATAAAATTGAGCTTCTAAACCTAAAAGTTCAAACCCTATACGATTTTGAGAAAAAAGAAGCATTGGTGCTGGACATAATCCAATAATTAAGACATTTAAAATCAACCATGATAAAATTTAAATAAATGAAGATAAAAGTATACTATTCATTAGCTATTGGAGTGTTGCTAGGACTAGCAGCATGTACCAGTCAAACTTCTGATGTTACTACAGATGTTGCATCAAATGTGTCAATTGAGGACATTAAGTTGAGTTCAATTGAGAAAGTTATTAGTACAACGGGAACCGTAAGTGCTACAAAAGAAGCAACATTAACAACTGAAATGGGTGGAACCTACAAAGTGGCCACTAATCCTCAAACAGGAAAAGCCTTTACTCTGGGTGATAAAGTTCAAAAGGGACAGGCAATTATTGAACTGGAAGATGAAGAGTATCTCAATGGAATTGGCCTTGAGTCTAAAGAACTAAGTCTGGAAATTGCAGAGCAAGATTACACAAAGCAAAGTTCTTTATATGAAAAAGGTGGTGTAACCGAGAGCGAACTGAGTAGTGCAAAAGTATCATTGGTTAATGCTAAGGATAGTTATGCCCTTGCTCAGATTCAATTGAGCAAAATGAAAGTTGTTGCTCCATTTACAGGAATTATTACATCAATGCCATACAATACTGTTGGTACAAAAGTTTCTAGTGGAGTTGAGGTTGTGAGCCTAATGAGCTACGAAAACTTAATATTGGAAGTTAATCTTGCCGAAAAGTATATTAATGATGTGTCAAAAGGAATGGAAATTCGAGTAATGAACTATACATTACCAAATGACACACTTCATGGGCAGATTTCTCAGTTATCTCCAGCAGTTAGTACTGAAACCCGCACATTCGAAACAACCCTTACTGTTAACAATAATGAACTAAAATTACGCCCGGGAATGTTTGTTCAGGCTGAAATTATTGTTGACCGTAAAGAAAATGTTGTTGTTATAGCCAAAGATGTTATCGTTTCTAATCAGCGTGGAGAATCCGTGTTCATTGTAGAAGATGGAACTGCTATTCAGAAAGAAGTATCATTTGGGTATGAGAATACAGACAATGTCGAGATTATTTCAGGGCTTAGTGCTGGTGATCGCCTGGTGATAGATGGTTATGAGACACTTAGGAATCGTGCAAAAGTAAAAATCATTCAATAGAAAGGACTAACTGTGAAGAAAATTAGTGAATTTTCGGTCAAATTTCCTGTAACTGTATTGATGATTGTACTCGGTGTTGTTTTACTGGGCTACATTTCTTACGACAAATTAGGAATTGACTTATTTCCAGACTTAAATAATCCCAAATTATTTATTGAGCTGGAATCAGGAGAACGACCTCCTGAAGAAATTGAAGAACAGTTTGTAGAAAACTTGGAAGCATTGGCTATCCGACAATCTGATGTGGTTGAGGTTTCTTCAATTTCAAAAGTAGGAAGTGCACAGATTACAATCGAGTATGCATGGGACACAGATATGGATGATGCCTTTCTTGAATTGCAGAAGGCTACCAATACATATTCTCAAAATGGAGATATTGATGCGTTTACCATTACTCAGCATGATCCGAATACATCTCCGGTGATGTTGATTGGCCTTAGCAATCCAAATATTACCGAAATGAGTGAATTGCGCAAAGTCGCTGAAAACTACATTCGGAATGAATTGGTTCGGTTGGAAGGAGTTGCAGAGGTTGATATTGCAGGAGCAGAAGAAGTCGAAATTCTTGTTGAAACCAATGAGTATTTATTGGAAGCTTTTGGATTAACCCTTGATGGAATCAGTAGTCGTATTCAAAGTTATAACCAAAGTGTTTCCGGAGGGAGTATTGAAGAATTAGGAACTCAGTATGTTGTAAAAGGAGTGAGTTTACTTGATGAGGTTGAGGATTTTGAAAACGTTATTGTTGGTTATGAAAGAGTAATTGCAGATGATAACACTGCTTCATATGCTCCGATCTTTTTACGAGAAGTTGCTAATGTAAGCATTCAGAATAAAGATCCTGAAACAATAGTACGCCTTAATGGTGAACGTTGTCTGGGGCTATCGATCTACAAAGACAGTAAGGTAAATACAGTAAAAGCAATTGAAGATATTGCAGATGCAATTGTAAGTATTGAAAAGGCTCTTCCAAATTATAAACTGACAGTTGTAACAAATCAGGGAAGCTTTATCGATGAAGCGATAAGCGAGGTGGAAGAATCTGCATTACTGGGTATTTTGTTAGCCGTTTTTGTACTATTCATCTTTTTGAGAAGAATAGGAAGTACAGTCATTATTAGTATTGCTATACCGATCTCAATTATTGCAACTTTCAACCTGATGTATTTCAATGATCTTACATTGAACATTATGACTTTGGGAGGATTAGCACTTGGAGCTGGTTTGCTGGTGGATAATGCGATTGTTGTATTAGAAAGTATTTTCAGGTCTCACGAGAAAGGACTGTCGATAAAGGAGGCTGCCATTGAAGGAACGTCACAAGTAAGTGGTGCTATCACAGCATCTACCATTACTACAATTGTGGTATTCCTACCAATCATTTATCTGCATGGAGCATCTAGTGAGTTGTTTAAAGATCAGGCATGGACTGTAGCTTTCTCTTTAATCTCATCATTGTTTGTCGCAATTTTGGTAATTCCAATGCTTTTCAACTTGTTCTATAAGAAGAAGCAAAGCATCCAAAAACAATCTGTTCAGGTTAAAGGGTATGGTATCTTTCTGGAGAAGGTGTTGAAAGTAAAATGGATTGTCGTTTTAGTTGCAATTGTATTGATTGGTATTTCATCTCTTTTGGTTACGCAAATCGGAATGGAGTTTATGCCGCAAACAGAAACCAGTGAGTTTGACATTGAGGTAGCTTTGCAGGAAGGAACTAAACTGGAAAGAACATCTGCAACCCTTGAAAATTTAGAAGGTATTGTAACTGAGGTTCTGGGTGACAATATGGAGTTATTGTATACACATGTTGGGCCAAGCTCCGGAACTAGTTCTGAGGATGCTATTTTTGAAGGTGAAAATACAGGTGATATTAAGGTTATCTTATCTGATGAAAGTACGGTAACATCATCTGCAGCTATCAAAGGTTTAAGTAAGGCTTTTGGAGATATTCCGGGAGTGGAAATTACATTTAAGCAAAACGAAACAGCTCTAAAAAGCATATTAGGAACTGATGAATCTCCACTCGTTATTGAGGTGCACGGAGAAGAACTCGATATAATTGATAATTTGGTTGCTGAGGTGATGACTCGTATTGCATCTATTGACGGTATTTATAATATTGAATCTTCAATGGAAGATGGTTCTCCAGAAGTTGAAATAATGGTTGACCGCATGCGTGCAGGGATGTATAATATTAGTGTTAGTAGCATTGTTTCTCAAATACAAAGCCAACTGGAGGGAACCACTGTCGGTCAGATTGAGCGTGAAGGAGAAATGCAGGATATAACGCTAAAATTACCCGAAAAGACATTGGCTGACCTAAATGATATGAAAATCACCAGCGATGGACAGAATTATATGATAAATGAAATCGCTACGATTGAAATTGGACAATCTCCCAAAGAAATAAATCGCAGAAATCAAACCCGTATTGGTAAAATTACGGCAGAGCTGGATAGTGATTTGGCTTTGGATCAGGCTGCTGCAATAATTGAAGAAGCGATTGCAACAATGAGCGTTCCTGCTGATTATAAGGTAAGCATTACCGGACAAGAGGAGAAAAGGGCAGAGTCAATGGAGAACTTGGGTTTTGCCTTGTTACTGTCAATTGTATTGGTTTATATGGTAATGGCTTCTCAGTTTGAATCCTTACTGCATCCATTTACGATCTTATTAACAATACCTTTAGCTGTTGTTGGTACAGTATTGACCTTTTTCATGCTGGGAATGACATTTAATATTATGGCTTTCATAGGACTAATTATGCTTGTTGGTATAGCCGTAAATAATTCAATTCTTCTAATTGACAGGACACTCCAATTACGCAAAGAAGGAATGTCTCGTATAGACGCAATTAAGCAGGCAGGTCAACAGCGTATCCGACCAATATTCATGACTAGTTTAACGACTATTCTGGCCTTGTTGCCTTTAACAATAGGTGTTGGAGAGAGTGCTTCATTGCGTTCTCCAATGGCAATTGCTGTAATCGGTGGACTTATTACCTCAACTCTGTTAACACTTGTAGTAATACCATGTGTTTACGAAATTTTTGAAGGTGTAAAAGACCGGATTAAAGGCGTGGGTAAATAACCTGCTGCTAAATAGCTTCTCCTTGTTAGAGATAGTATAGTACTTGTTCCTGATGAGGAGAAGCTCAGGAAATGAATCAAGGCGAAAATTTTTAAAATAAGAAGCGTGAAATTCATAATAGATAGAAAGACTCTTATTAGCATGTTGTTTATTGGCTTAACTCTTCTGGGTTATGTATCCTATAATCAACTGTCATTAGAGCTATTGCCCAATGTGGAGCAGCCCTTTTTGTATGTTCAGGCTAGTGTGTCTCAAGAGTCAGACCCTGAGTATATTGAGAATGAGGTAGTCATTCCGTTGGAGGGAGCTATAAGTTCACTTGAAGGTATTGAGTCCTTGGAATCATCAATAACTTCCCGGTCGGGGATGATCGTTGTGTATTACCTGAGTGATGTCGATGCCAATTTGGCGTATCTGAAACTTCAGGAAAAAATAAATGAAGTAGAGGGGTCTCTGCCAGATGGTGTCAATGTTTCTATTAATCGGGTAAACACAAGTCAAATGAACAGCCAGTTCATGTCTTTGCAGGCCCGGGGAAGTGATGGCACTGACCGTATACGCAACTTGATTGATGAAGAAGTTGTGGATGATTTGGAGAATATTGATGGTATCGCAGGTGTAACCGTATATGGAGGACAAGAGAAATCTGTAGAAATAGTATTGGACGAGCAAGCATGTGACGCTTATAACATCACAACAGCTACCATTCGCTCATTGCTATCTCAAAATTCAGTTTCTCGTAGCTACGCCGGAAATTTACATGAGAGGGATAAACTGTATTTCGTACATGTAACGGCAGAATATGAAAATGTAAGGGATATTGAAAACTTGGTGGTAGCCGATGGGCCAATCCTTTTAAAAGATATTGCTGAAATAAGTTATGGTGTAAAAGAAGTCGAGAGCTATAGCCGCGTGAATGGGCTGGAGAGTGTAACAATCCAGCTAATTAATGATTCTCAGGCTAATCAGATTGATCTTTCACATAGTGTGGAAGAAATGATTGTTACCCTGAATGATAAGCTAAGGTCACAGGACGTTGAGCTTGTCATCATGGAGAATTCGGCTGAATCAATGGAGGAAAACATAAACCAGATCATTGATTTAGCATTGATTGGTGGGGCGATGGCTGTTTTTGTACTATGGGTATTTTTGAAAAATGTACGAATTGTTGCATTTATTGCTCTTGGGATTCCAATATCAGTATATATCGCATTTAACTTTTTCTATGCTTACGATATTACTCTTAACAGTCTTACCCTGGTAGGTATGGCACTTGCTGTTGGTATGTTACTTGATAATAGTGTAGTTGTGCTTGAGAATATATATCGGCTTGCAGGAAAAGGATATGATCCTGACAGGGCTGTTACGCAGGGGACTAGCGAAGTTTGGCGGTCAATTGTAGCAGCAACACTTACAACTGTAACTGTATTTCTACCTTTTGTATTTTCATCAAATTATCTGATTGAAATGCTTGGGATGAACGTGGGGGTTTCAATAATATCAACATTGATAGTTTCTTTGTTTGTGGCCTTATTGTTTGTTCCTATGGCTATCCACTTAATTCTGAAACGGAAAAAAGGGAATGATATCGCTTTTGAAAAGGTTTCGACAGATAACAGAATGGTGCAAATTTATTTACTGCTGTTAAAGTCTTGCATGCGTAATCCTGCCGGAACAATTATTGGCGCAGTCGTTGTATTCTTTTTAATGGTATTTATTTCAGTTGCGATGAGTACAAGCTCGCTGACTGAAGTCGAATCTGACCAGATAACGATATCTGTAGAAATGCCTTCAGGGACAAGTCTTGAAAAAACTGATGAATTAGTTAGACAACTGGAAGGAAAGCTTGATGCTGTTGCAGAAAAAGAAGATGTTACAGCAAGTGTTCAGGAAGAACAAGCTACTGTTTCACTTAGTTTAGTCGAGGATTATGAAGATATTGATGAT
Organism: Prolixibacteraceae bacterium; assembly: GCA_963662675.2. Taxonomy (GTDB): domain Bacteria; phylum Bacteroidota; class Bacteroidia; order Bacteroidales; family Prolixibacteraceae. Next base: position 336,054 of record CAXXHP010000001.1, read on the forward strand.
CGCACTTTCGCCGAAATAAAGTCATCAATTACAGAAATGACAAGAAGCCTTAACAGAAACGTTGACTTTACTATTTCGTCATCAGCTTCAACATCCTCAAGTGGTGGTATGGGAGGTGGTATGACCGGTAATTTCCAGGCATTGCTTGGAATTGGTACTGACGAGGAATCCATTATAATTAAAGGTGAAGACTTTGATGTGATGAAGTCCGTTGCGGAGGATCTGGAATACTATATTGAAGACCTTGACTTTATCGAGTCAGTACGTACATCCGTTTCATCGAATCAGCCAGAGGTGCATATGATTTTCGATCCGCTACTGATGACAGATAATGATATTGACATCCAGAATGTAAGTTCGGAGCTTAATTCTTTTGCACGAGAGATTTCAACTGGTGTTATGTATCAGGATGGACTTGATGAATATGAAATTACAATAATACTTGGAGAGGGCGAAGACGAGGATGATGCCCGTACAATGGATGATCTGAAAGTTGTGCAGGTAAGTGATGGTGGTGGTGGCTTGCATGATTTGCAGGACTTTACTCAGCTTGTGTATACTGAAGGTACAGCAAGTATCGACAGGGTGAATCAAGAAAAGCAAATTGAAATTACCTATCAGATGGATTCAGATGCTGAAGAATCCAGTGAATTATTGGAAGAGTATCGCTTAGAGATCGACGAGTTGGTAGCCAGCTATTCATTTCCTTCGGGGATTGCGACAGAGGTTATTCATGAAAGTGATGATCTTGATGAGTTCTATTTTCTGATCTTTGCAGCTATAATTTTGATCTTCATGATTATGGCCTCGGTTTTTGAATCCGTTGTCACACCGTTTGTTTTATTGTTTTCAATACCATTAGCTGCTATTGGATCATTACTTGCTCTAATAATAACAGGGAACAGCTTGTTGAGTGCCAATACATTGATTGGTTTCTTAATCTTGTTAGGAATTGTTGTTAATAATGGGATCATATTAATTGACTATGCAAATATATTACGAGGCCGTGGATACCGTCGTTCTAGGGCATTAATGACAGCTGGCTTATCAAGGGTTCGTCCAATTTTGATTACTGCAATGACCACCATTGTTGCGATGATACCGTTAGCAATGGGAGATGCAGAATATGTCAGTGTTATTGGGGCGCCTTTCGCGATAGTTGTGATAGGCGGGCTTGCTTTAAGTACCTTACTTACTTTGATTTTTATTCCAACATTCTATTCAGGGTTGGAGAACTCAATTGAATGGTTCAAAAGCCTCGGTTGGAAACTTAAAACTTTCCAGTTGACACTTATGGTTCTGATTTTGGTTTACATTTTTACAAATGTTAGTGATTTAACCTGGCAGATGGTTGATACGGTACTTGCTGTGGTATTGGTTCCTGGTTCAACTTGGTTTGTGCTAAATAGTTTGAAAAAGGCAGGAACACGATTGATTGATCCGGACGAACCTGTACGAATATCAATTCAGAATCTTGTAAAAATTTACGATCGTCCTTCTCGTTTTACAAGAGAATGGAACGGAGGCTTAAATATCCGGAAACGTGCAGGTCTTGAAAAAGAATTCCGCTCACTGAAGGAATTTGATCAGATGATATGGCAGATCCCGTTATTAGGTTTTCTAGTCTATTTTACGTTCTTCTATTTGGAAGAAACATTATGGATCTGTTTCATGATGATGGTTGTGTATCTCTATACAAAGTTGATTTGGGAACCTGTTTCCATCTATTGGAATAACCTTTATCAGGATAAACAAAAAGGAATATACCGTTCTCTCTCAAAATATAGTAAGCTGTTTGTTTTCTGGTATTTGCCATTGATTGAGCTTGTAATACTTTATTATATAACAGATTACATCGGACTGGTAATTGTTTATGCAGTACTTTGGTATCTTGGGTTGCTGATTTCGGTAACATCTAAAAGATTATACGAAGAGAATATCAATATCGGTCGTATTACCGGGCGCTTTGGGAGATTACGCAGAGGAACTTATCGATTGGTAAAACAAATACCGATTATCGGTAAACGTAGAGTGCCATTTAAAGCACTAGACGGTGTGTCGTTTGAAATTGGTACTGGTATGTTCGGACTACTTGGTCCTAATGGTGCTGGTAAATCAACAATGATGCGTACAATCTGTGGTATTCTGGAGCAGAGTTACGGGAAAATATGGATCAATGGTATTGACACTCAGGAAAAACGAGAAGAACTTCAAGGGCTGATTGGTTATTTGCCTCAGGCTTTTGGAATGTATGAAAATATGTCTGCATGGGATTATCTGGATTATCAGGGGATATTAAAAGGGCTGACGGACAAGACACTTCGTGAAGAACGTTTGGAGTATGTATTGAAGTCAGTGCATATGTGGGATCGTAAAGATGATAAAATTGGTTCTTTCTCCGGTGGTATGAAGCAACGTATCGGAATCGGTCAGATTTTGTTGCACTTACCGCGTATCCTTGTTGTTGATGAGCCAACTGCGGGTCTTGACCCTCGTGAACGTATCCGCTTCCGTAATCTTTTGGTAGAGTTAAGCCGTGATCGGATTGTGATTTTTTCAACTCACATTATTGAAGATATATCAAGCTCATGTAATCAAGTTGGAGTTGTCATTCGCGGTCGTGTGAAATACCATGGAGAACCAATAAGCATGGTAAATATTGCTGACGATTTGGTATGGCAGTATGATGTTCCAAAGGAAGATTTTGATAAGATGCCGAACAAGCAAATGGTTACCCACCATATGAATGTTGGTGACAAGATCAGAGTTCGTATCCTTGCTAAGGAGCAACCAGCACCCGAAGCTGTTAAGATTAAACCGTTGTTGGAAGATGCTTATTTGTGTTTGATTAAAGACCTGAAATAAAAATCATGGAAAATAAAAAATTGAAATATAAAAATGCCATGCAGTTGACTCTTAAAATGATCAACTACAACTTCCGGGTGATATTTGCCGGTCGCTTTATCTGGTTCTTTATGGCAGCACTTGCGTTTTATGTCTTTATTGCCATTAACGCGGTTTATAATGGGGAAATTCCAGATGAAGATTTTGTATACAGTACAATTTTATTCCCTGCGATACTTCTCATCTTTTATCCGACAAGTTTTGGCATTCAAAATGATGCTGATGCCGGAATTTTGGAGATTCTTTTCGGAATACCAGATTACAGATATAAGGTTTGGGTGTTCCGGCTAATTATGGTGTTTATAATTGTTTTTTTATTGCTGTTAGTATTTGCCGAATTAAGCAACATCTTTCTAATAAAGATAGGCTTGTTTGAAATGGCATATCAGGTAATGTATCCTGTGTTTTTTATCGGTTGTTTGGGTTTTATGTTTTCAACAATAATAAAGAATGGTAACGGAACTGCAGTAGTAATGATTATTCTGGGTGCAGCTGCTTTTATTATGTCCAGTTTATTGGAGGAAACCATGTGGGATATCTTTCTTAATCCATTTAATGCCCCGGATGATATGAATGAAATGATTTGGGAATCAATTACCTTGAACAATCGGGTATTCTTGGTTGTGGGAGGGATTGTTGCTTCTTTGTATGGATTGTTTAATATGCAGAAAAGGGAGAAGTTCATCTAAAATTGAACGCTTAATCATATTGGGAATTAGTAAAAATCAGATGGAATTATGCTATAATTTAGAGAATTGACAGTATTGCTCAAGATTTAGTTTAGTAAAATCTAACAGGTTTTTACAATTGATTGGGAAAATAGTCTGTACATTAATTGTGCAGACTATTTCTTTTTTCCTTTTTTTGTAATCTGATTATCGTGATTTATTATGAAAAAGATTTTAGGATATTTATTATCACCTTTTGCCTTATTTGTTTTTGGCTTTTCATTGCTCGTATTTCATCCCATTCAGATTGTTTGTCGCAAAATTGGAGGGTATCCCCTGCGTAAAAAAGCAGTTGATATCTTAAACTTTTTTTTGGTTTACAGTCTGGTTCTTGTTGGGGCTCGAATACGATTTCGAGGCTTTGAATTATTGCCGGAGGGGCGCCCATTAATCATTGTCTCAAATCATCAGAGCACATTCGATATTCCACCGATTGTTTTAGGGTTTCGAAAATATCACCCAAAATTTGTTTCAAAAATTGAGTTGGGGAAAGGCATTCCTAGTATTTCATACAATTTACGTCATGGAGGTTCAGCGTTGATTGACAGAAAGAATGGGCGGCAATCAATCATTGAAATTTCAAAATTGGGAAAGCATATAGAGAAGGAAAAGTATTGTGCCAGCATTTTTCCTGAGGGAACCAGAAGTAAAGATGGTCAGGTAAATCATTTTCAACATGCCGGTATTGCTTCATTATTACGCTCTGCACCATCTGCCTTAATTGTTCCATTTGTGATTGACGGAAACAGCCAATTGATTTCTAAAGGATATTACCCACTTCAGTTTGGCACAAGATTAACTTATACTGTTTTGCCAGCCATTGACCCTGCAGGGCGCGACCTGAAAGAATTGACTGCAGAAATTGAGCAGAAAATTAAAAAGGAACTGGGGCAATCAAGTTCCTAATTGAACCTTTCGCTTTTTATTGATAAATTATGCAATTTCACTTACTTCAAAACCAACCTCTTTTAAATCTTCATAGTAGTTAGGGTACGACTTTGTAATCACCATTGGATCATCAATTTCGACATTTTGCAAAAGGGCAACTGGAGCAAAGGCCAGAGCCATGCGATGGTCATGATAGGTAGATATACAAGGGACTGATGCTCTATCAAGTGGGAATGTTCCATCCCATTGCAATTCTCCATGTTGAGGTTCTGCGATTTGAGCCCCAAATTTCGCCAACTCATTTTGTAGAGCAGCAATGCGGTCTGTTTCTTTTATCTTCAATGTTTCCAGTCCTGTAAAATGGAAAGGCACTTTCTTAAGTACACACAAAACGGCCATGGTTTGGGCAACATCCGGATTTTCAATAAAGTTAAGCTGTAGATGTTTGGGATGAATTTCCTTCGCTTTTTTAATGATAATGCCGCCATCAGTGAGTTGGCTTTCAATTCCAAATAGTTTAAACCAAGGAGCAATGGCACAATCCCCTTGTAAACTCATTAGTTGCAGGTTTTTAAGTGCAACTTCACCTTTATCTGCCAGTGCCAATAGCTGGTACCAGTACGATGCACCCGACCAGTCTGCTTCAACTGTAAATTGTCGGGGTATGTAGGCTTGCTCCTCGATGCGTATTTCGCTCTCTGTCCAAGTGGATTGAACACCAAATTGCTGCATCAGTTTTAGAGTCAGTTCAATATATGATCGGGAAGTAATTTTATTTTTCAAGCGCAGGGTCAATCCATCCTCTAGAGTGGGGGCGATCATGAGCAAGGCCGAAATATACTGACTGCTAATACTGCCATCCAGCTCAAGAACTTTTCCTTTTAAGTGTGAACCGAAAATTTTTAATGGAGGAAACCCCTCTTTTTCTGCATATTCAATTTTTGCTCCGAGTTCGTTCAGTGCATCTACGAGGATTTTGATTGGTCGTTGCTTCATTCTTGCCGATCCGGTGATGGTCCATTGTCCAACTATTTGCGACAGAAAAGCAGTTAGAAAGCGCATGGCAGTGCCTGCATGTCCAATATCAAAATGGTTGGTATTGGAGTTTAGTACCTGCTGCATAACCTTGGTGTCATCACTGTCTGATAGGTTTTGTATTTCGTATGGGCTATAGCTTAGTGAATTGATAATTAGTGCTCGATTAGCAATGCTTTTTGATGATGGTAGATTGATTGAACCCTTAATGGTTTTATCTGATTTGGAGAGATGGAATTTCATAATTTGGTATTAGTGTCAAAATTTAGACATTCAAATTTTTGTAAAAATTGAGGGATTCAAGTATTAGTTCTTTCGAGCAATCCTGATTGATTTCCACCTGTCCTATTTCTGATATCAGTGTGAAGTTAATGCGGTTACCCTCATTCTTTTTGTCGTGGGTCATCAACTCATATAGCGCATTGTAATCTTTTGATTCAATCTCGAATTTACCATACCTCGCTATCAACCAGTTTGAGATTAATTCCAGTTCCTGAGCATTAAAACTACATCGTTTCGAGGAAAGGTACAATTCAACAATCATTCCGTAAACAACAGCATGACCGTGTAGTATTGGCCGGTTTTTGTAGAGAGCGAAGCTTTCAAATGCATGACCCACTGTGTGTCCAAAGTTTAAGGCTTTACGGATGTTTTGCTCGGTTAGGTCGTTTTGAACATGCCAATCTTTCACTGCAACCGAATGTGCAATTATCTCCTGAAGAGCCTCGTAGTTAATATTGTCAAGGTCATATTCTTGTAGTTCCTGCCAATGTTCCGGATTCTTAATAAAACCGTGTTTTATCATCTCTGAATATCCGGAGAGGAAATTGTCTTTGTCAATGGTTTTTAGAAAATTGGTGTTGATGATTACCATTTTGGGCTCATTAAATACCCCAATTTCATTCTTTAATCCATTAAAGTTTATACCTGTCTTTCCGCCAAGCGAGGCATCAACCTGCGCCAATAAGGTGGTTGGGATGTTCACGAAATCAATCCCTCTTTTAAAAGTTGATGCGGCAAATCCACCTAGATCTGTCAACATGCCACCTCCAATATTTATAAGTAGGGATTTTCGGTCGGCTCCTTCTTTCGATAGCACTTCCCATACTTTCTCAACTGAGCGAATTGACTTGTTTGTTTCTCCACCATCAATCACAATCTTGCGAATCTTGTTCTTCACAATTAGTGGTTCAATTAGCGGGAGGCACAATTTGTCAGGAATGACCTCCGTCAGCAGGAATACCTTCCCGGCAGGGTAACGATTAATGATTTCCTCGAGTTCTGTCTCAACCTGTTGGGAAAAGATAATATTTGAATGTATTTTTGATGGAGCCATGTTATCCGTTTTTAGTATTGGCAAAGTTAAAATATTTTTAGAAGTCCTATAAAGATAGAAGGAGTTCCGGTTCATATAATTACGATTTAATAGTCTACTATGGAAATTTCAAACAAAAAACGAACAGATAAAATCAAACGTAATTTTAACCTAAGTGTCGTTTTTTTGTTAGTCTTGGCATTAATTTTCGTTTGGAGAGAAAATGATATCGGTGCGATTATCACAGGTGCCTTTCTAATGCTTCTGGTTGTTGTGTCTCAATTTATTCAGGTGAATTACGTGTATTACAGCTCCGATGGCAAAAAAATATTGATCCGTTACTATCCTGTCATCGCTTTTTTTGGTAAAGAATACAATTCAATTGAGTTTGATAAAAAACTACTGTATTATGCCAAAGTAAAAAAGATTTCGGCCTTTTCTGATTTGTATTTATCCATAAAAACGGCCAAGGGAATTGCTGAATTCCCTGAGGTTAGCTTAATGGGGCTCTCAAAGTCAGAGATACAGTCTATTCAAAATGATCTTAACAAACTAATCAATACATCCATTTTGTAGTTGTGTATTATAGAGGAAAGATTTAAATTTATCATAAAACTTTCCGATGAGTTACTCCGAAGATCTTAAATTTTACATTGCTCTGTCCTTGATTCCCGGCATTGGTCCGGTAAGTGCCAAAAATCTGATTGCATATTTAGGAAATGTTGAAGCGATTTTTCAGGCAAATGAAAAATCCTTGATGAAAGTACCCGGTATTGGAAGTATAACTGCTAAAAGCATTCTTTCTCAAGATTTTTTGGGACGGGCTGATGTTGAAATTGCTTTCATGGAAAAGAATAATATACACAGCTCATTTTATTTAGATGATGATTATCCTTTTCGATTAAAAAGATGCATTGATGCCCCCTTAGTTCTCTTTTCAAAAGGTCATGTCAATTTTAATACTGAAAAAGTTGTTGCAGTAGTGGGTACCCGAAATGCCTCTGAATACGGGCGAAAATTTTGTGATGACTTAATTTCAGAAATGGCAAAGCGTCGTGGCTACTGCGTGGTAAGCGGCTTGGCTTACGGAATTGATATTGCAACACATAAAGCGTGTGTGAAATATAGCGTACCAACTATTGGTGTTTTTGCACATGGTTTAGATCAAGTTTACCCTTCATTGCATAAACCTGTGGCCGAAAAAATGTTGGGTAATGGTGGTGTGGTTAGTGATTTCTTGAGCGAGACCAATATTGACCGTAATAATTTTTTACGACGTAATCGTATAATTGCAGGTTTGGCAGATGCAACAATCATTGTAGAGTCGGCAGAAAAAGGAGGCTCTTTGGTTACAGCTGATATTGCGAGTTCGTATAATCGTGATGTTTTTGCTCTTCCGGGAAGACGTTCAGACATGTACTCGCGTGGCTGCAACAGGCTGATCAAGGATAATAAAGCTTCAATTATTGAATCGTTAGATGATTTAGAATATAATATGTCTTGGCAGCCAGATGTTGATAAACCTCATAAAATACAACGGCAACTTTTTGTTGAATTTAATGCGGAGGAGCAAAAAATTGTGGATGCACTTGACTCTGATTCCATCTATATTGACCAATTGTGCCAAACTGTTGGATTACCGATAGGGAAAGTTTCTGCTTTGTTGCTAGGACTAGAGTTTAACGGGGTGGTGGCAAGCATGCCCGGTAAAATGTATAAGTTAAATTGATTTCAATAGTAGATGGTTATAACCTTTTAGGGTCTTATCGATTGCTTTTCACCCGAACAAAAGCAGACTTGCCATCTCGAAATTTGAATGTATCTTTGCCGCCATGGTAAGTTTTGAAGATTTAAAAGTCAACAAATCAATTTTAAAAGCAGTAAAGGAACTCGGGTTTGAAACACCGACTCCGATTCAGGAAAAAGCAATACCCGTTGTTCGCTCAGGATTGGATGTTTTGGGTATTGCTCAGACTGGTACTGGGAAAACTGCAGCCTATTTGTTGCCTATTTTCATGAAGTTGGTTAAGGCAGAAGGAGAAGATCCACGCGTGCTAATTATAGTTCCGACACGGGAGTTGTCCATTCAGGTGGGTGAAGACATTGAGGAGTTGACACAATACAGTAATATTCGTCATGCTGCCGTTTATGGTGGAATTGGTTGGACAAAACATGCCGATTTGATTAAGCCGGGTATTGATATTTTAGTGGCCACTCCTGGTCGTCTTTGGGACTTATACCGATCAGGTGCCGTTTCCCTTAAAAAAATAAAGACATTAGTAATTGATGAGGCCGACCGCATGCTAGACATGGGGTTCATGCCGCAGATTAGACAGTTACTTGAGGTCATTCCTGTGAAAAGACAGAACTTACTATTTTCGGCAACCTTCAATGAGTTGGTTGAAGAAATGAGTCATGAGTTTCTAGATTTCCCGGAGCGGGTTGAAATTGCTCCCTCAGCAACACCGGCTCAATTGGTGCAGCAGTCATATTATAAAGTGCCAAATTTTAGGACAAAACTAAATCTGGTTCGTCATTTGCTCGAAGATGAGGTGGCTTTTAACCGCGTGCTTATTTTTGTAAGGACGAAGGAACATGCCGAGAGCGTTTTTAAAATTATTAAGCGCAAAACGGAAGGGGAGAAGCGAATACTTCATTCCAATAAAGGACAAAATACCCGTATTAATGCCATTAATGCGTTTAAGGATGGCGAAATACGAATATTGATATCGACGGATGTTTCTTCTCGGGGACTAGACGTTACCCTAATCTCACATGTGATTAATTTTGATTTGCCCCAGCGATATGAAGATTATGTACATCGTATTGGACGCACTGCAAGAGCAAATAACTATGGAGAAGCCATTACGTTAATTGATCAATCGGAAGAATACCATTGGAAAAAAATTGAGGAAATCATCCGTATGGAAATAACGGAAAAAGAGATTCCGGATGAAGTAGAGATTGAGAAAACTCCAATGGCCGAGAATCAGCAACAGTTGCGTGAGATTGATAGGCAGAAAAGACTGGAAAATCCTGATTTTAAGGGAGCTTTCCATGTGAAAAAACATAAAAAAACGTCTAATGAAACTCCAGCACCTCCTAAGAAAATGACTAAAAATAAGAAACACAAAAAGCGTCGAGGGAAAAGGTAATTAATTGGGGTGGCTTTAAAGGCTATTTTTTAAGCGTGAAATAGAAAGTGCTACCGTCATTTGAATCACTTGTTACTCCGACTTCACCCCCTAGTTTTTCAACAATTCGTTTTACGATTGATAGCCCGAGGCCAGTTCCGTAAGTTTTGGTTGAATCTAATCTGGAAAATTTTTGAAAAAGCTTTGACTGTTCATCGGTGCTTAATCCGTGTCCGTTGTCTTTTACCCAAAATGTGACTTTGTCTGATTGTGTTTTGGCTCCCAGCTCAATTACAGGAGGTGACCCTCCGTATTTTATGGCATTGCCAATATAATTTACCCATACTTCCTCAATCCATGCAGCATTTCCTTTAACGATAGGCCAATGGTCTGGTTTTATAATTGTAGCTTTTGATTGTTGTATTTGCTCTTTCAACCTTTTTTCACTTTCCTCAATTACCTTTCCCATATTTACTTTTTCCAACTTAATATCTTGTTGTTGAATTGTTGCCATGGTCAGTATTTCGCTTATAACGTGGAGTGTCTTTTCGGTAGATGAGTATATCATCTGACTATTTCTGAGTGCCGATTGATAATCCTGTTGCTCAATTCTATCAATTAGAAGATCTGTCCATGAGGCAATTCCACTGATTGACCCTCTTAGGTCGTGGGCAACAGTATGAGCAAATGCGTCCAAGTCAGCAATTAATTTTTCATTTTCAACGATTTTATTTTTAAGAGCCTCGTTGGTCGAAATAATTTTTTCCTCATAGTTTTTTCGTTCCGTAATATCACGGAATGTTATTAGCTCACCACTTAGTTTATCATTCTTGTCAAAAATCAATGTTTTTTTAATATCAAGAACTCTTTTATCTGTGACGATTTCAGAAGGTATCTCAAATTGGAAGGAATCATTACTTCCTTGTAGTTTCTCAATAAGTTCTTTTTTTGATGAAAATATCTCTGTCAATTTTTTCCCAATAATGCTACTTCTGGTTTTATTTAATTGGGCTAAAAGAGGCTGGTTAATATCAACAACTCTATTCTGGTCATTCACGAAAATTACGCCCTCCTCCATCAAATCAATTATTTTTTTATGGGCAAAAGGTATAATTCCGGCAGAGTCAAAATGAATATTTATGTAGGCGAGTATCATTCCCGAGAGAATAAAAAAGGAAGGAGTCCAGTCGAATCCGGGTATCGGATTAATTTTAAAAACATAGAGTACATTCCCTGCAATTGGCATGGCACAAGCAAAAATGATGAGACCAATGTATGGATGTAATTGGTTTGAAAAACGATTAGCTATTTTGAGAATATTATATATACTTGAGAGTATAATGGTATAAATAGATACAAATATTAACCAGAAAGTGGGGCCATAATAATATGTTGTTATGTTGCTTATATGTTGGGTGTTAATGCTCTTCCAATGTAGGTGGTGGAAGTCATTCGTGAAGACGATCAAAATAAAAAATAGAGCAATGGTGATCAAAGAGACCTTTTTTATAGTTCGCCCTGTTTTTTTTCTAGAAACAAAATCTTGCGAAAACAGATAGAACCAAACGGGTGTTAGGCTAATTCCAAAATAGCAATATTTTGCCCAAAGTAATTTCAGGGTCTGTTCAATTGCGGAATATTCCAAACAGTAAAAGATGGCCCACGAAGCTGCCGATAATTGCATTAAAGCTAAATGTCCGGTGGCGGGTGTATGCTTGTGCCTGTATAAATAGAGGCTATGTAAAATACCACAAATGCCGGATAGTGCTAGGAAAAAACTTAATAGGCTGAATTGATATGCTCCAACGATGGTCGTCATATAGGTCCTGTTATTTAGGTGTTTTTTCTATTGAATGAAAAGGTCGCATTTTTCACATAAATATCCAAAGGTAAATTACCTTATGTATCTCGATAAAATCGGAGGCAGTAGGTTTTATAGCATGATTATGCTATTTGGGGAATACCGGAAAAATGAATCGGTGAAGCCAGATTCTTACAATGGGTGATTATAGATTATTATGGGTGTACTTGCCTTTATAAATCTTGTATAGGCATTAATGGGCAGGAAGGATGAAATAAAAAAGGCAACCCTCTCCGGGAACGGCATTGCTAAAAACGCCAACTTCACCATCTAGTTTTTCAACAATTCGCTTTACGATAGATAAACCTAGCCCTGTACCTTTGGCTCTCTTGGTATCTAATCTTGAAAATTTCAAGAAAAGCTTGTCCTGATCTGACTTGGTAAGCCCGTTCCCATTGTCTTTTACCCAGAATTTTATTTTGTTTTCAGCATACAGTTGCTCAGCACCAAGCTCAATAATTGGGGGTATATCTCCATATTTAATGGCATTGCCGATATAGTTTACCCATACTTCTTCTAGCCAAAAAGGATTTCCCATAGATGCGGGCCAACTCTCTGGTTTTATGATTGTCGCATTTGATAATTTTATGGTTTCCTTCAGTCTCTTTTCACTTTCAACAATGACTTTAGCCATATCAACTTCTTCAAGAATGACGTCTTGTTGGCGGATGGTAGCCATTGTGAGAAGTTCTCGGATGACATATAGGGTTTTGTTGGCTGATGCTCCCATTAGCTGGTTTGTTTCAAGAGCAGAATTGTAATCTTGATGGTCGATGTCAAGTTTTATCAAATCGGTTGAGGCTGCAATAGCACCTATTGAGTCTCTCAGGTCATGGGCCACGGTGTGTGCAAAAGCATCAAGATCTGCGATGAGCTTCGCGTTCTCAAAAATTTCTTTTTTAAGTTCCTTGTTGGTTGAAACCAATTTTTCAGAAAATTGCATCCTTTTTGTAATGTCCCTAAACACGAGTAAACGTCCTTTAATTGAGTTTTTCTTGTCGTATAGTGGAGTAACTCGAACATCTAAATGTTTGGTTTCGGGAATTGTTTCTGTAATGATAGTTTCCTGTATCATTGTTTCAGAAAGATTTATCCGTTCAATCAGTTCTTTCCTGTGTGGGAAAACCTCAATCAGTTTCTTTCCTATTACTTCGGAATGATTTGTATTTAATAATTCGATGAAAGCATTATTTGTATCAACGATCTTTAATTGATTGTCGATCACAAATATGGCATCTTCCATCAGGTCAAATAACTTATTTCGAGCAAAGGGGATTACACTAAACGTGTCAAATTTTATATTGATGTATGCTAAAATAGACCCGGTAATTACAAAAGTGACAGGAGTCCAGTCAAAACCGGGTATTGGATTGACTTTAAAAACATACATGAAATTCCCGATTATTGGAATTATACAAGCCAAGACGATATACCAGACCGAAGATTTAAAGTATTTGGAGGAATGATTAACCAGTTTCAGTATGTTGAATATCCCCCAAGACAATAAGCTGTAAAAGAAAAGAAACATAAACCAGAAAAGGGGACCATAGGTGTATATTGTTGTATTGTTTTCAATGTTGAGATGAGCTTCTCGCCAGTGAAGATGATGGTAGTCGTTTGTGAGAACGATTACATTAATAAGTATGCCAATAGTAAAAAGAACAATTTTTAAACTTCGAGAAATTACTTTGTCTTGTCTTATAAATCGAAGTGAAAAAAGATAAAACCAAATTGGAGTAAATGCTATTCCAGTATATGAAAGTTTTGACCAGAATAGCTTGAGTTGAAGATCGGTGGCAGAATATTCTAAGAAGTAAAAAAAGGCCCATAATGCAGTGAAAAATTGAAGTAAGGCGAGATAGCTGGTGCCAGGGAAATCTTTAAACTGGTATAAGTAAATTGTAATAAGAATACCCCCAATTCCGCAAAGTGCGAGAAAAACGCTTAAAGAATCGATTGTGTATGCTCCAATTTCAGTTACCATGGATTAGGTTCTATTACTTTCTGTTTAATTTATGGGCATAAATAAATGTTCATATAAAATTTTCAGTCCAATTGAAAAAAGAATAATCCCTCCGAGTATCTCTGCATATTTAGTTATTCTCGGCCCTGTCTTTTTCCCAATGAGTATTCCGGTCATTGATGCCAGAAATGTAACACCCCCAATTATTAAAACAGCAATTAGAATATTATCAATCATTGAACCTACGCTAAATCCAACAGCCAAAGCATCGATACTGGTGGCAAGAGCCAAAACAATGGTCACGTTGAATTTCAAGGGATCTTTAATTTCTCGGGTTTCTCTCGAAATTAAATTTTCAATGATCATTTTCCCACCAATGGCAGATAATAGTCCAAATGCAATCCAATGGTCAATCGGTTCGATCATGCGACGAACACTACTTTCAAGTAACCACCCAATTAACGGCATAGTACCTTGAAAAATTGCCAGCACCAAGGCTAGCCTAACTGCTTGGTAGAATCGAATTTTGGGCACGTTTAATCCGCTAGTTACAGATACTGCAAACGAATCAAATGATAATCCAAGCGCGAGAATAACCACAGTAAAATAATTCATCAGAGGAAAAATCTAGTCGCAAAACTAGCAAAAAAAAGTAAGGAAATAAGAGCTACTATCGAACTGTCATTCACATATGATATTTAAATAATACTTTCAGTGAATCGTTTTTAAATGACTCATTACTATTGGGTGTCGCGTGTTTTCTTGCTGTTGTTAGTTTAGCTTCGTGATAATTTTAATAGTGCAATTAGCTCTATTTGTCTTCAATGAAATTAATCAGTTTTTTCGCAATGTCTGTATTTTCCATTATTCCCTTAAATTGCTCAGCTCCTGGGCCAAAAGCAAATACCGGCACCATTGTTGCAGTGTGGTCTCCCCATGTGAAAAGACCAGTTACCCTTCCTGTTTCTTTATCTCCATCAATTACGGCAAAGCCTCCTGTTTCATGATCGGCAGTAACAATGACCAGAGTTTCTCCATCCTTAGCGGCAAACTCAAGTACTTCTCCAATGGCTTTGTCAAAATCAAGTACCTCTTCAACTAAATAACTGGTATTGTTGTAATGCCCTCCCCAATCAATCTGTGAGCCTTCAACCATTAAGAAAAAACCATCTTTATTCTTTTGAAGAACATTCAGTGCCGTTTTCGTTGCACGTGGTAACATCTTATTGCGATCTACCGCATGACCCGGATCCAGAGTGTCGGTAAGGCAAATTAATTTGCCCGATTCAATTTTTTCAGCTTCATCCATACTCCGGAAAATTTGGTATCCTTTTTCTTTAAGTTCCAGTGTTAAGTCAAGGCTGTCAGTCCGTTTTGTAAAGTAATCGTATCCACCTCCAATAAAAACATCAATATCAGTTTTCAGAAAATCCGCAGCAATATCTTCGTACGAATTACGATCAGCCTGATGTGCAATGAACGATGCAGGAGTGGCATGGGTAATTGCTACGGTTGCAACTAGGCCGGTAGCCATTTTTTTGGCTTCTGCCAATTCTAGAATAGAGCTTTGGGCTATGGTATCTGTATCTACCCCAATGGCATGGTAGTAGGTTTTATTGCCAGTCGCCAGAGCAGTTCCTGCTGCACCTGAATCGGTATTAAAGGTTGTGGCAGCTTGTGTTTGTGAAAAGCCAACATGCGTAAAATTATTCAGAAATAATTCACCTCCATTGGCAACCAAGCCTGCAAATATCTGAGAGGTTCCCATTCCATCACCAATCATAAAAATAATATTCTTAGGGGTGTCTGATTTAGGTTCTTCTTTGTATTGTTTTACCGGATATTGTTCTCCTCCCGGATATATGTTATTGTCGGTGATTGTTGTTAAGGGCAATTGTGTTTGAATAACTCCCTGAGCATCTCTGAAAACAACATATTCACGAACAAATGAGCCCTGTGAAAAGGCAACTAATGTTAAAAAAAGACTTAGAGTGGAAAGGATAACTTTTTTCATGATTCAATTGGTTAGTTTCTGGAGACTAAAGTAAAAATAATTATCTAAGGAATAGTGAAGTTGTGATTATAGATATATTAAATATTTATCACATAGGTTCATATCTCTAAAATTGGTTCCAGTTGTCCCAGTCAAAATTGTCGGCTAATGAAAACACCATTTTCTTCTCGGAAAAATCAGGGTTAAGTATTCCTAAAACGATAAAGTCGGAAATTATTTTTCCTGCATTTTTATATGTAATTCTGGCTTTTTTTGAATAATGTGACTGACTTATTGTTTTATTCTTTGTAAGATAGTCGAGTAGTAACCTTTCTGTATCTGAGTAGTTGACAAATATCCCTTTGGGGCTTTTCTGTTTTCGCCAGACTTCTATAAGTACGTAGTTGGCTAATTTATTTTCATCATGTTGGCGGAAATAGGCTAACCATTTTCCATTTTCATCTTTTGCAAAATGAGGTTTATTCGGGCTCCTTTCTATTTGAATTTCAAGGACTATCTTCCCATCAATATGGTGTTGCTGATATGTAAACTCTATTTCTGGGTTGCTGTATATTTTTGCCGCAGCTTCAATCATATAAAACTCCTCATCAGAACGCACACCGGCAATGTTACCATTGTCTTTTACTCCAATAAGTAACCTCCCTCCATCAGAGTTGGCAAAGGCCACTAGCGATTTTGCAATTTTTTTGGAATCGCTAATACAGTATTTAAAATCCTGATTTTTGTGTTCTCCTTCCCGGATAAGATTTAATAGATAAGTACTCACGGTTATTAGTCTTTTAACCATTCATAAAGTTGATAATGATTGGAGTTCATCCCAAGCTTTTCATAAACCTTGTGGGCATTTAAATTTGTTTTGTCAGCATATAAACGGATGCCTTTTAATTCATGGTTTTCCAGAATCATATGTTGAATGCTTTTGTACATGTCTTTAAATATGCCTTTCCCCCGATGTTTCGGTTCCACAAATACAGATTGTATCCAGAAGACCGTGCCATTCCTCCAATCGCTCCATTCAAAGGTGGTTAGTAGCGATGCAATTACTTGCTTGTTTTCTTCGGCAACATAGTAATTTCCTTTTGTCGGATCTTTGAAAACAGCGTTAACACCTTTACGTACAATCTCAGAATCAAGATTGATTCCTTCTGTTTCCATTGCCATAGCTAATTGAAAATGGACAATGATTTCTACATCCGTAGAAATGGCTTTTCTTAAAATCATTTGGTTGGATAATTTGAACCTAAAATTAGTAAAATAGTTTTTTCATCTGAAACGATGATTTCTCTTAAGGTAAACAGGGGGATTTGTATGTGGAGAAATTGAAGCCTTTATACTCTGAGTGAGAGTTGAGTCCTATCCTCTCCAAATATGGTGCAAAAGGATATTGTGGCTTTGTCCGATAGATCTACATGTATAAAAAGAAAGTTGTTTTTGTTCCTTTCCCTTCTTTCGATGTAACTGATATCTCGCCGCCCATTAATTCAATAAGATTTTTAACAATTGCAAGACCTAAGCCTGCGCCACCATATGCTCGGGTAGTAGAATCATCTCCTTGCCGGAATCTATCGTAGATTGTACCTAGGTATTCCTCTTTTATGCCAATGCCCGTGTCGTTGACGAAAAAATTGATCCGATCCTTTGAAACTTTGGAAATCCCAAATTCTATTTCTCCTTTTTTTGTGAATTTTATTGAATTATTTAAGAGGTTCATAAAGATTTGTGTAAGCCTGTTGTTATCTGTTTTAAGCCAAATAGCTTTCTTTGGTTTGGTTAATTTTAGCTTAATGTTGGCTTTTCCTGCATCAGCTAATTTCTTTTGAAAAATGAGATGCAATTCCTCCATAGTTTGGGAAATATCATGCGATTTTTTTTTGATATTTACCTGCTTTGTTTCCAGTTTTGAGATGTCGAGTATGTCGTTAATAATTTGGAGTAAGTTGTCGGAGCTCCGATTGATAATTGACCAGAATTCTTCTTTGACCTCCGGAGGAGTTTCTATGTCGGTTGTTAGTAATTGGGTGAATCCAAGTATCGCATTCAAAGGGGTTCTAATTTCGTGGCTCATATTTGCCAAAAATGCAGATTTTAAGCGATCACTTTCTTCTGCTTTTTCTTTTGCAAGATTTGTTTCAATGATTTCTTTTTCCAGAGTGGTATTCAATTCCAGTACTTTTTTATCGTGTTCCTTCCTTTGAGAAATATCTTTTTTTATGGCTAAGTAATTAATTGTTGTCCCCTTATCGTTTTTTAGAGGTGATATAGAAACGTGTTCCCAGATAGATTCGCCATTCTTTTTTTTATTGATCAACTCCCCAGTCCACATTTTTTGAGAAGTTATCGTCTCCCAGAGCGATTTATAAATAGAGTCATCCATTTCTCCTGATTTCAGGATACTCGGCTTTTGTCCTATTACTTCATCTGAGTTATATCCTGTTGTATAATAAAAGGCTTTGTTTGCATACTCAATATTGGCATCCAAATCGGTTATGAAGATGGAATTTGGACTTTGCTCAACTACTTGTGATAGTTTCAGAAGCTCTAGATCTTTTTCTTTTTTGTCAGTAATGTTTCTACCAAACACTAATACCCGGTCTTTGTCGAGAGGGACAACTCTTGCCTCCAGATAAGATGTTGTGTTTCCCCTGTTTACGGAGTAATCGTATGAGACAAGGCTTTTTTTCTGTAAGCATTCCTCAATTTTTTGAAGATGTAGCTTTGCCATATTTTCATCAAAAAGGTCATTGAGGTTACTTCCGATAATTTTATCGGGTGTAGTCATTATTGTTTCTGATGAGGATGAATAAAATTCGAGGAAAGTGCCTTCCCTGTTTAACACAAAGAGTAGATCCGGAATCGCATTGATGATTGCGCTAAGTCGGTCATTCTGTTGTCTGATTTTTTCTTCACTTTCTGTATACAATAATTCTGCCTTTTTTCGCTCAGAGATGTCCGTAATTATTGATAATATATAGGGTTTCTCTTGAAGGTTGATGATGGTAGCTGAAATCGTGCAGTCAAGGTTATCACCATTTTTCTTCTTAAATTGAGTTTCCATCTGGATGACTTCTTTGCCTTCTTTAATTTTGTCAGCCATTCTATATCGATCATTTATGTCTGCCCATAAATTTAACCCGGAAGAAGAACTATTTTGTAACTCATCTTTTGTGTACCCAGTATTTTTGATTAATGCTTTGTTGAATTCGATAAGTTTGCCATCTTCTATTCGGGTAATTGTAATGGCATATGGGAATGTCTGAAATGTTTTTGAATATCTTTCTTCGCTTTCTCTGAGTAAAATTTCTGCCAGTTTTCGTTCAGTAATATCCTGTGTTGTGCCATACATCCAAATTGGATTCCCTTTTTTGTCACGAACGATCTCTCCTTCATCATGAAAATAGTGAGTGGCTCCATCAGGATGGACAACTTTATAATCGAGCTGATATGGTATGCCATTTTTTATCGCGTTATTAATAGCATAATCAAAACGGTCTACATCCTCGGGAGAAAGGAGGGTCATTATTTTATTTATGTCAAGTGGTTTCTGGTGGGGTATCCGCATGAGTTTATACATCTCATCAGACCAGTTTAATTCATCGGTTGTCATGTCTTTATCCCAGCTGCCAATTTTCGCAATACGTTGGGCATGTTCTAGCTTTTCTGTTGCTTGTAATATTTCGGCCTCTGCCAGTTTTCGTTCTGTAATATCCTGAGTGGTACCATTCATCCCGAGGGGGGTTCCATTATCGTCACGAACGACTTCCCCTTCATCATGGATATATCGAACTGTTCCATCATGAAGGACAATTTTGTAGTCCATGCTGTATAGGGCATCTTTTTTTATTGTGTTATTGATGGCTGTACTATAGCGGACTGTCTCTTCTGGAGAAAAAAGACTTTTGACTTCTTCAATATCTATTGGGTTATCTGGAGAAATGCCCATGATTTTATACATCTGATCCGACCAAGTAATCTCGTTGTTGACAAGGCTCCTTTCCCAACTTCCTATTTTGGCAATACGTTGTGCCCGAGATAGTTTTTTGTTGGTTTCTGCAATTTTTTCTTCGGCTATTTTGCGATTTGATATATTAAGGGTAAGAATAAATATCCCTTCAGGTGCTGGTTGAACTCGAAATTCGAGCCATGCTGTAGTTTTGTCCGGGTAAATAAATACATCCTCAAAGCTGTTCGAGATTCTTTCTTCCATACAGCGTTTAAGGTTTACGAACAATTGTGTATTCATAATTCCCGGATAACATTCTTCCATGGTATGGTTAATGAAATCTTCTCTTGGTCGGCGTGCAGTTTTGATCGCAGCATCATTTAAGTATAGATAAACCCAATCAAAGCTAATGATCTGGCATCCTTCCATCATATTGTCCAAAGTCGTTTGGTAGCGTTGTTCGCTCGCCTTAAGAGCCTCCGTGGCTTTCTTTCTATGGGTAATGTCGTGGATGATAACTAAAAACCGGATTGGTTTTCCTTCCTTATCTCTGATCACATCATTGTTAACTTCAATATAAACCTTGGTGCCGTCTGATTTTATTGCGGTATATTCCTTGGGAGTCGCTTTCTCTCCACCTGCCATTTTTTGGATATCCTCAAAGGCTTTCGTATGATCAGAGATATCAAGATATTCAAGAAACGAATGGTCGATGAAATTATAATCGGGTTTGTATCCTAGTATTTTCGCTGTATTGGGTGAAGTGGATGTAATTTTGCCGCTGATGTCGGTAAGGACAATTGCATCGTGTGTGGCACTTAGAATTGAGTGATATAGGGATTCGTATATATTGCTATTTGATTCAGCCTTTGACGTTTTGACTTTTAAAGAATTGTTTTCATCTTTTAAAGATTGAAGTTCTTTAGTGAGTTTTTCGATGTTCTTTTTTAGGTCAACCATAAAGCTCTATTGTAAAATGCTGTATGCCAGTCGTTAGTAGTCTATTGCATCCCTTTTCGCTAACTTTTATAATGTTGCTCAATGTGAGTCCTGAAGGTGATATTAATATTCTATTGAAACAACAGGTTTAAATATACACTTTACTTCGAGAAATTCATTTTTTTTAAAACGACTTGGAGGCTGATCTTATCTTCTGAAAGTATAATGACCTGAATATGATGGTCTTTGAGGCTGGTTTTTGCCTTTGGTCCAATTTCTCCGGTAATTATTTTGTTGACTTTTTCTTTTGCCAACATTTCTACTACACGGGGAGCAATATCATGCTCGTCCTTGCAAAAGGGATTTGAAATAAATTTTGACTCCTTACCATCAGTAATCAGGAAGTAGGGACAACGCCCAAATCGCAAGTCCATGCTGGCAGAAAGTTTTTTATCGGTAGCGCTAATTGCAATCATTAGTATTATTTTAATCGTAATTCACATTCAATTTACTTGAAATGTAATAATCTTTTTACTAATGCATTATTCAAGCCTCTGCAATTTTACCCATCAATGTGGCTTGAGTGCATTTTTCAATTATTATATTAACATAGTCACCCTTCTTAAAGTTTAAATTCGGGAAGACAACTACTTTATTGTGAGAACTGCGTCCATAGAATTCATTTTTATTTTTCTTTGAAGGACCTTCTACCAGAACTTCAACAGTTTTACCAATATCTGCCTGATTACTTCCCATTGATAACCGGGCTTGAAGATCAATGATCTCTTTTAATCGACGTGATTTAATTTCGGGTGAAATATCATCATCCAGATGTTTGTGGGCATATGTGCCTGGGCGTTCTGAGTATTTAAACATAAATGCCATGTCGAATTTTGCCCATTCCATTAGCGATAGAGTGTCCTTGTGGTCTTCTTCCGTTTCAGAACTAAATCCGGAGAATACATCTGTTGAAATGCCACAATCAGGCAGTATTTCCCGGATGGCACGGATGCGATCCATGTACCAGTCGCGGTCGTATTTTCGGTTCATTAATTTTAAAATGCGAGTACTTCCAGACTGCATGGGCAAATGAATGTGTCTGCAAATGTTTGGGTATGCAGCGATCATCTTCAGAACCTTGTCTGACATATCCTTGGGGTGTGAGGTGGTGAAGCGAAAACGGATATCTGGAGTAGATTTTGCAACCATTTCCAACAGATCCCAAAACTTAACAGGTTTACGTTCGCCTTCAGGAAGCCATTTGTATGAGTTTACATTCTGACCCAATAGGGTTATTTCTTTGTAGCCTTTTTGTTGCAGGTCGCGCACTTCATTAAGAATATCTTGAGGATTTCGACTACGCTCCCGACCACGAGTGTATGGAACTATGCAGTAGGTGCAGAAATTATTACATCCGCGGGTGATGCTGACAAAGCCTGAAATGGACTTTTCGCCAATCCGCACCGGGGTAATCTTGTCGTAAGTTTCAATTTCTGAAAGCTCTACATTGATGGCGCCATCTTTTTCGTGTGCTTTGTCGATGAGGTAGGGCAGGTCGCGATAAGCATCCGGGCCGGCAACCAAATCCACCGCTTCGTGCTCCAGAAATTTATTGCCTACACGTTCGGCCATGCAGCCTAAAACGCCGACAATTAATTTTTTGTTTTTTCTCTTGAACCCTTTTAGATGATCCAATCTACCCCAAATGCGCTGCTCGGCATTGTCGCGAATGGAACATGTATTTATAAAAATGGCATCAGCCTCTTCGGCGGTTTGGCATAGTTTGTACTGGCGGTCTTGAAGGATGGCTGCTACAACTTCACTGTCCGCTACATTCATTTGGCAGCCATATGTCTCGATAAATAATTTCTTCTCTCTCATTTGATATCCATCTAAAGGCTGCAAATGTATTGATTTTGAACCAAATTGGAAACAAGTATTTTTGAAAGCAAATAGGAATGACTTACAATACTGGTTGAAAAAATGTATTATTTCATCTATTTTTGGATCTTTTGATATTAAGAATAAGGTCAGTGCTTTACAAAGTACTGACCTTATTCTTAATATCAATTTCTTATCAATTTACGCAAGTAACGCTTTCACTTTATCTGCAATGTCTTTTCCGTCGGCTTTTCCGGCCAATTCTTTGGAGGCCATTCCCATTACTTTGCCCATGTCTTTCATGCCGCTTGCTCCGGTTGTTTCAATTATTTTTTTCACGGCATCAGATAATTCTGCATCAGTCAGTTTTTTGGGTAAGTATTGCTCAAATACATCAACCTGAACCATTTCTTCATCGTGAAGATCCATACGACCTTGTTCTTTGTATAGGGTAGCAGAGTCTCTCCCTTGTTTGGCAAGTTTCTGGATTGCTTTAATGACCTCCTGGTCATCGAGTTCGGCGGTAGCTCCCTTTGCGGATTTCGCTTCTATGAGAACCTTCTTAATGTTGCGTAAAGCACTAAGTTTTTCTTTTTCGCGGGCTTTCATTGCCGCTTTTAAATCTTCATTAACCTGTTCAAATAAATTCATGGTTGTCTGTTTTATTGTTTGATACTAATGCTTGCTCATTAGTCAACATTGTCATGTAAATAAGAATTGTTGTCACGTAAAAATGTTTTATCATCATCGTCTTGAGATAAAGAAAACCGAGACAATTTATCCTCAATTTTTTGCTTCATACCCTGGATGTTCATCTTTTTACGGCGGTAGGCTGGAATGTTTTCCAATTCATCCACCATTTCTTCACTAGAACTTGCAAAATCAACTTTGATATCGACGTTGGTATCGGTGTTTTCTACTTTTGGCCTCCCGTATAATTCGTCAAATTCATCGTGAGGAGCAGAGTCAATTTCAAATTCGAAAGTTCGCTGGTTCACTTTGGTTGCTGTTTCTCCACTTATTCCAGAGCCTTTTTGATTGATTACCGATTTTGAAATTGGCTTTGTTGGTTGCTCATCTAATGTATGGTACGTTTTTTCTGTTTTTCGCGCTGCCATCATTTCCGGAATGCTGCTAACGCTAAACCCTGTGGCAATAATAGTTACAGAAATTTCATCGCCAAAACTTTCATCAACACCATTTCCCCATATCAGGTCGGCATCGTGTCCGGCTTTTGCCTGAATGAAATCTGTGATCTGCCCAATTTCGTCCATCGTAACTTCTGCGCTTCCAGAAGTAATATTGAGTAAGATATTTTGAGCACCTTTTATGTCATTGTTATTCAGAAGAGGTGAGTTTAATGCTTCTTCAATGGCGTGTATGGCACGGTCTTCACCTTCGGCCTTCGCCGAGCCCATTAAGGCTACCCCACTTTTGCGCATAACGGTTTCCACATCGGCAAAGTCAACATTTATATATCCGGCAACGGTGATTATTTCTGCAATTCCTTTGGCAGCCATGCCCAGCACGTTATCGGCCTTTGCGAAAGCTTCCGATATTTTAAAGTCGCCATACATTTCGCGAATGCGTTCATTGTTTATAACCAGAAGCGAATCAACATGTCCTTCCAATTCGGCAATGCCATCAATCGCTTGTTTTATGCGCCTTCTTCCTTCATTGCGAAATGGAAGGGTCACAATGCCTACTGTTAGTATATTGAGGTCTTTGCATGCCTCTGCAATTACCGGAGCAGCTCCTGTTCCTGTTCCGCCACCCATTCCGGCAGTAATAAACACCATTTTTGTAGATGGCTCAATGGCCTTCTTTACATCCTCAATGTTTTCTATGGCTGCTTGGCGACCTATCTCCGGTTTGTTGCCGGCTCCACGACCTTCGGTAAGTGAAGCACCTAGCTGAACACGGTAGGGAATAGGGCTGTTTTGTAAGGCTTGTGCGTCGGTGTTACATACGACAAATCCAACATCTTTTATCCCTTGGTGAAACATGTGATTAACAGCATTTCCACCACCACCTCCAACACCAATCACTTTGATGATTGCCCCAGAGGTTTTTTCCAATTCAAAATTCATAATATCACTAGACATAGGCTTTTTCTTAATCGTTATCACTTATTTCTTCGTCCTGATCATCAAAAAAGCGGTTGAACTGACGTAAAAACCAGCCATCCATATTACCACTTTCTTGGTTTTGCTCTGAAACTAACTCGGGGGCATGTTTCTTTTTTTGAGCAGAGACTTTTTTGACTTTTGTGTATCCCGCCTTTTGCGGTTTTATTATTGATTGATCTTCAAATAACTGACCTGAGAATTTGCTCTCATCCTCATCTTCAATGTTTATTTCAAGTTCTTGTGTGTTGTCAAGTACAAATTCTTCTATAGGCCCTTTGGTTTGAAGTAAGCTGTTTGGATTTTTATCAAAACGTGTTGCAATGATGGTAACGCTTATTTTATTGCCCAATTTATGGTCGATGCCATTTCCCCAAATGATGTTGGCATCCTGTCCTGCTTTATCCTGAAGAAATTCGATTACTTCTCCAATTTCCCCCATTTTAATTTCGTCGGTGCCGGAAATAATATTCAGAAGAATATCTTTCGTTCCGTTGATGTCATTACTGTCTAAAAGGGGGGACTCCAGGGCTTCGTGAACGGCTTTCATTGCACGGTCTTCACCTTCCGATATGCCTGTTCCCATTATAAATACACTACTGCCTGACATGACGGTGTGTACATCTGCAAAATCAATATTTATATTTCCGTGCAATGTGATGATTTCAGCCATGCCTTTTACTGCGGTTCCAATGATGTCATCGGCTTTTTGGAAGGCTTTTGAAGCAGGCAGGTCACCGTATATTTTGTGTAGATTTTCATTGCTGATAACCAAAAGGCTGTCGACATGCTCTTTTAGTTTTTCTACGCCCTCTAGCGCTTGCTGAAAGCGCCGTTTCCCTTCCGAAGGTGCTGGAATTGTAACCACCGCAATGGTTAGAATTTCCAATTCGCGTGCTAGTTGGGCAATAACAGGTGCTGCACCCGTACCTGTGCCACCGCCCATTCCTGCTGTAATGAAAAGCATTTTTGTTGTGCCTTCCAGTACTTTACGTACATCGTCCAGATTTTCTATGGCTGCTTGTTCTCCATGTTCCGGTTGATTGCCTGCACCACGACCTTCCGTTAAAGTAACCCCCAATTGCAGTTTTATGGGGATAGGACTGACTTGCAGTACCTGTGCGTCAGTGTTACAGATTAGAAAGTCCACACCCTGTATTCCTGCCAAATACATATGGTTGGCAGCATTACAGCCTGCTCCTCCCACACCAAGCACTTTAATGATGGAAGATTGGGACTTTTCCAGTCCAAATTCAATTATTTCCTCAATCATATAAGAGGATTTATTTAAGGTTAAAACATCTCTGTATCCTGATCTTCTTCGAAGAACATGGTCACCTGACGGGCAACTTCCTTTCTTACATTTGTGAAAAAGCCAGGTTGAGTATTTCTTTGTTTACTCGGATTCTTACGTATACGGCTTGTTGATCCATTCTCAGAATCATTTAGTCCGGTAATGAGCAATCCAAGAGCAGTAGCACTTCTTGGATCTTTAAGATCTTTCCATTGGTCATCCAATTTCATATGGGGATATCCTTTGCGGACGTCCATTCCTGTTTTGTATTTTATGAGTTGGCTTAAATTTGGCAATAATGCACTTCCCCCGGTCAAAACAATGCCGGCACCAACTTTTTCTGTATATCCTGCTTTTTCAACCTGAAAATAGAAAGCTTCAATAATTTCTTCCATGCGGGCTTGAATGATATACGCCAAGCTACGAAATGAAATTTCTTTAGGCTCCCATCCTGAAATGCCCGGAATTGTTACGACTTTGTCTTCAGGTGCAAAATCGCCCATCGCTTCTCCAAATTGAACTTTTAGTGATTCGGCCTGTCTTCCCAAAATTGAACATCCTTCTTTAATGTCGTGAGTAATAACATTGCCACCAAAAGGGATGAGGGACGAATGGCACAAAACGCCTTCATGATAGATTGCAATTTTTGTTGTGCCACCACCAATGTCTAATACAATGACTCCAGCTTCTTTTTCATCTTCGGAAATCAATGCTTCTGAAGAGGCTATCGGGTCAATTATGCTTTTCTTAATCTTTATGTAGGCGCGGTCAAGGCAGAGTTTTATATTGTTTTCGTACAACTCGGGAGCGACTAACAGTTTAAATTCAACTTCGATTTTTTCACCGGTAATACCAATCGGATTGGGAATTCCGGCCTCTTGGTCTATGCTGAAAAGTTGAGGAACGGCCTGATATATTTTATAGCCTTCGGGAACCTCTGTTTTTAAGGCCTGCTGGAAAAGAGAATTGACATCTTCTTCGGACACAATTCGGCTTTCACCAACAAATTTTTCACATTTTAGCGTGAAGGTCTTTAATTGTTGTCCAACAATGTTGATGTAAACCTCGTCAATATCATTGCCAATAGCATCTTCAGCCTGGCGTATGGCTTCGTGAATTGCCTTTGAAGCTTCTTCAATATTAAGTACAATCCCACGCTTAACTCCCATTGAGCGAGTTTTTCCCATACCTAAGATTTCAATCTCTCCGTTTTCGTTTTTTCTGCCTGCTACAGCTAAAACCTTAGTAGTACCAATATCGACAGCTGCGACTATTTTATTGTTTCTGCCCATATATGTTAGTTTTTAGTACAAACAACCTGATTGTTATATTTTAAGCTAATTTTTTTATAATGTTCCCACCCTAGTTCTGAAAATCCCTGTTCGTAGAGGGCTTTCAAATTTCGGAGCTTCACCTGATAATTGTCCGGTTCTCCAAACTCAATCAATTGATTACCTATTAAAGGTGCCAATATAATTTCGCCATTTCCGAGTACTTCTATTTGTTTTATCTGGGCACTCCAAAATTCATTGTCAATAATGAAATTCACGAAAGGGAGTAATCTTTCCTTTGCAAAATCCTGATCTACTTTCCCGGTGGCGAGCAATACGTGAGCTGCATATTTTTGGCTCCCTGGAATTTTAACTCCTTGATTATCCATATAGTAATCTTCGGAGCCACTTAATACCCGAAAAATGGGTTCTCGTTGTTCGACTTTAACAATCAAAGTTCCTTTAAAATCTGTTTCTCCACTGCTGATATGTCTAAACACTTCGGCATTTTTTATGGCTGCAACTTTGCTGAGTTGTTGTTCAATTGTTTCTGTATTTATGGAATCTAATTGGGTTTCAAGCAGGTTGGTATTTGCTCGGGTGATGATGGCAGAAATTTCTTCTTCATCAATGAAACGTGGTGAATCTTCAGGTATGATAACCGTAATTTCGTCACATTTCACCGTCGACAAGGTACTTGATGAAAATGATAGTGAAACAATGATGACCAGAATCATCAGACTAAACATCAATATTTTTAATAGTGACTTAAACATGGTCTTTTTGTTTCAAAATTTTAGAAACTGGGTCTATTAACGTATCAATATCTCCCGCACCCATCATTAAAATCACACCGGGTTTTACGGTGTTGGCTGCGTCCAATAAATTTGCCTTTGTAACCAATCTTTTATTGTGGTTTTTTATCTGATTAAAAATCAATTCAGAATTGACACCCGGAATGGGTTTCTCGCGGGCAGGATAAATATCCAATAAAATAATTTCATCCAGTTTGTTGAGCTCATTGGCAAATTCCCGGGAAAAGTCATTCGTGCGGCTATATAAATGAGGTTGAAATATACCGGTTATATGTCGATCAGAAAACATGGCTTTTACAGAAGCAATTGTAGCTTTTAGTTCTTCCGGATGATGTGCGTAATCATCTATAAGTATGTAATTATTGCTGCGGTAGCGAACATCAAACCGACGTTTAACACCTTGATAAGAAAGCAGCGCTTTTTTAAGTTCATCCTCATGAACGCCTGCAAGTAAGGCCAATGACGCTGCGGCTACTGTGTTTTCTACATTTATTAAGCCGGGGTAGTTTAATCGAAGGTTTTCAATTGTTCCTTTTGGATGAACCAGATTGAATTCATAAGCTTCATTCTCCAAGGATATATTGGTTAAATAAAAA
The DNA here is from genome assembly GCA_963662675.2 of Prolixibacteraceae bacterium. Classification (GTDB taxonomy): domain Bacteria; phylum Bacteroidota; class Bacteroidia; order Bacteroidales; family Prolixibacteraceae. The sequence goes on from CAXXHP010000001.1 coordinate 364,758, forward strand.
TCGGCCTTTTCATTTAATGAATAGGAATAATGGGTTATTTCCTTATTTCGAATTTTGTCAATGGGCAGCCCTTTTTTTACCACCACAGATCCTCCCGGCTTTATTTGTGAGACAAAGTCATTGAATGAGTTGATAATGGATTGGTGGTCTCCATATATGTCTAGGTGATCCGCATCTGTAGATGTAATCACAGCAAGGTCGGGAAATAATCGAAGGAAAGAACGGTCAAACTCATCTGCTTCAGCAACCATCCATTCACTATTGGGGGACAATAACAGATTGGTTTTGTAATTTTTTGAGATGCCCCCAAGAAAAGCGGTACAGTCTAATTTCGACGTTTTGAAAATATGAGCTAGAATTGTCGAGACTGTTGTTTTGCCATGGGTTCCGGCAACTGCGCATGTCTTGGACTGATTACAGATCATCCCCAAAACTTCTGACCTTTTTTTGATGTTAAATCCATTTTGCTCCAGATATATTCGTTCTCCCATTTCTGAGGGGACTGCCGGAGTGAGCACAACCAATGTTTCGTTCTTTTTTAATTGATTGCTTAAGTATTCTGGTTGGTCGTTGTAATGTATTGCAATGCCTTCAGATACGAGCTCTTTAGTAAGTTGAGTTTCGGTTCTGTCATAGCCCGACACCTCCATTCCGGCATGCTTAAAGTAGCGTGCCAAGGCGCTCATCCCAATGCCTCCAATCCCGAGGAAATAGACTTGTTTGATGTCGTTCAATACAATCATTTATTTTTTATTTCTTTTAAAATCACACTTACAATATCTGCTGTTGCATTTGGTTTTGCCAGCTTTTTACAGTTGGTCGCTAGCTTTAATAGTTGGCTTTCATTTTTAATCAAATCAAAAGTTTTGGAGAACAAGTGCTCCTTGGCGTCCTTGTCTTTTACCAACAGGGCTGCATCATTCTCAACCAAGGCCATCGCATTTTTTGTTTGATGGTCTTCAGCAACATTTGGCGATGGTACTAAAACAGATGGTTTCCCCAAGAGGCAAAGTTCTGAAATGGTTCCAGCTCCGGCACGTGAGATCACCAGATCGGCTGTTTTGTAAGCCATATCCATATTTGAAAGAAATTCCATGGGTTTCAGGTTTTTCGGATGATTGTCCTTCAGCCTTTCCATCATTTCCTTGAAATATATTTTTCCGGTTTGCCAGATAACCTGAACGCCACTATTTGCGATTAGTTCCAGATTAGCCATTACACTTTCATTTAAGGTGCGGGCACCTAAACTGCCTCCAACAATCAATACCACAGGCTTGTTTTGTTCGAGTCCAAATTCCTTTAATGCTTCACTCTTGTCAACTGGTAACAGTAGGTTTTGGCGTACAGGATTTCCGGTCAAAACAATTTTGTTTTTTGGGAAATATCGTTCCATGTTGGGGTAGGCTACACATATTTTACGAACCTTAGAGGATAGCAATTTATTGGTGACCCCAGCATACGAATTTTGCTCCTGTAATATGGCGGGGACTCCCTTTCGTGCGGCTGCCTTTAAAACAGGGCCACTAGCAAATCCGCCAACGCCAATTGCTACATCCGGATTAAAATCATTGATCACACGTCGTGCTTTTTGCATGCTCTTGAAAAGCATCCACATAAAGCGAAACATTTTTAGTGACGCTTTGCGTGGCAAACCCATTACAGGAAGTCCAATTATTGGATAGCCTGCTGCAGGGACACGTTCCATTTCCATTTTACCTAAAGCCCCAACAAAGAGGATGTCGACATCTGGTAACTGAGCTTTTAGCTCGTTTGCAATGGAAAGGGCAGGGAAGATATGTCCTCCGGTTCCACCTCCGCTGATTATGACTTTCAATTTTCCCATATTATAATTCGTGGTCTTCATCCGGCAAATTGACCATGACCGGTTGTTCTGTCACTTCTTTGTTTTTATTGTTGTGATAACTCACAGATAAAATTGCTCCAAACGAGATCGCTGTAAATATCATGGATGTACCTCCCATGCTAATCCACGGCAAAGGTTGCCCTGTTACTGGAGCTACGCCCACAGAAACAGACATGTTAATGAATGCCTGAAAAACAGAGAGCAGCACAAGTCCGGCAGTTAGAAATGCAGGAAAGGTACGGGTTGAACGTCTGACGATTACTACTCCCCTGTATAAAAATACGAGGTATAAAAAGGTTACTGTGATACCGCCTGCCCAGCCATATTCTTCTATAATAATTGAATAAATAAAATCGTTATAAGCAGCTTCCATATAATTGCTGACTTCGCTACCACCGGGGCCTTTCCCCATAACACCACCCTCGTAAATAGCCAGTTTGGCATAGTCTGCCTGTGTTGTTCCTTCTTTGGCATCGTCGTCCCCAAAGGCAAAATCATCAATTCGTTCTTTAAAAGTATGCACCCTTCCTGCCCACGACGGAAGATAGTCGGCTGTAAAGTAGATTGTGGATAGCATTAGTAGTCCACCAAGAACCGTTAATGCCAAGTATTTCATGGGTATTCTGCCAATGAGCATTAGTACCATTACACTTAAAAAAATGAGGGCGGAAGTAGAAATATCACCATAAAAGATGATGCCACAAACGGCTATGCTTACGCCCATGATCCAGTAAAACGCTTTTCGTAGACCTTCTTTTGTTTTTTGTCTTTTGGCCAGAATTTTAGCGACAAACATGATCAGAGATATTTTTGCCAACTCGGCAGGCTGAAAACTTATAAATCCAAGATCGAGGGAACGTGGTGTTGCCTTGGATGGTGTTAGTTTATATTGCGCAATAGCTGCCAGTAATGCAAAAACAGTTACCATTAATAGGAGAGGGGCTATCCACGAGTAGAATTTCACAGGGATGATGTTCACCAGAAAAATCATGATCCCGAAGCCCATAAGTATAAACGCAAATTGCCTGATGAGGTAGTGAGCTGTTTGCCCTCCTGCCTCACGATAAGCAAGCCGACCAGTTGCGCTATACACAATTAGCATGGATATGAGTGATAAAAATATCAGCACTACCCATAAAATACGGTCTCCTTTAAATAGTTTTAGCAACGAAAAATTCATGTTATAACTCTCTTACAGCCATTTTAAATTTGCGTCCTCGATCTTCGTAATTCTCAAATAAGTCAAAACTGGCACAAGCTGGTGATAACAAGACTGTTTCTCCATCTTTTGCCAGATAATATGCCGAACGGACAGCGTCTTTCATGTCTTTTGTTTCAATAATCTCGGGTCCCAACCCGGTAAATGCCTCAACAATTTTATGATTGTCAGTGCCCAAGCAAACTATTGCCTTTACTTTTTGCTTTACCAATTGTTTCAGGTCGTTGTAGTTGTTTCCTTTGTCTACTCCGCCAACGATCCATACAACGGGCTTATTCAGGCTTTCTAGTGCATACCAAGTAGAATTTACATTCGTAGCTTTTGAGTCGTTGATAAACTCAATGCCATGAACTTTCAGGAAACGTTCGAGACGATGTTCAACGCCTTTGAAATCTGAAAGGCTTTCCCTGATTTTTTCGTTTCTAATATTTAACACCATTCCAGTAAGGCCTGCAGCCATAGAATTGTAGGTGTTGTGTCTTCCTTGTAGGGCAATATCGTATATCGACATATTGAATGTATTTTGTTTCCAATTAATGACTAGTTGATTGTCTTTTATTTTTGCACCGTTTTCGGGTGAGTTGTCCCAGCTAAATGGTAAGCAGTTGGCTGGTATGTTTCGTTTTTTTAATTCTTTCTGAATGATCGGATCGTCTGCGCCATAGATGAAAAAATCATCGTCTGTTTGGTTTTGAATGATGCGGAATTTTGAATCGACATAATTCTGCATGTTGTAGTCGTACCTATCCAGATGATCCGGTGTAATGTTTAGCAGAAGGGCAATGTCTGCTTTGAATTCGTACATCCCATCGAGTTGAAAACTGCTGAGCTCAATCACGTAGTAATCGTAATCCTTTTCGGCCACCTGCCATGCAAAACTATGCCCGACATTACCAGCCAGACCAACATTTAGACCTGCCGATTTTAAAAGGTGGTAGGTCAACATGGTTGTTGTTGTTTTGCCGTTGCTTCCGGTTATGCAAATTGTTTTTGCCCGATTGTACCTTCCGGCAAATTCAATTTCTGAGATAACCGGAATGCCATTTTCTTTCAAATTTTTGATTAAGGCAATTTTATCAGGAATACCCGGGCTTTTTATTGCCAGGTCAGCCTTTAGTATTTTCTCCTCAGGGTGCTTTCCTTCTTCAAACGAAATTTCATATTTGGTTAGAACGTTTTTGTAATTTTCTTTTATGATGCCGCTATCAGTCACAAATACTTCAAAGCCTTGTTTTTTTGCGAGGATGGCTGATCCAACCCCACTTTCACCTGCTCCTAATATGACTGCCTTTTTTTTCACCCGTTAGCGCATTTTTAATGTTGCAATTGTGAATACTGCCAGAATGATTCCTACAATCCAAAAGCGTGTTACAATTTTAGGTTCAGGAATGCCTCTTTTTTGATAATGATGATGGATGGGGCTCATTAAAAACACTCTTCGTCCTTCCCCGTATTTTTTCTTAGTGTATTTGAAATAGCTCACTTGAATCATCACTGAAATATTTTCAACAACAAAAATTCCACACAAAATTGGGATCAGTATCTCTTTGCGAATGATGACTGCGAAAACCGCCAAAATTCCCCCAAGAGCAAGGCTTCCGGTGTCGCCCATAAATACTTGGGCAGGGTAAGAGTTCCACCATAAAAAGCCTACTGTAGCTCCAATAAAAGCACCTATGAAAACACTTAATTCACCAATGTGCGGTATGTACATGATGTTGAGGTAGTCTGCATAGATAATGTTGCCACTAACATAGGCCAGAATCCCAAGCGTAGCACCGCTTATTGCAGATGTGCCGGTTGCCAGTCCATCAATGCCGTCTGTTAGGTTGGCAGCGTTGGAAACAGCCGTAATTATGAAAATGATAGCAAGCGCATAAATAAACCATCTTAGGTAATCGGCACTTTTCCCAGCAAATGAAATGATCCATGCGTAATCAAATTCATGGTTTTTAATAAAGGGCAAGGTTGTTTTTGTTGATTTCACCTCTTCGGTTACATAGCTAACTTCTTGTTGGCCTGTTTCTTGGTCAACAACGATTTCTTTTACAAAATCGCCTTTCGCATTTTGAACTTTTTCGCGAACAACTACATCTTCTGATATGTATAGAGTGGAGGCCACAATAATCCCCAGACTAACCTGACCTAAAATCTTAAACTTCCCGGCAAGTCCTTCCTTGTCTTTAAGAAAGACCTTGATGTAGTCATCAATGAAGCCAATTATTCCCAGCCAGACTGTTGTGATTAGCATGAGGATGATGTAAATATTGTCCAGCTCAGCAAACAGAAGGGTAGGTACAATAATAGAAAAAAGGATGATAATCCCGCCCATCGTTGGTGTTCCTTTCTTTTGTATCTGTCCTTCTAGTCCTAGATCGCGAATTTGCTCTCCAATTTGCTTTCTTTGCAGTAAGCGGATCAGTTTTCGGCCAAACCCCATCGTGATAAATAAGGAGGTAATGATAGCCGCAGCTGAACGGAACGAAATATACTGCAACATCCCCAATCCCGGGATGTCAAAATCTTTTAACCACTCATATAATAAACTAAACATCCTGTGTAATTTTAGTCTACATTAAATAATTCACCTATAATTTCTTTATCGTCAAAGTGATGTTTCACTCCCTTGATCTCTTGATAGTCTTCATGCCCCTTGCCAGCAACTAGAATAATATCGCCTGGTTTGGCAAGCATGCAGGCAGTCCTGATAGCTTCTTTTCGGTTTACAATTGAAAGCACCTTTTTTCTTTGGTGTGCCTCAATGCCAGCCTCCATGTCGGCAATGATTTGCTCCGGAATTTCAGAGCGAGGATTGTCTGATGTGAGGATAACTTTATTGCTTTGCAATACTGCCTCTTTTGCCATAATTGGGCGCTTTGTTTTATCTCGATCGCCACCGGCGCCAACAATAGTGATAACCTGTTCATTTCCTGTTCTGATTTCGGAGATGCCGTCCAATACATTCTTTAAAGCGTCTGGTGTATGCGCGTAATCTACAATGGCATATTTCCCATCCGGAGAGCGTAAAATCTCGAAGCGTCCGGCGACTGGTCGTAATTCGCTGATTGCCGGGAGGATTGTTTCTGAATCTTCACCTAGTAGTATGGCACAAGCGTAAACAGCCATTAAGTTGTAGGCATTGAAAATCCCCGAGAATTGCGTCCAAACATCCAGCCCATCAATACTTAATAGCATTCCGTCCAGATGTTTTTCCATTACTTTACATCTGAAATCGGCCAGTGATTTTAATGCGTATGATTTTTTTGCTGCTTGCGTATTTTGCAGCATAATCTTTCCGTTTTTTTCGTCAGCATTCGTTAAGGCAAAAGCATTCGCTGGTAGTTGGTCAAAGAATTTCTTCTTGGCTTTTAAATATTCAGCAAACGTCTTGTGGTAGTCGAGGTGATCATGGGTGAGGTTTGTAAAGATTCCTCCATTAAACTGAATACCTGCAATTCGATCTTGGTCGATGGCATGAGAACTTACCTCCATGAAACAATATTCACAACCTGCATCTCGCATTTTTGACATCAATTCCTGAATTTGCAATGCATCTGGTGTCGTGTGAGTTGCGGGGAATTCAGTTTCGCCCACATAATACTTAATTGTAGAAATTAAACCTGCCTTATAGCCTAGTTTTCCAAACAGATTATATAGAAGTGTGGCAATAGTTGTTTTCCCATTTGTTCCTGTTACTCCTACTGTTTTGATTTTAGATGAAGGATTGCCATAATAATTGGAGGCCAATAATCCAATAGTTTGAGCCGTATTTTCAATTCTTATATGCGTAGCTGAACCTGTGTCAATATTAGATATTTCAGAAATAATGACTGTTGCTCCGTTTTCTAATGCTTTATGTATGTAATCGTGCCCATCAACATGGGTTCCCCTCACGGCAATGAACGTATCGCCCGGCTTAATTTTACGCGAATCAAAATGGAGTTGTCCAATCGAAGCGGTGAGTTCTCCGGAAAGCAGCTCATGCTCTATGCCCCTCAATATGTCTTTTAATTTCATCATTAGCTTAGTTCCAAATAAATCGTTTGTCCCTTTTTTATCTTGCCACCGGCAGTTAATGATTGCTTTGATACTTTCCCAATGCCTCTTATTTTTACTTTCAAGCCGGCTGTCTCAAGCAGAAAAAGAGCGTCGCTCCCTGCCATCCCTTTTACATTTGGAATCATCCCTTCTTCAATGTCAAGGCCTGTTATGTCGGTGTTGTTAACCCGAATCAATTCTGAAGGGTATTTGGCAACATCGATATTTAGATTGAGTTCTTCAGTGGTCTCTTCAATGTCATTACGGAAGCCGGTTTCTGATTTTGGCATTTCGGCGAGTTCATCTTCTGTGTTGTGTCGAGGATCAAGGAATGATGCATACACTTTGCTCACAACCTCTTTAAAAACAGGGCCTGCAACCGATGAGCCGTAGTATTTTCCTTTTGGGCCAACGATCACTACTATTATTGAGTACTTGGGGTCATCAGCAGGGAAATAACCAGCAAATGAAGCTTGGTAGTTTTTCCGTCCATCTTTTGAATATCCTTCATTGTTGTATGCGACTTGTGCTGTCCCCGTTTTTCCTGCAATGGGGAAGTAAGGGTTGTTGAGCGATTTCCCAGTTCCGTCCAAACAAACACTTGCTAATAAGTCTTGTGCTTTTTTTAACGTTTCACTGGAGCAGATTGATGGATTTAAAACTTCCGTTTTTAATTCTTTCAATAAAATTCCATTTTCTCTCACTTCTTTTACAAATTTGGGTTTTATCATTTTCCCATTATTTGCAATTGCATTGTAAAACGTTAATGTTTGAAGTGGAGTTAGCTTGATTTCGTAACCATAAGATATCCAGGCTAGCGATGGCCCCCACCAATCTGAGTCCCCCGGATATTTAATGGTTGGTTCTCCCTCTCCTGCAAACCCAAGCCCCAAAGGTTTATTTAATCCAAAGTTGTAAATGCGGTCAATATAGTCCTCTTCGTGTCCCTCGTAGTACTTTGTGATGATTTTGGCAACACCAACATTTGAGGAGAGTTCAAAGATTTCTTTCATGTTAAGTTTCCCGTGTCCGCCGGATCCGTAATCGCTATCGTAGACCGTTTGTCCGCGGTAGTCCCACTTGCCCACTCCGGTGTCGAATACGTCGGCTGTGTCTACATATCCGTGCTCCATGGCAACCATTAATGACATTAATTTAAAGGTGGAGCCAGGCTCACTGCAGCCGGCATGTCCAAGTGCATAATTATATGTCTCGGCATATGTGCCGTCTTTTTTGAGTCCAAGATTGGCAATGGCCTTAACCTCGCCGGTCTCGACTTCCATAACAACGGCAGTTCCCCATTCTGCTTGTGATGTTTGCATTTGCGTCATCAGAGCATTTTGGGTAAAATCTTGAAGATTAACATTGATTGAGGTGATTATGTCTTGTCCGTCTTTGGGCTCTGTAATAGCCATGTCAACCCAGTGTCCGGAATAATTCCGTTTGAGTGCCAATCCATTTTCTCCGGCGAGGTAGCTCTCCATCAGTCCTTCTATTCCTGAGTACCCTACGTTTCCATGTATGCCTCCATAGGCTCCTTTGTTCAATGTTCCTATGGTTCTACTGGCCATGTCTCCATGAGGCATTATTCGTTCGCTTTCTCCAACAACAATAAGTCCTGAGCCAAAATGTGATTTACTCATCATCTCTAGTCGTTTGAATTGTTGGAGTTGATTGTAGTTCACTTTTTCAGGGTAGATCAGGAACCAGCGATTGCCTGCTGAAAATGCTTTTTTGAGCCTTTGTTTAAACTGCGACTTGGAAATGTGAAAATGTTCAGCGATTTGTAGTGATAATTCATCAGCATCATCTGCGAATACTCGTTTCACGCGTGGTGCAGCTAAGTCCAGTCTTAATTCGTAATAGGGAATGGAGGTTGCAAGAATACTCCCATCGTCGGCACAAACATTTCCTCTTTGTGCCTGTATCTCTGATGTGTTATTTTTTAGATCAGTAGCTATCTGTTCCCATTTTCCGGTATCAACAGATTGGATCATGAATATTTTTGACACAATAATTACTCCCAGCAATGCTGCAAGGAAGTAAATGATGCCAAAACGGAATGTTATGTCTTTCCTAATCTCCATGTATTATTCCTAGTCCAGTTTTTCGACTTTAATTTTTCGTGCAGGCTCTTCCGATTCTATTAGTTTAAGCCCACTTTGTTTTACCCTGTTTGTTACTTCTGAAGGTCTGTTTATGTGCATCAATTCTGTTTCAAAAGTCACCGATTCTGCTTTCAGTTCTTTTAATGAATCCTGAATTGTTTCTATTTCGCGTATCGTTTTTTCTGAGCAGTACCGATTCGTGATCATCAGAATTCCCAGAAGCACTAAAAAGAAGACAAAAGGCATTTGTTTCATAACCTTTTCGCTTGCAAGCAAGTTTCCCCCTAGAAAAGATTTTATGCTCGTTTTCCGGAGTTTGGGTTTCTCTTTTGGTGGGGCTTCTTCTTTCATGCTTTTTCGGCTATCCGTAGTTTTGCACTTCTCGCTCTTGGGTTTATTCCAATTTCATCATCGTTAGCTATAATGACCTTGCGATTGATTGCCAGCAATGGTGTCTTTACATTTCCATAGAAATCTTTGTCCTGTTTGCCTTCGAAATTCCCTGAGCGAATAAAGTTCTTCACCAATCGATCTTCTAGTGAGTGGTAGGTGATTACGACTAACCTCCCACCTGGCTTTAGCAGTTCGGCTGACTGTACTAAGAACTCTTTTAGCACATCCAATTCTCCATTTGTTTCAATGCGTAAGGCCTGAAATACTTTTGCTAAATATTTAGATTCATTTTTTTTAGAAACACAGGTGCTAATTATCTCCTTGAATTGGTCAATTGTTTTGATGGGGTGAAGTTGTCGGCCTTCTATGACTTGTCTTGTTAGACGACGAGCATTGTCTATTTCTCCATAATCTTTGAATACACGAAAAAGCGTGTTTTCATCGTATTCATTTACAATGTCGGATGCTGTCTTTGTCGCATTTCTATTCATCCGCATATCCAGATCTCCGGAGAATCGAAAAGAGAAACCCCGTTCTGCAACATCGAAATCATGCGATGAAACGCCCAAGTCAGCCAAAATACCATCTACTTTTTCTACTTGGTAGTAGCGTAGAAAGTGTTGAATGTACTTAAAGTTGTGACGAATGAAATAAAAGCGCGAGTCTTTGAATGCATTGGCAGCAGCATCCTCGTCCTGATCGAACCCGAAAAGTCGACCGGAAGGTAGATTGTTCAGGATTTCTCGTGAATGGCCACCGCCTCCAAAGGTGACATCTACGTAGTCTCCATCCTCTTGAATGTTGAGTCCTTTTATACTTTCATTCAATAAAACCGGTATGTGATAAGGTTGTTCCACTATAGTTCCTCCAGATTTCCAAAATGCTTATCAAATAATTCTCCATATCCACCCATCGATCCCAGATAGGTCTCGTATTCATTGTTGTCCCACAGTCGGATGCGATCTCCTTGTCCTACAAATATCACCTCGCGGGTGATGTTTGTTCTCTCCAGAAAGTTATTTGGCATATTTATCCTGCAGCTATCAGGAACCTGAATGATTTTGAAACTCCGGTAGATTAAGTCAAGAAGGCGGCTCTGTTCGCGGTTGTTTCGGTTTAGTTTTGTTTTAAGGTAGGCTAGTCTCTTTTCCCAAATCTCGATTGGGTAAATGTTAAGGCATTTCTCATACGGATCCAGCTCGATGGCCAGTTGGCCTCCGGGAATCTTGCCCCCCATCTCGTTTTTATAGTCGACAGGCAGTACAACTCTTCCTTTTTCATCGAATGTTGCTTTTTTTTCTGCTGAGAAGTCCATGTATTTAATGCCTATTTTCAATCGTAAAAATACTAAATTCTTTTTCAAAAAGCCATATTCAGTCACATTCAGTCACATTTTTCCACTTTTGTATATTGGCCTTGGTGTTTATTTCTTGTTGATAACGTTGTTTGTAATGTTGTCGTGTGGCTGTAATGAGCTTTAAATGAGTGCTATGTGGGGTGTGTGTTAGTTCTTAACAGTCGTTAGTAAGTTGAGTGGGTGTGAAAAAACACAAGGCTCTTTCGTTTGGGTATTCCACTTCGCATTAATTTTTCTATTTTTCGGACAAAATAATGAATGATGACAGAAGGATCTTCAAAGGGTTTCCCCCCAATTAATATAAAAGCGTTATTTAAGGAGAAGAATCCAAAAATGGCCAGGCTTTTACCCGGATTTGTTTATCGGTACATCACTCGGATTATGCATATTCCTGAGGTGAATGAAATCATAGCAAAACATGGGGATTTACGAGGGATTGAATTTGCGAATAGTACCATAGATCATTTTGGTGTTTCGCAGAAGGTTGTTGGTATTGAGAATATCCCAAAGGAAGGGCGGTTTATTTTTGCATCAAATCATCCCCTAGGTGGATTTGATGGGTTGCTTTTGATGAGTAATGTGTACAAAGCAAAAGGGGAGGTGCGTTTTTTGGTCAATGATATTTTGATGCAGATTCCTCAGTTGGGAGATGTTTTTGTGCCTTTAAATAAGCATGGTGGACACAGTCGCGATGTGGCAAGAATTATTCATGAGTATTATAGTTCGGATATTCAAATGTTGATTTTTCCGTCAGGGCTTGCCTCTCGAAAAGTCAAGGGGGAAGTTGTTGATCTTGAATGGAAAAAACACCTCATTCAAAAGTCTGTCGAATATCAAAGGGATGTCATCCCTGTTCATGTTAGTGGTCGAAATTCAGCCTTTTTTTATGCGTTTGCAAATATTCGCAAGTTCTTAGGAATTAAGTGGAACCTAGAGATGTTTTTTCTTTCTGATGAGACATTTAAACACAGAGGGCAGGAGTTTACAATCACTTTTGGAAAACCAATACCTTATCAGTTTTTTGATAAGAGTAAAACACAGAAAGAATGGGCTGAGTACGTGAGGAGTATTGTGTATACACTTCCTAAAAACGACTGAGTTAAAATAGAATGCGTGAAGAAACAAATCTAAATTATTTTTTTTTAGCTTTGTAGTCCAATAAAATTTAGTAGAGTAACATGAAAGATATTGCTGCACCTGTAGCTAAAGAAGCGATTCTCGCTGAGCTTACGACAGAAAAGCTACTTAGGAAAACCAACAAGGGGGGCAACGAAATATATGTGGTTACTTACCATGATTCTCCGAATATTTTACATGAAATAGGTCGACTTAGAGAGATTACTTTTCGTGATGCCGGTGGAGGCACAGGGAAGGATCTAGACATTGACCAATATGATACTTGCGAAAATCCATATAAACAACTGATAGTTTGGGATCCAGATGCTCAGGAAATTCTGGGTGGCTATCGGTATATTTTATGTGAAGGACTTGCAATAGATGAGAATGGGGAGGTTGAGTCAGCTACATCGCGTTTGTTTCACTTTTCGAAAGAATTTATAGAACAGTATATGCCTTATACCCTTGAGTTAGGGCGGTCGTTTGTTCAGCCCGTTTATCAGTCGAGTAAGGCTGGAGCCAAGGCTCTTTTTGCACTTGATAATTTATGGGATGGACTGGGAGCGTTGATTGTTGATCATCCTGAGATGAAGTATTTCTTTGGGAAGGTTACGATGTATACTCATTTTAATACAGAAGCCCGAAATCTGATTCAATATTTCTTTCTGAAATATTTCCGGGATCATGATAATCTGGTCTATCCTAAAAAGCCAATGGATATGGGGATGGATATGGATGCTCTGGGGAAGATATTTAACGGAGGTTCTTATAAGGAGGATTACAAGATATTAAGCCAGCAGGTTCGTGAGTTTGGGGAAAATATTCCTCCACTTATTAATGCATATATGAATCTGAGTCCTTCAATGAAAACCTTTGGGACAGTTTTGAATGACCGTTTTGGAGATGTTGAGGAGACAGGTATTATTGTGACAATAAAAGATATATATGAGGCGAAAAAGGATCGTCATATTGAGACGTATATCAGAAGTAAGGATGATATTTTCCCGGAAGTCAAATAGCTTCTTGTGAATAAATAAAGGAGAACCCTAATTTTGAGTCTTAAGGATCAAGGTTAGGGTTTTTCTTTTGTGCGCATTAATTTTTCCGGATTAACATGAGTCCATCCCTGATAGGGAGAATGACTTGACTAACGCGTTTGTCATTTTTGATCTTCTCGTTGAATTGTATGATATTGAGGGTTTGTTCGTCTCTTGGATCGGGATCTTCAACTACTTTTCCGCTCCATAGAATATTGTCTGCAAGAAGAAATCCGCCAGAGTTGACATTTTCGAAAACAAGGTCAAAATAATGGCTGTATTCGCGTTTGTCTCCATCCATAAAGACTAAGTCGTATTTTTCTTTTATTGTTGGTATAATAGTGCAGGCATCTCCAGTGTGTTGGGTGATGGTATCAGACAAGCCCGCTTTTTCGAAATATTTTTTGGAGATATGTTCCAATTCGTCATTTATTTCAATGGTGTGAAGTTTTCCGCCTTGTCTTAATCCTTTTGCTAAGCAAATTGCAGAATATCCGGTAAATGTCCCAATCTCTAAGATACATTTAGGTTGAATCATTTTGCTGAGCATTTCCAGAATTTTTCCTTGCAAATGTCCAGACAGCATGCGAGGACGGAGAACATGAAGATTCGTTTCCCTATCGAGTTCTCTGAGGATTTCATCTTCCTCTTCTGTATGGTTTAATATGTATCTGTCAAGCTCAACCTTCTTATTCATAAATTAATGTGCTCAGTGATTTTTCGTCCAAAATTTCGTTCGCAATTTCCATGATCATTTCGCTAGTGATGCTTTCTATTTTTTTATAGATAAAAGGCAAGCTATCTATTTTGTTGTATAATAAGAAGCTTTTTCCCAGAGTGAGCATCAAATCATCTCTGTTTTCGCTGGAAATGGCTATTTGTCCAATAAGTTGTTTTTTTGCCTTGCTTAACTGAAGGGTTCCTAGTTTTTTGTCTTGTAAAAGGCGAAATTCTTTTTTCACCAGTCTTATCGCTTTCTCTAGATTTTCTTTATCGGTGCCAAAATAGATGCTAAACTGGCCTGTGTCTGAAAAAGAAGTGTAGTTTGATTCCACGTTATAAGCCATTCCATTTCGCTCCCGTAGGCTGAGGTTTAATCTTGAATTCATGGATTGACCTCCAAGGATATTGTTGAGAAGCACCATTCCCATTCTTTTTTCACTCTGGGCATTGTATGCAATATTCCCAATCATACAATGGGTTTGAAATGTGTCTTTATTTATACGTCTAAAGCCAGGGGTGTAATTGTTGAAAGCCTGTCTGTTCTGGGTTCTTAATTTGGTGGGCATCTTCCCGAAATATTTTTCAGCCAGAAGTAAAAAACGGTTAAATGGAATATTGCCTACAGAGCTTAGTGTCATTTCATCAGTGTGGTAGTTTCTTTCAATGAATTGGCTAATATTTTTCTTGTTAAAGGTTTTTATCAGTTCAGGGCTACCTAGTATGTTTCTGGCAATTGGATGTCCGTCAAAGAGAAGTTCGTCGAAATCGTCAAAAATTAATTCAGATGGACTGTCCTTGTATGAGTTGATTTCTTCTATAACGACTTCTTTTTCCCGTTCAAGTTCGCGAGCGGGGAAGGTGCTGTTAGATATGATGTCGCTAATTAGCTCCATGCTTCGATCGTAATGCTCGTTCAAAAAAGTCGAATAAACTGCTGTTTCTTCTTTCGATGTGTATGCATTTAGCTCGCCTCCGACATCCTCAATCCTGCTGAGGATGTGATAGGCCTTTCTTTTTTTTGTTCCTTTAAAGATGATGTGCTCGATAAAATGTGCAATTCCTTGCTCTTCGGGCAGCTCATCACGCGAGCCTGTATTTAGTATTATGCCAAAATGAGCGGCCGGAGATTCCACCTGTTGGTGAATAATGCGGATGCCATTTGGTAATATGTGGGTGTTTATTTTCACGTTTTGCAATAATTGGAGTGCAAAAATAGGAAACGCTTATTAATTTCCTATTGATAACTTAATGGAAAAGAAATAGTTTGAGAAAAGGTGTGATTTTTTTCTTAGAGAAGTAGTAAAATTTGTTTTGAGGTTTAAATTTTTGAGCTATATTTGTCACCGCAAAAGCAACACGGTGCCATAGCTCAGTTGGTAGAGCAATGGACTGAAAATCCATGTGTCCCTGGTTCGATTCCAGGTGGCACCACCGCTAAAAAAAGAAACCCTTTGTGATTCTTGTAATCGCAAAGGGTTTTTTGCTTTTAGATAAAATTGGATGAAGGGTTGATCGTTGGGTCACTTCGGATCAATTTATTAATTGATCTATCTTTTTCTGGGCGAGATGTAATAAAAAGAAAAGGGACAGATATTTAAATCTGTCCCTTTCTTGGTAGCGAGAGGCGGGCTTGAACCGCCGACCTCATGATTATGAATCATGCGCTCTAACCAGCTGAGCTACCTCGCCATTTGTTTCTCAAATATCAGTTGTAGTCCTAGTCTTTTAGACCTTATTGGCTGCACTGTTTTTCTGAAAATGCGGTGCAAATATAGTATTAAATTCTTTCGAATTGCAAGAAATTATTAATTATTTGCCAGCCTTTTTTTCTCAAATTGATTTATTGAATGATAATATCTATATTGCACGAAACAATTTTAAACAATGGCTCAAAAAAATAAATTTGAACTAGAATACCCAATTAATTGCTCCCCAGCAGTTTTGTACACTCGATTAAGCAATGCTTCTGGTTTGGCTGAATGGTTTGCTGATGACGTACATATAAAAGGGAAGTTTTTTACTTTTATATGGGAGGGATCAGAACAAGTCGCAGAAATGATCCAAAAGAAAGAAAGTAAATTGGTTCGTTTTAGTTGGGTTGATGATGAGGACGAAGATTCTTATTTCGAGTTCAGCATCAATAAGGATGAGCTTACAGGTGACGTATCGCTTGTTATAACTGATTTCGCAGAAGAGGGTGAAGAAGATGAAGCCATTGATCTTTGGAACTCTCAGCTTGCAGACTTAAAGCAAGTATTAGGCTGCTAGCAATTTTATCTTTTATTTTCTCCAAAATAACTTAGTTTTGTAATCGTTTCTAAAGTTAGACAATGAAGCGTTTACATAAATTTGTTTTAAAAAGTTTTATCGGGCCATTTTTAATGACCTTCTTCATTTGTGTTTTCATATTGCTTATGCAGTTTTTATGGAAATATATTGATGAATTGGTCGGAAAAGGGCTGGAGTGGAATGTTGTAGCTGAATTGTTGGCATATGCTTCTCTTGCATTGGTGCCCATGGCTTTCCCTTTAGCTATGTTGCTGGCTTCTATAATGACTTTTGGTAATTTGGGCGAAAACTACGAGTTGGTGGCCATGAAAGCTTCAGGAATTTCGTTGTTCCGTATAATGAAGCCCATCTTTTTAGTCGCAATTCTTCTTACCATTTTTGCTTTCTATTTCTCAAACAATATCCTGCCCAAGACCAATTTAAAGTTTGGAGCAGTTATGCTTAGTGTTAAAAAGCAAAAACCAGAGATGGTTATCAATGAAGGCGTCTTCACGAATGCAATTACAAACTATAGCATAAAAGTTGAGCGAAAAAGTCGCACTAGTAGCATGATGTATGATATCATGATTTATGATCACACCAAGCAAAATGGAAATCTATCAGTAACTGTAGCAGATTCTGGTTCCATGAAAATATCGGATGATAAAAAATTCATGATCATGACCTTGTTTAATGGGGAAACTTCAACAGATGAAGAATCAAGTGGTCGTAAAAATGATAGATATGAGTTTCGCCGAAATTGGTTTAATAAGCAGGTTATTACAGTTCCGCTTGAAGGCTTCGACTTTAAACGTACGAATGAAGATATGTTGAGAAGTACTTATAGAATGATGAACCTGACACAGTTGGAGCAATCCGAAGACTCCCTTTATCTAGACTATGAGAAGAGGGTTCGGGATCTATTGGTAGTCATGAATTACAATGATGTGCTGGATGGTTCGAGCATAACCTTAAGCATAAAAAATGATTCAATAAGTAGTTATAAGCCTTTTGTTTCAGAGCTGCAAAACCTGAATGTTGACTATTTCAATGAAATGGATTTATTCGATAAGACGGATGTCTTAACACGTGCTCTTAGTTTTGCAAGAGCAAATAAACAATATCTTAATCAGAATATTGCCGATCTTTATGGGAGGAAGAAATCAGTTAATCGCTACACCATGGAGATGCATAAAAAGTTCACATGGCCACTAGCTTGCTTGATTTTTTTCTTTATAGGAGCTCCATTGGGAGCCATTATTCGAAAGGGTGGATTGGGAATGCCTGTTGTCGTATCAATTTTCATGTTCATTGCCTATTATATGGTAACTATATCCGGAGAGAAATTTGCAAGAGAAGATATGTGGTTAATGTTTAATGGAATGTGGTTTTCTACGTTTATGTTTTTACCGTTAGGTATATTTTTAACATATAAGGCTGCAAATGATTCAGGGATCATGAATATTGAAACTTACCAATATAACCTGAAGCGTTTTCTTCGTTTTATTTCAATGCGAAAAGAAAAATCTGGAAATGAGAATTCTTCAGCTAACCAATAAAGTTCCTTGGCCTCCAAAGGATGGGGGTGCCATTGCCACTTTAACTTTATCAAAAGGCTTTTTTCTTCATGGCCATCAAGTTACTGTGTTGGCTATGAATACAGAAAAACACTATGTCCATCAAGAAGATATCCCTGAACATTTAGCCAATGAAATTAATTTCCAGTTGGTGGATGTGCCAGCTCTTATTACAGTCTGGGGTGTGGTTAATAATCTGCTCTTTTCACAGCTGCCATACAATGCGAAACGATTTATTAATGAAGACTATAGCAGAAAGCTAATTTCTTTATTGAAAGAAAATGAATACGATGTCGTACAAATGGAAGGGCTTTACCTTTGTCCGTATATCCCACTTGTAAGGCAATATAGTAAAGCCTTAGTTGCATATCGCGCTCATAATATTGAGCATGAAATATGGCAGCGCACCGCCAAGATGGCAAAAGGTATCCGTAGATTATATTTGAAAATACTTTCCGGTAGACTAAAGAAATTAGAAACCGAATTTTTAAATGATTACGACGTGATTGTGCCAATTACGGAGCGAGATGGTGCCATTCTAGATGAAATGGGAAACCAAAAACCAAAACATATCTCACAAGCGGGCATTGATCTGTCTACTCTTGTACCAACAGCAAAGGAGCTTGAGTATCCTTCATTATTTCATATAGGAGCTTTGGATTGGACTCCAAATCAGGAAGGGCTAATGTGGTTTCTAAACCAGATATGGAAGCCATTGCAGGAGTTAAATCCACAATTGAAGTTTTATATTGCCGGAAGAAATGCTCCTGCATGGATTGAATCCATTTTTAATGTCGAAGGTGTTGTTTATTTAGGTGAAGTTGAGGATGCGTATCGCTTTATGAACTCAAAGGCAATTATGGTAGTCCCTTTGATGTCGGGGAGCGGGATGCGCATAAAGATTGTAGAGGGTATGGCTCTCGGGAAAGCCATTGTGAGTACTTCAATTGGTAGCGAAGGGATTCCTTCGGTTGATCGTGAAAATATTTTAATAGCAAATACTCCCGAAGATTTCATTCTTGCAATTAATGAATTGCTTGCCAATCGGAGTCTGTTTGAAAAGCTTTGTAAAAATGCAGTCAGCTTTATTCATAAGAAATTTGATAACTTAGCCATTGTCGATTCATTAGTCGAATTCTACAAGCAGCAACTTCATGATTGAAAAACTATTCTGGATATTATTCATCGTTGTTTCTTACACATTTATCGGTTATGCTGTGCTGTTGTGGTTGCTGGTACATATTAAAAGGGCTTTTGTAAAAAAGGAAGAAGACCATGATGCAGATCCTGAATTGCCTCATGTTTGCCTCTTTGTTACTGCGTATAATGAAAAAGACTTTGTAGTTGCCAAGGTGGAGAATTCTTTTCATCTAAATTACCCAAAAGATAAAATTCAATATTTGTGGCTTACAGATGGTTCTGATGATGGAACTCCTGAACTGTTGGAGGAGTACCCCGAAATTCAAGTCAAACACTTGCCCGAACGAAAAGGGAAAGTACATGCGATGAATCGGGGAGTTAGGTTTGTTGAGGCACAAATCATTATTTTCTCAGATTGCAATACAATATTAAACAGAGATTCAATATTGGAAATTATTCGTCAGTTCAATGACCCGAATGTTGGATGTGTTGCCGGAGAAAAACGAATTATTGATCAAAAAGATGACAATGCGGCTGCATCTGGTGAAAGTTTGTATTGGCGTTTCGAATCATGTATTAAAAAGATGGATGCTGAGTTGAATTCATCAGTTGGAGCAGCAGGTGAATTATTTGCTGTGCGCAGTGAATTATACGAGGAAATTGAAAGCGACACCATTCTGGATGATTTTATCATTTCTTTACGAATTGCCCAAAAAGGATATAAAATTGCCTATGCTCCAGGTGCTTATGCTTCAGAGACAGCCTCCGCTAATGTCACTGAAGAATTAAAACGAAAGATACGAATTGCAGCAGGAGGTGTTCAGTCAATCTTTAGAATGCCCGCATTGCTCAATCCGTTTCGTTTTGGATGGTTGAGTTTTCAGTATTTTTCACACAAGGTCTTGCGTTGGACTATTGCCCCCTTTTCTCTATTTGGGTTAGTATTTGTTAATTTCTTAATCTTATTGCAGAAAAATAATTTGGCTGTATTTTCTTTCTATAGCCTATTCTTTTATATCCAGATATTATTGTATTTTATTGCATTTGGCGGATGGTTGATTGGTAATCGTAAGATCAAAAGCAAGTATCTATTTGTGCCATATTACTTTGTTGTGATGAACTATGCATCTATTGCAGGTATATTTCGATTTTTTATCGGGAAACAAAAAGTAACATGGGATAAATCAAAAAGGGCTTAACTGGCGAAAGTCATTTGTAAGTAAATAATTTTCCTTAGTTTTGCACCTGCATTTTGGAACACAGATAATTATAATGACAGAGTTCAAATTAAATACAATACCGGAAGCGATTGAAGCCATTAGAAATGGGGATCTGGTAATTGTTGTTGATGATGAAGATCGCGAGAATGAAGGTGATTTTATTGCTGCGGCAGAGTTAATTACACCAGAGAAGGTCAACTTTATGGCCATGCATGGACGTGGATTAATTTGTGCACCACTTACAGAGAGTCGTTGTGAAGAGTTGGAGCTTGATTTGATGGTTGGAATGAATACTTCTTCTCATCAAACCCCTTTCACTGTTTCGGTTGATCTGATTGGCTACGGATGTACTACTGGTATTTCGGCAAGCGACCGTTCAAAAACTATTCAGGCGCTAGCCAATGATGATACTACACCTGAAGAGTTGGGACGTCCCGGACATATCTTTCCCTTAAAGGCTAAAAACCGTGGAGTTTTGCGACGTTCAGGCCATACTGAGGCAGCTGTTGATTTGGCGCGCCTTGCGGGGTTGAAGCCAGCAGGTGTATTGATTGAAATCATGAATGAAGATGGGACTATGGCTCGTCTTCCAGAACTGATGGAAGTAGCTCAGAAATTCAATTTGATAATCGTTTCAATCAAAGACCTTATTGCATTTCGTCTTCAAACTGAAAGTTTGATTGAACGGGGCGAGGAGGTTCCTATGCCAACTAAATATGGTGATTTCCGTGTCATCCCTTTCCGTCAGAAATCAAACGGGATGGAACATGTTGCTTTAATAAAAGGGACTTGGGATGAGGATGAAGCCGTTTTGGTGCGTATGCATTCATCATGTATGACAGGTGATATTTTTGGATCATTCCGATGTGAATGTGGCGATCAACTGCACAGGTCTATGGAGATGATTGAAGAGGAAGGGAAAGGAGTTGTTGTTTACATGATGCAGGAGGGGCGTGGTATTGGTTTGATGAACAAGATTGCGGCCTATAAATTGCAAGATGAGGGAATGGACACGGTTGATGCGAATATTGAACTTGGTTTTCAGGCTGATGAGCGTGATTATGGAGTAGGTGCTCAGATTCTTAGGGATCTCAATGTTGGTAGAATGAGATTGTTGACCAACAATCCGGTGAAGCGTGTTGGCATTGAAGGATATGGATTAACTGTAGAAGATACTGTTTCAATGGAAATGGCACCCAATGAGTTTAATCAGCGTTATCTTAAAACTAAACGCGACAAGATGGGCCATTTCCTTCAAAAATTTAAATACGATTAGTGCTAATGGGTACTTTCGATCATCTCTTTTCAGATAGCTATGATAGTTTTGTTGAAGGTGAAGATTTTTATCTCAGCAAAGAAGGCTACCGGGTGATGACCGAAAGTTATCTAGTAAAAAGGGGGTATTGTTGTTCGAATGGATGCAAGCACTGTCCTTATGATCCCATAGCACAAAAAGGAAATCGAAAATTACGTCCAGAAGTGGAGAGAAAATATAAATAGCCGGCTAATATGCCGGCTATTTTTTGCTCTAAATCGAATTTTTCTTTACTCCCTGCCTTTCTGAATTCTTAAAAAAAGGGAAACTGTCGGTGAAATACCCATAAACTTCTATTCCTTTTTCAAGTGCTTGTGTTGTGCTGTAGGTTTACAGTCAAAATACAAAGCACATGAAAACAATGGTTTTAAGTTTAGGTAGTAGGTTTTTTAGATTAGAGAGAATCAAAGCTATTTTGATCTCCACCCTGATGCTGGCAAGTTTTGCCAGTGTCAGGGCTCAAAATGCGCAGATGACACTTGAGGATTGTATTAATTATGCATTAAGCAACAATATTCAGGTTCAGCAGGCAGCATTATCCGAAGAGTCAAGTATGTTGTATGCAGAGCAATCAAAGGCTTCTGTGTTGCCGTCTGTTTCAGCTTCAGTAAGTCAAAATTTTGGCTGGAATAAAAGTGTAGATGTTCAAGCCGGAGATTATGGGAGTTTAGATGGATCGAATAGTACCAGTTACTCTGTTAACTCAAGTGTTGTATTATTCAATGGAGACAAGCTTAAAAATCAGATCGAACAATCGAAACTTGATTTGCAAAGTAGTCTCTTGTATACAGAGGTTGTAAAGGAGTCTGTAGAATTGAATATTCTGAATGCCTTTCTTCAGATATTATACGCACAGGAAAGCGTTTTAAATGCAGAGAAACAAATTGAAGCGACAGGCGAAGAGCTTATTCTAGCCGAAGAACGAATGAACTTGGGGTTAGTTTCTCAATCAGATTTTTTGCAAATTAAATCAGAGCTTGCTTCTGAGAAACTGACATTAGCAAATGCCGAAAGTCAATTATCAACAAGTCGTGTTTCATTAATGCAATTAATGGAGATGCCTGTAGGGGATGATTTTTCAATTGCTGCTCCCAGCATGGACGATATGTTAAACCTTGGATTAGAACCGGAGGCGAATGAAATTTTTCAGCAAGCATTAGAGTTTAAACCTCAGATTAAAAAAGTAGAAATTGATTTACAAAATGCGAAGCTGGATGAGGAAATTGCAAAAGCAAGTTTACTCCCAAGTTTATCCCTAAATGCAGGATTAAGTACAAATTATTCGAATTCATTATCTGGATTTAGTTATACAAATCAGCTGTCAAATAAGGTAAGTCCATCAGTTGGATTAACACTGTCAATTCCTGTCTATCAGAAGAAACAGGTAAAAACGAGCATAGGAATTGCACAAATTGGAATTGAAAGAGCTGAATTAGAGACAATAAATACGAAGAACACATTAAGGAAAGAAATTGAACAAGCAGTTGTTGATGTTGAGTCTGCTCAGTCAAAATATGAAGCCAATCTAGAAAAGTATCGCGCTGTGAAACAATCAAATGATGTAGCAGCAGAGAAATATGAATTAGGCTTATTAAATTCAGTTGACTACTTGTTTGAGAAGACAAACCTAATAACGACTGAAAGTTCATTACTGCAGTCAAAATTCAATCTCATTTTCAATTATAAAATACTTGATTTTTACAAAGGAATATCATTAACACTTTAATATCTAGAAACAAATGAAAAAGAAAACTTTATATATCGGAGCAGCTATTGTAATAATAGCAGGAGGAATTGGAATATTTGGATTTTCAGGCGAAGCAGACACTATTGAGATTGAAACAGCAAGAATTACACGAGGTAATGTAAGTGACATTATTACTGCAACCGGAGCCCTTGAGGCTGTGGAAACCGTAGAGGTTGGTACTCAGGTTTCTGGGGTTATTGAGAAAATATATGTGGATTATAACTCACAGGTAGTTAAGGGTCAGTTGTTGGCTCAATTGGATGAGACTCCACTTAGAGCTCAGTTAGATCAAAGTAGGGCTTCCGTTGATCAGGCAGAAGCACAGGTGAAATACCAGAAAGCAACATATGAGAGATATAAAACATTGATCGATAAAAAGTTAATTGCCCAGTCTGATTTTGATCTACAGGAATACAATTACAATAATGCTGTTGCTGCATTAAAACAGGCACAATCAACTTACGATAGAAATAAAATTAATCTGGATTATGCAACGATTACTTCTCCTATTGATGGTATTATTCTTGAAAGATCGGTAGATGAAGGGCAAACTGTTGCAGCAAGCTTTAATACTCCAACCATGTTTATTATTGCGAACGACCTTACTCAAATGCAGGTTGAGGCTGATGTTGACGAGGCTGATATAGGTAAAGTGTCGGAGGGCCAGCGTGTTGACTTTACAGTTGATGCATATCCCGACATGGTATTTGATGGAGTCGTTACACAGATTCGCTTACAACCCGTTGAGAGTTCTAATGTAATTACCTATACAGTTGTTATTACTGCTCCGAATCCAGATATGTCATTAATGCCGGGTATGACTGCAAGCGTTTCTTTTTATCCTATTACAAAGGACGAAACTTTGCTTTTACCTGCTAGGGCGTTGAATGTAACAATAAGTAATGATGAAATAAAAACATACGCAAATACGAATCCTGAAGTAACGATTGATGAAGCTACTTTGAATACGAGTTCAGATAGAGAAAGATTGGTTTGGCTTAGGAAAGGCAATACCATCTCACAACAGAAGGTTGAATTAGGAAATACTGATGAAGCAAACTACGAGATAATATCCGGACTTAATGAAGGCGATGAAGTGCTGACTGCATTTGAACCGGCAAAATCTGAAGAAGAGAGTTCTTCCATATTTGGATCGATGCCACGTCCAGGAGGTAGATAGTCTTAATGAAACTTTAAAAGGAAGGAAGTAGAAATGTCTGAAAAGAAAACAATTATAGAAGTTCAAGATCTCAGGAAAGAATTCGATCTGGGAGAGGTTAAGGTTCATGCCTTAAGAGGTATCAACCTGCAGATCAAAGAAGGGGAGTTTGTTGCGATTATGGGTACAAGTGGATCTGGAAAGTCGACCATGCTAAATATTATGGGATGTCTGGATAGACCAACTTCAGGAGAATATTTGTTGGATGGTGTTCCAATGAGGGAGTTGAGTAGGAATGACTTAGCCGGGCTGCGAAACAACAAACTTGGTTTTGTTTTCCAGTCTTATAATTTGCTGGCAAGAACTACTGCGCTTGAGAATGTGGAGCTTCCGCTTTATTACAATCCTACAATTAAAGCGAAAGAACGAAAAGAGAGAGCTATTGCAGCTCTGGAGGCTGTTGGCTTAGCAGACAGGATGCACCATACTCCGAATCAATTATCCGGAGGGCAACAACAGCGTGTTGCAATTGCAAGGTCGTTGGTAAATGATCCGGTAGTAATACTGGCCGATGAAGCAACAGGTAACCTGGATACGAGAACTTCCTATGAGATTATGGCCTTGTTTCAGAAATTGAATGAAGAAGGCAAAACAATCGTCTTTGTTACCCATGAGCCTGACATTGCCAGGTTTACAACCCGTCAGGTTGTTTTTAGAGATGGGCATGTGATTAGTAAGGAATTGGTTAAAGACAGGCTTTCTGCAGCTAAAATGTTAGCAGAACTGCCAGTTGAAGAGGACTATTAAAATACTAGCAAAATGAATTATACGAATACATTTAAAATAGCACTAACAGCTATAAAAAGGAGTAAGTTCAGGGCATTCCTTACTATGTTAGGCATTATTATAGGAGTTGCTTCAGTTATCGCGATGTTGGCAATGGGCGAAGGATCAAAGTCGTATATCCAAAATCAGATGTCAGGACTGGGAACCAATTTAGTGATGATTATGCCGGGAGCTCAACAAACCGGACCCGTGAGAAGTTCAGGTTCCTCAAGGTTAGAGATGAGTGATATGGAAGCAATAAAGACGAGAAGTCCTTATGTTGCTGCAATATCTCCTCAGGTACAGTCCAGTGCTCAGGTTATTTATGGGAATAACAACTGGTCAACATCGATGTATGGTGCAAACCAAGAGTATCTTTCAATACGAAACCTTGTGATTGGTTCAGGTCGAGTTTTTACGGACAGAGAGATTCGTGCTCTTGATAAAGTTTGTATTATTGGACAAACGGTTGTTGAAGAGTTGTTTACGCAGGGTGAAGATCCATTGGGGAAAACAATCAGGGTGAAAAACATTCCTTTTAAAGTGATAGGCGTGTTAGAAGATAAAGGAGCCGCTACAATGGGGCAAGATCAGAATGATATTATTATTGCACCATACACAACTGTTCAGCGAAGACTATTGTCCATCGATTATATACAAGGTATTTATTTGTCGGTTACAGACGAAAATGATTCGGAAGCTGCTATTGCAAGTATCGAAGATATTTTAAGGAAAGAACATAAAATTAAAGAAGGAGACGATGATGATTTTAATGTAATGTCTCAATCTGAGATGATAAGTACTGTTTCTACCGTGATAGATGCAATAAAATACTTGCTTGGTGCAATTGCTGGTATTTCACTGTTTGTAGGAGGAATCGGGATCATGAATATCATGTTTGTTTCTGTGACAGAAAGAACACGTGAAATTGGACTACGCATGGCAGTTGGTGGTCGTGGCTATGATATTCTAATGCAATTTCTTATTGAAGCAGCTGTGCTAAGTGTGCTGGGAGGAATTATCGGAATTATCATTGGATACTTACTTGCAACACTTGCCGGTAGCATATTAGGAGTTGATGCTGTTGTTCAGCTCTATTCGGTTGTGTTAGCTTTCTCAGTTTGTGTGGGCATTGGTTTATTCTTTGGCTGGTATCCGGCCCGAAAAGCTGCTAACCTTAATCCTATTGATGCAATACGGTATGAATAAGTTTTGATTAGTATAATTCCAGGGTTGACTGAGGAACTCCATTGTTTCTCGGTCTCCCTATTTTATTATATTTGATATCCAGAATTCAAAAAGATGAAAAAACATTCCCCTTCAAATAATATTGTTACTATATCGCTGCATTTTCTTGCATGGTTTTTTATAATAATGATTCCCATCTATATTGTACGAACATATTTTGAAGGTAGTCAAAGTTCAATCCCATATCGTTTTTATGGGTTTATCTTTCCAATTGGGCTTCTGTTTTATCTGAACTATTTATGGCTTGTTCCTAAGTATTTTTTCAGGGACAAAAAGGTGAAGTATTTTATTCTTTCCTTTGTTGTAATCTTGTTTGTAGGTATGATTTCTGGTTTCTTTGAGCATGTATTAATGGTTCAATTAGAAGAGAAACGGGCCATGTATAACCAGCAGTTCTGGACTTCTCCCGAGTTAAATATGCAAGCATTTCGTGTATTCGTGCAACTTAGGGCTCTAGGTTATTTTATTGTGTCAATTATGATTTGGGCTTTTTCTTTTGGTTTAGCCATAATACGCAGGTGGTCACAAACTGAGAAAGAAAAGAAAGAACTTGAAAAAGAAAAATTGAATTCAGAGCTTGCATTCCTCAAAAATCAGATTAGTCCGCACTTCTTTTTTAATACATTAAACAATATCTATTCTCTGATCGGAATTGATCAGAATGATGCACAAGAGGCAGTGCATAAACTTTCAAAATTGATGCGTTATTTAATATATGATTCAGAGAGAGGGCATTCTAAACTGAGTGATGAGGTTGTGTTTATGACAAACTATATCGATCTAATGAGACTGCGATTAAGCAGTAAGGTTGATCTTAATGTTTCATTACCTGACCAGTGTAAGGACATTAGTGTGCCTCCTTTGTTATTTATATCCTTTGTTGAAAATGCATTTAAACATGGTGTTAGTTACCGTGAAAAGTCATTTATTGACATCAATATGACAATAGAGGAGAATCATATTCGCTTTTTAACTGTAAATAGTATAGGCACGAGTAGTAATCCGGATGATGAACAATATGGCGGAATAGGTCTTGAAAATGTGAAAAAGAGACTTGCATTATTATATCCAGGTAAACATGTATTGAAGGCAGAAAAATCAGAGGATAAGTATATTGTTGAACTAGTGTTAGATATTTAAGACTTTCAAAATGAAAATAAGAGCGATAGCAATTGACGATGAACCGCTGGCACTTAGGCTTGTGACAGAGTATGTTCGTAAAACTCCGTTTCTGGAGCTTGTTGGTGAATTTGACAATCCACTTGATGCAATTGAATTTTTGGGGCAGGAGGTTGTAGATCTTATTTTTCTGGATATCCAGATGCCGGATTTGACAGGTGTAGAATTTGCACGTGTACTAAAGGAAGGTCCTAAAATAATTTTTACTACTGCCTACGAAAATTATGCTTTGGAAAGCTATAAGTTAGATGCAGTAGATTATATCTTGAAACCCTTTAATTACGAAGAGTTTCTAAAAGCTGCTCAAAAAGCGAAAAAATTGTTCGACCTCGAAGAAGCAGCACTTCCAACATTGGAGACAGGTGCCGAATTCTTGTTTCTTAAATCAGAATATAAAATCAGAAGAATTAATTTCAACGATATCCTTTATATCGAAGGATTAAAAGATTATGTAAAGGTATTTTTGCAAAATGAGATTAAGCCTATCATGTCATTAAATACTGTAAAATCCTTGGAGCAAAAATTACCTTCCGATCGTTTCATGCGAGTCCATCGTTCATACATCGTTAACTTACAAAAAATTGAAACCATAGAAAGAAGTCGTATTGTCTTTGGAAAAACTTATATTCCTGTTAGCGATCAATACAAAGAAAAGTTTCAGAACTTTGTGAATACGAATTTTCTATAACAGTCATAGCCATTGTCGTTCTTAATTTAATTTGAAGTTTGGGATTTGTAGTCTGGAATTTCTCGACTGATAAGGTATCTTTGCAATCAAACAGTTTAAGTTATGATAGGGAAAGATTTGCGTATTGTTTTTATGGGGACACCTGAATTTGCTGTTTCAAGTTTGCAGGCATTGGTTGAAGGTGGATATAATATTGTTGGTGTGATTACTGTTCCGGATAAGCCGGCAGGACGCGGTAGGAAAGTACAAGAATCTGCCGTGAAAAAATATGCAGTCGAGCAAGGATTAAACATTTTGCAACCCGAAAAACTTAAAAACCCGGATTTTGTTAGTGGGCTGGAAAAACTAAAGGCCGATCTGCAAATTGTGGTGGCTTTTCGTATGCTTCCCGAAATAGTGTGGAACATGCCTCGCCTAGGAACATTTAACTTACATGGTTCACTTCTTCCTCAGTATCGTGGTGCAGCACCCTTAAATTGGGCCATCATTAACGGTGAAAAAGAAACTGGCGTAACTACCTTTTTACTTTCACATGAAATAGATACAGGAGCAATTTTATTTCGAGAAAAAATCGAAATTGGAGAGAATGACAACATTGGCGATATACATGACAAACTGATGGGGATTGGTGCAACGCTTGTTGTGAAAACAGTAGATGCTCTTGCAGAAGGGAATTACAGTGCTGTTGACCAAGAGCAGCTTATTGTACGTGATGCATTGAAGCCTGCACCAAAAATTTTTAAAGATGATTGTCGCATTGACTGGGGAAAGCCGGTTGACCAAGTGCGGAATTTAATACGAGGGCTATCTCCATATCCTGGAGCATGGACTGAGTTAGAAGATGAAACTGGGAAAACATTTGCATTGAAAGTATTCGCAGTAGAGAAAGACTTAAGTTCGCCTACGACGCCTGCAACGCTTGATTCTGACGCGAAAACATACCTGAAAATAGCTTGCTCAGATGGATGGCTTCGAATTACCGATTTGCAGCTAGCAGGCAAAAAAAGAATGAAAACCATTGATTTCCTAAGGGGCTTTCAACAGCCTGAAAAATACAAAGTAAAAACAGGAAGAGCACTTTGAAAGTGCCCTCCTGTTTTATTTATTTGCGTTTACTGAAATTTACGATTACGAAGTAAATCAGGAATCCCATTGATATAAATACCAATTCAATTCCAAAAGGTAATGTAGAGTACCTAAAGTCAAGGTTGCCAAAGGAATTGGTACTTTTAAGTATCTCCGTTATAATTAGCCCAAGTCCTGCCATAAAAGCAACAAGTCCCCATTTTAGCGAAGGATATTTATTCGCTTCTTCTGAAGAAGAAGGTTCTTCTATAGGATCTAATATTCCCGCTTTTTCAATATGACCACTTTTAACAATTCTCCTTTTTAATAAATAGGTAGTTATTAGTTTTATTGTATGATAGATACAAAAAAACACGACTGCAGTAATAAAAAGTTCTTCCATAATGGTTTCTAGTTTATATGTGTTTGATAGGTTTGACCCGCAGGTTTCAAATATGTTGCAGGTCAAATGAAAATAAAGTGAAAAATAATCTGCAACTTTCTGCAACATTATTTCTCTCAAGATGTCAAATCAAGAATATGACCGATGAGGAGCTGATAAAACAAGTTAAAAACGGTAATGCGCATGCGTTCAGATTTTTGGTGTCTAAGCATCAGAATTTGGTATTGCACATTGCCGGGCGTATTGTTCAGCGAAATGCCGATCTGGAGGATGTCTGTCAGGATGTTTTTTTAAAGGTGTACCAGCATATCGAAAAATTTAAAGGAGATTGTAAACTTTCAACCTGGATAGCGACAATAGCTTATAATTCAAGCATTAGTTATTTGAGGAAATTTAGGAAGTCTGAATGGCAGACTGTTGAAAATCTTGAAGATGTCAGGCATGAGGGAGCAGTTGACTACGACGTTGTTGAAAGGTCGGATTTGCATCGATATATTAGGGGGCAGATAGAATTTTTGCCATTGCATTATCGGACGGTTTTGACATTGTATCATTTGGAGGAGTTTTCCTATCAGGATATTGAGAAGATTACGGGCATGCCTGAAGGAACAATAAAAAGCTATTTGTTTAGAGCAAGAAAGCTGTTGAAAGAAAAATTGAAGTCTGTAGCTGATATGCAGGCACAACCATTGGAAAAGGAGGTTTTTCATGAAAAATGACGAATTTGATGAGGTTATTGATAAAGCACTTAGGGAAAAGCCTGATTATTTTCTGCAAGCAAATTTTGCAGATCGTTTAACCCAAAGATGGGAAGCCAGAACAAGTCGAAAGAACGATCTTGTGGAATACGTCTCAATTTTAGCAACAGTTGTATTGGTCTTGGTGATACCGGGTATTGTATTTTATCTGATAAACGAAGATTTTGTTTTAACCCTAAAAACCATGATGTCCTTACATGGATCTCAGATTCTTTCACTCTTCTTTGTGTTGAATTTTGTGTTGTTCGCAGACCGGGTATTATTGCCTTGGCTTTTTTTTAGGTTTCGTAATCAATCCGAAAAACCCAAAACAGATTTACAGTAGATTTATCGGGACTGTATGATTGCTAATTGGTGTTTGTTTCTCTCCAATTCGTGCCAATATTATTTAGGTCTTTTGTTTCTTAGGTAGATAACCGTTCCAACCAAAGGTTGCTCTCCCTGTTTCATCCTGTTTTTGCGGTAAAGAGATTTGAGCTTTACACCATAGAATTGTGAGACATAATGCATGCTGTCATCACTTTCAAAAATATGAGTTGCGTGATATTTATCTGCTTTTTTACTTTTGGGTTCAATGTATAGGATTTCGTTTTCGGTAGTCTTATGCCCTTCTTTATAATCGTTATATCTATATATTTCCCAGGCTTTTAAGTTGAATTCATTTGCAATACTTTCGAAAGTATCACTAGAAACAACTACAATTGATTTTAGCCCATTTCGCAAAGTTACCTTGCGGGTTTGGTATGGATTTATCAACGAACCGTTATCATTGGAATTGCCAGTGCTTATAATTCTAGGCATTCGTTTTTCACCAATTCCTTCATCATATAGGTATAATTCATATTGCTCGATAATATTTATTAACTGAACTGCATACTCGGGGTTTGTGGCATAACCTGCTTTCTTTAAGCCTCGAGCCCAACCTTTGTAGTCTGTTAGTTTAAGTGAGAAAAGCGAACTGTACCGTGGGTTCTCCAGTAGGAAATTGCTGTGATCTTCAAAAGATTGTTCAACCGAATTGTAATGTCGGAAACATTCTCCTTTGCTGTCGTCATCGTGGTAAACACGCTTGCCGGTCCATGAACTTTTGCATTTGATACCGAAAT
Organism: Prolixibacteraceae bacterium; assembly: GCA_963662675.2. GTDB lineage: Bacteria > Bacteroidota > Bacteroidia > Bacteroidales > Prolixibacteraceae. The sequence continues at coordinate 396,311 of CAXXHP010000001.1, forward strand.
GATTATTTGATTTTCGGCTTAATTGACTATTGCCGTTTCCTGATTCCAGACAGGCCTGCGCTAACGTAATGCTTGCAGGGATGCCAGTTCGTTGCATTTCTTGTATGGCAAGAAGCTCATATTTCTCAAGATATTCAATCCGAGTTAGAGAGTTTTGAGAAAATGCAGAAATAGAGAGTGTTAAGTATGCAATTGTGGCAAGAATTTTCCTAATCATGTGGATTAATTTTTAACAAAAATATAAAAAGCATTGAATTCTACACATTGGTGAAAATGTAATTAAAAATGTACATTTGAAAAAATGCTTTCCTATGCAAACGAAAGAAATCAAGATTCTTATTTACGAATACAAAAATATTTCGGATCTCTCAGCAGATGACAGAGAATTGGTAGGTGCTGCCCAGAAGATTTCGAGTAAGGCTTATGCCCCATATTCCGGATTTAAAGTGGGGGCAGCATTAAGAATGGCAGATGGCAGTATTATTACCAGTAATAATCAGGAAAATGCATCTTCGCCTGCAGGGCTTTGTGCTGAACGAACTGCTTTGTTTTGGGCAAATGCAAATTTTCCGGACTTGCCTGTAGTAAGTATTGCTATAAGTGCTATTGACAAGAACGGGAACCCAGCAAAAAACCTCAGCCCTTGCGGATCTTGTCGTCAAGTCATGCTGGAAACAGAGCATCGTTTTAACCAACCCATCCGACTGATACTTGATAGTAATAGTAAAATTGAAGTGTTGGATAATATTGAAGGCTTGTTGCCTATGAGTTTTAACGGCTCTTCACTGTAAGAGCCACTCTTTGTAATTTTTGTTTCTCTTTCAATAACCGCATTTACTCATAGGTCAATCCTACAATCCTTTAATTTGACTCAGATCATACCAGATTGGATCCCCTTTTGGTGGTTTAGCGATGATTGTTATCGGCTCTTTCTTAATTGGGTGTACAAATTCAATTTTGCGGGCATGAAGGTGAATCCCAGCATTGTGGTTACTACGTGCTGCTCCATATTTTAGATCACCTTTAATATGACTTCCAATTTTTGATAATTGCACTCTTATTTGATGATGTCTACCTGAGTGAAGAATTACTTCAAGTAGATGAAACCGGTTGAGGCTGGCTTTGTGGCTGTAGCTGAGGCTGCAAAACCGGGCACCTTTCTTTGGCTTTAGTGATGCAAAACTTTTGTTTTTGCCTTCATCTTTCCATAAATAATGCTCTAATGTATCTTCTTCTTTTTCCGGAAGAGTGTCTACCACAGCCCAGTACGTTTTCTTTATGGCATCTTTGTCTTGAAACATTTCATTCAGACGAGTCAACGCTTTGCTTGTTCTTGCAAAAAGAACAATCCCACTTGTAGGTCTGTCAAGGCGGTGTGGTGAGCCTAGATAGACATCACCGGGTTTATTGTATTTTTTTTTGATGTAGGCTTTTACCTGATCAATTAATGTCACATCTCCGGTTTTGTCGCCTTGCACAATTTCTCCGCAGTCTTTGTTTATGGCGATAATGTGATTGTCTTCGTAAATTACTTGCATGTGTAATATTTGCTATTGAAAGTGAAAAGGTGAAAACGAACAATAAACTGTTCTTTATATATAATCAAGTGTTGAAAATTAATTGAAGGAAGTGTTGATTATTATGTCCTTCAATTTGTTAATTTTTCTTTTGGATACTAGTACTGTTCCTTTTCATTCGGAAAACTTAATGACTTCACATCATCAATGTAACTACCAACTGCACCTTGAATTTCTGCAGCAAGATTATGGTAACGGCGCAAAAAACGTGGAGAGAATTCCTGAGTGATACCAAGCATGTCATGAATAACAAGCACTTGCCCATCAACTCCGTTTCCGGCACCAATTCCAATGATTGGTATTTTTACAGCTTCGGCTACTTTTTTTCCTAATGTGGCTGGAATTTTTTCCAAAACAATGGCAAAGCATCCCGCCTTTTCTAATATTTTTGCGTCTTCAAGTAATTTCTCCGCTTCTTCATCCAGCTTGGCCCGTACAGTATAAGTTCCGTATTTGTGAATGGATTGAGGCATTAATCCTAAATGTCCCATAACCGGAATGCCAGCAGATAGAATCCGGTTCACAGATTCAATAATTTCTTGTCCACCTTCTAGTTTAACGGCATCAGCTGCTGTTTCTTTCATAATTCGTATGGCAGAACTCAAGGCTTTTTTGCTGTTCCCCTGATAGGTTCCAAAAGGCATGTCTACAACTACAAGTGCACGACTAGCCGCTTTTACAACAGATGTTCCATGGTAAATCATTTGATCCAATGTGATGGGAAGCGTTGTTTCATTTCCAGACATCACGTTAGAGGCTGAGTCACCAACTAATATTACATCAATTCCTGCTTGATCTACCAGTTTTGCCATACTGAAATCGTAACTGGTTAGCATCGATATCTTTTCACCCTTAAGTTTCATTTCTGAAAGAACATGGGTCGTAATACGTTTAATTTCTTTATTAACTGACATATGTATTTTATTATAGGCTGCAAATGTAAATAACTTTTTACGAAACTACTTGCTGTTAGTTCCCAGATTGTGTTTTTGATACTTCGTGTGTCTTTTTGTCATCAAATGTGCCATTCAAAAATGAGCAAATATTAGCCTTTGTGCCAATTTTTCATCTCAATGACATGATTTCCTCTTGGCATAATCATTGATCTTGGATGAGCGTTAAAAATTTAAAAATTGATTAGACGTAATTAAAAATTATAGATAAGATGGGAAAAATCATTGGAATTGACTTAGGAACAACAAACTCATGCGTTGCCGTAATGGAGGGTAACGAGCCTGTTGTAATTCCTAATAGCGAAGGGAAACGTACTACTCCTTCTGTTGTAGCATTTGTTGAGAATGGAGAACGTAAAATTGGTGACCCGGCCAAACGTCAAGGTATTACCAATCCTGAAAAAACGATATACTCTATTAAGCGTTTCATGGGAGAGTCTTTTGCTAGTGTTAGCAAAGAGATATCTCGTGTTCCTTACAAGGTCGTAAAGGGTGATAATAATACACCTCGTGTACTTATTGACGATCGTAAATACTCACCACAGGAAATCTCAGCTATGGTTCTTCAAAAGATGAAGAAAACAGCTGAAGATTATTTGGGACAAGAAGTAACTGAAGCTGTTATTACTGTACCAGCCTATTTTAATGACGCACAACGTCAAGCCACAAAGGAGGCTGGAGAAGTTGCAGGTCTTACGGTTCGCCGTATTATCAATGAGCCTACTGCTGCATCGTTGGCTTATGGTCTTGATAAAATGGACAGAGACATCAAAATTGCGGTGTTTGACCTTGGTGGTGGTACTTTTGATATTTCAATCCTTGAATTAGGAGATGGTGTTTTTGAAGTAAAATCAACTGATGGTGATACTCACTTGGGTGGTGATGACTTTGATCAGGTGATTATTGACTGGTTAGCTGATGAATTTAAAAAAGAAGAAGGCATTGACTTAAGAAAAGACCCAATGGCTTTGCAGCGTTTGAAAGAAGGTGCCGAAAAAGCAAAAATTGAGTTGTCGAGTTCTACTCAGACCGAGATCAACTTGCCATATATTATGCCAGTGGATGGAATTCCAAAACACTTGGTGAAAACATTGACTCGCTCTAAGTTTGAGCAACTGGCTGATAGCTTAATTAACGCAATTGTTGAGCCATGTACTAAGGCCATGAAAAATGCAGGGGTGACATCCTCAGATATTGATGAAGTAATTCTTGTTGGGGGCTCAACTCGTATTCCTGCTATTCAGGAAAAAGTTCAGGCATTCTTTGGCAAAGCTCCTTCAAAAGGTGTTAATCCAGATGAAGTAGTTGCCGTTGGTGCTGCTATTCAGGGTGGCGTATTGACTGGTGAGGTAAAAGATGTATTGCTTTTGGATGTTACTCCTCTTTCTTTAGGTATAGAAACCATGGGTGGCGTAATGACTAAATTGATTGAGTCTAATACCACTATTCCTACAAAGAAATCAGAAACATTCACAACGGCGGCAAACAATCAGCCTTCTGTAGAAATTCATGTTTTGCAAGGTGAGCGCCCAATGTCTGCTGGCAATAAAACAATTGGTCGATTCCACCTTGATGGAATACCTCCAGCACCACGTGGTATACCTCAGATTGAAGTGTCTTTTGATATTGATGCCAATGGTATTCTACATGTTCATGCAAAAGATAAAGCAACTGGGAAATCACAGTCAATTCGTATTGAGGCATCTTCAGGCTTAAGCGATGATGAGATCAAACGGATGCGTGAAGAGGCTGAAGCTAACGCTGAATCCGATAAGTTGGCTAAAGAGAAAGTAGATAAGATGAACCAAGCAGATAGTTTGATTTTCCAAACGGAAAAGCAATTGACTGAGTTTGGTGATAAATTACCTGCTGATAAAAAAGCGCCTATTGAGGCGGCACTAGAAAAACTGAAAGAAGCTCATAAAAGTGAAGATTTGGCTGCTATTGATGCCGCTTCTGAAGAGCTTAACCAAGTTTTCCAGGCTGCGTCTCAGGAAATGTACAATGCGCAGGCTCAGGGAGGTCAACAACCTGGATCAGATGCAGGTGCTTCTGGTGGCAATGGACAATCAGCTGACGCATCTCAGGATGGTGAAGTAACTGATGTCGATTTTGAAGAAGTAAAATAGAGATCTGAAATAATAGATTCTAAGCCCTGAAGATTTCTTCAGGGCTTTTTTATGCTTTTATCTTTTCTCGGGAATCTTCTGAATAGTTGAACTCAATGAGAGCGAATTACATTGATGAAGTACTTCTCTAATGCAAAAAATCTTTTATCTGTTCGTCTTCGGTAATCTCTTCATTTGATATGGTCATGGCAGTTTCAATGAGTGCCAAGTGTGAATAGGCTTGCGGGAAATTCCCAAGCATTCGCTTTGTTTTAAAATCCAGATCCTCACTATATAGGCCCAAGTGGTTTGAGTAATTTCTCAAAGTGTTGAATTTCTTAATGGCTTCTTTCTTACGTCCAATTTTATATAGGCTGTTGATTAACCAAAATGAGCAAATCGTAAAAGCAGACTTAGGAGTGCCAAAGTCATCTTTGTTTTTATAGCGGTACATTAATCCATTGTGTTCTAGATCTTTTTGTATGGCTAAAACGGTGTTGATAAATCGTTCGTCTTTGGCCGAAATGAAACCATAGGACTCCATTAGCAGAACAGATGAGTCCAAATCCTCTGATCCGTAAGCTTGCGTAAATGATTGCCTTTTTTCAGACCAGGCTTTTTGATGGATGTCTTCTTTGATTTTGTCACGGAGCTTGCTCCATTTTTCAATATAAATGTTGCGTTTTAGCAACTTGGCAATTTTTTCAGCCCTGTCAACAGCCACCCAACACAATACTTTGCTAAAAGTAAAATGTTTGTTCTCACTGCGGATTTCCCAAATTCCACGATCAGGTTTCTCCCAGTTCGATTCAACAACCTTAATGATATTCCTTACAATTGTCCAAAGTTCCTCGCTGTATTCCAGACTTACAGAATAGATTTCGAAATGTTGAAAAATTACATCGAGTAAAATCCCATATATATCATTCTGCTTTTGAACGTAGGCTGCATTCCCCGTTCGTACCGGTGATGAATTCTCATATCCCGAAAGGTGCGTCAATTCGTGCTCTGTGAGTTCTTTCTCTCCACGAATGCCGTACATGATTTGCATCTTTTCATCCTTGTCTGGCAGAATGTCAATGATAAACCGCAGATAATGTTTTGCCATTCTGAAATGCCCAAGAGAAGACATCATCTTTACAACCATCGAAGCATCCCTGATCCAGCAAAATCGATAGTCCCAATTTCGTTCTTCACCAATTGTTTCAGGTAATGATGTTGTTAGAGCAGCCAAAATAGCTCCACTTTTATCAAAGCTTAACATTTTTAGGGTGAGGGCGCTTCGGATGATTTCTTCTTCAAATTTTTTATAGGAAGTTGTTCGCTCTGCCCAGTTCAACCAATACACTTTGGTGCGTTCCAACTTCAGCTTAGATCGTCTCACGTCTTGATGTAATAACTTCTGGTTATAGCTAACCAGACAGAATTCATCCTTCGTAAGTTTTAGAGGTTGCTCATCGAGAATGGATTTCAGGTTAAAGCTTGAATAAAAATAAAGCGAATCATAAGAACCTTCCTTTGTATAGGATTTGATATATTCTTCTTCTATGATGTTTTTTGTTGGATATTTCGCGTATTCTAATTTAGGATTGTATTTGATGACGATTTCAGGTTCACCTATGATAATTTTGAAATAGCGAATTACATCTGGTGGAATATAATAACTGCTATTATCAGGATGCTGGTAACGAGGCATAAAATCATGGATTTCAAATATTCCATCGATACAATTGAATCGGGTAACCAGAATATTTGTCCTTGGGATGTAGTATTGATGAATTTTCTGTAAGAAGGTCGGTGTAACTTCAAAGCTACCTCCTTTTTTTTCATCTAGTATTTTGGCAAAAACAGAAGACGAATCAAATTGGGGCAAACACAACCACTCAATACTTCCATGCTCCGAAACTAATGCGGCACTCCTGCAATTCCCAATTATTCCGTAGTTCAAATTTTTCATAGTCAAATGTTATGCTTAAATATAATATTCCGCAATTGTACATTGTAATTTTGAGAACTGAGAAAAATAAGTTACTTTTTTCAAAATAAGATTATTCATCTTTAATGCTCGAATGACGGAATTTGATGCAAAATTAATAAAATTATACAATGAGGATTTTCAAATTTTTCTCCTGTACTCTTTTTGCACATTGCTCCATCATGTAGTTTATAAAGATGTTGCATGAATCAACATTTTAACGAGCAGGATGTTGAGCTTTTGTAAAATATATTTAATCGATTTTTAACTCAAAACAACCTAAGCGCTATATTATGAGCAAAATACATATTGTTTCGAACCGATTGCCAGTTAGTATTTCACAGAGCGATGATGATTTTGAATTAGTCCCAAGTGTTGGTGGATTAGCAACAGGAATGAGATCTATTTACAAGGAATATGGAGGGAAATGGATTGGTTGGCCGGGTATTGCAGCAGATGAAATTACCGAATCAGAAACCAAAAAAATAGATGAGAAGTTAGTGGAAGAGAGTTGTCTGGCAGTTCACCTGACCAAGGAGGAGATAAATCTCTATTATGAAGGATTTAGTAACAATGTAATATGGCCTTTGTTTCACTACTTTGCACAATTTATCGAGTATAAATCTGAATATTGGGAGGCCTACAAAAAAGTAAATCAAAAGTTTGCAGATAAAACACTTGAGGTATTAAATGATGGCGACACCATTTGGATACACGATTACCAGTTGCTATTGGTCCCTGAAATGATTAAGTCCAAGAAACCGGACGTAACGGTAGGGTTCTTTTTACACATTCCTTTTCCTTCTTTTGAAGTTTTCAGGATACTTCCTTGGCGCAAGGAGCTTATAAAAGGTATGTTAGGAGCTGATCTTGTTGGTTTTCATACTTATGACTATGAGCGCCATTTTTTTAGCTCGGTAAGACGTTTGTTTGGATATGAGGTTTCATTTAATCAGATTCATGTGGAAAACCGTATTATTATGGGTGATGCATTGCCAATGGGGATTGATTACGGGAAATTTATGGAGATGTCTAGAGCCCTTTTTCAGAAGACATTGCCGCAAAAGTCAGAATTGCATAGAGAACTGGAAAAATACTTTCTGGTGTCCCCTAATCGCAAACTAGTTTTATCTATTGATCGTTTGGATTATACAAAAGGAATACCCAATCGTTTGAGGGCTTTTGAACATTTTTTAGAACGTTATCCCGAATTTCGGAATCAGGTAACTCTTATTATGCTCGTAGTTCCTTCTCGCAGTGAGGTTGACCAATACAAGCTGTTACGTAGTGAGGTTGATGAGTTGGTGGGGCGCATTAATGGTCGCTTTGGTGGAGTAAATTATACCCCTATATGGTATTTCTACCGCTCACTCCCTTTTGAGAGTCTAATTGAGTTGTATAGTAACTCAGATGTGGCTCTTATTACCCCTGTTCGCGATGGAATGAACCTAGTGGCCAAAGAATATATTGCTTCAAGGGTAAACCAGACTGGAGTAATTGTGCTTAGTGAAATGGCTGGTGCTGCCAAAGAAATGGGCGAAGCGATTATTATTAACCCAAACAATGAACCCGAAATTGCAGAGGCTATTCATCAGGCTCTTATAATGCCGGTTGAAGAACAACGCGAAAGGATGAAGATGTTGCAGCGGCGTATTAGTCGTTACAATGTTTTTAAGTGGGCTGGTGAATTTGTAAAAGCATTGAGGAAGATTGAGGCTATTCAGCATAAGTTTTTAGCAAAACGAATTACGGCCTCCGTAACGCAAGACCTAGTGTATCAGTTTAAAAATGCCGAAAGACGAGCCATATTCCTTGATTATGATGGAACTCTGGTTGGCTTTAAGAATGATCCGCAAGCTGCAAAACCAGATCAGGAACTACATGATCTGTTGACAAAATTGGAGGATGATGCACGCAATGTTGTGACAATAATTAGTGGTCGCGATCGAGACACACTGGAGGGATGGTTAGGCCATCATCAGGTTAATCTCATTGTTGAACATGGCGTGTGGTTAAAGAATTTGGGTGAAGATTGGCAAATGCTTGATAATATTAATAGCCACTGGAAGCCAGATATTCGCCCATTATTAGAAAGTTTTGTAGACCGTACGCCAGGAACATTTATAGAAGAAAAAAACTATTCTCTGGTTTGGCATTATCGTAGGGCTGAGCCGGAACAAGGTGATCTGCGTGCAAATGAACTGAAAGAAGAACTTCTGACCTTAACGGCAAATCACAACCTAGAGATAATGGAAGGAAATAAGGTTATTGAAGTAAAAGCAGGTGGCGTAAATAAAGGGTTGGCAGCTATGCGTTTTCTAAAAGATCAGCAATTTGACTGCATTGTAGCCATTGGAGATGACTGGACCGATGAATATATGTTTCGTGAATTGCCTAAAAGTGCCATTACTATTAAGGTTGGGCTGAAGAATACAGAGGCAGATTATAAGCTGGAATCGGTTTCGTCGGTGAGGGAGTTCTTAAAATCGTTGGGTGAATAAGGTGCCTTTCATGCTAAATTCCTACTTTTTAAAATACTTACCCCCAAAATAAATCCTTAGTTTTGGGGGTATTAATTGAAATACCATGAATAAAATTTTTATTGTTTTTTTCCTCTTGTTTGCGTTGGGTGCAAATGCCCAGTCGGGAATAAATAAAACAGATGTTTCTGGGAAAAAGCAAGGACATTGGCAGAAAAAACAGGATAATGGGAAGTTGTTGTATGATGGAACTTTTAAAGATGATAAGCCTGTAGGTGAGTTTAAGCGCTACCATTCCAATGGGGTGGTCAAGGCACTGTTGACATATCAGGAACAAGGAGATACTGCTAATGCAAGCATCTATGACAAGACAGGTAAGCTTATCGCAGAAGGACAGTACGTTAATCAGGAAAAATATGGACAATGGATTTCTTTTGATAAAGGCATAAAGGTTTCTTCTGAGTTTTATTCCAATGGAATGAAAAATGGGAAAGCTCAAACTTATCATTCAACCGGCGAACTTTTTGAAGAGTCGGATTGGGTTAACGGACAGGAAACCGGAGTTTACCGAGCCTATTTTAAAAGTGGATCACCATATCTTGAATGCCAAATGCTTAACGGTAAGCGCCATGGGTTTTGCCAAACTTATTTTTCGAATGGAAGAATGGAGCTTGAGGCATTTTATAAAGAAGGCTTACGTCAAAATGTGTGGAACTATTATGAAGAGGATGGGACTCTTTCTTATAGCTTGATCTATGAACTGGGGAAAATACAAAACCCGGAAGTGCAAGATAGTATAGAGCAGATTCGATACGAACGAATGGCTGGCAACAAGGGAAAAATTGCAGATCCCGAACAATTTATGAATGATCCTTCACGGTATATGAGTCAACCTACGTCTACGTACTAATACTTGGGGATATTTACCTTAAAACCAGGTTAAATGGCAAATACACAATTATCGCTTTCTGAATTAAACGTACTGATAAAAGACACGGTTGATGATGCTTTCCCCAACTTAATGTGGATTAGAGCAGAAATTAGTGAGTTAACAGTAAACCGTGCAGGGCATTGTTATTTGGAACTGATAGATTCAGATCCGGATACCAAACAGGTACTTGCCAGAGGAAGGGCAACGGTCTGGTCGTACACTTTTCGAATGTTAAAACCCTATTTTGAAACTACAACCGGACAAGCCTTTTCAGAAGGAATAAAAGTTCTCATAAGTGCCAAGGTCGAATATCATCCGGTGTATGGACTTAGTCTCAATATTAGGGATGTTGATCCCAGCTATACTATGGGAGATATGGCTCGCAAGCGTAGAGAAATTATTCTCCGCTTAGAGGAAGATGGAGTGCTGGATATGAACAAAGAAGTTGACTTGCCCTTGGTTCCTCAAAGAATTGCCATTATTTCATCACCCACAGCTGCAGGGTTGCAAGACTTTTTGATTCAACTTGAAAATAATCCACATAAAATACATTTCTACACCAAATTATTTCCGGCAGTAATGCAGGGTGCAGAAACGGCAGACTCAATAATTCAGGCGCTTGACCATATTTACAAGCATGAACAGTTTTTTGACGTAGTAGCCATTATCAGGGGTGGAGGGGCGCAGATTGATCTGGCCAGCTTTGACAATTATGAACTGGCTTTTCATGTGGCGCAATTCCCAATACCAGTTATAACCGGAATAGGACATGAAAAGGATGAAACTGTAGTTGATTTGGTTGCGCACACAAAAATGAAAACCCCAACTGCTGTCGCTGAATTTCTTATTAGCGGAGTCGGTGCATTTAAACAACGCCTTACCGAGATAGAATCGTATTTGGTGAGTATGGCTAAGCAGCGCTTGAGTGAAGAAAAGGAATATTTAAAAATAGCGGGTCAGAAGTTAGAACGGGGTGTGCGTGAGTTGGTAAAGGAGGAAGGGCACAGATTCGATCTTTTTAGAATGCGAACAGAGAGGGCATTACCGACATTTCTGAAAACGCATCAAGACCGGTTTGTAGCTTACCGATATCAGCTGGAAAAAAATGGACTTGGAAGGCTAAAAGATCATCTTCACCAATTGGAGAAAAGGACTGATGATATACAGTCTTTGACACAACGGTTATTACAGCGTGAGAAAAATACGATATCTCAGATGACGCATGAGTTGAATATACGGTTGAGCGAAGGCTTTAAAACGGAGAATAATAGGCTTGCTGTATTTGATGATAAACGAAGGCTGGTTGATCCTCAAAAAGTATTGAAACGAGGATACAGTTTAACCTATAAGAATGGGACTTTGGTAAAGTCGGTTACTGGATTGAATGAAGGTGACGAATTGACAACCCACCTGTCAGACGGACAAATAAAAAGCAAAATTTCAAAATAAGAAGATATGGCAACTAAAAAAATGAACTACAAAGATGCAGTGGACGAGATTGATGAAATTCTCCAAAAAATTGAAAATGAAGAATTGGATGTAGACGAACTTTCACAAAAGGTGAAGCGCGTTTCAACGCTCATTAAATTTTGCAAAGAAAAATTGCATAATACAGAAGCCGAAGTGGAGAGCATTCTGAAAGAGATGGGAGAGTAGTGGGACCATCTTGGTAATGCCAGACTTGTGCTTCCCCTGACTGCAACTCAGAATAATGCGTTCATTATTCTAGCTTAATAGTGCAGAGTGCTTTTCGGTGTTTAGGCAAAAAGTATTTAAATCTCCGTCTCCTTCAGCTATCTTACCATTCCTGAAATGATAAAACTGATATCCCAATGGAGCAAGAAACTCTTTGTGTTTCTTCTCAATAGATTCTATAAGAATAATGGGACTGTGACTTTTAATAGTCTCAACTCCTCCCATTAAAACTTCCAGCTCAAACCCTTGTACGTCTATCTTTATAAAGTATGGGGATAAGTGGAAATCATCAAGTTTTCTTATCTGACATTTAATTTCCTTAATTGTCAATTTCTTTTCATCATACAGCCATAGCCTATCTCTTAACCAGTCTTTTGCCGCATCATATTTAAATGAAGCCAGTCCGTCAAACATCCATTTTCGATAGAAAGGTACGTATAATAAATGCTCATTATTTTCATCGGCAAGCCCCAGGTTATGGACCCGAATTCTTTCGTTACCGGAAAAATAAGAGTTGAGTTTTGCGAAAATTAGAGGGTTGGGTTCAAAACCAATGATGGGAATATCTGAGTTGCCCATAATGAGCATAGAAGAAATTGCTTCTCCCCGATTCGATCCAATATCAATAAAAACTTGTCCGGTGCACGGGTTAAATAACTTGAGTGCATTGAAATCATTTTCGTGAGGCTTCTTGCGTAGTTTCATAATTAAAAACTTAACTCGAAATCTCAAATCATGCAAAAAAGGGAAAAGTGTTTGTATCGATCTAAGAATTTTTTTCATGAAGGGATAATAATTTCCATGCACCTCGGCAGGTCTGTATTTCAGATTTTATTAGCTTGGTTTTAATTGTTTGTAGAACCAAATTTATTGTATTGCAAAATAGTAATAATCTTGTGTTTTTAAGAATTTGAAGACGACTGGTGATTGTATTTACTTATAGGCTTTTGTAAGGCAACCAACTCTTCTGTTTATCGAATGTTTTTTATTCTATCCTTCAAAAGATCAAAGTTGACATCATTTATCGTGACTTGTTGATATATATCTGCCAGTTCATCTTTCGTTAGCTTTTCAAAATCTTCTTTTCGGGGAACGATTGCCATTCCACCCAGTTCTACAGCCGCCGGACTGATAAGGATTTGCTCATTCCCTTGGGCAAAAAACTGCGATGGGCGCTGCTTGTCACGTGGGAAAATGGCTACATTCCATTCTTCATTTTTAAGGCTGCATAAAATGTTCAGCATGGGTTCATCATCGTTATTGTCTATTTTTAGAAAAGCCAATATTTTATGGAAGTGAGAGTTTAATTCATCAACAGAAGAGGATTGGATGTGGATTAAATTGCGGAGATATTCTTTCCCAATGGCAGTGATGACCGTTGATTTATTTCTGAAAAGCTCTTCCTCATATGGGTTGGCAATGTCTTTAATTTCAATGTCGATAGGCATTTGGTTGCTATCTACCGCTTGAAAGTGAAAATGGTCGGGAGCCGATGCACCACATTGAGCTCCGTTATAAAAAAGGGTAAAGTCTGGTAACGCTTTGCTTAGTTCAAGCATGTCTGAAAAATACGGTGTGATATTCTGTGGGAGGTGTTTGTTAAGTACAATCGTCAGGTGCTTTTTGAAAATCGGGTAGGGATTTACCAAAAGGGTGTATTTCTCTTTAAAATTAATGCCCGTTTGTTCAGATGGGCGGTTATGTGCACATAAAAAGCAAGGGCGCTTTTTAATAGAATGAATGTCCGTTTTTGCAGCAGAGGAACGAATCCGCTCCGGATTATACTGTGCTACAATTGAAAAATTGGTATAGCGAAAAGTTTTCGACTCTGCTTTTTCCAGCCCTGCATAATTGGTTTTTGCCAATTGCCAGCCTTCTTTTTGTTGCCTGATCAGTTCTTCAACCTGAATTGAAAGTGGTTTTTGGGTGCTATGTTTTTGCGTGTGTTTCACTCTTTATTTCTGACTGTTCATTCGTATTCTTGCCTTCAACTCAAAAGTACGCAAACTGTCTTTATAAGCATTGTGTGCATTTTCTTTTGCTATGTTGAGGGCTGCATCTGAATTGCCTTCCCAACGGCGACAGCGGTATATGGCTTCGTAAATACGTCCTATTTTCCAGTTGCGGGAAATGGCCAGTCCTACGGCATAGTCTTCTCCATAGCTCGTGTTTGGAATGCGTACTTTACGTAAGATCGGTGTGTAAAATGCGCGAGGAGCCCCAAGCCCATTTATGCGTAATGCATTATTCGGACCATTGTCTGGAGTCCATTCTTTGTGATCAATTAGTCCGGGAGGAATTTCTTCCAGATTGAAATTGCACATTTGGTACGATCCGATGACCATGGCACATTTTTCTTCGTGAAATTTATCAACGACTTTTTGCAGAGTTGATTCGTCTAAATACAAGTCATCGCTGTCTAATTGTACGGCAAATTGACCACATTCAGCATGAAAAACAGCTTCGTTCCAACAGCCACCAATGCCGAGGTCTAAGCGCTCGGGGATATGGTGAATGAGTCTTTTGTCGTTGTATGATTCCAGTAATTCTTTGGTTCCATCGATTGAATGGTTATCTACCACGATGAGGTTGAAGGGAAAATTAGTTTGCTGCGCCAATACTGAGTCAACAGCGGTTTGTATGGTTTTTACACGATTATAGACAGGAATGACCACTGTCGCTTCAAAGGGGAAATCATGGGTGAATTCAACTTCCTTAAAATCGGGGTTAAGAAAAGCACCTATTTTTTTTAGGTGATCGGTGCAGGCTTGCTCCATTTCAATTTGTTTCTCACGAACATTAGCATTTACATAGTCAAACTGTTTTTCGCCCGATGCTCTCGTGTCTGTTTCTTCCATGGAGAACAAGCACTCCGGAATGTGAACAATATCTCCTAGTCGTGATGCCAACAGGCGCAGAGAATAAATGCCGGCATGTTTCCAGTTGACCTGAATTTCCGCAGAGAAGGTTTTTAATACTTGCTTGCGAAAGAGCTGAGCCGGCCCAAAATTGAAATCGTCACGCAAGCTGCCTTGTTGATAATCAATTAGTGGGTGGTTTTGTCTTTTGCCTTCTTTAATTACCTGATAGTCGCAGTACATCATGCCTGCTAAACTGCTTTCTGCCAGAGATAACAGGCGTTCCATCCCAAATTGTCCAATCCCAATATTGGTATTGCGAAGTGCAAGAAATGCATAATCAGCTTTTGTTTTTAAAGCAATAATTTTTATGCTTTCAACAGAGAACGGAGATTCAGAAATTATTGTTTCTGCCCCTTCGAAATAACTGGGAGCCGCAGAGAAAACATAAACCGACCCGACCGCGACGGATTTCTTTAATTGAGCAATGGTTTGCCGGGTTTCTTCTTTTCCACAGTTTGTAATGAAGCAATCTATTGTTTTTCGCATATCTCTACCATTTGATTATTATGGGGTCTGAAAGCGCACTTTCATTATTTAATCGATCAAGAGACGAAATTCTGAATTCATATTTTTCTTTTTTTCGATCTCCTTTGCTCAATTTTATTTTTGATGACTGGGTGATTATTAGAATTGAAGCTGGATTATCAGAGTTAAATGTTTCCCCAGCTTTATTTTTATAAATAATGAACCGCTTAGGCTGGTCCATTTCGTTCGTTGTCTCTTTCGTTTTCCACTTTAGTTTCTGTCCGCTTTTTTTGAATTTAAGAGGCGTATTAGGAGCTCTGTTGTCAATCCAACTCATGGGTGGTACAATTGCAGGGTACGTATAAATCGTAGTTTGTAATTCATTTTTTAATCCAAGCAGATCGCGTTTAAAATGGATTGCACTATAGAAGGCGCTGCCCCCAATTCCATTAATTTCACGTGTGAGTTGAATTTGTCGTGGTATTTGCTCAGCATCTTTCCACTCAGGGATTGTTGATGCAGAATCTAGCTTGTATAGTGCGTGTCCAATATAAAGTGCCCGCCCAAATCGGTTGGCATTCCACCATTCACAGAGCAATTCAAAAGCCACTGAAGGGTGTCCAAATTGCCAATATATTTGAGGGATTGCATAGTCGATCCAGTCGTTCTCCATCCATTTTAGTATGTCGCCATACAAATCGTCATAACTGGTGATTCCCGCACTGGTTTGCGAGCCTCTTTGGTCATCTGTGTGATTTCGCCAAACGCCAAACGGGCTGATGCCGAATTTCACCCAAGGCTTGGTCGATTTAATGGTTTTGGAAAGCATCTGGATGGTCAGATCAACATTTTCTCGCCGCCAATCTTCTATCTGTTCATTTGTAAATTGACCTTGATGTTTTTGAAATGTTGTTTGATCTGGGAATATTTCATTAGCTACCGGATAGGGATAGAAATAGTCATCAAAATGAATGGCATCAATATCGTATCTGCGAACGACATCTTGCACAACTTTCACCACAAAATCCCTCGCTTCTGGAATGCCGGGGTCGAAATATAATTTCCCACTGTAGTTAATTATCCAGTCTGGATGCTGAAAAGCAATGTGGCTCGAAGCCAGTGGCTCATCTGCTTTTTGCGCTACCCGAAAGGGATTAAACCATGCATGGAATTCCATATTGCGCGCATGGCATTCTTCAATCCAAAATTCGAGTGGGTCGTATTCGGGGTCTTTCCCTGGGGTGCCGGTCAGATAACGCGACCAGGGTTCAAGATCAGAGGCGTAAAATGCATCGGAAGTTGGGCGAACCTGAAAAATAACAGCGTTCATTCCATTTCTTTGTAGCTGGTCAAGCATGGATGTCGCTTCAAGTTTCTGTTGCTCTACGCTCAATCCTGTTTTTGATGGCCAATCGATATTGTTGACTGTGGCAATCCATGCCGCCCGAAATTCAAACTTTGGAGATGTTTGGGCAGATGCAGATGCTGCGATTAGAAGGAGGATCAGAATGAGGTTGAAACGCATATTCTTGCTTTTAATAAACGGGGTGTATAGTCTGGCCTAAATATCCGAAATAATCTGATGATTAAAACTGCAAACATGAAAGATCAGTCAACATTTCCTTGTTAGTAAAAATGATTTGAGTGAAAGAATCGGTGTCCTTATCCTTTTCTATTCGAGCTTGGATTTGGTATCTTGTTGAACCAAAAAATACATTCAGGCACTTATACTTCACGTTATGAAATTAATAGCAGATAGTGGTTCTACAAAAACGGATTGGTTGTTTATGGAACAGGATGGTGGTCAATTTAGGTTGCAAACATTGGGAATTAACCCATTTTTCAGATCGACAAATGGTATTGTGACAGAATTGCGACCAGTGTTTGCCACTGTGAATAAACAGGTTGACGAGGTCTTTTTCTATGGTGCTGGAATTGTCAATGCTGAAAAAGCATCCGTTATTGAGCAGGCCTTACATCAATTATTTGGTGAAGTTCCATGTCATTTTTTTAGCGATGTTGTTGGGGCAGCACGAGCCAGTTGTGGGCATGAGGCCGGAATTGCATGTATCCTTGGCACGGGTTCAAATGCTTGTTACTACGATGGAGGAAATGTAATTGTTAATATCCCTCCAATGGGTTTTATCATTGGTGACGAGGGGAGTGGTGCTGTTATGGGTAGAAACTTGCTGAGCGACTATTTTAAATTTGTGATGCCGGAGGAGCTTCGACTAAAATTTACAGCTCGGTTTCAGCTAACAAAAGATGACGTTTTGAATAATGTTTATAAGCAGTCAGGTGCGAATAAATATTTGGCTCAATTCTCTGTTTTTTTGTCTGAAGAGATAACACATGAATATTGTCGGGAATTTGTAGAAATGAATTTACGTGCTTTTGTAGTTCGGAATGTTAAAATGTTACCAAAGGCAGATACTTTGCCAATAAATTTTATCGGTTCTGTTGCAGATGCTTTTCAGACTATTTTGCTCGATTTATTGGATAAAGAGCACTTGATAAGTGGTAAAATAATGAAAGAACCGATCCTTGGCTTGGCTGATTTCCATCTTGTTTGAGCTTCAGTATTAATTAGTCATTGTATCAATCACATATGAGCTTGTAATTTTGCCAATTAACCGGCAGTTAATTGGCAGTTAGTCTTTCGTTTTTTTTGAATTCTAAATAAAAAAAATAGTGTGTGGGTTATGTCCCGTGTAGAATGACACAATGGGCTATTGGTGCGGAGTTTGTTGATTTAAAATTATTTCCCGAATCTTTCTAAATGTCTTAATGCTTACTTTGAACTTAATTTTGAATAAAATGGCAGTTGGTTTCTTTAAAATTATTAATATATTTGCTGCCATGTCGAATGTGTTTGTTCGAAAAGCGATTTTCGAATCTCATAGTTTGATAGTTTTAGTTGGTTTAGGTTAATTTCCCAAGAAATTGGGGCGGAAAAGGCAGTCGGAGGACTGCCTTTCTTTGTTTTGGGGTTTATCAGATTTGGTGTGCGTTTAATTTCTTTCCCGCTATTGGAATTTTAAGTTCAATGCATAATCTACCGTTACTGCCTGACCGTTTTTCGATCCTAGCTACTAGTTGTCCATATCTACTACAATTGTGGAGATTAAAAATGGGAGAAAGAAAAGTGAGGGTAAATCTCATCCAAATATTCTTTAGTTTTCGTTTACCACCTCTTCCAATACAGTTTTTGCGTTAGAAATTGATTTGATGTGTTCGAAGCTAAGTCTGAGTTTGGCTTGTTTTTCCTTCATTTTACACTTGTTCGTATTTTTCTGAACGTATTGAAGCACCTTGGTGAAGGCAGGCGATTGGTAGTAGGGCGATTTAGGGTCGGAAATGAAGTAGCAGATCATCTTTTTGTTTTTTAAGATGATGCGTTCAATTCCTAACTCAATAGCAACCCAGCGTAGGCGTACTACTTCTAGTAGTTGCAAGCTTTGTTTAGGTAGTTTTCCAAAACGGTCAATAAGCCCAAGCTCAAACTTGTTAAGGCTTTCTTCGTTTTCCATGCTGTCCAATTCGCGGTATAAAAGCATGCGTTCTGATACACTTTGCAAGTAACTGTCTGGGAAAAGCAGCTCCATGTCGGTGTCTATTTGGCAATCATTGGTATAGCGTGTTTGAAGGAAGGCTTTTCCTGTATCCTCAGTTCCTTTCTCAAATAGTTCTTTGTATTCGTCCTGTTTGAGTTCTTGAATGGCCTCATTTAGAATGCGATGATAAGTTTCATATCCGATATCAGCAATAAATCCACTCTGTTCTCCTCCAAGTAGGTTTCCGGCGCCACGGATATCCAAGTCACGCATGGCAATATTAAACCCACTTCCCAATTCAGAAAACTCTTCAATTGATTGGAGTCGACGACGGGCCTCGGTGCTAACCAGCGAAAGTGGTGGTGTTAGTAAATAGCAGAATGCCTTTTTATTGGAGCGTCCAACGCGGCCTCGAAGCTGGTGTAGGTCACTTAGCCCGAAGTTCTCTGCATGGTTAATGATGATGGTGTTGGCATTTGGAATATCTAGTCCAGACTCAATAATCGTTGTGGCAATTAATACATCATATTCGCCATTAATGAAATCGAGCATGATTTTTTCTAACTTGGGGCCTTCCATTTGGCCGTGTCCAACTATCGTTTTTACCCCGGGAACTATTCTTTTGATTGTATCTTCAACCTCATAAATATTTTGCACTCGGTTGTGTACAAAGAATGCCTGTCCATTTCGGGCCATTTCATAATTAATAGCTTCCCGAATAACCTCTTCGTTAAAGCCATGCAATTCTGTAATAATCGGATAACGGTTAGGTGGAGGGGTATTAATGATAGACAAATCACGGGCACCCATTAGCGAGAATTGTAAAGTTCTGGGGATTGGCGTTGCTGTTAGGGTTAGTGTGTCTACGTTTACTTTAAACTGCTTTAGTTTTTCTTTTACCGAAACTCCAAATTTTTGTTCTTCATCAACTATTAACAGACCAAGGTCTTTGAATTTTACATCTTTCCCAATTAACCTGTGAGTGCCAATGAGTATGTCAATTTCCCCGACCTCTACTTTCTTCAGTACCTTTTTGATTTCTGCTGCCGGACGGAGTCGACTGATGTATTCAATGTTAACCGGGAAATCTTTTAAGCGACTGGAGAATGTTTTAAAGTGTTGTAGTGCCAATATTGTTGTTGGGACTAAAATGGCGGCTTGTTTGCTGTCGCCAACCGCTTTGAAGGCAGCACGAACTGCAATTTCTGTTTTGCCAAAGCCTACATCACCACATACGAGCCTGTCCATGGGCATTTCGCGCTCCATGTCTTCTTTTACGGCTTGTGTGGTTTTCATTTGGTCGGGCGTGTCTTCAAAAATGAAAGATGCCTCAAGTTCATTTTGCAAATATGAATCTGGAGAGAATGCAAAACCACGCTCTTGACGGCGTTTGGCATAAAGAGCAATTAGTTCACGAGCAATGTCTTTAACTTTGCTTTTTGTGCGTTCTTTGAGTTTTTGCCATGCACCACTTCCGAGCTTATTAATTTTGGGTTCCAGTCCATCTTTCCCTTTGTATTTCGAAATTCGGTGTAATGAGTGGATGCTCACCAAAAGCACATCATTGTCGCGGTATGTTAAGCGGATGGCTTCCTGCATTTTCCCATTGACCTCCGTTTTTACCAATCCGGCAAATTTCCCGATACCGTGATCAATATGAACAACATAATCGCCCGGATGCAGCTTGTTTAGCTCCTTTATGGTGATGCTCTCTTTTTGTTCCTTGCGGCTTTTGATTTTAAAGCGGTGGTAACGCTCAAAAATTTGGTGGTCGGTGTAACAACAAATTTTCAAGTCATGGTCAATGAATCCGTCTTGTAAGGTGAAGTTTAAGTCAGTAAACTGTACATCCAATTCTTGGTCGTTGAAAATATCATGAAGGCGCTGAATTTGTTTTTCATTATTTGAAAGAATAAAATTTTGATAGCCATTGGTGATATTTTCCTGAAGATTTTGGGCGAGCAATTCAAAATTTTTATTGAAAGCCGGTTGTGCTGAGGTTTTGAAATTAAAGCTTTTGTCTGAGTTGAAAAATGGGTTGTTCCCCATTTCAAGACATGTGAATTTTGCCAGCGAATCGGAAAATTCATTTCCAGAAATCAGTCTGTCTTTTAATGTGTCATTTGTTTCTTCAGAATTGTCTGTTTGCTCAAATATTGTATCAATTAGGTCAGCAATCAGCTTTGTGTTTCTAATCATCACCAAACTTTGCGAAGGAATAAAGTCTAGGAAGTTTTCACGTTTTTTATCTCCAAGATCGCTTTGGATGTTGGGAATGATGACGATTTTATCCAACTTATCTTTTGATATTTGATTTTCGATATCAAAACTTCGGATGGAGTCAACTTCGTCACCGAAAAAATCAAGTCGGTAGGGATCTTCATTCGAGTATGAATAAATGTCTACTAAACTTCCACGAATAGAATATTGACCGGCTTCGAAAACAAAATCCACACGTTCAAAGCCGTATTCAAACAGCACATCATTTAGAAAATCGATTGAAAGCTTATCACTTGTATGTACGGGGAAGCTATTTGAGGCCAGTGATTCGCTGGTTATGACTTTTTCAGCCAGCGCTTCAGGGTAAGTGACTATGCTAACAGGATTGTTGTCGTGAAATTGATTTAAAACCTCTGTGCGCAGAATTATATTCTCCTGCTCGAGCTGCTCATGTTGGATGCCGCGTTTATATGAGCTTGGATAAAAAAGAACGCTTGTATTTGTTTGCAGGTTGTTTAAATCGTCGAAAAAATAGGCTGCTTCTTCTTTGTCATTCAGTATATAAATGATGGGTTGCTTTAGCTTTTCCGATATAACCGATGCCAAAACCGTTTGTGAAGAACCAATTAATCCACGCAGATGAAACTTTTCACCCGGGGTGTTTATCTGTTGACAGACCTGCTGAATAGCTTCGTTTGCCGCATATAAGTTCCTAAAATCTTTCAACTCCAAATCGTGCGATATTTTGCGCGTAAATATAGGGATTTGTTTTGGGTGGTTGAAAGATATAATGGGAAACTTACCGGACGTTTGCCAATCAGGTTATTGATGGGGGAATTCCAGGCCAGACCCTTGGTTGTAGTTGTGTTGAGTGGCTAGTTATGAGTCAAATGGCGAAGTTGTGAGTTTATCTTGAAATGGGAGTTAAAGGCAAAGTGAATCTAAATATGCTCCCTTTCCCCTTTTTGCTTTCTGCCCATATTTCCCCATGATGTTTTTCAATATATTCCTTGCAAATTAGCAGCCCAAGACCTGTTCCTAATTCACCATCGGTTCCTGTTGTAGAATTGTTGACTTCCGTTTTAAACAACTTTTTAAGTTCCTCGTCTCCCATTCCAATTCCAGAATCTTTGATGGATATCTCTGTTTTTTCGTCATCAATTCTAGAATTAATTTCTATTTCACCTTGGTTGTACGTGAACTTTAGTGAGTTCGTCAATAAATTCCGGATTACAGTTCCTATCATATTGTTGTCTGCAATTACTTTAAATTCTTCGGGAATATTATTTTTTATCACAATTTCCTTCTTTTGGATGAGATCCCTTAATACGGCCATGTTTTCATCAATTAATCCTTTGAGGTTTAGCTCTTTTGGATTCATTGCAATATGGTCTGTTTGAGAACGTGCCCATAGCAATAGGTTTTCCAGAAGATTGTATACAAGTTGAGAAGAGTGCAAAATCATTTTCGCATAGTCTTCTATTTCTGCTTTGTTCAGGTTCTTTTCATTCGCTAGAATTTCTGAGAACCCTAAAATAGAGTTAAATGGGTTTTTTAAATCATGCGCGATTATTGAGAAAAATCTATCCTTGGTTGTGTTTAAGATGACAAGGTTGTCGTTCGTTTCTTTAATAGATTTATTCTGTTCCAGAATAATAATCCTAGCATCCTTTAGCCGCTTTATTTGCATGAAAATCACAATGGTTAAGCCTAGTAGTAAGATGAAAAGGCCAGTGCTGACAATAGAGATAAAGAAGAGTTGGTCTTTTTGCTTGTCAACGATGTTATACCTTCCTGCATCGACAATGGTCATAATTCTTCCAGCTTCAATTTTTCGTTGTCGGGCATTGTAATAATTAGCATCATCAAGTGCATTATTTGCATAGGAGTATGCTCTGTCAATATCTCCTTGTGCATAAAGAAGCTCTGATAACATGCGAATTGAGGCCGTTTCTTTATTTGACGCTTTTATATCCTCAATTGCCGAAAGGCAGAAATAATGAATTGCTTCAGCTGTGTCATTTTGTGCAATATAAAAAACGCCTTTGTGGATGTAGCTCATTGCTAGCTCTCGACTATCTTCTATATCAGTTAAAGCAATACTTTTGTCAATTGACTCCATTGCCTTTTTAAAATCATTGTTGTGATTATAAATCTGGGCATAAGCGAACCACTTTCTTGGATTGTCATCAGTAGCAATGCCAATAATTTTTCTGTTATAGTTATAGTATTGTTGCATGTACTGACTAAAGAGAGGCTCAACGGCCACATATAAGGCCATATTAAAGTACAAGTCAGAAAACAGAAAATATTGTTTAATTTTCTTTTTTGTAGAGATTTTAGATGTGTCAATCGAATTCAGAACCTCAATAGCTTCTTTGTATAAACCTGTGGAGGCAAAACATTCAAACTGAAATAATTTTGAATCATTTATTAAGAATGGATCCTCTTCCTTTTCGGCAATCTGATTTATTTGTGTTGAATAAAAGAATGCTGAGTCATACTGAAATCTGATGTACTCTTGATATAAATCTGCATAAAACGAATACGGATTATCTCCGGAGGTTTCTGATTCATTTAATCGAATATGCAATTCTTTAATCCGTTGAAGTTTCTTCGAATCAAATTCATCTTTTTTTTCAATATATAAATCTAATTCTTTTAGTATATCTTCATTCGGTGATTGCCCAACTAGACTATGTTCAGAAATAAAAATCAAGCTAGCAATAATGAATAGTCGTAGCATCATAGATAATCTGTTAAATAATCAGATATGGATTTTAAACGTGTAATCGATATAACATGACACCAATTATACACAAAAATAATTCAAAAATCACTGATAATTAGGCAATAAAAAAGAGGAGCCTTTTAAAAAAGCGCCTCTAAATACTATGTCGTATTCTTGTATTTCTACTCGAACATATTTCTCATCTTCTCAAAGAATTTTTTATCACCTGCCCCCGGAGTGTTCTTAAAGGTTTCCGATTGCTGCAGTTTCTCAAGCACTTTTCGTTCTTCCGAAGATACTTTTTTTGGTATCCAAGCATGTATGCGAACGAGCAAGTCACCTTTCCCATATCCGTTCACGTCAGGTAGTCCTTTCCCCCTCAATCGAAGAATTTTCTCTGGCTGAGTTCCTGCTTCAATTTTTACTTTAACAGCATTTTCAACCGTTGGAATCTCAGCAGTTGTTCCAAGAATAAAATCCGGGAAATTTAAGAAGAGATTATATATTAGGTTATTGCCATCGCGTATGAGATCTGGGTGAGATTCTTCATGAATCACAACTAATAAATCTCCGTTTATTCCACCTTTAGGGCCAGCATTTCCTCTTCCTGATACGTTTAATTGCATCCCTTCTGCAACACCAGCCGGTATTTTAATGGTTACGACTTCTTCTCCACGAACAACGCCCTCTCCATGGCAACTAGTACATTTGTTTTTAATGATTTGACCTTCGCCTTTACATGTTGGACATGTTGCTGTTGTTTGCATTTGTCCCAACAGGGTGTTAGTAAGTCGGGTAACATGCCCGCTACCACGACAGGTTGAACAGGTTGTGAAATCAGAGTCACTTGCTGCTCCTGACCCAGAGCATGTGTCACAAGTGATATATTTCTTCAATTTTAATTTTTTCTCAGCTCCATTAGCAATTTCGCTTAGTGTAAGAGTCACCTTCAATCGAAGGTCCGATCCTTTGCGTACTCTTCTTCCCTGACTGCGTGATCCACCAAAACCCCCGCCAAAGCCGCCACCAAAACCTCCGCCTCCGAATACGTCACCAAACATGGAGAAAATATCATCCATGGACATGTCGTGTTGACTAAAGCCACCACCACCGCCTCCGGCACCGCCCATTCCAGCATGACCAAATTGGTCGTAGCGCTGTTTCTTTTGTGCGTTGCTTAGTACTTCATATGCTTCTGCTGCTTCTTTGAATTTCTCTTCTGCCTCTTTGTCGTCTGGGTTTTTATCTGGGTGAAATTGAATGGCTTTTTTTCTATAAGCCTTTTTAATCTCTTCAGCAGATGCGTCTTTGCTTACACCTAGTATCTCGTAAAAATCTCTTTTTGTCATGCTTTTTCAGGGTTTTTACAGTTATTCTCCTACTACAACCTTGGTGAAACGGAGAACCTTTTCATTTAGCAGATATCCTTTTTGAACGACGTCAACAACTTTCCCTTTAAGCTCCTTTGTGGGGGCAGGAATCTTTGTGATGGCTTCATGCAAGTCGGTATCAAAATCCTTTTCTAAAGCTTCAATTTCTGTAACTCCATTTTGTGTTAAAAATTCCCGGAATTTATTGTATATCAGGGTTACCCCTTGTTTTAGGGGATTCTCTTCTTCAATTTCACTGAATGCAGTTAGTGCCCGCTCAAAATCATCAACCACCGGAATAATATTTATTAAAACGCTTTCGCCTCCGGATTTCATCAGATCCATCTTTTCTTTCAACGTACGCCTTCTGAAATTATCGAACTCGGCTTGTAATCGAAGGTGCTTGTCTTTAAACTCGGCGAGTTCATTTTCTGCTTTTTCGATAAGCTCTTGTGATTTGTCTTTTTTGGATTTTTTACTTTTCTTCTTTTCTCCCTGCTTTGCCGATTCTTCTTGTGCTGTTTCGTTTACTTCTTCGGCACCTTGTTCTTGCTCATTTATGGTTTTATCTTCCGCCATTTTTTTATCTGTTTTTGCATTAACGGTTTTTCTAATTACAAAAATACTGCCATTGCGTTGTG
Organism: Prolixibacteraceae bacterium; assembly: GCA_963662675.2. Lineage (GTDB taxonomy): Bacteria > Bacteroidota > Bacteroidia > Bacteroidales > Prolixibacteraceae. The sequence continues at coordinate 421,932 of CAXXHP010000001.1, forward strand.
TGGGACAATTTGACACGTATTCCTGTTAGAAGCTGCCAAAATTATAAAAAGAAAGTTAGTACTTACCTATTGGGAATTGATTCACAGGTTGATTATAATGAAAGTTTAATCTGAGATGAGTTTGTGAAGGAGTCTTGTCTAATCGTTTGTGTTTAGTGGATGTTCGTTTAATCGTGTGATATTTAGACGGATGGGGTTTTGGAGATCCCCTGTGATATCTGGGTTGATAATTATGTTGTGTTTGCTTTAAAAGTTGTAATTTGCAAAACATAATGAAGAGTAATCAAAAACAAAATCAATGAAAACGAATGAAATTAGTCGATTAAAACGATTTGAGCCGAGTAAAATTTGTTGGTTAATTCTTTTTGCCATATGGCTATTCCCTTGCCATGTATCTGGACAAGTAAATATCCAACGGAATGTAAATGTTCCGGTATCAAAAGAAAAAGTATCGAAAGCATTACCTAATCAAATTACACGGATTAAACCAGTGACAGTCGGGGCTATTAGCGTCACTCAAGTTTCCCCTGCGAATGGGCAGAGAAATGTTCCTTTAAATGCGGATTTAACATGGACTTCTGATCCTTCAACTGGAGTCACCTACGATGTTTATGTTGGCATCCAAAGAGAAATGGATGCCTCAGGGAATTTTCCCTTGGCTTTAGTGAGTGAAAACCAAACTGCAACGAATTATCATCCGGAATTAGCTGATGGAGAGTTGTATTACTGGAAAATTGTTGCGAAAGATAATGGAGGTAAGTCTGCAGAATCAGGCACGCTGTTTTTTGCGACTTCTAATGCGGAACCTTCTCCTGCAGTGCTTTCTTCTCCTGCAAACAATGCGCTTAATGTTCCTGCGAATGTGACATTCACATGGCAGTCAGCAGTTGACCCAGAGGGGAATTCAATTTATTATAGGATAAAGATTGGTACAGATCCTGGAGTCTTGCTTGATGTGCCTGATGCTCATGCATTAACAGAAACGTCATATTCAACGACCTTAAAGCATGGTGAAACGTATTATTGGAACGTAATTTCTAGAGATGATGCTCATGCTCTTTCTGAGAGTGAAGAGTTTTGCTTTACTGTTGATCCTATAAATTGGACAATGCCAATTGTGTCTGGAATCTTTACAGATGACAGGGATGAAAAAACCTATAACACTGTAATCATTGGAGGCAAGGAATGGATGGCTGAAAACTTGGCATATTTGCCTGCCGTCAATAATATGGGGTCAAGTGCAGATGTACCTATGTATAAAGTGTATGATTATTTAGGGACTGATGTGGATGAGGCAATAGCAAGTGTAAATTATCAAACATATGGAGTCTTGTATAATTGGAATGCGGCACAGGTGGTATGCCCAGTGGGCTGGCATCTTCCAACAGATGAGGAATGGAAAGAGTTGGCAAGTTATCTGGGGATGGAAGATTATGAGTTGAGTTTGCCATACAGTACTTCATCAGATATTATTGCTGATAAAATGAGGGAACAAGGCTCTGCTCATTGGAATGCGACTCCTGCAACCGTTAGTAATGCTGCACAGTTTAATGCAGTGCCTGCAGGCTCTGCTACAAATTATGGTTATGATGGATTAGGCGGGGGAACGACTTGGTGGACTTCAACTTGGGATATGACTGATGGCATAATGACATGGAACGTAGGTTATGCAGATGCAATGCCGGGGTCAATATTCAGAACAAGGACAATTGTTTACCCATGGAACTTTAAATCGATTCGATGTGTGAAGGATTGAGCTTGTTTGTTTAACGATATTTTGCGGAAGAGGGCAAATCCATTTGGATTACCCTCTTTTTTGCAAAGGAATTTTTGTCGTGGTCTTTTTGAAAGAGGATAGATTATTCTCTATTCAAACTGAATAAATTTTGCGAAGTTTGCAGGAGTATGACAGAAGAATTGTATGCTGATGTAATATTGCCTTTGCCCCTTGGAGATAAATTTACTTACCGGGTGGGGGCTGGGATGCAGCCCAATATTCAGGTTGGTGCTCGTGTTATTGTACAATTTGGTGCCAAAAAGTTTTTTTCGGCATTGGTGTATCGTTTGCATTCAGAAATGCCTGTGGGAACATTTGACATTAAAGACATCGAAGCCGTTTTGGATGAGGAGCCTGTTGTTACTTCTAAGCAAATAATGCTGTGGGAATGGATCGTGGAGTACTATTGCTGTACCTTGGGAGAGGTGTTTAAAGCGGCTTTGCCTTCTGCATTGAAGCTTGAGAGTCAAACTAAAATTAGTTATAATCCGAACTACGAAATGTCGGTTAGCCTTGCTGGAGAAGAGGAGGCTTTGTTGTTGATGTTGCAAGGTCATGGGCAGGCAAATGTTCAGGATATTAATCGGTTCTTAGGGAGAAGTTCTTCATTTGGTACACTTAAAAACCTGCTTAAAAAGAATGCTATTCTTATTGAAGAAAAAGTAGCTGGCAATTACCGACCTAAGACTTCTCCTTTTGTATTTTTACATGCAAATGTTTTAACCGAAAAGGAAATAGAAGAGGCGATAGAGAGCTTGGCTAAAGCAAAGAAGCAATTGGAGCTATTTGAGGTATTTCTAGCTGAAACAATTTATCACTCGGATAAAAAAACCACTATCGAGAAGAAGGAATTATTGTCAAGGAGCTCATTAAACGATGGAACTCTTCGTGCTTTAGTGGATAAAAAAATACTTCGAATAGAAGAGAAGGAGGTTGGGCGATTAGACTTTTCATACGATCAGAAACAAAAAATATTTGAGTTACATGAGGCACAGCAGTTGGCTTTTGAGCAGATTAAAAATCATTTGGTAGAAAAAAAAACGGTTTTATTGCATGGCGTAACGTCTAGCGGGAAAACGGAAATTTATATCAAGTTAATTGAAGAGCAGCTGGCAAAAGGGAATCAGGTTCTTTATCTGGTGCCGGAGATCGGATTGACAACTCAACTTATTAGTCGGATGAGAAGAGCTTTTGGCGCGAAGGCCGGTATATACCACTCTAAGTTTAATGATGCCGAACGCGTTGAAACATGGTTTAATATCATGCACGAAAAAGAGCAATCATTTCAGATTGTATTAGGGGCGCGCTCTGCTGTTTTTCTGCCATTTCGAAAGTTGGGGCTTATTATTGTTGATGAAGAACACGAATCAAGTTATAAGCAATTTGATCCTGCGCCTCGATATAATGCACGCGATGTAGCTATTGTCTTAGGGCAAATCCATCAGGCAGATGTTGTTTTGGGGACAGCTACTCCTTCTTTCGAGAGTTATTTCAACGCCAAAACCGGAAAATATGCGTTAACGGAGTTGACAGAACGGTACAAAAACATTAGCATGCCTGAAATATGTGTTGCTGATATTCGCATGGCTACACGTACAAAGAGAATGAAATCGATGCTTACTCCTGAGTTGTTCGATGAGATTAATACAGCTTTATTGAATGAAGAGCAGGTCATCCTTTTCCAAAATCGACGAGGATTTGCGCCATATTTGCAGTGTTCGGCATGTGGTTCTATTCCCAAATGCAAAAATTGTGACGTGAGTCTTACTTACCATAAGTTTCGTTCGTCTTTAATTTGTCATTATTGTGGGCACACTCAGTCATTGCCTTCTGTTTGTGGTGAGTGTAATTCTACAGATCTTCAAACGCATGGCTATGGAACCGAGAAAATTGAGGAAGAGCTTCAGCTTCTTTTCCCGGAAAGTAAGGTTGCCAGGATGGATATGGATACAACGCGGGCAAAAAAAGGCTATGAGCGAATCATATATAAATTTGAGAATGGGGAGACTGACATATTGGTAGGCACACAGATGGTTACGAAGGGCCTCGATTTTGACAATGTTAGCGTAGTTGGGATACTGAATGCTGACCAGCTTTTAAATTACCCGGATTTTCGTTCTTACGAGCGCTCCTTTCAATTAATAGCACAGGTGAGTGGAAGGGCTGGCCGTAAACATAAACAAGGAAAGGTTGTCATTCAAACAACACAGCCCAAGCATCCTGTTTTAGCAGAGGTTGTTGAGAATAATTTTCTGCAATCTTTTACACGGCAGATGGGAGAGCGTAAACTCTTTAGGTATCCGCCTTACTTTCGGTTTGTAAAGATTGTTCTAAAACACAAGAATAAGGATCGTTTGGATTTGGCTGCTAATCAACTGGCATCAGGCTTGCGAGCTTCCTTTGGTCTTAATGTGTTGGGCCCGGAGTTTCCTGTTATTAGTAGGATCCAAAACTGGTATCAAAAAGAAATTTGGGTAAAATTGGATCGGGGAAATAAATTGGCTCAGTCGAAGAAAAAGATGATGAATGAAATTTTGCAAGTTAAGTCTTTGCAGAACAATGCAAGCCTAGTTGTTTTTATGGATGTAGATCCGATGTAAACCCATCTCATTTTTCTGTGAGGGTTTTTTATTTTACGCTATCAAAATTTACTACTTTTGTTGCGCACTAAAATGAGGAGATTGTGGAAAAACTCAAGGTTGACCAAGTATTTCATAAATTCAAAAGTATTAAGGCGTTAATTGTTGGCGATGCAATGGTTGATACCTATATGTGGGGGAATGTAGATCGGATTTCTCCCGAAGCTCCGATTCCGGTTGTTACTGTTGGGCGTCAGGAGAACAGGCTTGGAGGGGCTGCGAATGTTTCATTGAACTTACAGGCTTTAGGTGCAACTCCTTTTTTGGTTTCAATTATTGGGGATGATAATAAGGGCGATTGTTTCATGGAATTGATGAAGAAACGTCAATTGTCCGAAGAAGGCCTGATGCGATCATCTGCACGAAAAACTACCGTTAAAACGAGGATTTTAAGTGGTACGTCACAAATTGCCCGTGTAGATGAAGAGGTTTCAGATTATATAGGCATAGAAGAAGAGGATGAGTTAGTGTCACGCGTTTTTAAATTGGTTGAGGAACACCAATTTGATATTCTTATTTTTGTTGATTATGACAAAGGGGTAATTACCCCAAATGTAATTGATAAGGTTACACAACTTGCTCGTGATAAGAATATACTGATTGCTGTAGATCCTAAGAAAAGGAATTTCAATCATTATCGTCAAGTCGATTTATTCAAACCTAATTTCAAGGAATTTAAAGAAGGAATAGAAATTAATCTGAATAAAAATAATTTGGATGAAATTTTAAATGCAGCGAATTCGTTTAAAGCTGAAAAAGAATTCGGAATAATCTTCATTACCCTTTCAGAAATGGGCGTTTTCATTAGTAATGGATTGAAACAAAATCATTTTCCCGCTGAGATTCGGGACATTGCAGATGTTTCTGGGGCTGGTGATACTGTGCTGGCAGTGGCAAGTTTGTGTTTGGCAGCAGGCATGCCAACTAAGTTCATGGGGCAGCTTTCAAATCTAGCCGGAGGGTTGGTTTGTGAGAAATCTGGAGTCGTTCCAATTGATAGAGATCGATTGAAAATAGAGGCTAGGAAAATTAGAATTTCAAAATAGTTAAATGACTGTTGATTAGTGTGTTGTTGTGTATTTCCATTAAAGTTTTCAACATTTCGGTCATTTTCTCCATAAAATATTAACTTTGAAACTCGGCAAAAATCCGGATTAAAATATATGGGAAAAGTTATTGCACTTGCCAATCAAAAAGGTGGCGTCGGAAAAACAACAACAGCTATAAATTTAGCTGCAAGTTTGGCTGTTCTAGAGAAGAAAGTGTTAATTGTTGATGCAGATCCACAGGCAAATGCTACTTCTGGGACAGGATTTGATGTGAGGAATGTCAAAACCAGCATCTATGAATGTATTATTGATGATGTTGATCCTCATAAGATTGTCCTTAATTCGGAGATTGCCGGATTGGATTTAATTCCATCACATATTGATTTGGTTGGTGCCGAAATTGAAATGTTGAATCTGCCAAATCGGGAAAGAGTTTTATCCACAGTTATTGATAAAATTCGGGATGATTACGACTTTATTTTAATTGATTGTTCGCCATCGCTAGGGTTAATAACAGTAAATGCGCTAACCGCAGCTGACTCAATTATTATTCCAGTGCAATGCGAGTATTTCGCGTTGGAAGGCCTTGGTAAATTATTGAATACCATAAAAATCATTCAAACTCGTTTAAATCCAGAATTAGAAATAGAAGGATTTTTATTGACCATGTACGACTCTCGCTTAAACCTTTCAAATCAGGTGTTAGAGGAAGTTCGGACTCATTTTGAGGAGATGGTCTTTGATACGCTAATATTCAGAAATATTAAACTGAGTGAAGCACCTAGTTACGGAATGCCTGCCGTTCTGTACGATGCAAGCTCGAAAGGCGCAGCCGGATATATGGATTTAGCCCGTGAGCTTTTGCAGAAAAATGATTTGACGAAAATTAAGAATTCAGAAAAAGTAATTGAATAACAAGATTCGGAATTATTATGGCTAAAAGGAATGCATTGGGCAGAGGTTTAGGAGCATTAATTGACGGTGCAGACGCAGTAAGAGACTTTGGTCCATCAATCAGTGAGATCCCCGTTGAAAATATTGAAGCCAATCCCTTTCAACCAAGGACTAAGTTTGATGAGTCTGCGTTGAAAGAACTCTCTGTTTCAATCAAAGAACTTGGTATTATTCAGCCGATTACCCTTCGGATGGTCGCTGAGAATAAATACCAAATAATAGCAGGCGAGAGACGTTTCAGAGCTTCCAAAATTGCGGGGCTGAAAACCATTCCTGCCTATGTTCGTTTGGCAGAAGATGAAGGGATGTTGGAGATGGCTCTTGTAGAAAATATTCAGCGTGAAGATCTGGATGCCATCGAGGTTGCACTATCATATCAGCGATTAATTGAAGAATGTAAGCTAACACAGGAAACGCTGAGTGATCGGGTGGGGAAAAAGCGTTCTACCATTTCAAACTACTTGCGTTTATTGAGGTTACCTGCGGTTATTCAAAAAGGACTAATTGACAAAAGTATATCAATGGGACATGCCCGTGCTATTGTAAATATTGAGAACACCGAAGATCAGTTAACTGTTTATGAGCTCATTTTAGCGGAGGAGCTATCTGTTAGGAAAGTAGAAGAGTTAGTAAGAAACTTATCTAAGGAGTTGGAGAAGGTTGAACAGAATAAGGGCGCAAGTAAAGAAAAATTTCCAGAGGAATATGGTGAGTTGAAATCTCATCTCAGCAAATTTTTTAATACAAAGGTTGATTTTTCGCTTAGCAATAAAGGGAAAGGAAAGATCGTTATTCCATTTAGTTCAGCCAAAGATTTAGAGAGAATCATGGGGATTCTAGATAAATTGAAAAGCTAGTAAAAGGATTCAAAAAAGTAGAGAGTTGAACCAAACAATAAAAATGATCCTGACAATCCTGTTTTTAACAACAGGATTTTGTGCATCTGCTCAAGAAGTAACAATTGCTGACAGTACAAGCATATCGGTTGAAGAAGTGGAGCATTCTCCACGAAAAGCAACGATTTATTCTGCAGTTTTACCAGGGCTTGGGCAGATTTATAATAAGAAATACTGGAAGGTCCCGATTATTTATGCCGGCTTTGCAGCATTAGCTTATTATATAGATTTAAATAATGATTTTTACGTTCTTTATAAGCAGGCATATTCTGATATATTAGATACAGATCCAAACACGAACTCTTTTGTTGCGCTTGACATAGATGGCGTTTGGGATTTTGAAGATGCTAATCAGGTTGCACAATACACAACACGACTGAAAAGTGCAAAGGAGTTAACACGTCGGAATAGGGATCTTGTAATGCTGGGAACAGTTGTATTTTATGCAGTTAACATTATTGATGCAACAGTTGATGCACATTTTTTTAATTTTGATGTGAGTGATGATTTAACATTCAACTGGGCTCCTGGTCCAGTGTATTGTTTTAATCAGCCACTTGTTGGGGTTCATTTAAGAGTGAGGTTTTAAGAGATGAAGAGAAAAATACAAATACTATTCTTGGGGATGCTGGTTTTCTCCAGTTATGTGCTGGCTTCTGCGGTTAAGGATGATGCAATAAAGCAATTGAAGAAAATTGGTGTTGTTGCAATAGATACAATCAGTGGTTATGAGTCTAAATATATTCTGCCGGATGAAGAGGTTAATGAAATATTTATCGATCAGATAGATAGCCTTCTAAATTCATGGTACATTCAAAATTCCTATGTTTTGGATTCTGATAATTTAGCTCTGGATAATTCAGAAATGGGATCACTTCCCGATTCAGTATATATTCAACGGCTTCAAACGATTGAATCATATGTTGATTTGTCATTCAACAAAACGGTTAAGAATTACATTGAGCTTTATACGCAGAAGAGAAGAGAGTTGACGGAAGTGATGCTCGGGTTATCTACTTATTATTTCCCATTGTTTGAAGAAATGCTTGACAAGTATGATATGCCAATGGAGCTTAAATATCTGCCAATTATTGAGTCGGCGCTAAACCCAACAGCACGGTCTAAGGCTAATGCTGTAGGTTTGTGGCAGTTTATGTATGCAACCGGAAAAATGTATAAGCTAAATGTTGGCACCTATATCGACGATCGTCGTGACCCCGTGAAATCAACTGAAGCAGCAGTGAAATACCTTCGCGATCTATACAAAATATACAATAATTGGCATTTGGTAATTGCTGCCTATAACTGTGGTCCCGGAAATGTGAATAAAGCGATACGCCGTTCGGGAGGAGCAAGGGATTACTGGACAATTTATTATAGGTTGCCGCGAGAAACCCGAGGTTATGTTCCTGCCTATATTGCTGCAGCATATGTCATGAATAACTATCAGCTTCATAATTTGCAGGCAAAGAGTCCTGACTTTCCAATAGTAACAGACACCATGCAGGTTCGTAGTTACTTGCACTTTGATCAGATTTCAAATGTATTGGGAGTTTCAGTTGAAGAACTAAAGGCTTTAAATCCGCAATACCGAATGAATATCATTCCTGCAAAACAAGATAGTCCTTATGACCTTCGAATTCCTGTTGATGCGGTCTCTGATTATATCGATCTGGAGGACGAAATTTTAGCATATAATAGGGAGGAGTATTTTCCAAATAATGAAATTTTAGAACCGCAGAGCAATTCCTATGTTTCGGCTGATGTAAAGGGGAAAGCGAAACTGTCTTATACCGTTAAGTCTGGTGATAATTTGGGATATATTGCTGAATGGTTTCATGTTAGAGCAAGTGACCTTCGCTACTGGAATAATATAAGCCGCAACTTGATAAAGGTTGGACAAAAATTGACGATTTATGTTCCTGATGGACAGACCGATCATTTTTCTGTAGTCAATGGTATGTCTTTTAGTCAAAAGCAAGCATTTGCCAAAAAAACTCCTGTCACCAAAATTACTGCTTCATCCAGCCAAATTACCTCCGATTCGGAGTATGTTTATTATACCGTTAAGAGCGGCGATTCGTTGTGGTCAATAGCTCGCCAGTTTCCAGGAATATCAAATCAGGATATTGTAAGATTGAATAACATGAGCAACGGAAACTCGATTAAACCCGGTCAGAAGTTGAAAATTCAACCCAAAACGTAAACGGCAGTTTCCAATTTGCAGAAGCCCGATTTTAGCTTTACATTTAGAAGTGGCTAAATAGCTTTTGATGAAACCAGTTCGGGCATTTTTATTTCTGTTTTTCGTGCTGTCGTTGTTTTTGCTGATATCTTCACGGATGAGTGAAAACAATGATTATGTGCTTATTCCCAGCGGTGATGAAGATCATTTTTCATCACAACCAACTCAACATATTGCTTTTACGAAAGGAACAATATCTGCTCCTCAAATTACCAATCCCGATGTTACATCTCAAGAGTTTTTAATTGATCATTCTACTCTGGTTTTTTCGAAGAATGATTCTCTTCATCTGGAAGAACTATTCCTGAAATTAAATAGAATTAACGATGAAGATTCTCCTGTGCGGATTGTTTATTTTGGTGATTCCCAAATTGAAGGGGACAGAATTACTTCAACATTGAGAAAAAAATTACAGGCACGGTTTGGGGGCATGGGGCCTGGGTTGATTCCTGTTGCTGAGTATTATAATCCGGCACATCAGCTTGTTGTAGGTATTTCTAAAGGGTGGGAGTTGCAAAGTTTTCAGGATTCCATGGTCAGTAACCAAAGCATTCTTTTTCGTCGTGCACTCTTGTCTGGTAAGGATTCGGATACATGGTTTCGCATTAGCAGAATTAAGTCTCTGGGACCAAATGAAGATTATCGTGTTGTGAAGTTGTTTTATAAAAGTGAGAACGGCTTTCCATTGGAAGTAAAACGATCGGGGCAGATGATTTTTGCAGATACACTTTCCGGGACTGTTGGAGTAGACGAGAAAGAGTTTGTGCTGAATGACACTCCGAATGTTTTAAGGTTTACCTTTTCTCCTGCCGACAGCCTTTCCGTGCTAGGTGTGTCTCTTGAAAGTAAGACTGGATTAATGGTTGACAATGTTTCGTTGAGAGGATTATCGTATCCTACATTTACTTCTTCGGAGCAACCAGAGTTAAAAGAGATGTTAAGCCTAATTAATCCGGGCTTATTTATTTTCCATTTCGGCGTAAACTTAGTGCCATATCAGTCAGAAGATTATCGGGATTTCCGAGTAAAGATGAAACAGCAAATTAATTTCATCAAGAAGGTTTATCCCGATGTCCCTATTTTAATAATTGGTGTATCTGATATGGCAAAAAAAGTCAACGGTGTGTTTACTTCGTATGATAATATCCCCCAAATTAAGCAGATACAGCGAGAAATTTCGGATGAAACACAGTCTGTGTTTTGGGATTTACAAGCCTTTATGGGTGGGGCCGGGAGTATTAATGATTGGGTAAATGCGACTCCGCCGCTTGCCGTAAAAGATTATATCCATTTTACCAACAAGGGGGCAGAGCGAGTGGGAGCTGAGCTTGCCAGAATGTTGCTGGAAGAGTATGATAAGAACAATGAAACAGTGGCATGGATGGGCAATTAAAGCAAATATTAGATAATCTGCTGTTTTATCGGGAAGATAATCCGTTGTTTTTTACAGGACTGGCATTTTGGGTTGGGTTTACAATATTCTTGGGCGTTTATTCGCTGATTTATAAGAATAACCAAATTCGAAACTATTATCTGTTGGCAATAAGTTGGTTTATTTATTCCCGATTGAATGGTGCGTTCTTGTTGTTGCTTATCTTTTCTTGTTTGGCTAATTATGGCTTTGGAATATTGGTTTCCCGGCAACAAAGAACTAAAATATGGTTAGCTGTTTCAGTCTTGTTCAACTTGATGATTCTGGGCTATTTTAAATATGCATATTTCTTTACCGAAATGGCCAATGATTTATTCAACACTAATTTTCAGGTGTTCAATTGGGTGAGTTGGTTGATGAATCAAGTTGTTTCAGGAATTGCCGATACACACTCGATATTACTACCCATTGGGATTTCATTTTACACATTTCAGGCCATAAGTTATTTAGTTGATGTTTCTTCAAAAAAGGTAACTGTTGTTCGTAATCCTTTGGATTTTAGTTTTTACCTCAGCTTTTTTCCACAATTGGTAGCCGGGCCTATTGTGCGGGCGGCATCGTTTATTCCGCAACTCTATCAAAAATACAAACTTACCACAGAAGAGTTCAGCCATTCTGTTTATTTAATTGCAAAGGGTTTGTTCAAAAAGATGGTGATTGCCGATTTTTTGGCATTGAATTTTATTGACCGGGTTTTTGAATCTCCACTTTCCTATTCCGGAGTAGAAAATTTGTTGGCAATTTATGGCTATTCAATTCAAATTTATTTTGACTTTTCGGGTTATACCGACATTGCGATTGGGCTTGCTTTGGTGTTGGGATTTAAGATACCTGTCAATTTTAACGCACCTTATCATGCTTCTAGTTTGACCGATTTTTGGCATCGTTGGCATATTTCGCTTTCTCTTTGGTTAAAAGACTATCTGTACATCCCGCTGGGAGGCAATCGGAAGGGTGTTTGGCGCACCTATGTAAATATCTTAGTAACCATGTTGATCGGGGGATTGTGGCATGGGGCTAATCTGCGCTTCCTAATATGGGGGGGGATCCATGGAGTTGGACTTGTTGTTGAAAAGTTATTTCGGAAAATATTTGATTTAGAAGCACATCAGTCCGGATGGAAAAAGTTTATTGGTGTATTTTGCACATTCCAATTGGTGAGTTTTTCGTGGCTTTTTTTTCGTGCAAATGATACGGAAACGATTGTCCAATTCTTTTACCAGATCTGGTATCATTTTTTACCTCAACTTCCATTAACTGATATTAATGCCTATTTCCCGACCATCAGTTTTTTTGTCTTGGGACTAGTTGTTATTTGGATTCCATTTCGTATTAAAGAAAAAATCAGAGGTTGGTTTATAAGGATGCCGGTTTCACTACAGGTGATTTCTGTTGTGGTTCTTTTGCTTTTTATCTCAGCTATTGCAGGAGCAGGATTGCAGCCATTTATTTACTTCCGGTTTTAATTTTTTGATTGTAAATATGGACTTCAAACTATGAGATGATTCATGATTTGTTTCGATAGAAGATGTCATCTTTGCTGTTCTGGGCTGAAATTAATAATCATCATTTTATCTCTATTTTTGTCCATCCTTTTTTAATTGAAATGAAAAGTAAGATTTTACAGTATTATGGAGCCGCTTTATTGGCGATGTTCTTCTGGAGCTTTTCCTTTGTTTGGTTCAAAGTGGCTTATCGTGCTTATGAGCCGATGACGGTTGTTCTTATACGTTTGGCTTTGTCAGCAGCAATTATGTTTGTTTTTTCAAAAGTAATCGGAAAACTGGAGCCATTGAGGAAAGGAGATTTTTGGTGGTTGGTTCTTCTCTCTTTTTTTGAGCCTTTCCTCTATTTTATGGGTGAAAGCTTTGGCTTGAAATATGTGTCTTCCACGGTAGCGTCAGTAATTGTGGCAACCATTCCCCTTTTTACGCCACTTGCTGCCTTTTATTTTTTTAAAGAAAAAATTAGTTGGTCAAACTTTGCAGGACTGGGTATTTCTTTTGTTGGTGTTGCCATGGTTGTTTTTGATGCAACCCTTGGTTTTGTCGCATCCCCACTTGGTGTATCGCTTGAATTTATTGCTGTGTTTTCAACAATTGGTTACGTCATTATTCTTAAAAGGATGACTAATCATTATAATGGATATACTATAATCAGCTATCAGAATCTAATTGGTAGCTTCATGTTCTTGCCTTTTTGGAGTATTTTCGAGGCTAGGCAAGCCATTCAAATCCCATTTAATACCGAAGCATTTTTAGCCATTGTAAAGCTGGCCGTTTTTGCATCTATTTTAGGCTTCATATTTTTCACCTATAGCATTCGGAATTTGGGGATCAATAAATCGAACATGTTTATTAATGTCATCCCAGTTTTTGTAGCCATACTTTCATTCTTAATTTTGGGCGATGAAATTAATGCGCAAAAGATGCTAGGGATTATGATCGTGATTTCTGGTTTGTTTTTGGCACAATTGAAAAGAAAAAGAATAAAAGATGAGACCTATACAATATTTAAAGCCTGAACAACTGGTTGAGCTGGTTGCTAAAAGAAAGGATTTCGCAGCTTTCTTTCAGAAGATGAAAAAGAAAAAACCGAAAACCCTTGATGATGTGGTTCATGCCCTGCACGAAGAAGCATTTGATCAGTTCGACTGCCTTGATTGTGCAAATTGCTGTTCAGGTATTAGTCCAATTGTAATTGATAAGGATGTGGAGCGCTTAGCCAAAAGTCAGCGTATGAAAGTAGTCAATTTTGTTAGCCAATATTTGCAAATTGATGAAGATGGCGATTACGTTTTTCAGCAAACACCTTGCCCTTTTCTAATGGACGATAATTACTGCTGTGTGTACGAAAACCGGCCACGAGCCTGCCATGAGTATCCGCATACTGATCGAACTCGCTTTTATCAAATTCTCGATCTCACGAAAAAGAATTGTGAAGTATGCCCTGTTGTTTTTGCGATTGTAGACGAGTTGACAATGATGGAGTGGTAGGTTTATTTTACTGAGGATAAATTGGGTTGAATTTTTTTCAATAAGAAGTTGAGTGTCTCGGTGGAGAAGAGAGCACTCTTAATTGATATTGTGTTGGCGAATAATTTATGCCTGTCATGAATCAACGACAAGTGATGTCGCTTAATAATTAAACAATTGCTGTTGGGTGAAAGCCTTGTCAACTTTTACTTCCCTCAATTCTTTATCTATCAAAATAAAAAAATAACTTTGGCGTTTAGTGGTAAACTGCATATTAACCTGATGAAGATCAAACAGCTTTATATCCTTTTCCTAATTTTTTTTGCAACGGAAGCGAATGCTCAGATTGGTGGCGAATCAACCTATGAGTTTCTTAATCTGGTCAACTCCGCCCGAATGGCTTCACTGGGGGGCAATCAAATTGCAGTAAATGATTCCACTGATTTGAATGTGGCTTATAATAATCCAGCTTTTCTTAATCCAGATATGCATAACTTATTGCTGTTGAATTATGTGAATTATTTTGATGACGTAAACTACGGATATGTTGCTTATGCTTACGATTTGGAGGGGATTGGCACTTTGGGTTTAGGCATGCACTATATCAATTATGGCGAGTTTATTAGAGCTGACGGCACGGGTCAACAAAATGGTTCATTCAAAGCTGCAGAATATTCTTTGAATGTGAATTGGGCTAGAACATTCGGCCGTTTTCAGGTGGGGGCTACTTTAAAACCCATCTTGTCAGCTTTTGAATCATACCAATCATTCGGTATTGCTGCTGATTTAGGCGTAAATATAGCTTCGAAAAATCAGTTGACCAATTATGCTTTTGTTATCCGGAATATAGGAACTCAGATTACGACGTACTATGAAAATGGTGCCCGTGAAAGTATCCCAATAGATGTTCAGTTGGGTATTTCTAAGAAACTAGCACATGCACCTTTGCGTTTATACGCAACCATGCAGCACCTGCAGGAATGGAGATTGGCACAGGCGAAAGAAGTTGATAACGGTTACGAAACAATCATTGAGGAAGACAGTTTTGGCAAAGCCTTTATGCGCCATATGGTACTTGGTGTTGAATTACTTCCTTCCGATAATTTTACGATTCGTGCAGGATATAACTACCAACGGCGGCAAGAATTGATGTTTAATGATAAAACATCGACTGTTGGATTTACCTGGGGATTTGGGTTAAAAATTAACCGCTTTCATTTTGATTATGGCTCAGCCCGATATCATTTAGCAGCAAGCAGTAACCACTTTTCAGTAGCTATTAAACTAGGCGAAGGGTATGTGAGAAAGATTTCTTCATCTGATTTTGCAGAATAATTTGCTTGATTGTATTTGTAGTTATTGTTGCCGTGAGTACCTGATTACTTCCACCTAAAATAATATATTTGCGTCTATGGATCAGATGGGGAATAAAAAAATTGTTATTGCCATTGATGGGCATTCTTCTTGTGGGAAAAGCACTGTTGCCAAGGAATTGGCAAAAATGTTGGAATACATTTATATGGATAGCGGTGCCATGTATCGCTCTGTTACCTTGTATGCATTGCGAAATAATCTAGCCTCAAACGGAATCATTGATGAACCCGGACTAATAGCTCGGTTGAATGAAATAAATATAGATTTTCGCTTTAACTCCCAAAGTCAGCAAAACGAAACCTATCTAAATGGAGAAAATGTTGAGAAGGAGATTCGTCAACTTAGAGTTTCTGAATATGTTAGCCCGGTTGCTACCATTCGAGATGTTCGTCAGGAGATGGTCAAGCAGCAGCGTGATATGGGTAAAAATAAGGGGATTGTGATGGATGGTCGGGATATTGGCACTGTAGTTTTCCCCAATGCAGAGCTGAAAATATTTATGACGGCAAGCGCAGAAGTGCGGGCACAGCGACGCTATGATGAACTAATTGCTAAAGGAGAATTGGTGAGTTTCGACCAAATCCTACAAAATGTGCAAGAGCGTGATCGTATTGATTCAACGAGGGAGGTCAGTCCATTAAAACAAGCAGATGATGCTTTGGTTTTGGATAACAGCTTCCTTTCACGAGAGGAGCAACTTACTTGGGTTATTGAACGGGTAAATGGCATTGTTGGATCATTTGATGCCTGATGTTTGAATCTGGGATTACTCCCTATGGAATTTGTATTGAAGAATTTGAAATTTTATGAAGGTTGAGATTGATCAGAAATCGGGATTTTGTTTTGGCGTTGTAAATGCGATCAATAAGGCTGAGGTTGCTCTTCAACATGAAGATACCTTATATTGTCTGGGTGATATTGTGCACAATGGCATGGAGGTTCTTAGATTGGAAGCATTAGGATTGGTGACCATCAATCATGATAAATATTTTACCCTGAAGAATTGCAAAGTACTTTTACGTGCCCATGGCGAGCCACCTTCCACCTATGAGTATGCCCAGTTGAATAATATTGAACTGATTGATGCCACTTGTCCTGTGGTTTTAAAATTGCAACAACGTGTGAAAAAAGCTTCTCGGGAGATGAGTGATATAAACGGTCAAGTCGTTTTATTTGGCAAAAAGGGGCATGCAGAGGTTAACGCTTTGGATGGGCAGACAGGAAATAAGGCCATCATTATTGAAAATGAAAAAGATCTAGATCAAATTGACTTGAAGAAACCTGCCTATATCTTCTCTCAAACCACCAAATCGGTGCAGGAATTTCATCGACTAACAGGAATCGTCAAATCACAATCCGAAGAAAAAATAGAAATAAAGGATACCATTTGCAGACAAGTGGCTAATCGTGTTCCCCTAATGAAAATTTTCGCTTCTAAATATGACGTTGTCGTGTTCGTTGGAGGTAAGAAAAGTTCAAATGCCAAATTGCTATACGATATTTGCAAGCAAACAAACCCAAACAGTTACTTTATTTCGAATAAAGAAGAATTAGATTCAACATGGTTTGCCGGTCATGAACGTATCGGTATCTGTGGAGCTACTTCTACTCCGCAATGGCTCATGGAAGAAATCGCAGAGGTCATTCGTGAAGTTTAAATTAAGCTTGATTGGTTTTTCCTAAAATGGCTTGACTTTCCTTTAAACTCAGACTTACTTTGTATCGGGTTATTACCAAAATGTTAGAGAAGATATGGAAAAAGAAATTAAAGGTATTTTAAAGCGTAAGAAACTTAGTAAAATAGGTGTTTTTACGTCAGGTGGGGATGCTCCGGGGATGAATGCGGCTATACGTGCGGTAACGCGTGCGGCAATTGCCCATAATCTAGAAGTTATTGGTATCCGTCATGGTTATCAAGGGATGATTGAGGGCGATTTTGTGAAGTTGGAGGCCCGTGATGTAAGTGGTGTTATGCATCAGGGGGGAACCATACTTAAAACGGCACGAAGTATGGAATTTAAAACAGAAGAAGGCCGTTCAAAAGCATATGGGCATCTTCAAAAAGAAGGCATTGATGCTGTAGTCGTTATTGGAGGTGATGGTTCGTTTACAGGGGCGCTTGTTTTTTCTCAGGAATATGATATTCCATTTGTTGGCGTTCCTGGAACGATTGATAACGATATGTATGGAACCGATTACACAATTGGATACGACACAGCTCTGAACACTGTGGTTGAGGCGGTAGATAAAATTAAGGATACAGCCAGTTCGCATGGACGAATTTTCTTTATTGAGGTGATGGGGCGTGAGGCTGGTTTGCTGGCACTGAGCAGCGGTGTTGCTGTTGGTGCAGAAGCTATCCTTATTCCTGAATCAAAAGCACAAACGGATGAACTGGAAAAATTCCTTAAAAAAGGATACAAGGAAAAGGACAGAAGTGGAATTGTTATTGTGGCCGAAGGGGGACAAACTGGGCGAGTTATAACCTTGGCCGAGAAAGTTGAAAAAGAACATAAGAATCTGGATGTGCGTGTATCTATTTTGGGGCATATCCAACGTGGGGGCAATCCAACAGCGAAAGATCGTATTGCTGCAACAAAAATGGGTGTGGCTGCTGTCGATGCGCTTTTAGATGACCAGCAAAGTATCATGATTGGGCTGGTTGAAAACGATAGGATTGTTCATGTGCCTTTTAATAAGGCCGTTAAATTGAACCATAGTATTGATGAAGACCTCTTGGAAATTCAGAGGATAATAAATATTTAAGCTGAAGTTTGCTTTAAAACGGCATGTATTATTAACAAGGACACGTGGGGGTATTTTCGCGTCATATTACTTCAGATAATAATTTAGGATTACGATTTGATTGTTGTGACCAGCGTAATCCTCAAGTATTTTTTCACTAAGTGTTTGTCTCTGATGATTGTATGGGTTTTTAGTGGGGTCATGAAATAAGAAAAGGATGTCTGAAAAGACATCCTTTTTATTTGGGTGGAAGACCGGTCTCGAACCGGCGACCTTCGGAACCACAATCCGACGCTCTAACCAACTGAGCTACAACCACCATTTTGCTTGCGGGTGCAAATATAGTATTTTCTTTGAAAAAGGAGCAAGCATTTTCGCAAGTTCCTCTTCAAAATTTGCAGGTTTTTTTTGAGTGTCCCATTTCTTTTGTTTGACTGGCAGTCTGGATTCATTGTGCCACTTTTGTAACTTCTTCTGTTGAACAGGGAATGACCATGATTAACTGGCAGTTGAGGTTTGAGGTGTCTGCAATAAGTTAATTCAGGTTGATTTAATAAGCCCGAGTGAAATACTTCAAAGTTATGCTTACTGCCTTTCATGAATCCCAAAAATATCGGTTCAATTTAAAAATGTTGACACTCGTTACTTTTATTTGGCATCAATGCAAAAATTTTCCAGAAGGTTTTATTTGAGTTTGAAATGTTATAATATATTTGTTTAGTATTTGAAACTTTTAAAAGTTAATGGATGGCTATCAAAGAGACATCAATTGGAGGTATTATCCTCGCAGGGGGGAAAAGCTCCAGGATGGGTACAGATAAGGGGTTGATCAATTTTTGGGGAAAAAAACTTATTCGATATGCCATTGACTTATTGTCTCCTTATTGTGCGGAGATTCTGATAAGTACAAATCAACCGGAATATGATAAAATTGGTTATAAATTGGTTGCTGATGAGTATTCTGGTTGTGGCCCGATTGGTGGGCTTCATGCAGCTTTAAGTGTGTCAAACTATGAGTGGAATCTGGTGGTGAGTTGTGATATGCCATATTTACATCCGAGTTTAGTTGAGGAGATGTTGAAAGAAAAGGAAGGGTATGAAATTGTTATTCCAATCCATGAGGATGGTGTTGAACCCTTAGTTGCCTTATACCATAAAAGTATGGGTGTGTTTTTCGAGGAGAAAATTCTAAAGAAGGAGTTTAAGCTTCAAGAAATTATCAAAGAAAGGAAGGTCAATTATTGGGATGTTGATTCTTTTCTGTTCAAGTATCCTCTTTTATTTCAGAACTTTAATAGTCCTCAGGATTTTGTTGGGTAAATGCGATTTATCCATGCGAGGATAAATCTTCTAACCGTTTCAAATCAATAATTTCTATTTGTTTACCGAAAATCTTCAAAATTCGATCTTTTCGAAATTCAGACAAACTTCGTATGACATTTTCGGTAGTCATTCCAATGTATTCAGCTATTTCACGGCGCGAAACAGGCAACTCAAAATTATTGGAGTTATAGATGTTTTTTGAGAAATAGAGCAAGACGTGTGCAATCCGTCCTCTAAGATGCTTCTTTTTAATCTCCATATTGTCTAAAATAATCCGGTCTGTTGTCTCGCTAATGTGCATCATTAAATCCAATGCAAATTTCCCATTATCCTGTGCCGTTTTTTTTATGGTTGATAGATTGAGAATACATGTAACACTACTTTCAACTGCGGTTACCGAATAATTATAGGTGTTTGATGAAAATACACTGAGAAGACTTACGAAATCAAATGGCTTTCCAAAGCTGATGATCTGTTCTCTGTTCTCATTCGTTTTGCGGGTTAATTTAACAAGCCCACTTTTTAGATAGATGAAATGCTCAATTGGATCACCTTCACTGATAATTGATTCGCCCCCTTTGTAAAGGGTTTCCATTTTTTGGGAACAGATTAAGCCTAAATGATCTTTTGAAACATGGTTAAAAAAGAGTGGCTTTAGCTGACATTCCTCACAATTGCAAACGTTCTTTTCCATTTGATGATCTGTGCTGTTACTAAGTCGAAGATAAGGATTTCTTATGATATTTGTTATCTTCTGATAATTATCATATTGATTTACTGTGAGATGAGGGCAGATCGTGCTACCTTCAGAAGAACTGATAAAAAATAACCCAATGAAAAGGATCGTGATATTAGGTGCCGGTACGGCAGGTACCATGATGGCAAATAAACTGAGGAAAGTGTTAGACCGTGAAGAGTGGAACATTACAATTGTCGATAAACACCGTACTCATTATTACCAGCCCGGATTTCTATTTATCCCATTTGGAATTTATAATAAGCAGGATGTGATTAAGCCTAAAGCTGATTTTATACCTCCGGGTGTGGATCTAATCTTTTCTGAAATTGACAAGATTGTTGGTGAAGAAAACAAGGTCTTTTTGGAAGGGGGGAAAGTAATAATTTACGATTTCCTGATTGTAGCTACTGGAACTCAGACCGTGCCGGAGGAAACTCCGGGGTTGAAAGATAAATTATGGTATAAAGAAATATTTGATTTTTATACGGTGGATGGTGCTGTTGCACTTCAAAAATTCTTTAAGCAGTGGGAAGGAGGAAAGCTTGTGTTGTGTATCTCTGAATTACCTTTTAAATGTCCGGTTGCTCCCATCGAGTTTGTTTGTCTGGCAGATGCCTACTTTACGGAGAAAGGGATTAGGGATAAAGTTGATATTACCTATGTAACACCTCTTCCTGGAGCTTTTACAAAGCCAATAGCCACCAAAATGTTAAGTGAGCTTCTCGTTGAAAAGAACATTAATGTTGTGCCCGATTTTTATATTGAGAGTGTGGATAACGATAAAAAAGTTATAAGATCATACGATGAAAAGGAAATTCCTTTTGATGTTCTAACCATAGTGCCTGTTAATATGGGATCAGATGTTATTGAGAGAAGTGGGTTAGGTGATGACATGAATTTTGTTCCAACCAACAAAAAGACCTTGCAATCAGAAGCATTCGAGAACGTATTTGTAATAGGTGATGCTGCGAATTTGCCAACCTCAAAAGCAGGTAGCGTTGCTCATTTTGCAGGCGAAATTTTATTCGAGAATATCTTAAGTGCCATCGAAGGGCGCTCATTGCATGCCGAGTTTGATGGACATGCTAATTGTTATATCGAAACTGGTTTTGGGAAAGGGGCACTTATCGATTTTAATTATACAACAGAACCATTGCCAGGGACATTTCCTCTTCCGGGAATCGGACCTTTTGGCTTACTCAAGAATACAAAAACCAATCACTATGGGAAAATCATGTTTCGTTGGGTGTATTGGCATATATTATTAAAGGGTAAAGAATTGCCTATTGAACCCTTGATGACAATGGCCGGAAAGAAAAACGTAAACTAACTGGCAATGGACGAAAAAGAATTACAACAGCAAGTTTTAGAATTAAATCAAAAGGTTGATTTGTTGATTGAATACATGAATGAACAGCGTTTAAAAACCAATCAGCTTGAAGATCTATTGTCTGATTTATCTATTGTTGGTAAAGATGTGTATGATACTGCAGTTGATGAGTTAGACAAAAGACAGGTAGAGATTGATCCCCAACAATTGAAAAGTGCTGGATTGCGATTGCTTCAGAATATTGAAAACATCAACAAGGCCTTGGGAGCATTTGAAAGTATGGCAGATTTTATGAAAGATGCATCTCCAATTGCGAATGAGTTGATTATTGATTTTACACATAAAATGCAAGAGCTTGATAATAAGGGGTATTTTGAATTTATGCGCGAAACAGGAAGCATCCTTGATAATGTCATTACACATTATAGTCCTGAAGATGTTCGAAGTTTAGCCGACAACATCGTTACAATTCTCGAAACGGTAAGGTCAATGACACAACCCGAAATGATGACAGCTGTAAATAATGCGATAAAGATATACGGAAGTATAGACATGGAAAATATTCCGGAGTATTCGATATGGAAGATGCTGTCGGAGTTGCGTAAGCCGGAGATGAAAAGAGCCATGGGCTTCATGGTGACATTTATGAAGAATTTATCATCAGAATAATAACTCTAAAATTTATAAAATGGCTGAAAAATTAATTGCAGGTAAAACCGTGGAAGTAACAGCAGATGGTTACTTGGTTAATATGTCTGACTGGACTTTGGATATGGCAAAGGAAATGGCAGCTGAAAAAGGAATCGAACTCACTGATTCACATATTGCAGTTTTAAACTTTTTAAGGGAAAAACAAGCTGCAGGAGAGACACTAACCATTCGGAAAGTTGGTAAGTCTGGTATTGTCGACATCAAAGGGCTATATACATTATTCCCTGGAGGACCGCTAAAAATATCATCCCGTTTAGCCGGAATTCCAAAACCAACCAGTTGTGTCTAATATTAAAATGAAATGAATATGGAAGAGAATAATGAACACCCATTAAAGAAGGTTTGCATCATATGTGCAAAGGGTTCTATTGAAGATGTATACGCTACACTGGTTATGGGAAATGGTGCTGTGATGGAAGGTATTGAAGCAAAACTGTTTTTTACCTTTTTTGGACTAGATGCAATTACGAAGAAACAGATGAATAAGCTAAAGACTGGTACTACAGGGAATCCAGCCATGCGCATGCCTGGAGGACTCCCGTTTCCTACACTGTTGGGTGCTTTGCCGGGAGTAGAGGCTGGTGTGTCTTCGATGATGATGAAGCAGATGGAAGAACTGGATATTCCTCCTGTAGATGAATTTCTGGATATGATTACAGCTGGAGGAGGGGAGATTTATGCCTGCAAATTAGCTACAGATATGTTTAAGCTTACAATGGATGATTTGACAGAACATGTTAAAGATATCATAACCATTGGGGAATTCTATGCTCTGGCAGGTGGGGAAGGGACACAGATAATTTTCACGTAACACTCTTGCTTTTTGTGTCTAAGGGGTACTAAGCTTTTGAGTTTGGTACTTTTTTTTTGCCCTCGTTGGCATTTCTGAATTTGAACAATTTGGTATTCTGGGCGAATGGTCGTAATTTATATTTGTTTTAAATAGTGGCCGTGGATGTAAAATAGCCTCACAGTGAGCGCGTTAGATTGATCTCTATATTTAAATCAGATCTAAATAGAGTGGAGTGATCTACATATTGACTTGCGTACATATTTAAATATCCATATTAGATTAAGTTTGTAGTGAAAAAATTAACAAAATGGCTCAAAAACGTCGAGATTTTATAAAGATTTCTTCTCTTAGTGCTGCAGGGCTAGTTTTCGGTGCTCAGCAGCTAAGGTCATCAGTACTATCATATAACAATTCTGAGTTGGGCAATCTTGGCCCACTCAATATGCAACGTACTCCAACTTATTGCGAGGTTTGCTTTTGGAAATGTGCAGGATGGGTACATAAGGATGAGAATGGAGATATAAAAAAGATTGTGGGCAATGATGACGACACAAATTGTAATGGTCGTTTATGTCCGAGAGGTACAGGGGGTGTAGGTATGTATTCTGATGAAGATCGGTTGAAGACTCCTCTAATTCGAGTTACCGATTCTGAAGGGAAGCAAACTTATCGTGAAGCAAGTTGGGATGAAGCATTGGATGCCGTAGCGAAAGGTCTTCAAAAAGTAAAAGAAGAGCATGGTGCAGAATGTACGGCCTTGTTTACGCATGGGTCGGGGGGGCATTATTTTACAACCCTTCTCAATGCTTTTGGTTCGACTAATGTCGCTGCTCCTTCCTATGCGCAATGTCGTGGTCCTCGTGAGGTGGCATTTATTTCTACTTTTGGTGATGGGTTAAACTCTCCTGAACCAACTGATATTCGAGATACACGCTGTCTCGTGTTAATAGGGTCTCACTTAGGTGAGAATATGCACAACGGACAGGTGCAGGAAATGTCTGATGCAATTGATAAAGGAGCTTCTATTATTACTGTTGATCCCCGATTTTCAACGGTTGCCAGTAAATCAAAATTTTGGCTGCCAATTAAACCGGCAACAGATTTAGCTTTATTGTTGACCTGGATCAATGTGATAATCGAAAATGAATGGTACGATAAAGATTACGTTGAAAAATACACATATGGGTTTGAGCAATTAAAAGCACATGTGAAAAATTACACACCGGAATGGGCTTATGGTGTTACCACAATTAAACCTGAAGATATTCGGGAAACTGCCAGAGAAATGGCAAATGCAGCACCTTCTGTCATTATTCATCCCGGACGGCATGTTACTTGGTATGGTGATGATACGCAGCGTTTACGTGCTGTAGCTATCCTAAATGCTCTACTCGGATCATGGGGACGTCGTGGTGGATTCTTTTTACCGGAAAAAGCTTCAGTCCCTTCTTATCCACACCCGGAATTCCCAAAACCAACACGTACATGGCGCGATGCTATGGGAGGTAAATATAACCTCGCAGGTTTGGCATTGGCATCGGGTGTTTGTGATGCAACCATTCCTACTCCGGATTTGGATTGCAGTATAAAAGCATGGATCGTAAATGGAACAAATCTAATTATGACCTTGCCAGATCAGAGAAAAACAATAGATGCCATTAATAGTCTGGATTTTATGGTGGTAGTGGATACCATGCCGATGGAAATAACAGGTTATGCTGACGTGGTTCTTCCGGAATGTACTTATTTAGAACGTTGGGACGACCTGCGTGTTGTGCAGGGTCGAGTGCCAAATATTGCATTAAGAATGCCCGCAGCTGAGCCTAAGTATGATACAAAGCCTGCTTATTGGATGGCTAAAAAACTGGCCGGAAAGATGGGGCTGGGGGATTACTTTGCATGGGAATCAATGGAAGAAATGCTTGATTGGCAGTTAAAGCAAATAGATTCTTCTTTGGAAGAAATGATGAGGATAGGTGTGAAAAATTTCCCTCGTGAATATGGTGGTTTATATTATCAAGATGGGGAGGATGTTGAATTTTACACCAATACAGGTAAAATTGAATTGTATTCAACAGCATTGGCAGAAGAAGGTTTTGACCCCATGCCGGTTTATAATAAGCATATGGAGCCTCCTGCTGGATATTACCATTTGAACTATGGTCGTGCTCCAATGCATACGTTTAGCCGAACTTCAAATAATCCAAACCTGACTGATTTAATGGATGAAAATGCGGTTTGGGTTAACCCCAAAGTTGCAACCCAATGGGGTTTGAGTAATGGAGATTTAATTTATCTTGAAAACCAAGATGGAATCGTTACCGACTTCCCGGTGAAAGTCCGCGTAACTGAACGTATTCGTTTTGATTCCGTCTACATTGTACATGGATTCGGACATGCCAATAAGAAATTAAGTCGTGCGTATGGGAAGGGTGCCAGTGATTCTCAGTTAATTACACGTGTACTAATTGATCCAATTATGGGTGGAACCGGAATGCGCGGAAACTTTGTAACATTTCGTTTTGAGAAAGAAAATGAGGAGGTGAAATCATGAGATATGCAATGGCCATTGATACCAAGAAGTGTGTCGGCTGCAGCGACTGTGTAGTGGCATGCCAAACCGAGAATAGTGTGCCGATAGGCTACTGCCGCGATTGGGTCGTTGAGATAACCGATGGTACTTATCCTCAGCTTGAGATTGAGATTCGCTCCGAAAGATGCAATCATTGTGATAATTCGCCTTGTGTGCGCTGTTGCCCAACGGGAGCCAGCCACTACATAGAAGGCGGAATTGTGAAAGTAACTCCCAATAAATGTATCGGTTGTGGTGCTTGTATTACGAGTTGCCCTTACGATGCACGATATTCACACCCAGATGGGCATGTTGATAAATGTACATTCTGTGACCATCGGATTAAAGAAGGACTGCAGCCTGCATGTGTTGCTGTTTGTCCAACGAAGTGTATGTATTTCGGTGATTTAGATGATCCGAATAGTGAAGTTTCTGAAATCATGAAGAAACGAAAATATAAAACATTGATTCCTGAAGCAGGAACCGATCCTCATGTTTATTATCTGATATAAAACAAAAAAGATGAAAGAAGAAATAATTACCAGCGGGCGTTTGAACCCGTACATTGATCCACATTTGGAAATCTGGCACTGGCATATTCCCCTTTATCTTTTTTTGGGAGGTTTGGCTGCCGGAATATTGTTCTTTGCCTCACTTTATGTGATTATGGGGAAAGAGGATAAATATTGTGGTGCGGTTCGCCGTGCTCCAATTGTCGTTCCTTTTTTATTAATCATTGGGTTGGCTGCATTGTTCCTCGACTTGAGACATAAAATGTACTTCTGGCAATTGTATACAACTATAAAGTTGCAATCGCCAATGTCATGGGGAGCCTGGACTTTAATGGCAATTACGCCAATTTCAATGATATGGGTGGCTATTCACATTAAGGAGTATTTTCCAAAATGGGAGTGGAAAAACATTATTCTAAAAGATTTAAATGAGTTTTTTTGGAAAAATAAACTGGCACTTGCCTGGGTGACCATAACTCTTTCTCTAATACTGGGGATTTATACCGGAATTTTATTCTCTGCATTTAATGCCCGGCCATTATGGAATACCTCAATTTTAGGGCCATTGTTTCTTACGTCGGGACTTTCGGCAGGGGCTGCAACCATTATCCTTTTTGCACGAAGTAAAAAAGAACGGGCTCTTTTTGCTAAGATTGATTTATTGTTGATTGGCATTGAGCTGTTTCTGATTATTCACATGTTTATGGGCTTTAAGGCAAGTACGCAGGTGCAGATTGATGCTGCAAACCTATTTTTGGGAGGACAGTATACAGCTCCATTCTGGATTTTTGTGGTTGCTTTGGGAATGGTTGTTCCTGCCATTTTAGAAATAATGGAACTACGCCACAAAAAGATACCCGTTTATATTCCTGTTGTGTTGGTTTTGTTTGGCAGCCTAATGTTGCGTTTCATTATCTCTTATGCAGGTCAAATTAGCCGTTGGCTCTATTAATTCACAATCGTATAAAAGTCAAAATATTATCAATATGAAAGAAGCTAAAAAATATATGAACCCATACCTTGGCGGAGTGTTGCTGGGATTGGTGTTGATTGTTGCATTTTGGGTGTCTGGGCGAGGTCTGGGGGCCAGCGGTGCTGCCAAGTCGGTTATTCTTGCTGGTGTTGATGCGATAGCACCTTCTCATGCCGAAAATTCATTGTTTTATCAGGAATATGGCTCAACTCATGAAAGCCCTTTAAAATCGTGGTTGGTGTTTGAGATGCTGGGCGTTTTGGTTGGCGGATTCCTTTCAGGAGCTTTGTCCGGACGATTAAACTTTAAAGTAGAAAGAGGTCCAAAAGTGACGAGTAAAGTCCGTATCATTTTTGCCGTTATTGGCGGTATCCTATTTGGTTTTGGAGCGCAACTGGGAAGAGGATGTACCAGTGGATCTGCACTAACAGGGATGTCTGTTCTCTCCGCAGGTGGGTTCATTACGATGGCTGCCATCTTTGGAACAGCATTTGGGCTGGCTTATTTTGCCCGAAAACTTTGGCTTTAATCAATCATTTAGTAATTCAGAAATTCAATAATTATAGATATGGGACCATTAATTGTAAACGAACTTATATCAGAAAATACCAACTTTTTATTATCATTTTTCATCGGTATTGGCTTCGGCTTTATTTTGGAACAAAACGGATTTTCATCTAGCCGCAGGTTGGCAGGCATGTTTTATGGATATGACACTACGGTGTTGAAAGTCTTTTTTACGGCGGCAATCACCGGAAGTATTGGCTTGTTATTTATGAGCCTTTTTGGATGGATTGACTTGAGCTATATTTATATTAATCCGACTTATCTCTGGTCTGCCATTGGCGGAGGCGTTATAATGGGGGCTGGTTTTATTCTTGGTGGTTATTGCCCGGGAACATCTTTCTGTGCCGCAGCAATTGGGAAACTCGATGCCTTGGCATTTATCGGTGGAATCTTCATCGGCATCTTTGTTTTTGCAGAAGGATATTCTCTTTGGGAAGGCTTTTACAAGTCTGAGTATTTAGGAAGTCCATTGTTAAGTGATTGGTTAGGGATGTCGAGAGGGATATTTACATTTTTAATTGTTATAGTAGCATTGGCTATGTTCTGGGTTGGCGAATGGGCTGAAAAGAAATTTGCCAGAGATGATTATAAGATCAATCAACAATAAAATTTAATTACTATGAAAGCAAGATTAATATTAGCAAGTACGATTTTACCGCTGGGGTTGATTATCGCTGCAGTTCCTGAAAATACAACAAAACCATATAAGCTGACTGCTGAGCAAATGCTTGGGGAAGTGAAAGAAGAACTTCAATTTATTCATCCAGATCAGGTGGCAGATATGTTGGTGCAAAAAGATCCTTCATTACAGTTGATAGATGTTCGAAGTAGTGATGAATTTGAGAAATTCAGTTTGCCGGGAGCAATTAATATTCCTATTGAAAATTTACTTTCAGAAGAATATGTGGATTATTTGGATCAGGATATTTATCTGAATGTCTTTTATTCAAATGGCTCAAATGAAGCAAATCAAGCCTGGATGATTACTCGGCAGATGGGCTACAATAATAACTACGTACTGCAAGGAGGACTAAATTATTGGGCTGATGTGATTATGAATCCGGAAGCACCGGCAGAAAATAGTCCGAATGAAGAAATTGCCAGATACGATTTTAGAAAAGGAGCTGGAGCTGTTTTAGGTGGTGGCACACTGGAAGCGACAACATCAACTACGACTCCTGCACCATTGCCAGCAGTGGCAAAATCGAAAAAGAAAAAAGCGGTGCAAGGTGGATGCTAAGCACCGAGTGTGAATTGGAAAAAGGGAAAAACAAAGCAAGGGCTGTCCGTAAGGGCAGTCCTTTTTTCATTTTTGCAGAATGACTTTTATGTTCTAGATTTGGTGGATGAAATTTAAGATCACCAATATTTCTGCGTTGCAGCTGTTTCAGCTTATTAGGTTTGTATCGTTGATGATTATTGGGGTTGTTTTTACAAAAACTCAACTTGAAATACAGGAAATTGGAGAATATGAGCAGTTCTTGTTCTTGGCCAGTGGTGTTAGTTTTTTCTGGTTAAATGGATTAATACGTGGCATATTGCCCTTGTCGAAAGAAGAAGGACAAATTGAAAGTAAAAGCCGTTTTTTCAGTGCTTTTATTCTACTTAGCTTTTTTACACTTATTTGTATGGGGATGTTGGTGTTATTGGGCAAGCCAATTTCAGAAACATTCTTTTCAACCAATCAGGTTCCAGAACTCGTGTTGCTTTCTGCTTATCTTTTCTTTAGTGTTCCAGCCAGTTTAGTTGAATATTATTTTCTCATTCGTAATGAATCGACGAAGATCGTTTGGTACGGAGTGATAAGTTTTTTAGTGATGATTTTGTTGGTCGGTGTCCCCGCTATTTTAGGGCTTGAAATCATATTTAGCCTTTATGGACTGCTATTCTCTGCTTTTTTGCGCTATCTGTTTCTGTGGTTTCTTATGTTGAAGAATGAATCACTTTCGGTGTCATTCCCCTTTATAAAAAAACATCTGAAGTTATCTTCTCCGTTAATTTTGTCAGCACTACTTAGTGGTTCTGCCCAATATGTTGATGGATTTATTGTTACTTCTCGTTTTGACGATGGCACATTTGCTGTTTTTCGCTATGGTGCAAGAGAATTGCCACTTGTTATTTTACTTGCAAATGCCTTTAGTAATGCCATGTTGCCTGAGTTCGGAATTAAACAAAATCTGAATAATTCATTGCTGAAAATAAAAGCCGAATCTAATCGGATGTCAAATTTTCTTTTCCCCTTATCAGCGGCATTATTACTATCAAGTCACCTTCTTTTTCCAATTGTTTTTAATGATCAGTTTATTGAGAGTGCATCTATTTTTAATATTTACCTCTTGTTAATTACGAGTAGATTGTTGTTTCCGCAAACGGTTCTTATTGGTCTTAGAAAAGTGTCATTTATAGCGAAAGCATCGTTGCTGGAATTGATTGTGAATGTAATTCTTAGCTTGTGGTTTGTGCAGTTGTGGGGGATAGCAGGTATCGCTTATGCTACTGTACTTGCATATTTAGCTGAAAAAATATTTTTAGTCATTGCGGTAAAGAATCAGCTTAACATCCCGGTAACAAAGTATCAGAACATTTCGGTGCACCTGATCTATTCGCTATTTTTGTTATTCGTTTTTTATTTAGTTGAGTTTGTAATTTTTTGATATGGATATACTATTGGATGATGCAGGAACGGAGAAAGTATTTCAAGAACTTTTGTCGAAAATACGTCTTTTAAAGAATGGAGAAACAGTTGCCCAAATGCAAAAAAGGGGCTTGAGTTATAAAGTGAATTGGGGTGCTTCTGTGATCTCATTGAGAGATTTGGCAAAGCAATACGAAAAAAACCATTTGCTGGCATTAAAACTTTGGAACAAACAATGGCGCGAAACCATGATTTTAGCTACCCTGCTAGATGATCCGGAGATGTTAACTGAAGAGCAAATGGATTACTGGGCTAAAAGCTATGAAACATCTGAGATAGCAGAGCAGGCCGTTGCAAATTTGTTTACTAATTCGAAGTTTGCCTTTATAAAAGCACTGGAATATTGCTGTGGCAAAAAGCATCTGGTAAGATATACTGGCTTGCACATGGTTGGGCGACTTGCAATGGTCGATAAGAAAGCAATCGATGAAATGTTTGAGCCGTTTTTTAAAGTGCTTTTCTCTTTGATTAAAGACCCTGAGCTGGGGCAGATTTTTTACAGGACAATGATTTTGATGGCAAACCGTAGTGAGGCCCTGCGTGAATCTTGTAAGGAATTCTTAGAATTAGTTTTGGAGATGGAGGAAGAGCATCCTAAAAAATTGGCAACGTTATTGTTGGAAGATATCGCAGAAATGGATTGAAACGGTGAGAGTGACAATAGGGCAGTTTCTAAATGCACTGAAGGCTTTGGCATTGTTTTTATGTGCTTAATTCAGAATTTAAATATTTAGTGAAATGAATTTAACGAAATCATCAAATCCTGTTTTTGGGAAGGCTATATTTGAACGGACTCAGGCAGATGCGCAGGAAGGTACGATGACAGTTAATGGAACTGTCAATAAAACTGGCCTGATGCTTTTAATTGTGACTTTTGCAGCCTTGTTTACCTGGCGTAAATTTTTTGCTGCATATGATTATTCCGGCACAGAAACTGCACTTTCTGCAATTTCAATCTGGTTAATTGCTGGAGGGATAGGTGGTTTTATCACAGCCATGATTACCGTATTCAGTCCTCGAAAGGCTGGAATTACGGCTCCGGTATATGCCGCTTTTGAGGGGGTGTTTCTGGGAGGTATCTCTGCCTTGTTTGAGAGCATGTACCCGGGATTGGTCATGAGGGCAGTCGCTCTTACATTTGGGGTTTTCTTTGTTCTGCTGATGCTATACCGTTCCGGCACAATCAGGGCAACAGGTAGATTCCGAATGGGCGTTATGGCAGCTACCGGAGGAATTGCATTGGTCTATTTTGTCAGCTTTATCGCTGGCATGTTTGGCGCAAATCTAAGCTTCTTGCATGGAAACAGCATGTTGAGTATAGGCATCAGCCTTTTTGTTGTAGTCATTGCGGCACTTAATCTTATCCTCGACTTTGATTTTATTGATCGAGGAGCTGCTGCCGGTGCACCGAAGTATATGGAGTGGTATGGTGCTTTTGGTCTCATGGTTACTTTAATTTGGCTATACATGGAAATATTGCGCCTATTGGCGAAATTAGCTTCCAGACGGGATTAGAAACATATGAAAAAATATATGACAGGGGCTTCGGTCCCTGTTTTTATTTTTGGGTGATTAATCGTATTTTCGGCTGGTCTAATTAAGCAATTTTTCCATGCAGGTTTTAAACGTAATTGATAAAAAATCAATTCATGCTTTTCACGAGCTTCCATATTTAATTTATAAAGACGACTCCAACTGGATTCCTCCATTACGAATGATGGTTGAGTCAACCTTCGATCCGAATAAGAATAATTCCTTAAAATCAGGCGATGTGTCTCGTTGGTTGTTGGTAAACGAAGGACAGGTTATTGGGCGTATTGCTGCTTTTTATGTAGATGCGTATGCAAATAGTGCGGAGCAACCCACTGGTGGTGTTGGGTTCTTTGAATGTGTCAATGATCAGGAAGCAGCTAGCCTATTGTTTGATACCGCTATTTCCTGGCTTAAAGATAAAGGCATGGAAGCGGCAGATGGCCCCATAAATATCGGTGAGAACTTCTTCAATTGGGGCGTTTTGTCCGAAGGATTTATGCCGCAGGGTTTTGGAATGCCCTACAATCCTCCGTATTATCAGACCCTCTTCGAGAAATTTGGATTTAAAACGTATTATAAGCAATATAGTTACCACTTAAATATTACCAGCCCCGATTTGCCAGAGCGATTTTGGAAAATTGCAGCGTGGACAGCAAAAAAGCCAGGGTATAGCTATAAGCAATTTAGCTTTTCCAACACAGAAAGTTTCATTGCTGATTTTATTGAGATATATGAGCAGGCCTGGAAGAAGCATGATAATTATAAGAGGATTGCCCCAAAGGATATTATGGATATGCTTCAGCAATCTAAACTTATGATTGACGAGGATTTTATTTGGTTTGTGTATCATGAAGGACGACCTATCGCTTTTTTTATGATGGTGCCAGACCTTAACCAACTGTTCAGATATTTTCCAAATGGGAAAATGAACTTGCTAAAAATGACCAAATTGCTTTATCTAAAGAAAAGAAAAGTGATTAATCGATGCAGAGTATTAGTAATGGGAGTAGTGCCAAAATTTCAGAAGTCTGGGATTGAATCAGCTATTTTTTATCAACTTCGCCAAGTACTTCTGAGAAAAGATTGGTATCAAGAGATGGAAATGAGTTGGGTTGGCGATTTTAATCCCAAAATGATATCTCTGTTTGAGGCAGTTGGTGGTAACCATGTTAAAACTCATTTGACGCTTCGGTACTTGTTTGATCGAAATAAAGAATTTAAACGTTCACCAATTATTGAAGACTAATTGTGCTTTTCCCCCAATAGGGGGATACTAATAAATTGTAACTTGCGTACTTAATAATTCTTATAGATGCAACTAATAGAAGTAACAAATACTGAAACAGCAAAGATGTTCAACCGTGTGCCTCATATCATTTATAAGAATGATAAGAATTGGGCGCCTCCTTTAGAGGTAATGGTCGAAGATGCTTTTAACCCGAATAAAAATCCATCATTTAATGGGGGAGATGCCCAACGATGGGTGTTGACAGATAAAAGTGGCAGACTGCTTGGGCGAATTGCTGCATTTGTAAATTACAACAAGGCAAAAGCATTTGAGCAGCCAACCGGTGGTTGTGGGTTTTTTGAATGTGTAGATGATCAAGAGGCCGCTGTCGTATTATTTGATGCGGCTCGCGATTGGTTGAAGAAACTAGGAATGGAAGCGATGGATGGTCCTGTTAATTTTGGCGAAAACTATATGAACTGGGGTTTGCTGGTTGAAGGCTTTGAGCCACAAGGATACGGAATGCCCTACAACCCATCATATTATCAAAAATTATTTGAGAACTATGGGTTTCAAATGTATTTTAAACAGTTTAGTTATCATCTGGATTACTCGGTTCCCTTCCCTGAGCGTTTTTGGAAAATAGCCGGATGGGTAGCCCAAAGGCCGGGATATAGTTTCAAGCATTTTAGTTATGAAAAAACGGAATCTTTTATCAAGGATTTCTGTCATATTTATGATGAAGCTTGGCGATTCCATGAGCATTTTAAACCACTAGATCCACAGGATTTGCGTGATTTTTTAAAGGATTCTAAAGCAGTGCTTGATCCAGAGATGGTTTGGTTTGCATATCATGAAAATGAGCCAATAGCATTGTTCGTTATGATTCCGGATATAAATCAAATCCTTAGGAAATTAAATGGCAAAATGAACTTCGTAAATAAATTGAAATTTTTGTATTACAAAAAAACGAAGGCCATAACCCGTACCCGAATACTGATAATGGGTGTAGTGCCAAAGTATCAACGTTCAGGCGTTGAGTCAGCCATTTTTTGGTGTCAGGATAAATTGATGAAAAACAAACCTCAGTATACAGAGGTCGAATTATCATGGGCCGGCGATTTTAACCCTAAGATCATATCGCTTTATGAGTCTGTAGGGGGGAAACTCGCCAAAACCCATTATACAATGAGGTATTTATTCGACAGAGCAAAACCCTTTCATCGTGCTCCAATAATTGGTGCAGAAAAAGAAGAATAAATAACTGAATTCCTTTGGAATTTTTATAACTATACTTATATTTGCAGCCCGATTGTAATAATGTTGAAAAGGAGATCAGCAATGAAAAAAGGAATACATCCAGATAATTATCGTATGGTAGCGTTTAAAGATATGTCAGACGGTACAATCTTTCTAAATAAGTCTACTATCCAAACCAAGGAAAATGAAGTGGTTGATGGTGTCGAATATCCAGTTGTGAAATTGGAAATCTCGAGTAGTTCACATCCATTTTATACTGGTAAGATGAAACTTGTCGATACCGCAGGTCGTGTTGATAAATTCATGAATCGTTACCAGAAACACATGGATACTCGCAAGAAATAATTATTGCGTAAACAATATTATTAAAGCTTCGCTTGTTGCGAGGCTTTTTTTATATATGGCATTTGTCAAATAATGAGTTAGTTATGAATATTGTATTGTTTGAGTCAAGTCAGCGAAACTGTTTATTACCTCTCGTTTATACTCGCCCGGTCGCTTTGTTAAGAACGGGAATCCTAACGATTAGGGATAAATGGGAAAAGCGTATCGATGGGCAATATTCCTTCAAAACAGAACCCTATTTGGCAAGTAAATATCCGCAAATTGAGTCTGAGGATAATTTCTTGTTGTCTTCACATGTTTGTCCGACTGATGAGTTAACCCGACAAGTTTTAAGTCTAAATTTTGAAGAGGGAATTAAATATAGAGGAATTCCGATTGCTTTACGAACTTGTCATGTAGATGTATTTCGTGATAATACGGATTGCACTAAAGGGATTAGTTGGACTGATTACAATAGCTCATTGGATTTGATTCAATATCCTTGGGATTTGACAGAAGTGAATGGTCGACAAATAGAACTCGACTTTGAGTTGTTGACAAAAGGAAGGCAGTCTGCCAAAATTAGCGCTACAAATAATTTAATAAAAGAAGAAAATATCTTTGTCGAAGAAGGTGCTAAAATTGAATTTGCCACGATTAATGCAAGTGAAGGCTTTGTGTACATCGGGAGAGATACTGAAATCATGGAAGGCTCATTGCTCCGTGGTCCTTTTGCATTGTGCGACAATTCCGTAGTTAATATGGGGAGCAAGATTTATGGGGCTACAACAGTAGGGCCTTATTCAAAAGTTGGCGGAGAAGTTATGCAATCCATTATTACCGGTTTCTCCAATAAGGGACATGATGGGTTTTTAGGTAATTCTATTTTAGGTGAGTGGTGTAATTTAGGAGCAGGTACAAATGTGTCAAATCTTAAAAACACTTACGATAAGGTGAAAGCATGGAGCTATTCTGAGAATAAATTCATCCAAACGGGCTTGCAATTTTGTGGGCTGATTATGGGAGACCATTCAAAAGCTGGTATAAATACCATGTTTAACACCGGAACGGTGGTTGGCGTTGGTGCAAATATATTTGGAGCCGGGTTTCCTCGTCAGTTTGTTCCTTCATTTTCAATTGGGGGAGCACAAGGATATAAGGAAAATCGATTATCTGGGGTTATTAGTACGGCATCGCAAGTAATGAGTAGACGAAACAGAAAGTTTACGGAGCTTGACCAACAAATATTGGCGAATATTTATGAGACGTCAGCTATATACCGTAAGTTTTAAAGCAACATATCAAATTTGGCATGGCTATTGCCTATTTGCATACCAGTTTTTATCCATATGTATGCAATGTCAGCTTGTCATATGGAAACAGATAGAATATTATGGGAGACAAAAAAGAACAATCGTTTAAGAAATTGATATTTACAGGAATGGGAGATGACGAAAGTGAATTGATTCCAATCATTGCAGATGGTGATGATGCTGAATTAAAAGATTTTCAAGCTCCGGAAGTTCTGTCAATATTACCGCTTCGGAACACAGTATTATTTCCAGGAGTTGTTATTCCAATAACTGTTGGAAGGAAGAAATCATTGAAATTAATACAGGAGGTTTTTCGTGCTGATAAAATATTGGGGACAGTTACCCAGATGGATGGTTCTATTGATGATCCTGAACAAAAAGATTTGCACAAGATTGGTACCGTTGCTCAAATTCTTAAGATTCTAGAAATGCCTGATGGCTCTACATCAGTTATCATTCAAGGGAAGAAACGGTTTGAGGTTCAGGAGTATCTGGAAGAATTTCCTTATTATAAAGCAAAAGTAGCTTTGTTAGAAGATATCGTTCCTAACGAATCGGTGGAGTTCACGGCAATTGTTGGCTCAATGAAGGATTTGTCAATGAAAATTGCTAAGTATTCAATGAATGTAACTCCGGAAGCTTCCTTTGCCGTTAAAAATATTGAAAATTCAACCTTCCTGATTAATTTCATCTGCTCAAATACAGACCTGAAAGTAGAAGAAAAGCAAAGCTTATTAGAGATTGCAGATATACATGAAAGGGGAATTCAAGCAATTTCCTATCTGGTGAAAGAAGTTCAAATGCTTGAGTTGAAGAGAGATATTCAGACCAAAGTAAAATTGGAACTGGATCAACAGCAACGTGAGTTCTTGCTTAACCAACAAATTAAAACTATTCAGAATGAATTGGGTGGAAATCCAATTGAGCAAGAGATTAATGATCTTAAAGCAATAGCGAAAGACAAAAAATGGAGTGAAGATGTTGCTGCACACTTTGAGAAAGAAGTTAATAAGCTGCAGCGCCTAAATCCTGCCGCAGGTGAATATTCTGTTCAGTTTTCTTATTGTCAGACGTTACTTGATCTACCATGGAATGAGTATACAGATGACAATTTTGACCTGACACATGCTGAAAATGTTCTAGATGAAGACCATTATGGATTAGAGAAAGTAAAGGAGCGTATTTTAGAGCATCTTGCTGTTCTGAAGTTGAAGAATGACATGAAGGCACCAATACTTTGTTTATATGGCCCTCCTGGGGTTGGAAAAACATCCCTAGGTAAGTCGATTGCTCGTTCTTTGGATCGTAAATATATCCGCATGAGCCTGGGTGGTTTGCATGATGAATCAGAAATTCGAGGACACCGGAAAACGTACATTGGTGCAATGCCAGGTCGGATTCTTCAGAATATTAAAAAGGTGAAATCATCTAACCCTGTTTTTATACTGGATGAGATAGATAAAGTATCCAGTGATTTTCATGGCGATCCTGCATCTGCACTACTTGAAGTTCTGGACCCTGAGCAAAATTCTGAATTCCATGATAATTATGTGGAAATTGATTATGACCTTTCAAAGGTGATGTTTATTGCAACAGCCAATACGTTGAGTACAATCGCTCCTCCTCTTCGTGATCGTCTAGAGCTTATTGATGTAAGCGGTTACATCATGGAAGAAAAGGTTGAAATTGCAAAGCGCCATTTAATTCCTAAGCAAATTGAAGAGCATGGTCTTTTAAAAGCTCAGATATCTTTTCCCAAAGAAGTCATTGAATATATCGTTGAAAACTATAGCAGAGAATCAGGGGTACGTGAGCTTGATAAGAAGATAGCAAAGGTGGTACGTCGTATTGCTAAGAGAATCGCATTTGATGAATCTTATAATAAAAAATTGACCATTGAAGATGTTAAAGCTTATTTGGGCGTTGCTCAATATTCAAAAGATAGTTATCAAGGCAATGAGTTTTTTGGTGTTGTTACCGGCTTAGCATGGACTTCTCATGGTGGCGAAATATTGATGGTAGAGTCAAGTCAAAGCAATGGAAAAGGAAACCTGACACTGACAGGGAATCTAGGTGAAGTTATGAAGGAGTCAGCTATGTTGGCCTTGGAATATCTGAAATCACATACAAATGAGCTTGGTCTTGATGACTCCGTTTTTGAAAAAAACAATTGGCATATCCATGTTCCTGAGGGGGCTATACCTAAAGATGGTCCATCTGCAGGGATCACAATGGTCACCTCTCTTGCATCTATGATCTCAAAGCGAAAAGTACGTAAAAACATTGCAATGACAGGTGAAATTACGCTTCGAGGCAAGGTATTACCTGTGGGAGGTATCAAAGAAAAAATACTGGCAGCTAAACGTGCTGGCATTAAAGAGGTTATAATGTGTGAGGACAATAAGAAGAATTTAGAAGAAATAAAAGATATTTATCTAAAGGGTATAAAGTTCCACTTTGTGAAGACTATCAATGATGTTTTGGATTATGCGCTTTTAAAAAAATAAAGCATTGCTTTCCTGTTAAATTATTGGGAAGCAATTAAGTTGCTCAAAAAATGAAAGACTTGACCTATTGATTTGTTCTTCAAGGGTCAGGTCTTTGTGTTTTAGAAAACAGGTTTTACTTTTCTTTTCAATTTTCTTAAGGTAGTGGAGGTTTATATAAGCAGATCTGCTCGCTTTTACGATGTTTGTAGAATCAATAATTGAAACGACTTTATAGACATTTAGGGTTATGAATTCTTCTTTCCCATCGGTTAAAAATACTCTGCAGTAATTTGAGTCTGCTCTTAATAGCATAATGTCTTCCGGATTTATAATGACAATGCCAATTCGAGTGGGAAGCTTAATTTTTGTAATGGTTTTGTTATTTTTCATAAACAAATCCATCCTGCGCTCCAGTTCTAATCGTTGTGTTTTTGTCTTATATCGGTTGATTACCGAAATTATTTCTTCTGGGCCAAACGGCTTTAGCAAATAATCCAACGGCTCAACTTCAAGGGCTTTAAATGCATATTGACTGTATGCTGTTGTGAAAACAATTTCTGTTTTTAGTTTACTATCCTTTATTAGCTGAGCAACTTCAATCCCATTTGTCTCGGGCATATCAACATCCAAAAATACAATATTGGGAACCTTCTTTTTTAAAATTTTTATTCCCTTTTGAGGATCTGTTGTCTTGTCAATTATTTCAATTTCCCTGAATGCCTGAAGATAAATTTCGAGCAGAGAAATAGCTTCTTCATCATCTTCAATTATTATCGCTGTTATTTTTTTATCAATCATCTTTTCTATTCAAAATCCATTTCACAAAGAATTTTTATCTGCTTTTTTGAACCATACAATTTAACTTCTTTTTCATTAGTAGTCAAGATGCATGAGTTGTCTCCTTTGTTTACTTGTGAAAGTTTATCAATATTAATGAGCAATGACCGGCTGATTCTGAAGAAGTGAATGTCACTTAGTAATTTCTCGATTTTCCCCAAATAACTATTGGCCACTTCTCTGGTCCCGTTGTCTAAATGAATGTTTGTGTAAGAGCCTTCAGCCTCACAGTATAATATGTCTTCTGGGGAAATTAATGTATGGTTGTAGGTTGATGAAATTTTTATTCTGACTTGCTCATCCACATTTTTAAGTACTCTATCCAGTTTCTTCTCTATGCTGGTTGTCTTTTTTATGCGATATTTCTCAATGACTTTGTTGATTTTATTGACATCAATTGGTTTTAAGATAAAATCGTAAACATTATTTTTAATTGCAGTAATGGCTGATTCTTTATGCCCACTTACCAAAATCACGTTACTTTTTATTTCTCGTTTATTGAGCAACTCAATAAAATCTAGTCCATTTCGTCCAGGCATAACCACATCCAGAAAGATAATGTCAGGCATGAAATCTAAATACATGAAGAGGGCTTCTTCAACAGTAGTCGCTTCTTCAATCATTGAGATGGCCGTATTTTTAGATAGATGGTAGCGTAGCAATTCTCTTGCTCCTTCTTCATCGTCAACAATAAGTGCTTTGAGTTTACTTTTTTTCATGGAGATATTCTGTAAATACAAATTTACCAAAAAAAATGGCAAGAGCCACCCTGTAATACATAATAAAAATGTGATTCTGCTAAATGCTTACTTTAATCAAGTTTTCTTCGAATAGATTAGAATGTATTTTAGTGAATTTTAGCTTGAACGAATTTTAGGCATATATTTGTAAAAAATCTATGATATGGTTAAGGTAGATGGAAAATTTCGAAATGTTCTGTTAGCAATTGGTGTTGTGTTTATCATTTTTATACTGTGGTACTTTAGTGCCATCGTTACCTATATTCTAATTGCTGCCGTTTTGTCTCTAATTGGTCGTCCACTTGTAAGAGGCCTTACCCGGATTAAAAAAGGTCGCTTTTCTGTATCTCAAAGTTTTGCGGCTTTTGTTACTTTATTTTTTATATGGGTTGTTTTTATTGGTGCTTTTCGATTTCTAATTCCATTATTAATTAGCGAGTTTGAACAATTGTCTACCATAAATTTAGAGTCAATTATAAATGTGGTTGAAGGACCAATTAGGGAAATAATGCGTTTTACCGGAGATGAGCCATCTTCATCATTAGACAAAACATTTTTGGATATGATAAAGAACCAGCTGGGTGAAAAAGTTGGATTTTCCCAGTTAACGAATGTTTTTAGCCTTATCGCTGGAGCTTTAGGTGAGTTTCTTATTGCTTTTTTCTCAGTCTCCTTTATTACGTTTTTCTTTTTAAAGGAAGAGAATATGTTTAAAGAAGGAATTATTCTGTTTGTGCCTTCTGAGTATGAAGGGAAAGTTGCCAAAATATTACAGTCAATTTATGATTTGTTAAAACGTTACTTTATAGGTTTAATGATTGAAGTTGTTATGGTTGGGGCATTGGTGACTATTGGATTAACCATTGTAGGTATTGGCTTTAATCATGCCGTTGTTGTTGGCTTATTCTGTGGCATGTTTAATATTATTCCATATTTAGGCCCTTGGATGGGGGCCTCGGTAGGCTTGTTGATTGGTGTTGCAATAAATATTCAAGCTGATTTCATGTCATATACGTTACCGATATTAGGGTTTATGTTACTTGTTTTTGTCATTGTTCAGTTAATCGACAATACATTATTTCAACCAATGATATATTCTAGTAGTGTGAAAGCTCATCCTATAGAAATATTTTTGGTGATTATGGCTGCGGGTAGCTTAGCGGGGATTCTTGGAATGATATTAGCAATTCCAGTATATACAATCTGCCGTGTTGTTGCAAAAGAATTTCTTGATAACCTGAAGATTGTACAGAGATTAACAAGAAATCTGAGTTGATGATTGATTTTTTCTATGCTTTAATTTTGCCTATAGGTTAATCATATGGAATAAATGTATTGTCATTGATTTATGATTTTGTAAATCAGTATTTTGTATATGTTCGTGTGCCGTTTGGGATGAGACAAGAATATTTAAGTTTTTCTCGTATATAATTTTTAACTTGATAGGGAAAACCTTCAACACATAAGATTGTTAAATCTGTTTAGTTGATAGAACCTCAGGTTAAAAACGTACTAACGCTTGACGAATGAAACTAATCATCCCTGCAAACCCCTTTCTCAGGTTATTTCCTATTGCTATACTGTTAGCTTTTTTATTTTTTATTTGTTCCTCGATGTCCGGCTATTCTGAAGATTCGGTGAATTTGCTTGAAGGACATTCCCATGAAGATATTAAAAGAGGAGAACGCTTTTTTAAAGGATTATTGCCTTTCAATTTTAATGGAAATTCATGTGTTTCTTGTCACAATTTGTATACTACAGATACATTGAATTGGAATCCATCAGCAATGGATATCGCCATAAAGTTTGTTGATCAGGATTTTGCTTCATTTCAGTCAACAATTACTGAGCCTATTGGCAATATAATTACCGAAGCACATGCCAGAATTGATATTGACGAGGAGGATTTACAAAAGGTAAAAGCCTACCTGGATGATTTGGCAATGACAGGACCAACTCCCTTAAAACCAAGCGTCAATAACTTGTTGCTATTTTTGTTTCTTGGGATTTTACTTACTTGGGCAGTTCTTGAAATGATTTTCTTCCGAAAAATAAAATACCGTTTTATCCCTCTCGTTATTTTTGTCGGTGCATTTGGACTTCAGGCAAAAATACTGGTTGACGAAGGCATCAAGCTTGGTCGTTCTCAAAATTATGCACCAGACCAACCTATTAAATTTTCGCATAAAGTACATGCCGGAGAGAATGCTATTGACTGTTTGTATTGCCATTCTACTGCTGAGCAAAGTAAATCTGCAGGTATTCCTGCAATGAATTTGTGTATGAATTGCCATGTTATAATCCGTGAAGGAACAAACTCTGGGAAATTTGAAATTGCCAAAATCGTAAATGCCGTTGAGAATAATGAGCCAGTAGAATGGATGCGTTTGCACAATCTGCCAGACCATGTGTTTTTTAGCCATGCGATTCATGTAGGTGCTGGTCAGCTTGATTGTTTACAATGTCATGGGACTGTTGAGGAAATGGATATTATGAAACAGACTGCTGATTTATCGATGGGTTGGTGTGTTGATTGCCATCGTGAAACGGAGGTTCAATTTACAGAGAATGGATATTATGAAACCTTTGTGAAAATGCACGAAGAGTTTGAAGTCGGAGATCTGGAAAAAATTGCAGCAGAAGATATGGGAGCTAACGACTGTATGCGTTGCCATTATTAATACAAGTATTCAAAAACAAAATACATTTTTGATGAAGACATACTGGAGAAGTCTTGAAGAATTAGAAGATCCGAAAGCCCTTCGGATTCGTG
Organism: Prolixibacteraceae bacterium; assembly: GCA_963662675.2. GTDB lineage: Bacteria > Bacteroidota > Bacteroidia > Bacteroidales > Prolixibacteraceae. Next base: position 464,730 of record CAXXHP010000001.1, read on the forward strand.
AAGCCCGGGCAGAGGCCAAACAAAAGAGTTTGCTTTACAGGTCGGCCGAAGGAGACGAAGGTGCAACGCGTCGTGATTTTCTTAAAACTTTAGGATTCAGTCTTGCCGCTGCGACTCTGGTTGCCAGTTGTAAAAAGCCTGTGGAAAAAGCGATTCCGTATCTAATTAAACCGGAAGAAATTTCTCCAGGGAAAGCAAATCTCTACGCATCAAGCTATTTCGATGCAGGGGATTATTGCAGTGTGGTTGTTAAGGTGAGGGATGGGCGACCAATTAAAATTGAAGGTAATGAGCTAAGCTCTATTTCGCAGCAAGGAACAAGTGCTCGCGTACAGGCATCCATCTTAAATTTATATGATGGGGCTCGCTATAAAGGACCGCAGAAATCAGGCAAGCAAATCACCTGGGCTGATGCAGATCTTGAAATTGAAACTGCTTTAGATGAAATAGCACAAGAAAGTGGACGTCTGGTATTGCTCACACAGACTGTTATTTCTCCTTCAACTAAAATGATAATTGATCAATTTTTGAACGCATATCCTACAACTGAATGGATCCAATATGATGCCGGTTCTGCATCGGGAATGCTGACAGCCAATATCAACGGCTTTGGTCAACGAGCTATTCCTGATTATCGTTTTGATCATGCAAAAGTGGTTGTCAGTTTTGGTGCCGATTTTCTGGGAACCTGGCTGTCACCTGTTGAATATACCAAACGTTATACGTCGGCGCGCCGTTTGGACGAAGGACAGCGCGAAATGCTGCGCCATTACCAGTTTGAAGCTCAGATGTCGCTTTCCGGATCCAATGCCGATGTACGTTTCCCGGTTAAACCATCCGAAGAACCTGCAATTGTACTTTCTCTATACAATGCCATCGCAAAGGCAAAAGGAGCGGAGCAATTATCAGGAGTTCAGTCAACGGTAGATATTACTGCCTTAGCCGAAGAATTATTGGAGAATGAAGAGAAGTCTATCGTTATTTCAGGAAGCAATGACGAGAATGTACAGCAGTTGGTTAATGGCATTAACTATTTGTTGGGCAATTATGGGCATACTCTTCTTTGGGAGTCAGCTTTGCTCACCAAGCAGGGATTGGATGAAGAAATCAGTAAGTTAAATACAAAGCTGATTGCAGGAAACATTGATGGTTTATTGGTTTGGGGAGTTAATCCGGTGTATGATCATCCAAAGGGGAAGGAACTAGAGACCGCCATTCAGAAACTGAAACTCTCAATCTCATTTGCTGAACGGAAAGATGAAACAGCCAATGCCTGTCTGTATATACTTCCTGAACCAAATTATCTGGAATCATGGAACGATCTTGAACCAAAATCAGGTTTCTTCAGTTTAGCCCAACCGACAATTTCCAAATTGTTTGACTCGCGGAATGTGCAGGAAAGCCTTTTGAGATGGATTGGCCAAGAAACGACCTATGTTGATTACATTAAAAGATATTGGGAAACAGAATTTTTTTCCAAACAAACAGAATATAGTGAGTTCCGGATGTTCTGGAATTACACAATACAAAAAGGCGTTCTTGAACCCGGCAAAACGGTCACCGTAAAATATAGCGACGACGGTTTAAAGAAGGTTGCTGCTACTATTTCTGCAGTAAAATCAGGCACTGAAATTATTCTATATGAAAGCATTGCTTTAGGGAATGGTAAATATGCCAACAATCCTTGGTTGCAAGAGCTTCCTGATCCTATGGCAAAAATTAGCTGGGACAATTATGCATCTGTACCTGTTGCTTTTGCTGAAGAGAATGGGTTGGACAATGAAAGTGTAATCACGATAAATGGGTTGGAACTACCCGTCTTTATTCAGCCTGGGCAAGCAGCAGATACCGTTGCCGTTGCCCTAGGTTACGGGCGTGAACATGCCGGTAAAGTGGGTGATCAGGTTGGTAAGAATATGTTTCCTTATGTTAGTGAAATAAATGGTTTGCGCCGATATTATATTGAAGATGTAATTGTGGCGATTGTTGCTGAAGCAACCTATCCGTTGGCGTTGTCACAAACACATCATTCTATGGAAGGACGCCCGATTGTGCGCGAAACTAATTTGGATGAATATCTTTTGAAACCTGATTCAGGAAATGAACTGCATGAAGAGCACCAAGAACACCATGTTAGCTTATATGAGGAAATAGAGTTTAAGGGACATCACTGGGGAATGGCGATTGATCTGAATTCTTGTACCGGTTGCGGTAATTGTGCGATTGCTTGTCAGGCTGAAAATAATGTTCAGGTGATTGGAAAAGAGCAGGTTCGCAATCGCCGTATTATGCACTGGATCCGTGTCGATCGATATTATTCAGGGGATTCAGCTAATCCTGAAGTTTCGCACCAACCGGTTATGTGTCAGCATTGTGATAATGCCCCTTGTGAAAATGTTTGTCCGGTTGCAGCTACGCCTCATAGCTCGGAAGGATTAAATCAAATGGCATACAACCGCTGTGTGGGAACGAAATATTGTATCAACAACTGTCCATATCGTGTTCGTCGCTTCAATTGGTTTCAGTATGTCAATAACGATAAGTTTGATTACAATGCCAATAACGATTTAGGGCGAATGGTACTAAATCCTGATGTGACTGTTCGTTCGCGTGGAGTAGTTGAAAAATGCTCTATGTGTGTGCAGCGTATTCAGGAGAAAAAACAGGACGCCAAACTGGCAGGGCGCATGCTTGAAGATGGCGAGATTAAAACTGCTTGTCAGCAGTCGTGCCCTGGGAATGCCGTAGTTTTTGGTGACCTGAATAACCCGGAAAGCAAAATTAGCAAGCTTTTCAAGGACAAGCGGAATTATCATTTACTTGAAGAACTGCATACATTACCATCAGTTGGGTATTTAACCAAGGTCAGGAATAAAGCCTGAGAAATGAAATAAACTTGAATCTATGTATAAAACATCGATCAGAGGAAAGCTAATTGAAGGCGATAAATCATTATCGCAAATATCATCGGATATATTAGCTCCCATTGATGCCAAGACACCGCGTTGGTGGCGAATTGCGTTTCTTATCAGTTTGGCTATGTTTGGTTGGGGACTGTATGCTAAATACATCACTATATCGCAAGGTATTGGCACATGGGGTGTCAACAACTCAATAGGCTGGGGATGGGCAATCATAAACTTTGTTTGGTGGATTGGTATCGGACATGCCGGAACTGCGTTTTCCATCTTCCTGTTAATAATGAGGCAGCAATGGCGTACGTCAATTAACCGTGCTGCCGAAGCAATGACTGTTGTGGCTGTAGGGTGTGCTGGCTTGTTTCCATTGTTGCATATGGGACGCCCCTGGCTGTTCTTTTTCATTTTCCCTTATCCGAACACACGCGGACCACTTTGGGTAAATTTCAATTCGCCACTGTTTTGGGATTTTGTAGCTATATCTGCTTACCTGCTAATTTCAGCCAGTTTTTGGTATTTTGGTATGGTGCCCGATTTTGCAACGATCCGCGATACAACGAAATCAAAAATAAAAAAAGCAGTTTATGGCTTCTTTTCTTTTGGATGGACCGGCTCGTCAAAAGAATGGTTGCGCTTTGAAGCTTTGAGTTTTGTGCTGGGAGGTATTGCTGCAGTGCTTGTGGTTTCGGTACACTCCATTGTTTCTACTGACTTTGCTGTGTCTGTGGAGCCGGGCTGGCACACGACCATTTTTCCGCCTTACTTTGTTGTGGGAGCAATTTTCTCTGGTTTTGCCATGGTGTTAACTCTGGTTACTTTAATGCGGAAATTATATAATATGTCCGATTTTATTACCGATTCTCATGTAGATGCAGTATGTCGAGTGTTGGTTTTTATTTCTTTAATTATGGGAACAGCTTACATGACTGAGATTTTTATGGCTTGGTATTCCGGTTCTCAATATGAAATGTACACCTTCTTCCGCAACCGAATTACAGGAGATTATGCCTTCCAGTTTTGGGCAATGTTTATTTTTAATGCGATAGTTCCACAATTGTTCTGGTTTAAGGCTGTTCGTAGTCGCTTATGGATTGTCTTCTTCATCTCAATTCTGATTAATGTGGGAATGTGGTATGAGCGTTTTAATATTGTAATCACTTCGCTTTCGAAAAGTTATTTGCCTGCAAATTGGGCTACTTACACCCCCTCAATTATCGAGATTGGATTCTTTGTTGGTACTTTGGGGATGTTCTCAGTAGGAGTGCTATTATTTTTCCGTTATATCCCAATGATTGCTGTCTCGGAAGTAAAAAGTGTTGCCAAATTTAATCATGAAATTCAACCTGACAAACATCATCAAGAATAAGCTATGGTAGGAGTATTTGATAACGAATTTGATTTGGTAAAAGCTTTTGGAAAAGTAAAAGCCAATGGAGTAAAAATTGATGAGGTTTATACGCCTTACCCCATTCATGAAATTTTAGAGGGGATGGGAAATAAGACTCGAATTACACATGCCGCATTTTTTTATGGTTTGTTTGGTGCCGCATCCGTTTTAGGAGGAATGTATTATGCAGCAGTGATTAGCTGGCCGCTTAATTTTGGAGGAAAGCCATTTAATACGTTCCCTTCCTTTATTGTAGTGACTATTGTTGCAACCATCTTAATTATTACCCTGCTTACGTTGTTTACATTTTCTGCACGGGCAAAAATATTTCCAGGGAAGAAAGCAAAAATTGTGGATGCTCGAGCAACTGACGATAAATTCGTTCTGGTAATTGATTCCGGAATGCCTGATTTTAAGGCTAATGAAATTAAACAATTATTAAAAGACAATGGGGCTTCAGAAGTTTACTGATTCGCACTTGGTCAAAACATGATATTATGAACCTGAAGAATGAAATGAAATTAATTATGAGCCTGATGTTGCTGATTGCATTTTCATCATGCGATCATAATCGGAACAATCCGGGTTGGCAATATTTTGATGACATGGTTACGTCTCCGGCATACGAAAGCTATACGATGAACCCTAATTTTGAGGATGGGAAAACCATGCAGCCTTCGGTTGAGGGAACTGTTCCTCGCGGGTTCATGAAATACCCATATGAGAAGACTGATGAAGACCGATTAACGGCAGGACTGACATTAGAAAATTCATTGGAAGCCTCAGTTGAAAATTTGGAAAGGGGCAAAAAAGTGTATGAGATATATTGTTCCAGCTGCCATGGCGAAAATGGAGATGGACAGGGAAATTTGTATACCTCCAATAAGTTTCAATATCCACCAGCAGACCTGCTTTCGGAAAAGGTTAGAACGATTCCTGATGGAGAAATTTATCATGTGATTTCAGTTGGATGGGGGATTATGGCAGAGCATGGGTCGCAGATACAACCGGATGATCGATGGAAAGCAGTGCTGTACATCAGGAATGAATTACAACAAAATTAAGCTGTAAGGTAAAAAGTACAATCATGATAGACGAAAAATTTGTAGTTCCCCAAAAATTGAAATACATAACTTATGGTTTGATTGCCATTGGTGTAGTTTCTTTTGTCGTTGGCTTTTTTACAGACTCTACAAGGACATGGGCAAACTACTTACTCAATAACTTTTATTTTGTGTCGATTGCTGTTGGAGCTGCCTTTTTTCTCAGCATCCAGTACATTGCTCAAGCAGGTTGGTCTGCTGCCTTTAAACGTATTCCGGAGGCGATGTCTGCCTACATCCCCTTTGCAGCTGGGTTCTTTATTTTTTTGGTGTTTGGCGTGCATTATTTGTACGAATGGTCACACGAGGAAGCCGTGGCTACCGATCACCTGATAGCTCATAAGTCAGCCTATCTTAACTTGCCATTTTTGATGTTGAGAATTGTGGTGTACTTTGGCTTATGGATTTTGATGACTAAGCTACTCAGACGGGTTTCTTTAAAAGAAGACATGGAAGGTGGCTTGGCATATTTTTATAAGTCGGAGCACCTTTCAAAAATATTCATATTTATTGTAGCGATTACCTTTTCTGCCTTTTCAGTAGACATGCTTATGTCTCTGGAAGTACACTGGTTTAGTACCCTTTATGCAGCTAAGATGTTTATCTCGGCTTTTCTTCATGGCTCAGCTGTTATAACGCTCATTATTATTTTATTGCATAAATATGGATATTTAAAGATGCTAAATCGCTCTCATTTACACGACTTTACTCGGTACATGTTTATGCTTTGTATAATGTGGGGATATTTCACCTTTTCTCAGTTTATGATTATTTGGTATGGCAACATCCCTGAAGAAACAGCTTTTTATGTTCATCGTTGGCATGGAACCTATCAAGTGTTGTTCTTTGTCAGTATTTTCCTGAATTGGGTTGTTCCATTTTTATTTCTGATGCCACGAAAAACTTCGAGAAGTAAGTTGGTAATGGTTCCTGTTATTGTCTTATTATTGATTGGACAATATGTAGAATTATATTATGATATTTGGCCGGCAACAGTAAGTGATGCAAAATTCGGGGTATTAGAAGTTGGTACCTTTCTTGGGTTTGCCGGACTGTTTACTTTGATTGTAATTACCTATTTGGCTAAGGCGAATTTAGTTCCGAAAAACCATCCTTATTTGGAAGAAAGTATTCATCACCATTTTTAAAGAGATGATTTTAAATAACACAGGGATAGATTTTAGTCTAACCCCTGTGTTATTTATCTATATGCTATAGTCAATTTTATTTATCCTTTTTCTTAAGAAGAGAACTTATTTGCAAATGACTTTTCCCTTTTTCTTGAAGTTTTATTACGACCATTTCTACAGGGGATTCAATTAACTCAGAAATATTGAACGAACTTGTTTCGTATCCTTTTAAGCTTATATGTAGTTCAACATTGTTTGGCAAGTTCCAAAGGTGAAACTCACCATTATCATTGGTAATAGTTCCGATAGGGTTCGATGTATTCATGATATATACATTAACACCTGATAGTGGTTCAAGTGTTTTGCTGTCAACAATTTTACCCCATACGGTTTTTGTAGGTGCATTTCCTGCATTGCCAATTAACAGAGGGAAAATTAGCAAACTTAAAAGTATTGTCGCTATTCTCATGGCTTTTACTGTTTCCTATAATACTTAGACAGTTCAACCCATGAAATGGTTGCGTTTTTAGAGTTAATTTATTGTTAGTTTGAATTTGTGTAATGAAATAAAAACCAGTATTGTGGAAATAAAATTTTGTAAACTAGATGACAAAGCCATGAAAGGCTCCATGTGACAAGGGAATTCAGAATATGAGTATGATTTTTTTTAATCTGTTACAACTGAATAACCTCGTTTTTCAATGGCTGCGATAATCTCTTTTTCGTTTGTTTTGGACTGATCATAAATTAAATGGGCAACAGAGTCTTCAAAACTGGCTTCAACTGATACAATCCCTTCCAATTCGTTAACTCCTTTTTTAATCGAATTCTCACAGTCGGTACAAGTCATACCTTCAATATGGTAGGTAATCTCGATAGGTGCTGCTGATATTGTTTGTTCTGTTTCTTTCACATTAGCTTGATTACATGAAGTAATGGTTACTAGAAAGACTGCTAAAATTGATATTAATGCTTTCATAATCGTCTGTTTTTATTTTGTTATTTGAGCCACAATTTTCTCACTTCCGTCACCTGCATCGCCCATGATGGCCTTTGCCCTGTTACCAAGTAGTTTTGAAAATAGGCTAACATTCATGCGTGAAATGTATGTTTTCCCATCTCCTTTCTCAAATATCGCAATACGGCAGGGCATAAGTGCTGATATATGCTGGTCATTATCGTTTTCCAAAATGCGAGCAGCAAGATCGGGTTTGCATATTGAAAATACAGTTACTGGATTTACTGAAAATCCATTCTTTGTCATTATTCCCTGCAAGTCGTATTGATGTGGCATGCTCCATTTATTTTCAGAGGCTGCCTGTTCAATGGTTTCCTTTGTTTTTATGAAGTCGAACTTGCTTTCACTAACTGTAAATATAAGTTTGTGTGCTAGACCCAAGATGAGAGTTATACTTAAAATTATTCCGACTGCAATCCCTGTAATAAACATAGTTAATCTCCTTTTGTTATGACTGTAATGAATCTGGTTAATATCAAACATTTGTAATATTTAAAGGTTCATTACCGATGAATAAGGCTATCAATAATCAATGCAACCATCATGAAAAGATATAGAAAATTCAACTTGAAAAATGTCTGTCTAATGTGCAGATCCTTCTTCACCAATAGCTGGATGGTTAATGAAAAGAGCAAGTAAAAGATATAAATTAGCAAAACAAACATGGCAGTGCTGCCAATAATTACCGTCAAGGCAATGAGCATGGCTGAGGCCACGGTTGCTAAAATCCACGTGAAACTAAGGCGCTTTATCTGATTTTCGTTGAAAAGATCATTTAAGCTTGGATACCCCGCCAACTTGTACTCCTGACCAAACATAAGCAAGAGTAACCAGAAGTGAGGTATTTGTCCAATAAAAAAGAAGATTGCCACCCAAAAAATAGCTGGATTTGAAATAGATCCTTCAGCAGCCAGCCAACCAATGTATGGAGGCAATGCACCAACCAATGAGCCGGGAACAACAGCGAAAGCCGTTATTTTCTTCAAGGGGGTGTAAAATGCATTATACGAAACTAAAGTAAGAACACTGGCTCCAAAAGCAATGAGTGGAAATTTGGCTAACAATATTATTGATCCAAGAACGAAGTATGCTCCAGCAACAATAATTGCAAACGTTGGGCTGATTTTATTGGAAGGAATTGGTCGGGTTTTAGTGCGGGGCATCAGCGCATCTGTTTTATACTCTTGCCAATGGTTGATCGCACTAGAGCTACATGAAATGAGAAAAACCCCCAATGTAAGGAGAAATCCACCAAAGCCAATTGTTCCTGTTTTTAGAACAAAGCCGGTTAATGCCGAAAGTGCAACTGGTAACGAAATACGAACCTTCCCTAGCTCAAGAATAATTTTCAGGTGGGAAGTTATTTTTTTATTGGTCATTGCAGTGTCTTCAGGTATTCAATGATTAACGCGATGTCGTCATCTTCCAACTGACCAGTGTAGGATTGCATTAAGCCTTTGCTAAAACCTTCTACAATTTGTGCTCCCGGATCATAAATCGAACTTTTTATATATTCATCATCTGCGATTACCTGAATAATATCTTTGCCGTTTTCAATAGATGTCATTGTTCCATAAAATCCTTTAAATGAAGGCCCCACCAATTTGCTGCCATCTATAGTATGACAGGCAAAGCAACCAATATTTGTCATGATTCTTTTTCCCGCAGCAGTTGGAGTATCAACGGCGGCAGTAATTTGCAAGGTGGTATCAGTATACCAACTGTCGAATTCCGTTTGTGGCATAACTTTTACCCAGTTGTACATATATGAATGCTGCAGTCCGCAATATTCAGTACAGAATAACTCAAATGTACCTTCTTGCTGTGGCATAAACCACATAAACTTATCGAGCCCGGGTACCACATCTTCTTTTACCCGAAACGAAGGAATGTACACTGAGTGGATTACATCCATCGCCTTCAGATTTAATTTTACTGGCTTATTCATGGGAACAAAAAGTGTGTCGGTAATACGCCCATTGTCGTACTCAAATGTGAAGTTCCACATGCGAGCAATAACATCAATTTCAAAACTGTCTTCTGGAGCATCTTTCATGGGTTTCCAACCAGCCCATCCATAGTAAAACATGACCAACACCAGTAGGGTAGGAATCACTGTCCATATTATTTCAAGGGTGTTGCTTCCTTTTATTTGGGTTGCTTTGGGGTTTCGTTTCTTGTTGTATCGATAAATGAAATAGATCATGACTATGGTTAATCCGATCAAAAAGAAAAACGAAATTCCCAAGATTACCAGAAATGCGCGGTCTACTCCGGCTACAAAGTTTGAGGCTTGGGTTGATGCTAGTATATACATAGTTTATTATCTGAAATAGTAGTCCAAAAAGGTAATGGTTAATAGCGCTATGAAGAGAAGAAGTACAAATCCAACCATAATTCGGATATAAGGCTTGTCCGATTTCAGGTGCATAAAATAGGTCAACACCAAGTAAGACTTTATTGACGCAAATAACAAAGCTCCAGCAACAGTTAATTCCCCTAGCTCAATACTCGTTATTCCTATTGATAAAAAGGTAAACAGAAGTAACGCGAGCAAAATGAAAAAATACGTGCGGTACGGTACAATATGATGTTTTGTGTCTTCCATAATTCTGACTTTTTAATGAATTAAATAGAACAATGGGAAAAGGAATATCCAAATCAAGTCGACCAAATGCCAATATAAACCTGAATTTTCTAATAGGGCAGCTCTGTCTTTATGCACCTTCCCATTTGAAACTTTTGCCAAACTGACGCCAATTAAAACCATCCCAACAATAATGTGGAAAGCGTGCAGTCCGGTCATTACGAAATAGAGTCCAAAGAATAATATTTCGCCCTGGCTTAAATTTCCCATCATGTATTCAGATCCGGGAAAAATGCCATGTTCAAATTTTACGTCCCACTCAAAATATTTATTAACGAGGAATATTAATGCCAGCATGAAGGTGATTTCCAACAGTAAGATGGCTGTGTTCTTCTGTCCTTTTTGTAAGGCAGAAGTTGACATGGCAATGGTCATGCTACTTACTAATAGAATAACAGTATTTATTGTGCCAACAGTTCGGTTTAATTCTTCAGCGGCCATATGAAAAGCCTCTTGGTTTGCAAACCGGTATACTGAGTATATGATGAATAAACCACCAAAAAGAAGCAGTTCTGTGAAAATAAAAAGCCACATTCCTATTTTGGCTCCTTCGCCATCGTAGTGTTCATCATGTTGCATAACTTGTGACATAGGTATTCGTTTTTAGTATTCGTATGGCCCGTCGTTTTCTTTATATTCAGGGATGTCTTCAAAGTTCTCTAACGGAGGAGGAGATGGAACAGTCCATTCTAAAGTCTTTCCATTCCAAGGATCAGCTGTAGCAATATCTCCTTTCTTTGCAGATCGGAAAAGATTTATCAAGATTATTACCAACCCAAAAACCATAACCCATGAACCCAAGGTTGATAAGATATTGGCAGAATGGAATTCTTCCAGATAATCATAGTATCGGCGAGGCATTCCTATCATTCCTAAGTAGAACATAGGTGAATACAAGGCTAGAAAACCGATAAAGAAAGTGATCCAGCCAGTGTTGGCCCATGTTTTGTCATACATCCGCCCAAACATTTTTGGGAACCAATAGTGTATCGCTCCAAAGAAAGAAAACCCAACACCACCAAAAACAATGAAATGAAAATGTGCCACTACAAAGGCTGTGTCGTGCAAGTAAACATCTGTTGCCAATGCCCCTAAGACCAGTCCAGACAACCCCCCGATCATGAAAATAAATATAAATGATGCAGCCCAATAAAATGGAGTTTGAACATTTATTGAGCCTTTATACATGGTCGAAATCCAGTTGAAAACTTTAATTGCACTTGGGATTGCTACTAGAAACGTCAAAATTGAAAAAGTATACTGTGCAGTTCCGCTCATGCCAGAAGTGAACATGTGGTGCCCCCAAACAAAGTACCCTACAAATGCAATGGCAAGGGTTGACCCAACAATTGCTTTATAACCAAATACATGTTTCTGCGAAAACGTTGGAATGATTTCAGAAATAACACCCATGGCCGGCAAAATCATAATGTAAACAGCAGGGTGAGAATAAATCCAAAACAAGTGTTGATAAAGAATTGGGTCACCGCCTAAAGCAGGATCAAAAACGCCAATTCCAAAGAGTCGTTCAAGCGAAACCAGTAAAAGGGTGATGCCGACTACAGGAGTTGCTAACACTTGAATCCAAGCTGTTCCATAAAGTGTCCAAGGGAAAAGCGGCATCTTTGTCCATGTCATTCCCGGTGCACGCATTCGGTGAATGGTTACAATAAAGTTTAATCCGGTGAGGATTGACGAGAATCCAAGAACAAATGCACCAAGGATTGCTGGCAGCATATTCGTCCCCGTTTTAAAACTGTAGGGGGCATAAAAGGTCCAACCGGTATCTGGTGATCCATCTCCAAAAATTAAGGAAGCAATTACCAATAAAGCGCCGACAATATAGACGTACCATGAAAACAGATTTAACTTAGGAAAAGAAACGTCTTTAGCCCCAATCATAATTGGGAGAAAAAAGTTTCCAAAAACGGCTGGAAGACCGGGGACGACAATCATAAAAATCATGATTACTCCATGTACCGTAAATATGGCATTGTAATCTTGCGCCTCCATTATCGTCTTTCCCGGAGCGATTAATTCAAGTTTCATAGCCAGACCCAGTAACACTCCAATAAGAAATAACACCATCATGGAGAACATGTAAAGCAGGGCTATTCGTTTGTGGTCGGTTGATAAAATCCAGCTTAGCAAACCCTTGTACTTCCCTTTGTATTCAAGGTAACTAACATCGTGTGGTGATTGAGAACTTGTTTGCATATAGGTAGTTAGTTTGTTATTTTCTTTTTAGGTTTTAGTATCAGAAAAAGGAAAATCAAAATGGCAAAGAACAGAATTATTGTACCTGAAATTTTGGTTACATTCAATACGTAAGTCTGCCCAATAGGATCATATGAGTAGCAGTATTGAAGTATTTTATTGATTGTTGGTCCTGATTGTCCTTTGCCTGCTTCTATAATAGCCATTTTAAATTCAAATGGAAGAAAGTATACACCATTTAGGTATCGGGTAATTTTGCCATCAGGACTAATCACCATTACAGAGGCAGCATGGGTGAAATCATTTCCTATTTTTTTGTATTTAAATCCAACGGCATTGGTTGCTTTCGCAATACTGGCACTGTCCGAAACGAAAAACTTCCATCCAAAGTCAATTTCATCCTTTTTATTTACCAGATTGAGGTAATTGGATTTTTTATTTAATGCTAATATTAGTCCTTCTGTCGGATCAAAACTGATGGTTAAGACCTGATAGTCAACGCCGGGTTTCAAATCCGACCTATCCATTACCTCGGCTAATCCTTCCATTAATGGGCTACAAATCCCGGGGCATCTGAAATAAACAAAATTAAGGATGGTGGGCTTATCAATAAGGCTTAACAATTCCACGGAAATAGAATCCTCTCCGGTAATGAATATGCCATCGGGCAGATATTCATCTAAGTGTTCAACGACACCAATTTCAGGATCTTTTGTTTGGTCGTCAATTACAGAAGTTTGTCCTGTTGCATCTGTAAATAAACTTCCTAACAGGAATAGGATTAATAGTATGTGACTGTACCGCAATATTTCCGTCATAATGTTTTTTTGATAGCTCTTCAAGTTATAAAAAAAAACTGGTTATATTTTTAAGATATGAAACCCATAAACACGTAGTAATGTTTATGAAAAATGAATAAAACCTGAGATTACTTTACCTTCTTTAATTGATGTCTAAGAATTGTAATTGGGTTTTTGATTGACGATAATAATCTCTAGTTAATTTTGAAAAAAGAATGGCTTATTTCATCATCTCAGTTTTGGGAGATAGCATCTGACTTTTCGGACTTACGTAGGGGATTCCCAAGGACAAACCGCGAAGAATAAACAAGACGCCTAACAGAACTATAAAATAAGGGACAATCTTTCGCATTTTCGATTTTAGTCCGGAACTGATGGCGTTTCCTGTTAATGAAACAGCCAGCATTAGAGGAATGGTTCCCAGTCCAAATATTGCCATAAATATTGCACCGCCAACAACCTGATTTGTATTGATTGCCCCGGCAATGGCTACGTAAACCAATCCGCAAGGCAACAATCCGTTTAAAAGACCGATGAGAAATAAGGAAGGAAAAGACTTGTTAGAAAACAGATGGCGCAAGTTATTAATTAAACGCCCTGCATATCCACTGACTAAACTCGTTAGATTCAATTTGTGCTTGAAGAAATATGGGAAAAGCACGCTTCCTATCATGATGATGCCTAAAAGAATCGAAGCCCATTGTTGAAATCCAGCTAGTTGGATTCCACGCCCAAGAAGACCAAAAAGCAACCCCATTATAGCATAGGTTAGTGAACGTCCAAGATTATAAATTAGACCTCCTGCAATTTTCAAACCCCATTTGTGTTCTTTCAAAGGAAGGGCAACAGCAATGGGGCCACACATGCCAATGCAGTGGAAGCTCCCCACTAATCCGATAGTCAATGGTGTGATAAAGTCATTCATTTAGTTTGTTGTTATGTTTTTTTCCAGATAATAATCAATATGGTCGGCTGTCCAATTTAGTTTTATGGTGTACCTACCTTTTTTGAGCTTATCAATATTGACTATTTGCTTCATGGAAGCATCTAGTTTCAGATCAAAAATTAGATCATTGTCAGCATTAACAGGACTGTAGATGTGTACCTGCCCTTCAATCGTTTGGTCAATAAATAAGCTTGGGAATTCTAGTGAAATTAAATTGTCAACCACGGAAAATGCCGGTTGCTCTTCTAATTCAAGAGCATGTTTTTTTCTTTCAATATGTTCTTGAAAATTTATGCCTTTTTCATAATAGTCTTTTTCAACCAAATCGAAATTTTGCCGTGTAGCAAAGTAAACTAAGGTAAGCATTCCTGAAATCATCAGGATGATGGCTATGGTAATTCCGGTTCCCCAGTTTATTCTAATTTTCATATGTTGTCAATTTATGAAGAGGATATTGAGGTTATTCATTTTTCCTCATTTCCCCTATAAAGTTACTTGTTACTTAATTTATCTAAAGCATTTGGCCCTACAAAAGTGGAGCTGATTATGTCAACTAATTCCTTCTCGTGGTAAATGCCAATCTCAATGTGAGTATTTGAACTTCGTAAAATAGATTTTTCCAAAATGATTAGCAGATTTCGCTTGATTACTTCTCCTTGCATTATTACAAGAGGAGATCCTATAATTTTTATTTCTCCTTCGGGTTCAAGCAGTTTTAATGCCAGAGTTGCCTGCGTTTTTGATTTGTTTATCATTTGTAAATCGTACAGGTTGCTGTATGCATTATTGCCGTATTCCTGAAACATTGTTCCCTGTGCCCGGATAATGGTGGTTTCTACCTCGCTTCTTATGCTGAATGCATAACTAACAATTCCCAGAAGAATGACTAGGACTATGGAGTAGGCAATTGAGCGCGCATTTATAATCTGTTTTTTCCCTTCTGAAATTGATCTCTCGGAAGCATAGCGAACAAGGCCTTTGGGTTTATTTATCGCAAACATGATGGTGTTGCAGGCATCAATACATGCCGTACAGTTAATACAGTCAAGTTGTGTTCCATTTCTGATGTCGATTCCGGTTGGGCAAACGTCAACACATTTCTTGCAATCTATGCAATCTCCATTGCCGTCATTCTTCCCAAATCCACGTGGTTCGCCACGAATATAATCGTAAGCCACCACAATTGAGTTTTGGTCGAGCATAACACCTTGCAGTCTCCCGTAAGGGCAAACCAAAGAACAAACCTGTTCACGAAACCAGGCATAAATAAAATAGTGAACACCGGAAAATATCAATACCCCAAGAAGGCTGAGCGAATTTGTTGTTGGCCATCCTTGCAGGAATGTAGTTGCGTTTTCGAAACTAATAATGTAGGATAAGAATGTAATTATGGTGAAAAATGAGATTGTGAAGAACAGACTGTGCTTTAACAGACGTTTGAATAGTTTATTTGGAGTCATTTTTTGAGCCGAGAGCCTTTTTTGTTTGCTCCGGTCTCCATCAATCAGGTACTCTATTGGTCGGTACAAAAATTCCATGAATACCGTTTGTGGACAGACCCAACCACAAAATATGCGACCATAAATCACTGTAAATAAGATGATGAAAACTAAAAAAGTGATAAAAGACAGAGCCAGTAGATGGAAATCCTGAGGATAAAAACTATTTCCGAATAAGATAAAATTACGGCCAGTGAAATTTAGAAGAATTAGTGGTTCACCAGAAAGTTTTATATGAGGTAACAGGAAGAATAAGAACAATAAAGAATAGGCAACCAAACGGCGATAGTTATAAAACTTTCCTTTTGGCATTTTCGGAAAAACCCAGACTCGCTTTCCTTCGTTGTCAACAGTGGGCACACGATCGCGAAAAGTGAGATCCTGAAAATCTGTCGATTTACCTTCGTCTTTCATGTTTGGTTTTGGTTAAGCCGAGCGTTTTAATTCGACATGAGAATTTTCATTAAGACTCCTCCGGAGTCTGCGCAACTTCTGGTACGTATTTTTCACCATCAGGGGCTTTTGCATCTGAAGGATTGGTTCCCTGTAAGCTTTGGATATAGATCAAAACGCTTTCTATTTGACTCTTTGACAATTGATTGCTATAAGAAATCATCCCTTTTTCTATCACTCCATTAAGAACAATGTTGGTCATATCTTCCATGCTACCTCCATGAATCCAGTATTCATCGGTGAGGTTAGGGCCAACAAGGCCTTGACCAAATTTACCATGACAAACCATGCAGGTGTTGTCATATGTGTTTTTTCCTTCGCCCAATATTTGTGCTTCTGTTTTGGGTATCGGAACTACTTTTTCGGCTTCAATATCCTGTTGTTCTTGTGCTTGCTGTATGGCCGCCATTTCGTTTTGGTATTCCTTTTCTTGTAAAATGCTGTCATCTTCAAATATAAAAACAAGCATCAAATAAGCAAAGGAAAAAATAATACTGGCATAAAAGAGATATTTCAGCCAAGGAGGAAGGCGGTTATCCAATTCTTTGATGCCATCATATTCATGCCCGCCCATATATTTGATTTTCGTTAACTCATCAAACTCCGTATTTGGTTTGGGAGTATCTTCGTGCATTTCGTTTTGTGTTGTCATATCTGTGTTTTACTAATCGTTGTTTTCTATCCCTTCTTCGAGCGGTAGATTGCTGATTTGCGTAATCTTTTCCTTGTCCATTTTTAAAGCATGGATAGTAACCAGAATGAAAAAGATGAAGAATATGAAAAATCCGAGGATGGCATATAAATATACTCCTTCAATATTATTTAGATATTCTTTCAACATAGTTATTCATTTTCAGTTGTAGTCATGATGTCGGTCCCTAAGCGCTGCATATAAGCTATTAGCGCAATGATCTCTTTGTTGCTTTCGGTTTCAATTCCTGCTTCGCGAAGATTTTGGGCAATCTCTTCAGCTTGCTCTTCCAAGTCGTCATTTGCTTCAAGTTCATAATTGTCGGGATAGGGAACTCCTAGCTTTTTCATAGCCCGTATTTTTGCCGGGGTTGATTCCATGTCGATATCTTTTTCAGCAAGCCATGGGTATTTTGGCATAATCGACTCTTCATTCATTTTTTGCGGATCAATAAAGTGGTTATAATGCCATGAGTTTGGTTTGTATATTTTCCCGGTCATCACTCCTTCACGTGCTAAATCTGGGCCTGTTCGTTTTGATCCAAACTGAAAGGGGTGGTCATATACAAACTCTCCGGCTTTTGAGTATTCTCCGTATCGTTCTGTTTCCGATCGAAATGGACGAATCATTTGCGAATGACAATTGTAACAACCTTCTTTTACATAGATGTCGCGACCTTGTAATTCAAGAGGCGTATAGGGCAAAACATTAGAAATGGTAGGTATGTTTGATTTTACCAGATAAGTAGGGATAATCTCAAACATGCCCCCAATTAGTATTGCAATAGTCGCAAAAGCCAAAAAGCGGATTGGCCTTCGCTCAAGAAAGCTGTGCCAAGTTTCATTTGGCTGTTTAATAGCACTCTGAGGAATTAGAGGCGGAGCTTCTACCGGTTCATCTTTTACCAGATATCCTGACTGAACCGTTTTTATGATATTGAAGATCAAAAGCAAAAACCCCAAAACATAAATGCCTCCTCCAAATGCCCGTATGGCATACATTGGAATGAGCTGCGTTACTGTTTCCAAAAAATTAGGATACATCAGGTATCCCTCGGCTGTAAACTGTTTCCACATTAATGACTGCGTAATGCCTCCAATATATAGAGGTACGGCATAAAAAATGATTGCAAGTGTGGCCAACCAAAAATGTATGTTTGCCAGTTTCGTTGAATATAGTTTTGTGTTGAATAGTTTTGGCATTAACCAATACAGCATACCAAAAGTCATCATTCCATTCCATCCTAAGGCTCCAATGTGTACGTGTCCAATTGTCCAGTCGGTGTAATGACTAATGGCGTTAATTGTTTTAAATGAAAGCAAAGGCCCTTCGAAGGTGGCCATTCCGTAGGCGGTAATGCCTACAACAAACATCTTTAAAACCGGATCACGTCTTACTTTGTCCCATGCACCTCGCAAGGTGAGCAAGCCATTGATCATGCCTCCCCAGCTTGGGGCAAGCAACATAATCGAGAATGTTGTACCCAGTGCTTGTAGCCAGTCTGGCAGTGATGTGTATAATAAATGGTGTGGTCCGGCCCATATGTAAATGAAGATGAGCGACCAGAAATGTACAATTGATAACTTATATGAATAGACAGGTCGGTTGGCTGCTTTTGGAACGAAGTAATACATTATTCCCAAAAATGGAGTAGTTAGAAAGAAGGCAACCGCATTGTGCCCATACCACCATTGAACGAGGGCATCTTGTACCCCTGCGTAAACCGGGTAACTTTTAAAAGCACTGAAAGGAATTTCAATGGAATTGACAATGTGTAACACCGCAACAGTTACCCATGTTGCGATATAAAACCAAATGGCCACATAAATATGGCTGGTACGGCGTTGTAGTAAAGTGCCAAACATGTTAATTCCGAAAATAACCCAGATAACGGTAATGGCAATGTCAATAGGCCATTCCAGTTCCGCATATTCTTTTCCAGATGTATATCCGGCAAGCAATGTAATAGCTCCCGCAACAATAATTAACTGCCATCCCCAGAAGTGTATGCGCCCAAGCAAATCACTATACATACGGGTTTTCAGCAAGCGCTGCATGGAGTAATAAACTGCTGTAAATATAGCGTTACCTACAAATGCAAAAATGACGGCATTGGTATGCACAGGACGGGTGCGTCCAAAAGTGGTGAATTCCAAACTGAAATTCATTTCGGGAATAAAAATTTGGAGAGCAATTAATAACCCGACTAACAAACCGACTGCGCCCCAAACAATTGTGGCAAATGCGAAATTGCGGGATATCCGGTTGTCATACATAAATTTCTCTAACTCCATTTCTTCAGACTTAAGTGTATTATTTTTTAGATTTTATTTCTAGGTTGACAGGGGCATCTTTCTCCTCTGAGATTTCTTCTTCATCAAATAGTATTCGAATGGAAGGTGTATAGGAATCGTCAAACTGCCCAGAGCGGACAGCCCATATGAAAGCAATAAGAAAGACAGATGCTACGATAATCCCAATGATGACAAGAATAAAAAGTACTGACATAGAGTGGTCTTCTTTGGGTTTAAGTTTTATTTAGTTGATTCTGTTTCTGCTGAAATAATCAGCTCTATAAATCATTTTCAAATAACAAGTTCAGCAAAATTTTGTTTCCATAATATAGGTGTTTTTTAGGAAAAATTGGAGGCTGTATTCATATTCCAGCTTTTTTAGAACTAATCCTTACCGAGAATGTGGCAAAGGCGACTACCGAAACAGAACTGAGAGGCATCAGTATGGCCGCAATAATGGGAGATAAGTTCCCGGTAACGGCAAAAGAGATACCGATGATATTATACAAAAAAGAAATTAGGAAACTCAGTTTTACAATGTTCATGCTTCTTTTTGTGAAAGCAATAAAACGATCAAGAGCAGCAAATTTATCAGCCTGTAGAATGGCATCGCATGCTGGGGTAAAGTTGTAGATGTTGTCAGCAATAACCACACCCACCCGGCTCTCGTTGAGGGCTCCGGCATCGTTCAATCCATCACCAATCATTAGGACATGTTCCCCATTATCCTGTAAGTTTTTGATGTATGAAAGCTTGTCTGTTGGCGATTGATTGAAATTTAGAT
The DNA here is from genome assembly GCA_963662675.2 of Prolixibacteraceae bacterium. Taxonomy (GTDB): domain Bacteria; phylum Bacteroidota; class Bacteroidia; order Bacteroidales; family Prolixibacteraceae. Next base: position 484,617 of record CAXXHP010000001.1, read on the forward strand.
GTGTATGCTTTTTAAACAATGGCATTAGGTTTTCACGTTCCGACTCATTGTCACCACTTATTAAGTGCAGATTGTAATGATTACTTAATTGCGCTACGGTTTCTTTTAGTCCCTCGCGATATCTGTTTTCAAACTGAAAATGACCCTTTATTTTGCCGTTTATGAATACCCAAACCCTTGTTTTTAGGTTTTCAGTATCTTCTGGTTTTCCGGTGATAAAGAATTTTGAGCCTATGTTTACTCTTTCTCCTCGGATTGTGCCGCTAATACCCAATGAGGGCAGCTCTGTGAAATCAGACACGTCAAGAAGTTCGTCCGCCTTCAGGTGATCAAAAATCGTTTTGCTCAGTGGGTGTGTGGAATGATATGCCAATGAGCGGATCATAACTTGTTGTTGATGAGACAGGTCTTCTCCAATAAATTGAATGTTGGAAGATTGAGAGTAAGTAATGGTTCCTGTTTTATCAAAAACGATGGTGCTTGTTCGGTAAAGTTTTTCAATGACATCAGCATTTTTCAGGTAGAATCCTTTTCGACCGAATTGGCGCATGGTACTTCCAAAGGTAAAGGGAATGGTTAGTGCTAAAGCACATGGGCAGGCAATAATTAATACCGATGCAAAAGCAAAAAGAGATTTTCCGGGATCGTGAAATTGCCAAAAAATAAAGGCCGCAGCTGAAATGCTAATGATTGTGATCGTAAAATACTGACTTACCTTGTTGATGATGCCAGACATACTTGTATCCTGAATATCTACTTTTTCGCTTTGGTTCCACAGTTGTGTCAGGTAGCTCTGTTCTACCTCTTTCTGTACTAAAAGTTCAATGGCACTGCCCATCTGCCTGCCTCCTGCAAAAACAAAGTCATTTTCCTTTTTTGATACTGGGAACGATTCTCCTGTTACAAAACTGTAGTCGATGCTGGCATCTCCTCTTGAAATTATTGAATCAGCAGGAATTAATTCCTGATTGCGGATAAGTATTCGGTCTCCGGCTTTTAGTTGGTCTAAAGGAATGGTTTCTTTCCCCAGATCGGTAATTTTAGTAACCGCAACCGGGAAATAGGTTTTGTAGTCGCGCTCAAAGGTAAGTGCTTCGTAAGTAATTCCTTGATACCATTTTCCTATTAATAGAAAAAACACCAGCCCGGTAAGCGAATCAAAATATCCGATGCCTTCCCCCGAAATTAGCTCATAAGAACTTTGAACAAAAAGGGAAACTAGCCCAAGGGCTATGGGTAAATCAATGCTGATAATTTTCTTTTTCAGACTTTTCCAAGCAGATAAAAAATAGTCGTTGGCACAATAAAGCAGGACTGGCAGACTCAAAATAAAACTTAACCAACCAAACAAAAGTCGGAAATTTGTGTCTAGTTGTTCTCCTCCGGGAAGGTACTGAGGGAAATGATAGAGCATAGTGTTTAAAAAACCAAATCCGGCAATTCCTACTTTAACCAATAGGCTTTTGCCCGATTTTACTTGGTTTGATTTTTCGATGCTTTTCTGACTTATTTCTGGCAAATAGTGGATTGACGCGAGCAGCTCAACTAACTTTTTAAGAGATACGTCATCTTCTTTAAAGGTTATACTTACTTCCTTTTTTGGGAAGTTGACCGAAGATTGGATGATTCCCCGGTGCAAGGTGTGCAGATTTTCGAGCAACCAGATGCAGGACGCGCAATGAATACTTGGGATGAAAAAACGAACCTTTGAAATACCGCTGTCACTAAAGTCGAGCAAACGCTCTTTTATCTCAGGCAGTTCCAGATAGTCGTATTTCCCATCTGCTGGAATTTGTCCGTTTTCCAGTTTAATGCCGGGCATGGTGGCTATATTGTAGTACTTCCCCATTTTATTTGTGTTCAACAATTGATAGACGGATTTACAGCCATTGCAGCAAAATTGTTTGTCATCCCAAACAATAGGGTGCTTTCCACAATCGTCTCCACAATGGATACATGTATTTTTGTCGATACTTAATTCTTCGGACATAAGGAATGCAGTCTTTTACTTACTTCTTGAAATAGTTTTTACGGTAAGTATTATTAAAATACGTTTGTAATTCTTTTCTTGTTAAGCTTACTTTTGTCTACCTTTTCAACCGAATATTACTTTTCATAAGTTGAAATCAGAAAGTAATAAAAATATTTCTTTTTTTTCGTGATGTTCGATTTTCATAATGATTTTTAACACAGGTGGTTGTGTTCAATGTGAAAAAAGATATAAGATGCCGATATTTTAAGGGCTTCAACAATGTTGTGAGTACATTGTTTTTGACAATTAAAACATAAAGCGAAGTATGAAACCAAATATTTTCACAAAAGTTTTCCATTTTTATTTTGAAGGATTTCGGAATATGAGTAAATGGGGGAAACAGGTTTGGATTGTGATTCTTGTTAAGTTGTTTGTCATGTTTGTAGTCTTGAAGATTTTTTTCTTCCCAAACTTCCTGAACACTAATTTTGAATCTGATGCTCAACGAAGCCAACACGTTCTTGAAAATTTAACAAAGACAAAATAAAATTACATGTTAGAAACAATTGACTTATCTCTGGTTAACTGGTCGAGGGCGCAATTTGCCCTTACTGCCATGTATCACTGGATTTTTGTGCCGCTTACATTGGGTATTACCGTTATCATCGCGATTATGGAAAGCCTCTATGTGAAAAGTGGCGATCTACAGTGGAAGAAAATCACCAAATTTTGGATGACTTTGTTTGGGATTAATTTTGCCATTGGTGTGGCAACAGGAATTATCCTTGAATTTGAGTTTGGGACAAACTGGTCTAATTATTCATGGTTTGTGGGCGATATTTTTGGTGCTCCTTTAGCGATTGAAGGAATTTTGGCCTTTTTCATGGAATCAACCTTTGTAGCCATCATGTTTTTTGGATGGAATAAGGTGAGTAAAAAAGTCCATTTGCTTGCAACCTGGCTTACTGCTATTGGTGCAAACCTTTCTGCCTTGTGGATATTGGTCGCCAATGCATGGATGCAAAAACCGGTAGGAATGCAGTTTAATCCGGAAACTGCCCGTAATGAAATGGTGAATTTTTGGGAAGTGCTTCTCTCCCCAATGGCTGTCAATAAGTTTTTGCACACGACTACTTCAGGTTTTGTGCTGGCATCCATTTTTGTTATTGGTATTTCTGCATGGTTTTTATTGAAAAGAAGGGAAATTGCTTTTGCCCGAAAGAGTATTGTTGTTGCAGCTACTTTTGGGTTGGTCTCTTCCATTTATCTGGCATTTACCGGTGATACTTCAGCTCGTGAAATAGCGCAGGAGCAGCCCATGAAATTTGCTGCATTTGAAGGCTTATATAATGGTAGTGAGGGTGCAGGATTGATTGCAATGGGGGTGATATCAACAACAGAGACTGATCCGTCAAACGAAAATCTGATGGATTTTAACATGAAAATTGAAATTCCCAATATTTTGTCATACATGGCCTATATGGATTGGAATGCATTTGTGCCAGGGATAAATGATCTGATAGATGGGAATGAAGAATACGGCATCATGTCGGCCAATGAAAAGATTGAAAGGGGTGGAATTGCTATTCAAAAACTGAAAGATTTTAAGGACGCAAAGGCATTGGGGGATGAGGTGCAAGCAGAGCAATTGAAAGCGGAGTTTATGAGCGCAGACTTTCAGGAGAACTACTTTAAATATTTTGGCTACGGTTATATTACCGACCCACAAACATTAATTCCCAGTGTCCCATTGTCTTTCTATAGTTTCCATATAATGGTGGGATTGGGCTTTTATTTTATACTGTTCTTTTCACTTTCATTGCTCTTTGTTTTTAAAGGGAGTCTTGACCGACGACGAGGATTTTTGCGACTGGCCATATGGACAATACCACTAGCTTATATTGCATCGCAGGCCGGTTGGATTGTAGCAGAGGTGGGCAGACAGCCATGGGTTATTCAAGATTTAATGCCAACATTTGCGGCAGTAACGCAAATAAGTACCAGCGCAGTGCAGGTGACATTCTGGTTGTTTGTTGCAGTATTTGCTGTTTTGTTAATTGCTGAATTAAAAATAATGTTCCGGCAAATTAAGATCGGGCCACAAATAACTGAAGGAGGGAATAAGTGATGTTTGAAAACCTATCATATTTAGCATTGCAACAATACTGGTGGATTATTGTGTCGTTATTGGGCGCATTGTTTGTATTTCTGACTTTTGTGCAGGGTGGGCAAACACTAATTTACACCATTGGTAAAACCGAGACTGAACGATCACTTTTGGTAAATACCTTGGGGCGTAAATGGGAATTTACGTTTACAACTCTGGTTACTTTTGGAGGCGCATTTTTCGCATCTTTCCCCCTTTTTTATGCCACTTCGTTTGGCGGGGCGTATTGGGTGTGGATGGCAATTCTGTTCTTTTTTGTGATTCAGGCTGTTTCGTATGAATTCCGAAAGAAACCTGCCAATTTCTTGGGGGCGAAAACCTATGAGATTTTTCTTATTCTGAATGGTGCTGTAGGGACTATACTTATTGGAACGGCTGTTGGCACATTCTTCAATGGTTCTGAGTTTAGCCTGAATTACATGAATAATGTGAGTTGGCAAACTCCCTATCGTGGATTGGAAGCCATCTTGACTTTTCACAATGTGGCCTTGGGACTATCGGTTTTCTTCCTTTCCCGGATTTTGGGATCACTTTATTTTATCAATTCGGTAGATGATGACAATATTCTTGTTCGTGCTAAAAAGCAAGTGCTGTATAATGCGATTCCGTTTTTAGTTTTCTTCCTGTATTTTTTGATATGGTTGATGTTGAAAGACGGTTTTGCTTATGATCCGGTTACAGGAAATGTCTTCATGGAAAAATACAAGTATCTTCATAATCTGTTGCAAATGCCAATAGTCGCGGTCTTACTACTTGTTGGTGTCGTTGGCGTTTTGTGGGGAATTGGAATTTCAATATTTAAAACCTCATCTAGAGGTGTTTGGTTTGCCGGCGCCGGAACAGTCCTTGTTGTTTGGATGTTATTCCTTATGGCCGGATTTAACAACACCGCATTCTATCCATCGAACTTTGATCTACAGTCATCATTAACAATTGAGACGGCTTCATCTAGCCATTTTACTTTAACCGTAATGAGCTATGTGTCTTTGATTGTGCCATTTGTAATCGCATATATTTGGTGGTTTTGGCGAGTGATGAACGATAAAAAAATTGATGCCGAAGAATTAAGTAATGAGTCTCATTCCTATTAGTCATTTGAATCTTAAATAAAATAGCATATGTATTGGAGTTCAATTATCTGGTTTTTAACCTGGCCGGTGTTAGTTTTATTTGCTTTCTACTTGGTGAAGTTTGTTATGAAAAAATACGAAAGTAAGGGATCAATTGAGAAATCAGGTGGATTAGAAAAATAAGCTCAATTTATTCTATTGTGGCGAATACACTTAGCAAGTTTGTATGAAGATAAATACGTAATGCGTATTCCTCGATTTGGCTGTTCTTCCGAACGGAATTTCATTTTTTGGCTTGACCCAAAAAACTGAAACAAAAAAAGCCAAGGCTGACTGAACTTTTGAAAGAAAACTACGGATTGAAAACGCCACGCAATCCAATTCGTCGTTCCTCCATCAAACAGGATGGCTTACTAGTCCCACCCCTGATTTTCGCCCAAAATCTCCGTAGGCCTTATTTTTACCTGGCGGCCAAGTAAGGACTTCATCATTAATAATTACGATTGGAGATGAAACTTGCTTAGGTGATGTGGGCTTTAAAGGATATGCATCTTTAGGTAAGCATCTTCTTAAACACATAATTCTTTCAAGCGAAGAATAGAAAGGTTTCTTTACGCGGTTAACTTTTGTAAAAGTGAAATCACAATATAGCAGATCACAATTAGTGGTATGGCTAGTAATTGTAACGTGATAAGCAATAAGATACATAGTCCAATAAACAAAAACCGAATTTGATTCCCATGCCATTTCAGGTGTTTGAACTTCAAGGAAAACATTGGGATCTCAGAAATCATAAGGGCAGACAGAAATACCAACACCGTTAGTAAATTGAATCGATTCAGAATAATCTGGTTGATTACAGTGTTGTGACCCATGTCAAGGATTAATGCCAAAGATGCATAAAACAGTGCGTTGGCAGGAATAGGTAGACCAAGAAAGCTATCACTTTGACGAGTGTCAATATTGAATTTTGCAAGACGGAATGCTCCAGAAGCAGGAATTAGCAGGACTGATAAAAGGAAAATCCATTGCATTGTGCTTGCTTCAATTTCCATTATTGGACGGTTTACATTGAACATTGCAAGCTCAAGCATACTCATCATCATGGCAGCAGGAGCAAGTCCAAATGAAATAAGGTCGGCTAGTGAGTCGAGCTGTTTGCCAATATCGGAGTACGCATGAAGCAAGCGGGCAGCCATTCCATCCAGAAAGTCGAAGATAGCAGCAACTCCAATTAATATGGCAGCCCATCCTAATTGACCTTCAATTCCCAGGAAAACAGCGAGACTTCCAGCAGCCAGATTCAACGAAGTGATGAAGTTTGGCACCCAGAAAAATAGATTCCGAACTTTATTCATCAGCTTAATTCTCCAATAATTGTTTGTGAGCCAGTAACGATATCTCCGATTTTAACATTCAAATTAGTGTCAAGTGGTAAGTATAAGTCAACACGCGAACCAAATCTAATAAATCCCATTTCCAAGTCTTGTGTGACTTGCTGTCCCTCTTTTAAGAAATTGATTACACGGCGCGCAACAGCACCGGCAACCTGATTGGCCATAATTTCACGTCCGTCTTTCAATTTAATGGCTGTGCAAAAACGTTCGTTTTCTTCTGCCGATTTATCTTTAAAGGCCGCATAAAACTCACCTTCTTTATGTTTTAAGAATGTTACTTCTCCTGGTACAGGAACCCAATTGATATGCACATTTAGCGGTGACATAAAGATGGATACTTTCAGACATTTCGTTTTTAAGTATTCCTTTTCTGCGCATTCTTCAATCACACAAATCTTACCGTCACAAGGTGATAGAACCTGCTTTTCGTTAAGTGTTACTTTTCGGTCGGGGTAACGGAAAAATTGAAGTACCAATACCAACATTACCAGTGTTGCCAATGTTAGCAAAATACTGAATGCCTGTATGGGAATTAATAACCAGCCAGCCACATTAATGATAAATACCAAAAAGATTGTGTTACGAATAATTCTATTGCCTGCGGGATGAAATTTCATGTGTTAAATATTTTTCAGTAGCAAAAATAAGGATTTTTAAATTGACAACGGGCTAGTTGCCCCATTTAAGTAAGCAAGTTACTATAGGTTTTATGTATCCTTTTAATATTGATTAGTTTGAATTTTTAGGTTTTGCAGTTGGTGTTACAGAACGAATATTTTGAGATAGGCAACCACAACAGGAATTGCGAAAAGTAAAGAGTCAAAACGATCGAGTAACCCACCATGTCCTGGTAATATTTGTCCGCTGTCTTTCATCCCTAATTGTCGTTTTATCAAGGATTCTGTTAAATCACCAAAAGTGGAGGCGATAACGGTCAGAAGCGCAATAATCAGCCAATGTAAAAGTGCAATTTCTGTAATCAACGTAGAAATAAAGTACGCAGCGATCCATGTAAGCAGAGTACCTCCAATTGCGCCTTCCCATGATTTTTTTGGAGATATTCGTTCAAAGAGTCTGTTTTTCCCAAGACTCACGCCAAATAAATAGGCTCCAGAATCATACACCCAGATTAACGAGAGCAATGCAATCATTAGGTTGGGGGAGTAAACTGTGTCAAAAAGAACCAAATAGTTGGCTAAACTTAGAGGAACTGCAATGTATATGATTCCGATTATTCCAAGTGCGATATTTTGCAATGCATTCTCTTTCTTCCTGTACAATTCAGTAATGAAAAACAGTAATAAAATAGGGAATAGAATGAAAAATAAATTCGAAGAAAAATCAAAAGCTGTTACTAAATATGAAATTCCGAATATGATTGTGCCTGAAAGAATGCCAATAACTTTATTGGGAGATTGACCTGGGTCTTTTATAAGACCATAAAATTCAAATAGACAACCGATCAGTATGGCTGAAAAAAGAACGGCAAAAGTTAATTTTCCAAGAATTAAACTTCCAAGAATGACGGTAATAAAAACAATTCCGGTAAGTGAGCGAGTGATCAAAGTCTTCAATTCTTTAACTTTTTAAGGATTTCGAGGGCGATCTCCTTATCATTCTCCTGCACATACACTTCTATTTGCCCTATTGTTGGTATCATTGAATCGTGTTGATTGAGAACAACACACTTAATCTCATTTTCCTCTAAAATATCTTTGGCAATCTCTGCCCGAAATTGGTCTGTCGTTGAGAAGACCATTGCATAATCTTTTTCCATGTAGGCTATTAAAAAATTTCGTCACATAAAAGTACGAATAAATTCCGGGGACCATGCATGCCCATAACCAATGTTTTTTCAATGTCGGCGGTACGGCTTGGACCTGTAATATTCGTAATCATAGAAGGAAAGTTGTCTTGGTACTTTTCTTGAATTTGAGCTAACGCATCATCTAGGTACTTAACGAGCTGTCCCTTGTGTGCAATGATGATGTGAGTCTCGGGGTATACATGCAGTCTTCTTCCTGATATTCCGGCAGAACTAACCAAAGCAGAACCTAAATGTGAAACCAGAAATTCGCAGGAAGTAATGCCTACCTGCGTATTTTCAAAATCTTCTTCTTGGAACTGGCAGTCAATATGCCCCTTTAAGGCTTGTTGAATAACCGGATCGAGGCAAAAAATACGATCCCATTTTTCTTGTTCTGCCAATTCTTTTATCTGCTTTATTGCACCGTCCAAATTATTTGCACGAAATACTTGTCCGGACACTAGCTCCAGATTTTCTTGAAACCAATCGGCCAAATTCTTATCGGTATTCAGATAAATTGGAGCATCCATATTCGGTTGCTCCAATTTTCCAATATTCCTTTTTTCTTCGGCTTGTTTTAGCCGAGTCAGTATTTTTTCCCGGGATGATGACATGTCAACTCCGATTATTAAATTTCAGTTTTTTCAGATTCTTCATTTGCCGGGTTAACGACTTCGCTGTTTTCCTGAAGTTCTTTATCCTCCGTTTTTGCATCATCACCATTGTCTCCCAACTCTTCTTTCACCCAAGGGCGCTTTCCGAAAATTTCTTCCAAATCTTCACCAAAAATAACCTCTTTTTCGAGTAGCTTTTTAGCGAGTTTATGGTGACCCTCTTTGTTGTCGGTTAATACTTGTAAAGCCCGTTCGTATTCATAATCAATAAGTTTCTTTGATTCTTCATCAATCAATTCTGCGGTTTTTTCGCTATATGGTTTTGTAAACCCGTAATCACTTTGTCCGCTTGAATCATAGAAGCTAACATTGCCGACTTTATCACTCATGCCGTAGATGCTAATCATGGCATATGCCTGTTTTGTTATTTTCTCGAGGTCGTTTTGTGCGCCCGATGATATTGTTCCAAAAGCAAGTTGCTCAGCAGCGCGTCCTCCAAGGGCAGAGCACATTTCGTCCAATAATTGCTCTTTGGTTGTTATGGATCTTTCCTCAGGCAAGTACCATGCAGCTCCAAGTGCCTTGCCTCGTGGTACAATTGTCACTTTCACCAAAGGGTGTGCGTGCTCAAGTAACCAACTAATTGTGGCATGTCCGGCTTCATGGTATGCAATACGACGTTTCTCGTCTTTAGAGATAATTTTATTTTTCTTTTCAAGCCCACCAATTATTCGATCAACAGCATCTAAAAAATCCTGTTTGGTCACATTCTCTCTGTTTCTACGTGCAGCAATCAGGGCCGCTTCATTACAAACATTTGCGATATCGGCACCTGAAAAACCTGGTGTTTGTTTCGATAAGAAGTTTACTTCCACCTCATCCGCTAATTTTATAGGGCGAAGGTGTACCTGAAATATCTCTCGGCGTTCATTCAAATCAGGAAGTTCCACATGAATTTGTCGGTCAAAACGTCCGGCACGCATAAGTGCACGGTCAAGTATATCAGCTCGGTTAGTTGCTGCCAGAATGATTACTCCTGAATTGGTATCGAAACCATCCATTTCCGTTAATAGCTGGTTTAGAGTGTTTTCGCGTTCATCATTTGAACCCATGTTTGGGTTTTTACCTCGGGCACGTCCAATTGCATCAATCTCGTCAATAAATACGATACATGGTGCTTTTTCTTTTGCTTGTTTAAATAGATCACGAACACGTGATGCACCTACTCCAACAAACATTTCAACGAAGTCAGATCCAGACATGGAAAAGAATGGGACATTGGCTTCACCTGCAACAGCTTTTGCGAGTAATGTTTTTCCTGTTCCCGGAGGCCCTACAAGTAATGCTCCTTTTGGAATTTTACCACCAAGTTTGGTGTATTTGGATGGCTGCTTTAGAAATTCAACAATCTCTTCAACTTCCTGCTTCGCTTCTGCCAACCCGGCAACATCTTTAAAATTTGTGTTTACGCGAGAATCCTTGTCAAATACTTTTGCCTGTGATTTTCCAACACTAAAAATGTTTCCTGCTCCACCGCCACCGCCTGAGCCTTTGCTCATACGTTTAAATATCCACCACCATATACCGATAATCAAAATGAATGGGAATATCCAACTAATAATTTCGCCAAAGTAGTTGGTAACTGTATTGTATTCTACCGGGATCTTGTCGGAATCTGAAAAATTAGCTTGAACGTCTTGTAAGTTGTTTTCAAAAGTTTCTACCGATCCAATTGTGAAATAGAAATGAGGACCAAACTTTGAAGGGGCACTCATTCCAGTATTTAGCTTGTCGGAATAGTCGTCATAGCTGTCTTCTTTTAAATAAATTTGAGCTTCATCTTTATTGACAACAATGATCTTCTCAACATCGTGTTGCTTTATCATTGTATTCTTTACTTCCTGCCAGTTTGTTTCAACAGGGCCACTACCCACGCTCAAATACTGAATGGCAAGAAAAATGACGATGATGATACCATAAATCCAATATGGATTAAATTTAGGTGCTTTGCCACCAGGTTTAAAATTTCCAAAACTTGGACCTTGGTTCTTTTTATTTGTTTTTTTCTCTGCCATCTATTCTATTTTTCTATGTTTATCATTTCTATTGGTGCATCAGCCCATAGCTTTTCAATTTTGTAATGATTGCGGGCTTCGTGCTGAAAAACGTGTACCATAATGTTTGCATAATCCAGTAAAACCCATATCGAATTTTGGTACCCGTCAGTATGCCATGTTTTTTCTCCTATAATTTCTTCTACTGTATCTTCTACTGAATGCGCAATAGCATCAACCTGAGTGGTTGAGTTTCCATGACATATGATGAAGTAATTACATTCGGAGTGCTCAATTTTGGTTAAGTCTATTTTTACAATGTTTTGTCCTTTTGTACGTTCGATGCCTTCAATTATGGCATCTAATAATGCTTTTGTTTCCTTTTCCTGCTGTGTTTTGCTCATATATTACTGATAGAAATACAAAGATAAATTTTTTCGTTTATTTTGACATGTGAAACAATTATAGGTAATAACCTGAAAACTAAAAAAATAGTTTATTTACGACTGCTAAAATTGGAAATCTTATGTCAGGAACAATCGGCCATGCCATCATCCGTATTGAACGCACGGAAAGTACCAATAACTATGCCACCACTCAAGTGCGTGTAAATGAAGAGAAAGCGGGCACTGTCTTTTTGGCATACAATCAAACAAGTGGTCGTGGACAGCTAAACAATCAATGGGAAAGTGAGGCCGGGAAAAACCTTACTTTTTCAATCTATTTGAAGCCGGATTTCCTTCCTATCCAAAAACAGTTTTTACTTTCAAAGGTCGTATGTCTGGGACTAGAAACTTTTTTGAGCGAATTCACTAACGATGTGAAAATAAAATGGCCTAATGATATGTATGTGGGCGATCAGAAAATCTGCGGTATTTTGATTGAAAACGCAGTGATGAATGCAAATATCAAGCAGTCGATTGTTGGTATTGGGCTGAATGTCAATCAGTCAGGATTCTTCTCGGATGCTCCTAACCCTGTTTCCTTGAAAATGATTACCGGAACCGAATATGATTTGGATGAAATGCTTTCTGAACTGTTGAAGCAGATTGACCATTTTTACCAAAAGTTAGCTGTTGCCAAGTATGATGAAATTGATAAATTATTTCACGAAAAACTTTATCGCTTAAATGAATGGCGAACGTATAAAGATGAAACACATGAATATCAAGGAAAAATTGTTGGCGTGAACGAAATCGGTCAGCTTAAAATTCAGGAGAAAGAAGGAGAGCTACATGAGTATCATTTTAAAGAGGTTGCGTATTTGTAGAACACAAAAAGGCTGTTCAAAACATAAAGTGGCAAGTCATCCTGAGCTTGTCTCAGGATCTGTCTTCTTCAGTATTTTTTACATTTTGAACAGCTTTTTTTTTATTTTTTAATAAAAATCGCGGTTGTTTTTTGTTCATCCGAAACGAACTTCAGAAAATAGGTTCCCGGTAAGTAATCGGAGACATCAATCTCTTCTTTATAGCCATTCATTTCTTTTTGCAATAAGATTCTTCCTGAAAGATCGATGATTATAATATTTCCAGGTTCATCGCTTTCAACGAACAGCTGTTCAGCTACCGGGTTAGGATATGCCTTTATTTCGTTCTGATGATAAGTTGTTACACCTGTTAGATTCCCAACATGGATAATTGTCTCACCAGACTTTAATACCATGTCCGGAATTAAATTATTGGTTATCTCAAAATAATAAGAACCACTATCAGCGTAAGCAGTATTTCCCAATGTTAGTAGATGCCTTGCTCAAAATTATCATCCGGCACATAGGTGTTTTGACTATATAAAACCTGAACTAAAAAAATTATAGAGATAGTTAGTAAAAGTCTGGTCATTTGAGTCGGTTTATGTTTGTTTAACAGCGTTGAGTTGCAATTATTTTAGAAATGTTAATTGCTGTTAAGTTTAATAATAAACATCTACTTATCTATCAGAAACATATGATAACATGGGGCAGCTTTTTGTTCATTTAATCTGTTCTACTCTCAAAAAGTGTATAAATTCTTCGGTTTTTTATGGGGTAATTGTCTGGTGAATAGTCAATTCATTATAGTAATCCTAAACAATAGATTCATCGTTAAATTTCCGAGCATCGTCTAGTTTCTTTATTTTAATTACGATTAGAAGAAAATTATACGTTATTATTGCTGTTCGAAAAGATGTGAATTTGAATTCTTTGTTTATGAAACGCTTTTTATTTTATATCGCTATTTTATTCTTATTTATGGTTAGTTCGTGTAGTCATGATGATGATATTACATCAACAGTGGACTCTTCGGATGAAAACGAATCAACCGAAATATCGGATGAAATTATTGCTATTAATCAGTGGATTTATGAAAATCTTCCAATTTACTACCTGTGGAATGATCAAATTCCTGAGATTGATTACACACAGGAAAATGATCCGGAAGTCTATTTTGAGAAACTGCTCTATGTGGAAGAAGACAAGTGGTCGTGGATTACTTCTGATTATGCGGCTTTAGAGGACGAGTTTAATGGAGAGCCAGTAACGATGGGCTATGACCCTTCTTTTTATTTATATGGTGATGGTCGTGATGTGTTTATTGTGGTAAACTTTGTTTATCCCGATTCACCGTCTGAAGAGGCTGGCTTGGAACGTGGGGACATTATCTTATCTATAAATAATATGGAGTTGGATACTGCCAATTACTATGAGCTATATTCCGGCACAGCATATACGGTTGAGCTTGGTGAGTCTCTTGGAGGTGCAATGGGGTATACCGGTGAGAGTTTAAATTTGGAGGCATCCGTTATTTCAAATGATCCGGCTATTTATCACGACATCTTCACAATCGATGAGGATAAAATTGGTTATTTGGTCTATGTTGAATTTGTTAGTGGCTCGAGCGATCAGTTCCTAAGTACGCTGGATGGTATCTTTGATGAATTCAATACCGTGGGAATTACCGACCTGATTGTTGATTTGCGTTATAATCCGGGAGGGGAAATCGATGCCGCCTCGTACCTCGCTTCAGAAATTGCACCAGCCGGTATCGTTGCCAATCAAGAAGTATTAGTGAATATGGAATACAATGATTACTGGCAGGAATATTTTGAATATTATGGAACCCGATATGCCGATTATTTATCGTATAAATTCGAAAATGTTGCAACAAATGCGAATTTACAACGTGTTTATTTTTTAACCACCGAAGGAACCGCTTCTGCGAGTGAATTACTAATTACCGGATTGCAACCTTATATGGATGTGGTATTGATTGGTGAGCCTACCTACGGAAAATATACTGGAGCATGGGTCATCCCGGATGATAACGATGAGTGGGCCATGGTTCCGATCGTTCTAAAATACAGTAATATTAATGGATATACCGACTTTGTTGATGGGGTAGAGCCGGACTATATTATTGTTGATTCTCCAATATCTGCTGTTCCTTTTGGTGATATTTCTGATCCTGCCGTAGCTCAGGCTCTATCTTTAATTACAGGAGATGAGACAATTATTGCCATGACTAAATCAGCAGTTGTGAGTCCTTATACTCGAATTACAATACCTGATGAAGAAATTGCAAAACGTAATTTGTTTGTTCCCAGATTGGATGTTGAAGAGTAGTTTAATCACGACAAGAGTCCAATAAAAAAACACGCTCCCTTCGTTTCTAAAGTTTTGTGATTGTTTTGAAGGCTACTTTTCGCAATAGCAGATCCTGAAACAAGTTCAGGGTGACTTGCTCAAGTTAATGGGTTATGCAGAAAGGGCCAATGGTTGTAATTGCCTATTGGTATGGTAATCTTGCTAGGGTGTCTGCCATTTGGTTGATGCCTTCTTCCAGCTTTTTATTGACCATCATTTTAATCATTGCACTCATTTCTGCATGCAGAGTTAATTTCATTTTAGTTTGATAAGGTGATGATGGTAGCAACTGAATCCAAAACGTAATTTCAATAGGCAATTTTCCTGAACTGGCTACTTTTATGGTCTTAGCCGGTTCTCGTTCAACAATACGTATTTCGGCAAGCCCCATTCCTGTGATGTTAAAACGACAAGAGTCCTGATCTGATTCAAATGAACTGATTTTGATTTGAGGAACCTGTTCATTTATTTTTGACAAAAGTCCGTCGTTCATGAACTTCGATAGGTTCTCAAAATTTGACAAATAATTATATACCACTAACTGATTGTGACCTATTTGTTTAATCTCACTTGTGTATTTGTTGGTACTCATTGTGATTTCTTTTAGAGGGGTGTAAAGATTTGAAAAAATACGGTTAGCTACAATTCTTTTAAAAGGTAATTTCATCTTCGGGTTTGTAGATAAAAAAAATCCCCGGTTAGGCCGGGGATGATATGTTAATTATCTGTAGTTTATCTTATTTTCCCCAATTTGCCGGGTCTTCACGCCATTGGTTTAGTGAGTCAAGCTGCGATTCCTTAATGTCACCTGCTTCCAGTGCAACTTCAAGTAATGTTTGGTAGCGACTTAATGAAGTCAATTCAATGCCTGCTTTCTTGAAGTTTTCTTTTGCAACAGGGAAGTTGTAAGTGAAAATAGCCATCATTCCCAACACATCTCCGCCAAAATTTGTAATTGCTTCTGACGCTTTCAAGCTACTAACGCCTGTTGACACTAAATCTTCAATCACCACCACTTTTTGTGCAACTTTTAAGTCGCCTTCAATCAGGTTTTCTAGTCCATGATCTTTGGGCTTAGAGCGCACATATATAAATGGTAATCCTAATTCTTCGGCTACCAGTGCACCAATAGCGATAGCTCCGGTAGCAACTCCGGCAATTACTTCGGTTTGAGGATATTTGTCCTTTATTAGTTTTACAAATTGATCACGCACAAAAGCACGAGCTTCCGGGTATGATAACAATTTTCTATTGTCGCAATAAATGGGTGCTTTCCATCCTGATGCCCAGGTAAAAGGGTTTGATGGTTGGATTTTTATTGTGTTAATTTGTACGAGTTTCTTAGTTACTTCCAATTGGATGTCTTGCATAATGTCAAATATTTAATACTGAAATTCTGGACAAATGTACGAAGTTTTTTTCAATGATTGCTTGCTGAACTTTGTATCTGAATTCAATAATTCATTTAAAAGTAACATTCGCCAACAAGTTGAGCTAGAGTCTATTGGTGATTTTGACACATTGGTTTTTGATATTGAAAGAGGTAAGTATATTGACGAACTGCAAGTTAATTGCGTTTTGCAACATAATGTTATTGAAAAGCTTCTCGATAAATTCCATCGTATTCCAGCATCTGGGGGAGTGGTGAAAAACAAGGAAGGGAAATTGCTATTTATAAAACGGTTTGGACGATGGGATTTGCCAAAAGGAAAAATAGAAATTAATGAATCTCCTAAAAAAGCGGCCATTCGTGAAGTGGAAGAGGAATGCAGCTTGTTTGAATTGAAGATCATAAAACCGCTACCTTCAACTTTTCATTTATATCGCTCACCTTTCATTAAGCAAGAAAATAATCTCGTTTTAAAAGAAACGCACTGGTTTGAAATGCTGCATTTAGGTAGTGGTCACATTTCTCCTCAAATTGAAGAGCATATTGAAGATGTACGTTGGTTTTCCAGTAATGAGTTGGATGAAGTGTATGACTCGACCTATGGAAACATTAAAAAGTTACTTGATTTTTATTTAGACTGATTTCTGAGTTCCTCAATTCGTTTTTGTTTGAGGATGTTTGAAAACTGGCTTCCAAAACCATCCATCGGATTTTGTGCAGGAGAGAAAATAAGGATTCCTTCGGGGGATATCAAATATGCGCTGGGATAGGTTTTTACCTTATACTTGTCAGTTTCAGATTCCGATACAATATAAAAATTGCCAGGCCAATCTTGTTGCAGAATAAGTTCCTTTTTCGATGCCTCACTTTCAGGAATTAGGTGAACAAACGTCACGTTTTGCAGAATACTTTGCATGCTGCTTTTTATGTAGTCCAGGTGTTGCCTGCAGATTGGATTTGAAACGCTTGTGAAATGGAGATAAACATACTTGTCGGCAAGTTCGTTCAGGGTATGTTTTTTCCCGTCGAAATCGGTATATGATAGTTGTGGCGCAACAGAGTTTGGCAATAAATAGGTTAATTTTTCTTTCAGGGCGCCTGCAATTTTCTTCTCAGATTTTGGCCAACTGCTTTGTGAAATCTTCTCGAGCAACCGGAGTAAGCTATTTTTTCCAAACTGTCCCTGGTAAAAGGCGTCATTTATTGAAGCCAGAATAACCAGATGAGCTAGTTTTGGACTCCAGTTTTTTGTCGTGATAAAATAGGTTTCGATACCACTAAGATCAGCCTGACCAACCAAACGCTTAAACGCATCGCCACCAATAGAATTTCCGGTAACAGAAAAGTAGTTTGTGAAAAGTTGCTCAAAAAGCTGTTTGTAGGGTTGTAGTTGTAGGTTCGGGGCTTTTTTCACAAAATAGGTTTCAACGAAGCTGTCATTTCGTCCTTGGTGCAGAGCGTATTCTGCTGACCCCAATCGATAGAATTTGTAGTCTTCAAAATACCGATTATCGGAATCCGGAAAGTTTCGCTCCATGATACTTTTTAGAGAGTCAACTGCCGATTGCGATTTTGTGAGATATATTTTGTTGAAAAAAGAATTTTCTTGTTCTGTGTAGCTTTGTTCAAATGCCTGAATCATCCGATTTATATCATCTTCAGGGGCATCAATTAATCCAAACGAAACGGTCTCTGCATTGAAAAAGGGATTTCGCTTTTGCAGGTCACTTACCTTGTTTAATGGGGGGAATACCAAATTGTAATTTTTCCCGGGCTCCAGATAAACTTCTGCCTGCCATGCATCGAAGTCTGCCTGGCAAAAGGTTGTTTCGTCTAGCTGAAATTCTGAATGGAAGGAACCATCTGCATTAATTTGAAAACTTGACACTCGTTTTTTTACTTCGGAAAAAGGATCGGCAAGCTGATATAATTCAATGGTATACCCAGCATAGTCAGAGGCATTCCCTTTGATTGTCACCGGATTATTTTGTCCCTGAACTATTGAAAACATAAAGAACCCCAGAAGTAAAAAAAGAACTCTATTCATCTTCTTTAGTAAATTCATTCATATTTAAGCTTTTGGGCAAAAACATACTGGCATCACCACCATGCAATATAATATCTCGCACAATTGATGAGTTTATAGGTGTGTGTTCCGGCATGGTAAGTAGAAATACCGTTTCAATTTGAGGGTGCATTTTCTTATTAACCTGAGCAATGGCTCTTTCGTATTCAAAGTCTGCCGAAGTACGCAATCCCCGTAGAATGTAGTTTGCACTTACCTTTTTGCAAAAATCAACGGTAAGTCCTTCATGGCTCATCACCTCTACCTTTGGTTCATGTTCAAAAACCTGGTTTATCCAACGCAACCGTTTTTGAAGTTTGAAAAATGATTGCTTGCTAGAATTGTACCCAATCATGATTACGATCTTGTCAAACATGGGTAGGGCTCGGGTTACAATGCTTTCATGACCTATGGTAAATGGGTCAAATGACCCTGGGAATATGGCGACTTTTTCCATGCGTTCTTTCAGTTTTTTATCGTTCAAAGATAACGGATAATATTTGGATTTATTCGATGTCTTTAGCCTTGTTGGCACTTACAAATAGAATATTCCCCAAGTCGTTGAAACCCTCGAAAAACTCCAGACTTCCTTTAAGCATCTCATTTCGAAAGCCGATCAGTGTAAGGTCAGCATCTTGCGAGAGCGATGAAATAACACTCTTTCGGCGTCCTTTCTCATAAGGAACCATCTCAATATTTCCCGGGCTAATTGGCAGTCTTCCATCCTTCACAAGGTCAAGCAATTGCTGGCGTTTATCAACAATTGCTTCTTGAGGGAAAAGTGCGAATATTTTTATTATGCCTTTTTTCCATTCAGGATGTCCCATGATGATGTACCCCAATAATATCATCAGGTTGGCATTCTCAAAGTCATCAGGTCGAATCCAAATATGAATTTGGCCTTTGTATCCAAAGCTTTTGTATGATGTATTTAGAATGCAAACATCAAAACCGGCCGACTCCATCAATTTATAATTTGGGAGGATATCTGTAAGTGTTTCTGGCTCTGTTCTTGAAAATTCGAAAAGAATCAAATTGTTTCCTTTACCTGAAATGCCGGATAATTGAACTACTTGTGCAATTGCGGATGTATATGAGGGTGAAATTATCGTATCCAGATAAACTCTGTTTTTACTTCCATGAGCGAGTCTAATCAGCCTTTTTAATGACTCTTTTGACTCTTTAGTTGTTTCTTCATTTAGGAATCCTTTTATAAAATGGATGTATGTGCCAAATCCATATTTAAATGAGATCCAACGCATCACATCAAAGGCACTACGCCTTTTAAACGTGTCGTGCGAAATGCATACTCCAAAAGGACGCCAACTAACTTCCCTGTCTTCTTTGTCGGCTCGTTGAGCAATTATTTGCAATTGTCTGCTTAGCTGGAAAACCACTCCACGGAATAGTTTGTTTAATCCGCGTCTTTCTTTATGGGAGTATGTAATGCCATAATAAATTAGACCCATGATCAATATCGAAAAACTAGCATAAATTGCATTCATTTTAAACATAACCCAGAGTGAAAACAGAGCTCCAATTAAGGAAATGTACCATTTGGATTTGAAGGTAGGTCTGTATGCCGGGTCGGCTGCGAAGTGTTCCATGACCGAGACCATGCAAATAGCGCCATAGGTGACTATGAAGAACATGGAGATTATTTGAGCTACGAAATCTATATCACCTATCACGATAAAGAAAAATGCAATGATAATTGTAATTAACGAACCATTAACCGGTTCGTTATCTGCTTTTTTTCCCTTTGCAACCCATGCGTTTATTTTGCTTTGAGGGAAGATGTTGTCAAAGCCAATGGCTTGAAGGGTTCGGGGGGCTACGATAATTGACCCTAATGCCGAACTGAGAGAGGCTGCAGCTAATCCAATTGGGATGATTGGGCCCCATATGGCAATCCGTTGCATAATAAGCTGGTCATTTACCAAATCTTCGGGGTTGGCAGATATCGATAACTTGTAGGCAGCGATCACATATATGAACAGACCGGCTAAAGTAGCCCAAAGTGTTCCTCTCGGTATTGATTTTTTGGGATCTTTTAAATCGCCTGATAGTCCCAGACCTGCAGCCAGACCTGTAAATGCAGGGAAGATAATGGTGAAGACGTAAAAAAAGCTTTTATTTTCAACAATGTGAGCTTGAAAATTTGTTTCTGTGGGCTTAATTGGGGAGTCTCCAAAAAAGAAGAAAAGCAAAGAGCTAAGGAGAATGGCAACGACCACGTAAAGAGCTTTCATTCCAATGTTTGCTCCTTTTATAAGGATGATAATACTTAAAATAGTCATGGTTGGGAGGGAAATCCACCTACGGTCAGAAATATCAATTTGAAATGTATTTCGCAAATAATCGGTAATCGGTTCAAAGGCTTCAGCAAAAGCAATAACATAAAAAGCGACAGAAATGGCTTGCGATAAAAATAGGGCAATGCCAATAGCTCCCCCGATGTTAAGTCCAAACGACCGTGAAATAATGTAATAAGCCCCACCGCCCTGAACGCGTTGGTTTGTGGCAATCTCGGCTACTGCAAAGGCTGTTGGTATCGTAATTAAGTGTGCCAAAAAGATGATGCCCAGTACGCCAAATAAGCCGACCTGGCCGACTGCCCATCCAAAACGAAGAAATAGAATTGCTCCCAATATTGTGGAAAGTGCCGTGAGAAAAACAGGCATGGTTCCAAATTTAGCATTGAGGTTCACAAGCGTTTTAGCCATAAAGACGTTTTTACCAAAGATAATTTTTAGCCTTTAAATAACAAAGCAGTCTGTTTTGAGCTGCCGTTGGAATAGTAGTACTCGATGTATTTTTAGGAATGTCCCATAAATAATGGCTTAGTCAATGGGGAAATTGTTGAATAATTCTAATCCTCCGGGAGCTTTAATTAATACATTCGATTCTGACGGTTTAAGCAACAGATCATCGACAGTTATATACTTCCCTTTTACGATTAGTTGAAAGCGGTAGTCACTATGATGCTCAATATTCGTAGATATTCTCACCCAACTTTTATAGACGTCATGAACCTGTCTGTTGTTTAGCTTTTCTTCAGAAACCAAATTGTTTTGTTTGTCCCATGTTTTTAAAATTGGTTGTGGCATATCGTACTGGCGGGTATCAAAAAATAGCCAAAATGAAAGGTCAACCGATCCCGTATCAATAGGAAATTCTCCGTTAAACAGTTCTATTTCTCCACGTCTCGCATAAAGTGCACCTGAACTGGAGAATACATTTTCTGCTTCCTGTCCTTCAAATCCGTTGTAGAATATTGATTGCAAATTCGTATCTGAACTGATCGGTTCATTTTGTTCAAATTGTATTCTCCATTTCGAAATGTTGCTCAGCCAATTGTCATGGTTCGTTTTGAATACACTAACCGGGAGGGTAGACAACGTAATGTATTCGTCTTCCCAAAAAACAGAGGCCTGTGATTGGAGCCATTTTTCTTGTTTGTTCATTTCATCTTTTGTACAAACTAGCAGCAATGGTTTGTCATTCATGTCATCCAATCGTATCTTTTGTATTGCTGAATCGGCCAGTAGTTGAATGGTACTTAATGATTGTGAAAATGAAAGCCGGGGTGAGAAACTTTGAACCAATGGCAAGCCGGTGTGGTGCGAATATTTCATGGCCTCTCCAAAAGCAGTTTGTCCATTTTCAAAAAGCAATTTGTCGCCATTTGTATTGGCAAAAGGCAACGCAAAAATTGCCTGAAACTTCAGGGTATTAAATTCACCCCCTGAAAGGAGGGATAGAAATTCGACATCATTATTTTCGAGTTTATCATTTGTGTTGAAGAGGTCTCTGGTTCCCCTTTGAATATTGTTGATAGCATCATTACCCCAAAATGAAAAAATAATGATTAATAATAGGGAAGCTCCATATTGAGAATATTTCACTTTTAAAAGTTTGAATACCTGATAAAAAATGAACGCTGAATAAATAGTGAAAATGTAATAAAATATCCACGAGAATCGTCCCAAAGCCCTGAACTGCCTGATGGGAGGGAGCAAATCAAGTAAAAAGCCAAAGCCCCATTTAAAAGGGAAGCACATGGAGAATAGTGAAATTAATGTGCCGCATATCAAGTAGGGGACAAATTCTTTATGTTGAAAAAAGAATGACCAGTCTGGCTTTTTCTTTTTGATCCATGAAATTGGTGCAGTCAAAATTATTGCCATTGCCAGAAGAGATGCTGGAAGTCCTATGTAAGCCCGCCCTTCCCATTGGAATCTGAGATTGATGTATTGGTTGATCCAATCCTTAAACGGATAATTGTCAGGGAAAAATATACTAGGTATGTTGGAGTGGTATACATAGAACCCATAAGGGTTTGTAGGCCGATCGTTTACCCAATCCGTTAGACCAACCAGACCTTTTACTGCCAACACAGGGATAATAGCAATTATGAAAAGCACTATGCCCTGTTTATAGAACGCAGATAAATTTTTGCGATTGACCCAACTATCAGCCATAAGCACACCAAAAATGAAAATTGCATAAAAGGCGGCATAGTAAGCACTGATTAAACCTCCAATAAGCCCAGATAGAATCAGCAGTGATGCCCACAGCCAAGTTCGTTCACCTTCTCGGTAACGAATGAGAAAATACCAGAATGCAGGAATGAAAAACCAGTACACCATTTCAAAGTGCCCATGTATGCGGTCGAATTGTGGTGTGAGAAAACCAATAACCAATGCCGAAAAAAAAGCGTACCAATTTGGCAGTTTAAATCTTCTTAAAATCAAAAACAGAAAGGGTATTCCAAATAGGAATGACAAAATCATGCTCAGATTTAAAATGCCAACCCCGTAATTGGCGATGGGGTAGATGTGCTGATCTATAAATTTTAACACGGTTACATATAGGGGATGCGAATTAATGTACTGCAGGTGGTCGCCATAGGGATAATTAATGCCGTCATGTTTAATGCCATCATCAAATTTGAGGTAGTACGAAAAGTTAAAATAGCTTTTTAGTGGGTCAACTGATTTTGAAAATAAAATACCATTCGGGTCTGAAAGTACCGGTTTGAAAATTACCACCAAAATGATTGCTGTGGTTAAGATTAACAAAGGAAGTGCAAAACGGCGTTTATTCATGAATTGTTATTTTTTTATTGCAAGTATACTGCTAAATAATCATCAGGTAAACGAAAATATTATTGTAAATATAGTTTTCTTTGTAAAACTACTTGTAAGACTGAATCATGAGACTAGATCAATTAAAAGCGAAAATATTTGATGTGTATGGCTATCTTTTCTTCATCTTATTTGCTGTGATGAGTTTAGTGGATGCGAATTCACGTATACTGATTACCGATCCTGCCTATTATCTGTTTAACATGATTACTGATGTAGGCTTCTTTATTCCAGATAACAGGTATACTGCAGTTATTAATCAAGTGCCTGTCATTTTGGGTATAAAAATGAATTTGCCGCTATCCGTACTTATTCCCTTGTATTCTGTTTCATTTGTATTTATTCGCTTTGTTTATTTCTTTTTGGTTAATAACATTTTTAAAAACAAGGTCGCTGGTCTTGCAATTATCACATTTACGATGATTGGTGTTGCAGATAGCTATTTTAGGCCTACCTCTGAGAGCTCTATTGCTTTGCTGAACAGTTGTTTGCTTTATGCTATTCTTTCATATACTGACAAGTCTGAACGAGTTGCAAAATATAGTACTTCAATAAATACAGGAGCAACTATGTTGCTAGTCGTATTTGGGTATTATACACATTCAATTGCTTTGTTTTCTTTGTTGTTTGTAATTATTTATTTTTCATTGGAAAGAAATAAGCTAAAGTCTATTTATCCTTATGTTGCAGTTTTGTTTACTGTAGCTCTTTTTTCGTGGAAAATTTTAGTGAAAGATACAAGCGACCATCATCAGGAACTTTATGGAAATTTAATGGCAATGCCAGCACAAGTGATCAATGATTTTTCAGGTTACTATCCTCATAAGTTTTTCATTAATTATTTTAAAGATTTGTACTGGTCATTAATGCTATTGTTTTTGTTTGGAACAGGGTTTTTACTTATTACAAGGAAATGGAAAGAGACTGCATTCTTTATCCTGTTTATGATAATGCATTATGTTGTTGTGTGCGTTTCTTTTAAATCTGGAGATGCTAATATGCAGATGGAGAAGATATTCTTGCCTTTGGTTATGTTTTCGGCCCTTGTGTTTTTTTCTTCATTGGAAGTTCTTTTCAAGAAAAATCAAATGGTATTAGTGATTGTGTCTTTGTTGTTGGTTGGATATGGGGTTACTCGCATCAACAAGTCTCGTCCCGTGTATTCCGGTCGAATTGAGTATCTGAACGAAATTGTTCAGAAAGCAGATAAGGAGCAGAATAGGAAGCTTGTTATTAGTCAAGATCAGATAAATAGAAAAAGAATATTATTCTCTTGGGCGATGGGAATTGAAACTTTAATGATTAGTTCTATGGAGGAGGATATGAAGCCACTTACAGTTTATCTAACAGATGATATTGAACAGCTAGAGGAGAATATGAAGATGCCAAATAATTTCATACCTGCCTCTTTCCAATCTACGTTTAATCAAGCGGGGTTCAATAAGAATTATTTTCGATTACAAGAGCAGGAATATATTGTCTGGGATGCTCAGTTTGTTGATTGAAGATGAACATCAATTAATTTGAGGAGAGTTAAGCAAAAAGAAAACCCCTGAAAACAGTCAGTTTCCCATCTCAAGGATGGATAATTGTTAAAAAATACGCCATGACAACAAAAAATAACTTTCCGCATCCAGAGGTTCGCTCAATATTTTAAAATACGATATCTGTTGTTGTCTAATAACACCAAAAATTGGAAGATGTTTCTGTTTTCAAAAAAAAATATTTGGCTATGTGTTTTTTGTTATCGTTGGTTGCCTTTTGTTTTTGTACTTGTCAACAAGTGTTTGTTATTGAAGTGGAGCTGCAAAAGTATTTACATCTTCTGCAGTAATTGTTTTGTCGCAAAGAATGATTAGCCGCTCAATGACGTTTCTGAATTCACGGATGTTACCGGTCCATTTCATCAGTTGAAGTTGTTTAATGGCATCTGGTGTGATTGTTTTTAATGGCATGCCATATTCTCCGCAAATTTGTGTGATAAAATGATCCGTTAAATCGGGAATATCATCAGTCCGTTCGTTCAGTGCCGGAACCTGAATCAGGATGACACTCAAACGGTGGTAAAGGTCTTCGCGGAAATTTCCATTCTGGATTTCTTCACTTAGGTTTTTGTTTGTTGCTGCCACAACCCGCACATCTACTTTAATTGGTTTGTCGCCCCCTACGCGGGTAATCAGACTTTCTTGTAGCGCACGCAGTACTTTCGCTTGTGCCGAATGGCTCATGTCGCCAATTTCATCTAAAAACAACGTTCCTCCCGAAGCTTGTTCAAATTTGCCTTTCCTCTGTTTTATGGCTGAAGTAAAAGCACCTTTCTCGTGGCCAAACAGTTCGCTTTCTATTAATTCGGAAGGGATAGCGGCACAATTGACCTCCACAAATGGGCCACTGCTCCTGTTGCTCCTCTCGTGCAGGCGGCGCGCAACCAGTTCTTTCCCCGTTCCGTTTGCTCCGGTTATTAGAACACGGGCATCGGTGGGCGCTACCTTGTCGGTCATGTCCATTATTTTTTGTATTGAAGGAGAACTGCCTACAATTTCAAATTTCTTGCTGACTTTCCGCTTTAGTACTTTTGTTTCGGTAATCAGATTTGATTTGTCCATTGCGTTGCGAATGGTAATCAACAAGCGATTCAGGTCGAGTGGCTTTTCAATAAAGTCGTATGCGCCCTTTTTAATCGATTCTACTGCGGTGTCAATATTGCCATGTCCCGAAATCATCACAACCGGTGCATCAGGAGAAAGAATCTGGATTTTCTCCAACACTTCAATGCCATCTATGCCGGGCATTTTAATGTCACACAAAACAATGTCGTATTCATTTTTACGAATCAGCTCGATGCCCTTATTCCCATCTTCCGCTAAATCAACTTGGTACTGTTCATATTCAAGTATGTCTTTTAGCGTGTTGCGTATGCTGCGTTCATCATCTATGACCAATATTTTTGACATGCTGAGTAATTTATAGTGTGTGTGTTCTTCAAAATTAATGATTAATCCATTCGAACAAAATGCCCTCGCGCAAAGCAAAGTCAGTTTGGGTTATGGATTGAATGTTTAAGCGTTTCAAAACATAGCGAATAAATACAAACGAAGGCACAATCATCTCAATACGAAGTGGATCCATGCCGATCATTTGTTCGCGTTCAGCTTTGGTTGATTTCAGAATGTTTTCTGAAATTGTGTTGAAGTCTTGCCATAAGATATCTTGTTTTACACGGGCTTTGCTTCCGGGTGAGGTTTGGTCAATCAGGTCGGCCAGCGTATCAAAAGCACCCGAGCAGCCAATTAACTTTTCTATTGAAGTACCATTCAGCTGCAACCACAGAGTTGCAAGTCCGTTTTTAAAGTAATTTTCAATTTGGGTAATTTCGTCGGGAGTAATAGGGTCGGAAATCGTGAATTGTTCCACTACGCGAGCCATTCCCAGCGGAAAGCTTTCCTTCCAATGTACGTTGTTATTTTTAATTTGAATGAATTCGTTGCTGCCTCCGCCAATATCCAAAATCAAGGTATTGTCGTTTAGCTTACCAAAGGCCAGTTTTACCCCATCAAAAATCAGGTGGGCTTCTTCATCTCCCGAAATAATGGTCAGCTCTAGTCCGGTTTCGTTTAACAGATGCTCCGTGAACTCTGCTTTGTTGGCTGCATCGCGCACGGCTGAGGTTGCAATGGTAATTACCTTGTCGGCTCCATGTTTCGTAATGATCCGATTGTGAGCCTTTAATGCAGTAGTTGCTCTATGGAAAGCCTCATCTGTCAGAATATTTTTATGAATCCCGGCTTTCCCTATTTTAACCCCCTCTTTCCCTTGGTAGAGAATGGTGTATCCTCCATTGTTGATATCAGCGATCAAAAGGTTGCAGGTATTTGTCCCCAAATCAATTACAGCCAGTTTCATTATTTACTAGTTTGAAGGCCAAAGATAAGGATTGCCGGGAACCTTGAGGCTTAAATGAAACTTAATGCTTTTTTTATAGGGGTGTGGTGTGAGGATGCCCAACGTTGAAATTTCACATTATTACGAGTGAAGCGAAGCAATCTGTTGACTCCGAATCAATAGATTGCTTCTTTGTGCCTCCTCGCAATGATGGTTTTAGTGTTGGCGTACTCTTCTTAAAACAACCCTTCAACCGACAAATAGCGTTCGCCAGTATCGTAACTGAAGGTTAGTATTTTTGATCCTTTAGGTAATTCTTGAATTTTTTTAGCAACTGCGGCTAACGAAGCCCCCGACGAAATCCCTACAAAAAGACCTTCTTCCTTGGCTGCTCGTTTTGCATACTCAAAAGCTTCGTCTTTCGATACCGGAATTGTACCATCTATCAAATCAGTATGGCAATTCTCTGGAATAAATCCGGCACCAATTCCCTGAATGGGGTGTGGCCCTGGCTTTCCACCTCCAATAACGGGAGATAATTCAGGCTCTACAGCAAAGGTTTTAAGCTCAGGAAAACGTTGTTTTAAAATTTCGCTCACACCTGAAATATGTCCTCCAGTTCCAACGCCGGTAATCAGGTAGTCAAAGCCTTCGGGGAAGTCTTTCAGTATTTCTTGAGCTGTGTATTTCCGGTGCGCTTCTAAATTTGCATCGTTGTCAAACTGGGATGGAATCCATGAGTTGGAATTTTCTGCTGCCAGTTCTTCCGCCTTAGCAATGGCTCCCTTCATTCCCTTTTCTCGTGGGGTCAAAACCAATTCGGCTCCGTAAGCTGTAAGTATGCGGCGGCGTTCAACTGACATCGATTCAGGCATCACCAAAATAAGTTTGTAGCCTTTCACTGCTGCAACCAAAGCCAGCCCAATTCCTGTGTTTCCAGATGTAGGTTCTACAATTAGGGTGTCAGGCTTTAGTATCCCATGGTCTTCGGCATCCTTTACCATTGATAAGGCAATTCTGTCTTTGATACTTCCTCCCGGGTTGGTTTTTTCTAACTTCACAAATACTTCATAGCCTTCGGGAAATAACCGATTGACTCTGATCAGTGGCGTATTGCCAATTGTTTCTAAAATGTTGTTGAATCTCATAACTATTCTTTAAGGATTATTAATTTCAAAAAAAAAGCCTTCCACGATGGGAAGGCTTGCTTTATAATGTCTATTTTAAAATCTGAATTTTAATGAAACATACCCTTCCCACATTGTATAACCATACAACAGCACATATACATATTTGAGAAGATGAAGTTCATGCTTTTTTATTATATGGAACAATTATAAATAAAATTCTTGATATAAATACAAAATTATCTGAAATTAATTCCGATAAAAGAGCCATTTAATAATTTCTTTAAAATTGGCTTTCTTCCCGTACATCAAAATTCCTGTTCGATAAATTTTTCCGGCAGCCCATATTGTACCCCATATTGAGGCGAGGAGAATACTCATGGAAAGCAACAATTCCCACACTGGAACGCCAAATGGCACACGTACCATCATAATTACCGGAGAGGTAAAAGGAATCATGGATGTCCAAAATGCCAATGTTCCTTCTGGGTTTTTAACAACAGGAAATAAAATGATTATTGAAAAAATGAGAGGAACAGTTACAGGCAACATCAATTGCTGAGCTTCTTCTTCATGATTAACTGCAGAGCCAACTGCCCCCATGAGAGAAGAATACATAAGGAATCCCCCCAAAAAGTAGAAAAGGAAACTACCCAGTATGAGAGGGATATTTAAATTGCCGATCATCTCAATAATTTCAATAGCCATGTTCTCTTGTGCCATAGTTGCAACATCTGTCTGAACCCCTGTGGAGCTCATCAGGTTTTGAGATTGCTCCATAGCTTGTGTCTGATCTATGCCAATAAATGATTGTACTCCGGTTAATATTGCCGTCCCTAGAATAATCCAAAATACCAACTGGGTAAGTCCAACCAGTCCGATGCCGACAATTTTTCCAAACATCAATTGTGTTGGTTTAACTGAGGAGATAATGACTTCTACAATCCGGCTTGTTTTTTCTTCCATCACACCACGCATAACCATTGTTCCGTATATAAATACGAACATATAAATGATAAATCCAGCGGCATATCCAACTCCCATGGCCAGTTCGGTTGAGCTTTTGATCGACTCACCTTTTTCACCAATCTTAATGGTTTCCAAATTGATTTTCGTTTGAGTTGCTGCCAGCTTTTCTTCCAGATCCGGAATGCCTGATTGATCAATAACTTGCTGTTTTTTATCCTCTTCAATTACGCTTTCAAGACTATTGTCAACCATGCTTTTTACGTCAATAGTAATCTGCTTGTCGGAGTATAATTGGGCGCGACCAGATGATAATATGTTGGCTGGAATATACAATACCGCGTAAAAGTCACTGTTTTTTATATCGTTTTTTAGGTTGTTGTATTCATTTTCAGGGATGAAGTGGAACTTCGTATATTCTGAATTTTCTAATCTTCCCAAAAAGATGCCAGTTCCGTCATAAACAGCAATGGAGCGCTCTTCTGTATCATCTTGCATAGCCAGCCAAGCTGGTAATATGGTGAATGCAGCAAATAGAAAAGGAACAAGCAGTGTGAGTATTACAAATGATTTTTTGCGTACGCGTGTCAAGTACTCACGTTTTAGTATTAGTAGAGATTTGTTCATCGGCTTAATTTTTTAAATTGGCTTGTTCTACAACTTGAATAAATACTTCATTCATGCTGGGGATAACCTCGCGGAATGCATTTATTTCCATATTCACCATCAGCTTATGTAGAAGTTCGTTATTGCTTTCTCCATTGGTTTTCTGGAATTTTACCCGTTGTCGGGTTCCCTGAGTTTCATGCTCGATGAGCTTGAAGTTATTGTTCGATAATATTTCTGCAGCATTAATGTCTACTCCTGTTTCAATTTCGAAAATGCCTAGTTTATATTGATCTTTGATCTCGAGAATGTTTCCATCAATAATTTTCTGCGATTTGTTGATTAGGGCAATGTGGTCACAAATTTCTTCAACCGAGCCCATGTCGTGTGTCGAGAAGATGATTGTTGCCCCATTCTCCTTCAGTTTAAGGATTTCATTTTTCAATAACTTTGTGTTTATGGGGTCAAATCCACTGAAGGGTTCATCAAATATGAGCAGCTTGGGTTGATGTATAACCGTTATTATAAATTGGACTTTTTGTTGCATTCCTTTTGAAAGCTCTTCTACCTTTTTGTTCCACCACGGCTGTATCTCAAATTTCTCGAACCAGTATTTTAGGTTTTTTAGGGCATCATGTCGAGACATGCCTTTAAGCTGAGCCAGATATAAGGCTTGCTCGCCAACCTTCATCTTTTTATAAAGACCGCGCTCTTCCGGTAAATATCCAATGTATTGAATGTCGTCAGATTTAAATTTGCGTCCTTGGAAGATGAGTTCTCCCTGATCCGGAGCTGTAATTTGATTAATAATGCGAATTAAAGTGGTTTTCCCTGCACCATTAGGGCCAAGCAATCCAAAAATACTTTGCTCATCAACCGAGATGCTGACCTTGTCCAGTGCTCGATGCCCGGCATAGTCTTTTACAACTTCAGTTGCTCTAAAAAGTTCCATAGGTTTAAATTTAGTTGTTCCTGTATTGTCGTTTTTAGTATAAAACGACAGACTCCCCCAAAATTAAGTAAAATACAGATTGGATGCTGCAAAATATTCGGTAAACACTTGTTTTAGACCGATTAGATAAATGCGGGGGAGATTTCTTGAATTCGTAATTTATATCTGAAAGTAACGATTAGAAAGATTAATCTTTCAATAGTTCAACTTTTTTAGGTGGAATAATAATTGAGAAAAAGATACTGGCAATAAGGGTGACAGCGATAAAATATAGAGAGTAGGTCGGTTTAAACCCAAGCCCGTCAAGCCAAGAGTGAAACAAAAGTTTAAACCCAACAAAGACGAGTAAGAAACTCACGCCAATACTTAAAAACCGGAATTTATCCACCATGTTTGCAATTAGGAAGAAAAGAGAGCGCAATCCAATGATGGCAAAAATATTTGAAAAGAATACAACATACGGATCAAGTGAAACAGAGAAAATGGCAGGAATAGAATCCATGGCAAACAATACATCCGTGAATTCAACAAGCACCAATACCACCAAAAGTGGGGTTAGAAATAAACGTCCTCCTTCACGAAAATAAAATTTGTTTCCAACATATTCTTTTGAAATACTGAAATGCCTAGACAAGTAACGGACAATGGCATATTCGTGTGGATCTTTCTGTTTTTCTTCTTTCTTAAACAAGATTTTTCCACCTTGAAAAACAAGAAAAGCACCAAAAACCAATAGCAACCATTCAAATTGATGGATTAGGGCAGCACCGGCAAAAATGAAGATAAAACGCAGGATGATAGCACCAAGAATTCCCCAGAATAAGACCGTTTTGTAATTTTCAATTGGGACTGAAAATCCTTTTAATATCATTAGAATGACGAAGATGTTGTCAACAGAAAGTGTCTCTTCAATAAAATATCCGGTTAGGTAGCTAACAGACATATGTTTCCGGTATTCTCCAAGCATGCCTTCAAAGCCGGAGGAATTGTATTTTAAGCCTGGAGCATATTTCTGGGTAATTGCAGCTAGTTCATCCGGTGTTTCAATGCCATGAAGCATGTGTCCGAAATAATTCAGGAACACATAGAATCCTATAGCCAGACTCACCCATACACTTGTCCAAATGAGTGCTTCCTTGGACGAAACAATGTGTGATTTTCTTCCTACCCAAAGTAGGTCAATCATTAAGACGCAAACAATCAGGAGGATAAAACCTCCCATGATTAATATTTCTGATGAAATCATATTTTTTTAATTTACACGAGTAACTCCCCCTGAAACAACAAACTTCATGGCCTCAGCCGGTGGCATATCCATCATTTTTACTGCTGCTGAGTCCATCATATACAGTTCTCCTGAAAAGTTATATGAATGTGGAAAATATACAGCTACCAAGCCGGGCATGCCGATCTCTTCCAGACTTTTTTGAGTTATAAACCCAATTTTCCAAAGGTTGTTCTCTTTATTGATACAAACAATGACTGGTTTGTTGAATTTCTTTTCTTTACCGGCAAAAGCTGAAAATAAATCGGCAAGTGACGTGTAGATTACTTTCAGTAAAGGTGCTCTTTTTAATAAATTATCTCCAATTTTTTTAAACGGATTTGTGACCACATATTCTCCAATAATTCCAAGCAGGGTAAGTATTAGGAAGATGATCAGTAATCCCAGACCGGGAATTGTATATCCAAGCCAGTTTTCTAAAACATGACGTAGTATTCCATCAATAAACTCAAATATTAGATAGACGATATAGCCGGTAATTACAATTGGTGCAATCAATACCAATCCGCGCATGAAGTATGTAAAAATTCGTTTCATGATGTTTGCTTTTTCGTGTCTAATTTAAGTGCCTGAAGATATATAATAAAGGCAGAATAATTTCTTGCAGAATACTACGGTAAACACTGCCGATCGTGAATTGTTTGCATGATTTGTTTTAATGAGAATATGCCATCCTTCGGTTAAAGCTTCAAGTTTTCCAGTAGTTTAACGTAAATGTCAAAACCCTGTTCAATTTCGGAGATCAGAATAAATTCATCTGCCGAATGTGAGCGTGCACTATCTCCTGGGCCAATTTTGATGGACGTATAGGGCATCAAGGCCTGATTTGATGTAGTAGGAGAACCGTAATAGGATAAGCCAAGCTCAATTCCCCGTTTTATAATTGGGTGGCTGACTGCTATGCCTGAAGAGTTCAACCTGAAAGAGCGAGCATTTACTTGCGATGGGATTAGTTTGCGTATTATTTCATAAGCTTCTTGATTTGAGTAATGCTCATTGGTTCTTACATCAACTACAAAGGTGCATTGATCAGGAATCACATTGTGCTGATGTCCGGCATTAATCTGGGTGGTGGTGAGTTTTACATTTCCCAGTATCGCAGATGACTTTTCGAATTGAAAGTTTCTTAAAATATTGATATCGTCAATTGCTTTATAAAGTGCATTTTCGCCTTCATTGCGTGCTGCATGCCCAGCCTTCCCCGTTGCCACACAATCCAATACCATTAGCCCTTTTTCTGCAATGGCCATTTGCATTTGAGTGGGTTCACCTGCTATGGCAAGGTCAACATGCCCAAATTCATTGATGAGGACAGCCATTCCATTGATGCCGGATATTTCTTCTTCGGCCGAAGCGGAATAAATCAAGTTGTAGGGTAAATCTTCCCGCGTATACAAATGAAAGAAAACAGCCATTAACGTAATTAGTGATGCTCCGGCATCATTACTTCCTAGCCCAGTCAGCTTGTCGCCATCAAGTTCAGCTCCAAATGGATCTTTTGTCCAGTTTTTTGCTGGCCTTACCGTGTCAATATGCGAGTCGAGTAATATAACTGGCTTTCCCTCTGTCCAATACTTGTTCTTAACCCATGTGTTATTGTCTAGAGAGGAAAAAGTAGCTCCTTTCAATTGGATGAATTCCCGGATAAGTTTAGCGACTTCTCCTTCTTCCCGACTGAAAGAGGGCGTTTTAATAATCTGACTTAAAAGCTGAATATATTCTTGCATATTACGATTTTGTACAACAAAAGTAATAATGTTTGCTAAAAGAAGAGCTGTGGTGTCAGTAAATGCAATATGCAGGATTTAAAAAAGAACATGGAAAATTCATAAGAATCGAATTCACTGATTTGGATCTATTTTCTTTTAAAAAATAAAGGATAAAATTGTTTGGCACTGGTGTGGGCTTCTCTCCGATTTTTTTTAGCAAACTCCTCGATGCTTTTATTTAAAGGGAATTGAGAGATAATGAACTTATGTTTGGTATGCGTTCTGGGCAACTTCATTTTGGCTCGAAAAAAAAATCTTAACAAGAAGTTAAAATTTGGAAAATTGTGTTTCTAATTGATATATTCGGCTCTGAATTTAAGTGACACAAACAAACAAAAATTTATTATGGAGCAAAAAGGGAAAAAATCGGTTGTGAAAGTAATGCGTGCGTTGCACCGGGATATTGGATTCTTAATGGTAGGATTAATGGTCATTTACTCATTAAGTGGATCGCTGTTAATTCATCGTGGAACCGATTTCATGAAACATGATGTGAAAACAGAACGGACACTTTCACCAAATATGACGATGGAAGATGTCGCTTCCAATTTATGGATACGAGATACGCAGGGAGCAAAAACTGAAGGTGACGTTATTACTTTTTCAAATGGGACAACCTACAATATGGCTACTGGAGAGACGGTAAATGTTTCTCGTGAATTAATATATCCGTTTAATGAATTTACAATGCTTCACAAAACAGGTGGAAATAGTGTTGGTAAAATATTTACCACCATTTCAGGGATTATGCTATTTTTCCTTGCAATTTCCTCATTTTGGATGTATAAACGTGAAAATAGGAATTTCAAACGCGGAATAATATTGGCCTCTATAGGTCTAATATTAGCAATTGTGATTGTGATGACCAGCCAGATGGGGGGGGCTGGGCATTAACAAGAGAAATCTGACGCGAATTTTATAGATCAATATATAAAAAGAAGATGCCTCAAGCATCTTCTTTACTTTTAGAGTTATCCTCCAGATCTTTTCACTTTATAGCCTTCAGCTTGCAGGATTTGCATGATTTTATCGCGAAAATCACCTTGGAGTAGAATTTCACCTTCTTTGGCCGATCCTCCAACTCCGCATTTTGTTTTTAAGAGCTTGCCTAATTCTTTGAGGTCATCATCAGACCCAATAAAGCCAGTAATTAAGGTTACTGCTTTCCCTTTCCTGTTTTTTTTATCCAAGCTTATCCTTAAATCTTGTTGTTGTGGAGGAATAGTTTCTTGTTGTTCTTCCTCTTCATTTTTATATTGAAATTCAGAATTGGTTGAATAAACTACTCCAAGCCGTTCTTTCCAGTCTTTTGCCATGATTGTTAATTTATGAATGCAAATTTAGAAGAAAATTATCAATCGCATTTTTTGTTTTTATATTTGCGCCGCTTTATGTGAACTTTTTATTGTATTGTTTGGTTTGAGAAAAAGGATGAACCCTGAAGAAATGATGAAACTCGTTGAAGTAAAATCAAATAAAGATATATTTCCTAAGTATGAGAATACTCCAATAGGGCTTTTGTTAGAGTACCATAATTTGAATAGGACATTTTCCACCTATACTGAGGCTCAGATGCTAATTGGGATGTGTATTGATAATCGGAAGAGCTTGTGGATTCCTGAAAATTATGCTTTTATTATTCGTTCTGGAGGAGCCAACCTCTTTTATCATGAGTTTCAGGTTTCGTATGTTATTGGCGTTGGAGACATTCAGCATATAGCCCTTATAGGTCACAATCACTGTGGCATGGTTAAGCTTGAAGATCGGAAAAGTGAATTTGTTAGTGGGTTGGTAAAAAATGCAGGTTGGAAAGAAGAAAATGCCATAATGCACTTTGAGAACCTTTCTCCATTTTTTGAAATTGGCGATTCTGTTGAATTCCTGATTGTTGAGGCCAAAAGGCTACAAAAACGTTATCCCGGAGTAATGGTCGCTCCTTTGTTTTTCGATGTTGATACCGGAAAACTTTCGCAAGTAAAGGTTGATTAGTCTTGTTCATTCAAAGCCATCTTCTGGCTTAATTCCCAATCCCACATTTAAAAAAGAAACCCTCAGGAAAAGATTCCCGAGGGCTATATTAACTCGAATAATACGTTCTAGAATTTAAAATCTATTCCTGCAAAGAAATGAGTGCCTGCCTGTGGGAAATATCCATCCATTTTGTAGCGTTCGTTGCCATAAATGTAAGAATATACCCAGGCGTTACTTTCGTATTCAGTGTTAAAAAGGTTGTTCACCATTAGGTGCAGTTTAACTTCATCAAAGAATTTACAGTCAAACGAGTAGTCAACCTTTAGGTTATTTACAAACCATGCATCTAGTTTTCTATTGGCATTTGAAGTGTTGTCAATGTATTGGTCACTCACATAGTTTGACAGAAGGCTAATGCTAAGGTCGTTTACCGGGTTAAAATTAATTTGACTGTTAACAATTACGCTAGGTGCAAAAGCCAGATCAGTTTCTCCCAAATCGTAGGCTTCCTGGCCCCATGTATCCCAGTTGTCAACATATTCCGTAAAGCTTTTAATCTTATTTTGGCTGAAGGTTGCAGTCATGTCCCAAGATAGATTTCTTGTAACCTTCAAGCCTCCTGTTAATTCAATTCCGGCACGATAACTATCGTCAACATTGACCATGATTGCACTTCCGACATCATTGATCTCTCCGGTTTGAATAAGTTGGTCTTTGTAATCCATGAAATAAAGATTGGCTCCCAAAGTAAATGTAGAAGCTTTGTAGGTGTAGCCTGCTTCAAAGTCATTAAGGCTTTCTGCCACGGGTTGTTTCCCATTTGGATCGGCATCTACAAAATTGCTTCGGTTTGGTTCGCGGTTAGCACGTGCAAAGCTCAGGTAAGCCTCCTGTGCATCGCTTGGGCGATAGAAGATGCCGAACTTCGGATTAAAGAAATTATAGGTGTGCGATTGTGAAATGTCCCTTAAGTCATCATCAATGCCGTCAATGCTGTAATCGATGTTGCGGTATTGTAAATCGCCATATAGACTGATATCCTCTGTCAACTGATAGTTGTATTTTCCGAAGATATTGAAGTCTTTTTTTAGCCCTGTGCTACGATACCACTCGTGATCTTTTTCATTATCTCCGGCATATTGTGCCCAGATAACCTGTCCGAAATGGTTCCCGTCATAAATGTTGTAGCCACCTCCCAAGGTTATGTTGGATTTTCCTTTTTCGTAGTTTAAAGAGTAGGTTGAACCATAAAAATCATTGTCGAGCCATTTGCGGGCAACCAGATCCGTAGATGCAATTCCATCAGGAGCGGTCATCTGATAATCTGCAAAATCAGCATCGTATTTGTAATTCTCATAGTAACCACTTCCAGGCGTGTAAAACATCGCTGCGTTCAAATTCAATGCGTCACTAATTTTGTGTGAAAGGTGGAGCTCGTAATGGTCTTGTTGGTAGTGGTCTACCTCATTTTCATAAGTGTAGAAATTGTAGGTTCGTGCATCTGAATTCACCAATTCATCATATTTCACCTGATTTTCACGCCCTGAACTATACGACCAAAGCCAGTGATCCAAATATCGTTGCATTCCTGCTTCATTGTTATTTAATTTCACAGAAGGCACACCATACCACGACTGGTAAGTTTCTTCGAAGCCGGAATATACATTCGCTTTTACGATGGTATTTTCAGAAAAATAAGCTGCTGAAATAAAGAATGATTTTAGGTCGGAAGACGCTCTGTCCATAAAGCCATCAGAAGTTACTTTAGACATTCGCATATCCACAGTAAAATGGTCATTAATTAGCCCAGTTCCTGCGCTCACCGAATTTTTAAAAGTATTATATGAGCCAACAGTCGTTTTGTATTCGGCATAGGCTTCTTTGTTCAAGGTTGTTGTTTGCATGTTGATGGTTGCCCCGAAAGCTGCAGCTCCATTTGTTGAGGAGCCAACCCCACGCTGTACCTGAATGTTATCTATAGATCCTGCCAAATCAGGGATGTCCACAAACCAAGTTCCATGCGATTCAGCATCATTCATTGGAATACCATTTACCGTCACATTAATACGGTTTAAGTCGGTTCCCCGAATACGAAAGTTCGTATATCCAACACCGGCTCCGGCATCAGACGTGGCTACATATGAGGGAGTCATCGTTAGTAAATAAGGAATGTCTTGCCCAACATTAAAACTCTCAATGGTTGCTTTGTCAACGGTTGTCTTAGCGACTGGAGCTTTATCGCCAGCACGAGTTGCCGAAACTAGCACTTCCTCTGTTAAAACACCCGACTGGCTCAGCTTAATATCCAGTTTTACAGGTTGTTTGATTTCCACCGGCACAATTTCTTTTTCGTACCCAATAAAAGATACTTCCAGTTCGTAGTCTCCGGACTTCTGGATTTTAATCTCAAATTGTCCGTTTTCATCCGTTGTTGTACCTAGGTAGCTGCCGCTTAATACGACATTTGCTCCCGGTAATTCCTCTCCATTGTTGTTTGTTACAACACCGGAAACAGATAACTGCGCAAATGCAACAACTCCGGCACATTGCAATAAAAACATCAAAATAATTCTCTTCATCTTGTCTTGAAAATTTGGTTAAATTATAACCAATGAGGTGGAAATTACTTTCCTTATATCCCTCCCTACGCCGGCATTACCCGGATCAGGTTCTGTGGGTGTGATCTCAGCCCTTATTATTAAGGCACCCCATTGTGTGAATCTGCTGCAAATTTAGATCAAATCTAAATAATTAGCAAGGATTATCTGATCAACTTAATTGTATCTGGTTGGTTGCCCCTGTAAATGCATTATAAGTCAGTAGGATGCCAGACATGGGGCTTCCGACTCCTGTAATAATCTTTAGTACTTCCATGCTTTGGATACTTCCAATTACGCCTGGCAGTGCTCCAAAAACGCCTTTGGGTTCGCCATCCAGAGATGTGTTTTCAGGTGGCTCAGGAAACAGATCTTCATAAACAGGTCCTCCCTGATAATTAAAAACAGAGACCACTCCTTCAAATTCTTCAATGGCACCATGTACCATTGGTTTGTTTAGTTGCTGGCAATATTTACTAATCAGGTAGCGGCTCCGAAAATTGTCCGTTGCATCTACCACAATGTCAAACATACTGATAATATCTACCGCATTTTTTTCAGTAATACGCTCTGTTAGCGGTTGTATGTTTGCTAATGGATTGAGCTTTTGAAGTCGCTTTTTTGCACAGTTGGCTTTTGATTTACCAACTTCATTTGTTTCGTACAATATCTGCCGTTGTAAGTTGCTTAGGGAAACAATATCGTTGTCAATAAGTCCCAGTTTACCAACTCCCGCAGCACAAAGGTACATGGCAATGGGAGAGCCTAAACCTCCTACTCCAATGACCAATACACTGGCATTTTTTAATTTCAGTTGGCCTTCTTCACCAATGCCGGGAAGCATGATTTGTCGGTTATATCTTTCTCGTTCTTCAGTATTTAGCATGGTATTTATTGTAAGTAGTTATCCCAGTCTTTCCAGACCGGCTCATATCCTGAAAGCTTAATTTTTTCCATTACTTGCTGAGGTGTGCGATCATCATTGATTTTAAATTGCTCTAATGAATCATCTTTTTGAGCGTAGCCTCCCGGTTGGGTGCTACTTCCTGCACTCATGGTGGTTATGCCTAACTTCATGAGGTTGTCCCGGAAATCGGCACTTTCCCTTGTCGACAAGGATAATTCCACATTCTCATCAAAAAGGCGATAGGCGCATATTAGTTGCACCAGTTCCCGGTCGTTAATGGGGTAGTTGGGCATAAATCCACCAGCATGAGGGCGAAGTCGAGGGAAAGCAATGGAATACTTGGTTTTCCAGTAATTGCGGCGTAGGAAATCAAGATGCAATGCTGTGAAAAAAGCATCAACCCGCCAATCTTCCAAACCCAACAAAACACCAAGTCCGGTTTTGTAAGCACCTGCTTTTCCTAATCTCTCAGGGGTTTCCAATCGGTACCTAAAGTTCGCTTTTTTACCTGTTGGATGATAGATAGGGTATTGCTTCTCGCTATAGGTTTCCTGATAAACGTAAACGGCATTTAATCCCATGCCAATTAGTTCTTTATATTCCTCTGTTGACATGGGTTGCACCTCAATGGCAATCTGCTTAAATTGATCTTTTAGCAGGGCAATCATTTCTTTTAAATATTGAAATCCAGCCTTTGTTGGGTGTTCTCCAGTTACAAGAAGAAGGTGTTCAAAGCCCAATTCCCGGATTGCTTTAGCTTCAATCAAAACTTCATCTTTGGTCAAGGTTTTGCGTTCCAGTTTATTTTTATGGTTGAAACCACAGTAAATACAAGAGTTTGTGCATTCGTTTGAAAGATATAGGGGCACATAAAGTTGAATGGTTTTCCCAAACCTTCGTAATGTATTTTGGCGACTGCCTTGAGCAATGTCTTCCAGAAAAGTGCTGGCTACCGGGGAAATAAGTGCTTGGAAATCATTCAGAGATGGGTTTTTTTCATTCAATGCACAGATGACATCCTCCGGGGTTTTGCAATAAATTGCTTCCCTGACCTCTTCCCAGTCATAGGTTTTCAATAGTTCGTAAAAGTCCATAATTGTTGCTCTTTAATCGAGGAATGAAGTTAAAGGACTGCTGGCTTCTGCCATTTTTTTTCTCCCGGCAAGACGTGCTTCCCGTGCAATTTGCCCGGCATCAACAGCCAGCTTAAAAGCTTTAGCCATATTCACCGGATCATTTGCAACAGCAATGGCCGTATTTACCAAAACGGCATCGGCTCCCATTTCAATGGCTTCTGCTGCATGTGAAGGTGAGCCAATTCCGGCATCAACAACAACAGGCACATTGCTTTGCTCAATAATAATCCGCAGAAAATCTCGTGTTAATAGACCTTGATTACTACCAATGGGCGATCCTAGAGGCATAACCGCCGCAGTACCGATGTCTTCCAGCTTTTTGCAAAGTACGGGGTCTGCAGGGATGTAGGGCAATACAATAAACCCGAGTTTGACCAATTCCTTGGCTGCTTTGAGTGTTTCTTCGGCATCGGGTAGGAGGTAACGAGGATCAGGGTGAATTTCCAGTTTGAGCCAATTTGTTCCGAGTGCTTCACGTGCTAATTGAGCAGCAAACACGGCTTCCTTTGCGCTTCGCACTCCTGATGTATTGGGTAGTAGCTGAACGCGAGGATGGTTGAGGTGCGTGAGTAGGTCGTCTGCGTTATCGTCTATATCAACTCGGCGAAGGGCAACAGTAGCTAATTCAGAGCCTGATTCAAGAATGGCGTTTGCCATCAGTTCATTTGAGCTAAATTTTCCTGTTCCTACAAATAAGCGCGACTGAAATGTTTTATCTCCTATAATTAGTGGTTTCATTTTATACTGATTTTGAATGTTTATTATTTTGGGTTGAGTCTGTAGTTGGTCGATTTTTGGAGTGCTGAATTGTTTTCATCCATGACTTTGTTGCCTGCTCCGGTGATTTAGCGCGGAGTATTGCAGACGAAACAGCCAGACCGTGCATTCCAGTTTTAAGTAGATCAGGAGCGTCTTCAAGCAATACGCCTCCAATTCCGACTATCGGAATTGATATATCCCGTTTTTGCATTTGGTTGAAAATATCTTGATAGCCTTCAATTCCTAAAATGGGGCTGAGGTTCTTTTTAGTTGAAGTAAAACGAAAAGGGCCGAGGCCAATGTAATCGACACCTTCTCGTATCAGGTGTTCAATATCATTTATTGTATTTGCCGTTCCTCCAATAATAAATCGGTTTCCCAATATCTTTTTTGCTTCAGATGGTGACATATCTTGTTTTCCCAAATGAACACCATCGGCACCAATCAGAAGCGCTAGTTCCGGATTGTCATTAATTATCAGGGTAAAGTCAAACTTATTTTTTAAAGTCAATATTTTTTCGGCCTCGGCTTTTATGACATCAGTATCCGTTTTTTTCATGCGTAATTGGATCCACTTGCAGCCACCAAGTAAAGCATGCAAGCTTTGTTCGTATGGGCTGTAATCATCATATACATGAGTGATCAGATGCAGCTGTTCAATGTCTGATTTCTTATTCATAATGGTAAGCTAATCGTGTTGAGTTACTTGCTATAATGTATTGGATATATTCTTTTGCATCGCTGCAAGCATCAGGGAGTGTTTTTCCTAAAGCCAGATTGGCAGCTATGGCTGATGAAAGAACACATCC
This sequence comes from Prolixibacteraceae bacterium, assembly GCA_963662675.2. GTDB lineage: Bacteria > Bacteroidota > Bacteroidia > Bacteroidales > Prolixibacteraceae. The sequence continues at coordinate 526,691 of CAXXHP010000001.1, forward strand.
TGTTCCATGTTTTGAGTAGCCTTTTTTCTTTTCATGTTGAAATTGTGTTTGTTCTTCTTTGGAAATTAATATGTCAGTTGCCAAATCTCCTTTTGAATGACCGCCTTTTAGTAGGACAGAGCAATCTGTTTTTAATGCTATTTCATCGGGGATAGTGGTTCCGAACAATATCTCACTTTCAGGCAAATTGGGTGTAATAAGGTCAACTTTGTGTAATATGGAATGGAGGAGTTTATTGTCGATTTTGGTGTGGAATTCATAGCCTGAAGAAGCCTTTATTACAGGATCCCACACAATTTTCACATCGGGGAACTGTTTCTTCAACCGTTCAGTTATTACTTTCAATAATTGAAGATTCTCAATTAATCCCACCTTCACAACTATCGGGCAGTACCTTTCAGTAAGTACGGTGAGTTGTTTTATTATGCTGGCTTCAGAAACCCATTCCAGTCTTGAAAAATGATCCTCGTGTTGAAATGTTAAAGATGTACAAACGCCCAATCCTTGTACGCGGTGCATTTCCATTGTTTTGACGTCTGCCAGAATTCCGGCTCCTCCACTTGGGTCAAAGCCGGAAATGCAAATTACATATGGTCTTTGTTCTTGCATGCTAAATGAATTTTTGTGAAACGGTTCATGATGCTTCTCTCTGAAAAATTATCTCCCCAAATGCTACCCAGTACTGCCACTCCGGGAAAGCCTATTTTCCGGCAAGTCGGAATCTTGTCTTCCTGAATTCCTCCAAGCGCAATAACCTGCAATTTTGGAATGCTTGTCAGAAAATTTGATAGCTCCTGAATCTTAAAATTTCCGGAATACCCTTTTTTCGAGATGGAAGGGAATATGGGGCTTAAAAAAGCGTAATCAAATTCTTCCGGCAGCGTACTGAGCTCAACGGCGCTATGGCATGAAATGCTTTTTGTTCCGCAGAATGATAACCAATTGTTGATTTGATGTTTTGTCCTGCTGGTAAAATGAATTCCTCCAACATGATGTTTTTTTGCCAGATTAAAATGATCATGGATAATTAGCCTTGATCTGTATTCAGGAAGTATCTGATTGATGAGTTGCTCCACTTGCTGCTCACTCCATTTCGGTTTCCGTAGATGAAAATGTTCCATTCCAAGATTAAAAAGCAGATTGATTAACCGTGCTTCTCCAGGTAGACTGTCAGGATATGAGATGACAATAAGTTTCATTAACTAATTTCTATTGATTCACACGGTTGTTGCTCGCTGGCCTTTTCATTATTGGCATTCCCCTCCATTTCTCGTACTTCATGAGACGATTTCATAGAGCAAAATTTATCACCACACATGGAGCAGAAATGGGAGTCTTTACTTTCCGGGTTCGGCAAGGTCTGGTCGTGGAAGTCAATTGCTGTTTCAGGATCAAGGGAAATGGCAAACTGGTCTTTCCAACGAAATTCAAAGCGTGCTTTACTCATCTCATCATCGCGAATTTGGGCACCGGGAAACCCTTTGGCCAGATCAGCAGCATGTGCTGCAAGTTTGTAGGTGATTACAGCTTGCTTTACATCTTCTTTCTCGGGTAGCCCAAGGTGTTCTTTTTGGGTGACATAACACAACATTGATACGCCATGTGTTCCAATTATTGCTCCACCAATGGCAGAGGTAATGTGGTCATATCCTGGGGCTATGTCTGTGGTCAGTGGTCCCAGTACATAGAAAGGTGCGTCATCGCAATATTCTTTTTGCAGGTCAACATTTTCTTTAATCTTATGGATTGGTACATGACCAGGACCCTCAATTAGCACTTGGACATATGCTTTGCGAGCTTTGTGTGTTAATTCTCCAAGTACTTTTAGTTCGGCAATCTGAGCTTCGTCGTTGGCATCGTAAATGGATCCGGGGCGAAGCCCATCACCTAACGAAACGCCTACATCGTATGAGTTGAGTATCTCGCAAATCTCATCAAAATGGGTATACAAGAAGTTTTCTTGTTTATGAGAAATACACCACTTTGCCATTATTGCTCCACCTCGGGAAACAATGCCGGTCATTCTATTAATTGTTTTTGGCACGTGGCTCCACAGCAATCCGGCATGAATGGTAAAGTAGTCAACCCCCTGCTCTGCTTGTTCGATAAGTGTGTCTTTGTATATTTCCCAGCTTAGGTCTCCGACTTTTCCATCTACTTTTTCCAAAGCCTGATAAAGTGGAACTGTCCCGATTGGCACCGGCGAATTGCGAATTATCCATTCGCGGGTTTCGTGGATATTATTTCCTGTTGACAGATCCATTACGGTGTCTGCGCCCCAAAGTGTGGCCCAAACAGCCTTATTCACTTCTTCCTCAATTCCGGAAGAGAGAGCCGAGTTGCCGATGTTTGCATTTATCTTTACGAGAAATTTTGAACCAATAATCATGGGTTCACACTCCGGATGGTTAATGCTTGCCGGAATTATGGCTCTGCCTGCTGCGATTTCCTGCATCACAAATTTGGGTGTAATGTAGCTTTCTATTTTTTCGCTGCGAGTTTGATTTAGCTTTTCAATATTTTGGTTTTCCCGAATGGCAACATACTCCATCTCGGCTGTAATAATGCCCTGTTTGGCATAGAAATATTGGGTGGGTGTTTTGCCTGTTTTGGCTTTTGTCGGATTTTCAATGATGTTTTTATACCGGATGGAGTCAAGCTCTTTATTGTTGAACCTATTTTGACCGTATTTTGAGCTTAAGGACGGAAGTATTTCTATATCTCCTCTTTCCAAAATCCATTGTTCACGGAAACGGGGAAGACCAGAATTAATATCTACCGTAAAGTCAGGGTCGGTGTAAGGGCCGGTGGTGTCGTAAACATATAGAGGGTGATTTACTTTCTGTTTTCCATTTGATAAAACAGTGGGTGAGAGCGTGATTTCACGCATGGGGACTTGAATGTTATGCATTTTCCCCGGAACATATATTTTTCTCGAATTTGGGAAAAAACACCCTTCGGTTAGTTGTTTCTTAAGTTGATGGATCTGCATTATTATAGGTTTTTTTTATTTAAAAAGATTATTGAAATGCATACTACGTGTATTAACCGCCTTGAGTCGCTTTAATCAAGAGTACATCATCATTCTCGGAAAGACAGAACTCTTCCCATTTGTCTTTTTTTATGACTTGATTGTTTACGGCAATGGCAATTCCGCCTTTTGCTTCAATGTTAATTTGTGAAAGAAGAAATACTAGGTTTGAATGAAGTGGTAGTTCAACCGATTCTTTGTTAACGGATATCTTCATAGCATCTTTATTAAAAATGAATAAAATTGCAATGAGGATCTATAAATTGTCTGATGTTTCTTTTCTCCCTACGCCGGCATTACCCGTATCAGGTTCATTGGGTTTGATCTCAGCCCGTTTTATTAAGGCACCCCATTGCATAAATGTTGTGAGCAAAGGTAATAGAAATAGCTTTCGTTGTCCTTTTATTTATGATGGATTTTTTCGATTGTATGCCGATTCATTTAGTAATGAGTGTTTTGTAGCCTGAAAAAATGACTTTCAGAAAGACATTTTGACACTTATTATTATAAAAAAAGTAGCGCTTTTGGAGAAAAAGTGGAGCTGGTATGTCCTTTGATGTCTCTTTTTGGGATTACAATAAATGATGTTTAACAAATGAATAGGAGGACAAATTATGTTACCATTAATTAGAAACAACAAGAATCTTCCAAATTTATTTGATGATTTTTTTGGGAGAAATGTATGGAATGATTTTTTTGAAAGAACAGGTTGGAATTCAAGTCCTAGTGTAAATGTTTATGAAAGTGAAAACAACTTTGAGATTGAAATTGCTGCTCCTGGTCTGGATAAGGAAGATTTTCATATTGATTTGAAGGACAGTGTGCTAACGGTTTCTTCAGAAAAAAAGGAAGAAAAAAAGGAAAAGGATGGGAATAAGGTTGTCTTTTGCGAATTTAATTATGCAACTTTTAGCCGTTCGTTTCAATTGCCGGATGGGATTGATGTTAATGAAATTAATGCCGCCCACAAAAATGGAGTGTTGACGATTACGCTTCCTAAACGTGAAGAATACAAATCACATGCACCGAGAATGATTGAAATTACTTAATTGGTCTAGTTTTAAGCCCCGTCATTGATGGGGCTTATTTTATAATAAAGAAGTCAGATTCTGACACTTCAGCGTTTAAGTTTATAGATTCATTATTAGATCGAATTCCTATCAATCCATAAATGGTTTCACCCGGCCACAATATTTTTGAGGCTATTTGAAAATCCATAAATTCTTGGGTAAGGCTGAGGTTGGCTTTCTTTCGTTCATTACGATATCCATTTGCAACTTTTCCTGACATGGATTGAAACGCCATATCATTCGTGTGATCATTAATCCCATACTCATCTTCATTGTTGAAAATTGCATCGTAAATAGCACTTTCAATTATAAATGCGGGAAGAAATAAAACCAGAAATGGTGAATTTCGTTTTCGAACCTTTTGGGCTAACCATTTATTCTGAAGTATTTCGGCTTTTTCTCCATTTAATATAAATGAAATTTGAGTTCCATGAATCGGCTTGTCAGAGGTGTTGATCAATTTCACGCCAAGCACGTGTATGTTATTGCGTTGAGCCCATCGTTCGCCACGGTTATTATTCGTTTTTTCAAGGACATGATCGATAAAGCTGAAGTTTAATTTCGTGTCAAACTGCACTTGTGGATAAGACCAATCTTGAATTTTTGAAATACTTTGTTGTTGAATTGCGCAGGAGGTAATAGAGAGAAATAGAAGAAGTAAGTATATGATTCTGATCATTGAGGTCGTCACTAATTGGGCTATAAATTTACAGAATTAAAAGAATATGTTAAAATGAGACAAGCGATTACAGCCATTTATTTTTCCAGAAAAATAAAAATTGAAATCCGACGATTACAAGGAGAATAATTACAAAATACACAAATGCATTCGTGTTTTCGGCATGTGGAATTCCAGCTAGGTTTACGCCAAATAATCCGGTAAAAAAACTGAGTGGTAAAAACAAGGCTGTAATGATGGACAGTAAATACATTCGGCTGTTGATTTGCTCATTTTGTTTGTGGTTGAGTGTCTCCTGAATGACTGTAGCAAGTTCTCTGGAGGCTTCCAGCATTTCCAGGTAACGCATTAGATGGTCTCCAACCGTTTTAAGTCGGGATTGCTGCTTAGCGGTTATCCAGCTCGTTTTTTCCAATTGGAGCTTATTTAAGGCATCACGTTGAGGGATTAAGAATCGCTTTAGCTGTATGATTTGTCTTCGCAAGTTGTGCAAATCTTGTTTGTAGTCAGGATTATTATCGTTCTCCATTACCTGCTCTTCTATTTCAATGGCTTTGTCCTCAATGTCTTCCATTACATTACTCATATTGACGATAAGGCGCTCGTTAAGTCGGATAATAAAATCACTGGTAGTTTTTGGTGCATTGCCTTGTTCTAGCTCATTTTTTAGGTCGATTATCGAATTTAGACTTTTTTTCTGGCAAGTTATTAGCAGGTTTTTTGTGGATAATATCCGTATCGAAATCATATCTTCCGGTTTTTCACCTTTAATAAGGTTTACACCACGAACGACTAAAAGTAATTCTTCCTTGTTAATGTCCATGCGTGGGCGAGATTCTTCCTGAATTAGTGCATGCATGCTTTGTTCGCTGATGTCTAAAGATTGCAGTATCTGCTTCGTTTCAGGTGCTGTGAAATCAAGTTGCAACCAGATATAATCGGTCTCGTTTTTAATCTCGGGAAATGCTTTAGGGCTTATTTTTCCAACTGTTTTGTTGATTGAGCTGACGTAAAATCCGTTAATTAATGCTTGTTTCATTTTCGGAAAAGAATTTCAACCAAGTTACGAATGGGTAAACGAATCTCAAAATGCTTAGAAAGAAATCAATTCACTAATTGATCTCGCGAAAGGCTTTTTTCCCTTCAATATAAAATTTCCAAATTATGCTTTTGTAGTGTATCTCATCATGCCACTTTTGAGAAGAAATACTCTTAAGCTGAGTTCGCTTCTTCCTTAATTGTGGTAATGATTTGTAAAAAGAAAAGTGCGCTTTTATTACGCTCATAAAGCCTCCTGCACTTCCTTCTGCAAGCAGTTTGAAGGCTGCAGTTGCATCGAGTAACATGCGCACAATCATAACTTTGTAGAATTTCTTTCTGGGGAGATTTTTATAAAGTAACCAAAGGCTGTTTCTGAAATTTAAATAAAGTTTTTTTGGATTGTCATAGGATAAAGATGCTCCTCCTAAATGAAAAACTTTACTGAATGGTGTGTATTGAATTTTGTACCCCATACTTTTTAGTCGCCAGCAAAGATCGATTTCTTCCATATGTGCCCAAAAGTCAGAATCGAAACAGCCTGCTTTATGAAAAAGGTCTGCTCTGATTGCCATACATGCACCGCTGGCCCAAAAAATATTGGCAATCTGGTCATATTGGCCTTCGTCTTTTTCAATGACATTCAAAATGCGCCCACGACAAAACGGAAACCCTAATTTATCAATGAAGCCTCCTGCTGCGCCTGCATATTCAAACTCATTTTTATTGTGCCAACTTAATATTTTGGGTTGAACAGCTGCTATGGTTTCGTCTTCTTCCATGAGCTCAATAAGCGGATTTATCCATCCGGGGCTTACTTCAACATCTGAATTAAGAAGAATGTAATAATGGGCATTTATTTGTTTGAGGGCTTCATTGTATCCACGTGCAAAGCCGTAGTTTTTATTTAGTTGAAGGATGGTGACCTTTGGGAAGTCTTTTTTTAGCAGATGTATGGATTTATCAGTAGATCCATTATCTGCAACAAAAATTTCAACATTATCTGACTGGCTATTTTCAATGACTGAGGGTAAAAATTGCGAAAGAAGTTTCTCCCCGTTCCAGTTTAGTATGACAATGGCAGTTTTCAGTGAATTCATTCAGACAAATATAATCAGGAAATCATAATTCTGGAAAGAATATGAATGAGGTTTTCTTTATTTAGTGAATTTAAATTTTTGTTGATCAATTCTGTTCTTTTATCAGGGTCATTCTCGATAATTTGTTTTAACTCTTTGATTTGTTTGCCCGTAAGTTCATCTTCCAAAATATCCCAAACGGTGTTTGTCTTTGATTTACCATTTGGAAGCCCCAATGTCTCCAGCTCAAGAATGGACGCTTCCAATATCTCGTGTGCCTGCATTTTTACCGGGTCATCTGTTTTTTCATTGCCCGTAGCATCGCGTAAATTCCAGCTAGAGTAATCATATTTCAACTCTGAAATCATTTTAACGATGGTGTGATCTGCACCAAAAATACGGGAGAGGAAAAGCAAGGTTTGTTTTTTCCACGCGTCTAGATCAAAGCTTTTATCAGCAAGTTTTTCAATTTGTTTTTTGAGAAGAATTATTTCTTTTTCGGCCATGGTGCTTGTTTTTGTGCAAGTTAGCGGATTGAAGCCCCTTGAGCAATAGCTGTGTTGAAAAAATTATCCGAGAAATTCATTCACCTTTTCATAAAATGAAGCAAAATAGCTTGGATTGGCAGCAATTATTTCTTTTCCAAATAAAAAGTTTTCTCCTCCTTTAAAGTCACAAACCTTACCGCCTGCTTCTTTAACAAGTAGAACTCCTGCTGCAACATCCCAGGCGTGGAGTGCATGTTCAAAAAAGCCATCGAAGCGTCCGCAGGCTACATAGGCTAAATCAACAGCAGCCGATCCCATTCGGCGCATCCCACGTGTCTCTATCATGAAAAACTCAAGCAACTTAAGGTACTTATCTAGCATGTCAAAATTGTAATAGGGGAAGCCTGTTGCCAACAAGACATCTTCGTGCTTCGCTGACTTTGAAATTGAGATGGGCTTGCCATTTAGCCAGGCACCACCACCGTCCCAGGCAGAAAAAAGTTCATCTTGTCCTACTTCGTAGACCACACCAATAATTGGTCGATTGTTTTCTACCAGACAAAGAGAAACTGAATGAGGGAAAATGCCATGTATAAAATTCGTGGTTCCATCCAGCGGATCAATAATCCATTTTAGGGTTTCCCCTTTTTCTCCGGCTGTGCCTTCCTCTGTAATATACCCGGCTTCGGGGAGTAATTGGCGGAGATCCTCAACGATCATTGCTTCTGCTTTTTTGTCGACATAAGTAACCAGACTGGCTTTCCCTTTTAGCTCAATATCTCCAGTTGTTATTTTTGATCGTTCTTCACGAATAAATTGACCGGCTTTTTTTGCGGTTATTCCTACTTGCTGGCAAATATGTTGTAAGTCCATTTTTTTTGAATTTTATTTATAGCAGAATTACTTCAAAATTTTCGTCATTATTAATTTCTGAAAGTTTCACTTGTGAAATCTGATTAACCAGATTCGGGTTGTATTCGGTTTCAACCCGAATATAGTTTTCTGTGAATCCCTTTAGTCGTTTTTCATGTGACTCATTTTCCCAAAGTACGGAGGTTTCTATTCCTGTATTTTGTTCGTAGAAGTATCTCAATTTCTTCTCCGATAGTGTTATTAACTGATGAGTACGGCGTTTGCGTTCATCCACAGAAACAACAGGCGTTAATTCTAACGCTTTGGTGCCGGGACGCTCAGAGTATGGAAAGGCATGTAACTGAGAGATGTCGAGATCCTTTACGAAGTTGTAGCTGTCGAGAAATAATTCTTCCGTTTCTCCATTGGTTCCGGCAATAATGTCAACGCCAATGAAAGCATGAGGCATCGTTGACTTAATTTTTTGGATACGTTCGGCAAATAACTCACGATTGTATTTGCGTTGCATAAGCTTTAATACATCGTTTGAACCCGATTGTAGTGGCAAATGAAAGTGAGGAGCGATACGTTTTGCTGTTGATACAAATTCGATAATTTCATCCGTTAGTAAGTTTGGCTCAACTGACGAAATACGGATGCGCTCAAGGCCTTCCACTTCATCCAATCCTCGAAGCAATTCAACAAATTTTTCGTTTGTGCTCTTTCCAAAATCGCCAATATTCACCCCGGTTAAAATAATCTCTTTGATGCCTTGGTTGACCGTTTCTTTTGCTTTCTCAACGGTATTTATGATGGTGTCGTTTCTACTGCGCCCTCTCGCAAATGGGATGGTGCAATAGGTGCAAAAGTAGTCGCAGCCATCTTGTACTTTCAGAAAGCTGCGGGTGCGGTCGCCCCAAGAAGCAGCATGAAAAAAGTCTTTGTTTTTTTGCTGTGATTGAAGGAGAACAAATGGTTCTTCGCGTTTTTGAAGACCATCCATAAAATCAGTCATGCGGAATTTGGCGTTGGTTCCTAATATGAAATCAACCCCTTTTATTTCCTGAATGATATCGGGTTGTAGCTGGGCGTAGCAACCAGTAACTACGACTATAGCTTTCGGATTGCGACGTATGGCCTGCCGAATAATATTGCGGCTTTTCTTGTCGCTCTCTGCAGTTACCGAACAGGAGTTTATCACATACACATCGGCTTGTTCCTTAAAATCGACACGATTAAATCCCATTACTTCAAAATGGCGTGCAATGGTTGATGTTTCAGAAAAATTGAGCTTGCAGCCCAGTGTGAAAAATGCTGCTTTTTTGCCTTTGTAATCCATCCTGTTTCCCTCTTTTTAAGCATTGCAAAAGTAAGAAATATAATGTAGATGTTGCGTGTTTAGGATGGAGGTTAAATGTGATGGAGCTGAAGGCGACTTTCTTTCAAATAATTTAAACCGTAAGCGTGGATAACTTATAAGTCTATCCACGCTTACAGTATTCTAAATCCTTTTTTTTAGATTACTTATGGCGTTTCATTAGTTCTTTTGCCAAGTCTTCAATGCGATACCCTTTGTGAGTTAACAGCACAATGAGGTGGTATAAAAGGTCAGCTCCTTCATAAATAAAATTTTCATCGTCATTTGCCATAGCACCAATAATGGTTTCTACAGCTTCTTCTCCTACTTTCTGCGTAATGGTGCGTGTTCCTTTTGTAAATAGGGAAGTGGTGTACGAACCTTCAGGCATTTCTTGTTTACGCTTGTCAATAAAGTCTTGCAAGTGTTTAATGAATTCGAGAGGGTTTTCTTCGTTGGTTTCGTTCCAGCAAGTGTCGCTTCCTGTGTGGCAAACTGGCCCAACCGGATTTACCTTAATTAGCAGGGTGTCGTTATCGCAATCAGATGCCATGGAAACCACGTTTAAGAAGTTGCCACTTTCTTCACCTTTTGTCCATAACCGGTTTTTAGTTCGGCTGTAAAAAGTCACTTGTCCAAGCTCTTCTGTTTTTGCCAGAGCTTCTTCATTCATAAACCCAAGCATTAAAACTTTGTTGGTTTTTTCATCCTGAATGATGGCCGGCACAAGGCCGTTTTGTTTGTTGAAATCTAATTTTTTATCCATGCTATCTCGTTTTAACCCCTCCATCCCAATCACTCGGGGAGGAATTGGAGCTTTTTATTTAACGTATTGGTATATTCTTGGTTCTTAAATAATCCTTTAAATCTGGAATGGCAATTTCTTTGTAGTGAAAAATGCTGGCTGCCAGACCTGCATCGGCTTTACCTTCAGTAAACACATCTACGAAATGCTCCATGTTTCCGGCACCACCAGAGGCAATGATTGGGATTTTTAGCATGTCGGCCATTTTAGCCAGTTCCTTGTTGGCAAAGCCAGCTTTTGTGCCATCATGATCCATTGAGGTAAATAAAATTTCACCTGCGCCACGTTCTTCTGCTTCTTTTGCCCAACTGAATAGTTCCTTGTCGGTTGGAATACGTCCACCATTTACGGTAACTGTCCAACGGCCATCGTAGTTTTTTGCATCAATGGCTACCACAACAAACTGGGTTCCAAAGTTCAGTGCCAAGTCGTTTATTAGTTGAGGGTTGCGCACAGCTGATGAGTTGATACTTATTTTGTCTGCTCCGGCACTGAGCAATGCTTCGGCATCTTTTATTTCGCTAATTCCACCACCAACTGTAAACGGAATGTTTATTTCGCGGGCTATGCGTTTAACTAACTCTACAAAGGTTTTGCGGCCTTCGTGTGTTGCTGTAATATCAAGGAATACCAGTTCGTCGGCTCCTTGCTCGGCATACAGTGCGCCCAATTCAACGGGGTCGCCCACGCTTTTTATATTGACAAAGTTGATGCCCTTCACGGTCTGACCGTCTTTAATATCCAGGCATGGTATAATTCGTTTTGCTAACATTCTTTTTTGTTTAACTGGTAGAAGGAGGCAAGAATGATTCCTATTTCCTTCTAATTTCCTTACTGTAGAATAAACTTACTAATTTCATCTAGGCTAATCCTATTCTCGTAAATAGCCTTTCCTGTAATTACTCCAGGAATACCCATTTCATCCAACTCATAGATGTCTTGCATGGTGGCAATTCCTCCACTGGCTATAAGTCCCAATTCTGGAAATCTATCCATAATTTCTTTGTAAAGCTCAATACTTGGCCCTGTGAGCATTCCGTCGCGGGCAATGTCAGTTGAAATTACCTGATTGATGCCTTTACTGGTGTAGCTTTCTATGAATTCAAGAATGGGAAGTTCTGATACTTCCTGCCAGCCGCTTACGGCAATCATTTTGTCTTTAGCATCGGCTCCTAAAATGATTTTTCCGGCGCCATATTTTTCAATCCAGCTTAAAAATGTTTCCTGGTCTTTCACGGCAATGCTGCCTCCGGTAACCATTTGCGCGCCACAATCAAAAGCAATGCGCAAGTCATCGTCGCTTTTTAGCCCACCTCCAAAGTCAATCACAAGGTTGGTTTTGTTTGCAATTGTTTCAAGAACTTTATAATTGACAATATGCTTGGCTTTTGCTCCGTCAAGGTCTACCAGATGCAAACGGGTAATTCCTGCATCTTCAAACATTTTTGCAACTTCAAGTGGGTTCTCGTTGTAAACCGTTTTTTGGTTGTAATCGCCTTGTGACAAACGAACACACTTGGCGTCTATTAAATCGATGGCTGGAATTATGGTGATCATTTTATTTCAGATTATAGATTAACGATTGGTAATTTTAGATTGATTATTCCTAGAGGTTTCGACACTCTTTACGAAAATGGATATCAGTTCATTACATTCTATCAATAACGAGTCAAGAAGTAATTGATTATATGCAATTTAGCTCGATCTGTTATTTTTAATGCGATGTGCGTTTCGCGTAATTCTTTCAGAATGATTTTGAGTTTATGCACGAAATCTTTCCCGGATTCGGCACTTTGAGCTTCTCCATAGTTAAGTGCCGGAGATGTACCTGAACGAACCATCTGTCCAATCATATTTTTACCGGCCATTGATGGAGTAATTTTATCAGTGAATAAGATAATATTAACCGCAAAATTGATTAGCCTTTCTTCTAATTCTTTTGGAGTCATAGCTTTTTTATCAAAAATGTATTAAACATAGGAGTCCTTTTTTTGTCCTTCTGAAATCGTTAATCTATAATCATTGATCTTAAATCTTTAAAAAGTTCTCCAATATTTTAGCACCAATTGGACCACTCTTTTCTGGGTGAAACTGGGTTGCATAAAAATTATTTTTATGCAAGGCCGCGCTAAATGAGTTGATGTAGTTTCCTATAGCAGCGGTGTGTTCACCCACTGTTGCATAATAGGAGTGCACAAAATAAACAAACTGATTGTCGAGTGAAGGGTCAAATATTCCGCTTTTCAAATTCGAGATGTTGTTCCATCCCATGTGAGGTACTTTGGTTACATATTCCATTCCCAGCTTAGGGATGAAGCGTTTGACCTGCTCCTCAAAAATTCCAAGGCAAGGAGTGTCGCCTTCTTCAGTATGGCTGCACATAAGTTGCAAACCTAAACAAATGCCCAGTACGGGTTGTGTTAGTGAGGGGATTAGCTTATCAAGCCCTTCTTTTTTCAGGTAGGCCATCGTCGTGCTGGCTTCGCCTACTCCTGGAAAAATAACTTTATCGGCAGCCCTTATTTTATCATGATCACCGGTTATTTCGGCCTGAACTCCTAAACGTAGAAGTGCATTGTTGACGGACTCAATATTTCCGGCGTTATATTTTATAATGACGATGTTCATTTTCTTTGTTTATTTTGTTTGCACCTATTGTAACAAGCTTTCGATAATCGATTTCATCTCCTCAAATTCTTCCTCTCTATAAAGCCTTGTCATATAAACAATCTTCCCTGTTTTGTCGATAATGACATTTCGGGTTACTCCAGCACCTTCTTCTGCATATTTAAAAAATATTTCGCCTTCCGGATCAAGCAGCATGGGATAGCTAACAGGTATTTGTTTGGCAAATTTTTCAACAGTTGCTTTTGGTTCGTCTAAATCAACTCCAAAGAGAGCAAATTCGTTGTTGTTCTTATGTCTTTGCCAGATTTCCTTTTCGATATGAGGCATTTCTTTACGGCATACTCCACACCAACTGGCAGTAAACTGCAGCATCACAACTTTTCCATTTAAATCAGACAGTTGTATGGTTGTACCATTAATAGCTAATGCAGTAAAGTCAGGAGCTTTCTGCCCAATCTTCACAATATACCCGTAGTCGTTCGGGACTTCTTGTGGTTGGGCAAAAAGCTGTTGCCCTGTGAAAATAAGTAACGTGAGTAATATGTTTTTCATTCTGCTAAAATCTTTCTACTGCGTTTGTGCTTTTCTTAAATTGAAGGAACTTATCGCCTTAATTAAAGACTACCGTTCGATTTTTGTACACAAGCACTTTTCGCTGCAAGTGCTTGAATACGGCATTTGAAAGGACAATCTTTTCAAGATCGCGACCTTTGCGGATAAGACTTTTTACTGTATCTACATGGCTGCATTGGGCTACTCCTTGTTCAATAATTGGCCCGGCATCTAAATCACTGGTTACGTAATGACTGGTAGCACCAATAATTTTTACGCCACGGTCGTGCGCCGCATGATAAGGTTTGGCTCCGGCAAAAGCAGGTAGAAATGAATGGTGTATATTAATAACTTTATTGGGAAAGTGATCAACAAAATCACCGGAAAGAATCTGCATATATCTTGCTAATACAATAAAGTCGACCTTGTGCTTTTTCAATAACTCAATTTCAAGGGCTTCCTGCTCGTCTTTGTTGTCTTTTGTTATTGGGAAATAATGAAAGTCAATACCAAATCGTTCGGCCACAGGGCGCATGGTTTCATGGTTACTAATAATCATCGGAATCTCAACATCCCATTCCCCGGCAGTGTAGCGAGCAAGAATGTCAAAAAGGCAATGCGACATTTTAGAAACGAAAATGGCCATGCGAGGAATATCTTCCGAGAAATACAGCCTGTAACTCATCTGTAATTTAGTTGCAATCAGGGTCTCGAAATATTCACCAATCTTATCTGCAGGAATATCAAAGCCTTCTAATTCCCATTCTGCACGCATATAAAAAACCTTTTGCAGGCGATCAACATACTGATCCAGATTGATAATGTTACCATTGTTCTTGTTCAGAAATTCAGTAACAGTAGCCAATATTCCTTGTTTATCAGGGCAGTGAATCAACAATATTGCTGTATTCTTTTTTTCCCGGAGTTGTTTGATGCTTTTCATATATTCTTTTTTTACCATGAAGAGCCAACGTTTATTTTACGATGGACACTTTGGGCTTTTTTATTAGTCAGCAGTTAAATCCCTATAGAGCTCCTTTTGTTGAAGGAAGCTCAAAGTTAAAAACATCTTTTTTAATGGCCATTTTAATGGCTCTGGCCAAAGCTTTAAACATGCCTTCAATTTTGTGGTGTTCATTTTGTCCTTCAGCCTTAATGTTTAGGTTTGAAAGCGAAGTGTCCGAAAATGATTTAAAAAAGTGAAAGAACATCTCTGTTGGCATATCTCCAACTTTTTCGCGGGTGAACTCGGCATCCCATACAATCCAGGGGCGTCCTCCAAAATCGATGGCCACTTGCGCCAGACAGTCATCCATTGGCAGGCAATAGCCGTAACGCTCAACACCACGTTTGTCGCCAAGTGCCAGTTTGAAGGCTTCACCCAAGGCAAGCCCGGTATCTTCGATGGTGTGGTGCTCATCTACCTCCAAGTCACCTGTTACCTGAACCGTCAAATCAACGCCAGAGTGACGGGCAATTTGATCCAGCATGTGGTCAAAAAACCCAAGGCCGGTGCTGATGTTTCCTTTACCTGTTCCATCCAGATTTAGTTCAATATCGATCTTTGTTTCTTTCGTGGAACGTTGAACTTTAGCGGTGCGTTCGGGTGCGGCAACTTTGGCATAAATATCGTCCCAATTGCTTGTTGTTAGCACGCAGGTATTTTCAAACCCTTGTTTTGCCAACTCTTCTTTTAGGGAGCCGTCATTAAAAAGAATTCCTTTTGCCCCCAGATTTTTAGCTAGTTCAATGTCGGTTAAACGGTCTCCAATTACAAAGCTGTTTGCCAAATCATAACTACCATCCATGTATTTGCCCATCAATCCTGTACGTGGTTTTCGTGTAGGAGCATTGTCCTCAGGAAAACTACGGTCAACGAGAATGTCATTAAAGATGATGCCTTCGTTTTTAAATGCCTCAAGCATTTTATTTTGAGCCGGCCAAAAGGTGTCTTCAGGAAATGAATCAGTTCCCAAGCCATCTTGATTGGTCACGATAACTAATTCATAGTCTAAGTTTTTAGCCATGAAATACAGGTTGCGGAATACGCCCGGTACAAATTCCAATTTCGCCAATGAGTCAAGTTGAAAATCCACGGGTGGTTCAATAACCAACGTTCCATCCCGGTCTATAAAGAGTGCCTTTTTCATAGTCGTATATTTTTGACTCTGTGTTTTCAATATTTCCTTTATTGTGGATGAAATACAAAATCAGCAGAGCAAAATTTTATATCAATTCATTTAATGTCTTTAATAGTAATTCATTCTCTTCGGGTGATCCGACTGTAATGCGCAGGCTGTCATCACAAAACACAACTTTTGATCGGTCGCGTACGATAATCCCATTTTCAACAAGATAATCATATATTCCACGTGCATCGTGCATTTTTACCAGTAAGAAATTTGCTGCAGATGGGAATACTTTCACCACAAACGGGAAATCTTTTAATTGCTCTGCCAGCTTTACGCGTTCATTGATGAGCAATTCCACCCAGTTGTTTTTCTCCTCATTTTTATTGATAAGTTCCAATGCCTTTTGTTGGGTAAGGATGTTGATGTTATATGGATACTTAATCTTATTGAAAATTTGGATTATTTCAGATGATGAAAAAGCCATTCCTAGACGGATTCCCGCCATTCCCCATGCTTTTGAGAATGTTTGAAGGATTACCAGATTGTCGTATTGTCGGAGTTCCGGGAGCAAGCTTTCTCCGGGGGCAAAGTCAATGTAAGCTTCGTCTACGACTACCAGTCCGTTAAAATTGTTGATCAGTTTTAGTATTTCGCTTTTTTCCAGCAAGTTCGCTGTTGGATTGTTGGGCGAACACAGAAAAATTAATTTGGTATTTCTGTCCGTTTTAGCCAATACATCGTTTGCCAGAAAGCTGTAGTCATCTTTTAGCGCTACTTTTCGAAGCTCAACATTATTAATGTCGGCAGCAACTTGATACATGCCGTAAGTTGGATCAATACTAACAATGTTATCTATGCCTGGCTCACAAAAAGCACGGAAAAGCAGATCAATGGGTTCATCGCTGCCATTGCCTAGGAAAATCTGAGCAGCCTGACAATCCTTAATTCCTGCAATTTTCTCTTTCAGCTCACGCTGGAGGGGATCAGGATAGCGGTTGTATGGCTTATTGAATGGATTTTCGTTGGCATCCAGAAAAACCATTGCTTCACCTGAATATTCATCACGTGCCGATGAGTAAGCCTTCAGGTTTTTTATATTTTTTCGTAAGAGGTTATCGAGTTGCATAACTTTTCAATTCAAAGATTTTAAACGTAAAGTAACCGCATTTTTGTGGGCATCCAGTTCTTCTGCTGCTGCCATTTTTTCAATGGTAGGCCCTATGTTTTTAATTCCTTCTTTAGATATTTCCTGAAAAGTGATTTTTTTCAGAAAGCTATCCAGATTTACTCCACTGTATGAACGTGCCCATCCATTTGTTGGCAAAGTGTGGTTGGTCCCTGATGCATAGTCGCCAGCACTTTCCGGAGTGTAATTTCCAAGAAACACAGAGCCGGCATTGATGATTTTCTCAGCCACTTCAGTGTAATTTTTCATTGAAATAATGAGGTGCTCTGGTGCATACTCGTTGATGAGGCTGATCATGTTTTCTTCATCTTCAATAACGATTGCCACGCTGTTTTCGAGTGCTTTTGTGGCAATTTCCTTGCGGCTTAGGTCGTCCAGCTGTTTTGCCAAAGCAAGTTCCACTTCATCGACCAGTTTCTCCGAATTTGTGACCAATATCACCTGTGAATCGGGACCATGTTCAGCTTGAGATAACAGGTCAGATGCAATGAATTCAGGATTAGCGGATTCGTCAGCCATTACCGCTACTTCGGAAGGACCCGCAGGCATGTCTATAGCTACATCATTGATGCTTACTAGTTGTTTTGCAGCCATGACAAATTGATTCCCAGGGCCAAAAATTTTATCAACCTTAGGTATTATATCCGCTCCATAGGCCATTGCTCCAATTGCCTGAACACCTCCTGCTTTCAGTATTTTAGTTGCACCAACTAGTTTTGCGGCAAATAAAATGGCGGGATTAATTTTCCCTTCTTTATTAGGAGGTGTACACAATACAATCTCTTTGCATCCGGCAATTTTTGCAGGAATTGCCAGCATTAATACACTTGAAAATAATGGGGCAGAACCGCCAGGGATATATAATCCTACTTTCTCGATGGCCACAGCTTTTTGCCAACAAACCACCCCTGGAGTTGTCTCAATTTTCTTGAGTTCTGGTTTTTGGCTTGCATGAAACTTGACAATGTTTTCTGCCGCTTTTTCGATCGCTTTTTTCAGATCGGCGTCAAGTAAAGCTGATGAAGCTTCAATTTCTTCCTGCGAAACAGAAAGTTTATCAAGTTTTACGCCGTCAAATTTCTCAGTGTATTTGCGGACTGCATCAGCTCCATTCAGTTTAATGTCATCTAGAATTGTCTGCACTTTACCAGCCAGATCAGATGCATTAAACATAGGTCGCTCTAAAATCTGAGACCATTCTTCTTTCTTTGGATTCAAATATCGTTTCATGCACGAATTGTTTCTGTGTAATTTACTTTCAGGTGGAATATGTCCGTGTTAGAAAATCATTTTTTCAATTGGGATTACCAAAATACCTTGTGCACCTGCTGCCTTTAGTTTTCCAATAATTTCCCAGAAATCACTTTCAGCAATGACCGAATGGAGTGAACTCCAACCTTCTTCTGCCAATGGCGTAACCGTAGGGCTTTTCATTCCAGGAAGGATCTCTGTGATTTCAGAAATTTTATTGTTTGGAGCGTTTAGTAGGATGTATTTTTTCCCTTTTGCACGTTCTACCGACTCCATTCTGAAGATCATCTCATCAAGAATTACTTGTTTTTCAGCTGTCAGATTTTTAGGTGCAATTAGTACCGCTTCAGAATAAAGGGCAACTTCTACTTCTTTTAATCGGTTTGACACCAGAGTTGAACCAGAACTAACAATATCAAAAATAGCGTCAGCCAAACCAATGCCCGGAGCAATCTCAACTGATCCTGAAATCACATGGATATCTGCCGTTACATTGTGCTTTTCCAGAAAGTCTTTAAGGATTACTGGATATGAAGTGGCAATTTTTTTCCCATTGAACCATCCAATTCCTGCGTATTCCTCTGATTTTGGGATGGCAAGACTTAACCTACATTTACTAAATCCTAGTCGTTTAATGATTTTGACATTCTGCTTTTTCTCAAGCATTTCGTTTTCACCAACAATGCCGATGTCAGCAACTTTATCAGCTACCGCTTGCGGAATATCGTCATCACGCAGAAATAAGGCTTCAATCGGGAAATTCTTGGCAGATGCTAAAAGTTGACGTTTGCCAATGTTTAGTTTTATGCCTGTTTCTTCAATGAGTTGTAAAGAGTCCTCATTTAATCTACCTTTTGTCTGAATAGCAATTCTCAATTGTGTCATTTTTCATGTTGTAAAATAAAAAAGGCCTACCACTTGGTAAGCCTTCTTTGAGTTAATATTTTTTGAAACAAAACAAAAGAGTTACGGCCTACCAATAAATAGGGTGTGATGATGATGACCGTAATGTCCAAGTTTGTTGTTCATTTTATTCTCGATTTGTGCTGCAATTATAGTGATAATATAAAAGTGTACCAAACGATTGCAGCATATTCTTATATTTTCATTGATAATATCAATATTTTTTAAAGTTTAATGAAGATCAATAATGAACCCGAAGAATATTTATGCGTTTGACGTAGACCGAGATTTTCGTTTTCGCTCTGTTTAAGTTTGATTTAAGGGTGTCGTTCCTATATATTTATTTCTGTCAGCATGTCAGAGTAATTTCTTGGCATAAAAATTGAAACATACACATATGTAAATAGTAAAATTCGATATTATGCTTCATACAAATTTAAAACATGTATTGTCTACGGACGAACATAAAAAATTAATCGAAGAGAATGAAAATGTAATGATATGCTGTGGACGTATGGGTCCAATGTGTATTCCCGTTTATGCAGCAATGGGTGAGCTAGAGAATGAACATGAGCAGGTTGTTTTTGCTGATATGGAATTTGATATTCCGGATGCCGCAGTTATTCGTAATGCTCCGCAGTGTTCAGGATTTATGGGGCTGCCGTTTGTTGTTTATTATAAAAATGGGGAATTAGTGCATGCTACCAGTAGTATACAATCAAAAGTTCAGGTGGAAGCTATTTTAAAAGAAAAGTTACTCAAATAGGAAAATATTTATTGGGGTTATTTTTGTAGTTATAGTTTAATGTTAGTTGAAATCCATCGGTTTACCGATGGATTTTTTTTTAGCTACCTGCTTGATTGTTGGGAGAAATGATTTGCAAGTAAAGATGTTGTCGTTTTTCACTAAAAAAATGGGAAGTATCGATGAATGGAATTGAAAAGCTCCATACCTTTGGGCTAAAATCAAAATAATGAAAATGAAAAAGATTCTGTTTTTAGCAATAGTTGTTATTCTGGTTTCCTGCCAGCAGAAAAAGATTGACCAAATGCAGGCTATCCAAGATAGCATTATGCATGTAGGTGTAGAAAAAGATTCTGCAATTATCAATTTTGTGGCGGCAATGACTGAAATTCAAGAGAACCTAGATTCTATTAAGCAAATTGAAGAACTTGTGAAAATTGAATCAAGTACTGGTTCGGAGATGAAGCGAAATGAAAAGGATCAAATTGTGAACGATATTTCAGTTATTCATGAGCTTTTGCAGAAAAATAAGGACTTAGTCGCGAAACTGGAAAAGCAACTTGGTGCTTCTAATGTCAAGGTGGCTGAGTTTCAAAAGGCAATTGCCCTATTGAATCGTCAAATTGAACAGAAGGACATTGAGATTACGGACTTAAAGTCAGAGCTTGAAATTTTGAATGTTGACATCGCTGGTTTGAACGAACGCATCAATGTCATAACAGATGAAAGTATGCAGAAGGATTTGGATATTGAGTTGAAGAATACAACCATTGAAGGGCAAACGATTGACTTAAATACTGCTTTTTACGCTTTTGGAACACAGAAGGAATTGTCAGACAATGGAGTGGCAGAGAAACAAGGTGGTATTTTGGGAATTGGTCGAACAATGAAGATGAAAGAGGATTTTAATGCAGAATACTTCACCATGGTCGATATTCGGGATTTGACTAATTTAGATCTGTTTGTGAAAAAAGCTGAGTTAATTACAATTCACCCTGACGGGTCATATCATTTTGAAGGAGACAATACGGTAGAGAGCCTTGTGATTGACAATCCGCAAGTATTCTGGAGCACTTCAAAATACCTAATTATTGCAGTCAATTAAGTTGTATGCAAAATAGAAATACAAAAGGAGCAACTACTGTTCCTTTTTTTTGTTTATTATTTTATTGAAATATTGAAGAATTAAAATACAAAGTGAAATGGATCTATTAAAAGCCTTAAAATGGCGCTACGCCACAAAGCGGATGAATGGAGAGAAAGTGCCACAAGAAAAATTAGATAATATTTTAGAGGCCATTCGCATGGCACCTTCCTCACTGGGGTTGCAGACCTATACGGTAATTGTTGTGGAAAGTGATGAGATGAAGAGAAAGATTAGTGAGAAGGCTTGCATTCAACCACAAGTAATGGAGGGTTCACATTTAGTCGTTTTTGCAGCATGGGACGATGTGTCAGCTGAAAACGTAGAAGCCTACATCGAGAGCGTTTCAAAAACTCGAGGTGTTAATATTTCCGATTTACTAGATTATAAAAATTTGATTAACGGTTTTTTGATTAAGGCCGGAAAAGATGGAATAAACCGCTGGGCAGCACGTCAGGCCTACATTGCATTGGGAGTTGGTTTGATTTCTTCAGCAACGGAAGGTGTTGACGCGACACCAATAGAAGGATTTGATAACGCAGTTATGGATGAAGTGTTGGAGCTAAAAGAAAAAGGGCTGAGCAGTGTGGTTATGATGGCTCTTGGTTACCGAGATGAGGCGAAAGACCAATTGGCCAAAGCAGCAAAGGTTCGTCGCTCAAAAAAGGATTTATTTATCTATAAATAGATTTAATGAAGGTTGGGGAACTAAATTCCTAGGGAAAGATAATGTGAGACTGGCGCCTAAAGCCCCAGTCTCTTTATTTTGACACATTAAATGTTAGTCTTTTCCCTCTAATGTCATTATTAATTAATCCTCTGTCGTATGCAACTTCCCCATTAATAATTGTTTTATCAACTTGGTGGCTAAAGGTAGTTCCTTCGAAAGGTGACCAGCCACATTTGTAAATGATATTTTCAGGGACAACAGTCCAGCTTTTATTCGGGTTTATCAAAACCAAATCGGCAAAAAAGCCCTCCCTAATGTACCCGCGTTTGTTAATACGAAAGAGATCAGCCGGGGCATGACACATTTTCTCAACGACTTTTTCAATTGTTATTTTCCCTTGTTTAACAAATTCGAACATAGCTGTTAGTGAATGTTGAACAAGAGGGCCTCCGGATGGCGCTTTAAAATAGGGATGTGATTTTTCATCCAGAGTATGTGGTGCGTGGTCGGTAGCGATAACATCAATTTTATCGGAAAGTAATGCCTCCCAAAGTGCAGCTCGGTCTTCAGCCGACTTAATGGCTGGATTCCACTTAATACGAGTTCCATATTCAATGTAATCTTTCTCTTCAAACCAAAGGTGATGAACACAAACTTCGGCAGTTATCTTTTTGTCCTTTACCGGACCAGAATTAAAGAGCTGCATTTCTTCTGCCGATGATAGATGAAGCACGTGCAAGCGTGTGCCAAATTTTGCAGCCAATTCAACTGCTTTTGATGAGGATTTAAAGCAAGCTTCTGCACTTCTTATTTTCGAATGTCGGGAAATAGGGACAATTTCGCCATATTTCTCCCTGTAAATTTTAGTATTGCGTTTTATGATGGATTCATCTTCACAATGGGTAGCGACTAATGTGGGGGCATTTTTAAAAATTTCAGACAAGGTTTTTTCATCATCCACTAACATGTTTCCGGTTGATGAGCCCATAAATACCTTGATGCCGCAAACTTGAGTTGGGTCGGTGGTTAATACTTCAGCGAGATTGTCATTGGTTGCACCAATGTAAAAGGAATAATTTACTGCCGACACTTCTGCTGCACGAGCGTATTTTTTTTCCAGTTCTGCTTGTGTGGTTGCTTGTGGATTGGTATTGGGCATTTCCATAAAAGAGGTAATTCCTCCAGCCAAGGCAGCTCTAGATTCTGTTGCAATCTCTCCTTTGTGGGTGAGTCCTGGCTCACGAAAATGTACTTGGTCATCAATGGCTCCGGGTATTAGGTATAAGCCTGTTGCCTCAATAATTGTAGCACCATTCTGCTCTTGTTCAGGAACTTCAGATTTGTATATTCTTTTTATGAGTTCACCCTCAATCAATACACTTCCTATGAATTGATTTCCTTCGTTAATAATGGTGGCATTCTTGATGATGGTTCTCATGGTGGTAGTTGTTTGCGTTTAAAATAATACGTGTCAAAAAATAAAAAGCTACATTCCTGTAGCCTCAATAATATCATTTTTGATTGAATTGTTCATTTTCAGATTGGTTGATTGGCCGTTTTTTGCATTTACAGAATGCTAGTTTTTTGGGGTGTATCGTTTGCCCCAACTGCGGATCTTCATTTTTAAAATTCCCCAAAGCGCTTCATTGAAAATCCCTCCGCTCATTTTTGATACTCCTTCTTGTCTCTCGGTGAAAATAATGGGCACTTCAATCAAATTAAATCCATGTTTCCATGCTGTAAATTTCATTTCAATTTGAAATCCATAACCTTTTAATCGTATGTCGTCCAAATTGATTGTTTGTAAAACTTTTCTGCTGTAACATTTAAATCCGGCTGTTGTGTCCATGATTTTCATACCTGTGATAAAACGAACATAAACAGAAGCTAGATAAGACATAAGAACTCGCCCAAGAGGCCAGTTAATAACATTTATTCCTTTAATATAACGTGAGCCAATGGCCATATCTCCGCCTTTGTTTTCACAAGCATCATACAGCAGTTCCAGATCATCAGGGTTGTGCGAAAAATCACAATCCATTTCAAAGATATAATCTGAACCGTGTTCCAGAGCCCATCTAAACCCAGTGAGGTACGCTGTTCCCAATCCTAATTTCCCTTCTCGTTCTAATAGATGGAGTTTTTTCGGAAATTCAATTTGAAGTGTCTTTATTATACTGGCAGTCCCATCGGGAGAATTGTCATCGATAATCAACAGTTCAAAGGGTGTCTTCAATGAAAAAACCTTTCGAATCATCCGTTCAATGTTCTCCTGCTCGTTATATGTTGGAATAATGACTAAACTCTTTTTCACGAAATATAATATGAGGTTTGTGTGTTGCGAAAATACAATTTTTAAGTAACAATTGAGAATGGAATAATCTGAAGCCTAATTTTTTAACAGAAGTTCACAATTATTGTTGTTAACGTATTGTTAAAATGTCATTGAATTGTTGTGTTTGCGAAGGTGTAGTCTTCAATAGTTGCGACTTTTGTGACATATAGATATGCAAGTCGGCAAAATGGCGACATAATGGAGGGTTGATATGGAGTTTAAATGTCAGAAGGCTGGTGGAGAATGCTATGGGCTTAAGGAGCTTATGCTTCTGTCGGAGGTCAGTGAGCGACTAATACAGGGTAAAGAGCTAAAGAATGATTTAACCTCTATCCTGGAATTGCTTGTGAAGCATTTGGATGCAGTAAGGAGTTTTTTGACAATTTTCAATAGGGAAAATTCTCAGATTTATATTGAAGCAGCTTATGGATATAGTTCAGTACAGCAATCACGCGGAAAATATGAATTGGGGGAGGGGATTATTGGTCGTGTTGTTGAATTGGCTCGACCTGTGGTAATTGAAAAAATATCAAAATCGAACTTATTTTTAAATCGGACTCAACAAGAGCTAATTTCAGATGATGGGAAAGAACTTAGTTTTGTGTGTGTTCCTATTATTGTTGATGGTAAAGTAACCGGCACATTGAGTCTTGTCCGGATTTTTAATCCGTTTATAACTACTGATGAGGATTTTAGTTTGTTATCCATAATTGGGAGCTTAATTTCAAGGGTTGTCAGTTCTAGGCAAGAGCGTGTTGAGGAAATCGAAGTTCTACGCCAAAAGAATCAGAATTTACAGATCCAACTGAATGACGAACATGACCACCGCCCCCTGAATATTGTTGGGAACTCAGGGAAAATGCGCGATGTTTATTCGCTTGTTAAAATGGTGGCCGAGACAAATTCAACTGTTCTTATTAGAGGAGAAAGTGGTATTGGTAAGGAGTTAGTTGCTGATGCTATTCATTTTACGAGCAAAAGATCGAAGGGTGCATTCGTAAAAGTAAATTGCTCCGCCTTGCCAGACTCACTGATTGAAAGCGAGCTCTTTGGTCATGAAAAAGGAGCATTTACTGGAGCTGATAGCCGTCGAAAAGGACGCTTTGAACTGGCTGATGGTGGTACAATATTCTTGGATGAGATTGGTGATATCCCACTTTCAACCCAAGTTAAAATTCTGCGAATATTACAGCAACGTGAGTTTGAACGTTTGGGTGGTACCGAAACAATTAAAGTTGATGTGCGGATAGTTGCTGCTACTAACAGGAATTTGGAGGAAATGATCGAGAATGGTGGATTTAGGGAAGATTTATTCTATCGCATAAATGTTTTCCCATTATATATTCCTTCATTAAGGGAGAGGAGAGATGATATTCCTTTGCTGGTTGACCATTTTATTGAAAAATTTAATAAACGAAATGGCACAAAAGTCAAGCGTATAACTACTTCAGCATTAAATATGTTAATGATCTATTCGTGGCCGGGAAATATCAGGGAATTGGAGAACTGTGTCGAGCGTGCATGTATTTTGACAACCGATGATGTCATTCATAGTTACAATTTGCCACCTTCATTACAGACGGCAGATTCATCAAATACACAATCAAAGGGAGGAATGACGTATACTGTGGAACAGGTGGAGAAACAGCTAATTCGGGAAGCCCTTACCTCTACAAAAGGCAATATGGCAAAAGCTGCTGATATTTTGAAGGTTACTGAGCGGATGTTGGGTACACGCATAAAAAAGTACGACATTGATACTTGGCGTTTTAAGGTGTAGATGCTAACTTTAATATTGGTTTTGTCAGGGTTCATTGCTTTCACAAAAAATATATATTTATGAATATCTCATTTTTGAAAGTCGACTTGAAAAATATAGAGCATGCAAAACAGATTATTCGTTTGTTGGATGCTTATATGAGAGACGAAATGGGCAATAATTCTCCTATGCCTGCAGGACTGGCTCCTCATATAATTAAAGGATTACAGAGTCATTCTGCTTATTTGGGGTTTTTTGCGCTCGCCGATGGGGAGTTTATCGCTTTGGCAAATTGCAATAAAAATTTCTCAACCTTTAAAGCGAAACCAATCATCAATATTCATGATTTTGTTGTGCATCCAAATTATAGAGGGAAAGGTGCAGGTAGGTTCATGTTAGATTCCATTGCTGAGTATGGGCGGGAAAATGGTTTTTGCCGGATTAACCTCGAAGTACGAAACGATAATATTGCAGCACAGAATCTTTACAAGGCTGTTGGTTATCAGGAATGTCAGCCACCCATGTTCTTTTGGGAGAAGATGCTTTGATAACTCCCTGTTTCCCTGCATTTGCAGACATGTAAGGCTAGCGAAATCTACTCAGAAAGCTTAATCGTTGATCCTTCATTTTCTTATGAAAACGATCACCTGCGAAATTTTAAAATGTCAATTCTATAAATGGATTAGAAGTTGATAATCAAGCCTAATTTTTTAATATGTACCTTTGCGCCCTAATTTATATATCATCCTACCTTATTTAAAAGGAGGATTAAAAAAAGTAATGAATGAGATTTGAAGAACTAGAAATTATTGATCCCATTATAAAAGCTCTTAAAGACGAAAAATATGAAGAGCCAACATCTATACAAGGAAAGGCAATACCACTTATTTTAAATAGAAATGATGTGTTGGGAAGTGCTCAAACCGGAACAGGAAAAACAGCTGCTTTTGCTATTCCAATTTTGCAGCACCTATATCTTGATCGTCAGCAGGATCACCGCACGCGCAAAATTAAAGCGCTCATTATTACCCCAACACGAGAGCTTGCTATTCAGATTGGGGATAGTTTTACTACTTATGGAAAATATACCGGAATAAGAAACACCGTTATCTTTGGGGGAGTGCCTCAAAATAAACAAACGAATGCGTTGCGTGGAGGTGTTGATGTTTTGATTGCAACTCCTGGAAGGCTATTAGACTTGATGGATCAGGGGTTTATCCAATTAAATCATATTGAGTATTTTGTGTTGGACGAAGCTGATAGGATGCTAGATATGGGGTTTGTCCACGATATCCGGAAAATCCTTGTCAAACTACCAACCAGAAGGCAATCTTTGTTTTTCTCTGCTACAATGCCAAAGAATATTGTTGAGCTATCGAGGAAAATCCTAAGAGATCCTATAAAAGTTGAAGTTAGTCCTGTTTCTTCTACTGCGAATACCATTCAGCAGTATTTGTATTATACCAATAAGGCGAGCAAAAACGATCTTTTGTTGCATATACTTCAGAATAAGGATATCGATCATGTGCTATTGTTTTCAAGAACAAAGCACGGTGCAGATAAAATAGTTAGAACCCTAAAGAAGAAGGATATAAAAACGGCAGCCATACATGGCGACAAATCTCAAAATCAGAGACAAAAAGCATTGACTCAATTTAAGGCCAGAGAAATAAGGGTGTTGGTAGCTACAGATATTGCAGCAAGAGGTATTGATATCGACAAACTAAAATATGTCATTAATTACGACATTCCCAATATTGCCGAAACATATGTCCATAGAATTGGTAGGTCTGGAAGGGCTGGAGAAGAAGGAATTTCCATTTCGATATGCGAGCCTGAGGAAAATGTATATGTGAAGGATATTGAGAAATTGATAAATAAAAAAATTGAAGTTGTTGAAGAAAACCCTTTCCCACAAACTGATAAGAAAATGACTGAGAAGGAGAAAAAGGAGTGGGAGAAAGAAAAGCAACGTAGAAAGCAAGAATATTTTGCGTCTAAGAACAAAAGACAAGAAAAACCAAATTCATCCCGCTTTTCAAGAAGTAAGAGATAATGCTATTTGGAAGAAGTCTTACTCAGTTACAGTGGTCTAAAAATGAAAGAAGCTTGTCCCGATGGGGCAAGCTTCTTTATTATGTCACTTGGTTCCGATTAGTTGAGAACCAATTTTATATCGAGGACAAAATCGTCATAAATTGCTTTGTCGCCCAGATTGTCGAAAAATGATCCCGAGCCATAGCGTACATCATATTTTGAGCGGTCAATTGTTATACTTGCATCGTAAGTCGTAGCATCTTTTTTAACATCAAAGGTCACAGGGTTGGTGATGCCTTTTATTGTCAGATTCCCTTTTACTGATGCTGTATTTCCGCTAAATGTTGCTTTTTCTGTAATTACAAGTTTCGCTTCAGGGTGAACTTCAACTCCAAAAAAGTCATCAGATTTTAAATGATTCACCAAATTTGTGTTCATCTCTCCCGGATCCAGATCAAGTACTTTGATGCTTGTCATGTCAATCACAAATTCACCTGCGACTATGGCATTGCCATCTAGAGTTAGCTCTCCACTTTTTAGTGCAATATCTCCATTGTGTTGTCCGGTTACTTTTTTACCTAACCAATTAACTTCTGTATTAGCTACATCTGCTTTTAAAACCTGTGCACTTGCATTTATGCTAAATATTGCAAGGACAATTACGAATACTGTTTTCATTGTTTTCATAGTGTGTGAAATTTATAGTTTATTACTTATTCTTTTATTTTTGAGTTTCGCATTAACAGTAAGGCATAACAAACGTTAACACTTTTTAGTTGACCTCTTTAATGCGTTTGGTTACTAACCGGTATTTCCATGAGTAGCAGGTGTGCCCCTTCTATAACATTAATTTGTATACTCGAGCTTTCCCAAATACCAATGCCGTCTCTTTTTCCGAGGGACATGCCCGCAATTGTTACATCGCCTTCAATAACAAATGCGTATAATCCATTGGTCTCATTGTTGAGATGATATTCAAACTGTTTATTTGTGTCGAATTTACCCATGCTGAACCATGCTTGCTGATACACCCAAACACCTTCATCTTCCGGGTTTGGAGAGAGGAATTGGTATAGCTCATTCTCCTTTTCAATGTTCTTGAGTGAGATCTGGTCATAACGAGGAGGTACATGTTTTTGATTTGGCAGCACCCATATTTGGAGGAATTTACCTTCTTTATTCTTGTTGTGATTATATTCGCTATGAAAAATTCCTGTTCCCGCACTCATTACCTGTATATCTCCTTCTTTAATCACGGTAGTATTTCCCATGTTGTCTTTGTGTTCCAAATCACCATGAAGGGGAATCGAAATGATCTCCATATTGTCGTGAGGGTGTATGCCAAAGCCAGTTCCCGCTGCAATAGTGTCGTCATTCAACACGCGAAGTGCACCGAATTGCATCCGTTCAGGATTATAGTAATTCGCAAAACTGAAACTGTGGTATGAGTTTAACCAACCATGGTTTGCGTGTCCTCTCGATTCAGCTTTGTGTAATACCGTTTTCATATACTTTGTCTATTCTTTAGTGTTTTCATCCGGAATTGAGACTCGGATAATTTATAGAACAAAGATAGCGGATAAAAAGATCCGATAATTGCAAAAATCAGGACAGGGATTGTAAAAATCAGGAATTAGAGTGAAGCAATCTGAAGAAAATGCTCCTTTTATTTAGGAACACTCACCGTTAAATTCGATAATAACAGGCCTTTCCCGAAGATTAAATAAATCATTTTTAATTCAAGATTTTCGAGCAGAATTGCGAAAGTCAATGGGCGAAACTCCATTCGATTTTTTGAAGAAATTGCTAAAATGGGAAGGTTCTTCAAATCCCAGGTCATAGGCTAACTCCTTGTTCGTTTGCTCGGTGAAAAGCAAAATTCGTTTCGCTTCAAGCAGAATTCGGTCTGTAATATATTCCTTTGCCGATTTTCCAGTAAAAGATTTTACTGATTTATTTAGGTAGTCACTTGTTACTGAAAGAATGTCTGCGTAGTCAGATACTTTATGGTATTCTTTATAGTGTTTTTCAATCAATTTTTTGTAATTCCTGACGAGTTGATTACCAACCTCAATGCTCTGAAGATCTTTGTCTTTTTGTAGAGAACAGTGGTTATTACTTTGTATCAAGAGTAACTTAAGGAAAACACCTAAAGCTTCATATTTATAAATTATTTGAAGGTTGCTATACTGTAATATTTGGCGTATAATATCCAGATAGACCTTCCATTGATCTTCATTGATTGATAAAGGGGGTGTTTCGCCAAATTTATTGTACAGATAAACATCATTTATCATTTGATCAGGGATGTTATTCTTAATAAGAAACAGCCTGCTGAAGTTTATGACCCAACCTACAGGTTTTTCAGTTGCGATAACCTGATGTACTTGCCCCGGATAAATAAATGACACACTATGTCCCGACAGCTCAAATTCTTTGAAATCGATAATATGACGGCCTTTTGCATTTTCAATAAGCAACAGGGTGAAGTAGTCATGTCGGTGTGGGTGGTCAGGCTCACCATTCATCGATTCATAAATATCCCCTACGTTTTTTATGATGAACTCTACATGTTCGCCACCTTGGTTCGTTAAGCTGTATGTCTTAATTTCAGTGTGCATTACAGGGAATTTTAGTTGTGACATTTAAACAATAAGATGGAAGACTCGTTATTATTCTCTCCCAAAAATAGTGTAAACACATGAACGAATAAAAATACATTTGCTCAAGATAATTTAGAAGAGGCATAAAAACAAAAAATCCCGACTGTTAAAGCCGGGATTCATATAATATTTGTAGGTTTTTTTCTTTTAAAAAGATCTAAGATTCATCTTCAACTTTAGCGCCAACTTCTACATCCATGATGTTTTCGTCAACGAGAATACGTCCACAGTATTCGCATACAATAATCTTTTTGCGATTCGCAATATCCATTTGGCGTTGAGGTGGAATTTTGTTGAAGCATCCACCACATGCATTACGCTGTACTGTAACAATAGCCAATCCGTTTCGTGCATTTTTGCGGATACGCTTAAAGGCTGTAAGTAGACGAGACTCAACCATGTCTTCGATTTTGCCTGCTTTACTAACTAGCTTTTCTTCTTCAATTTTTGTTTCGGCTGTAATTTCGTCCAGTTCTTTTTTCTTGCGATCCAAGTCTTCCTCACGTTCAGTGAATTGTGTTTTAGAAGAACCTAAAGACTCTTTTTTGAGCTCTAGTTCTGCAGTGAATTCGCGGATTCTTTTTTCAGAAAGTTCAACTTCCAGTTTTTGGAATTCAATTTCTTTATTCAGGGAATCGTACTCGCGGTTATTGCGGACATTGTTCTGTTGCTCAGTGTATTTGATAACCAAGGCTTCAGATTCTTTAATTGCAGCTTTACGATTAGTAATTGATGTCTCCAGATTTTTAATATCGTCCTCGTAATTGCTGATCCTTGTTGCTAACCCGGCAATATCATCTTCAAGATCTTGAACTTCTAATGGAAGCTCACCCCGAAGCATTTTAATTTTGTCAATTTCGGTCCCGACAACTTGCAATTCGTAAAGTGCTTTTAGTTTTTCTCTAATTGGCACTGATTTGTCTTCTTCGCGATACTGTTTATTCATATTTGAATGCTGTTATTTCTGTTTCAAATCAAGTAGTTAATCGGATTGGTATTAATGCCCGATAAACGGATGGCAAATTTAGGGAATTTTTTCGTAAGTAATTCAAAAAATACCTCATTAGTGTATTGTTCACTTTCGAAGTGTCCTATATCTGCCAGTAATATTTTTCCTTCTGCTTCAAAAAACTGGTGATATTTCATGTCTCCTGTTAGGAAGACATCTGCTTTTGAATGGATTGCGTGTTTGATGAGGAAGCTTCCTGACCCACCGCAGATCGCTATTTTTCTCACCTTTTTATTTCGCAAAGGACTATATTTTATCGCTTTTGTCTTGAATTTATCTTTTGCCAAATGCAGAAATTCAGTTTCAGATAAAGGTGTAGGTAACTCTCCAATCATTCCCATTCCTGATGCAGGAAGCTCATTGTCAAGTGGGTATACATCGTATGCCACTTCTTCGTAGGGATGAGCGCTTATTAAAGCACTAACGACATTGCGTAGCAAATGAGTCGGTAGGATAGTTTCAAAGCGGATTTCTTCTTGTGAATGAACCTGTCCTTTTTCTCCAATAAATGGGTTGCTTTCTTCATTGCCCCGGAAGGTTCCTGATCCTGCCGAAGCGTATCCACATGAATCATAGTTGCCAATGTTCCCGGCTCCTGCGTCAAAAATGGCTTGTTGTACTTTTGCAAAATGTTCATTCGGAATGAAGGTTACCAGCTTCTTGAGTTGTCCTTTATGTGGGGAAAGTATTTGACAGTTTATTAGTCCTAGTTTTTCGCATATTTTTGAGTTCACACCACCAATAATGCTATCCAAATTGGTGTGAGCTGCATAAATGGCAATTCCATTTTTTATGGCTTTAATCAAGCAGCGTTCTACTTCAGAATTTCCGTTTATTTTTTTCATGCCACTAAAAATCAGTGGGTGATGAGAAATGATTAGTTGGAAGTTTCCGGCAATAGCTTCATCAATAACAGCTTCAGTAACATCCAGAGTAATTAGTGCCCTTTCAATTTTATCAGAATGATTTCCGATAAGTAAACCCGAATTGTCATACGATTCCTGGAAGGAAAGTGGTGCAATGGATTCAATGTAGTTTGTAATTTCGCTAATCTGCATCGTTTCGGATTTTATCCTGAAATTCGTGATTCAACTTCTTGTTTCGAGCTTGAAACTATATGCTATTCGTTCATTTCATCTTTTATATCAACCAACATTTGACGAATATGTTGGAGGCGGTCAACCAACTCGTGATTTTCTAGGGTATCTTCTTTATTATCTTTTAGTTTTTGTTTGGCACCTTTTAGCGTCATGCCCCGTTCTTTTACCAAATGGTAGATAATCTTAATTTGCTCAATATCATCTTTTGTGAAAAGTCGGTTCCCTTTTTTATTCTTGTAAGGTTTTAATGAGTCAAACTCATTTTCCCAAAAACGGATGTGCGAAGTTTTCACCTGAAATATTTCAGCTACTTCACCAATCGTATAATAAATTTTTTCTATCTGGGGCTTTTTGTAAGGCACGGTAATAATTGATTAGTCGTATGACTGTCCCATATTAGAAGACAAGGCAACCATTCGATCCCATTCCTCGGCACTCAAGTCTTTAAAGTAATAGTTCTGAGGATTGACAGCTTTACCATTTTTGTGAACTTCGTAGTGAATATGAGGACCAGATGAAGTACCTGTGTTCCCAACATAACCGATAACACTTCCTCGTTTAATGGTATCTCCTTTTTTTACATTGAATTCACTCATGTGACCGTACAGGGTTTCATATCCAAATCCGTGGTCAATTGTTACAGATTTGCCGTAACCAGTACTTGAGGTTTGTACTTTTACCACAACACCATCTCCTGTTGAATATATTTCAGTGCCAATTGGAGCTGTAAAGTCCATGCCGTAGTGGAAACGACGAATTTTATAAATAGGATGAATGCGCCAACCCCATCCTGAGGCAGTTCGTTTTAAATCTTTATTTGCAACAGGCATAACAGCAGGGATACTCGAAAGCATTTTCTCCTTATTGAGGGCTAGCTCTAATACTTCGTCATATGATTTTGATTGGACGTATGCTTCTTTAGAAATAATATCCAATTTTCTAGCTGTGCTGATGACTAATTCTGAGTTGTCCATGCTCTCAAGTTGAGCATATTTGTTAATTCCACCAAAGCCGGCTTTTCGTATAGTGTTTGAGATTGGATCTGCCTCGAAGATCACACGGTAAAGATTGTCATCACGTTGTTGGAGGTCTCCCAGTACTGCATCAATATTGTCCAAATTCTTCGACATTAATTCATATTGAGTGAGCAAACGCTGGTTTTCGCGCTTCAGGCTTTGGGTTTTTGGAGTCTCATAAAACTGAAGAAAAACAACCATCATAATAAGACTCATCACGAAAGTGGTAGAAAAAAGAAGCAGTAGACGGTAAAATTTAGCCTTAAAGTTGTGTTCAACCTTTACGTAACTGAGCGTTTCCGGGTTGAATTTGTACTTTGTTTTTGCCATAAAAACTAATTTCTTTTTTATCAGATGAAACAAATTTAAGTAAATAATCTAACTTTGCAAGACTTAAAAAATCAGACATGTTAGCTTAATGGGCAAATATAATTTTTTTATCCAGATGACAGTCTTGATTGGATAGCAGTTGAATGCTTTTTAACAAAAATTAAAACTTACTAAGAACGATGGAGATGAATTCCAAAGCAATTCGGAAAGCCTTTCTGGATTTTTTTATTTCTAAGCAGCATACAATCGTTGACTCAGCCCCTATGGTTGTTAAAAACGATCCTACCTTAATGTTCACCAATGCGGGAATGAACCAGTTTAAAGATATTTTTCTGGGTAACCAACCGGCTAAGTCAGTCAGGATTTCAGATACTCAGAAATGTTTACGCGTCTCAGGCAAGCACAACGATTTAGAAGAAGTTGGGCACGATACTTACCACCATACCATGTTTGAGATGTTGGGTAACTGGTCGTTTGGAGATTATTTTAAAACAGAAGCAATCGATTGGGCTTGGGAATTCTTGCACGATAAAATGGGCATTGCATCTGATCGTATGTATGCTACCGTTTTTGAAGGAAGCAAAGACGATAAGTTAGATTTGGATGAAGAGGCCAAATCTCTTTGGTTGAAATACTTGCCGTCTGAACGTGTATTACATGGAAACAAGAAAGATAATTTTTGGGAAATGGGTGACACAGGACCTTGTGGGCCTTGCTCAGAAATTCATGTTGACTTGCGAGATGATGATGAACGAGCAAAAGTTTCTGGTGCCGACTTGGTAAATCAAGACCATCCATTGGTAATAGAAATTTGGAATCTGGTGTTTATCCAGTTTAACCGAAAAGCGAATGGTAGTCTAGAAGACCTTCCAGCCAAGCATGTTGATACTGGAATGGGATTTGAACGGCTTTGTATGGTGTTACAGAAAAAAAAGTCAAATTATGATACTGATGTTTTTCAGCCAATAATTAGCGTTATTGCTAGTTTGTGTGGCAAGAAATACGGACAAAATGAGAAAACTGATATTGCGATGCGTGTAATTGCAGATCACTTACGTGCTATCTCATTTGCCATTGCTGATGGGCAGTTGCCATCGAACAATAAAGCTGGATATGTAATACGTCGTATTTTGCGCCGGGCTGTGCGTTATGGGTATACTTTTCTGGGCTTCCGGGAGGCTTTTATTTGTAGGCTGGTGGAGATCCTGAAAGCCAATATGGGTGATGCTTTCCCCGAATTGACGGCACAGCAGGATTTAATTGAAAAAGTCATAAAAGAAGAGGAAGAAAGCTTTTTGAGGACTCTCGAAACTGGTATTCGTTTATTGGATGAAGAGATGACAGCCGCGAAAAAAACGTTAAAGACGGAGGTGTCTGGAAAGAATGCGTTTGAACTTTATGACACTTTTGGGTTCCCGCTTGACCTGACCGAATTAATCCTTCGTGAAAATGGCTTGACGGTCAATCGGAATGAGTTTGATGCTGAGATGGAGAAGCAGAAAAACCGATCCCGTAATGCTGCAGCTCAAGAAACTAGCGACTGGGTAGAGCTTAAGAAAATTGAAGAAGTTAAATTTTTGGGATATACTTCTCTGGAATCAGACATTAAAATTGCCCGATACCGGAAGGTTAAACAAAAAGACAAAGAATTTTATCACCTCGTATTTGACCAAACGCCCTTTTATGGTGAATCTGGCGGACAGGTTGGTGATACTGGATATATTGAGTGTTGTGGTGTGAAAACAAGCATCATCGATACACAAAAGGAAAATAATTTGATTGTTCACATCGCCAAAGAATTACCTGCTGACCCTTCCGCTGCATTTGTGGCTGTTGTAAGTAGTCAAAAGCGTCGTCTTATAGCAAACAATCACACTGCTACTCACTTGCTCGATCAAGCTTTGCGTGAGATTTTAGGTACTCATGTAGAACAAAAAGGTTCATTGGTTTGTGCCGACTACTTGCGATTCGACTTTTCACATTTTCAGAAAGTGAGCAAGGAAGAGTTGGATAAAATACAAACACGGGTGAATGAACTAATTCGTCAGAATTTTCGTCAGGATGAAAAGATAAATGTGCCATTTGCTGAAGCTCAGGAGATGGGTGCTATTGCATTGTTTGGTGAAAAGTATGATGATACAGTCCGTGTTATTAAGTTTGGCGACTCTGTTGAACTTTGTGGAGGAATTCATACTCCTTCAACCGGACAAATTGGGCACTTTGTGATTACTTCCGAAGGAGCAATTTCTGCGGGTGTTCGTCGTATTGAAGCCATTACAGCTGATAAGGCTGAGGCCTTTATTAATAAAAACATGGAAGAGCTGCATGATGTGCGTTCTTTATTTAATAATACTAAAAATCTCAAGAAATCTGTTGAGGATTTATTGGCTGAAAATAGTAAGCTGCAAAAGCAAATTGAAGTTTTTGAGAAACAGGCAGCAGCTGGAGTGAAGGATGAACTTAAAAATCAGGTTCAGGTGGTGAATGGTATTAATGTAATTGCTGCAAAAGTGAATCTTGAATCTGCTCAGTCTATAAAAGATCTTGCCTTTCAGTTAAAGGGTGAAGTGGATGATTTGTTTCTTGTGCTTGGCGCTGAAATTGATGGAAAACCAAACCTGAGCATTATGATATCTGATAGCCTGATAAAAGGAAAAGGCTTAAACGCTGGACAAATTGTTCGCGAAGCGGCTAAAGAAATGAAAGGTGGCGGTGGCGGTCAGCCGTTCTATGCTACTGCAGGAGGTAAGGATTTATCCGGTATTTCGGCAGCCATTGAGAAAGCCATATCGTTTGTGAAATAAGTCGAAAGATTTTAGATAATTCTTAAAGGTTCTACCCAAAAACTGGGGTAGAACCTTTTCTATTTTAAGTCTGTATATTCTTTGACTAGCTCTAGCGCATTTTCTAAATTATCAGCTTGAACATATATATCTACAGGGTCAAGACCTCCAGGAGAGACTTGCCATGGAGCAATCGTGCCCATTAATTGGTTCTTCATGATTGTTTGAATA
Source organism: Prolixibacteraceae bacterium (assembly GCA_963662675.2). Taxonomy (GTDB): domain Bacteria; phylum Bacteroidota; class Bacteroidia; order Bacteroidales; family Prolixibacteraceae. The sequence goes on from CAXXHP010000001.1 coordinate 563,564, forward strand.
CCATTTGTATTTAGTATCTGATTGATTAGGTCAGCATCTATTGGATTGCCGGAATAGGCTAATTTGAGTTCATTCGGTTGTGCCATGAGTTCTTTTGTTTATTGGTATGTGCAATATACGAATTCATTTTTCGAGGGAATCGTGTATTAAAATATATAAAAACACTCTCAGATCTGATTGTGGTATTTTGCCGGAAGATTATGTGAAAGAATTAATGTTTTGGTGGATAATTCATTCAGGGGAAGGATGTCTTCTTGGTTGAAATATATTAACCGTCAAGAGGAAGGAATTCCGTTAAAAATAAGTTTAGAACAAAAGGATCCGAGACGATTACGTATCGGATCCTTTATTCAGTGCAAGTTGAATATGTGACAACCATCAGGTTGTCTTGCTTTTATAACTGGATTGGTTTTAAATTAATACTCTGAATATTGCTTATTACATTAGCATATTCAGGTTTGACGCGCAATTCAGCCCACTCTTTACTCGATCCGAATTTAGCCCATCCTGGTTCTTGTGCTTCCAGATCTTTAAATGCTACCATATAAATTAGTGCTGGCATATATTGTCCGGCAATTATTTTCCCAAAGAAAACAGGCTCGATATCAACGCTTAAGAATAGGTCAATTTCTTCTTTATTAAACATCTCCACTTTTCTTCGTCCGGCATCTTCATTGGCACTTTGGTAAATGCGAAGCTCAAAAAGGTCTCTTTCTTCAGTTGGCATAACTAGTGATGGGTAGCGGTCAAAGGCATCTAGCAAAAAGGTTTCATATCTTGAATAAACGGGAGTGTCAGTAGCTATCTCATTGTAACTCTTTGCGGCAGATAAATAACTTTGATCGTTTTGCATGGTCTGTAGTGCCTTAGAATAGGCATCTTGTGATTCGTGAGATATTAAAGTGTATAGCCTTGGTTCTTCGTTCTCATATGGCTCAAATGCAAGAACTGTTGCTCCGTATTTTTTCAAAAATGGCATCAATGCCTCTTTAATATATTGAAGGAGTTTGTCTTTGTTTTCATCACCTTCAGTCATATGGTAAACACGTAGTTCAAAAAGCGTCTTTTCAGCTGGTGCTGAAATTTTTGATGCCATTGCAGGAGTTGCTACAGTTGCACCCACGGCTACGGCCGAATTTTTCAGGAAAGATCTTCTTTTCATGGTTCGTTTGATTATGAGAAGTTTAGGTTGTTGAGAAATCGAACAAAAAAAGGGATAGAATTTTGATTAATAAAATCTTCATTGTTAATATGTGTAAATATAACAGTTGATTGTTGGGGGAATTATTTTAGGATTAGACATGTTAACACCTACTTGTTCGCTTGTAATGTATAGCTCAAAGAAAGGTTGTTGGTGCTGAAAAAGTTATACATATCAAATAGTCCATATCCTCGTTGATATCTTAGTGTTGTTGACATTTCTTTGTCATTTTTGTTTTTCATGATTAATCCCAATCCTAAACTGAAGCCATACTCATGTTTTGAGAATGGGCTGTCGTTTGTTTCGTAGCTTAATCCTATATTCGAGTCAGAATCCCATATTTCGCTATATGCCCGTTTGTAATCTGTTTTTATATAGTAATTAAAGAAACCACCAACTAAATAGGTTAATCTTATTTTTTCTCCAGAGAATTCATAGCCAACATGTGCTGACGCTTTAATGGAGTTCTGGCTTATTGTTATTTGATTTACTTTTGTGTGCGAGATAGTCGGGAATGTCCAATAATTTGTAGTCTTGTAGGTTCGTTTATTGAAAACGCCATCAAATTGGAAGTATAATTTTTCATGGATTGTTGGCATGTCGAATTTGCAGAATAGTCCTATCGATGGATAGATCGAGTAGTTAAAATCACTACCCTCAAAATAATATAACCAACTTGGGAACTCGTCGATAGTGGAGATTAATTTACTCATATTTAGGTCTATGATCGGACCAAATTTGAAATCAATTTTTTGTTCTACTTTTTCATAGATGATGCACATATCGTCAGGACAAACTTCTTCGTGATATTCTTTGGCAAGATTTGTAAGTGATTTATGACTCAGTTTTATGTTGTCTACTTTCTTGGACAAAGTTGGACTGTCTTTTGTCATTAATTTTAATAATCCAATATATCGTTTCGACTCTTTTCTATAAATGGTTTTGGGGTCAGTATTATTATCCCAGACACTTGCAAATACATCGTAGGATTTGTTATTTAGAAATTGTAATTCTCCATCTCCATTGTCAATAAAATAGTAATCGCCAGAATTGTAGCTTTCTTTTTCATTTTCCCGATAAAAGTAAATATCTAGAATACCATCAATTAAGTATTCTAGAAAAACCTGACTTTCTATCTCATCAACTTTAATTTTTTTAGAGACATAGTATTTGCCATCAATAAATCGGTATGCCTGAATCATGTCCGGACTATAATTGATCGTTTCGGAATCCTGTTTCGCTTTAAATGTGCATTCTTCTGCATTTTTCACATAACCTCTGTTGTTAATTAGTCCATAAATTGTATCGTTCTCGTTGGTGATTATGTATCCATTTTTATAATCAGATTGAGCCATGCTATTTATAGCAAACGGTAGGAGTAATAGAATTGAAAATGCTAATCTTTTCATCTTGAGTTTTTTCGGTTGTTGTTTCGTGAGCATATTGATATAATGTCAAATATTACGATTTTAATATATGAAAATTATATCAAATACAAAAAGCAAAGCATTGTGTAACATAGAAGAATTACACACCCCGCTTGTTTCCATAAATGTGGATGTGCATACGGTCTGTAAAGTTAAATCCGTATTGTTTGCACAGTTCAATTAGCCATTGCTGTTTTTGGCGCAATGTTTCGGGGTTTGTTCCTTGCGGCATTAAATAAACTTGCTCTGGAGATATGTTATATTGTTTGATAAGTTTTAAAATCTCATGTAAATCATTTTCCCTGTCAACCACAAACTTGAAATTTGCTTTGGGTGATTGGGCAAAGAAGGTGATGGCTCGTTCGTTAAGACGATCTTTCTCTTTGACTTTCGAATTGGAGAGTTTTAGAGATACGTTGTATTGATCGGTTTGTATATCCAATACCTTGGACGGAGTGGCGGTTCCGTTGGTCTCAAATTCAATGTGATATGCTTTATCGGGTTCCCTAAGGGCATTTAAAAGGCTGATTAATTCTTTTTGTTGCATCAGGGGCTCGCCACCTGTTATTACCAGATTCTTGCAGTTAAAAGAATCTATCTGACGGATGATTTCTTCGTTCGACAATTCCATCATGAATAATTCTTTTTGGTATTTTTTGTATCTGGGGTTCTGGTCGTTTTGATGAGGGTAGGGTGTGCCTTCCCAGTTCCACGTGTAGTCGGTATCGCACCAGTTACAATAGAGATTGCATAGCGACAGACGAATGAAGATAGATGGCCTGCCAATGTTTTTGCCTTCACCTTGTATCGAATAAAAGATTTCTGGTTTCCCGTTTAGTTTTGCCAGTTTGAGCATGCGCTGAGTTTAAAAAACTGATTGAAATAGTCTTCTCGGTTTTATGGTTGCGAATTTAAGCAATTATAAAGAAACCAAAATGCCGAATAAAGTCATTTGACGGTTTTCATATTTATTCATTCAGATAGACATCTCTTTTAGTCATTTATAGACTATTCGAGTAAAAGTATAGATCCTATTGATTAAGCCGAACAAAAAAAAGATGGCACCGAGAGAGTGCCATCTTTTTCAATATATATTGTGTTAAATATTGAATGTTTCGTTTAGAATGAAATCTACATTTTTTTATAAACTTTTAATTTCGCTCACCAGTTTCTGAAGGGTGTCTTTCGCATTACCAAATAGCAGGCGTGTTTTTGGATCGAAGAAAAGTTCATTTTCAATGCCGGCATAACCTTTACCTCGACCACGCTTCATCACAATGATGTTTTTGGCCTCAAAAGCTTTAATGATTGGCATCCCTGCAATCGGACTTCCCGGATCAGTAATGGCAGCCGGATTAACCACATCGTTAGCGCCAATGACAACAACAACATCAGTATTGGGCATGTCTGGGTTAATGGATTCCATTTCAATCAATTGCTCGTAAGGTACATCTGCTTCAGCCAAAAGAACGTTCATATGCCCGGGCATACGGCCTGCAACGGGGTGAATGGCATATCTGACGTTAATCCCTTTGCTGCTGAGAATTATGTCAAGCTCGTGGCAAACGTGTTGTGCCTGAGCTACGGCTAATCCGTATCCGGGAACTATAACAACACTCTTTGAATAGCTCAAAAGTATGGAAGCATCGCTGAGGGTCATTTCTTTCATCTCCCCTTGTTCGCCGCCGACAGTTGTGCTACTACTGCCCCCAAATGCTCCGATAATCACATTTAATAGCGAGCGGTTCATGGCTTTGCACATTAATACGGTCAGAATAGTTCCAGCAGCTCCAACGAGTATTCCTCCAAGAATCATTGCCTGATTATTGTAGATGAATCCGGCCATTGCGGCAGCAATTCCTGTAAAGCTGTTGAGTAGGGAAATAACGACTGGCATATCTGCTCCCCCAATAGGCATTACAAACATCACCCCGTAAAGTAATGAAAGTGCCATCAGTAAATATATTGCCCAAGTTAATTGGTCTGGTGTCTGTCCAGAAACCATCATATATATTGCTAATCCAAACGTCACTATCATGAGTAGCATATTAATGTACGTCATCATGCCAGAGCGGATATCTCCAACTTTGCCATCTAGTTTTCCATAGGCGATCATGCTTCCACTAAACGCAACGGCACCGATAATCATCCCAAGTAGAGTAACCAATACCGATCCCAAATTGCCCATGTCAGCATTTGGAAATTCGAGCAGTGCTACTAACATGGATGCAGCGCCTCCTGTTGCATTGAACAGGGATACCAGCTGGGGCATAGCCGTCATCTTAATTTTTCGTGCCACAATCCATCCAATTACGGTGCCTACACCTATTGATGCTAGTATAATAGATAGGTTTGTTAATGCAATGCCATTCCCATCTGCATTTTTATGCAGCAGCAATGTTGTAATCATGCCCAGTAGCATTCCAGTGCCTGCGAAAAAATTTCCACGACGCGCTGTTTCCGGATGACTTAGTAATTTGAGTCCATAAACAAAAAGGAGAGCAGCAATTAAATAGCTCAGCTCAAGTAATGTTTCCCCTAAAGTATAGGGTATACCGTTTAATGTTCCAATTATTTTATCCATTGTGCCCTCTATTTTTTCTTCTTTTTAAACATTTCTAACATGCGGTCAGTCACCACAAAGCCGCCCACAACATTGAGGGTGCCGAATATTACTGCCAGTATACCCAAAATGAGTTCTAACGAAAGGTGGGAAGCATCGGTGTGCCCGACCAGAATAATACCGCCAATAATAATAACCCCTGATATGGCATTTGCTCCAGACATGAGGGGTGTGTGTAACACAGAGGGGACGTGTGAGATTACTTCAATGCCCAGAAAAACGGAGAGGGCAATGATAAAAATAGCTTCTTTGTAAGTAAAGAAAAACTGAAGTATTTGTTCCATGATTAATTGATTACGGATTTAACGCGTTCATTGTAAATTTCGCCTTTATGAGTGATGCAGGTGCCTTTCACTATTTCGTCATCAAAATTGAGTTTAAGGCTGCCATCTTGGGAAATCAGTAATTCCAGAAAATTGCTCACGTTCTTGCCAAACATTTTGCTGGCATCTTTAGGCATTTGAGCTGGATAGTTAGATTGTCCGATTATTGTGACCCCTTGTTTTATGACCGTTTTGTTGTCTTCAGATAATTCGCAATTACCACCGGTTGACGAAGCAAGGTCGATAATAACAGAGCCTGGTTGCATGCTGGCTACAACTTCTTTTGATATTAATAGAGGAGCTTTCCTTCCCGGAATCTGAGCCGTACAAATAACCACGTTGGCTTTGGCCGCATGTTGGTTAATAGCTTCCTGCTGTTTCGTCTTATACTCTTCGGTTTGTTCAACGGCATAACCACCAGCAGCTGCGTCTTCTTTTGCGCCTTCAACTTCGACAAATCGTGCACCTAAGCTCATTACTTCTTCTTTTACTGCCGAGCGTACATCAAATACTTCGACCTGTGAACCTAGCTTTCTGGCTATTGCAATGGATTGTAATCCTGCTACTCCTGCTCCTAGTATAAGTACATTGGCCGGACGTATTGTTCCGGCTGCTGACATAAACATTGGGAAAAAGGATGGTAAGTGATTGGCTGCGTCTAATACCGCTTTATAGCCTGCAATGGTTGCCATTGACGAAAGCACATCCATTGCTTGTGCTCGCGTGGTTCTAGGGATAGAGTCCATGCTGAAGCTTGTAATACCGGACGTCAAGAGGGTTTTTACAAGATCTTTATGCCAAAGTGGCTTGTATTCGCTTAGCCAAATTTGATCAGGTTTTAACTGGCTGATCATTTCTGGGGTAGGTTCAGATATCTGAACCAAAAGATTGGCTTTTTCAAATAACTCTTGGCGTGATACAACCTTGGCGCCGGCTTCAATATATGCTGTGTCATCTGCAAATGCTCCTGACCCGGCCTCAGTTTCAACCATGATTTCAGCATTTAGGGATGTCAGATGTTTCACATTTTCCGGCAAGAGTGCAACCCGTTTTTCCGGCATGGCATCTTTCAGAAGTCCAATAATCATAAGCGATAAGTTTTTGTTGTGTAAATTACTTCATGGATAAAAACGAATATTTTACTAAAAGGTTCTTTGCTGAAAAAAACGACACTTTTATGTGCATCATAAGATATGATTTTCAGCTCAAAGAATTACATTTTAAGTAGATATTTCTAATAATTGATATTATCCTTAATGATTTAGGCTGAGTATTGATATTGATAATTTTAAAATGTGCAAAACTATTTTCTAAAAAAAAATGGCTTTGCTCGTTGAGAAAAATAACTTTGTGGATTCAATTTAAAAATCGAAATTATGCAGACTTGGTTTGAAGTCAAAGTTAAATATGTAAAGGTTGATCAGGATGGGCGTGAACGTAAAGTTAGCGAGTCTTATTTGATTGATGCAGTCTCATTTACTGACGCAGAAGCACGGACGATTGAGCAAATGCAACAAATTATTCGTGGTGAATTTCATATCGATAATATAAAAAAGTCTAATATTATTGAAATATATCCGGCCGAAAGCGGGGAGTTTTGGTATAAAGCTAAAATTGCTATTGTAACTATCGACGAAAAAGCTGGCAAAGAGAAAAAAGTGAACAATTACTTTTTGGTGGCTGCGGATGATTTTAAAGAAGCGTTGCAGCGTTTGGAAGAGGGACTTTCTTATATATTAGTACCTTACCATACAACTGCGATGAACTTAAGTACAATCGTAGATGTTTTCCCGTATTTCAAAGAAGAGACTCAAGAGGTATTGCCTCCTCACTTAAAAAGGATAGAGCCAGAACAACAGGAAGCTTCGCCAGAGGAGTCGCCAGTGGATGATGGTAATCTTGATGAAGAGGCTTCCCCTGATGCTGTAGACTAAGGATAACAGCTTAAAATAAAATCCCTGCTTGATTTGACGGTCGAGCAGGGATTTTATTATAGGGGCAAGAAGATAGCCTAAGTCTAAAGTTTCCCCTTTTTCTACTTGTTGTATATTGTTTCTGGGATTGAACGCTTTAAGCTAAGCATTACTCTAAAGAAACAGAACATGTCCCTTTTTATAGGATCAAACATGTAATAGGCACTTGCAATACGACAAATATCTTTTATTTCTGAAAAAATCTCATTGATCTTGCGTTTCCCTTCAATGCTTAAATATTTTGATTCATTTATCAAATCGAAGCAAGACTTGAATTCCAACATTTCTTGATGATAACTCATCACTTTGTCAATCATGGCAATAGGAATGGTTTTACTAATCAGCTTTTCCCTGATTGCAGGAGTCATATTTAAATGAAACCTTTCAGCCAGATAATACAAACTGTGGTAATCTCCATTTTTTGCATCACTGAACAGGTCATTGTATCCCAGTTCTTCAAAAAACAGTTTTTGGAATTTTGGATCATCTTTAAATTCAACTTTAACTAAGGCTCTGAAAAGTGTGATGTCTTTTAATGAAGAGATCATGAGATCGTGTACGTAATTTTGCTTTTCTGTATGTAGGCAATACGTCTCACTAGGTAAGTAATCTTTTTTTGCAGATTTAATCCTGTCTTTAAGATCTTTTACGTATTCATGGTTCCAGTCGGTTCTAATGTGAGAAAGTTCAAAAATGTTTTCACTAAATGATTGAACAATCTTTTGGCAGGCCATTATGGTCGCGTTTGCTGTAGAACAAATTTTTTTAGTTTCCATATGCGCTGATTTTTAGTTTTTCAATAAGTAAACATGCAAAAGAAGTTACAAAGAATCAGCGGTATAAAAAATGCTTAAAGGCCTATAGCTCAGAATTGTGTTGTAGAATATCTCTTGTGTGGATAATAGATAGGCATCCAAAAGGAGTTTAAGAAGGAAGAGATGTTTGTTTGGGAAAGAAAAAACTATGGAAGGAATTTTACAGGAAAACTATAGTTCTCCTGTAAAATTAGATATGTTTTAATAGTTAATTTTGCTACCTCTTTTTCGCTCTGCTTCTCGCAGAAGTATTTTTCGCATACGCAGCGACTTTGGAGTTACTTCAAGATATTCATCCTTGCTGATGTATTCAAGGGCTTCCTCTAAACTAAAAATGATAGGAGGAGCAAGTCTTACCTTGTCATCTGAGCCCGAAGCTCGCATATTGGTAAGCTTTTTTGATTGGGTTACATTCACCGTAATATCATCACCTCTGTTATTTTCCCCAATGACCATTCCTTCATAAACATCTTGACCAGGGGCAATAAAGAAACGACCACGATCTTGAAGTTTATTCAAGGCATATGCGAAGGTATTTCCAGGTTCCTTTGCAATTAAAGAACCAGCCATGCGTCCATCAATAGCGCCTTTCATCGGTTGGTATTCAATAAATCGATGTGTCATTACGGCTTCACCTGCTGTGGCGGTAAGCATATTTGTACGCAAACCAATAATACCACGTGAAGGAATAAGAAATTCTAAATGAATACGGTCTCCTTTGCGTTCCATGTTTTGCATTTCACCTTTGCGTACAGTTGCTAATTCAACAACTTTACCTGAATATTCATCAGGGACATCAACGTGCATTTCTTCAATAGGCTCACATTTAATGCCGCCAATCTCTTTAAACAAAACCTTGGGTTGTCCGACTTGAATTTCATACCCTTCTCTCCTCATGGTTTCAATAAGTACTGATAAGTGTAGTACACCGCGTCCGAAAACGGTAAATGAATCAGCAGTTTCACCCTGCTCAACACGCAACGCAAGGTTCTTCTCCAGTTCTTTGTCCAATCTCTCCTTAAGATGTCTTGAAGTCACAAATTTTCCTTCTCTTCCAAAGAATGGAGAATCGTTAATGGTGAAAACCATGCTCATGGTTGGTTCATCCACTGCGATTGGATCAAGTGGCTCTGGGTTTTCAAGATCACAAATAGAGTCGCCGATATCAAATCCCTCAATTCCAACTAAGGCGCAAATATCTCCGTTTTGCATAGATTCTACTTTCTGACGACCAAGTCCTGTGAAAGTATGTAATTCCTTGATCTTGCTTCTTTTTATTGAGCCATCTCTTTTTGCCAAAGCAATTTGCATGCCTTCTTTTAGCTCGCCTCGATGGATGCGTCCAATAGCAATCCGACCAACATAAGATGAATAATCAAGAGATGTAATAAGCATTTGTGGAGTACCTGGATTTGGCTTTGGCTCAGGGATGTGTTCGATAATCGCATCCAATAGAGGTACTATGTTGTCCGTTTTGTTATTCAAGTCGGTAGTCATCCAGCCTTCTTTTGAAGAACCGTATATGGTTGGGAAATCAAGTTGTTCCTCTGTAGCATCTAAACTGAACATGAGGTCGAAAACTTGTTCGTGTACTTGTTCCGGACGACAGTTGGGTTTATCTACTTTATTTATGACAACAATGGGTTTTAATCCTAATGCCAATGCTTTTGAAAGCACAAAACGGGTTTGTGGCATGGTTCCCTCAAAGGCATCTGCGAGAAGCAAAACACCATCGGCCATGTTTAAAACACGTTCCACTTCACCCCCAAAGTCGGCGTGACCAGGAGTGTCAATAATGTTAATTTTAACATCATTATAAGTAACAGAAACGTTTTTGGCAAGGATGGTAATCCCGCGTTCACGTTCCAGATCATTACTGTCAAGAATCAACTCCTGCTTTTTTTCGTGATCTTTCAGGATGTTGCAATAATAAATCATTTTGTCGACCAGCGTTGTTTTGCCGTGGTCAACGTGTGCGATAATCGCAATGTTTCTAATCTTCTGCATATAATCTCCAAAATTGAAGGCGCAAAGATAGGTTTATTTCCAATGCGTATGTTGGTTTAAATAATTAATTGATGGTAAATTAACAGCTTAGAGCAAAACAAGCTCAATTGCGTTGAATTTCAGGACTTAAGATTCATTGTAAGAGTGCATGTGATATGGGAAAAATAGAAAGTCTCATGCCACATTTATTTTTCGTTATTTCTGTGTATTATTGTTCATTAAAAGTTGTTTAGCATATTATGAATAGCATTGTAATTTCTACAGATAAGACTCGGTTGGACATTCCGATGATTCACCAATATTTGAGTGAATGTTCCTATTGGGCAAAGGGGCGTAGTTTTGAAATCGTGCAAAAGTCGATTGTTAATTCGCTTTGTTTTGGAGCCTATGATGTGGACGGTAATCAGTTAGCTTTTGCTCGGGTAATAACAGATTATGCAGTATTTGGCTGGGTGTTGGACGTATTTGTATTGAAGAAATACCAAGGCAGAGGCTTGGGGAAGAAACTAATGGAATCGATTGTGAACCATCCGGATTTGAAAGATTTGAGACGTATTGGGCTTGGAACGGATGATGCACATGGGCTATATCAACAATATGGTTTTACGGCTTTATCGAAGCCCGAAAATATAATGGAGCTTCTTCGGAAATGAACAGTTGTTATACTCCATGATTGCTACGGACTGAAACGATTATTTTTACTTTAGCATGTTAAATTCGAATTTCCAGTGAAGATTTTATTATAATCTTTAAAACCACCTACTTCGGTGGTGTGATGTCTAAATGGCTTTCCCATGCTATTAGAATGGAAATCATGTGAGCTAATTGAAATGAATATTCAGAAAGACCACATTCATTTAATTGTCAGCATGCCACCCAAAATATCATTGTCCCAATTGCTGGGAGTCCTGAAGGGGAAAACTGCCATCAATACATTCAAAAGCTATCCTCAGTTAAAATTGAACCCGTATTAGGGGAATCATTTTTGGTCACGAGGCTACTGTGTTGATACAAAAGGACTTGATGAAGACAAAACCAAGAAATACGTCAAATGCCAAGAAGGGCAAGAACGTTTAGAAGAACAGCAAAGTCTCAACTTTGGCTCCTTATAGGGGCTTTACAAGTCCACCTTCTAAGAAGGTGGTTTTTTAATTGTCTGGATTCACCTTAAATCTCAAACGATGCTATCGTCAGTTTTCAGTATTACTTCATTTCCTTCGGGAACAATGTGAATGGTTTTCCAACTCCAGCGATATGAATACAGTGATGATTAATAGGAAGATTCTTATTCACGGAATACACCCCATTCAGTCACATAATAACCGAATCTTTCAAATGGAGTTATTTTAGGTGCGTTCAAATTTACAAACTCATCAGATTCAATAACTCCGTAGAATAATCGATAAATGTGATCTGGTTGATCTGAAAAGTTGAGTGATATTACCTTGTCTAGTATCTCATTTATTTGAGGATAGATGCAGTAAAACTTTGATTCCGTTAAAAGGGGAATCCAGTAGTCTGTGAAATCCATTATTTCTTGTTGTGAAAAATTATATGTGGACATATTGTCCCTAAAGAAGGATTCTAAATTATCTTTGCATACACACCATCCATTTTCATATTGAAAAATATTGGGTTGCGAACTTTCGTAAAAGAGATAGGTGTATTGATTGTCAATAACTCCTTCACTATCGACATGGACACACCATTCTTCGTTATATTCCGGATCAGATTTTATTACGTTACCACCCAAAGGAAAAGTCAGTTGCACGCATAAATTCAGATCTGTTTCTGGATAAATGTAAATATTAGGCTTAAGGACTTCTATTTCTATTGACATCCATCCCATATTCAATGTGTCCGATGACGTTTCGTTGTAGGCAATCAATTTGGCAGAATATGGCTCTTCTGTTTCAAAGAGATGTATCGGATTATTTTCAGTCGAAGTAGCACCATCACTAAAAATCCATAGATAGCGATCCGCATCTTCGGAGCAATTTGTGAAATAAAATAAATTGCTGTCTGGTGAATCTTTATCTGCCTCAAAACAAGCAACTGGAGCCGATATTTCTTTCTCGCAAGATAGTATAATGCAAGTTGAAAGAATTAGAAATAGTTTAGATTTCATTTTTATAAATTATATTGTTCGTGAATGATTTTTTTGAACCCTAGTCGTTTTTAAAAAGTCTTTTAATTCTTCTTTTCTTTCGAGAGATTATGCCAGCGAATTCCTCGTATGGCACCTTCCAGTGTACAAAGTATATTATAGCAGGCTTTTTCATCTATGGCTTGTAAACGGATAAACGATTGTTCTGCGACTAACTCAGTGAGTTGCTCTGGTGTTTCAATACCAACTTCTTTAAGTTTTTCTTCAACCACCTTGCCAATATTTGAGAGCTCACTTAATCGCATCATAAAACAATACTTTGTCAAATGTACTCAATTTCACATAATGGGTCGAGTGTTTTTACAGGGCGATTTTGTGGATAAATTCTCTTGTTTTAATCCATTCATTTTTGTAAAATCTTGTTAATGGGTACTTAGAACTGTTTGAATGATTTTCCATTTGGAGGGATTTTAATTTACTTAGCTATTCAAAATTTGGAAGTAGGATGATAAACAATACAGCAATCCTTTTTTGTAGGTGCGGTGCAGGTGCTATTTCTTTGGAAAAATCTGAAGAGTTGGCTAGAGCTTTTCAAAAGTTCGAAGCAGATGTTTATGAGTTGCGTGATTTGTGTGCCCTTTCTGTTCATGAGAAGGATATGTTGGAAACGATGGACAAAAAATACGAACGCAAAATAATTGTGGCTTGTTATCCGCGTGCGGTAAGAAATATGTTTAGGCAATCAGGTGTTGATTTTGGTGATTTTGAAGTGCTGAATTTCAAAGAACTTTCGGTGTCGCAAATTGTTGAAAAGCTGGAAGGTGAATATCAATTGCCAGAAGGAGAAGCGAATTTTCAGATTCAAATAAGTGAGTTGGGAGTTCCGGCATGGTTCCCGGTGATTGATGAATCGCTTTGTACGCTTTGTGGGCAGTGCGCTCGTTTTTGCTTATTTGGCGTTTACAGTTACAGCAAAAAAAGTCTGAAGGTCGTTAATCCCTTGGCATGTAAAAATAATTGTCCGGCTTGTGGACGGACTTGTCCGGCATCGGCTATTATGTTTCCACGTTTAGATGAGAAGTCAGTTTTGGCAGGAGCAGAGCCTGGTGATGAGCAAAAAGTGAGCAATCCAAAGCAGGGTAGTCTTTTGTTTACCCTAAATGAGCGCAATCAGGTTCGTAAGAATATATTCAGGCAGGGCGTTGTGCAGCTTGCCCAAGAAGAACGAAAAAAGGCAATGGAAGAGTTTAAAAAGGATATTAGTAAAAAGAAGTAATATGTTGAAACGATTTCTGTTTAAAACAGACAGGCGCTGTCTTTATAAATTTGTTTACAACATGGGTATAAAAGGAATGCTCAGTTTCAATCGTTTTCAAAAACGGTTAAAGAAAGGTGAGTTTTTTCCGGCTTTTCATTTTATATCAGTTACTGACGACTGCAACCTGAATTGTCAGGGATGTTGGGTGATGGGCAAGAAAGAAAAGAGCCGAATGTCGGCAGAGCAGCTGGATCAAATCATTACTGAAACTAAAGCTCAAGGTTCTTACTTTTTTGGTATTCTAGGTGGTGAACCTCTTTTGTATAAGCCACTGTTTGATATTTTCGAGAAACATCAAGACTGTTATTTTCAACTTTTCACAAATGGAACGTTATTGACTACGGAAGTTGCTGAAAAGCTCAGGAAAGTAGCTAATGTTACGCCGCTTATTAGCTTTGAAGGAGACGAGGAGGTGGCAGATGTGCGTCGTGGTGGTGAACATGTATACCAAAAAACACAAGAGGGCATTGACCGTGCTACGGATGCAGGATTGGTAACAGGTGTCGCCATGAGTGTGTGCAAGTCAAACTTAAACCTAGCTTTGTCGCCTGACTTTATTCAGTCGCTGATTGATAGAGGGGTAACTTATCTTTGGTACTATATATATCGACCGGTAGGTGAAAATGCGACTGTAGAGCTAAGTTTGAGTAAACAAGAGATAGATGAACTGCGTTTGTTTATGGTGAACGCACGAACTAAATTTGACATTGTTATTATTGATGCATATTGGGATGGAGATGGAAAGGGCTTATGTCCGGCTGCTTCCGGATTGAGTCATCATATTAATGCATCCGGCTATATAGAGCCTTGTCCTGTTATTCAATTTGCGACTGACCGTGTTGGGGATAAATCCTTAGTGGATATTTACCGTACTTCTTCATTTTTAAAAGAATTGAAGACTGAAATTCCCAAGAAAACATCGGGTTGTATAATTATGGAAGACCCGCAATGGCTGGTGGATTTTATTGAGAAACATGGAGCAACTGATACTTCGGGACGCGATAATGAAGCTGAGCGTTTACGTGAGATGGATCAGATTTGCAGTCATGGCTCAGGAGAAGTGATCCCTGAGAAGAGCCGAATTTATAAATTTGCTAAGAAACGTGCCTTTTTTGGATTAGGCGCATACGGATGAAAATGATAGAAACGCAACGACTATTAAAAGTGCCAAAGGATGTGAAGCTACGCAGTAAATTGCGGAAGGAAGCACGTTTGATGGTTGCTGAGAAGAAAATACTTCCTCCTGTAGACTTTGATCGTTTACAGGAATTGTCGATGGAATTGCTCCATAAGTTAGAAATGGATCATGACTATCTTGATTTCACCATTGTTTTATGTGGAAATGAAATTTGGCGTGATGTATTGGCTGCTACTCCGTTTAACCGTCGCTTGTTGTTGTTGCCCCAATGTCTGAAAAATTCACAATACTGTAAGGGAGAAGTGGATTCGTTAGGGCTTATTTGTGCCGGCTGCAAAAGTTGCCAGATTGATCGGGTGCTCAATGAAGCTGAAGGATTGGGATATACCACCCTTGTTGCAGAAGGAACAACGGTTGCAGTTGGTTTGGTTGAAGAAGGAGCTATTGATGCTGTAATTGGTGTGAGTTGCATGCCCGTTTTGCAGCGATCATTTGAGCCTGTCTCAAGAGCTGCAGTTCCAGTGTTGGGATTGCCACTGTTGTATGATGGTTGCGAAAATACCAATGTAGACTATGGTTGGCTTTTTGAGGAAATGCATCAGTTGAAGCAAAACCCGGACTTGCAGCCTTTGTCTGTTTCCTTGCTGAAAGATCAGGTGCAGGATTATTTTACGGAGTTTAAGCTGAAGAAATTTTTTCATTATAATGATGAAACGGAAAAACTAGCTAAACGGATGTTAGTTATGGGAGGGCAGCGTATTCGCCCACTTTTAACAACCTTAGCCTATCGTTCTTACATTACAGAAGAGGATGAAGATGTTCAGGCTTCTCTGGCTCTAATTATCGAATGTTTTCATAAAGCATCTCTTATTCATGATGATATTGAGGATGATGATGATTTCCGTTACGATCAGGAGACTTTGCACAAAACGCATGGAATTCCGGTTGCGATTAATGTGGGCGACTATCTAATTGGGAAGGGCTATCAATTACTAGCAAATTTGCCAATTGAACCGACTGTTTTAGCTGAGTCGCTTAAAGTTGTTTCTTCATCGCATTTGAACCTTTCCATAGGACAGGGAGCCGATTTATTATTAGATGGGCATCTGAATGATTTATCAGTAGACCAAATGTTGAAGATCTTTACCCAAAAAACGGGTGAAGCCGTCAAAGTCGCTTTGTTGCTAGGGGCCATTAATGGTGGTGCACATAATGGTGACTTAAAATTATTGGAGACCTTTTCCGATTGGTTTGGTATTGCCTATCAAATTAAGGATGATCTGAATGAGTTCAGAGAAGAAGAGCAAAATGGACAGGTACATCATTTCCCATTTTTACTGGCTTTGTTAAATGATAGGCTAACTGAGAACGGTGAAACAAATCGCTTGGGAGATTTAGCAAAGCTTGAATCAATAAAACTGCGGCAAATAATTCTTGATGAGCAAGTCGATAAGCATGCTGATGCCTTCTTAAACTTGTACGTTGATAAATGTTACCAAGAGCTTGATAAACTTCAAAACCTGAAACTAAAATTAAGCTTGTACGGGGTGATGGGAAAGATCTTTTAATTAAATTGCATCGATGAATCCCATAAAGTCCTATATCCCAATTTACAGGCAATTTATAGATCTTCTTGTTTCCGGATTATCTTTTCTGGATGAGGAAACCCAAAATGAACTTCGAGATTTCGTGAGCAAAAATCAACATGCAGATGGTGGATTTGTTGATCGGGGAGGGGCTGCTGATTTGTACTATTCATTGTTTGGCTTCTGGATGGCTGAAGCCCTTAACATGGAAAAACAGCTTGAATCACTCAAGGGATTTATTTCAATTAAAAAGAAGGAAGAACATATAAATACGGTTGATCGTTTTGCCTTAATGCTGATTGACCTGGGTACTCATCATGGCGAAAAACCCCGTGTTCAGTTAATTAAACAGCTCTTTAACCCAGATTATCAGGCCAATTTTTCGTATCAATTATTCTTGTTCTTATTGGTGTTTGATGCTCGGTTTGGGAGAAAGCCCGGACTTAACTTTTTTGTGCGTTTATGGTTGAGGTTTTATAGGCTCCCTGTCGGGTCACCGTGCAGTATGCTTGCTGCTATAACTGTCGCTAGGGTTGAAGTCGGTTTAAAAGTCGATATATTTCAAAAACAATTGTTGGCCTATTTTGATGAGAACTCTGGTTTTAAGGCTTTTGATCATTTAACGACAGGAGATATGCTTTCTACTTCAGTCGCTTTGTTTGCTTTGAAAAAATCAGGTTTCGATATGCGGCTAATTGCTCCGACATGTCTCGATTTTATTCAGAAAAACTATGCTGAAGGTGCATTTTTGTCTGGCGATGGGGACCAAACAAGAGATTTGGAATATTCGTTTTATGGTTTGTTAGCCTTGGGGTGTTTGGCAGACAGTAGTGAGTGACAGTCGTCGGTCATTGAGAGACTACATCATGGTCAAGTAGCGAAGCAAATAAAGCAGTTAGTGCTAAAGATCGAATTGTATACCATATAATAAGAGTAATGACCAAAGTAGATATGCAAAAACGTTTTGATGAACTTTCAGCAATCTTGTTGGATGAGATGAACTCTGATGGCTTTTGGGAAGGACAATTGTCGTCAAGTGCCCTCGGAGTTGCTGTTGCGGTCGCTGCGCTTCATTTTCATGATAGTGAAGCTCATCAAAAGGAGATACAGTTAGGGTTGATGTGGTTACAGCAAAATGTCAATGAAGATGGCAGTTTTGGGGATACGCCAGAGAGTCCGGGAAATGTGAGTACTAGTTTATTGGTTTATGCTGCGATTAATTTATATGCTGGAAGTGCGGAAGAAATTGGTCTGCTTCAAACAAAGGTTTCGGGTTATTTGCAGACACAGGGTATTAATGTGAATTCCTCAGAAGTTGCTGATGCGATTCTCCAGCATTACAAAAAAGATTATACGTTCTCTGTCCCTATCCTTACCATGTGTGGGCTTTGTGGAGTTCCCGGAGAACAGGCTTTTAATCACATCCCACAATTGCCATTCGAACTTTCGTTGTTGCCACGCAAGTTTTACCGCATGCTGAAGTTAAGCGTAGTGAGCTATGCTATACCTGCCTTGGTGGCTGTCGGGATTGTTATTTTTAAAAAGAAGAAATCAACTTCTTTTTTGAGATTTGTCAGGAAACGTTCAATCCGTCCGGCACTAGCATTATTACAGCGTTTGATGCCTGAAAGCGGTGGGTTTTTAGAAGCTATTCCATTAACCGCATTTGTTAGTTTAAGCTTGATAGGATCCGGTTATCGGGATCTTGAAGTGGTTGAGAAGGGGATTCGCTTTTTGAAGATGACTCAGCGCAATGATGGCAGTTGGCCGATTGATGTTGATTTGTCAACATGGGTGACGACTTTATCTGTAAAAGCATTGCGATCAAAAACAGATGTGGTGTTAAATTCGGATGTTCAGAAACGGATAAGCAGCCATTTAAAGGCAATTCAGAACGTTGGAGTGCATCCATTCAATGGGAGCGAGCCCGGAGCTTGGGGATGGACAAATTATCCGGGTTCTGTGCCTGACGGTGATGATACACCTGGTGTAATACTGACCTTACTTCAGCTTCAAGATAAAATCGAAATAAAGGATGAAGTATTGGCCGCATGCAATTGGTTGTTGAAACTACAAAATAGTGATGGTGGTTTTCCTACTTTTTCGCGTGGATGGGGAAAACTTCCTTTTGACCAGAGTTGTGCCGACCTTACAGGGCACAGTTTTTTAGCTATTTCATCGTGTTTGCATACTTATGGAGATGAGTTGGTTGGAAGTTTATCAGCCCAATATCGGAAGTCGATGAGAAAAGCTTTGCAATATTTGCAAACTCATCAACGAGAGGATGGTAGTTGGCTTCCCCTTTGGTTTGGAAACCAGCACACAGCAAATCACACTAATCCGGTCTATGGGACAGCTAGAGTCCTTACATATCTTAAAGATGCTGTAACTCTGTGGACAGGAGACCAGTTGATGGTTGGTGTAAATGATATGATTTGGCTGGGAGAACAATTCTTGCTGTCTGTTCAAAATGATGATGGCAGTTGGGGAGGAGATAAAGATATTTTAGGAACCATAGAGGAGACGGCTTTGTCTGTTTCTGCATTGGCATCCGTTGAAAATAAAGATATCTGTGAAAAAGCGATGAGTTGGTTGGATGATTTTTATAAAGACAATGGCTTAAAGTCGGCTCCAATTGGTTTGTATTTCGCTTCACTATGGTATGATGAAAAGTTGTATCCAACAACGAGTTATGTTGAGGCAGTTGTTCGCATGATGGAGATAGGCAATAAATAAACAAATGAATCTTATACCCCTCGGGCAATCAGTTCCCCGTCAGATGTCAAATAGCTGCCGATTAAGTTTGCTGTCAGGCAGCTGTGTACGGGAATTATTTCTACCAGATCTCCAACATTGAATTTGTTAAAATCTTTATAGGAAACTTTAATGATTCCATGTTCCTGAGCTAGTTTATGCAAGTAATTCCTTTCATCAAGCAATACTTTACCATTTTCGGAATCCACTACAATTTGTCCGTACAATTCTTTGCCGTCAATATTTGTTATTGACTCCTTGGAGATATGGGTTGCGCCACCGTACACAATAATCTCATTACGAGAAGCATGTCTTGCAACAACGGGACAAATTAGCCGTAAAGCAATATCTTCGAGTTTGCATACGCCAAGTTTGTATTGCATTAAATCGTAAAAAATAAAATTGCCTGGCCTGATTTCATCAATTTCATCAAAATTGTCACAAATAGTTGCTGAAGGTGTGTCGCCAAGTGATAAAATAAGATTGGGCCAATCATTCTTAAATAAGTTTTTTAAGGATCGCATTTTCAATAGTGCATCAAAATGGCGGTTAAATATATCATGACGAGAGCTAGCTTGGTAGGTGTGCCCTGTATGAGATAAAAAGCCTTTGAAATCGAGCTTTTTATTCCCTTTTAATATCCCTAAAATGGCATCAATATGGTTTGTTTTGCTTGAGGAGATTCCAGTTCTATTATGTCCTGTGTCGATTTCAACAAAAACACCTGTTCTGTACTTTATGAATTTTTCCAGTATTTCAAGGGATTCTTTATTCTCGATGAGGATATTGATATTTATCTTTGCTGCGAGTTGATTGATGAGATCAATCTCTAAGACATTGACAGGGAACGCAATGGTAATGTCATCCCATCCATTATTTGCAAAATAATCTGCCATGCTGACTGAAGAGACTGTAATAGATGTTACACCAAAATCTCTGAACCAATTGCCGATAATAGAAGATTGATGTGTTTTGAAATGTGGTCTGAAGATGAGGTTTTTAGACTTAGCTTTTTCAGCCATCCGCTCAATGTTCCGCAGGCATGTATCTTTGTCTAGTACTAAAGTAGGACGCACAATATCCATATCAGAAAAATTAAAGATTTATCAATAATTCGTGTCGTCAGTTTACGGTATTCAATTTTTGTAATAAGGGAGATTACCGTTACTTTTTGGACGATATTGGTTCTCCTTTAGTTACATGGATGGAACTAATTCGATATATGCTTACCTTAAAGAATGGAACAGGGATTTGAAATGGAATCGGTTGTGTTTATATGTCCCTCAGGTATAGCGTTTTAAAAATACGTAATTAAGTGTGTTTAAAAAAGACATTGATTGAATAAATGCAAAAAGGGTCTGAAATCAGACCCTTTTTAATATTTTATTAAAGAACAGATTATTCTTTTTCCAGAAGTATTGTTTGTGCCCGGTTGGGGCCGACTGATGCTATTGTTATTGGTAGCCCTGTATGTTCTTCAATGAATGATATGTAGTTGTTGAATTCTTCAGGAAATTCATTTGCATCTGTCATTTTTGTCAGATCTGTTTTCCATCCGGGTAGTTCCACATAGACGGGTTTTACATCATCATTAAGTTCAAAAGGGAATTTGTCAACTATTTTACCATCGATCTCATAGCCCAGACAAACGCCTATAGTATCAAAATTGTCAAGAACATCAGATTTCATCATGAATAATTCGGTAACTCCGTTTATCATGATGGAATATTTTAGTGCCACCATATCAAGCCAGCCACAGCGACGAGGACGACCGGTCGTTGATCCATATTCATTTCCAGCATCTCTCAGTTTTTGTCCTGTCTCACAATGAAGTTCAGTAGGGAATGGGCCCATTCCAACGCGTGTGCAATATGCTTTGAATATGCCGAATACATTCCCAATCTTCTGTGGAGCAATCCCTAAGCCAGTGCAGGCTCCGGCACAAATAGTATTTGATGAGGTTACAAAAGGGTATGATCCAAAGTCAACATCAAGAAGAGTACCTTGTGCTCCTTCAGCTAAAATTGATTTATCTTCAACGAGCAGATCATTAATCATGTGCTCGCTGTCTACTATGTTGTATGACTTCAGTACTTCGATACCTTCCATCCATTCTTTCTCACATTCGTCTAACAGTTCTTGATAGTCAAAGTGAAAGAATTTCTCAAGCATTTCTTTGTGAGCACTGGTTCGACTGCTATATTTCTCCTCGAAATTTTCTAATAAATCTCCTACTCGAAGCCCGTCACGACCAATTTTATCCTTATAGGTTGGTCCAATTCCTTTTAGTGTTGAGCCGATTTTTGTTTCACCTTTGGCTGCTTCCGAAGCAGCATCCAATATCTTGTGTGTGGGCAAAATAAGGTGTGCTTTTTTTGAGATGTATAAGTTCTTGTGTAAATCGATACCTAGTTTCTGTATGCCTTCAATCTCTTTTTTGAAAACTATTGGGTCGAGAACTACTCCATTTCCAATAATGTTGATTTTGCTTTCATGGAAAATACCGGAAGGAATGGAGTGAAGAACGTGTTTGAGATCATTTATTTCTAGAGTGTGCCCAGCATTTGGACCTCCTTGGAAACGTGAAATGGCGTCATATTTTGGCGTCAATACGTCTACGATTTTTCCTTTCCCTTCGTCTCCCCATTGAAGACCTAAGATAACATCTACTTTCATTTTTTGTTGTTTACAGATTCTCAAACACATTAAACCGCAGAAATTTGGCCTTGTATCTGGCTGATTTCCACGGTGCCTATTTGAAAAATATTTGGCAGGTAAAAATACAAATTATTTTCCACCAAGCATAAATATTTCCTCGTTTTAAAAAATGAGGGTTGTAATAATTATCTGAGTTTAGAATGACTATTTGTCAATCTGTTCACCGTAAATGTATAAGGTGTGATGTGAAAGCTTGAAATTGTATTTCAAACAAGCTTCCTCAATTATTTCGCGTATGCGTGGATCGTAAAATTCATGAACATTACCCGTGCTGGTATCTATCAAATGATCGTGTAGTAAGGTGGCAAATGCTTTCTCGAACTGAGCAATGTTCTTCCCAAATTGGTGTTTAACAACTAGTTTACATTCAAGAAGCAAATCTATAGTGTTATATAAAGTAGCTCTACTAACACGATAATTCTTATTTTTCATTGAAATATAGAGCGATTCGATATCAAAATGTCCTTCGCGAGAATAAATCTCATCAAGTATTGCAAAACGCTCGGGGGTCTTTCGGTGTCCATTCTTCTCCAAATATTCAGTGAACATATTTTTCACAGAATCTTTCGTTTTCGGGCTATTCATACTTAAACTAATTTTAAATAAAGACCAAAAATAGGAAAAAAAACAAGATAGTTTAGTCTAAATAAAAATTAATCTTCTATTTTTTCAATCCGCTCAATATTGTCTATCCCTTTGATTTTCATCAATCGCGAAATGAGATTGTTTAAGTCTTCAACATTGTGGATGTATAAAAAGAGTTCCCCTTCGAAAATTCCATCATGGGTGTCGAACATAACAGTTCGCATATTGATGTTATTAAGTTTTGAAATGATGTTGGTTACTTCATTAACAATTCCTACACGGTCAAATCCACTTAGTTTGAGGCGAGAAAGATATGACCGCTTTTTAAATTTTGTCCATTCTGCAGCAATTATGCGATCTCCTTGCTGAGACATTAATTTAGTTGCCTCGTGGCAATTCCGTTTATGGATGACAACATGGTTTTGGGAGGTTAAATAGCCCAGAACATCATCTCCAGGAATTGGCTGGCAGCATTTTGCTAATGAGTAATTGGTTTCTTTTGGATTTTCTTTCAAGATGAAAGTATCCTTTCTTTCAATCATTTTTTCTGGTAATTCCAATTCACTCTCAATGTCTGTATCCCGATTAAACGTAAGCTTCCAGTATTTCGCAAGTTTATTTTGTCTCCTGGTTTTTAATACACTTTCTAAATCACTAAAATCGACGAATCCCATACCAACTTGTGCGTAAAGTTGATCTTTATTTGAAAGGTTATAGTAGGAAGACAGTTTTTTTAATGTGTCTGATGATGGCTTAATTTTGTATTTCTCGAGTTTCTCTTCAATGATTTCTCGTCCCTTTTCAAGGTGACGTTTCTTGTCTAGTTTGAATGCTTGTTTAACCTTGGCTTTTGCTTTTGCAGTTAAAAGAAATTTGAGCCAATTAATATCAGGGTGCTGACTTTTTGATGTAAGAATTTCGACCTGATCACCACTTTCAAGTATGTGGCTTACAGGCATAAGCTTATGGTTTATTTTTGCGCCAATGCAGTGATTCCCTAAGTCGGTGTGGATATCATAGGCAAAATCAATGATTGTAGACCCTTTCGGGAGTGTGACCATTTTCCCTTTTGGCGTAAAAACGACAATCTCCGAAGAGTAGAGATTCATTTTAAATTCATCAAGAAATTCAAGCGCATCAGATTCGGGACTTTGCAACATTTCCCGAATTTTCTCAAGCCATTTGTCCAGTTCCGATTCCGAAGCTTGCACTCCTTTGTATTTATAATGAGCAGCAAATCCGCGTTCTGCAATCTCATCCATTCTTTGCGTTTTTATCTGTACTTCTACCCATTTCCCTTGAGGGCCCATGACCGTAACGTGTAGTGCCTCGTAGCCATTCGCTTTTGGCATGGTGATCCAATCTCTGATACGGTCTGGTTTAGGTTTGTAGATATCTGTAATTAAAGAAAGGATGTCAAAACATTGTCGTTTTTCAGAAGTCTTATCTTTTGGGGTAAACACAATTCGGATAGCCAACAAGTCATAAACTTCATCAAATGAAACGCCCTTTGTTTGCATTTTGTTCCAAATCGAAAAAATTGACTTTAGACGACCAGAAACATTAAAATCAATATTTTCTTTTTCTAATTCTTCTTTAATTGGCTTTACAAACTGTTCAACTAGGTAATCCCTCTTTTCCTTTTGGTTGTGTAGCCGAAATTGGATTGTACTGTAGGTTTCGGGCTGCCTGTATTTTAAACTGAGATCTTCTAATTCTGTTTTCATGGCATATAATCCCAGCCGATGTGCCAACGGTGCAAAAATGTACAGGGTTTCTGCCGCAATTTTGAGCTGTTTATGAGGAGGCATGCTGTCTAGCGTTCTCATATTATGCAGCCTGTCTGCTAATTTTATCAAAATAACCCGAACATCGTCAGAAAGGGTCATCAGCATTTTTCGGAAATTAGTAGCTTGTTTGGAATCGTGTTGAGAGGTAAATTCATCGGAAAGCTTTGTCAGTCCATCTACAACCTTGGCCACTTTTTCCCCAAATAGATTTTGAATATCTTCAAGGGTGTAATCCGTATCTTCTACCACATCATGGAGCAGTGCAGATACAATGGATGTTGCCCCTAATCCAATTTCCGTTGAAACAACGATGGCAACGGCCAGTGGGTGAACGATGTAGGGTTCGCCTGATTTTCGTTTTACACCTGCGTGGGCACTATTGGCAAATTCAAAAGCCTTCCTTATTCGCTCTTTCCCATCTTCAGAGATTCGTTGATCATAGGAGCGGGTAAGATTATCGTAGTAATCAGCGATTAATCTTTGATCTGCCTTAGTTTGTAATTTGCTAATTCCATCCTCCATAAATACGCCTGCAAGTGATTTGTAATCGGTAAATATAAGTTATTTCAGATATAAAATATTACCCCAAACAAATTCGTATGATTAAAAATTTCATTAATATTTTAAACCATTTATTCTTGAATTGTTCAGGAAGAGTTATTTAAAAATCATCCAAAAAGAGATTTTTCTACCATTTCACAGATGATATGTCCAACTAGAATGTGGGCTTCTTGTATCCTTGGAGTGTCACTGGAAGGAATATTTATTAGGATATCGCATAATTCATTGAGATTTCCTCCGTTTTCTCCCGTTAAGCCAATAACTGTCATTCCCATTTTTCTTGCTTGAGCAGCTGCACGAATTATATTTTCAGAATTTCCGGAAGTGGAAATAGCAATGAGTGCATCTCCGGTTTTTCCTACTGCTGAGATGTATCTTTCGTATGCACTTTCAAAATTATAATCGTTTGAATATGCGGTAATAAAAGAAGAGTTAACGTGACATGCCTCAGCTGGAATGGGTGGTCTGTCCATATAAAACTTCCCAGACAATTCAGATGCCAGATGTTGAGCATCTGCAGCACTTCCCCCATTCCCACAAAATAGCGTTTTGTGTCCAGTATGGTAACAGTCAGTTAGTTTTTGTGCTGCTTTTTGAATGGCTTCTAATAGCTTTTCGTCTTTAAGTATATTTTCTTTTAAAGCAATGGCTTGGCGTATACGATCAGCTATCATAAGATTGATTTTTCAGATTTGTTTGTTCATAAACGTTTATAAATGCACGAACCATATTCGACCAAGAGAACTTCTTTTTCTCTTCTTTGATGTTGGTCTCAAAAGCAGTTTGTCTGTTGTTTGCATAGAAATCAACGATTGCATCTGCAATTGGCTTTTCTTCGGGGGCAACAACATAGCCTATTTTTTGATCGGCAATGATTTCGGGCAATCCTCCAACGTTTGTTACCAACATTGCTTTCTCAAAATGGTAGCCAATTTGTGTGACTCCGCTTTGTGTTGCACTCTTGTAGGGTTGCACGACAAGGTCTGCTGCGCTGAAATATCGGGTTACATCCTGATTGGAGATGAAATTAGTATGGAGAATTATTCTGTCTTTCAGTTTTAATTTTTTTATAAGTTGAAGATAAGGTTCTGGTTTTGAATAAAATTCGCCTGCAACGATCAATTTTACAGGCAACTTTTTTATCCTTTCATCTGCAAAAGCATTTAGAAGAATATCTAATCCTTTGTAATCCCGAATAAAACCAAAAAATAGGAGGTAGCTGGTTTTGGGTTCTAGTTCCAATAAGTACTTGGCTTCTTGCTGATCCATTTTTTTTCCAAAGTTGTCAAAAAGGGGATGTGGGCAAAGTGTACGAGGAAGTTCAGTTCTGAATTTGTTGATGTCATCTAATACGGATTGAGACATGGCTACCATGCCATCTATACTATTCATAAAATAGCGTGTTAGTAGATTGTCGCCAATGCGTTTTTCATGTGGAGTAATATTGTCCGCGAGGCAAACAACCTTGGTGTGCTTATTTTTTCGAACTATTCGACTGATAGTTCCTAACACCGGAGACATAAAAGGCAGCCAGTAACGTACAATTAATAAATCAGGTTTTTCATTTCGTATTCGTTTTCCAGTTTTAACCCAATTGAATGGGTTAATGGAGTTTATGGTTCTTTCTATGACTAAATCTTTAGGGGAAGGACCATCAACATATTGTGTCTCTCCCGGGAAAAGAAAGCTGGGGTATTGAAGAGTGAAGGTTTCCATTTCAAGCGTAAACCCTTGTGATAAAAATTCTTGAGCAAGGCGTTCATTATAGGCAGCAAGCCCTCCCCTGTAAGGGTAAGCCGGGCCAATTATTTTTATGGTTTTTACATTCTTCATGCTGCAATATAACTCAAATAATTACTCACCGTTCATCTGGGTTTATTCTTTTTTATGATTAAAGACACAACGTGTTTATCTATTGGAAAAGTAAATTCTTTTGGGGCAAGTTTTTCAATTGGAATCCAACGAAAGGACTGACTACCATTCCGTATATTTTCAAAGTCAAAAGCTTTTGAGCTTGCGCTAACGTTTATTGGGTTTTTCAACTTTGCGGTATAATAGATGCTAATAAGTTGTTGTCCCTCAAAGTATTGTGCTTTTTGATAAAAGTCTGTTGTGTAAAAGTGTTCAATGTTTTCAATTTCTTGGTTACACTCTTCTCGCATCTCTCGTTTCAAGCAGTCTATTGTTCCTTCTCCAAAATGCAGCCCTCCACCGGGAAATTTCGTCATTTTAGTGTCTAGCTGATATTCATCGGTAATTAGAATATCACCTACTTCATTTGTGAAAATTCCGTAGACTCGTATGTTGAATTGGTTAGGAAGGGCTTTGATCATATTTTGACTTCTAATTCTTGATTTGTGAAATTGATGATTTCTTTTTCATTTTCAGGTTTAAACCAAGTGATGTTTTTATCTTTTCTAAACCATGTAAGTTGTTTTCGGGCGTAGTGTCTTGTGTTACGTTTGATTAGTTCAATAGCTTTGTCTCTGTCGATTTCACCATCAAAAAAGGCGAATAATTCTTTATAGCCAACGGTATTGAGTGAGTTTAAATGTCGTAGTTCATAAACCTGCCTTGCTTCTTCCTCTAGACCTTGTTGTATCATGATATCAACCCGGTGGTTTATTCGTTGGTATAATTCGGCACGATCTCTGTTAATGCCGATTTTTAAGATGCTAAAGGGTCTTTCCTTGGCTGTTTGGGTTCGTAACGATGAATATGGTTTTCCGGTTGTTAGGCAGATTTCAATGGCATGAAGTAGGCGCATGTGATTTTTTTTGTCTACTTGATCGTAGTAAGCAGGGTCAAGACCTTTCAGTTGCATCCGGAGATGTTCTATTCCTTTTTCTTCATATTCTTCAATTAATTCTGCGCGAAGTTTGGGATCTGCATCCGGAATGTCATCAATTCCTTTACAGACAGCATCTATATATAGCATGGAGCCACCCGTCATGATGGCAACATCTTTTGTGTCGAAAATTGATTCTAAAATTTTTAGGGAATCTTGTTCGAAGCGGCTGGCGCTATAGTAATCGTGAATAGAATGGCTGTGGACGAGATGGTGCTTCACTTTCTTTAGATCTTCAAAAGGCGGCACTGCTGTGCCAATCGAAAGCTCCCTGTATATTTGACGAGAATCAGATGAGATAATCTCAGTTTGGTAATATTGGGCTATTTTAGAGGCTAAATCACTCTTCCCAATTCCAGTTGGCCCCAGAAGTACGATCAAAGTTTTGTTCATCTTTTTTTTCTTGAAGGGGCAAAGGTAGGTCTTTATGCAAAAAAAAAGAAGGGCTTAAAGCCCTTCTGTGAAATCCTCCATTTCTCCAAAAATTTCGGTATAATCATCTAAATCACCATAATCGTATTTATCTTCCTGATAAAGGACTTCGTACCCTTGTTCCTGGATATCTTCTTCCAGAGTTTGTGCAGGGGCATCACCATTTAATGCAGTGACTGAAGGTTCTAATAGATTTTTTCCCATATTTATTTGAGTTAGTTCAACATAAAAAGATCGATCAAGAAATAAATCGAATACATATAATAGACATTGTTGCACATTATTCAGAAGGTCTTTAATGGGGGTTTTCCCCATGATGTGTTTTGAAAATTCAGTTGTTCCGGTATCCAGAGAGGTAATTTCAATTTGTTTTCCCCAATTTTTGCCAGCTAAAATAAATGAGGCCAGTTGATCAGGACTATAGTGACATGCTTCCTGTATGCACCTATGAAAATCAGCAAATGTGTGTTTTCCATCTATATTTAGTTGAAGAGCAAAATTGGCTCTTTCTGTAGATGTGAGTTTGAATTGATATTCCATAGGTTTTGTTGAATGTGTTATGTAAATAATACTTCCCCCTTAATACATAGGTGCTTTAAACGGCGATGGAATTGAAAAGGTTTTGCATTAAATGTTAAAAAAGATTAATTGGAGGTTGTGGGGGTGCAAGTATCATGTATTGAGGGGTTTATGTCTATTTTATTTTAAACGGATGCACTATGGTTATTAAAATAATAGACAGGATACTTCAAATAATCGTTGATGTATTTCGAAAAATAGACTTTTTTGTTCTGAATGCTTACGGTATTTTACCCTTCCGTTTTTTGCTTTTTAATTGGAGGGTGTCGTCTATGATTGTTGGGATTGAGTTGCTTATCATTTAATTATTATGGAACTTGACCTTCTTATTAATAATGTAGAATACGATGCAGTTTGGTGCCTTGTTTTATGAGAACTTTAGAATAGCATTAATTTCTGTTAGAAGTAATTTGTTGAGAACTATTTTGACAGTTTTGATTATTGCGGTTGGGATAATGTCCTTAGTTGGTATTCTTACAGCAATTGATTCTATAAAATCATCAATTACTGATGAGTTTACTTTTATGGGCACGAATACATTTACTATTACTCAAAAAACAATTGAAGTTCAGTCTGGGAAGAATTATTCCCGCACTCGGAATCCTTCCTTCATAAATTATTATCAAGCCAACGAATTTAAGGAGCAATTCAATTTTCCTGCTATAGTTTCTATCTCTGTTAATGCAACAGCTACGGGTACTGTTAAGTATGGTTCAGAGAAATCTAATCCTAACGTATCTGTTTTGGGGATAGATGAAAATTATATTTATACAGGAGGATTTGATATTGAATTGGGGCGTAATTTAAATGGACAAGATGTGAATGAAGGGTTTAATGTCGTTTTGTTGGGTGATGGACTAGTAAGGCGCTTATTTGAAAAGGGTGTTTCACCTATCGATAAAGAAATAATTATAGGGAATGGGCGGTATCTAGTTGTTGGAACTTTAACAGCAAGGGGAGGTGCTTATGGCAGCGTGGGTGATGATGTGTGTTTTATTCCATATACTAACGTTCGTGTTCGTTTTTCAAGACCTCAGATGAATTACAATGTTCAGGTGAAAGTTGATAATGCACAGTTGTTGGAGCCAGCAATTGGGGAAACAGAGGGGCTCTTCCGAACAGTTAGGAACTTGAGCCCTTTGGATGAAGCTGATTTTGCAATTTCCAAAAGTGATAACTTACTAAATGTATTGCTTTCAAATATCAAAAACATTACTCTGGTTGCTACCATAATTGGGTTGATTACTTTATTTGGGGCTGCAGTTGGGTTGATGAATATTATGTTGGTTTCAGTGACTGAGCGTACAGGAGAAATTGGTGTGAGGAAAGCAGTAGGGGCGAATTCTCGGTTAATTCGTCAACAGTTTCTTTTTGAGGCTGTCGTCATTGGTCAGGTCGGGGGATTGCTTGGAATAGTATTGGGTATTCTTATGGGAAATTTGATTTCTTTAGTTGTTGGTGGCTCATTTGTTGTTCCGTGGTTTTGGATTGTTTCTGGTGTGGTTTTATGTTTTGCAGTTGGTCTTATTGCTGGCTATTATCCTGCCCAAAGAGCAGCTCGTCTTGATCCGATTGAAAGCCTTAGATATGAATAATATCCCTTTCTGTATCGTCATGCCGAACTTGTTTCGGTATCTATTGTGAAATAATCCTATAGCTTCTGTGAATAATTAGGGATGACAAAGGATCAATTGCTATTTCCCGAAGCAAATATTCTGGTTGTCCCTTCCTTTATTAGGTGGTTAATTCCAACCGTAAGTTTTAATGGTAAAGTTCCCACTTCGCCGTTAGGTGAAAAGTATGGTCTAGGGAGGTTTTGATTAGAAAACAAAGGCGAAAATCAGGGTTGGGACTGGTAAGCCATCCTGTTTGAGGAGGAACGACGAGTTGGATTGCGTGGTATTTTCAATCCGTAGTTTTCTTTCAAAAGGTCCTTCAGCCTTGACTTTTTTTGTTTCCGTTTTTTGGGTCAAGCCAAAAAATGAAATCCCGTTCGGAAGAACAACCAAGTCATGAAATACGCATTAAGTATTTATCTTCATTCAAACTTGTTAATTGTATCCGCCATACATAGAATAATTTGATCTGCCTGATTTTCCAATTGATCCATGACAAACATCAAATTAGGATTCATTAAATAAAAAAAGGGTTGCCATTTGGCAACCCTTCTATATTGTTATGTTGTCAGTAATTATTTTACTGATTCCATGTATGAGATCAATTCGCAAACTTTTGCAGAGTAACCCATTTCATTGTCATACCAAGAAACAACTTTCACGAAAGTTGGAGACAATTGGATACCAGCACCAGCGTCGAAGATAGAAGTACGAGTATCGCCAATGAAGTCGTTAGAAACAACTTGATCTTCAGTGTAACCCAAAATACCTTTCAATGGACCTTCTGAAGCAGCTTTCATTGCAGCACAAATTTCAGCATAAGAAGCTTCTTTTACTAAGTTTACTGTCAAATCAACAACAGAAACGTCTGGAGTTGGAACACGGAAAGCCATACCTGTTAATTTTCCGTTCAATTCAGGAATTACTTTACCTACAGCTTTAGCTGCACCAGTAGATGAAGGGATGATGTTTTGACCAGCTCCACGTCCACCTCTCCAGTCTTTCGCAGAAGGACCGTCAACGGTTTTCTGTGTTGCAGTAGTTGCGTGAACAGTAGTCATCAAACCTTCTTTAATGCCATAGTTGTCATTCAATACTTTAGCGATAGGAGCCAAGCAGTTAGTCGTACAAGAAGCATTTGAAACAAAGTCCATATCATTTGTATATGAAGTGTTGTTTACACCCATTACAAACATTGGAGTATCATCTTTTGAAGGAGCAGACATAACTACTTTTTTAGCACCTGCAGCCAAGTGACCTTTAGCAGAATCTTTGCTTAAGAACAAACCAGTTGATTCAACAACATAGTCAGCACCAACAGCACCCCAGTTAATGTCAGCAGGGTTTCTTTCAGCAGTTACACGAATCTCAGCACCATTAACGATTAATTTACCGTCTTTTACTTCAACGTCACCGTTGAAAAGTCCGTGAGTAGAGTCGTATTTTAACATGTAAGCCATGTATTCAACATCGATCAGGTCATTGATAGCAACAACTTGAATTGTACCTTTTGCTACAGCCTGGCGGAAAACAAAACGTCCGATACGGCCAAATCCGTTGATACCGATTTTAATTTTTGACATAGTTGATAATTTTAAATTAATGTAAGATTTATTCTTGTGTTTTGAGCCTTTTTTTTCAAAGCGCTACAAAATAACGAACTAAATTGATAACGATCAAATTTTTTGTTTTTGTTTTATTTTTTTACTCTGAGTTTAAAATTTAATTAATGTTGATGGATTAATTGTTGTATTGTCGATATTCAGGTTTTGAAAGTTCTGATTTTAGGATTAAGCCATAAAGACAACTTAAGAATAAACGCATACGTCTCTTTTCCTTGCTTAGATTCGGGAATTTCATGACCAAACACCCATTGTGATTCAAATATGAAAACCTCAGGGCGTTAAAAAGTGATTAATGTATTGTAGCTGAGCTTTATGTGTCGTTATTTGCTGTCCTTTTGTTTATGCGATCTGTGAGAGCTATTATGTGTCAATGTTTTTTATGAGAGTAATTGATACAGATCGCATTTTCAAGAATCGGTATTTGAAGTTTTTAATCGCAACCTGCTGTTGTTGCTTGAAGGTGCTGCTATTAATAAACTTGAAGAGTATAATACGATGTGTTGTGGATATGCATAGATAGGTGTTGTTGGACATATGATATCCCATTTTGCTCAAATGATAGGCGAAAAACACTGTTTGGTAGATTGTGTTTAAGTTCTTGTTTGCTGTTTTAGTTATGTATAGTTGCTTAGGTTTTGTACGTGTCGTTTGTTGTTGATAATCTCTTTTGTTGATTTTGTGATTCCGTATTTTTCTTTAGTGATTCATGTTGGGAATACGCTGGGCATTCACACGTTTTACAGCTCTGGGCTGATAATGTAAAACAGGCAGCAAATATCAGTATTGATGGCCATTTAGATGTCTGAACTATGTCCCTGTAGAGCTTGCGTATTTCGTCTTTCATCTGTGATTGTTTTTTAGTGTATTCTTTGTTTTTTCTGGCTTAGTTGACGTAAATATATGCTGTTTTAGCAACATGTGAAAATTAGTTTTTGTTATTGTTGGGTAATAGTAAAATTAGCTTTTGGAGGTGTGTATCAGGTGGAGTTAGTCGGCATAATAATTTTTAGCTCCACCGGTGGAGTACAAATGTAAAATTAAGTTAAAAAGGATGCTAGTTCACTCTGTTGTTTGCAACTACTCTCACTTTTCAGAGGTTTAGTGTTGAAAATTATGTGTATAAATTATTCAATTTTAAGTAAAAAAGGCTTGTACATTGGGAAGAAATTTTTTAGGTTTGTACAATTGCATTCTTGAGAAAGGATGGAATGTGTGTATGTGTAAGTTTTAATTACAAATAATGAATTATATATTACAATCAATCAATCAATTAAGTACAATTAAAAAACAAATGCTATGAGAAAATCATTTACTCAGCTTTTTAGCGTCTTGATGCTAATTTGTGTGTTCGGTTTTCAGTCATTGGCAATTGGTGCTACCTATTGGGATAGTGAAAATTCTATTCCTCAGGATGAATACTCCAATGTCATACCAACTGATATCGCGACACAATTTGTTGTAGCCTTTTCTGAGGTGCCAACAATTACCACTACAGGTGGTACTATGGTTGTCAAAAAAGAAGGTGCAACTATTGCAACTATTCCTGTTAACAATACTGATGGTAATTCGCAGGTTGTTGGGAATACGGTTGTTGTTACCCATGGGATTGCTTCATTTGAAGAAGAATCTGATTACAGTATTGAATTAAGTTCAAGTGCTGTGACTGTTGATGGAAATGGCGTTTCTATCTCTAGTTGGGATTTTACAACTGGTGATTTTACAGCTCCTGAATTAGCTGCGACAGATGCTCTGTCTCCTGTGGGAAGTGGAGTTGCTGCCAACTTATTAGGAGATCCCTTTGAACTAGTTATTACTTTCAATGAGGATGTGGTTAAAGGTGAAGGCAATATTGCTATCTATCAAGAAAATGGGACCGTTGTTGAATTAGTAGAAGTAACTTCTGAGGATGTTGCCGTATCTGGTTCTGAAGTGACGATTTCTGTGGATGTCGATGCTAGATTTTTGCCTGAGACAAATTACTATGTGCGTGTTGCTTCTGGCGCCTTTACCGATGATGTTTCGGCATATGGTGAAGATGCAGAAGCTAATATATATGATGGGATTTCGGGTAATACGACTTGGACTTTCTCTACTCGTGACAACACTGCCCCTGAAGTAACTGTTGTTGTAAGTGATGAAACGATGGTTAGTGCTACATTAACTGTTACGCTTTCAGAAGAAGGTACCTATGAGTATTATGTAGGAACTACAGAGCCAACAGATGTTGGTGATTTTACTGCTGCTACTTCAAATACTGTTGACGTAACAGGATTAGTTGGTGGCACTGAGTATGGTGTTTATATTATTGCTACAAATACTGAAGATCCTGTAAATACAACAGATCTAGAAGATTCATATGTTACTAGTTTTACAACGGTTGACGATCAAGGCCCAATTGCACAGGATCGTGGAACTGTAGAGGTAAATGATATTACTACTGGTGCATATTATATTTTTGATGAAGAGGTAGTTGGCGGTACAGGTACTTTGTCTTTGCGTAAAGAAGGCACGAATGAGTTGATTGCATCTATTGATGCAGCAGGCTTAACAAGTACTGAGATTCCAGAAGGGGAAGATTATGAAGGAGATTGGAAAGTTGTATTTGACTTTGGTGCTTCTTTAGAAAGCGATGGTGATTATTATATCGCATTCCCTGTTGGATACTTGGAAGATATTTATGGAAATTTATATGGAGATGATACTCCAGGTATAGCTGTTCCTGTTACTGCTACGAGTTGGACAATTGTTGGATACGATAATCTTCCTCCTGTTGTAACTTTCTCTACATCAACAGTTGATGAAACTATAGGTAACATTACAGGTGCCGACACGGATGATTATATCTACATTAATTTTGATGAAGATGTTTATTTGACTGATGGCTCTGATTGGCCTGAATCTGGGGATGAAGAAGAATGGACAAAGTATGTATCTTTTAAACAAGGCGTTGTAAATATTGAAGTTGATGATTTCGAATTTTACGATGATGCGATTGGAATTGAACCTGATGAGGACTTAGAAAGTAATACTACTTATACTGTAATCCTTCGTTCAGGGGTAGTTGAAGATGAGAACGGTAACGTTCTTGAAGGTGAAGTTAGCTTTACTGTAACAACTGGAGATATGGATTATGCCGAGTATAGTTATGGTCCTGAAACTGACCTTGGAGAGGATACTCCATTAACTATCGAGTTTTCTAAAGCAGTTTTCTTTGATGACGGTACTGATGTAAATGCATTAACTACTGCTGACTTAGCAGATATTATTACTGTTGAAACTAGTTTTGATGGTGCTGCATATGTTGTTGTTGATCCTGCTGACTATACTTTAGTTTATGACGCTGAGACAATGACCATTACAGGAACTCCAACGGATGGTTATGAAAGTGCAATTTGTGGTGATGCTGCATCTTTAGTTCGCATGACATTTGATGATACAGATGTTGAGGATGCTAATGGAGATGATTTTGATGGTTCTGCAAGTAATGAATATACTGTAAGTGATTTCACTGCTCCAACTGTTACATTATTAGCTGATGAGGTTGTAAGCTCAGTGATTACTACAAGCAATGCGACAATTGTTTTTAGCGAAGATGTTAGCTTGTTGTCAGAGTATGGAATAGATGTTGAAACTCCATTCGTATTGAAAAAAGATAATGCTAGCGGTGAAAATTTGCCTTTTACAGTTGTTAGTGTAGGTCCTGCTTATACTTTAACTCCTGATGGTTGGGCATGGGCTGCCGGAGATACTTACTATTATGGCGTTGGTTCTTCAATGGAAGACTGTGCCGGTAATGTAGCAATGGCTACTTATAAATCATTTACTGTTACAGGTGACTATGTTGCACCAACAGTAATTGCTGAAACATATACCGTAAATGCATCAAGTGCTTATGCAATGGATGTAGTTGCCGAGGGTGTTGAGGAATTAACTGCCGGAGGTTTAGCTATTGAAGTTGAATTTAATCAAGCGATTGATGATTTAACATTAACGAATCCTGTTACATTTATTGGAGGAGTAACGACTCTAGATATTACTATTCTACCTTCAGATATTGATGGTAGTGTATTGACTATTACTGTGCCTGATTATGCAATTGAAAGCGCTACTGAATATGTTGTAACTCTTCCTGCTGCTTTAGTTGAAAGTAATGCAACTTATAATGGAACTGATTATGCTCAGTTTGATGGAGTGTCTTTCACTATCAAATCTAAAGATACTGTAGGTCCAATCGTGGATTCTTCAACTCCAGCAGATGAAGATGTTGATATCGCTTT
Source organism: Prolixibacteraceae bacterium (assembly GCA_963662675.2). Classification (GTDB taxonomy): domain Bacteria; phylum Bacteroidota; class Bacteroidia; order Bacteroidales; family Prolixibacteraceae. The sequence continues at coordinate 599,867 of CAXXHP010000001.1, forward strand.
AGATTGGGGAGAAGATGGCTTAACATTAACGTTTAATGAAGCTGTAGTTTTAGGTTCTGGAGATATCACAATTGTAGAAGACGCCACTACTGAACAAACTATTGTGGTTGGTGCTGCAAAAGTTTCATTAGATGAAGATGGTCTTGTTGCTACAATTGATGCTGCTGATTTAGTGAATTACTCAACGGATTATACCGTTACTATTCCTGCTGCTGCATTTAACGATTTAGCTAGTAACCCAATGGCTGGTGATTATGTGATTGGTTTCACAACTGAAGTTAATCCAGATCCAGTTGTTATTGAAGGTGGTCTTTATCCTGCCGATGGTGCTGATTTGGTACCTTACAGTATTGATATGACCATGGAATTTTCAGAATCGGTATTAGAAAATAATGCAGGTAGCCGCAAATTAGTTTATGTATTCGAAGTGGTCGGTACAGACACTGATTACGCATCTATTGACGCAGCGGGTGATATTTCCAATACTGGTGATGATACTATGGTATATTATGCATATGTGGATCTTGAAAAAATTGGTGCCAATGGAAATATGGTGACGATTACAGATGTTACACTTGCTGCTAATAACGAATACTATGTATTGATTACTCCTGATGCGTTTAAAGATGAGTCTATGCCAACTGAAGGTTACTATGAAGGCATTACGACTTATGGCGCATGGAACTTTTTTACAGGTGACGTTGTTGCTCCTTCGGTGAGCTTGGACTTCACTATTTTGCGTGCTGATGATAAGCCAGCTACAGATTCAGATGTAATTTTGAAATTTAGCAAGCCTGTTACAAAAGCTGATGACACTGAAGTTACAGATATTGAAATACCTACTTTAGTTCAACTATATAAAGGTGCAACTGAAATTGAATTTACAGGTACAATCAACGCTGAGAAAACTGAAATTACTATTGACAATGCTTCTTTAGTCATTTTAGATGAATTTGTTGCAGATACAGAGTATACTGTGGCATTTGGATCTGGTGTTCTTAAAGGTTCTAATGGAGATGTATTAGGTGCTTGGGATGATTCTTTTACAACATCTGATTATGAAGCTCCTGATGCTCCTATCGTTGATTTTGATGGTGACGAAATGGATGCAATTTCATATACAGAAGAAGATGGTCATTTGGCTGAATTGGTTTTAACTGATGATGCTTCTGATGCTGTGAAATTATATTATTTCTGGACTGCAGATCTTGATGCAACATTAGGTGCGCAACAAGTTAAAGATCTAGGTACTGAAGTTGCTGTTGCTGATTTAGATGAAGGTTCTATTAAATTAGCCTTTGACGAAGTTATGGATTCTGAGACTGAGTATCGTGTTGTTGCTATCGCTGAAGATTTAGCAGGTAACATGTCTGACGTTGAAGATTTCACATATTATACTGATGATACTGTCGCTCCTGAATTAGCAGAAGCTCTACCTACCGAATTAGGTCTTACAGATAAATTCTTGTTAGTATTTGATGAAGATGTTGAACCAATTGTAGATGCTTACGCTCGTATTATTGATGCGAACGGTGTTACATATTATGCACCAGTTGCTAATCTTGATGGTGAAGATGCTGATGCAAATATTATTAGCATTGAAATTAATGCAGCAGGGTTGCCTATTTCTGACGATGTAGCTACTTATACTGTAGAAGTTGATCCTGGAATGATCGTTGATGTTCCACGTTTAACCGAAGATGATGATGATGCGAATGTCGCAAATGCTTATGCAGGTATTTTAGGTTCTTCATTTACTGTTGTATCTGATGATAGTGTTCCTCCTGTATTAGAGGATGACACTGTTGATTTTGTGAATCCAACACCTTATCAAGGAACTTACTATGACTATGATGGGTATTATACCAGTCTGACCCCAACATTTACATTGGAGTTTTCAGAGCCAGTTAGCTTGAATGATAATTTCACAAACTATATTCTTTATGTAGATGAATATTATGGAGATAGCAATATCGAGTATGATATCATTACTGCTGCTAATATTAGTGGTGAAGGAACTACTACAATTACCATTACAACAAACCGTGCTTTAGTTGAAAATGACGAATATTACTTAGAAGTAATTGACGGAACTTTTAGTGATGCCAATGGTAATGAGTGGGATAATGATGGTAATTTGGATCTAGGTTATTATAGGGCTGTTGATACCAATGATACAACGCCTTTGCAAGTGTCTTTCAAAACGCCATATGATGGTTATCCATACCATTTTACCGATGGGGAAACAATTGATTTTGTACCAGACGATGAAATTTGTCTTGTATTCCAGAATAATCTTGGAGGCAGTGGTTCAGATGGTTACGTTATTGATGATTTCTATGCGTACGATGAATTCTTCTTGGATGCTGGTGGCTATAATGGATCAATGTTAATTGACACTTATGAATTGAAACAGCATGTTTATATGCAGGTTGACGGTGTTGATGTTCCTTTTGAAATTGAATATTCTTCATCACACCACAAACTGTGGTTCTATACTGAGGATTATGAAGGTTTTGAAAAGTATAAAGGACAAACGATTACATACGGATTCAATAATCTTTATGATGAAGATGGAAACTTGACTGAGAATGCTGAGATGTCTTTCACAATTGCAGAAGATGCTGTTAGTACAGACCCAGTTACATTTATCCCTGGTGATAATGATGGAGATGACGAAACAGTAGTAAGCATTGAAATTGATCAGACATTTACTGTTGAGATTGAAGGTACTATCTTTACATATGATGCTATTGACACGGAGAATAATAACCTGGTAATGACAGCTTCATTGTTACAAGATCTAGGTGTATTCTCTCTTTATAATTATGAAGAAGATGACTATGTTCCTGTAACGATTGTTTCTTATGTTGAGACTGCTGAGAAATCAATAATTACTTTGGTTGCTACTGATGGACTTGACAGCGAGACTAAGTATGACTTGGAATTGGATGGTAGTGATATACAAATTGAACAAGGTAACATTGAATCAATGAGTGATTATGATGAAACCTATTCTACAGGTGATGTTGTTGCTCCAAAGTTGAGTGCTGATGCAGAGGGTGTAGTATATTCATGGGCATATGCCCCAACTAATGGAGGTATTGTTGCAAAAGATGATGCTATTGGCTTATATTTCGATGAAGAAGTTATTGGTGCCGGAACAATTGACATTCACCGTTGGTCAGGTGAGGTAGTTGCTACTGTTGATATGACTGATGTTGAAAGTGAAAATACTCTTGGAGGTTGGTATATTGAAGTTGCAGATCTTTCAACTTTAACCTTAGATACTGACGACGAGTACTATGTAATCATTCCTGAAGGTGCAATTGTTGATGTCGCTGACAATAAATTTGCAGGAATCGTTGTGTTGGATGAATGGACATTCGAATTAAGAGATGCTAATTTCCCAATTCCTACATTCGTTCAAAATATGCAAACAGGTGTAATGGTTAGCTCTCCAATGGAAATTACATTTGACCGTGAGGTTGATGGTGATTATGGTTGGTTTGCAGTTTACGAAGAAGAAGATGGCGATGCTGTTGCTTTAATTCGTATTCCTCCTGGTGCTGATGTAAGTGAAGTTACTGAATATGCATTTGATCTAGGTATTGATCTAATGGCTAATACTACTTATTATGCAGAATTAGGCGAAGGTTCATTCATTCTTAGTGCAGACAATAGTGTTAAAACACAACAAGTAGAAATTGGCGAATGGTGGTTTACTACCGAAGTTAATGCTAATCCTATGGTTGAGCAATATACTCCAGCAATGGACGAAACAGGAGTATCTATTGGTACTGACTTGTCAATTGTCTTTGATCAGGTAGTTGTTGCCGGAACAGGAACAATCCAACTTCATCCAGTTGAAAGTATTGGTGGTCCAGTTAGCATCTCATTTGATGTAACTGATCCAACTCAAGTACAATTCAGCGAGAATACGGTTACCATTAGCTCTAGCTTATTGGATTTGACTTTAAATACGGAGTATTATGTGATTGTGGAAGAAACAGCTATTCGCAATAATTCTGCAACTCCTGAGTATTTTGAAGGTGTAGTTGATCCTTTTGTATGGACGTTTACTACTTCTGATGGAAGTTTGGCAATTGAAACATTGTCTCCTGATGAAGAAACTATTGAAGGTAATCATCCAACATTTGTTATGGTATTCAACGAGGATGTTGAATTGACTGCTGCTGGTGGTAGCATTCATGTAGTTACAGCTGGTGAAACAGTTCCAGTATTGGATATTGTGCTTGATGACACAATGATTGATGGAGCTATTGTAACTATCGACTATGTATACGATGCCGCAATAGGTGGCTTAAATATTAATACAGATTACTATGTCACAGTTGATGCTGGTGCAATACAAGATATGACAGGCAACGACTATGAAGGTATTTCTGATGAAACTGAATGGACTTTCACAACTGGTGCTGATTTTGCAACAGGAACTGAAAATCCAGTAAATGATTCTCTAGAGTTCAAGGTTTATCCTAATCCTTTTGCAGATATCGTAAAAGTTGACAATGCTGACCAATTGTCTCGCATCATTATTACTAATGTAGCTGGACAACGTGTGAAAGACATCGTTAACCCATCAAACGTTATCTCAACTGGTGAATTACGCAGTGGAATCTACTTCATTACTCTTGTAGAAGGTGATGTTGTTGTTAAAACTGAAAGAATTGTTAAAAGGTAATGCCGAATTGATTGATTAAAAAGGGGGAGCCGAAAGGTTCCCCTTTTTTTATTGGTACTTTTCCCCGTCCTGAAATAGTGTTACACAAAAAGTAATGTTGCAGTACAGTGTACTTCTATCGTCATTGAGAACCCACAAAGCAATATGTAGTATGATTTATATTCACCGTCATTGCGAGCTCCGCGAAGCAATCTGTTATTATCATGCACGAACCATCGTCATTGTGAACGAAGTGCCGAAATCTATTTAATCTACCACCTTCATTTCTTCGTCATCACGAGCACAGCGAAGTGATCTGTTTTAAAATGACTCGCACGTCAGCCAGAACTTGCTTCATTATCTCCAATTATTATCAGCAACAACAGACCCTGAAATGAATTCGGGGTGACAACTATTTTCCTGTCATTGAGAACCCACAACGCAATATGTAGTATGATCTACATTTATCGTCATTGCGAGCTCTGCGTAGCAATCTGCTATTGTTATGCACCAGCCATTCTATCACACGTCATCCTGAACTTGTTTCAGGATCTCGATAAAACAACAACCCTCACACGAATTCATGCATGCCACCAATTGAAATATTAACATTTGCGATTAACTTTGCATCGTACTCAAAGAGGTGACTCGAGTTATCCTCTCACAAAAAGAAACGATATGGAAACCCTATTTCAACACCGCTCCATCCGGAAGTTTAAGACGGATGAAATACCTGAAAAATTACTGAATAAAATATTGGAAGCCGGAACAAGGGCTTCAACCACGGGGAATATGCAACTTTACAGTATTGTTGTTACTCGCGGAACAGAGAATAAGGCCAAATTAGCGCCTTTTCATTTCAATCAGACTATGGTGACACAGGCGCCTGTATTGTTGACGATATGCGCTGATATGCGCCGTTTTAACCGTTGGTGTGAACTGCGTGATGCTGATGCCGGTTACGATAATTTGTTGTGGCTTTTTAATGCAACCATTGATGCGATGCTTTGCGCACAGAATATTTGTGTTGCTGCCGAATATGAGAGCTTGGGGATTTGCTACTTGGGTACCGCCTTGTATAATGCTCCAGAGATTATCAATGCCTTAGAACTGCCTAAAGGTGTTATTCCAATTACAGCCATTAGTATGGGGTATCCTGATCAGGATGCCGGTTTAACAGACCGCTTACCTTTGGATGCAGTTGTGCATTTTGAAAAGTATGCAGATTATTCAGACTCAACAATTAATGAAATTTTCCGCGAGAAAGAAGCCTTGGAAAGCTCTATGAAGTTTGTTGCTGAAAACGGGAAGCAAAATCTGGCGCAAGTTTTTACAGACATCAGATACAAAAAAGCTGACAATATATTTTTCTCCGAAAAATTGCTGAAAACGATTCGTGAGCAGGGTTTTGATATTTGAGTTACGTGCTTTAAATATCAATAGTAACAGGTGTAACCCAAGACCTATCTAATAAATCGCTTTTCAATCAACTCATTAAAAGCCTGACGGAAATTGTTCCCAATGGGTAGTTTCTGTCTCCCAATTTCAATCTGATTGCCTTCGATAGATTGAATGCAGTCGAGCCGAATTATAAATGATTTGTGAATGCGGAAGAAATCATTGCAAGGGAGTAACTCTTCCATCTTTTTCATGGTTAGATTGGTGATGTGATGCGTGTCTTTGAGGTGGATTTTTATATAGTCGCCCAGTCCTTCAATAATACGAATATCCTTAATTTCTAATCGAACTGCTTTTTTGTTTGATTTAATGAAAATGTATGTTGGCTCAATTTCTTGATCTCCTTTATTATTTAGAAGGGCAAGTTGCTCTTCTGCTTTTTGAAAGGCTTTGAAAAAACGCTCAAAGCCAAAGGGTTTCTTCAAGTAATCAAGAATGTTTAGTTCGTAGCCTTCCATGGCATAATCAGTGTAGGCTGTGGTTAGAACCACCAGTGGAGGATTTTTAAGATTTTTGAGGAAATCAAGCCCCGACAGTTTCGGCATATTGACATCAAGAAACATGAGGTCAATATGGGTTTCTGAAATTATCTGGTTGGCTTCAAGGGCATCATCACATGCGCATATGATTTCGAGATTAGGAATATCGTTTGCGTATTTTAAAATCACTTGCCGAGCTAAAGGTTCGTCGTCAACGATGATGGCTTTCACGTTCATAACGATTGGTTTTCAGGGTTCTTTAGATTTATTCTTAACCGAACTATAAAGGTATTTTCTTTTTTGTTGATGTCTAAATCATATTCTCTTTTTTTGTAAAGATAGGCTAGTCGTTGTCGTGCATTTCTTAATCCAATTCCATGTGCACTGTCATTTTTAGCAGTTTCCTGTTCATCGCAGGAATTACTTACTTCAAAAAACAATTGATTGGCTTCTATTTTAAGTGAAATATGAATGAATGGATGTTGGGAGTTTGAACGGGGACCATGCTTAAATGCGTTATCAACAAATGGTTCTAAAATAAGCGGAATAATAAGCCCATTTGACACATCTCCATGACGATGGAATTGGATATCAACTTTTTCATTTAAACGGATGCGTTGTAATTCAATGAAATTTCCAATAAACTCAACTTCTTTTCGTAATGGAATGTAGTCTTCGCGCGATTCGTACAGCACATGGCGCATTAGGTCTGATAATTTCAGAATAAGTTGTGGTGTTTTTTCTGAGTTGACGAGTGATAATGAATAAATGTTATTTAGGCTATTGAAGAGGAAATGCGGGTTTATTTGGGCTTTCAGTGTGTTGAGCTCTGCTTCAAGTTTTTCACGTTCAACTTTGTTGTAACGTAAAGAAATGTCTTGTAATTCAATCCAGTCGGTTACAAATTTTGCAAGAGAGGTAATCGTAACATATACTGCAGATGTAAAAAAATGAGTAGAGAATAATTGTTTGGTGAAAACTCCTTCTTTGATAAAAAGGAAAAGAGAGATAATGATTAGTGATGAAATGGAAAGGGTGATAATGAGCCAAAAAATATAGAAAATGTAGCTTTTCTTTTTCAGCAACTTGGGGATTAATATGTAGAAGTTTGTATAAACAGCGAAAGCAAAACCAAAGTTAATGATTATGGCCATCAATACTATCTCAGGAGTAATTCCTAATTGATGGTCAGTTACAACATAAAAAACGATTAAGGCAAAAACAAGACTGAATAACCAGAACAATAAATGTCCGGTTTTTTTAAGTCTGTGATATTTACTGTTTAAGGTCATTTAAATCCGATCCTTGCGTTTTGAAAGTTTCTTTATGTAATATTTTAACGGGTTAGTATATTTTAATTGTTTCCAAGGGCGGCTGCTGTGTGGTTTGTGAACAACAGGTAATGAGAATGCCACATAATTACGAAAGCCTAGTCTTTTTGATTTTTTGGAGATGAAAACATCATACCAATCTTTTGTCTTCGACAATTCTTTAAATGAAAAGCTTTTAAGTAGGTTGACTGTGAGTAAAGTACAACAAAAGCTAAGGCTGTGTGATGTGTCTAAAATATCGGCCTCATCTTTCTTGAAATTAAGGTATGGAAAATTTATATCACCTGCTTCATCAGTAGTAATTGCCCCTAGCATACCGCAATTCAATTGTTTGTTGCTTACGTCTAGCATATTGGTTAGCGTGTCTTTTTTAATGATCACATCTGATTCGATAATTACCAGTGGAACATTTATTATAAGAGCTCTTTTTTGGGCCAGCTGCAGAACCAAACGGTAGTTAGGCGATGGTGTTTCAGTAATATTTTCCAGATTAACCAGTTCGTATCCAAACTTTAACTGGTTTTTTTCCAAAATTTCTTTTGTTTCGGGTGTGCTGAAGTCATTAAAGATAACATGCATGTGGTTGCCATCTGCCCGATAAACAGCCTCTATGGTTTGCATGGTTGTTTCTATGGAATCTTTCACCGGGGTGATGACGAGTAAATCAGACATTCTGTGTTGGATTAAACGTTAAACTAAATTTATCAGCAAGTTGTTTGAGGTCATCAACAACTGCTTCTTGCAGTGGAACTCCGTTTTTCAGGCGTTCATAGGTCATTTCCCTTTCTGGGTCTCCCGGTATCAGTACTTTATCATTTGGATTAATTGTTTCGGCATTTCGGAAAGTTTTTATCCAATTGTCCATATGGCTTTTAAATTCTTCAGCCGGCCGAAATGCGTCAATGCGAAATGCACCTAAAAAATGACCGATTCCTTCACCAACTGGATTTGCTGGTGGCTCAAGAAAAGAGACAAACGGAGGTACCCAAGGTCCGTAGTTTGCACCGGAAAGTACGGCCGAAAATATGTCTACCATCGATCCTAAACAATAGCCTTTATGGCTGCCATGCATTCTGTCTCCTCCAAGAGGGAGCATAGAGCCTCCTTTTTTTAGAATGAAAGCGTCAGTAGTGGCCTGTCCTTCTTTATCCTGTGCCCAACCATATGGGGTATCTTCTCCTTTTCTCTGAAGAACTTCGAGTTTACCATTGGCAACGGTTGTTGTTGCCATATCAATAACAAAGGGTGGTTCTGTAAGTGCTGGAATGGCAACTGCAATTGGGTTTGTACCCAAAAAACGACTTTTCGAAAATGTTGGAGATACCAACGGACTGGCATTTGTTAAAGAAATTCCGATCATATCTTCATCTAAGGCCATCATCGCGTGGTAGCCGGCAATTCCGTAGTGGTTTGAATTCTTTACAGCAACCCAACCGCTACCAACATTTTTTGCTTTTTCAATGGCTATTTTCATGGCAGCAGGTGCAGTAACTAAGCCAAGCCCCAAGTCCCCATCCATCACTGCGGTTGATGGTGTTTCATGAACTATTTTTATTTGAGGGAGAGAGTTAAGCCGCTTCTTTTCCCAAAGCCTAACATACCCACTCAATCTGGCGACCCCATGTGAGTCAACACCACGAAGATCCGCTTGGTTTAAACAATCAGCTGCCACATCTGCTTCTTTCGCAGGACAACCCATTGCTTCGAAAACTTGTTTTGTAAATTCTTTTAAATAGGAAGAACTGATAATCATATCTGTTATTTTCTGAAATATAGTATGTGTCGCGATCAGAGGTGTGGATTATTAAGCTTTTGTCATATCCACATCGGAAGACCTTAAAAACACAAAGTAAATACTTTCTATTATGTCTTGTCTATTTTAAGGGTTAAAAACTAACACAAACTTAATTGCTTTAAGTCCGAAACATTAATTGATCCGTTTCTTTTGGTATTTTTGTTCAGTAGAAACAGTTGTTGTTGAGCTCAACCGAATTAAAATGTCCTTTTTTTATGGAAAGCTCAACTACTTGACTATTTTTGTTTTCAGTATTTAAGCTGTTAAATGTATAATATGGACGAAGTAATTGCAAAAAATGAGTTGTTCTCTATCGAACAGATTGAAGAGCCAAAGGATATTCAAAACATTGTTTTTAACCTGATGGTAAACCCAAATTTAGCTCCGGTTAATTACTTTAATGATTTTAGCGAAGAGGGATTTGACCCTGAAAGTCTCAATGAGGACGATGGGGATGAAGCAGGTGTTTTTACTACTGAAAATGGACAAGTCATGTCGATGACGACTCATGCGTTTCATCATCATCTTGAAAATGATCCTAAAACTGCTACTGAGATATTAATAAGTAGGGCAGCTCGACGCATGATCTGTTTAGGAGTAAAACCAATTGCAGTAAGTGCACTTTTATACCATATAAACATTGCTGATCCAAATGGACAAAACATTGCTGCTGGTGCTAAAAAAGGACTGGAAGAAGCAAGTACAAAGTTTGGATTAAAAATTTCTGATCGTAAAATCCGCTTTGATTCATTTTCTTCTCATGGGCCAGTGACTCCAACTATCTTTATTAGTATGGTCGGAAGTATTGGCGAAGATGAGAAGTTACTTACTCATAAATTGAAAGATAAAGGGAATAATATATTCGTGATTGGCCGTTCTTGGGATGATATAAACTCCTCAGAATATTTGGAATTTTATCATGAAATTGATGTTTCTCCATTGCCTGTTTTTGATATTGAAGTAGAGGCCAAGTTGCACGAGGTAATGATAGGACTTAAAAATGAGGGGCTTATTTCTTCTGCAAGCCCTGTTGGTAAGGGGGGCTTGTTCTTTTCATTATTACGTGCGGGAATGTCTGCCGGCTTGGGGTTTGACATCACTACTGATGCTGAAATTCGAAAAGATGCCTTTTTGTTTGGAGAGTCAATGGGGCGCTTGATTGTTGGAGTACCGGCTGATAAAGATGATGATTTTGTTGATTTCATGCAAAATGCAAAAGTTCCTTTCTTTACGCTTGGACACGTTACAAAAGGCGAGGTTCGTATTGATGATGAGTCATTCGGATTTATTGATAAAATGATACCACAGGCTTAATGACAGTTTCTCCATATCAGAATTCTGACAAAAGTAAAAAACAGCAAGTTGAACAGATGTTCGACAATATTGCTCCTAAATACGATTTCTTAAATCATTTTTTAAGTTTGGGAATTGACAAATTGTGGAGAAGAAAAGCTGTTCGTATTCTTAACGGTTTTAAGCCTAGGAAAATACTTGATGTAGCTACCGGAACTGGCGATTTTGCAATTCAAACGTCAAAAATAGCTCCTCAGGAAATTGTAGGGTTTGATCTTTCTGAACAAATGCTTCGCGTAGGAGAGCAGAAAGTGAAAAGATTGAAGCTCGAGCATTTAATTTCTTTCCAAAAAGGTGATTCAGAAAATATGCCTTTTGAGGAGAAATCGTTTGACGCTATAACAGTTGCCTTTGGGGTTCGCAATTTTGAGAATCTTGAGAAAGGATTGAGTGAGTTCCACAGGGTCTTAAGCTCTGGAGGAGTTGCTGTAATTCTCGAATTTTCTAAACCTCGTCATTTCCCGATGAAGCAGCTGTATAAATTTTACTTTTTTCGTATTTTGCCTTTCCTTGGGAGGTTGGTGTCAAAAGATGATTCAGCATACAGTTATTTGCCAGAGTCGGTTATGGCCTTCCCTGATGATGATGACTTTCTAAACATCCTGAAAAGAGTGGGTTTTTCCAATTGCAGTCAACATCGTTTAACATTTGGTGTAGCAACCATATATCTGGCTCACAAATAAATGATGAATAGTTGCCGGGCACAAGCAATATTTTTTATAATATTGTTGTTTTGAATATTAAATATAACAGACATTATTTCGTGATAAAGCAAATCATTTTCATATTATTCCTTTTTTTAAGCTTAAATAGTTGGGCTCAAAGAGATCATGTGAAGCATCAAACTACTTTTGATGATAAAGAATTGCACTTTGGTTTTACTATTGGATTTAACACGTTGGATTATTCATTAGTCCATTGGACTCCAATTGGCAGTAATCCTGAATTTGTAGAAGAAACTTGGGATAATCCTGATGGGCGTGAAATTGTTGGTAGTGATTCGATTCGTGCAGATATTGGTAGCTTGGTGGCTGGATTGACCGTTGGAATTGTTACAAATTTGAGATTAGGCGAGTATTTTGATTTGCGGTTTTTGCCGGGGCTTTCATTTGGCGAACGTAGGTTAGTCTACAATGTCCCTATTTATGATAGTAATTTGGGTAACGATGCCCTTGAATTTTTTTCAATAAAAACAACATACATTGATTTGCCATTGCTCATTAAGTATAAGTCTAGCCGCTTAAATAACCAAAGACCATATTTAATTGGTGGCGGTGCTTTCCGGATTGATATTTCAAAAACAGGAGTGGAAGACCTTTTGCAAGTTAACAGAGGAGGTTTTTACTTGGAGGGCGGTATTGGCTGGGATAGTTACATGCGCTTTTTTCGTTTATCTACCGAGCTAAAAGTAAGCCTTGGGATTGGGAATATGCTTCATGAAGGGCCTGACGATACTCAACGCCAATATTACACGCAAGCCATTAATAAACTGACGTCTAATGTTTTTACACTAAGTTTCCATTTCGAGTAAAAATTAAACACGTGGTACACACAAGGTTTGTTGTGATTTCCATTTCCCCTATTAGAATTTTATTTTTTACTTCTTTCATTTTATTGAAATGAAGCAATTTTGCAACCATGTTGGTTGATTCCCTAACTCGAAGCCATGAAGAAAGATTTTAACCTGTCATTGACTCCAAAACAAGCTTCGGATGAATTGTATTATCGTCCGATAGTAGCCTCAAAACTTAATGTTTCACCTGAGGAAATTACGGCTATTGTTGTTAAACGAAGGTCTATTGATGCGCGCCAGAGGCAAATTAAGATTAATCTGGGTGTTGTTGCATATTTGGGGGAGAATCCTGAAAATAAATTGAAGTATTGCGAATATGGGCAAGTAGACAAAAAAACTCCGATTGGAATTATTGGTGCTGGTCCTGCTGGATTATTTGCTGCATTGAAGCTAATCGAGCTTGGCTATAAACCCATAATCTTTGAACGAGGGAAGAATGTGAGCGATAGAAAACGAGACATCGCTAAAATTCATCTTGAGCATTTGGTTGATCCTGATTCTAATTATGGATTTGGAGAAGGTGGAGCTGGAACTTTTTCAGATGGTAAGTTGTATACTCGTTCTAAAAAAAGGGGAAGTATACAGAAAATTCTTGATGTGCTAGTTCAGTTTGGAGCCGACCCACAAATTTTAATTGATGCCCATCCCCACATTGGAACAAATAAATTACCAGGGGTAATTGCTAAAATTCGAGAGCAAATTCTGGAATCTGGAGGTGAGATTCACTTTAGCAGCAGGGTAACAGACCTTATCCTGAATAATAATCAATGTAAAGGACTAATCCTTGCGAATGGAGATCAAATTGAGCTGGCCTCTGTTGTCCTGGCTACGGGACATTCTGCTCGTGATATCTATGAGATGCTACACAGAAATGGAGTAAATCTTGAAGCCAAGGCATTTGCAATGGGAGTAAGGGTTGAACATCCGCAAGCGTTGATTGATACGATACAGTATCATCAGGATTCGCGCGGGCCATATTTGCCTGCTGCGACCTATTCATTTGTCGAACAAGTTAATGACCGGGGGGTTTACTCATTTTGTATGTGCCCGGGCGGTTTCATTGTTCCGGCAGCAACAGCTCCTGGGGAGTTGGTTGTTAACGGAATGTCTGCTTCTACGCGGAATTCTCCTTTTGCAAATTCTGGGTTGGTTGTTGAAGTTCGCCCTGAAGATTTAAGGGAGTTTAAGCATCTTGGTGTTTTTGCAGGATTGGAGTTTCAGAAAAGTGTTGAAAAAATATGCTATGAGCTAAATGGGCATACTCAATTTGCTCCGGCTCAACGGTTAACTGATTTTTTATCAGGAAGTAAATCGTCCGACTTGCCAGATTCTTCTTATAACCCGGGACTAATATCGTCGGCTTTGCATGAAAAACTTCCTAAGCGTATTTCAAGTCGTTTAAGAGAAGGAATTCTTCAAATTGATAAAAAAGCGAGAGGGTTTCATACGCAGGAGGCAGTTGTGGTCGGGGTTGAATCTCGAACGTCTTCCCCCTTACGGATCCCCAGAGATGAAATTAGCATGCAACATATTCGGATTGAAGGACTATATCCATGCGGTGAAGGTGCTGGTTATTCGGGTGGAATTGCTTCATCAGCGATTGACGGGGAACGTTGTGCGGAAGCTCTCGTTAGAAACCTCGGAGGATAGACGTTCTGCCTTTGTGTTTTTCAATTATTAACTAATCCGTCGCCTAAATTCAGAACAGCAAATAGCAGTAGCTGTTGCTACGTTTAGTGATTCACTGCTTTGCTCGTTTGCCGGGAATGAAGGAATGTGAATCTTGTTGGTGATTAGGCTTTCAATTTCGCCTGAAATGCCATTCCCTTCATTGCCCATAACTAGAATCCCGTTTTTATTCAAGCTGTGTTTGTAAATGTCTTCTCCTTCGAGAAAAGTCCCAAAAACAGGAATTCCGATCTTGTTGGCTTCAGATAATGTTTCAGCTAAGTTTAGGTAGTGTAACTGTACCCTAAAAATTGCACCCATACTTGCTTGGATGACCTTGGGGTTGTAACAATCTACCGTATTTTCAGAACACAATATGTGTTTAATGCCAAACCAGTCAGCTATTCTGATAATAGTTCCAAGGTTCCCCGGATCTTGTATGAAATCTAGTGCCAATGTAAAGTCCGATGAAATGAGTGATGGTTTGAATAGTCTTTCAGGCATTTTTACAATCGCTAGAGACTCCTGTGGCGATCGCAACAAACTGGCCTTTTCAATTTCATTAGGAAGTGCTTCACGCAATTCTTCTGCATCTTCAGGGGTGATGTTATTTTCTTTAAGAAAGCTTTCTGTTCCGCAGATTAGTTTAAGTGAAAAATTAGATTGAAGAGCTTCGAGAACCATCTTATTCCCTTCAACTAAAAATAGGTTTTCTTGTTCTCGTATCTTTTTTCGAGAAAGTGATTGAATGAACTTTATTTTGTTTTTACTTAGCATGGTTGGGCGAATAAACATTTTGTAAAAATAAACAGCTTATATGATTTGATTGCTATTGAGAGTGTTTATTTTTGTGAAAAGGGAAGGGAGTCAAATTAATTCATTGAAAACTCAATATTCGGAAATGTAATTTTTCATATGAGTTGATTCATGGTCGTGTTTATTTGTCGGTACAGATGTTTTATGAGCAATAACTTTTAGTGGAATGGTTATTATATGTGTGAAAAGTCTTTAATAAAATATACTCGCATTCTGGCACTGCTGTTAGCAGTTTCCTTCATTTATGGATGCTCGTCAACCAAGTTTGTGCCAGAGGAACAATTTCTTTTGAATGATGTTGACATTCATATTGACTCAAGAGAGATAAGCAGGGAGGAACTGAAAAACCAAGTTAGGCAAAAGGAAAATTTGAGAATCCTTGGATTTATTAAGTTTCACTTGGGGATGTATAATATGTCTTCTAGAAAGAAATCAAATGATTGGTTTAAGCGGATAGGTGAAGAACCAGTTATTTATGAGGATTTCCAAACAATTCGTACAAAAGAACAATTGGCAATTTATCTGCAAAATAAGGGATTTTACAATGCTGTAATTAAGGATTCAATAGTCTATCATCCCAAAAAACCTAAGGTGAATCTAATTTTCGATGTACAAGCAGGGGAGCCTTATCGGATACGAAACTATTCTTACTCAATTGAAGACGAACGAATAAGTCCCTTAGTGATTGGAGTTGCCAATAATCAGGAGGTACGAGAGAATGATATTTTTGATGTTGACAAGCTGGATGCTGAACGGGAGAGATTAGCTACTTTTCTTAAAAATCAAGGATATTATAATTTTGCAACGGAGTATATTCAGTTTGTAGCGGACAGTAGTTTAAATAGTCGGCAGGTTGATTTGACCGTAGAAATTTCTGACGCTGATTTGGGAGGAGAGTTTGACTCAATAATTCACCACAAGAGATATGTCGTTCGAAATTATATGATCAACTCTGATTATACCCCGTTGCAAATGGAACGTTCGTTGGACGTAGCACCGGCTGACACCATTTTTGAGACTCCCTATACCTTTGTCTTTCAAGATAAGCTGAAGTATAATCCGGAGCTTTTTGAAAATCTGAACCGTGTGAAGGATAGCACATATTACTCACTACGCAATGTAGAAAAAACCTTTAGGTCTATCAATCAATTACAGCAGTTTAAGGTTGTTAACCTCAATTTTGTGACTGTTGATTCTTTGGGGAATGATTCTATAGGCGTATTGGACTGTAATTTTCAGCTTTCTCCATTGTCTCGTCAAGGGTTTTCTGTTGATATGGAAGGAACAAATTCTTCTGGCAACCTTGGAGTTGCTGGAAATCTTAATTATCAACATAAGAATGTTTTCCGGGGAGCAGAAATATTCAATATTACACTAAAAGGGGCTATTGAACGGCAACAAGCACTGGTGAGTGAGAGCAACCGAAGTTTTAATACTCGTGAATTTGGTTTGGAAGGATCATTGACTTTTCCTAAATTCTTCAGTCCATTAGATGGGAGAAGATTTTATAATTTCCAAGTACCACAGACGAGCTTGACCTTGGGGTACAACTACCAGCAACGTCCGGACTATACCCGCACCATTACTAATTTTAGCTTTGGGTATAATTGGAAGACTTCTTTGTATCGAACTCATTATTTTAATCTTATTGATTTCAATTATGTCAATTTATACGAGTTTAATGATGAGTTTATAAATTCGATTAAAGATTTGTATATCAAGAGTAGTTTTACAGATCATTTAATTTCTGCTCTAAACTATACTTTGGTAGATAATACACAGAATCTTAGCCGCAGAGATAATTACCATTATTTCAAATGGTCGGTAGAGTCTGCAGGGAATCTGCTCTCTGCATTGTCAGGAATAACCAACATGAGTGAAGTTGCCGAGCAGGACTCGATTACCAATGCAGTTACAAAATACAATCAGGTATTGGGAACTCGTTTTGCACAGTATCTGGAAACCGAATTTGAGTACAGGTATGGTTACATGATTGATCAGTATAACTCACTAGTAGGACGTGCTTACTTTGGTATTGGTGTTCCTTTTGGCAATTTTGATGTGTTGCCTTTTGAAAAGAAATACTTTACGGGTGGAGCAAATGGCATTAGAGCATGGCAGGTACGTACATTGGGACCTGGAACCTATAAAGCCTTAGAGGGTGACTATCCAAACCAATCGGGTGACATTAAAATTGAAGCGAACTTGGAATATCGCTATCGCCTTCTAGGTCTGGTTGAAGGGGCATTCTTTTTAGATGCAGGAAACATTTGGGCGATTAATGAAAAGGATAACCGTCCGGGAGCACTTTTTCAGTTTGATCGTTTTTATAAGCAAATTGCAATTGGTACCGGGGCAGGTCTCCGATTTGATTTCACGTACTTTGTTTTCCGATTAGATTTGGGGATGAAACTTCGTGATCCATCTTTGGAAGAAGGGAAGAGGTCAATTATTGGCAATTATCCCATAAAGTCTGAGCATTTTAATCTTTCTTTTGCTATTGGTTACCCATTCTAATCTGGAATATTGATTAGCTAAGAATAGAGTGAAAGTGAGGGAAGCAAAATATTGTTGATATTTTTGACATGAAATATTCAACACATAGAATAGAAATTCATATATGACCCGATAATAAAAAAAAGGATGACCATTGGTCATCCTTCTATATTTATATATCTAGCGATAAGTTACGCTTGATTTGCAGAACCTAGAACATTGATGTTTTTGTCCATGTACAATTTCTTCAATTCTTCGCGAGCAGGTCCCAAGTATTTACGTGGGTCAAACTCACCTGGAGTCTCAGAAAATGTTTTACGAATGGCTGCTGTCATTGCTAAACGACCGTCAGAGTCAATGTTGATTTTACAAACAGCTGATTTTGCCGCACGGCGCAACCACTCTTCAGGAATACCAACAGCATCTTTCATCTGGCCACCCAATTCGTTGATCATTTGTACATACTTTTGAGGAACAGAAGATGAACCATGAAGTACAATTGGGAACCCTGGAATCCGTTTTTCAATTTCTTCCAAAATGTCGAAACGGAGCATTGGTGGGATTAAAACACCATCTTCGTTTTTTGTGCATTGTTCAGGTGAAAACTTATTAGCACCGTGAGAAGTACCGATAGAAATAGCTAATGAATCAACACCAGTTTTCTTTACGAAATCTTCAACTTCTTCTGGTTTAGTATATGTAGATTTCTCTGCAACAACATCATCTTCAACACCCGCTAAAACTCCTAGTTCACCTTCTACAGTTACACCATGAGCATGAGCGTATTCAACTACTTTTTTTGTTAAAGCAACGTTTTCTTCATATGAGTGGTGAGATCCATCAATCATAACAGAAGAGAATCCGTTGTCAATACAATCTTTACACAATTCGAATGTGTCACCATGATCAAGGTGCAAAACAACTGGGATTTCGCATCCTAATTCTTTTACATATTCAACAGCACCACGAGCCATATTTCTCAACAATGTAGCGTTGGCATATTTACGTGCTCCTGAAGATACTTGTAAGATTACAGGTGATTTTGTTTCAACACAAGCTTGAAGAATTGCTTGCATTTGTTCCATGTTATTGAAATTGTATGCAGGAACTGCATATCCGCCGTCAACAGCTTTTTTGAATAATTCTTTGCTGTTAGCTAGGCCTAAGTCTTTATAATTAACTGCCATGTGAATTAAATAATTAATAATTAGTGCTTTAAAATCGGGTTTTTTTTCTACGGATTGAGCCAAGAAATTTGAGTGTCTGAATTAGTACATCTTTAACCTTTTGGCAAAATCACGACAATATTAAGAATAAATAAGGATTTGGACACACAAAGGGAGCAACCTGTTTTTGATTTAAAAGATTCTTAACACTTTGCGATGAACAATTACAGTATTTTTAAGTTCTCAGAGTGTAGTGTAAAAATATTTAAATTAGATAGTGTCATGGGAAAAATTTCAGATCAAATTAAAGTGGGTGTCGTAACAGGTGCTGAAATGCAATTGCTTTTTAAGATTGCAAAAGAAGATCAATTTGCAATGCCGGCTGTTAATGTTGTTAATTCCAGTTCTGTTAATGCTGTCTTAGAAGCAGCTAAGCTTGTAAACTCTCCTGTAATTATCCAGTTTTCGAATGGGGGAGCTCAGTTTTATGCAGGAAAAGGCCTGAAACTTGAAGGGCAAGGTGCTCAAATCGCAGGTGCTATTGCAGGTGCCAAATATATCCATGAGGTTGCCGAATTATATGGTGTTCGTGTTATTCTACATACCGATCATGCAGCAAAAAAGCTATTGCCATGGATCGATGGACTTCTTGATGCCGGTGAAAAGTATTTTGCCACAAACGGAAAGCCTTTGTTTTCATCTCATATGTTAGACTTGTCAGAAGAAACAATTGAAGAGAATATTGACATTAGCAAGAAGTATTTGAAGCGCATGGCTAAAATTGGAATGACACTAGAAATAGAATTGGGTGTTACAGGAGGTGAAGAGGATGGGGTTGATAATACAAATATTGATAATTCATTGCTTTACACACAGCCAGAAGAAGTGGCCTATGCATACGAAGAACTTTCGAAGGTAAGCAGCAACTTTACTATTGCAGCCTCTTTTGGAAACGTACATGGCGTATATAAACCGGGGAATGTGAAACTAACTCCTAAAATCCTTGATTCATCACAAAAGTACATTGTGAAGAAGTACGGTTTGAAAGATTCTAAGCCAGTCAACTTTGTTTTTCATGGCGGTTCTGGATCAACTACAGCTGAAATACGAGAAGCAATTTCTTATGGTGTCATTAAAATGAATATTGATACAGATACACAATGGGCATATTGGGACGGGGTTCGTGCTTACGAAGCTTCTAATCGTCCATATTTGCAGGGACAAATTGGGAACCCTGATGGAGAGGGGAAGCCCAATAAGAAATATTACGATCCACGAGTGTGGGTTCGTAAAGCAGAAGAATCAACTATTGCTCGGCTGAAATTAGCATTTGAAGATCTCAATTGTTTGGGGCGAAATTAATTCAATATAAATTTTGGACGAAAGCTCTCCTATTTTGGAGGGCTTTTTTTCTTTTTTAGAAAGAAAAAATATTTTTGTACATGTATTGCATTATTTTATTGCTTTACCTTATGTGCTTATTCTCAAATTAAAATAAATTAAATGGCAGAACACAAGAAACACGGCAGGGCAGTATTTACAAGCAAGTTTGGAGTAATTGCAGCTGCTGCAGGATCAGCTGTTGGATTAGGGAATATCTGGAAATTCCCTTATATCACTGGGGTTTATGGTGGTGCTGCTTTTTTGTTTGTGTATTTGGGTTTTATTCTAGCTATTGGTTTGCCTGTCATGTTGTCAGAATTTATTATTGGTCGGAAATCCCGAAAAAATGCTTTCGGAGCTTTCAAAAAACTTGCACCTCATTCTTTGTGGCAGTTTGCCGGTATTTTGGGGGTGGGAGCCGCTTTTATGATTTTGGCCTTTTATGGTGTTGTTGCTGGTTGGAGTATCGAGTACGTATTTATTTCTGTCCTTGATGGCTTTCAGTCACACAGTTCAGATCAATTAGGGCAAATGTTTACGAGTTTTATTGAGTCGCCGGCAAAGCCTGTCGTTTTTCAGGTGCTTTTTATGATGCTGACGGGGGCCATTGTGATTGTTGGCGTTAAAGACGGTATTGAAAAGAATGTTAAGGTTTTAATGCCAATTTTAGTTGTTATTATTATTGTTCTAGATATTAGGGCTGTTACCTTGGAGGGAGCAGGAGAGGGATTGAGGTTTCTTTTTCATCCTGATTTTTCAAAATTGACGGGAGAAGGTGTCTTAAGTGCTTTGGGCCATGCCTTTTTTTCGCTTAGCTTGGGTATGGGGACTTTAATCACTTATGGCTCATACATCGATAAAAACAACAATCTGCTAAGTACTGCCATTCATGTTACTATTGCCGATACTTTGATTGCTATACTTGCAGGAGTTGCAATATTTCCAGCAGTTTTTGCATTTGGAATAGAGCCAAGTAGTGGTCCGGGATTGGTCTTTATTACTTTGCCGAATGTCTTTCAGCAAATGCCGGGAGGGTATGTTTTTTCTATACTTTTCTTCCTTTTATTATCTGTAGCAGCCTTGACATCTTCAATTTCAATTTTGGAGGTTGTTGTTGCTTATTTTAATGAGGAACTTAAAATGAAAAGGAAAGTTGCTACGATTATTGCAACAGCCTTGGTCTCCTTGCTGGGAATCATCTGTTCTTTGTCTATGGGGATATTTGAAGATTATACCTTCTTCGATTTGAATTTCTTTGATCTTCTTGATTGGATTTCTGCAAACTTATTATTACCACTAGGAGGGTTATTTATATCGTTGTTTGTTGGGTGGAAGCTAGGGCGTAAAAAAGTGAGAGAAGAAATTGAAAAGGGTGGGAGTATTTCAAGTCTCTTTTTATCTGTTTTCATGTTTTTGGTTCGCCTTGTTGCACCTATCGCAATTGCTATTGTATTTTTAAATGGCATAGGGTTGCTTAATTTTTAAAGATGTTTTGATCATAAGAATAATTGTGGTAAATTAAGTGCTTATTTTGATTTATGAGATTAAGCCATATAATTCGTGATTATTTTACCTTCTCTAGAAATGAACGTATAGGATTAGTTGTTTTGATTTTTCTGATTATCATTCTAATGGTTTCCAATCAAATTATTTTCTATTTTGAGAAACCAACAGTTGCAGATGAAGAACAATTTGAACGATTTCGATCTGAATTGAATTATCAGACCCCCAAAACTTACACTTTTTTAACTCTTTTCAGTTTTGACCCCAATACAATTGATTCATTGGCGATGGATAGTCTGAACTTGCCAGTCAATGTGAAGAAAAATCTGTTAAAATATCGCAAAAGTGGTGGTTCTTTTTATTCGAGAGAAGATATCCGGAAAATTTATGGGATGAACGATTCTGTCTACAATTCAATAGCACCTTTTGTAAATATCGAATCTAAAGTGCCTGTTTTTTCAGAAGTAGTCGTTCATAGAAATGGGGCAAATGATCAATTGAAGGACGAGAGAAGTTTTGAGACAAAAGAATCACAGGTAGAGAGTGCGCATATACTTGAAATAAATAGCGCGTCTTCGGAAGAACTTAAAACGCTTTATGGTATTGGAGATGTCTTGTCCGTACGGATTGTGAAATATAGAGATTTGCTAGGTGGTTTTTATTCTCTGGATCAATTGGGGGAAGTATATGGGCTCAAACATGAAACGCTTAATGGAATAAAACCCCATCTCATAATTGATACCTCAATGGTTTCTCAGATCAATATTAACTTTGCCAAAACTAAAGATTTGGCTTTCCATCCTTATTTAGATTGGAGCAATGCATCTCTTATCGTAGATTATGTTTCTCGTGTCGGTTTTGTTGAAGACAAAAATATATTATCGAGTGATTCAGTGTTAAATGACTCGGTTCTCAGGAAAGTTTATCCGTATTTGAAAACAATAAAGTGATCAGAAACGTTTCTTATTTCAGACGGTTCTGATGTGTTTTATTTTTTAATTCTAAATTTTTAGTGATAAATTTGATTAGTTACGTAGAATTCATAAATTTGCGGCTCGAATAATATAACAGATAAAAAAAATTAATAAGTATGATCGTTATTCCGGTAAAAGAAGGCGAAAATATCGAAAGAGCCCTTAAGAGATTTAAGCGCAAGTTCGAGAAGACAGGTGTGATCAAAGAATTACGCGGTAGACAAGCTTTCACAAAACCATCAGTGACTAGACGTATTGAGGTTAAAAAAGCTATCTATATTGAACAAATGCAGCGAGAGGAAGACTAGATAGATTGCATCTGGTTCCTGCGTGAAGTAAAAAAGGGTATATGTCCTATCGGGAATCATTTTTGAGTTATTTGCGGTTCGAAAAACGTTGTTCGAACCATACTGTTGTTGCTTACAAAAAAGACCTCGATCAGTTTGAAGATTATTTATTCAAGACGGTCGGGGATTTTAATGTCTTGGCAGTCGATAGTAAGCAAGTTCGAGCTTGGGTCGTTTCATTAATGAATCAGGGGCTTGTCGCTAAAACGGTAACACGTAAAGTGACGACTTTGAAGTCATTTTATAAATTCCTTTTACGGCAGGAATTGATTGAGAAATCTCCGCTTAGTGAGGTGATGACTCCTAAAATCCCTAAAAAGTTGCCTCATTTTCTTGATGAGAAAAGATTGAATGCCCTCTTGGATAATGGGTATTTCTCAGGTGATTTCGAGGGTGTCCGAGATAAGCTTATTGTGAGTTTGTTTTATGGAACAGGCATGCGTCTTTCTGAATTAGTTAACTTGAAGGATCGAGATGTTCTTTTGGATGAAACCTTGATAAAGGTATTGGGTAAAAATAACAAAGAACGAATTGTCCCTTATCCAAGGAGTATGAATGAGCTTATTCAGGAATATTTACTAATAAGAAAGACTGAGTTTGAGAATGACAATTCCATATTTTTTGTAACATCCAAAGGTATGCCGGTTTATGAAAAACTTATTTATCGTGTTGTGACAAAAAAACTGGCATTGGTAACTCCACTCGAAAAAAAGAGTCCTCATGTTTTGCGACATACCTTTGCAACACATTTATTAAATCGCGGAGCTGATCTGAATGCGGTAAAAGAATTGCTGGGACATAGTAATCTTGCTGCAACTCAAATTTACACACACACGACAACCGAAAAATTACAAAGCATATATAAACAAGCTCATCCAAGAGCTTAATAACAGGGGAGGAAAACTATGAATATCAATGTTAATGCAGTTCATTTCACTGCTGATCAAAAGTTGGTCGATTTTGCTGTGAAAAAGGTAGGTAAGCTAGATACTTATTTTGATGGGATTATTTCTGCTGAAGTTTTATTGAAGGTAATGAAGCCAGAGGCTTCAAATAACAAGGTTGCAGAGGTGAAACTTTCTATTCCTTCGAATGATTATTTATTTGCAAAAAAACAAGCTGACACCTTTGAAGAAGCTATCGATTTGGTGGTTGACGCATTGCGCAAGCAACTTTCTAAATTCAAGGAAAAGCTCAAGGAAAATTAATTTTAAAAAATGCCATATAACTTGTGAATTAATTAAAAATATATATACATTTGCGAACCCTTTTTGGATGAGAATGTAAATATCATGCCAAGTTAAAGGTGCGATACCTCTGTAACCATGCGAAAGTGGTGGTTTGCTGGGGTTTTGATGTGAGAAAAGGGGTTGAGTGTTTTGCCGAATTAGCTCAGTTGGTCAGAGCACGTGATTTGTAATCTCGGGGTCCTCAGTTCGAATCTGAGATTCGGCTCAAAAATGATAATAGGAGTCTCAGGCTGTTCCGATAGAGTGTTAGGGATGAGTTTGGGATCATGTGAGTTCTAAGAAAAGTGTTTGGGGAGATACCAAAGTGGCCAACTGGGGCAGACTGTAACTCTGCTGGCGTACGCCTTCGTAGGTTCGAATCCTGCTCTCCCCACAATGATAAAGTCCGGTGCCTCAATGATAAAGCCGTATAGTATGTGCAGTTTTTGAAATGGGATTTTGTCTAAATATTGCGGGAGTAGCTCAGCTGATAGAGCATTAGCCTTCCAAGCTAAGGGTCGCGAGTTTGAATCTCGTCTCCCGCTCTAGTTTTGAAATGTTTGCTGCCGGGGTAGCTCAGGGGTAGAGCGCATCCTTGGTAAGGATGAGGTCACGAGTTCAATTCTCGTCCTCGGCTCGAATTAAAATTGATTAAAAATTATAAATAATTATCGTTATGGCTAAAGCACATTTTAACAGGGACAAGGACCATGTCAATATTGGTACCATTGGACACGTTGACCACGGTAAAACTACCCTTACCGCAGCTATTACAACCGTATTAGCAAAAAAAGGATTTTGCGAAATCAAATCTTTTGATTCAATTGACAGTGCTCCTGAAGAAAAAGAGCGTGGTATTACTATTAATACAGCTCACGTAGAGTACGAAACTGCTGTTCGTCACTATGCTCACGTTGACTGTCCTGGTCACGCGGATTACGTTAAAAACATGGTTACTGGTGCTGCGCAAATGGACGGTGCTATTATCGTTGTTGCTGCAACTGATGGCCCTATGCCTCAAACGCGTGAACATATCTTGTTGGCTCGTCAGGTAAACGTACCTAAATTGGTCGTTTTCATGAATAAAGTAGACATGGTTGAAGATGCAGAATTGCTAGAGCTAGTTGAAATGGAAGTTCGTGAATTGTTAGAGTTCTACGAATTTGATGGCGATAACACTCCTGTAATTCAAGGTTCTGCTCTTGGTGCATTAAATGGTGAGCCAGAATGGGAAGAAAAAGTGTTAGAATTGATGGACGCTTGTGATACTTGGATTCCACTTCCTGAACGTGATGTTGATAAGCCATTCCTAATGCCAGTTGAAGATGTATTCTCAATTACTGGTCGTGGTACTGTTGCTACTGGTCGTATCGAAACTGGTCTTGTTCATACTGGTGATGAGCTACAAGTTATTGGTCTAGGAGCAGAAGGTCGTAAGACTGTTTGTACTGGTGTTGAAATGTTCCGTAAGATTTTGGATGATGGTCAAGCTGGAGATAACGTAGGTTTGTTGCTTCGTGGTGTTGATAAAAAGGAAATTAAGCGTGGACAGATCTTGGCTAAGCCAGGTTCAATTACACCTCACACTAAATTTAAAGCAGAGGTTTATGTGTTGAAAAAAGAAGAAGGTGGACGTCATACTCCATTCCATAATAAATATCGCCCTCAATTCTATTTGCGTACACTTGATGTAACAGGTGAGATCACATTAGATGAAGGACGTGAAATGGTTATGCCAGGAGATAACGTGACGATTAATGTTGAGTTGATTTATCCTGTTGCATTGAACTTGGGTTTACGTTTCGCTATTCGTGAAGGTGGACGTACAGTTGGTGCTGGCCAGGTTACTGAAATTGTGAACTAATTGTAGATTATTAAGATAAAAAGTCCTGAACCTTTAGGGTTCGGGACTCTTTTCGAATGAAACTCAATCGGGAGTTATTTTTAAGTAAGTTCGATTCTTACCATTCGCCGAACAAAATACACAAGGATGAAATTAAAACTATATTTCGAAGAGGCCTATAATGAGCTGGTTCATAAGGTTTCATGGCCAACTTGGAAAGAGTTGCAGAATAGTGCTTTTATTGTAATGGTTGCTTCCTTTATTATAGCACTTATAGTATTCGTAATGGATTTCTCTTTTGAGAACATTATGAACTTAGTGTACAGTTTATTTTACTAAACGATTGGAGAATCAACATGGGCGAAAACGTAAAAAAGTGGTATGTTCTTAGAACTGTAGGTGGAAAAGAGAAGAAGGTTAAAGAATATATCGAGAGCGAAATAGCAAATGCTGGACTTCAAGAGTACGTTTCACAGGTATTAATACCAACTGAAAAGGTATATCAAATTCGTAATGGGAAAAAAATAAGCAAAGAGCGTAACTTTTTCCCTGGTTACTTATTGATTGAAGCTGCCTTGATTGGTGAGATTCCGCACATGTTGAAAAACATTACCAATGTGATCGGTTTCTTAGGTGACACCAAAGGTGGAGACCCTGTACCTATGCGACAGGCTGAAGTTAACCGTATTTTAGGACGTGTTGACGAGATGGCTGAAGCAGATGCAGAAGTTAATATCCCTTATGTGGTAGGCGAAACTGTGAAAGTTACTGACGGTCCTTTTAATGGATTCAATGGAATCATTGAAGAAATCAATGAAGAAAAGAAGAAGTTGAAAGTGATGGTCAAAATATTTGGACGAAAAACACCTTTGGAGCTTAGCTTTATGCAAGTTGAGAAGGAGTAGTAAATTTTATTATTAAGTATTATGGCTAAAGAAGTTGCTGGATTAATCAAGTTGCAAATTAAAGGGGGTGCAGCTAACCCTTCACCACCTGTTGGACCAGCATTAGGTGCCAAAGGGGTTAATATTATGCAGTTCTGCAAGCAGTTTAACGGCCGGACGCAAGACCAGGCTGGTAAGGTGCTCCCCGTTATTATTACTGTATATGCAGACAAATCGTTTGATTTTGTAATTAAACAACCCCCAGTAGCCGTTCAATTATTAGAGGCTGCAAAACTAAAATCTGGCTCAGCTGAACCTCATGTTAAAAAAGTAGCAAAGGTAAGTTGGGATCAGGTAAAGCAGGTTGCAGAAGCTAAGATGTCAGATTTGAACTGTTTTACAGTTGAATCTGCGATGAAAATGGTTGCTGGTACTGCCAGAAGTATGGGAATAACTGTTGAAGGTGAATTCCCAGCTAATAACTAATTAAAATTTTTAAGATGGGCAGAATTACAAAAAATATGAAGCTTGCTCAGGAAAAGCTCGAACCAGGCAAATTATATACTCTTAAAGAAGCTGCCGAATTGGTGAAAGAAATTACCTTCACCAAATTTGATTCTTCTGTGGATATTGATGTTCGTCTGGGAGTTGACCCGAGAAAGGCAAATCAGATGGTTAGAGGCGTTGTTTCTTTACCCCACGGAACTGGGAAAGAGGTTCGTGTGCTGGCTCTTGTAACTCCGGATAAAGAAGCCGAAGCAAAAGAGGCTGGCGCAGATTTCGTTGGTTTGGATGATTATATCGAAAAAATCAAAGGAGGTTGGACTGATTTTGATGTTGTGATAACACAACCACCGGTTATGGGTAAAATTGGGCCGTTGGGTCGTGTTTTGGGACCAAGAGGATTAATGCCTAACCCCAAAAGCGGAACAGTGACCATGGAAGTTGGCAAAGCAATCAAAGAAGTTAAGCAAGGAAAGATTGACTTTAAAGTTGATAAGTTTGGGATTATTCATACATCAATTGGAAAAGTTTCATTTTCCGCTGATAATATTCAAGAGAATGCTCTAGAATTTATGGGTACTATCCTTAAGCTAAAGCCTGCTGCCGCTAAAGGTACTTATGTGAAAAGTATATACATTTCAAGTACTATGAGTCCTGGAATTCAAGTTGAACCCAAGTCAGTTACTGACTAGTAAAAGATAGTTGAAATGAAAAGATCGGAAAAATTAGAGATTATTGATAATCTGAAAGAGCAGATCAATTCTTACAGCCATTTTTACTTGGCAGATGTAGCTGACTTAAACGCTGAAAATACTAGCAGTTTAAGGCGCCTATGTTTTACCCAAGATGTAAAACTGGTTGTTGTGAAAAACACTCTATTACGTAAGGCTTTAGAAAGTTCTGAAAAGAATGCTGATGAGCTTTACGATGTACTTAAAGGCAATACCTCTATCATGTTTTGTGAAGTTGGTAATGTTCCTGCTAAACTGATTAAAGAATTTAGTAAAAAGCATAAGAAACCTGTATTAAAGGCTGCTTATGTTGAAGAATCAGTTTATGTTGGTGCAGACCAATTAGAGGCGTTGACTTCAATCAAGTCTAAGGATGAATTACTTGGCGACCTTGTCGCACTGTTGCAGTCTCCAATGAAAACAGTTTTGGGACAATTGCAATCAGGAGGAAATACAATTCATGGTATCCTTCAGACAATTTCAGAAAAAGAATAAATTTAGTTACAATTTTATAGTATAAAAAAAAATAAGAAAATGGCAGATTTAAAAGCAGTTGCAGAAGAGTTGGTAAACTTAACTGTAAAAGAAGTAAATGAATTAGCTGACATTTTAAAAACAGAATATGGCATTGAGCCTGCTGCTGCAGCTGTTGCTGTTGCAGGTCCTGCTGCTGCAGGTGGTGGTGAAGAAGCCGCAGTTCAATCTGAATTTGATGTTATCCTGAAAGCTGCAGGTAGTTCGAAGTTAGCTGTTGTTAAGTTAGTTAAAGAATTGACAGGTCTTGGTCTTAAAGAAGCAAAAGAAGTAGTTGATAGCGCTCCAAAGGCGATCAAAGAAAAAGTTTCAAAAGATGAAGCCGAAGCGTTAAAAACTCAATTGGAAGAGGCTGGAGCTGAAGTTGAACTAAAATAAGAGACTAAAGACCTTGAGAGCAGGTCTATGATGGTTTAGAATCTCACATTAGTGGGATTCTAGGCCTTTTTGTATATTTATATTTTAAGTTCACTTAATTTTGTTGATACATGTCATTAAATGTTGAAAACCAGAGGATTAGTTTCTCTTCCACAAAAACAGTATTTGATTATCCTGATTTTTTAGAAGTTCAGATTAAATCTTTCAAAGAATTTTTTCAACTTGCAACTACTCCTGAAAACAGAAATAGTGAAGGGTTATATAAAGTATTTGAAGAGAACTTTCCAATCACAGATACCAGAAATAATTTTGTTCTTGAATTTATAGATTATCAGGTAGATCCTCCACGATATTCAATTGAGGAATGTATTGAAAGGGGTTTGACCTTTAGTGTTCCCGTAAAGGCAAAACTTAAATTGTATTGTACAGATCCAGAACATGAAGACTTTGATACAGTTGTTCAGGATGTGTATTTGGGCACGGTTCCGTATATGACCGATAAAGGAACCTTTGTAATTAATGGGGCTGAACGAGTTGTCGTTTCTCAATTACACCGATCTCCAGGAGTATTCTTTGGACAAAGTGTACATGCGAATGGAACAAAACTTTACTCAGCTCGTGTTATTCCTTTTAGAGGATCATGGATCGAGTTTGCTACAGACATAAATAGTGTCATGTTTGCATATATCGACCGTAAAAAGAAATTACCTGTAACTACATTGTTACGGGCCATCGGATATGAAAGTGATAAAGATATCTTAGAGATATTTGGTCTTGCTGATGAAATCAAGGTGTCAAAATCTGGGTTAAAGAAAATTGTTGGACGTAAGTTAGCTGCTCGTGTTTTAAAAACGTGGGTTGAAGACTTTGTTGATGAAGATACCGGTGAAGTTGTTTCTATTGAAAGAAATGAGGTTTTAATTGATCGTGAAACGATGGTTGAAACTGAGCACATTGAGGAAATTGTTGAGTCAGGAGCAAAAACGATTCTTCTACATAAAGAGGATTCTAATCTTCAAGATTTTGCTATTATATATAATACGCTTCAAAAAGATCCATGTAATTCGGAGAAAGAAGCAGTATTACACATTTACAGACAGTTGAGAAATGCTGAACCGCCAGATGAAGCAACTGCTCGTGATGTTATCGATAAATTGTTCTTCTCAGAGAAGCGCTATGATCTCGGTGAAGTTGGACGTTATCGTATTAATAAGAAATTAGGTCTTGATATCGAGATTGGCACTCAGGTGCTTACGAAATCCGATATCATTGAAATCATAAAATATTTAATCAAACTGGTAAACTCAAAAACTGATGTTGATGACATTGACCATTTAAGTAATCGTCGTGTTCGTACAGTTGGAGAGCAAATGTATAATCAGTTTGGCGTTGGTTTGGCTCGTATGGCCAGAACCATTCGTGAACGTATGAATGTGCGTGACAATGAGGTTTTTACTCCGATTGACTTAATTAATTCGAAAACATTGTCATCGGTCATTAACTCATTTTTTGGTACAAATGCCCTTTCTCAGTTTATGGATCAAACCAATCCTTTAGCTGAAATGACACATAAACGTCGTATGTCTGCTTTAGGACCTGGCGGTTTGTCTCGTGAACGTGCCGGTTTTGAGGTTCGTGATGTTCACTTTACGCATTATGGACGACTTTGTCCAATTGAAACACCTGAAGGACCTAATATCGGGTTGATTTCTTCGTTGTGTGTTTTTGCGAAAGTAACTGACCTTGGCTTTATTTCAACTCCTTATCGCAAAGTTAATGATGGGCAGGTTGATTTATCTGAAGATGGTGTAGTATATCTTACTGCAGAAGAAGAGGAAGGGAAAGTAATTGCACAGGCAAATGCCCCAATCGACAATGATGGTCTCTTTGTTAATCAGCGTGTGAAATCACGGCTGGAAGGAGATTATCCGGTTGTTGATAAAGCTGATGTTCAGTTAATGGATGTTGGGCCTAACCAGATAGCTTCAGTTGCTGCTTCATTGATTACTTTTCTTGAGCATGATGATGCTAACCGTGCATTGATGGGATCTAATATGATGCGTCAAGCTGTACCATTACTTCGTCCTGAAGCTCCTATTGTAGGGACTGGCCTTGAGGGAAGTGCTGCGAGGGATTCTAGAGTTATGGTTGCTGCAGAGGGTGAAGGTATTGTAGAATATGTTGATGCAACTGAAATTGTTGTTCGCTACGATAAAACGGACAATCAGAAGTATGTTAGTTTTGATTCTGAGTTGAAACACTATAATCTTCAAAAATATCAAAAAACAAATCAAGGTACTGTTGTTGATCTTAAACCCATTGTTTATAAAGGACAGAGAGTAACTATTGGACAAGTTTTGACTGAAGGGTATGCAACACAAGGTGGAGAATTAGCTCTTGGTCGTAACTTACGAGTGGCTTTTATGCCATGGCAGGGTTATAATTATGAAGATGCAATTGTAATTTCAGAAAGAGTTGTCCGCGAAGATGTCTTTACTTCTATTCATGTTGATGAATATGGATTAGAGGTTCGTGATACAAAACGAGGAGTGGAAGAATTTACTTCAGATATTCCAAACGTTAGCGAAGAAGCAACACGTAACCTTGACGAGAATGGTTTAATTAGAGTAGGTGCAGTTGTTAAGCCAGGAGATATATTAATTGGAAAGATTACTCCTAAAGGAGAATCAGATCCATCACCAGAAGAAAAACTTCTTCGGGCGATTTTTGGAGATAAGGCTGGAGATGTAAAAGATGCATCATTAAAAGCATCGCCATCTTTAAATGGAGTTGTTATCGATAAAAAATTGTTCTCTCGTGTGGTTAAGGACAAAAAAGGTAAAGTGGCTACCAAACCATTACTTGACCAAATTGACGAAGAATTCGAACGTCAGGTTAGTGCCTTACACGCTAAGTTGGAAG
Source organism: Prolixibacteraceae bacterium (assembly GCA_963662675.2). GTDB lineage: Bacteria > Bacteroidota > Bacteroidia > Bacteroidales > Prolixibacteraceae. Next base: position 631,918 of record CAXXHP010000001.1, read on the forward strand.
ATAAACTTTTCAACCTTGTTAATGGTAAAACCAGCCAGGGGGTGAAGGATTATTATGGAGGAGATATTATCCCGAAAAGTGTCAAGTTTACGTTGAAACAACTTCAAGAAGTGGATTTCTTAACAGTTAATCCTACTAAATGGACTACAGATAAAGAGAAAAATGATCTGATTTATTTCTTAATTCAGAATTATATACAGAAGTATAAGGAATATGAAGCTGCAGCACGAAGAAAGCGCTACAATGTTACTATTGGAGATGAGCTTCCTGCCGGAATTATTCAGTTGGCAAAAGTTTATGTAGCTAAAAAACGTAAACTTCAGATCGGTGATAAGATGGCTGGTCGTCACGGGAATAAAGGTATTGTGTCGAGAATTGTACGTGACGAAGATATGCCATTTCTAGCAGACGGAACTCCTGTAGATATTGTTCTTAATCCTTTGGGAGTACCTTCTCGTATGAACCTTGGGCAGATTTATGAAACTGTTCTTGGTTGGGCAGGGAAAGAGCTTGGGCTAAAATTTGCAACACCTATTTTTGATGGAGCCAGTCTTGAAGAAGTTACTGAATACACAGAAAAGGCTGGAGTGCCCGCATTTGGCAAAGCGACTCTTCATGATGGTGAAACAGGAGACCCTTTTGATCAACCGGCTACAGTAGGTGTAATTTATATGCTGAAACTTGGGCATATGGTGGAAGACAAGATGCATGCTCGTTCTATTGGACCATACTCTTTAATTACTCAACAACCATTGGGCGGTAAAGCACAATTTGGGGGTCAAAGATTTGGAGAGATGGAAGTATGGGCACTTGAGGCATTCGGTGCGTCACATATATTACAGGAAATTTTGACTGTTAAGTCTGATGATGTTCTTGGTCGTGCAAAAGCATATGAGTCTATTGTAAAAGGTGAGCCAATGCCACAAGCTGGTATTCCAGAATCACTTAACGTGTTACTCCACGAATTACGCGGTTTAGGTCTAAGTGTTAATTTAGACTAAAGTTGGTGGAACTTTGTTCCTTTTATTAATTTGTTAAAACATACATCGATATATGGCTTTCAGAAAAGATAATAAAGTTAAGAGCAATTTTACCAAAATAGCGATTAGCCTTGCTTCTCCAGAAGAAGTTCTTGAACGTTCTCATGGTGAGGTTTTAAAGCCTGAAACAATTAATTACAGAACTTATAAACCTGAACGTGACGGTTTGTTCTGCGAACGTATCTTTGGGCCTGTAAAAGACTATGAGTGCCATTGTGGTAAATATAAGCGGATTCGTTATAAGGGAATCGTATGTGACCGCTGTGGCGTGGAAGTGACTGAAAAGAAAGTGCGTCGTGAACGTATGGGGCATATTTCATTAGTTGTTCCTGTGGCTCACATTTGGTATTTCAAATCATTACCGAATAAAATAGGGTATCTTCTTGGTTTACCAACCAAAAAGCTGGATACCATTATTTATTACGAAAGGTATGTTGTTATTCAAGCTGGTATAAAAGCTCAGGATGGCATTAAGAATCTAGATTTTCTTACTGAAGAGGAATATCTCGATATTTTGGATACGCTTCCTAAAGAGAATCAACATTTGGATGATGATGATCCAAATAAGTTTATAGCAAAAATGGGTGCAGAGGCTCTTTATGGGCTTTTAGAACGTTTACAGCTCGATGAACTGTCCTATTTACTAAGGCATAAAGCAAGCACTGAAACTTCGCAACAGCGTAAAAGTGAGGCTCTTAAGAGGCTGCAGGTTGTTGAGGCATTTCGTGCTAGCAAAAATATAAATCGTCCTGAGTGGATGATTGTTAAGGTTGTTCCTGTTATTCCTCCTGATTTGCGACCATTAGTGCCGTTGGATGGTGGTCGTTTTGCAACTTCTGACTTGAACGACCTTTACCGTAGGGTTATTATCCGTAATAATCGTTTAAAAAGATTAATTGAAATCAAAGCACCAGAGGTAATCCTTCGAAATGAGAAGAGAATGCTTCAAGAAGCTGTTGATTCATTATTTGATAATTCACGGAAATCTAATGCCGTAAAGACAGAAAATAACCGTCCATTAAAATCTCTTTCAGATAGTTTGAAAGGGAAACAAGGACGTTTCCGTCAAAACTTACTAGGTAAACGTGTAGACTATTCTGCTCGTTCTGTAATTGTCGTGGGACCTACGCTTAGATTACATGAATGTGGGCTTCCAAAAGGAATGGCTGCTGAACTTTTTAAACCTTTCATTATTCGCAAATTAATAGAGAGAGGTATTGTAAAAACCGTTAAATCAGCTAAAAAAATTGTTGACAGGAAAGACCCAGTTGTTTGGGATATTCTTGAAAATGTTTTGAAGGGGCATCCAGTTATGCTTAACCGTGCCCCCACACTGCACCGTCTTTCAATTCAAGCATTTCAGCCTGTTTTGATTGAAGGAAAAGCGATCCAGTTGCACCCACTTGTTTGTACTGGTTTTAATGCTGACTTTGATGGTGACCAAATGGCAGTTCACGTACCTCTTGGTAATGCTGCAATTTTGGAAACTCAATTGCTTATGCTTGCCTCTCATAACTTGTTGAACCCTGCTAATGGAGCTCCTATTACAGTACCTTCACAGGATATGGTATTAGGTCTTTATTACATGACTAAACAAAGGGCTGGAGCAAAGGGAGAAGGAATGACTTTCTATTCCCCAGATGAAGTTATCATTGCATATAATGAAGGACAATTAGATTTGCACAGTATCATTAAAGTAAAAGTTGAAGATGTTGATGACAATGGAGAATATTTCAAGCATATTATTGAAACTACAGCTGGTCGGATCCTATTTAATCAGGTGGTTCCAAGAAAAGCTGGATATATCAATGATATCTTGACTAAAAAGTCATTGAGAAATATTATTTCCGACATCTTTAAGAAAGCTGGAAATGCAACAACAGTTCGATTCCTTGATGATATCAAAAACTTAGGTTATAAGATGGCATACCGCGGAGGTTTGTCTTTCAATCTTGGTGATGTGATCATTCCTGATGATAAGAAAGTAATTGTTGAAGCAGGATATGCTGAAGTTGAGGAAGTAATGAATAACTATAACATGGGATTCATTACAAATAACGAACGTTACAACCAGGTAATTGATATTTGGACACATGCGAATGCTAAGCTGACCAATTCAGTTATGAAAACAATTAGTACTGATAAGCAGGGATTTAACTCTGTTTATATGATGCTTGATTCAGGAGCTCGTGGTTCTAAGGAACAGATTCGTCAGCTTTGTGGAATGAGGGGATTGATGGCGAAGCCTCAAAAATCTGGTTCAACTGGAGCTCAGATTATTGAGAATCCAATTTTAGCAAACTTTAAGGAAGGATTATCTGTTCTAGAATACTTTATTTCTACTCACGGTGCTCGTAAGGGTTTGGCTGATACAGCATTAAAAACTGCTGATGCAGGATATTTAACTAGACGTTTGGTTGACGTTGCTCAAGATGTTATTATAGCTGATGAAGATTGCGGAACATTACGTGGATTAGTTGCATCAGCAATTAAGAATAATGAAGAGGTTGTTGCTTCATTGCTAGAACGCATTATTGGACGTACAACAGTACACGATATTTTTCATCCGCTTACAGGTGAATTAATTATTAGTTCAGGAGATCTCATTAGCGAAGAAATTGCGAGAAAAATTGAAGATTCACCAATTGAAAGCGTTGAGATTCGTTCAGTATTGACATGTGAGGCTAAGGTTGGGGTCTGTAGCAAATGTTACGGACGTAACCTTGCAACTGCAAATTTATCACGCAGAGGTGAAGCAGTAGGTGTTATCGCTGCTCAGTCTATTGGTGAGCCTGGTACTCAGTTGACCTTGCGTACATTCCACGTAGGGGGTATTGCTGGCAACATTTCTTCTCAGTCTATGGTGGAATCTCGTTACGATGGTATTGCTGAAATTGAGGAACTAAGAACTGTAGAATCAATTGATGAAACAGGGAAAAAGGTGGATATTGTTGTTGGTCGATTGGCTGAATTACGTATCATTGATAAAAATACACGAATTCCTTTATCTAATCACAACATACCTTACGGTTCTAAATTGTACATCAAAAATGGGCAAGAAGTAACAAAAGGACAGAAAGTTTGTGAATGGGATCCATATAACGGTGTTATTATTACTGAGTATAATGGTAAGATCTCTTTCGATAATTTAATTGATGGTGTGACTTTCCGTTATGAGTCTGATGAGCAGACTGGATACAAAGAGAAAGTTATCATTGAAACACGAGATAAAACGAAAAACCCTTCTTTACGAATTCTAGATGAAAAAGGAGAAGTCATTCGTTCATATAACTTACCAGTAGGAGGGCATATTTCTGTTGATGAATCAGAGGTTGTGGAAGCCGGTCAAGTATTGGTTAAAATTCCGCGCGCTTCAGGAAAAGCTGGTGATATTACTGGTGGTCTTCCACGTGTTACGGAGTTGTTTGAAGCTCGTAATCCATCTCATCCGGCTGTTGTTGCTGAGATTGATGGTGAAATCTCATTGGGAAAAATCAAACGTGGTAACCGTGAAATTATCGTAACGTCAAAGACCGATGAAGTTAAAAAGTATCTAGTTCCTCTTTCAAAACAGATCCTCGTACAGGAAAATGATTATATAAAAGCTGGTACTCCATTGTCTGATGGTGCAACTACTCCTTCAGATATTTTGGCTATTAAAGGGCCAACAGCAGTTCAAGAGTATATTTTGAACGAGGTGCAGGATGTTTATCGCATGCAGGGTGTGAAAATTAATGATAAGCACTTTGAGGTTATTATTCGTCAGATGATGCGTAAAGTTGAGATTGTTGATCCGGGTGATACCCGTTTCCTTGAACGACAAATTGTTGACAAAAATGAATTTCTGCATGAAAGTGACTGGATTTATAATAAGAAAGTCGTTATGGAGCCAGGAGACTCTGAATTACGTCCAGGGATGATCGTTACTGCTCGTCGGTTACGTGATGAGAATTCTGTATTACGTCGCCGTGATAAGAAGATGATTGAATCTCGCGATGCAATTCCAGCAACATCTAGTCAGATTCTACAGGGTATTACTAGAGCCGCTTTGCAAACCAGAAGTTGGTTATCTGCAGCATCATTCCAAGAAACAACAAAGGTGTTAAATGAAGCTGCAATTCAAGGAAAAGTAGACTACTTGGATGGACTGAAAGAGAATGTTATTTGTGGTCACTTAATTCCTGCTGGTACTGGACTGAAAGAGTATAAAAATTTGGTGGTCGGATCACGTGAAGAATATGATCGGATGGTCGATGTGAAGGAAACAGAACAAGTAATTCCTGAAGATTAATTATGGATAATAATAAAAATAAGAATCAGCTTAATGTTGAATTGAGTGAAGAAATTGCTCAAGGAACTTATTCGAACCTTGCAATAATTTCTCATTCAAGTTCTGAATTTATTCTAGACTTTATTCGTGTTATGCCCGGCATAACAAAGGCAAAAGTAAAGTCACGAATCGTTTTGACACCTGAACATGCAAAGCGTTTGTTGATGGCGTTAGAAGATAATGTGAAAAAGTTCGAGAAGACAAATGGACCGATTAAAATTAGTGGGGGAGGACATGGGCAAATGCTTCCGCCTATGAATTTTGGAGGACCTACTGCAGAAGCTTGATTCCTATTAGATATATAAAGAAGCCGTTTTAATTCATTTTGAAACGGCTTCTTTAGTTAATGTTCATTAAGAATAGGACAAGAATTTTGATTTCCTATTCTTATCCACTTAGTTAAAATGCTTAATGATGGCCTTCAAACTTGAATGATACCTTTAGTTTCGTCCTATAACTTTCAATTTTACCATCAGCAACAGTAAGATCCATAGCTGAGACTTCAGCAACTCTCAAATCCCTTAATGTTTCGGAAGCTTTTAAAATAGCAATTTGAGCTGCATCTTCCCATGATTTTTGACTGGTGCCAACCAGTTCAATTAATTTGTAAACACTGTTTGACATATATACCTCCTTTTTATATCATACAGGTATTTACTAAAATAAGGAATTACATGTTTCACTGAGCAGGCTGTTTGAGAAAACATTGTGAAAATGAACTAAAAAAAGCTGATTCAATATTTGAATCAGCTTAAAAGTATTTGAATTTCTCTGATAATCTTAAATTGACCAACCATCTCTGTATGGATAGTGTAGCTTTTCTGTAGCTTCTGGGTCATTAATAAATGTTTCCGTTTCAGGATTCCACTCAATTTTTCTGCCTAAATCAAAAGCAATATTTCCAAGAAGGCATATAATAGTAGAACTACATCCTATTTCAACAGGAACAACAGGCTCTGTATGGTTTTTAACACATTCAATAAAGTTTGTGTGGTGTGGGTTAAGAGCATTTCTGTCTTGCTCCGGTTGCTCAGGTAACATCCATTCTTCGTTTGATGCATTAAAGTATCCTCTGGAAACTTCTATCCAACCATTTTCTCCCCAGAATTTTACACCTTGTCTTTTTCTTTCACCTTCAGCACTAAATGGCTCTGATGTCATAACTACTCCATTGGAGTATTTGAACTCAACATATTCAGTTCCATCACCTATTGGTGTCACTTCTGTCGGTCCACTTCCATCCATGCCAAGCCCCCACTGTGCAATATCAAACATATGAGCTCCCCAGTCAGTAGTGTAACCACCACCTGTTTCTTTATACCAGCGCCATCCGCCCCAATATTGTTCATTTTGCTCTGGAACAATAAAAATTGGAGGATTAAGCTCACTATTATAAGGAATAGTTTCAGGAAGAGGTCCTAACCAAAGATCCCAATTTAAATCTTCAGGAATTCGTTCTTCTCTTAAATCAAGAGGTTTAGGGGGAGCACCTACATACGCATTTACTTTTTCAATTTTACCCAAAACGCCAGATTTGACAATGTCAACAGCATGTTGGAATTCATTCATTGAACGTTGCATGCTACCAACTGCAAGAATGCGATCTGTATCGCGAACAATTTTACGTAATTCTTGAGATTCTTGAATTGTAAAGGCCATGGGTTTTTCAAGGTATACATCTTTCCCAGCCCTTAAAGCAGCACTTGCAGTAATTGCATGAGCGTGATCCGGAGTTGCAATAACTACAGCATCAATATCTTCACGTGCGAGTAAGTCTTCATATTTTTCATAGGTTACAACCTCTACATCAACATTGTTTTCCTGGTAAAATTCGTTTACTTTATTCTCAAAACGCATACGTTTTCTACCATAAACATCACAACCAGCAACAATACGAACTCTTGGTATCTGCATAAAACCAGGCAATAATGTGCCTATTGCTTGTCGTCCTAAACCGATGAATCCGAGTCTTATATTTTGGTCATCACCTGTATCTGATAATGTGCAAGAACTTAGAGAAGGAATTATTGATAATCCAGCCATCCCAATAGCTGTTGTTCCTAAGAACCGTCTTCTAGACAATTCAGTCATTGTTTGCTTTTTCATTTTGATAGTTTAATTTAGTCGATTTTAAAATCTGATAGAATTCTGAATTGGTTTAAATTCAAGGTTAAAAGTAGGGATTAACTTTTTAAGATGAAAACCTTTTTGGGTGGGATATATTGTATTCTTCTTCTTCATTATAATCTGTCAAATGTAACCATAACTTGTAAAGCAAGAAAAAGAAGATCTTGCGAGAAAAAAATGTCCAAATATGTTGAATGTAGCTTGTTGTTGGATATTTTGCAAAATATTTCTTTGTCGAAAAAGTATAGTATTATCGATTAAAATAGCTCTATTTTCCAGGTTTTTATTGGAGTGAAGAATTTGCGTAGGAATATGAAAGTCACAACATATAGATGGCTTTCGATTTGATGTAAATCAATGTTAATTTATTGACAATTGATTTTTAACATCTAAAGCTAAAACTTAAGTTCGACAAAAAAAATGGTATTATTGTGACTGTTCAAGATTAGAGATGAGATTTTTTTAAATTAACAAAAGAAGTGATGAGTGAAATCGGATTAGCTTTACAACTCATGGGGATTGGTATGATAACCGTTTTTATTATTCTTTCCCTTGTCGTTGTATTAGGAAATTTAATAATACGTTTCGTAAATAAATACTTACCAGAAGAAGTCAGTAAAAAAGTTCAACAAGTAGCTGGTCAGGTCGGTAACTTGAACCGCAAAAAGGTGGCAGCTATTGTTTCAGCAGTGCAAAATATCACTGAAGGAAAAGGACATGTAACAAAGATTGAAAAACTATAGATTACATTTCATTTTCTTTGCTCTCTTCAAACTCATTGTCTAAAAACAGTTTAAAATTATATTGCCTTATGGAAAAAAGAAAGATAGAATTTTCATTGGTTTATCGTGATATGTGGCAGTCCTCAGGGAAATACTTACCACGTGTTGACCAATTAGTAAAAGTTGCACCACATATTGTGGAAATGGGATGTTTTGCACGTGTTGAGACGAATGGTGGAGGATTTGAGCAGATCAACCTTCTTTTCGGGGAAAACCCAAACAATGCTGTTCGTCAATGGACTCAGCCTTTTAATGATGCCGGTATTCAAACGCATATGCTTGACCGTTCTTTAAATGGTTTGCGAATGAGCCCTGTTCCTGCGGATGTACGGAAAATGATGTACAAGGTGAAAAAGGCACAAGGAACTGATATTACTCGTCCATTCTGTGGATTGAATGATGCACGTAATATTTTGGATTCAATAAAATATGCAAAGGATGCAGGAATGATTGCTCAGGCTGCATTAAGTTTGACCTATTCCAAAGTACATACTGAAGAGTACTATATTAATCTTGCTGATACCTTAATTAAGGGTGGTGCAGATGAAATTTGTTTGAAAGACATGGCTGGTATCGGTCGTCCTGCATGGTTGGGCAAAATCGTTACCGGAATCAAAAAATTACATCCTGAAACTCCGCTTCAATATCACTCTCACTCAGGACCTGGTTTTGCACTGGCATCTATTTTGGAAGTATGTCGTGCAGGGGTTGAATATGTTGATGTTGCTATGGAGCCTTTGTCATGGGGGACCGGTCATGTTGATGTATTAGCTGTTCAAGCGATGCTTAAGGATGCGGGATTTGATGTTCCTGAGATCAACATGGATGCATACATGAAAGTACGCAGTCTTACGCAAAGTTTTATTGATGACTTTTTGGGTTATTATATCAATCCAAAAAACCGTTTTATGAACTCATTATTGATTGGCCCGGGTTTGCCTGGAGGTATGATGGGATCCTTAATGTCTGACTTGGAAAGCAATCTCGCGAGCATTAACAAATGGAAAGTAAAAAATAATCAACCATCATTGACACAAGATGACTTGATGGTGAAGTTGTTTAATGAAGTAGAATTTATTTGGCCATTGGTCGGATATCCTCCATTGGTTACACCATATAGTCAGTATGTGAAGAATCTTGCATTAATGAATGTAATGCAATTAGAGAAAGGCAAAGACCGCTGGAGTATGATTGCTGACAATATTTGGGACATGTTGATGGGCAAGGGTGGAAAATTGCCAGGTCAATTATCACCAGAACTAAAAGCTCTAGCTAAAGAGAATGGTAAGGAAGAATTTACCGATACACCACAAAGTTTATATCCTAATGCATTAGATACTTTCAAGAAAGAAATGCAGGATAATGGATGGGACTTCGGAAAGGATGATGAAGAGCTTTTCGAGCTAGCAATGCATCCGCAACAGTATCGTGCCTACAAGTCCGGAGAAGCAAAAAAAGCATTTGAAGAAGACTTGGCAATTAAGCGTGAAGAAGGTGGGGGAATGCTTGAAGGAACGAAAAAAGATCTTGTTGTAGCGGCGCCTGTTGCTCCAAATGGTAATATTGCTCCTTCAACAATGTTTGTTGATGTTGATGGAGAGAAATTTAAAGTTTCTGTTTCTTATGGCGAAGGCGGTACTTTAGATCCTGCAAGCTCAACTCCTGAAAAAGTCGCAGCTCCAGCTCCAGTCATTAATGGAACTGCAAAAGAAATTCTTGCTCCACTTGAAGGTAAATTTTATTTAACCAAAGAAAGCTCTGAAACTTCGATTAAAGTTGGAGATCAGATCAAGGAGGGGGATTTAATTGGCTATGTAGAAGCAATGAAAACATTTAACGCCATTAAATCTGATGTATCAGGTAAAATTGTAGAAATAGCTTTTACCTCTGGCGTTGAAGTAGAAGAAGATGATGTATTAGTTAAAATTCAATAATTAAAATCCTGCATATGTCGATTATAGAGAAACTCTATCACATGACTGCTTTCCAGGATTTTATTGATGATCCGGGAACCATACTGATGCTGATAATAGGGATTCTTCTGTTATACTTAGGAATAAAGAAGAAGTATGAACCTCTATTATTAATACCAATTGCATTTGGACTTATTTTGGCAAATCTGCCTGGAGGAGGCATGGGCGTTGTCCCTGCGGAGCTAGTCCAGATTGATGAGCACCGCTATATGAATCTGTTTGAAATTGCGCATGAATATGGGATTATGAACTTTTTATATTATGCGTTGATTAAAACTGGATTTCTGCCCCCAATTATTTTCATGGGGGTAGGGGCTTTAACCGATTTTGGGCCGATGTTGAGAAATTTGAGGTTGGCTTTCTTTGGTGCTGCCGCGCAAATTGGAATTTTCACTGTTCTAATTTCTGCGATTGCTATTGGTTTTACTCCTGCAGAAGCTGCATCTCTTGGGATAATCGGAGGAGCCGACGGTCCTACTGCAATTTACACAACCATTAAGTTAGCTCCTCATTTACTTGGGCCAATTGCGATTGCTGCGTATTCTTATATGGCTTTAGTTCCTGTTATTATTCCTTTGGTTTCACGTTTATTATTATCAGAAACGGAACTTCGTATAAATATGAAGGAAATGGATAAATTATATCCTCCAAAGCGAAAAATAAAGAACCTAAAGGCGGTGAAAATTGCTTTCCCAATTGTTTTGGGGATTGTGATCTCGATATTTGTGCCTTCTTCTGTGCCCTTGTTGGGAATGCTTCTATTTGGAAATTTAATTAAAGAAGTTGGAGTGAGCGTTGCGCGCTTGTCTGAAGCTGCAACAGGATCAATAATGAATACTGCAACCATCTTTCTTGGATTAACAGTAGGTGCTACAATGACATCAGAAGTTTTCTTAAATGCCAGAACCATAATGATTATTGTGGGTGGGTTTATTGCTTTTGCAATTTCTATTGCAGGAGGGATAGCGGCAGTAAAGATCTATAATATGATTGCAAAGAAAAAAATAAATCCGTTAGTGGGCGCTACTGGATTAAGTGCAGTCCCTATGGCATCGCGTGTTGCCAATGAAATAGCCCTTAAATATGATCCTAAGAATCACGTTCTACAATATTGCATGGCCAGCAATATATCTGGAGTCATTGGCTCCGCGGTTGCTGCTGGTGTATTAATTTCGTTTTTGGGATAAAAATAAACTGAGATTCAGAAAGCCCCTTTGTATTTATACGGAGGGGCTTTTGTCTTATATGACCTTTCTCAATACAGATCGTCATTCAGAATTGCTTCTTTTTTCCATCTTTAAAGTTGTCAGAAATTCTACTAGAATAATGGCTGTGTCCGAGAAGCAGGGGGAGAGATAGTAGGTTTTAGCTTAAAATGATTATAAATAGCTTATGCTAAGCCCTGATTCAGGTGTTTTTTGAAAATATGGGTTGATTGTTTTAAAACCTCGTGTACAAAGAATTTTAGCTGTGTGTTATTCTGTAATTTTCCATTGGGGATAATGAAAAATGTAAATTCACTATATGTTAGTTTCTCTCCTAGGCTTGGAATCCTTGATTTCTTTGGGGCGTTTGGTTATATTTGCCTGCCTTGCAAAGAAAAAGGTAACATCTTTTTCCTTGTTTTCCAGTCTTTATGAAAGACTAAACTAAACGAAAATAAATTGACAAATTTAAATAAGATGAAAGCTTATAAAATTATCGTTCTTGCTAAGCAGGTTCCAGATACCCGGAATGTTGGCAAAGACGCAATGAAGGCAGATGGTACGATTAATCGTGCGGCACTGTCGGCTATCTTTAATCCAGAAGATTTAAATGCGCTTGAACAAGCATTGAGGATTAAGGATGATTTTCCGGGAACAACAATTACCATATTGACTATGGGGCCTGGTCGTGCAGCTGAGATTATCCGCGAAGGAATGTTCAGAGGGGCAGATGATGGAATCTTGTTGACAGACCGCGCTTTTGCTGGCTCTGATACCCTAGCTACTTCATATGCAATATCGCAAGCATTGAAAAAAGTGAAAGATTACGACATCATTATTGCAGGCCGTCAGGCGATTGATGGAGATACCGCTCAGGTAGGCCCTCAGGTTGCTGAAAAACTTGGACTTCCACAGGTGACTTATGTCGAGGAAGTTCAGAAAATTGAAGGAGGCAAAGTGTATATGAAACGCCGCCTTGAAAGAGGAGTAGAGTTTGTATCTTGTCCTGTTCCTCTGGTTATGTCAGTTAATGGATCAGCACCAGATTGTCGTGCTCGTAACACTAAACTCATAATGAAATACAAGCATGCGAAGACAGTCTCTGAGCTTCAAAACTCAAACGAAGACTATTTGCATCTTTATAACGACAGACCATACCTTAATATTCCAGAATGGACTGTTAATGAAATTGAGGTTGATTCCGCTGAATTGGGACTAAGTGGTTCTCCAACTAAGGTGAAAACAGTCGAGAATGTTGTCCTTCAAGCTAAAGAAGCTAAAATCATTACTTCTGCGGACAATGATATCGATGAATTAATGAAAGAATTAATTGAAAGTCATACAATTGGTTAACCCTCTAATAAATCAAGTAATGAATAGCGTATTTGTATATTGCGAAATTGAAGATGGTCAAGTTGCTGAAGTAAGTCAGGAACTGATGACCAAGGGACGCAGCTTGGCAAATGAATTGGGCTGCAAATTAGAGGCTTTAGCCATTGGGCATGACCTCGAAAAAATTGAAGATCAAATTATACCTTATGGTGTTGATGTTTTATATACTGCGGATGATAAAAGACTTTATCCCTATACAACACTACCTCACACATCAATAATTGTTAAACTATTTGAAGAGCAAAAACCTCAAATCGCATTGATGGGGGCTTCTTCTATTGGTCGTGATCTCGGACCAAGAGTTTCTTCTGCATTGCATAGTGGGTTAACAGCAGACTGTACCAGTTTGATTATTGGTAGCCACGTGGATAAAAAGCAAGGGAAAACATATGAAGATTTGTTGTATCAAATCCGTCCAGCTTTTGGTGGAAATATCATTGCAACAATCATTAATCCAGACTGTCGTCCTCAAATGGCAACAGTTCGTGAGGGCGTGATGAAAAAAGAGATCCTTGACGCTAAATATAAAGGGAAAATCATAAAGCTTGATGTCTCAAAGTATGTTAGCGATGCTGATTTTGTGATTGACATTATTGAACGTCACATGGAAAAAAGCAAAGTCAATATGAAAGCAGCTCCAATTGTGGTTGCCGGTGGCTATGGAATGGGATCTAAAGCAAACTTTAAATTGCTATACGATTTAGCAGAGGTTCTTGGTGGTGAAGTTGGTGCTTCACGTGCAGCAGTAGATTCTGGGTATGTTGATCATGAACGTCAGGTTGGACAAACTGGTGTGACTGTTCGCCCTAAGTTATATATTGCCTGTGGTATTTCAGGGCAAATACAACATCGTGCAGGAATGGACGAATCTGCACAAATTATTGCCATTAATACTGATTCGGAAGCTCCGATTAATGCCATTGCTGATTATGTGATCACTGGCGATGTAGCGGAAATTATTCCCAAAATGATCAAGTATTATAAGAATAATACCAAGTAATCATCTTTTAAATTTTTTATGAAATGGCTAATTTTTATAACGATAATAAAGAACTGAAATTCCACTTAGATCATCCTTTAATGGAGAAAATCGTCCGTTTGAAGGAAAGGGATTTCTCAGAAAAAGATAAGTTTGATTTTGCTCCAATGGATCATGAGGATGCAATGGATAACTTCGATAAAGTGTTGGAGGTTGTGGGGGAGATTTGTGGCGAAATTGTAGGTCCCAATGCTGAATCAATAGATGCTGAAGGGCCTAAGGTCGTTGATGGACGTGTTGTATATGCTCAAGGAACTGTTGTGAACATTGAGGCTCTTAATAAAGCTGGATTAATGGGTATGTCTCTGCCTCGCAAATACGGCGGGTTGAACTTTCCCATTGTACCTTACATTATGGCGGCCGATATTGTATCGCGAGCTGATGCTGGGTTTGTGAATATATGGGGGCTTCAGGACTGTGCAGAAACAATCAATGAATTTGCAACTGAAGAACAGAAGGAGAAATACTTGACCCGTGTGTGTGAAGGCGAAACAATGGCGATGGATTTAACGGAGCCTGATGCCGGCTCTGATTTGCAAGCTGTTCAGTTAAAGGCTACATTCGATGAGAAATCAGGGAAGTGGTTACTAAATGGAGTTAAGCGCTTCATTACTAATGGTGATGGGCATATTTCATTGGTGTTGGCACGTTCTGAACCTGGGACAAAAGATGGGCGTGGGTTATCGATGTTTATTTACGATAAATATGACGGAGGATTAACAGTTCGCCGTATCGAGCATAAATTAGGCATTATTGGTTCGCCTACCTGTGAGCTTGTATTTAAAGATGCACCAGCAGAATTGGTTGGTTCTCGTAAAATGGGACTAATTAAGTATGTAATGGCGTTGATGAATGGAGCTCGTTTGGGAATTGCAGCGCAATCAGTTGGTATTTCAGAATCTGCTTACCGCGAAGCTCTAATGTATGCCAAAGATCGTGTGCAGTTTGGTAAGGCAATTATGCGTTTCCCTGCTGTTTACGAAATGTTGGCAACCATGAAGGCCAAACTAGATGCTTCTCGTACGTTGCTGTATGAGACTGCACGCTATGTCGACATGTATAAAACTTATATGCATATTGCTGAAGAACGTAAGTTGGATAAGGAAGAACGCAATGAGATGAAGAGGTACCAAAAACTTGCAGATTTTTATACTCCGCTTGTTAAAGGTATGGCATCTGAGTTCTGTAATGAATTGGCCTACGATGCTGTTCAGATTCATGGTGGTTCTGGGTTTATGAAAGACTACCCTGTTGAGAGAATCTCTCGTGATGCTCGCATTACGTCTATTTATGAGGGTACAACCCAATTGCAGGTTGTTGCTGCAATTAGAGGTGTTACGACAGGAGCCTATTTAAATCAAATCCGTGTTTATGAGTCTGAAAAAGTATCTCCGGAACTAGAGCACCTTCGTCGTGCTTTGATTATTCTAACAGATGAATACGAACAAGCGGTAAATAAAGTGTTGTTGGTGGATGATAATGAATATACAGACTTCCATGCTAGGCGTATGGTTGAAATGGCAGGTTATATTATTATGAGTTATCTATTAATAATTGATAGTAATAGAAACTCAATCTTCCATAAATCGGCAATTCATTTTATTAATTTGGCGAAAGCACAGGTTAAAGCGCATGCTGAGTTTATCCGTACCTCCGATTTAAGTGATCTGGGAACATATAAATATGAGATGTAATAGAGCTTTAATTCTTTATATTGAGAAAGGCTACCTGAACCTAGGTAGCCTTTCTTTGTTATTATTGAATTGGTGTCATTTTTTTATGGCAATATTTGTATCGATTAAGTGGCTGACTTTCAGTCGTAAAAATATTAGCTATAAAAAAGATTAAAATAAACCCTGAAAATATGTTGCAGAACAAGAAAGCTTGTCTATATTTGCACCCGCTTTGAGAGAATAACGGGTAATGTCGGATAATCTAGAAGCAGCGTTCTGTAAGGGTTTTGGCGGTTTTAAGGGATGAAAAAAAACTTCAACAAGTATTTGGAAAGCCCGAAAAAATTGACTTGCTTTGCAGCCGTTAAAATAAGAAGTTCACTGAAGTATTAAAAGAGTTAGATTGAAACCTGTCGGGTGTAAAATCCCGTAAGACAAAGACTAACTTTAAGGCACTAAAAACCTTTCAAAAAAAAGCCGATTAATTTTGGTGATAGAAAAAAGGTTTTTAACTTTGCCGCCCCGCAATGAAAGAATGGAATGTTTGTTCTTTTTGAGAGGGGAAATAAAGCATAACATAAGTCTTGCAGGATGTTTATTTGTCCACAGCGGTGGTCGATTTTTTGCAGGCAAATATAAGGTACAAAAGAGTTCATTGAAGATATTGAGAAGGTAGAAAAGATAAGGAATAATACGCTATCAAAAAGAGTTTTATCGAGAGCTAGACAAGATTAACAAATTTATTTACAACGAAGAGTTTGATCCTGGCTCAGGATGAACGCTAGCGGGAGGCCTAACACATGCAAGTCGAGCGGGATTTAGTAGCTTGCTACTAATGAGAGCGGCGCACGGGTGAGTAACGCGTATGCAACCTACCTCTAACAGGGGGATAGCCCGGAGAAATCCGGATTAATACCCCATAGTATTGAATTACCGCATGGTAATTTGATTAAAGCTCCGGCGGTTAGAGATGGGCATGCGTGACATTAGATTGTTGGTGAGGTAACGGCTCACCAAGTCTACGATGTCTAGGGGTTCTGAGAGGATGATCCCCCACACTGGTACTGAGACACGGACCAGACTCCTACGGGAGGCAGCAGTGAGGAATATTGGTCAATGGGCGCAAGCCTGAACCAGCCATCCCGCGTGAAGGATGACGGCCCTATGGGTTGTAAACTTCTTTTGTGCACCAAGAATTGTCGCTACGTGTAGTGATTTGACGGTAGTGCATGAATAAGCATCGGCTAACTCCGTGCCAGCAGCCGCGGTAATACGGAGGATGCGAGCGTTATCCGGATTTATTGGGTTTAAAGGGTACGTAGGTGGCCCATTAAGTCAGTGGTGAAAACCTGTCGCTTAACGATAGGCGTGCCATTGAAACTGATGGGCTTGAGTACAGTTGAGGTAGGCGGAATGTGTAGTGTAGCGGTGAAATGCTTAGATATTACACAGAACTCCGATTGCGAAGGCAGCTTACTAAACTGACACTGACACTGAGGTACGAAAGCGTGGGGAGCGAACAGGATTAGATACCCTGGTAGTCCACGCCGTAAACGATGCTCACTCGCTGTTTGCGATATATTGCAAGCGGCCAAGCGAAAGCATTAAGTGAGCCACCTGGGGAGTACGCCGGCAACGGTGAAACTCAAAGGAATTGACGGGGGCCCGCACAAGCGGAGGAACATGTGGTTTAATTCGATGATACGCGAGGAACCTTACCTGGACTTAAATGGGGAGTGACAGCTGTCGAAAGATGGTTTTCTTCGGACACTCTTCAAGGTGCTGCATGGTTGTCGTCAGCTCGTGCCGTGAGGTGTCGGGTTAAGTCCCATAACGAGCGCAACCCCTATCGTTAGTTACCATCAGGTTATGCTGGGGACTCTAGCGAGACTGCCACCGTAAGGTGAGAGGAAGGTGGGGATGACGTCAAATCAGCACGGCCCTTATGTCCAGGGCTACACACGTGTTACAATGGTCGATACAAAGGGCAGCTACTAGGTGACTAGATGCTAATCTCTAAAGTCGATCTCAGTTCGGATCGAAGTCTGCAACCCGACTTCGTGAAGCTGGATTCGCTAGTAATCGTAGATCAGCAACGCTACGGTGAATACGTTCCCGGGCCTTGTACACACCGCCCGTCAAACCATGGAAGTTGGGGGTACCTGAAGTATGTGACCGCAAGGAGCGTCCTAGGGTAAAACCAATGACTGGGGTTAAGTCGTAACAAGGTAGCCGTACCGGAAGGTGTGGCTGGAACACCTCCTTTCTGGAGCTTTGATATAACGATTTAGATTGAGTATATTCTTTATCCCTACCTTTTTAAAAATATAATAGAGAGCAAAATGCGGAAAAGCTGTTAGGTTAATGCTTGTAGCTTGAAGCTAAAAGCTTAGCAAATAACAGTCCCGTAGCTCAGCTGGTTAGAGCACTACACTGATAATGTAGGGGTCCCCAGTTCAAGTCTGGGCGGGACTACAGTCCAGGCGGCAGTATTAATTTATCTCAGAGAATGCTTACTGATG
>CAXXHP010000001.1:655000-656588 GCA_963662675.2 Prolixibacteraceae bacterium
GCAACCCCTATCGTTAGTTACCATCAGGTTATGCTGGGGACTCTAGCGAGACTGCCACCGTAAGGTGAGAGGAAGGTGGGGATGACGTCAAATCAGCACGGCCCTTATGTCCAGGGCTACACACGTGTTACAATGGTCGATACAAAGGGCAGCTACTAGGTGACTAGATGCTAATCTCTAAAGTCGATCTCAGTTCGGATCGAAGTCTGCAACCCGACTTCGTGAAGCTGGATTCGCTAGTAATCGTAGATCAGCAACGCTACGGTGAATACGTTCCCGGGCCTTGTACACACCGCCCGTCAAACCATGGAAGTTGGGGGTACCTGAAGTATGTGACCGCAAGGAGCGTCCTAGGGTAAAACCAATGACTGGGTTAAGTCGTAACAAGGTAGCCGTACCGGAAGGTGTGGCTGGAACACCTCCTTTCTGGAGCTTTGATATAACGATTTAGATTGAGTATATTCTTTATCCCTACCTTTTTAAAAATATAATAGAGAGCAAAATGCGGAAAAGCTGTTAGGTTAATGCTTGTAGCTTGAAGCTAAAAGCTTAGCAAATAACAGTCCCGTAGCTCAGCTGGTTAGAGCACTACACTGATAATGTAGGGGTCCCCAGTTCAAGTCTGGGCGGGACTACAGTCCAGGCGGCAGTATTAATTTATCTCAGAGAATGCTTACTGATGATATATTAACGCGAAACTGCGAACTGAAAAACCGGGGGATTAGCTCAGTTGGCTAGAGCGCCTGCCTTGCACGCAGGAGGTCAAGGGTTCGACTCCCTTATTCTCCACAAAAGAGTATAAAGTCGAAAGTTTTTAGTCGCAAGATTAAGACTGACAATAACGTTGAAATACAAAAAGTTCAAATACAATTACTGACGATAAATATAAAGCAAAGACTTTCCTTGTTTGGGGTTTTTCGGGTTTTGTGATTTATCAAAGATAATGCTGGCGCAAAAGAGTAAGGTTCGATTCCTTGTTTATCTACATTAAGAAGTTAAGAGCATGTATTTAAGTCTTATGACTTATTACTTAATCCTCTGGACTTTCTTTAAAGTTCTTTGACATGTTGGGAAAAATTGAATGTGAAGTACATTCAACCTTAAAAATGAAAGTATAAAATTTATATAAGGAGAAAGTTAATAAGGGCGTACGGGGAATGCCTTGGCTCTCATAGGCGATGAAGGACGTGATAAGCTGCGAAAAGTTGCGGGGATTGGCAAATACGAATTGATCCGCAAATATCCGAATGGGACAACCCAGCCGTCGTAAGGCGGTTATCCAATTATATTGGAGGCTAACCCAGGGAACTGAAACATCTAAGTACCTGGAGGAAAATAAAACAATAGTGATTCCGTAAGTAGTGGCGAGCGAACGCGGAACAGCCCAAACCAATTTTGTTTCGGCAAAGTTGGGGTTGTAGGACCACGACATTTATTTTAACATTAAGTAGAACATTTTGGAAAGAATGACCAAAGACGGTGATAGTCCGGTATACGTAACGTGTTAAAACGATAGTGGTATCCTGAGTAGGACGGGACACGAGAAATCCTGTTTGAATCTGCCGGGACCATCCGGTAAGGCTAAATA
>CAXXHP010000002.1:0-787369 GCA_963662675.2 Prolixibacteraceae bacterium
TTGAGCAGTTGTCAGCTTCATCGGTAACCACCAATATATCGGCAGCAGGGACATCGGCAGCGCACTGCACGTTAATCGGCAATGGGTTTGAGGCTGTCGGCGGAATATCATCCTGAATTGTAATTGTCTGAGTAACATTGATTGAATTGTTGCAGTCATCCGTTACCGAGTATGTCCTTGTAATTACCTCTGGGCATGTGTTGTTGTCTGAGACATCTGAGACGAAAGCAACGATTGGTGTTGAGCAGTTGTCAGCTTCATCGGTAACCACCAATATATCGGCAGCAGGGACATCGGCAGCGCACTGCACGTTAATCGGCAATGGGTTTGAGGCTGTCGGCGGAATATCATCCTGAATTGTAATTGTCTGAGTAACATTGATTGAATTGTTGCAGTCATCCGTTACCGAGTATGTCCTTGTAATTACCTCTGGGCATGTGTTGTTGTCTGAGACATCTGAGACGAAAGCAACGATTGGTGTTGAGCAGTTGTCAGCTTCATCGGTAACCACCAATATATCGGCAGCAGGGACATCGGCAGCGCACTGCACGTTAATCGGCAATGGGTTTGAGGCTGTCGGCGGAATATCATCCTGAATTGTAATTGTCTGAGTAACATTGATTGAATTGTTGCAGTCATCCGTTACCGAGTATGTCCTTGTAATTACCTCTGGGCATGTGTTGTTGTCTGAGACATCTGAGACGAAAGCAACGATTGGTGTTGAGCAGTTGTCAGCTTCATCGGTAACCACCAATATATCGGCAGCAGGGACATCGGCAGCGCACTGCACGTTAATCGGCAATGGGTTTGAGGCTGTCGGCGGAATATCATCCTGAATTGTAATTGTCTGAGTAACATTGATTGAATTGTTGCAGTCATCCGTTACCGAGTATGTCCTTGTAATTACCTCTGGGCATGTGTTGTTGTCTGAGACATCTGAGACGAAAGCAACGATTGGTGTTGAGCAGTTGTCAGCTTCATCGGTAACCACCAATATATCGGCAGCAGGGACATCGGCAGCGCACTGCACGTTAATCGGCAATGGGTTTGAGGCTGTCGGCGGAATATCATCCTGAATTGTAATTGTCTGAGTAACATTGATTGAATTGTTGCAGTCATCCGTTACCGAGTATGTCCTTGTAATTACCTCTGGGCATGTGTTGTTGTCTGAGACATCTGAGACGAAAGCAACGATTGGTGTTGAGCAGTTGTCAGCTTCATCGGTAACCACCAATATATCGGCAGCAGGGACATCGGCAGCGCACTGCACGTTAATCGGCAATGGGTTTGAGGCTGTCGGCGGAATATCATCCTGAATTGTAATTGTCTGAGTAACATTGATTGAATTGTTGCAGTCATCCGTTACCGAGTATGTCCTTGTAATTACCTCTGGGCATGTGTTGTTGTCTGAGACATCTGAGACGAAAGCAACGATTGGTGTTGAGCAGTTGTCAGCTTCATCGGTAACCACCAATATATCGGCAGCAGGGACATCGGCAGCGCACTGCACGTTAATCGGCAATGGGTTTGAGGCTGTCGGCGGAATATCATCCTGAATTGTAATTGTCTGAGTAACATTGATTGAATTGTTGCAGTCATCCGTTACCGAGTATGTCCTTGTAATTACCTCTGGGCATGTGTTGTTGTCTGAGACATCTGAGACGAAAGCAACGATTGGTGTTGAGCAGTTGTCAGCTTCATCGGTAACCACCAATATATCGGCAGCAGGGACATCGGCAGCGCACTGCACGTTAATCGGCAATGGGTTTGAGGCTGTCGGCGGAATATCATCCTGAATTGTAATTGTCTGAGTAACATTGATTGAATTGTTGCAGTCATCCGTTACCGAGTATGTCCTTGTAATTACCTCTGGGCATGTGTTGTTGTCTGAGACATCTGAGACGAAAGCAACGATTGGTGTTGAGCAGTTGTCAGCTTCATCGGTAACCACCAATATATCGGCAGCAGGGACATCGGCAGCGCACTGCACGTTAATCGGCAATGGGTTTGAGGCTGTCGGCGGAATATCATCCTGAATTGTAATTGTCTGAGTAACATTGATTGAATTGTTGCAGTCATCCGTTACCGAGTATGTCCTTGTAATTACCTCTGGGCATGTGTTGTTGTCTGAGACATCTGAGACGAAAGCAACGATTGGTGTTGAGCAGTTGTCAGCTTCATCGGTAACCACCAATATATCGGCAGCAGGGACATCGGCAGCGCACTGCACGTTAATCGGCAATGGGTTTGAGGCTGTCGGCGGAATATCATCCTGAATTGTAATTGTCTGAGTAACATTGATTGAATTGTTGCAGTCATCCGTTACCGAGTATGTCCTTGTAATTACCTCTGGGCATGTGTTGTTGTCTGAGACATCTGAGACGAAAGCAACGATTGGTGTTGAGCAGTTGTCAGCTTCATCGGTAACCACCAATATATCGGCAGCAGGGACATCGGCAGCGCACTGCACGTTAATCGGCAATGGGTTTGAGGCTGTCGGCGGAATATCATCCTGAATTGTAATTGTCTGAGTAACATTGATTGAATTGTTGCAGTCATCCGTTACCGAGTATGTCCTTGTAATTACCTCTGGGCATGTGTTGTTGTCTGAGACATCTGAGACGAAAGCAACGATTGGTGTTGAGCAGTTGTCAGCTTCATCGGTAACCACCAATATATCGGCAGCAGGGACATCGGCAGCGCACTGCACGTTAATCGGCAATGGGTTTGAGGCTGTCGGCGGAATATCATCCTGAATTGTAATTGTCTGAGTAACATTGATTGAATTGTTGCAGTCATCCGTTACCGAGTATGTCCTTGTAATTACCTCTGGGCATGTGTTGTTGTCTGAGACATCTGAGACGAAAGCAACGATTGGTGTTGAGCAGTTGTCAGCTTCATCGGTAACCACCAATATATCGGCAGCAGGGACATCGGCAGCGCACTGCACGTTAATCGGCAATGGGTTTGAGGCTGTCGGCGGAATATCATCCTGAATTGTAATTGTCTGAGTAACATTGATTGAATTGTTGCAGTCATCCGTTACCGAGTATGTCCTTGTAATTACCTCTGGGCATGTGTTGTTGTCTGAGACATCTGAGACGAAAGCAACGATTGGTGTTGAGCAGTTGTCAGCTTCATCGGTAACCACCAATATATCGGCAGCAGGGACATCGGCAGCGCACTGCACGTTAATCGGCAATGGGTTTGAGGCTGTCGGCGGAATATCATCCTGAATTGTAATTGTCTGAGTAACATTGATTGAATTGTTGCAGTCATCCGTTACCGAGTATGTCCTTGTAATTACCTCTGGGCATGTGTTGTTGTCTGAGACATCTGAGACGAAAGCAACGATTGGTGTTGAGCAGTTGTCAGCTTCATCGGTAACCACCAATATATCGGCAGCAGGGACATCGGCAGCGCACTGCACGTTAATCGGCAATGGGTTTGAGGCTGTCGGCGGAATATCATCCTGAATTGTAATTGTCTGAGTAACATTGATTGAATTGTTGCAGTCATCCGTTACCGAGTATGTCCTTGTAATTACCTCTGGGCATGTGTTGTTGTCTGAGACATCTGAGACGAAAGCAACGATTGGTGTTGAGCAGTTGTCAGCACCAATCGTTGCTTTCGTCTCAGATGTCTCAGACAACAACACATGCCCAGAGGTAATTACAAGGACATACTCGGTAACGGATGACTGCAACAATTCAATCAATGTTACTCAGACAATTACTGTTGATGATACAACGGCTCCAACATTCCTCTTCTGTCCAAATACTGAGTCAATTCCTGCCGATTGGGAAGAGTCTTTTGCTACAGTTAGTCTGGATGATCCAACATATACAGACAATTGTACACCTGTGGGAAGTTTAACTTTAACATGGACAATGAGTGGAGCAACAGTCGCTAATGGAGTAGGAATAATTCCTGATCCTTACCAATTTAATGTTGGACCAACAACAATAACCTATACCATTACAGATAACTGTGGAAATAGCGATAACTGTCAATTTGTGATAACGATTACTGAAGAATCTGACATTGAATGCCAGCCGGCTATTGACACCGTATCAGATTTTGGAAGTTGCTTTGCATCTCTGGATCCAGGACAACCAACCTTGCTAGCAGGTGCTGGTACGATTACCTGGACATGGTCCATGACCGATGAAAGCGGGACCATTATTGATAGCGGCAATGGACAACAAGTTTCTCCTCTCCCATACAGCTTCCCTGTGGGCATCACTTATCTCACATGGCGAGCTGAAAATGCTGCGGGATACGATGAATGTATCCAAATCATAACAGTTACAGATGATCAACAACCAACATTCACAGCTCCAGCACCGCTCGAAGAGTGCGTTGAATCAATATTTGAAGCAATCTATTATGCCCCAACTATGGATATTGCCCCAGATAGACCGGAGTATTATATTTTCACTTCCGGCAACACAGCTCTTGACCTTGATCCGACAAATTACACGGACAACTGCGACCTAAGTTGCACCGTTGAAATACGTTGGCGCATTGATTTTGAAAATGGAACAGCATTGCCATCACCTACACCATCAACTTATAACACAGGGCAGCCCTCAACTTATGGTAGCGATATTCAATTCCTAGGTGATGGAGTGACCTTCAATAACGTAGTGCATACCATCACATACTGGATAGTTGATTGCCATGGCAACGTTTCTGCCCCACAAACAACGACAATGACCGTAACGCCAAGGCCCGAAATTATAAAACTGAATTAAAACGAATAAACATGAAAAAAAACTGGAACATAAACCAGAATAAGGAATAGACAGCAACGTCATTGCGAACGAAGCGAAGCAATCTGTTTCAAACAAATCAAAGGAAATAAATGATCATATAAATATTAAACAAATTAAAAATCAACATTTAAACATTTAAATTTTTGTATTATGAAAAAGCAAATTTTACTACTAACTTTTATTGTTCTAGCGTCTTTTGCTAGTGTAACAACTGCCTCCGGGCAAGCAGTAAACTATACTGCACCACAACCTTTAAGCTGTACTGATGATGCATTACACCCTGTTGCAGGGAAATCATATTCTTACTTGGCATCGGGAACCCCATCAGGCGGTAATTTTACTTTTTGGGCTACTAAAGACCCTAATTTCATTTCCACAACTGCTGGAACAACATCATTGAATACAGCAACCGCACTCACAACGGGTGGTGGAGATTTAATCAGCACATCAACAAACTACGTAACAGCTGATGCTGCAACTCAAGTTGATATTACATGGTCATCTTCAACTTTAGCTGGAACAACCTATCAAACAAATCCAACTTTTGTTGCTGTTTATTATGAAGATCCAACTGGCTGTTCTGACAACTTTAAAGTTTATGAAATCAATCCAATCAATGGATTCACCGTTGATGTTTTGAACCTAAATCCAACAACTTTTCTTCCGGATGCTACTCCTTATACGTATGTCCCCGAACAATGCCCGGATGACGTAAGAGGTGCGACATACTCTGCAGGAACCATGGCTTACGATTATGGTACCAACTATCTATATTATGAGTTTGTTGCTGCCAACTTTACTGGGTACTGGATTCCTTCGTTTGCTTTATCTAATAATAATGCGGTTCAGGGATTAACATATGAGTATACATACGCAACTCCTGACACATGGGGAGCAACACCTCCAACATGGACTGCTTTAGTTTCAGGAACAACACAAATCCCAATTGACCCATCCATAACAGATACATCAACAGGCGTTTCCGTATTCGTTAGGGTTACAATGGCAAACAATAACTATGAAAACCTTGCAGGGCAAACACTAACCATGACTGTTGATGGTCAGAATGCAGATGGTGATTGGGATGTGGTAAATTCAACTTGTGCTGATCCAAGTGCGGCTGATGGTGCTGACACTGCAAACCAACTCATTACAGCACGCCCAACTATTACACCAGGAACTTCATCACCAACAGTTCCTACAACAATTATTCCTGGAAACGAACAAAACTAGGATGACAAAAATGCTTTTTCATAACCAGATACCGATCCGGCCCCAAGTAGTAGGGGCCGGGGAGGACATCGGGTAAGGAAAGCAAGAACTCTATAAGATTCTAAAAAGGGAAGAACAGTAATGAATAAAACATGATCAATAACAAAAACGGGCCACCCGGAAAGCATGTTAGGTTGATCCACATTGCACGGGGAGCACCACCGGAATTATTGAATACCAGAAATATAGTTCCCATGAAAAACGGGAAGAATTGGTGTTTTCATCAGGTAAAAATTACTTGAAACAGGGATTGTACATCCCGAATTATGCGAAAGAAGAGTTTAAAAAAGATGAATGCAAGACAATGAAAATATAACAGTTATGAGTTTCGAGGAGATAGAACGCAAAGATCGTCATTGCAATTATGCAGCTGTTGGAAAAGAGATCTATCGAAAGCAGCTAATAATCTGCAAAAATGAATTACGCAAAAGAGAAAAGATGTTGCGATCCAATACAGATTGCGTCGTCGTTCTTCTTCGTAATTACAAAAAACCTGACTACGTGAGAAGGTTCCCTCTAACTAATAACTGACGCTAAATGAGAACAAAAATGAATGACAAAACAATTTAAAAATATTGAACAAGCAATTAGGAACAAGGTCGTCCGAAAAATGGAGATGTACGCAACAGATTACGTCGTCGTTCCTCCTCGTAATGACGGACAACTGATAACTGACAACAAAAAGATGAAATTGAAATAACGAAGTGAAACGAACCTTGTACCATATCGTACGTCTGGCACTGGTAATTATACCGGTGATACTGACTATGGCATCAGCCATGGCCCAGACTGCTGTATACCAAGGTCAAACCACGGAGTTTAGTGTAGAAGACATGCTGGGAGACAGCTATGAGTGGGAGTTTTACAATGACTCAACTGTAAACTTTGCCACAGATATAGGAACAGCTGTTGCTGATGGTGATCTGGCTTTTGTAGGAAGCAATACCGGTTCTATAATCAATGTGAATTGGCTCCAACCTGGCGTTTATTTCTACAAAGTAACAGCCCGAGATGCTACAGGTTGTACCAATAACCTGAAAGTGGGTCGCATTGAAATTCTAAATGCACTATCAACAGCAATCATTACAGCACCACCGATCTGTATTGGCGACGAAGCAAAACTGCTTGTCGAACTAACCGGACAAGCTCCGTTCGTGATTCGTTATACCGATGGAGTAAACAACTATACAATAAGCGGACTAACCAATAATCAATTTGAAATTCAACTGGGACAAATAACAGTGCCAACAGAATATAGAATCACTGAGATTACAAACAATTTTGTTACCAATTCCGACAGTCCATCGAATACGGTAACTCTTGAAGTGAACCCAACCCCACAATTTAAATCACAAATTTATGTGGTTGAATAATAAAAAATAAAGAAGATAAAAGAATATGCTGAACAAGCTTAAATACATACTAATGATGATAATTCTGGCAGCTACCTTGCAGGTGGCCGGGCAGGACTATATCATCGACGAAGTATGTATTGGAGCTGAAAGGGAATACCGGGTAGAGGGCGAAAGTGGTTCAACTTACGAATGGCAACTCACAGATGTCTCTGGAAACATAGTTGCCCTAAGTAATCCTTCAGGAACAAATTTCACAGAAGGGACAACAACAGGAAGTGCAACTACAATTACCTGGAATAATCCTGGCAATTACTACCTATCAACCATTCAAACTTCTGCAGCTGGTTGCGACACCATGCAACAGGGTATTGTACGAGTTTATGATCAGCCTACAGTAAGTATTGTTCCCCAACAACCTATTTGCCCAGGTAATCTCGTTTATCTGGCAGCAGATGCAAACAATACCCTATCCCTACAGTGGGAAACAGCGGGAGACGGAACATTTAGTAATCCTAACAGTAAAAGTTCAATATATACTCCAGGGACTAATGATCTTGCCAATGGAAATACAACTCTAACCCTCACAGGAGAAGGAATAGGAAAAGGATCAACCTGTACTCCTGCAATAGCGAGTATTGAAATCTCATTAATCAAGACAGAAGATCTTACAAGTGAAATTGACACCATCGTCTGTATCAGCAATCTACCTTTTGATTGGTATACAAATACCATTACTTCGGACGGCTCATATGAAGAACATTCCACTAGTTTCTGGGGCTGTGATTCTACCGTTATTTTGAATGTTGAAGTAATACCTGACAACATAAAACCGACAGCACTAGATGATAATGCCGAAGTGACTATGCACGAAGAAGTCACCATAAAAGTCCTTTTAAATGACAGCGACCCTGAAGGTCAGCTAGACCCAACCTCGTTGTTCATTATAACCCAGCCACAAAATGGCGAAGTCTCAATAACCGAAAACTACGAACTCGTATACAGGCCAGATTTATACTACCACGGTCCTGATGAATTCTACTATTCGGTTTGTGATAGCGGTACTCCTTGTATTGTTATGTGCGACAGTGCTAGAGTGACGATTGACGTTGTGCCTCCAATAAACTACGTATACGCAAATGATGATGCATACACAGCTAGCTGCAACACCCTAATTGGCAATGTTCTGGATAATGATGAAGACCCTGAGGGAGACAATATGATTGTTAACACAACACCACTTGTTTCTCCAACCATAGGTATCCTCACCTTATTTGAAGATGGCAATTTCCGATACGAATTTGATAGAGGTATTAGCGGAAGAGATGAGTTTGTTTACAAAATTTGTGATGACGATGAAGTTTGGCCGGTATGCGATTCTGCAACTGTTTACATTACCATTATTGCTGACTTTGATTGCGACAATGTGCCCGACTCTATTGATATTGACGATGACAATGACGGTATTACCGATTATGCTGAAGGTGACCTGTCTAGAGATACTGATAATGATGGAATTCCTGACAGCCTAGATATTGACTCGGATGGAGATGGTATTCCTGATAACATTGAAGCACAAGCTGAAGATCGTCACATAAATCCTATAGGAATTGATATTAATGAAAATGGTCTAGATGACATCTATGAAGACGGTTCAAATGTTGGCATTAGACCTGTTGACACTGATGGAGATGGCACCCCTGACTATCGCGATACTGACTCAGACGATGATAATGTACCTGATTACATTGAAGGTTTTGATAGTGTCGCTAAAGGTATTGAAGAAGTAACACCGGCTGGAGCTGACGATGATGGAGACGGACTTGATAATGCCTATGATTATTTCTATGGCGGTTATAATGAAAATGATCTTGATAATCCATTTGGAGTTGACACGCCATTACAAGATTTTGATGGGGACGGAACTCGTGACTGGAGGGATACAGATGACGATGACGACTCAATACTGACTAAATTTGAAGATTTGAACGGCAACGGAATATATTACGATGACGACATTGACTTTGATGGGCATCCTGAATACTTGGATTATGAAAGCGAATGTGCTATGTTCATACCAGAAGCTTTCTCGCCAAATGGAGATGGTATTCACGACTACTTCCAAGTATACTGTATTGATAAATTCCCAAATGCGAAAATGATGATTTTTGACAGACAAGGAAATATGTTATTTGAAAAAGAACATTACGGAAACATGAATTACTGGGAATACTTCGAAGATGCTTGGTGGAATGGTGAAACAATACAAAATCATCAAAATACCCAACATAAAGCTATTCCTGGCGTTTATATGTATATCATGGAAAAAGGAAATGGAGATCTGGAAAGAGGATTTGTAATGGTTTCCTATTAAAAATTAAGGGAAAAATTGAGAATAGAAATGCACATCGATAAAAAGATATGGAAAAGTGATGAGGTTATTAAATATATCTTAATAGCTTGGATAGTGACTTGTAGTTTTACAGCCTATTCTCAACAAACCGACCCTGTTTTCACACAATATATGAATAGCATGCAAACCGTGAACCCGGCCTATGCTGGCATGTGGGAAAAGGTCGGATTTCAGGTCTTTACACGTCGGTATTACGTAGGACAAGATAAAGCACCACTGACCAATTCACTAATCATGTACTCTCCTCTAAAAAACGAGAATAATGGACTGGGGCTCAATGTTATTGACGAGCGTTTCGGCTACGAAAAAAGACTCACGATTGCTTTTGACTACTCTTATCAGGTTAAGCTAGATTGGCAAACCTTCTTAAGGCTTGGCCTAAAAGCCGGATTTATGAATTACGATAACCTGCTTACGCAATATGCACTTTATCCTGATGGAATAAACGATCCGGAATTTCAAAGTGATGTAGACATTAACATGTTGGTAAATTGGGGGATCGGAGGTCTTGTTTATTCGAGAGATTACTACGTTGGCTTATCTATTCCAAGCATTTTGGAAAACAAATTCGCAGCTAACCGAAATAATTATTCCACACTTGCAGAACTGAGGTATGCTTATCTCATGGCAGGAATTTTATTTGGTAGACAACAACAAATTCGTTTTAAACCTACGATAATGGTAAAAGGAAGCATGGGTGGAAAAGTTCAGGCTGACCTAGCTGCAAACTTCATGTTTTTCGATAAATTTTGGATTGGCGGTATGTACAGAACAAATAATAAAATTGCCGCAATTGTTCAATTAGCCATGTTTAAGAACCTTAGATTTGGATATGCAATTGAATACAACATAAATTGGGACATCAGTAAATATACAGCTGGTACGCACGAATTTAGATTCGTTTATGAGTACGACCTTTACCGACGTTCTTACGTGAAAAAGCAATATTTTTAATCAATTCGGATTTCGACATAAAAAAATCAGGCTGACACCATTTGGAGTCAGCCTGATTATGTCGATTTTTAGATATCCTCTATATTAATCCTTTCACAACTTCTATAGCAGCATCATAATCTGGCTCATCTGTCACTTCAGGTACAAACTCAACATATTTAACAGTCCCACCTTTATCAACAACAACAGTTCCCCGAGCAAGTAAACGAAGCTCCTTAATCAAGTAGCCATACTTGCTTCCAAAGTCAACATCTTTATGGTCAGATAGGGTTATTACCTTATCCAAACCTTCGGCAGCACAAAAGCGACTTTGAGCAAAAGGCAAGTCACATGATACAGATAAAATAACAGCATCGCCCAAATTAGTAGCCTCTGCATTAAAACGTCTATTTTGTGCTTGGCACACTCCAGTATCAATAGATGGGTACACTGCAATTACCCGAACTTTTCCATCATAATCAGATAATTTCACAGGAGCCAAAGCAGCACTTAATACTGTAAAATCGGGGGCTTTATCCCCTACTTTTACGTCATTTCCTAACAAAGTTAATGGATTTCCTTTAAAGGTGATTTTTCCAGTTGTTTCCTTCATGTTTGTATTTTTTTATTTGGTACTAAAATAAACAACAATAACCGGAGCTTGTTTACAACAAATCATTTTTAAGCATTCAATTATCTAACTTATTTAGTTTAAATATCAATCAATGCACAGCAGGCAAATAAGTGTTGAGAAATGTTTGGTATTTCCCCATTACGCACTCTTCCTTCTCCCTAGTCTATTAATATTTGTTCGATCTGGATCAGCTCCTCCTCCGCAAAACTCAAATTATTTAGTGATGCAACATTGTCTTTTAGTTGTTTCACTGAACTTGCTCCTATCAGAACAGATGTAATACGCTTGTCTTTCAGCAACCATGCCAAAGCCATTTGTGCCAAACTCTGATTCCGACTGATTGCTATCTCATTCAATTTTTTCACTTTTTCAATAGCTTGTTCTACATCCTCCAATTTTAAAAATCCCCACGATTTAGCTGCTCGAGAATCTTTAGGAATGCCTTTAAGGTATTTATCTGTAAGCAATCCCTGAGCAAGAGGAGAGAATGGAATACAACCAATACCTTCTTCTTCTAATACATCTAATAAGCCATTTTCAGCCCAACGCTCAAACATTGAGTACTTAGGCTGATGAATTAAACAAGGAGTTCCCAACTGGCGCAATATTAATGCAGCTTCTTTAGCCATCTCTGCCGGATAATTTGAGATTCCCACATAAAGTGCTTTTCCCTGCCTAACTACTTGATCAAGTGCCATCATGGTCTCTTCTAATGGAGTATCAGGATCAGGACGATGAGAATAAAATATGTCGACATAATCAAGCCCCATTCGAACCAAACTTTTATCAAGACTGGAAATTAAATATTTACGACTCCCCCATTCTCCATAAGGACCTGGCCACATATAATACCCGGCTTTGGATGAGATGATCATTTCATCCCGGTAACCACCAAAATCTTGTTTTATAATCTTTCCAAAGTTTTCTTCGGCAGAACCGGGAGGAGGACCATAATTATTTGCCAAATCGAAGTGGGTTATCCCCATATCAAAGGCACTATGCAAAATGTCTCGTCCATTCTCAAAAACATCAACACCCCCAAAATTATGCCACAACCCAAGTGAAATTGCGGATAACTTTAGTCCAGACTTACCACACCTATTGTACGGCATTGTATCATATCTTCCAATATTTGCTTTGTAATTCATAACCTTTTAAATTTTGATGCAGAACCAAATATAAGCCATTGAAGTGAAGAACAAAAAGCAACGTACAGAATCCAGAAAAGAAAATAATTATCTAACTTGATTGGAATTAGATAAACCCATATGAATAAAATTGATCCAAATAAAATGCCTTCTCCAATTTATGTCGTTTCTGGAGGCAAAGGACTTGCCGGTAACAATATGGTGCAATCATTATTGATCCAATATCCGGAGAACAGAGTTCCTGTAATTATTGAGTCCAATATTCTGGATGAAAGCATGTTAATGAACGTAATTTTGCGAGCTAAAAAAGATGGCGGCCTAATCGCTCACACAATGGTTAACCGGGAACTACGAAGTAAATTAATTGAATTGGCCAATAAACACGAGATACGTCAAGTTGATTTTATGGGAGAACTTGCAAATTTTCTTGATCAGGAATTGGGAATTCCATCATTACAATCACCCGGACTTTATCGAGAAATAAACCAACAATATTTTGAACGCATTGATGCCATCGAATTCACCCTCAACCATGATGACGGGCTTAGCCCTCAGCGGCTTCATGAAGCTGAAATTGTACTTTGTGGGGTTTCTCGCTCCGGGAAAACACCTTTGAGCGTTTATTTGGCTCTGTATGGATGGAAGGTAGCGAATGTACCATTAGTTTCAGGAATTACACCACCAGAAGAGTTGTTTAAAATAGACCCAGACAGGGTGTTCGGGTTACAAATTGGAATCCCCCAGCTAATGGCACATCGTATTAAGCGCTTGAGGAGTTCCAATAACTTGGATAATAAAATCTATATCGATGAAAGTTTAGTCCGAAATGAAATTCGAAATGCAAGTTTAATTTTTTCGAGAGGAAAGTTTAGTGTCATCAATGTCACGAATAAACCTGTTGAATCATCAGCAAATGAGATCCTAAGCATAATGAACACAAAATTTAATTACCGCGGACGCCATATTCAGTCTCCGTATCAGGATGTTTCCCCAATATCAGACACATCGGACAAACAGGAAAATGAAGGTGATAATATTGACAATTGCTAAATAAAGAAAAGCTCGACATCCAAATAAAGAATTACATCTATAATTAAACGACATTGATCATTATTCGATATTATAATACAGAAAAATTGTCCTTTCGTATTTATCGTCAGCTACGAAGTCCATTTTCCCGAAGTCGATTTCAAAGGAAAATATTCATCCATAACTTCAAAATGTAATAAAGGACAAAGAAGCAAATCAATGACATAGCTCTAAAACATATCTTTGCAACATCTAAAAAACCCTATTCTGCCACTAAGTGACTCAAAAAACAATTTAAATTTTTAAATTTGTTCGGCTAAAAAACTTTACAAGTTGATTAACTATTATCTATACAAACAAAAAAATCAGTACAATGGAAAAAAAGACTAATTCTGGATTTGATCTTTCAGTGATAGTATCCATATTATTCATCTTTTGCTTAGCTACAAAATACGAAGTAGCTCTTCCCAGATTTGTGAAAGAAATAATAAGTTGATCCACCCTTTTTAATAATCATTAAAATCATATAAAAACAATTATTTTAAACTAAACTATTCATAATAACATTATTACTATGCAAGCAAACAAAAAGAATTACGCATTGCCAATTATTATGATGATCCTACTATTTGGTATGATCTCATTTGTAACGAACTTGGCAGCACCTATGGGGATCGTTGTGAAATCACAATTTCAAGCCTCAAACTTTTTAGGCATGTTAGGAAACTTTGCCAATTTTTTAGCCTATGCTTTTATGGGTATACCTGCAGGAAAACTGCTTGAAAAAATTGGGTATAAAAAGACTGCTCTACTGGCCATTGTTGTTGGTTTCATTGGAGTTGGAGTTCAGTTCTTATCTGGAGTAGCTGAAAGTTTTACTATTTATCTTTTAGGGGCTTTCATTGCAGGTTTCTCAATGTGTATGTTGAATATCGTAGTAAATCCGATGTTGAACACACTTGGTGGAGCTGGTAAAAAAGGAAACCAATTAATCCAAGTTGGAGCAACATTCAATTCATTATCTGGAACATTAGTCCCAATGTTCGTAGGTGCACTTATTGGTCAAGTAACCAGTAGCACAGCGATTAAAGATGTAAACCCAGTATTATTTACAGCGTTAGTAATTTTCGCATTGGTTGGTGTCGTATTGAAATTTGTTAATATACCAGAACCTCACATTAAGGATAGTAAAGACGATAAAGTTGTTGAAAAATCAAAATATAGCGCTTGGTCATTCCGCCACTTCATTCTTGGAGCAGTAGGTATTTTTGTATATGTGGGAGTTGAAGTTGGTATTCCTGGAACAATGAACTTATTTCTTGCCGACGCGAACGCTGGTGGATTAGATGCTACTACTGCAGGATTTGTTGCAGGTACTTATTGGTTCTTGATGCTAATTGGACGTTTTGTTGGTGCTGCAATTGGTGGTAAAGTTTCAAGTAAGTCAATGTTGATTGCTGCATCGGCTGTCGGTATCGGCTTAGTTTTTATGGCGATTATATCATCAACTTCTACAACTGTATCTATACCAGTATTCCAAACTCTTGCTGATGGCGGTATCGGTTTTGGAGCAGCTAGTGTGCCAATTAATGCGATGTATCTTGTATTAGTAGGTCTTTGTACTTCTGTAATGTGGGGTGGTATTTTCAACCTTGCTGTAGAAGGACTTGGTAAATTTACAGCTTCTGCGTCGGGTATTTTTATGACAATGGTTGTTGGTGGTGGTATTTTACCACTTATCCAAAATGCTGTTGCTGATATAGATTATATGGCTTCTTATTGGGTACCACTTATTGGATTAGCTTATTTATTATTCTACGCTTTAGTTGGTAGTAAAAACGTAAATAAAGACATTCCAGTTGATTAATTCGAAGTGGGTTAATTATTTAAGAATAAAAAAAACAAATTATAATGAAAAAAGTAGCAATAGGGATTGATATAGGAGGTACGAATACTGCCATTGGTGTAGTTGATGCTGGTGGAAATGTAATGGTGAAAGACAATATATCAACTCCATCTCATGGAGATATTAACAAGTATATTGAAGAACTTTCAAAAGCTATTAAAGAATTAATCAAATCTGTAAAGTTATTAAATGCAGATGTTGAAATTCTTGGTATTGGTATTGGTGCTCCAAATGCAAACTATTATAAAGGAACAATCGAGCAAGCTGCAAACTTATCATTTAAAGGTATAATTCCTTTTGTTGAGCTTCTTCGTAAAAATTTCCCAGAATTGCGTGCTTGTGCATTGACAAATGATGCAAATGCTGCAACTATTGGCGAAATGGTTTATGGTGGCGCAAAAGGCATGAAAAACTTTGTAATGTATACGCTTGGCACAGGTGTTGGTAGTGGTCTTGTTGTTAATGGAGACCTTGTTTACGGACACGATGGTTTTGCTGGAGAATGCGGACATACAACACTGGTTCCCGGAGGAAGAGTTTGTGGATGTGGTGGTCGTGGTCACCTTGAAACATATTGTTCGGCTCCTGGCATGAAACGTACAGCTTTCGAGATTATGGCTCGCGACAATGCTTCGGACAGCTTGCTAGCTGATAAATCATTTAATGAATTGGATTCTAAAATGATTTTTGATGCTGCAGAGAAAGGTGACAAAGTTGCAATTGAAGTATTCGAAAAAACAGGAGACTGGCTTGGTCAAGGTATTGCTGATACAGTTAACCACTTAAGCCCTGAAGCTATTTTCTTATTTGGTGGTCCAACTGCTGCTGGTGACTATATCTTTAAACCAACCATAGCCAGTATGGAAGAAAATGTATTGCCAATTTTTAAGAATAAAATTAAGATTCTTCCTTCTAAACTAAAAGCAGGAGATGCCGCAATTGTCGGAGCAAGCGCATTAGTTTGGAAAGAGATTGAGAAATAAAATCAATCAATTCTATATAAAAGCGGGAGTATCATGGATACTCCCGCTTTTTTGTATTAATGCTTGAATCTACTAACGACCAATGATAACCTAAAAAAAGCCTTTCAAAATTATTGAAAGGCTTTTTTATAATTAGTCAAAAGACAATTTACTTCTTCTTTTTTGCAAAATAAAAAGCACCACCACCAATAACAACAACTGCAATAACAACAATAATAATTGTTGAAGAATTACTGCTACTTGACTCCTCTTCAGCCTCATAAAAAACAGGAGCCATATCGTCAATTGACAACGAATCTTGCAAACTTGTTGCTTCTTGAGCAACAGCAGTACTTACACTTCCAAATGCCATGAATCCAAGCATGGCAAAAATCAACATTAATTTTTTCATCTTCTTATATTTTTAATTTAACGTTTTGTACGATTCTACTAATTCAAAATATTTTTCTGCAATATCAGGATGTGTTTCCTTATACGTTTCTCCCAGCGCAATGATTGCACTTTGATTCCGAGGACTAATCTGTAAACATGCTTTTAATATGCTTCGAGCCTCATCTAGGTTATTTTCCTGATGATATATCTGCCCCAACTCAACATAGGCGATAAAATACTTCTTATTTGCTCGAATTAGTGCCTCAAAATCTTTCTTAGCTGCCTCAAAATCACCATTCTCCTTCTTAATTTTTCCAGCTAGATACAACGAAGGTTCAAAAGTTCCATTAATTGCCAATGAATGGTTAATCGCCTCCATCGCATCATCATTACGTCCCTGCAAATTTAAACTTTTCCCTAATTTGAAATATACATTTTCATCTTTTTGATAGTAATTTAACGCTGCACTATAAAGATTAATTGCATCCTCAAAGCATTCATCATTTAACGCCTGCGCCCCCTCAAACGGTAGTTTGGATATCCGCGCCACGACAGCACAAACGGGGACATCATCAACCATGACCTCATGTATGGTCCCTTCAGGTGGAAAATTCCCATTTAGTAGTTGACTAGGCTCTATGTAACTATTCCCTATAATCGCATAGTCCCAATCGTAATCGTTACGAAAATGATAGGTGAAATATTGACATTCTACATTAGCAAAATCCTTAAAATACCAGTCTACAGGAAAATTACTTCCAACAACAACTTTCCCCCTTATTTCTTCTTCATCCAAATATTCCTGAAGCCATTCTGCTCCACTACGCAAGGTTGCATAATAGTAATCTGTTTCATACTTACCATATGCCCCATTCAAACCGCCTACAAGCTGATTATAGTACAGATAATAATAAGGATGAGATGAGGCCATGAACTTGAGAGGATGGAACATCAAGACAATAAAGAATAATGAAACAGTTAATCGCACCGGAATCTTTTTAAATCGACAAAATAGCTCATAAAAACCTATTGCCGAAAGAATAACGATTCCTGGATATAAAAAATTAAAATGTCTCCATGCTCCATATAGATTTGAGCCTTTTAGAATGACAAATATGAGTGGAAACAATATTGAAAAAATCAAAAATCCATAGGTTAAAAAATGCTTAGGTTCAACTATCTTCTTTATGAAAACTACAAATATAACCAGCCCCAGTGAAACAATAATAGGAATGGTGATAAGCATATATTTCGGTAAATAATACCAGGGATGAAAATCAGACCAAATAAATTGCCCATCGAATATTTGTCGAATAGTAGTTGTAAAATTTGTCATTAAGACAAATGATTTCCAAGGATTTAATATGGGATTTTGCAAGGCATAAGGCCAAAATAAGATCCCTATTAAGTATCCTGAAAAAGAGACAATTACTGTCAAAATCAAAGTGCGTTTTACTTGAGACCAGATAAGTATTTCTTTATTAAAATATTTAATTAGGAAATATAGAAAGACTGCAAAAAACAGATAAAATACTAGTAAAATTCCTCCTGCCCTGATACCAACGGAAAAAGCAATACTCGCAATCAGAAACAAAATCAAAGATGATGTTTCTGATTTAAAATTGATATAGGTTAATCTTAGTATATAGTACACTCCGGCAATATAAGCCAGGGCAAAAGGAATATCTTTTAAATTATTTTGTAAGTGCCCAAGGAAACGAGGAGAAACAGCAAAAAGCACAAGTGTTAATATTGCTGCTCCATAACCTTTTAACCAGCGCGTAAATAAGGCTGATACAAAGATGGCCAACCACCCCAAGAAGCTACTTAAAATGTGTCTAAATCCGTATATATCATCAATTCGAAACCAATGAGCAAGTATCGTTGCAAAGTTGTCGGGAGCTTGTCCGTAGTATTGAAGATGTGTGTCAGGAGTATTCAATGCGTCCTGATCTTTTCCCATCGATACAAAATAATCGTAAACATCTTCTGACTGCTTATAATGAAGCTCTTCGTCACCAGAAATCCCTGCATCACGACTTATGAGCAGTAAAAGGGGCAACATTGCGAATGCAATTAAAAAGAATAATATCTTTAAATGACTTTGCTTCATTTCTCTTCTAGGTCGTATATCTCCTTGATAAAGTAAATTGGTCTCTTCTGTGACTCCTTATAAATTCGATAGACATACTCTCCAACAACACCTAAAAATATCAATTGAATTGACCCCAAAAAATAAATACTAAGAACCGTTGAAGACCAGCCCATAATTGCATAACCAAATAATTTTGCAGTTAACACGTAGATTCCAGCAATTAAGAAAACTACTGTCCCAATTGTTCCCAATATCAAGCAGAGTCGAATAGGTAACTTTGAAAATGAAAAGATTGCATCTGTAGCCAGCAAAAATAATTTCCCCGTATTCATTTTTGGTTCACCTTGCAGTCTGTCTTCTCGAACATACTCCACATATCCTTGATTGAAACCAATGAAACTTCTAAGCCCGGGCAAATATCTCACACGTTCACTTATTGATAATAAAGCTACTAATGCTTTTCTGTTCATCATAGAGAAATTTCCAGCATTTTCTAAATCTTCTATGTTTGCCACACGTTTAAAAACCATGTGAAACACAGCAGTCGCAAAATTTCTAGATTTTTTACCTTTTCGAGCAAGACGCTTACCACTTACGATATCGAAATCTTCAGTTATCAGCTTTTTATACATCTGCTCCAGAAATTCGGGTGGATCTTGAAGATCACCATCCATCATCCCAACGTAGCTACCTTTTGCATGTTCAAGCCCAGCAGTATATGCTGATTGATGACCAAAGTTTTTAGACAGTGATAGTATTTTTATTCTCTTATCGTTTTTTTGGTGCTGAATTAATTTTTTCAGACTCCCATCTGTACTCCCATCGTCAACAAAGATTACCTCAAAACGTCCGGTAATTTTCACCAATGCTCCTAATGTTCTATTAATAAGCTCATCAATTAAGCTTACTTCGTTAAAAATTGGAATGATCAGTGATATCTCCATGATATAAATTTTAATAAAAACCTTAAAGGGAAGCCAAAAGGCTTCCCTTTTTCTCTGCTCACTAACAATTTTAGTTGGTTTAGGCTATGCTTTATGAGCGGTTCCAGGTTCTGGGACAGGAAACTCCATGTCTACAGCACCAAATTCTATCATTTTTGGACCTAGGTCCATATCCGAGTTAAATATTTCATCCCAGGTGACTTTCTCACCTGTATAAGCAGCAGTTCTACCCATAATTGCAGTAAGGGTTGAATTGGCAGTTCGTTCAGCTTCATTAACGTACTCTCCAGTACGAATTGCATGTACTAAATGCATGTGCTCCTGAACATATGCTGGTATTTTTAATGTTTTTGATGTTTGTCCACTTGTATCTTTTGGGTATTCAAATTCCCACTTTACAGTGCCGTCAAGATTAAAAATTATATTCTTACAATTGGTGTAGCCTTCGGTCCCAATTATCACTTCTCCTGTTCCATTTGCACAATTATCAATCTGTCGGCACATCTGATGTGTCGACACTCCGGATCCATAGCTATAATCAATACTAAAAAAGTCATATTGATCACCTGTCAAGCGTCTGGACCTACCACCAAACCCGATAGCAGACTGAGGGATTCTTCCTGTAAACCAGTTAATAACATCTATATTATGAATTCCCTGATCTAGAATATGATCACCACTCAACCAGCTGAAGTTATTCCAATTTCTAATCATATATGTCATATCATCCCAATCCTCTTCTCGAGTACGAAACCAAACATGGTTTTGCATCCAAAATGCTTTTGCGGATGTTATTTCTCCTATTGCACCACTTGCGACCTGCTTATAGGTCTCAATATAATCTTCACTATGTCGGCGCTGAGTTCCAGTAACCACATTCAATCCAATAGCTTCGGCCTTTTTCCCTGTAGCAATAACTGAACGAATGCCAACAGGATCAACGGCAACAGGCTTTTCTAGAAATACATGTTTCTTTTGTGCCACAGCTTCGGCAAAATGCTCTGGTCTAAATTGAGGGGGAGTAGCTAAAATAACAACATCAACATCTTTTAATGCCATTAGTTTCTTATATGCATCAAATCCCACAAAACAATTCTCTTCAGCTATAGGTAATTTATAGCCTTCAAACCTTTCACGGCAAGCATCAATTTTATCTTGAAAAACATCAGCAAGAGCAATTATCTCAAGGTCAGGCCCTGAACCGATAAAGTTTATAGCTGCACCTGTACCTCGGTTTCCAACGCCAACTAATCCAGCTCTTAATTTTTTACCTGAAGGCGCTGCCCGCAAAACAGGAGGCAAGCCAAGTTCACTATTTGATGCAACATTTGTTTTGCATGATGAAAGAACAGCACTTGCTCCCAAAATACCTATTCCCGCTAACGCTGTAGCTCCAAGAAAGTGTCGTCTATTAATATTTTTTGATTTATCTTCCATTTTAGTACCTTTTTATTGCTCAATTGATTCATCGACTTCACATACTACCCGGAAACCAACATGGACAGCATCAGAATACCACCAAATTGACTTTGGCATTTGAGGATCAGTCACTAACCATTCTGTTGTTCTGGTATACTCCCGAGCTGCACTTCGAACATCTTTTGCATCACTTTTAAATGAACCACCACGTATGACATGCTCTCTCCCAGATGACGGTCCTGAGGGGTCTAAAGTGATTTCATCGATATACTCTTGATATGCCGTTGCTGAATAGTAGTCAAGGCAAAACTCAGCTACATTACCCAACATGTTCTTTAATCCATATTGGTTTTCCTGAACGGCCTCTGGACTCATTGTCTGATTATTACTATTCAACTCATAAATTACTGAGGAATTTATAACTGATGTGTCAGGCCCAAAAACTTGGTTTAAGATGCCTTTAGAACTGTAGTCTTTGGGACTACCTTCAAATGGATAAGGAGTTTTTTGACCACCACGACTTGCATATTCCCACTCTGCTTCAGTTGGTAATCTATATTTCTTCCCTGTTACCTGACTAAGCCATTTACAATAAACATCAGCAGCATGCCAAGTCATTGTAATTGCCGGACGATTTCCTTTCCCCCAACCTTGGTCAGGAGCTCCCCATGGAGGAGTTGGCCCTGTAATGCCATCAACGTCTTCATCTGTTTCTAAAGTTTCCTTGCGCCCCTGCGAAGAAGTAGCATTAAAGAAAGCTAAATACTCAGACCAGCTTACTTCTATTTGCCCCATAAAAAAATTGGATACTTTCACTTGCTTTACAGGCCCTTCATCTTCATCACGGAAAGGTTCATTTTTGGGGCTACCCAGCTCAAATGTTCCGCTAGGAACAGCTATCATCTCAAACGAAACACTTGTTCCCGGAATTTTTTCTGTGAAGTTCTCAAACTTAGAAATAGAAGTTGGCTCAGTAAATATCTCATCTGCTGCAGAGGAAATTCCAAAATCGAGGTTATGTTCATGCATGGCATCGGGGTCATAATGACCAACATCAAGATGACAATTTATACATAGTATTTCTTCCTTGCTATTTAGGTAATTCAAATGCGCATCAGCACCTTCAGTTGAAAGTGTCGTAGGAAATAAATTTTGATGACATTCAAGACAAGAACTCTGATAAACAAAACTTTTTGCATGTTCTAGCTTGCTTTTTTCATCCCAATTAAAATCGGCACTATCCTTAAAAAAGTAACCATAAGCATCCTTAAGACCATGTTTTGCTTTTGCATACAAATATCCATCTCCCTCTGCAGGCAAATG
The DNA here is from genome assembly GCA_963662675.2 of Prolixibacteraceae bacterium. GTDB lineage: Bacteria > Bacteroidota > Bacteroidia > Bacteroidales > Prolixibacteraceae. The sequence continues at coordinate 22,602 of CAXXHP010000002.1, forward strand.
GCACTCTACGCAATGAACAATCACACCGGCACTATTATCATAGTGAGGTGATAATTTCCAACTTTGTTCGGCATGAGGGTGAACATGACAAGACATGCAATATTCATCAGTTGATGTATAATCTATAACTTTAGTGCTTAGTGTAAGGACAAATATGCATGCCAATGCACCAATTAAAACAAACAAGAAATAGGCCCTTCCCCCCTTAAACGGATTTCTAAATTTAAGCTTCATCTATTAATTTCCCCCAGTATGCAATTTTTCCCAAATTTATAGCTGTAAATGTAACAATGCCTAATTAACCAGCTTTTAACCTACGTTTACAAGTGGGTTAATTTCACGATACATCCTGGGTTAATATTATTCTATCGCCAAAAATGCACAAGTTAAAGCCGCCTATTATTCAGGCATTTATGCAAATGAATAAAAAATTAACCCAAAATGGAAATAAAAATCAAGAATTTAAAAAATATTCAAAACTGAGTGCTAGTTTTTCATTGTAGAGCTCTTGGTATAAAGCGGCAAATTTTGAATATGCAAAGCGCGCAGTATTCATATTATTCTGCTGAACCAGGGATTTTATCTTAAATGACAAGGCCTGATCATTTATAGGGTCTGTAATTAGAACCCGATCGGAGAGTTTAAGTATTAACTCGTGGTCTCTTTCTATTTCTAAATTATTTATAAATTTCATTAGCGTATCAACAATGCTATTGCCAATGTTTCCTTTATAATCATCCAGCCAATCTTGAGATTCTCCCTTGAAAGCCTCCCCTGCCCGTATGGTCTTATAGAAATCGATGTAAAAATCAGGCTGTTTTTCTTTCTGGCTATTTAAAAGTTTTAAGCACTCAATATAGTCGCAGTAGACACTTCGCTTGAAATTAATAGTCCAGCAATCAATACTGAAAAGGATTTCAACTTCATCCATTTCCTGCAAAATAAGCCTCAGTTTGCGAATAGTAACTCCACGGCTGTTCTTTGCATTCTGATAGTTTAAATCAGGCCAAAGTATTTCCGACAGTTCCTTAGTAGAAATCCCTTTCTTACGATATTGTGACGAAACAAGAATCAATAAAAATAATTGCTTTATTTTTGGGGTGAACTGACTTGAGATATCAATCCCATTTTTATCGACAACCCTAAAATCTCCAAACAATTGAATAAAATTACGTTCGGGATAATCAACTTCAGATTCCTCAAGTTCTCTTATTTTTTCGGAGCTCAAAAAACGCTTTCGATAATTCCGCAAAGGCAATTTCCAGTATAGCCAAAACAGCATCAATAGAATAATAAAAATGACACCTACTTTAGATAGTATTGGGTATCGAATAAAAATATTCATCCTTGGAACAAGATCTGCCACATCCTTACTCACACTCCAAATCTCTTCTTCTCCTAAGGACCTTGACCAAATTGTCAAATCATCCAAAGATCCAATCATATCAGAAACAGAGTCATACCCTGCAAGCCCTATATATATATCATCACGCCCCTTATAAGAAGGATGTCCAATGGATCTACTATCTAAATTGCCATTTACATAAATCGCTTGTTCCCCATTGAGCTTACTGTAACGCCAGGTTATATGATACCATTTCCCTGACTCTATCAGTGTTTTCCCTTGTAGATCATTTGAGTAGAATCCAAAATACGGTTTGCGATTTCTAATTTCCAAATGAATACTTTGCTGATATGATCTACCTGCTGTGGTACCAAGTATACAATAGTCTCTCTTGCCTTCTTTATAATCATTAATTTTCAACCAACAGGTAACTGTAAAGTCATGATCTCTGAGTTTTAATTCATCTGCTGTGGGCAAAAGAACATGGCTCTTACCATCAAACCAAGCCACCATCCCTCTAATTGAATCATTGATAAATTCTACTCCCGTAGCTGTACCATGAAACCCATTTATACTAAAATCATTAACACCATTCTCGAAACTGTAATGCCCCTCAAGGTTCTCTGTTACTTCAAAAGGCACTCCTATGAAATGCTGTTCAATACTACGATTAGGCTCATCTATCACAACAGATTCTGGCCTAAATCTATACCCGGGACTCTGAGGTGTTAACGTTAAGCTTTCACCCGGACCAACAGGAAAAAAATATTTGCCGGTTGTTATGCTTGAAAGCCCACTCCAACTTACATGGTTAAGAATCTGCGCATTATAAGTAACGGTACCACTAACAGTTTTAAAATTCCTAAGCTGATTGATAATAGGCATTATCCAATACTCATATTTATCAAGAAATACGAAGTTAGGTATTCGTCCATAATTCATCCAAGTATTCTTTGCATGTTGAATCAAATATGGATTTTGGGTTGCATCAAAAAAATTAGAATCTTCAGATGCAGATCGAGCAAGTAGATTGTAGTCGTTATATATAAGTAATGTATTTGAAGGATCTCCCTTTAAATACTCGCCTGTGCCAGATTGCGAATCCGTTAATGAAAAGTAAGGTTCAGCTGCATAATCCCAGACATAATGAAGCCATTCAGGACTATTCCGGTGTTCTTGCATAGAAAAAACAACTAGTCTTTTCCCTGTCTCAATCATTTCTTTCAAGCTTGGCCAGCTACCATTTGGCTCATATTGAATTAAATATGGCTGAACCCCTAACTCATTTATGACTGATGTAAGTTCGTTTACATTGACATTAAAATCGAGAAATAATGTGAGTGTCCTATCTGGGTGTTCATCCAAAAATTTTGTAATTCGTGCTAGTTCTTCTATAAAAGGTGATGCTTTCCCTTGGGAGTCAAGAAGTATTAACAAGTTTTTCTGTCTGTCCCACTCCAAACTAAATCGGAACCCGCCTACGTTTAGATCAAGTAAATCACTAATCGGTTGTGTTTCAAGATATGTTGCATCTGTTCCCGAATAATTTGAAATAAGAGATATATACTCATCATATTTTTTGAGCATTATACTGTCTACTGCCAGTAGCGAACTAGAAGAGGACAATAAGCAAAAAAATAGCCCAAGTATGTATGTGAAAAGCTTTTTATACATGCAAAATTGTAAATAGATTCAACAAAGATAAAAAAAGCGCGGTTTTAATAATGTGACTAATAAACATTAACAAATAATCATTGAGATATAAAATACTAAAATGATCACCACTAATTTTACCAACTGAATATTTTTGTATTTTTGAAGTCACAAAGGGTTGTTAGCTCAGTTGGTTTAGAGCATTACCTTGACAGGGTAGGGGTCACTGGTTCGAATCCAGTACAACCCACAATAAAAGAAATCATTTGCTTCGAAATGTTTATTCTTTGGCAAGAAAGGTTGGTCTCATTCTACTGAATATACTCATCTCTAAAAGACGTTTTCACACACCTGAATCCAATATAGGACTTTGCAGAATCTTGGTACTCATAACTTCTTGTACCATTCCTCAAATAATATGCAACGTCTTTCCAAGAACCTCCTCGAATTACTTTGCGTTTTAAGACGGGAGGGTCATCAGGACTCGCATTGTATTCAATCGAAGGATTAAAGTCGCTGATAATATCATAAGCAGACTCGTAAAAGGCAGTATTAGTCCATTCTGCAACATTTCCTGCCATATCATATAACCTTTTATCATTGGGCTCAAAACTTGCAACGGCTATCGTTGAAGTACTATTATTGCTGTCCGCCACATAGTTGCCTCGCCGAGGTTTAAAATTGGCTATAAAACACCCCATTTGATTTCTCAGATAATAACTCCCCCAAGGATATAGTGTTCTTTCATGCCCACCTCTTGCAGCGTACTCCCATTCAGCTTCAGTCGGCAAACGATAATCATGCACTTCAATTTCACCTAACTTCTGCTGATATTCATTAAAAGTTTTTGTTCTCCAATTACAAAACGCTTTGGCTTGATCCCATGTAACTCCTACGACAGGATACTCATCAAATGCAACATGCCAAAAATATTTGCTCGTCATGGGCTCATTATACGAAAACGTATAATCACGCACCCAGCATAGTGTATCTGGATATACTGGTGTAGATTCACGCATGATAAAGGAGGACCGACTTACAACAGGAATAGTTTCACCTTCATTATTGAGAACATTTCCCTGATAAGATTGAGTTTCAAAATTATAACTATTACCCTTCTTGGCAGCTTGCGCATAATCAATCCAGTAATAATCATAAATCAACTTTCGCGCATCAACAGAATGGTTATAATACAATAACTGTTCTTCATCAGGAATATATAGATCATATAAAGCTGTCTGAAAATCAAGATTATTCCATTCTATCGGATCGAGCCAATTTAGCTTCGGCTCATCATAAAAATTTCCCATTTCATCTTCCGAAACCATAAATTCAGGGAAAGTTTCGGACAACATTTGGCGAGCAATAGAATCTCTCACCCAATATACAAATTGACGGTATTCATTATTTGTAATTTCAGTCTCGTCCATCCAAAAGGACTCAATTGAAACTCGTTTTGCTGGGGTTGATTCATTTATTACTTCATCATCCTGACCAATAACAAAACTACCTCTCTCTATATAGGACATTCCAAATGGCGATGGTTCATAAAACGGCCTATTAGGATTGCTTTCAGCATATCTTAAGAGCTCATTTTTAACACATGAAGTGAATAAAAATGTACTGATAAGATATAATATTAAAGTAGTTTTATTCATCTAATAATCTCTCGTCCCTTCATTCGCAATAGCGCCACATGAAAAGCGACATCTCTCCTTTTATAAAAAAAGCCTTACGAGAATCTCATAAGGCAAAATTAAATATCCATAAATCTTAATATTCCCAAAGATCTTGCTCATAATTAAAAATCTCATTCTCGATCCGCTCTGCCTCAAGCATTGCTTCTCGCCCACTAAGGTATTGGCTAATTGCCCTGTTATTATAAGCATTCGATTCTCGAATGACATAGCTGTTGAATTTGCGTTTAATAAACAAATCATCAAAAGATAAGTCTTGAGCAGTGTTGCTGGTGTTCATTACAGGACTAGACGCTAATAAATCACGTGCTTCAGGATAATAGATCCAAAACACCTGACGGCGCTGAACATTTTCGCGATTCAAATCCTCATCTCTATAATACTCTTGTATTGGACAGATACCGATAATCCGGGTATTCATTGTCGAGGTTTGTTTGTCGAAATACCATTCTTCTTTAACCATGAATTGCATTACTTCTTCGCCTCTAATTTCGCCAACGATTAACTCTTCTTTAAACTCACCCGTATCAACATCTCTCACGCGACTCGTTTCTGTAGTTGCACCAAATGCTTCTTTAACTTGCTCAAAGGTCATAGGCACCTTAAATTCATCATCATTCCTAGCATCATAAGCTGTCAAAAGACCGTCCTGAATCCCTTGTAATAGTAGATTTACAAGACTGTTGCGTCCATCAGTCTCCACAGTTGGGAAATAAAGAACCTGATTCATTTTTTCCCGAAGATCAATAATTCTCCATATTTTTTTGGACCACATAACATCGGCTTCCCGAACATATGGCAATGCCATTGGCTTCTTTTTGCTAACATCACTCCGTTTATAAGCACCATCAACAATTTGAGCTTGCGAGTCATGTGATGAAGCACATAACACTCCCAAAAATATAACTAATACAACGAATACATTTTTCATACTATCTGATTTTAAAGCTTATTGGAGATAACTCTCTGTCGGTGTTATCATCTCCATGAGCAATAATATTGTCAAAATAAATAATACTCCCAACCGCCAGATTGGAAAATTGTGTTTTCTGTTCTTGAGTAAAGCGATTTGATTTAGATGACCAAGTATTTGTATAACCACCGGCACCTGTAAATGTCACATCAAATTGAGTGACCGTAAACTTTAAATCAAAATCAAAATCCACCAATGCTGCAAATATTCCTTGTTCGGCCAAGAGCTGCTCTTTACGTAATACCCCACCATTAATTTCAGCAATAGTAGCAACTGGATCAGGTACTCGTTTCACCCTAAAAACCATTGATCCCATATTTCTGGTAACACCATTAATTGGAGCAGTAACGGTTACACTTGTATTTCTTCCATTTATATCTTCCTCAGCTGGATAAGCAAGATAATCATTGCCTTCTTTAACAATCCTACCATTAGTAATCGTTACTGTTAGGTTTTCCGAGGGTACTCCAGGTACAGATACACTAATTGGATTGGCTAGGTTTAAATAAAAAACATTCATTTTTGTAGGAGAGATCGTTACACTAGGCTTGCTTACCTGATATTCCTCCTCAAATGAGTATGTATTTATTCCACCTTCAGGCGTTCTGTAGTTAATGATTCCTTCCCAAGGAAAAATCCCTTGCTGAGTCGCGGGGACTTCATATATACCTTTGCCATTTACCATCTCCAATGTTCTCCCATTAACAACAATCTCTGGCTGCTGCGTAGAATCTTCTGCCGCTAAAAAAACTTCGGCATGATACACATCACCTTCAAGCACATACGATGACCTTGAGATAACAACCGCACCAAGCTTGTTAAACTTAAAGGAACTGGCATCAATTTGTCCATATAAATAATTCAAAATATTAGATTGTGTATTTTGAATATCAATTTGCAATTTCGAAAGAAGAGTAATTACTGCAATAAGAGGTTTGCCTTCAAAATTTTCTGACTCCCAGGTCTTTTTTTCACCACCTTCATTTATTCTTGACCTTGGATCTGAAGTATCTAAATCCTGACGAATGGTTTCTCTAATTGAAGAATCCTCATCAACTAAAACTAAAAGTTCCTCCCGAAGCTTAATGATACTTTCTTTTAACTCAGTAGCCTTTTTAAGCCGAATCATTATTTCAGAGGGTGTATTTAATTCATCGTCTTTTTTGATGACAATTGTGTCTCCTTTGGAATTTGTAATAATTGACCTTTCAGTATCAAATTTGTAATCATCCAACCCAGATATGTTCGTGCCTCCAGATTCTAATACCAATAATTCCTTGATATCGTATATCTTGTTTATCAAGGAATCAACACTAGATTTTGCCTGTTTAGCTTTGTTATACCATGGTCTCACCTTATCTTGATTTAACTCATAGGCTTGGCTAAACGAGGCATATAGTTGGTCATTCTTTAAATCCAGTCCTTTAAACGTCTGAACAAGACTTGAGTCTACAACCCGAAAAGCATCTAGCACCTCTGATGCAACATTCATTGCCATCATTGCTAACAGCACCAGATACATCATGTTTATCATTTTTTGCCGCGGTGTTTCCGGGCAATTTTTTGTTCCCATATCTCCAGGTTAAATATTATTTTTTATAATTCATGGCACCAAGCATGTTGCCATAAACTGAATTCAATGCTTCCAAATGCTTATTTAACTCTGTAGCGTTAGCCTGATATTTTTTAATTTCGTCCAAAGAGGAAGCAATCACCTGATTCATCTGATTTGCTTCTTTAAAGAACTTATGAGAAGCTTGCAATTGTTCGTTGGTTTCTTTAAGTTGAATTTCATAAGATGAGCTCAATGCTTCTATATTTTTATTCATCTTAATCATATTCTCCCCATATGTTTGAGAATTCTTTTCTAAATCTTCAAAGCCTTTATCAATCACCTGAGTTACTTTGCTATATGAATCAACAAGTCTACTACCCGATTGATTAAGCTGGTTTGTAAATTCAGCACCTGAAACTGCAAGCTGATTAATCATATCATCACCTTTGGAAGATAGATTCTGGGCAGTTGAAGTATATGAACTTACCAATAAATTAACTGAATCGTTAATATTATCATTTGCCTGATTATTTATTTCTGCAAATGTATTCATTGACTCGGATGCCGAGTTTAAATTTTTCACATAAATATCAGTCGCTAGGGTTGCTGATGAAATATCACTGATAGAAGAAGCAGTATTGCTAAGATCAGTTAGACCTTTTGACACTCTGGATATTAGATCCGGAGATATATCAGCATTGTCAAAAAATTGACTTAACCGTTTTCCTGATGTGTTTTCATCGTCAAGACTTTCTGGATCATATTCATCACTTAACTCTGGATAAACCTTCGACCATTCGGGCATTTCCAAAGGAGGTTCAAAAGCAGAGATAAAGAAAATGAATGCTTCAGTACAAAGGCCTACAATAAGCAGTGGTCCTGAATATGACCAGTGCATTAGCTTAAACAAAGCTCCAAGCAATACAACCGAAGCTCCTAGGTTATAAACATATCCTGTAAAGATTTTCCAGCGTTTACTTTGAAGAATTTCACCAAAATTCATAATTCTTAGTTTAATTAAAAATCATTCCCAAATGAAGACCTTACACAACGAAATCCGATATATGATTTTGCAGTATCTTGATATTCATAACTTCGCGTTGACGTTTGTATGTAGTTTGCAATATCTTTCCAAGAACCACCACGGATAACTTTTCTTTTCATAACAGGCGCATCGTCAGGTGTTGCATTATACTCATAATTTGGATTAAAGTCGTTTATATACATATAAGCTGATTCGTCATATGCACTTTTGGTCCATTCTGCAACATTCCCTGACATATCATATAGTCCAAAATTATTAGGATCATAATTACCCACTTTTACAGTAGCCATTCCTCCATCCTCAACATAATTACCTCTAAGAGGCTTGAAGTTTGCTAGGAACTCACCTTCATCATCGCGTGTATAATATCCACCCCACGGGTACATTGAGACTTGCTTATTTCCTCTTGCAGCATATTCCCATTCTGTTTCGGTTGGTAAACGATAATCCTGAACTGGTTCTTCATTACTTCCCAAAAGATATTCATTATGCAGCCTAGTCCTCCAATGACAAAACGCTAAAGCCTGCGACCAGGTTACACCGACTGCAGGATAATCGTCAAAGCCAGGATGCCAAAAATAGCGTGTAGCCCATGGTTCATTGTATGAATATGTGTAATCACGAATCCAAACAAGAGTGTCCGGATAAACATTAACTTGCTCATTAAATATAAATGAAGATCTATTTTCAATAAGAGATGACTCTCCATTTTTATCAGTTACTGTACCATTATAGCTTTGAGTTTCATAATCGTACATATTTGATCTCTTGGCCGCTTGTTGAAAATCTATCCAATAGTAGGTATAGAAAAGCTTTCTGGAATCCACTTCCTTTTTGCTAAAAAATCGCTCATCCTCAGGAATATACATCTCCTCTAATGCATCAACATAATCCGGATTATCCCACTCCAATTTCTCATTCCAATTTAATACTGGCTGATCAATTGGGTTACCATAGCGATCTTCTGTGATATAGAACTCAGGATATTGTTCCCCTACCAATGTTCTAGCAATTGAATCACGAACCCAGTTCACAAACTGCCTATATTCATTATTGGTGATTTCAGTATCATCCATCCAAAAAGGATCGACAGATATTGTTTTGGTTGGTGTTTCAGACCAGTTCGCATCCTGATCACTTGGCCCAATATTAACACTCCCTCTATGTATAAAGGTCATGCCATATGGGGCTGGCTCGAACCATTTCCCGCGCCCTAAAACGCCAGTCAACTCGCCACTTCCTGTTTGGTTACAGCTAGTAATCGAAAGAACAGAAACGATAAAGAAACCTAGTAGAAATATTTTTTTCATAGCAATGCTGCATTTAGCTTAATACATAATACCATTACAAGTATCGTACGCTTTTATATTTTTTATATCTGTTTTTACCAAGATCTAAAGTGTAATTCAGGAACAATTCATGTGAACCATAACTATGCTGACCAATGGCCGATGTTATCAAATCATAAGCATAACCAACTCTTAACCCATTCATCATTTCAAACCTAAAAAGAACAACAACTGCATCATTTGGACGATAACTAAGCCCTCCCCAAAATCGCTCCTTATACATCAAGTCAGCATTAAAATCAAACTGAGTACTAGCAAGATCTGTTTTAATAAAAACAGATGGTTGCAAAACAAATAACGGATCTGACAATTTAATATTGTACCCTCCATTGACATAAAAATGGGGGGTAAAATAAGTATAAGCCATATCCGAGAACTCAATCTTCGCTTGATTTAAATGAGTCACCGACACTCCAACATGGTAATTCTTCGACTTCAAATATAAACCAAATCCAATATCAAATGCAACTTGACTAACATCTCCTGAAGGAATTAATCCATCGGAAGTCGGGGTTACATAATAGCTGCCTCCGGGAACATACCAATCGCCATTAATGGCTTTATTGAAAACCCCAAAAGACATCCCAATTCCCAAATCTCCAAGATCAGTAGGCGTAATATACGCATAATTCAAATTTATCAATGTGTTTTTTTCAAATCCTAGTTCATCACTGATAATATTTAAACCTAAGCCACTCGTTCCGCCCAACATTTCGATTGAAGACTCAACACTAAACACCAATGTTTCAGGAGCTCCTTCAAATCCAGACCACTGATATCGGTTTAGAATTAAACCAGAAATAGCACCACTGCTCCCTGCAAACCCAGGATTATAAGTCAACTGAGTTAACTTATTAAAGCTGAACTGCGGATCCTGTTGTGCTTTTGCGGCTAAGTTAGATATTATTAACAAAAATAAAAAGCAAAAATATTTTTTCATAAAACTGGCTACTATGCCATTTGTAATTTAAACAATAAGATAAATTGGAAACACTTCAAACACTATTTATTAAACCATCTCGTTTTGCAAACTTATTCAACGTGTTTTATGGCTGGTTTATTTTACTAAACGATTTAATTTACGAATACTCCTCCACCAACGATCTGGAATCTCACATTGAGCTGCTGATTTATAATCTTCATAAGTACAAGGAATGATATGTTCAATATTTCCTTTTCCATCAGCAATTTTCATCCACCACCTACCAGTTTTCTGACTTTGATAAAAAGCTAATGGTAAATCTATATCATCAATATCAATGATAAACTCACTAAAATCTTCTTGATTCTGATCTGGACTTTCAATTACTTTATAATATACACCTTCAATAAAGTGCCAAATAATTTGAGACATTAGCTTACTGCTTAGGTCTTGAACATCAAGCTGCGGGATGAGGTTAAAAAATCCAGCGACTTTAAGTTGGTCTCCCATTCCAGCATAATGGGCAATCTGGCATGCTTCTTCTGCATAAAGACCATTAGGAGAAGCAAAATACTGCCCCGGGGCTTCGACCTGACGAACTGCATTTAAGTCAAAACTCAGCACATCGGCATCTCTCATGTAAGGCTCAATCTCTGCAACATTATACCTTAATTGTCCAAGTCGCTTAGCATCTGCCTCCAAAGTTGATGCATAATCAAGCTCTAATGAGTCTGTAAAATACTTCTGGTACCCTAGTGTAGTTTGAGAAAATATGTTTGGATTCTTTTCAAATACAAAATTTAGATAATTTTCCGAATTAATCGTTTTTGCCCCTTTCTGATAGTCAATCTTAGGGTCGATGTTAATCAAGTTGAACATTTTGTCTTCAAATGCTTTTGCAATACCGAAAGTAATATCTTGGCTTCCTCCAACAACCACGACAGTAATTCCAAGGCTTATAAGATGACTACAGACATCTCGTAATGCAAAATAAGTGTCATTTGCAGAATTCCCTCTTTTAATATTTCCAAGATCCAGAATTTTTAAACGAGGTGCAATCCGATTAAGGCAATACAGGTGTTCCCTAATTTTATTTGGTGACTTTGCGCTCCCTTCCACTATTGAATTTCGGTCTTCTTCAACTCCAACGATCGCAATTTTTGCTTTTTCTAAAGGTATTTTTGTCTGATTCTTCTCTAGCAATGAAGCTAAAGCAAATTTTTTCTGCACCCATGGGGCAAGTTTAAATTTGGAAAAATCAATGGGATCTAGGTAAAGGTCCAGGTTCATTTGTACAATATTTTCAAAACATTGAATTTAACCTTTTAAATAAAAAAGGCAAACAAAAATATTGCTTGCCTAGAAATCTATTTTTTCTTGCCTCTTTTGGGACTCGGTCCATCTTTGATAATTTTAAGACAATCATCCAAACTTAATTTTTCAGCTTCTGTGTCTTTGGGAAGTTTATAATTTTTCTTCTTATATGAAATATAAGGTCCCCACCTCCCATTTAGTACACGCAAATCCGGATCTTCGTCAAATGTTTTAATTAAAGCTTTCCTATCCTTTTCACGTTTTGCTTCAATCAATTCTATTGCTCGTTCAAGAACAACAGTATATGGATCATCAACATCTTTTTCTAAAGACACAAATTTGCTGTCGTGTCGCACATAAGGACCAAAACGACCAATTGCTACAGTTACTTTTTTATCTTCATATTCTCCTAGATCCCGAGGAAGTTTAAATAATTCCAGAGCTTCTTCCAATGTTATGGTTTCCAGTATTTGTCCTGTTCGCAAACTTGCAAACTGAGGTTTTTCTCCATCCTCGGTCGTTTCACCCAACTGTGCCAGAGCTCCATAACGACCAATTTTCACATAGACTGGCTTCCCACTTATCGGATCGTCACCTAAATTTCGTTCTCCATTTGTGCGTTCTGAAACCTCAAGAGCATTAACCACATCTTTGTCAAATGGCTCATAAAACTCTTTAATCACTTCATTCCAAACTCGCTTCCCATCAGCTATCTCGTCAAATTCAACCTCCACATTGGCCGTAAAACTGTAATTCATGATTTGATCAAAATACTTAATCAGAAAGTCAGTTACTACCATTCCTATATCTGTTGGGAAGAGCTTTGATTTCTCGGCACCAGTTATCTCGGTATTTAATTTTTCGCTTACCTGATTGGATTTCAAAGTAAGTTGCGTGAAATTGCGCTCAATGCCCGGTCTGTCTTCCTTTAAAACATAACCCCGGTTTTGAATCGTTGTAATTGTTGGCGCATAAGTTGACGGACGACCAATACCTTGCTCCTCTAGCTTTTTCACCAAGCTGGCTTCTGTATATCTTGGAGGCTTTTGCGAAAAGCGCTGCGTAGCCTGAATAAGCTCCGGACGAAGTTGTTGGTTCACTTCAACAGGAGGAAGTAAAGATTTTGCATCACCATTTTCTTCTTCACTATCGGTTGATTCCAAATACACCCGAAGAAATCCATCAAACTTGATGATTTCGCCTGTTGCCTGAAAATACTCGGAAGAATTAGAAACCTTTATATTAACAGTTGTACGCTCCAATTCTGCATCGGCCATTTGTGAAGCAATTGTCCGCTTCCAAATTAATTCATACAAACGTTTTTCTTGGTTACTTCCAGCTACTTCGTCCTTATCCATATAGGTTGGCCGAATAGCCTCATGTGCTTCCTGTGCTCCTTTTGATTTCGTTTTATACTGTCTAAATTTAAAATATTGATCGCCATGAAGCTCCGATATTTTACTTTTTGCCGTATTTATGGCTAACGAAGACAAGTTTACAGAATCGGTACGCATATAGGTAATTTTACCTGCCTCGTACAAACGTTGAGCCACGGACATGGTTTGCGAAACGGAATAGCCTAATTTTCGACTAGCTTCTTGTTGAAGAGTGGAGGTTGTAAATGGAGCTGCCGGTGTTCTCTTTGATGGTTTTTTTACAATATCTGCAATATTAAAATCTGCAGAATTACACTTTTCCAAAAATTCCTGTGCTTCACTTTTCGTTGTAAATCGTTTATTAAGTTCGGCTTTTAGTTCAACAGAATTTCCATCTTTTGTAGGCACAAGAAAGATTGCAGAAACCCGAAAACTTGAAGTGCTTTCAAATTTAATAATATCTCGCTCCCTCTCTACGATAAGCTTAACAGCCACAGATTGGACTCTCCCCGCAGAGAGTGAAGGCTTTACCTTCTTCCAGAGCACCGGAGATACTTTGAACCCGACAATACGGTCGAGTACCCGTCTTGCTTGTTGAGCATCCACCAAATTGATATCAATTGGTCGAGGATTCTGTATTGCACTTAAAATGGCTTCTTTTGTAATCTCATGAAAAACAATACGCTTTGTTTTTTCAGGATCCAATTTTAGCACCTGTTGTAAATGCCATGCAATTGCCTCTCCTTCGCGGTCCTCATCAGATGCTATCCATACCGTCTGGGCTGATTTTGCCATCTTCTTTAAGTCGGCAACAATTTTCTTTTTATCTGGAGATACAATATACTTTGGTTCGAAATTGTTTTCCATGTCAATTCCAAAATCCTTCTTTTCGAGATCTCTGATATGCCCCATACTTGAAGTTACCAGGAATTCTTTCCCTAAAAATTTTTCAATTGTTTTTGCTTTGGCAGGGGACTCAACAATAACCAGATTCTCGTGCATAAAATTACCTCCTGTTTTGTGAAAATTTCTGCAAATAAAAGAAATAGTAAGCCGAACTTCAAATTTTAGATCAATATTTTTTTTTACATATTTCTTTGAAAATGATTATTTTATTGAATCTGCCCCATAAAAATGACATACAATCCGATTATAAAAACACAGAGATCTTTAAGCCAGATGATATCCATAAAGCCTCCTTCCTATATTCTATGAACAGCTATATTTAAACCCAATTTAAGTAGATAAATACTCAAATAATTAGCATGTTACAGATTGAACAGGCAGGGGAAATAAAAATATTGATCGTTTCGTTATCTTTGTCACCTGATATTATAAAAATATAGCTTGATGGAGAAAGAGAAAAATTCTTTTAAAAAGTACATTATAGGTTTTTGGTCACTATATCTCTTTGGTGCAATTCTGGTATTTGGTCTTTTCTTTTTTATTGCTGAAGGGACATTAGGGGAAATGCCTTCTTTTGAAGAATTGGAAGATCCTCAGAGTTTATTGGCCTCCGAAATCATCTCACGCGATGATGTCGTTTTGGGTCGGTGGTACAGAGAAAATCGCACCTTTGTTACTTATGACCAATTGCCTCAGGAGTTAGTTGATGCCCTAATTGCAACTGAAGATGTTCGCTTTTATAATCATTCGGGTATTGATTTGAGAGGACTCTTCCGCGTTTTAAAAGGAATTGCAACAGGAGACAGTAGCTCCGGAGGGGGTAGCACAATTAGCCAACAACTAGCAAAGATGCTTTTCCCCAGAACCCAATTGGAAAGTAATCTGGATTTGATTTTGCGCAAATTTAAAGAATGGGTGATTGCAGTAAAACTTGAAAAAAGTTACACGAAAGAAGAAATCATCACCATGTATTTAAATAAATACGACTTTTTAAACCTCGCTGTTGGAATAAAATCAGCTGCTCGTATTTATTTCAATACCGAACCAGACTCATTGAAACTTCATCAATCAGCCATGTTAATAGGGATGGCTAAAAACTCCTCATTATATAACCCGGTAAGACGTTCTGAATTGACCCTATCTCGGAGGAACGTTGTTCTTTCGCAAATGAAAAAATACGGATACATTGATGAAAGCACTCGTGACTCTGTTTCCGCATTAGAACTAGGACTTGATTTTCACAGAGAAGACCATAAAAGTGGTTTGGCACCATACTTCCGTGAATACTTACGCACTGCAATGGGAGCCAACAAGCCCGATCGTTCGAAGTATGCATCATGGCAACAAGTGAAATTTGAAGAAGACTCTGTTGAATGGGAAACCAACCCTCTATATGGCTGGTGCGCAAAAAACTTCAAACAAGATGGAACAAATTACGACTTATATAGAGATGGATTACGAATATTCACAACCATCGACTCCCACATGCAGAAATTTGCAGAAGAGGCTGTTGAGGAACATCTAAGTTTAGACCTACAACCAAATTTTTCCAATAAGATTAAAAATTTGGCTAATCCTCCATTCTCAAATGATTTATCAGAGACTCAAGTTAATAGCGACATAGATATTAGTATCCGCCAGAGCGAACGCTACCGTGTTTTGCGACTACAAGGACTAAGTTCCGATGAAATTAAAAAGAATTTCCAGAACCCTGTTGACATGACCATTTTTACCTGGGAAGGAGAAAAAGATACAATTATGAGTCCGCAAGATTCTATCTTACATTACCTGAGCTACCTTCGGTCATCTTTCATGGCAATGGATATAAAAACCGGCGAAGTTAGGGCATACGTGGGTGGTCCCAATTATAAACACTTCATGTACGACATGGTAACAAACGGAAAACGGCAAGTTGGCTCAACTGTAAAGCCTTTTCTATATACCCTTGCCATGCAAAATGGATTATCACCCTGCCAAAAAGTCCCCAATGTTTCTCAACAATTTATCATGTATGATGGTACAACCTGGGAACCTAAAAACTCTGGAGAAAGTGAGTATGATGGGAAAATGGTTACTTTAAAATGGGGGCTTGCCAATTCAGTCAACAATATTTCAGCATGGTTAATGAAACAATTTAATCCTCAATCGGTAGTCGATGTAATGGGAAAGATGGGTGTATTCAGCAAAATTGTTCCTGTCCCCTCAATGTTTTTGGGCACATCAGAAATTACTCTTTACGAGATGGTTGGCGCATTCGGAACATTTGGGAATAGTGGTATTTATACTCAACCCCATTTTGTAACACGCATTGAAGACAAACACGGCAATGTCATAGCAACTTTCAGCCCAGAACGGCATGATGCCATTGATGAACAAACAGCTTACCTTATGACTAACCTGTTACAAGGAGTTGTTGATGGTGGAACAGGAACTCGCTTACGCTGGCATCCTGTTTACGGAGAAATTGAAGGGCAAATTGCAGGAAAAACAGGAACAACTCAAGACCATGCAGATGGATGGTTTATGGGATTCACACCTCAATTAGTTGCAGGAGCATGGACAGGAGCAGACTTAAGGGATATCCACTTCCCTGATATTTCATCTGGACAAGGAGCCAATATGGCATTGCCTATTTGGGGTCGGTTTATGAAGAAAGTGTATGCCGATGAAACTTTAGAGTATAAATCAGATCAGGAATTTGAACAACCCATGAATTTCACAATCGATCTAAATTGCGACGATGAGGATCAAGTGCAACAATCGTCATCCGGCAATGATGATTTCTTTTAAGAAACTTAAGAACACTGCATAAACAAAGGGATCAGTTATTAACAACTGATCCCTTTATTACATTTTAATTGTACCTACTATAAGTTACTTATCCAGAAAACGACAAGTAATATCTGAATAATTCTCAATCCTCCGATCTCGTAAAAATGGCCATATTCTCCGAACATTTTCGGATCGGGTCATATCCACCTTTACCAATAAGTTTTCTTCTTTTTCGCATGTAGAATTACCCAGCAATTCTCCCTGAGGTCCGCAAACAAAGCTATTTCCCCAGAATTGAATTCCCTCACTACTTCCTGAAGGATCAGCCTCCTGCCCAACCCTATTAACACTAATTACAGGAATACCATTAGCTACAGCATGTGACCGCTGAATGGTGATCCATGCATTTTGTTGACG
Organism: Prolixibacteraceae bacterium; assembly: GCA_963662675.2. Taxonomy (GTDB): domain Bacteria; phylum Bacteroidota; class Bacteroidia; order Bacteroidales; family Prolixibacteraceae. Next base: position 39,926 of record CAXXHP010000002.1, read on the forward strand.
ATTTTTTTCATCCTCCTCATCACGAGGATCCCATCCAATTGCGGTCGGGTAAATAAGCATTTCTGCACCTGCCATAGCCATTAATCTTGCTGCCTCAGGATACCATTGATCCCAACAAACCAAAACACCCAGATTACCCACTGACGTTTGAATAGGAGTAAAACCTAAATCACCCGGAGTAAAGTAAAATTTTTCGTAAAAGCCGGGATCATCCGGAATATGCATTTTGCGGTATTTCCCGGCAATTGTTCCGTCTTTTTCGAAAACAACGGCAGTATTATGAAACAGACCGGCGGCTCTTTTTTCGAATAATGAAGTCACTAAAACAATACCGTGCTTCTTCGCTAAATCTGCGTAAAAATCAGTTGAAGGTCCCGGAATAACTTCTGCCAGATCAAACAAATTTACATCCTCGGTTTGACAGAAATACAGGCTATCATGAAGTTCCTGCAGAACAACCAGCTCTGCTCCTTTCCCTGCACATTTCGCTATATTCTCAGCCAGTTTTCGCCTATTTTCGCCTATATTATTTGTATTCCTTTGCTGAACCAAACCAACAACGACTTCTTTTTGACTCATTTTATTCAATATTAAAAATTATAAAACACCTTCAGGAAATTGCATGCTAATACAATGAATAGATCCATGTTGCTTTATCAAAGGTAAACTGTTGATTTCAATAATTTCTCTGTCAGGGAAAAGAGATGCGATTACGGCCAATGCCTTAGCATCTTGTTGTACTCCATAAACAGGAAAAAGGATGGCTTTGTTGATAATTAAAAAGTTAGCATAAGTTGCCGGCAAACGTTGACCATCCTCATCAATAATTGAATCAGTAAATGGCAATGCAATTAGCTTGAATGGCTGTCCATCCGTATCGGTCATTTGCTTGAGCTGAGCCTCCATTTTCAGTAAAGCATCAAAATGAATGTCATTCGGATTATCGCATTTCAGATACGCGATAGTGTCTTCTGAACAAAATCTGGCCAAGGTATCAATATGGCTGTCAGTATCATCTCCTTCAATAAACCCATGATCAAGCCACAGTATTTTTTCAACATGGAAACACTTCTTTAAAAAAAACTCAATCTCATTCTTGCTTAAATGTTCGTTTCTGTTTTTCGAAAGCAGGCATTCACTGGTCGTAAGCAAACAGCCTTTGTTATTGCTTTCAATGGCACCACCTTCAAACGTAAAATACGAGTAATCCCTAAGTTGAATATTTTTCTGAAAAGCATTCTTTCTTAGTAAAGTAGGTGTTATCTGATTATCATTGGAAGCGGCAAACTTCATTCCCCAACCATTAAACCGAAAGTTAAGTAATACAGCTTGTCCATTTTCTACAATCGTAATTGCGCCATGATCACGTGCCCAAGTATCATTTATAGGCATTTCTCTAACAATCAGGTTTTCACTATTAACTTGTAAGAATGAGGGGAGATTTTGTTTATCACGGCATACAAGCAATAGTTTCTCCCTAGCGAGAATTTCTTTTGCCATTTTTTCATATACCGGAATTACTTCTTCAAGATTGGACACCCAATCTGTCTGTTCATCAGGCCAAGTAAGCTGTACCCCGCTTTGCTCGACCCACTCAGCAGGCAAATATGATAACTGATTTGTCATGGGTCAAAAATAAACAAAATCGGATTGATTTGTCTATGCCCTTTTGCATAAATTAGCGCCTTATCGCCTGCCTCCGAAGCCTCTACCTCCGAAGCCTCTACCTCCCGAGCCAACTGTAGTGTATACATTACTAACGGTGAAGCTAGCTTGTCTTGCTCCAGGCGAATATTTTCCTCCCTCATATAATCCATTCTTCTCTTGTCCGCTAGAACTTCCCCCAACATAAACAGTATATTCAGTTCCGTTTTTAATATCTGGTGAAGAAATTGCGACAGACTGATACAATTTTTGGGGAATAAAACTGATGATATCTTCACCCTTGCTCGTTTGCAAATTGAAAGTTGTACCACCTTTTTGCTCCGAATCAAGATACACCAATACTGAATTCTGTGTGGAACTTGTTCCGGGTATCTGAGCCATGCCTGAACTTCCGGCGGCAACAATCAGTCCCCCTGAAATTTTAAAGGATCCATCATAATCCAAGGCACCATTCATGCTTGCAGTAGGACCACTTATAATTAATGTTCCGTCAGTCATTTCAACTGATCCATTTGAATCAACTCCATCTCCACTTGAATTAATGTAGATATAACCACCCGTGATATATAAGAAGTTATTTCCGCCGCTACCACCGCCGCCTCTTCCCCATCCCATTTGTCTACCTCCGCCACTGGCAATGCTAAAACCATCATCGGATGAGTTTAATACAATTTCACCACCATTAATTCTGACTACCCGGCTTTCAACGCCTTCATATGAACTCAGAATATTGATATTTCCCCCGTTAACGACCAGTAAGGTGTCAGCATGTATGCCATCATCGTTAGTTTCAATAGTAAATGATCCACTTTCAATTGTAAGTACATTATTCGAATGTATTGCGTCATCTTTTGCTTTGATATTGAATGTCTTTCCACTAATCGTTAGGCTATCGCCTGAATTTAGTCCTTTCCCTGAAGTATAAGTTCCATTATTTTGAACCGAACCAACACCGGCATTTAAAACAAAATCACCGCCTTTTATTAAAATATCTGAAGCTGCTTGAATAGCATCTCCTCCGGCTGTTATATTTATAGTACCATCGGCAATGGTAATATTTCCCTTGGATGAATCTTTTTCATTATCAGATTTGAGCCCATCACCATTTGCGGTTACTGTGATTTTTCCGCCTTTAATATTTAGGTAATCCTTGCTTCTTATACCATCATCTTTTGAGCTTACCACCAGAGTTCCACTCTCAATTTTAATTTTGTCTTTACCTCCAATCCCATCATTGAAATTTCCCTCAACATTTAAAATGCCACTGCCATTAATAGTCAGGTCATCTTTACTGAAAATAGCCGCATTAGGCTCATTCGTGTTGGAATCAGGAAACGTGTAAGCTGCACCATCCGAGATGAAATTTTCAGTGCCTTCTGCAATGGTAATAATAACCTTGTCCGCTTGAACGACATATAAAGGAGAGCTGTTGGAACACGCCATGTTCACACCATTCAAAATCAGAGTCACGGTTTCTTTAGCGTCAGAGTCAACTATAATCTGACCATCATCCAATTTGCCACTTAGAGAGAAAGTGCCTGATGAAGTAATGGTGGCCGTACTGCCAGAAACAAGAACACCACTTCCATTCACTGTAATTTTTTTACTATCCAGAATTATTGAAGTATTTGCCTTCGTACTTTGTCCATTTGTAACAGGAACAAGAGATGCCTCATTTTTGAATGAATTATTATCTGTCATCATGGCTCCTGTTGCCACATTACTTTCTATGTTAGAACTCTCAGTTTTCAAATTACTCTTACTTCCAAAAGCAATCAATAATATTGCTGAAATTGCAATAATTAATAAAAATGATCCTCGCTTTTTATCCATCTTCTTATACGATTTAAAATTGACGACTGCGTTTCCAACTACATTTTGTACTAATACCATATCCATTTCCATTTTCTCTCTCATTTGACTAATTGCTTGGTTAATAGTTTAAAAAGGCCTATTCTTCGAACTTTTTAAGCCATTCAACTATTTATTTAGGTTATGACAAATAAGTCAACGAAATCCTTCATCCTCCAAGAATTAATATTCGCCAATCGTAGCTGAATATCAATATATTTGCATGTTTTACAGACCAGAATTAAATGAAACAATGATCATTTAATTATAATCATCCGAACGCCATATAAAAGATGACTATTAAAAAACATCCATAATCTCAATTAACAAATGATGTAAATGTTGTATAATTACGCACTAAACCAACATTTGCTTAACGCTTCATTTCAGGACAAATACGAAAAAAGACGGTTGAATTGGATTTAAAAACGAAACAAACTGAATCTAGCCTCATTGAAGAACTGAACAAAGGAAACAAAGAGGCTTTTAGGTTACTCTTCGAAAAGTATGGGAAAAGGTTGTACCATTTCTCATTAAAATATTTAAGAGATAAGGAAGATTCTGAAGATCTCCTGAATGAAGTATTTTTAAAGATTTGGGAAAATAGGGGCACACTAAAAACAAACACTTCCTTTCAGGCCTATTTATTTACAATAGCCTATAATAATATCAGAAAACGTTTCCTGAAAAAAAGTAAGGAAGAAAAATACATCCAAATTTTTGCTGAAGAATATATCTCAGAGTCATCTATCAATGAAGATAGTTTAGACTATTTGCAGTTCGTGAATAAGATAGAAAAGATTGTCAATTTACTCCCTCCCCGCCGCAGAGAGATCTTTAATCTCAGTTATAAGGAAGAATTAAAGAATGAAGAAATTGCTGACAGACTTGGAATATCAATTCAATTTGTGAAAAACCAACTATCAATTGCTCGAAAATTTATCATCGATAAAACAAAGGCAGACAACCACTTAGCAGGCGTATTGCTTTTATATTTATTCGCAGGACAGACTCCTGACTGAAAAAAAACAAAAATATTTCATTTTTGAGAGGTACGTTTTTAGGGTAAGTGGATATTACTTTTAAACCTATACCTCACTCAATGACAATTAACAGAAACCACATAGATCATATTTTCAGCCAAAAATTTAGCTTACATGACCAAAAAAAGCTGGAAGAATATTTTGAAGATGAAAGCCTAAATGACTCAGCAAAACTGATCATGAAAGATCAATGGAATCAGTTTGAAGCTGATCCGGACGATGAAGTTGATTTAAATCACGTATTTCATAAACTTTACTATTCAATTAGTAACGATAAAAACAAAACCTCCAAACAAAGAAATCTCACATTTCGAATTTCTCAAATTGCAGCGATTTTGGTCGTAGGTATTTTAATTGCATCAAGCATATACTTTTCCAGAAACGAAAGTACTTCAATAAACAACCACCCGATATCTTTTGTCTCTCATGGAAATTACAGATCCCAATTTACATTGCCAGATGGTACTTCCGGATGGCTTGGATATAACTCAACCTTAAACTATCAGCTTGATAGCCTCAACAAACGAAGCGTTGATTTGGTCGGCTTGGCCTATTTTGATGTCGTTCATAACGAAGATCAGCCCTTTGTTGTCAACACGCCTTCCAATCTACAAATTGAAGTTTTAGGGACTAGCTTTAATGTGTCATCATACGATGCAGATCAAGTATACGAAATTGTGCTAGAAAGAGGACATGTAGTGCTTAATGCAGAAAATGGTGTAATTACCGATATGTTTCCAAATGAACGAGTCTTATACAACGAACAAAATGGTTCCTTTCAAAAAACTATCGTTGATTCCAAAGATTATCTGGCATGGACACAAGGGAGACTCAATCTGATTGATATTACCATAGACGAATCAATGCCAAAAATATCCCGTTTCTACAATGTCGACATAGACAACCGGGCATCCGGACTCGACGCAATGAAAATCAGATTGGTATTAGAAGATGAAAGTCTGGAGGAAACAGCAAAACTTTTGTCCCTACTGCTACCAATCAAATACAATATAATTGAACGACAAGTATTAGAAGACAATAGTTTCTCAAAAAGAAAATTAATAATCACAAACAAATAAAAAGTTGATGCCTATGCACATAGTTTAAAGATTTAAAAAAGGCAAGACAGCACTGCAATGCTATCCTGCCTAAAATGTAGAGTTCATTGATAGTTATAAACTTACAAATGCCAAATTTATGAAAAAAAACCACAACGAGAAGGCTTGGTTCTACCATGCTTTTCGAAAAACATTTCTAATTATGCGAATAGTCCTAATTGTCTTATTAGTCAGCATGATGCAAACTTTTGCATCCAAGACTTATTCTCAGAACACTATCGTATCCATCACAGAGAAGAACACTAATCTGGAAGATGTATTATTGGAAATCGAGACTAAAACCAATTATCGGTTTGCATATAACAAAAACGAGATCAACCTCAACAAGAAAGTATCAATAGACGCCAAAGACACAAAACTTGAAGTTGTTCTTGACGAGCTATTCGCAAGCGATGATGTTGAATTTGAAGTAGTTGGTCGACAAATTGTTCTAACAAAAGTAAATACAACCGAAGTAGCTAGCTCTTCTCAGCAAAAAACTATCTCCGGAAAAATAACAGATTCCTCCGGTGAACCAATTCCTGGGGTTACTGTAGCCGTAAAAGGCACTGCAAATGGAATTATTACCGATTTTAATGGTGCATATACCTTATCAAATTTACCGGAAGATGCTGTTTTGGTTGTTTCTTTTGTGGGAATGAGATCTCAGGAAATCACAGTTGGCCCCAAAGCCCAGATTGATATCGTTATGCAGGACGAAACAATTGGCCTTGATGAAATAATTGCAATTGGTTATGGTACACAAAAGAAAGAAACTGTAACAGGTGCTATTACACAGGTGAGTACCGAAGATGTTGCAATGAGTCCTGTTGCAAAATTAACCGATGGTTTAGCAGGTCGTGTATCTGGAGTAATTATTAACCAACGTGGAGGTGAGCCTGGTCGTACAAACACTGAAATTTTTATTCGTGGTAGAAGTTCTGTAGAGGCACCAGACAATGATGGTGATGGTGAGCCTGATTATAACTCAACAGCTCCATTATATGTGATTGATGGAATTGCCAGAGATTACAATGGACTTGACAGATTAGACCCAAATGAGATTGAATCAATTACTATTCTTAAAGATGCCTCTGCTGCTATTTATGGGTCCAGAGCGGCAAATGGAGTTATTCTCATCACAACCAAAAGAGGGGCAATTGGTAAACCAACCATAAAATTCTCTTACAATCATGGTTTATCTCAACCTACTCGAATAGAAAATCTGGCTAACTCAGTTCAATATGCTGAAGCATGGAATCTTGTAAATCAAATCAAAGGTCAACCTGCAAAATATACTGATGCAGAAATTCAAAAATTCAGTGATGGTTCAGACCCAATAAATTACCCAAGTACAAATTGGAATGATGTGATTTATAAAAACTGGAATAACCAAGATAAAGCAAATCTATCGGTTCAAGGTGGATCAGAAAGTGTTAGGTACTTTATTTCTTCCGGATACCTACAACAAAGCTCTCCTTTTAATGAAGGATTTGGTCATAACAAACAGTTTAATGTGAGATCCAATATTGATGCAACGATCACTGAAAATTTGACGGTATCCCTAGACATCTCTGGCAGATTGGACGATGTATTATCAGGTGATATTGATTATCCCCACATTTCATTAGGGTATCCATATGTAAATGCATTTTGGCCCGGTACAAATTATTATACCAATGCACGAACAGGAGATAACGTAGCTATAATGGCTAGAGAAAAAGAATATGGCTATCTAGCTACAGACAGGGGCGTGTTTACAAGCAGCCTTTCTGCAACTTATAAAATTCCTGGAATTGATGGACTTAGCTTAACGGGTACTTTTGCATACGACTACAATAAAAACTATGAGAAAGATTATACGGGAGTTACGTATATATACAATTATGATGAGGCAACTGGTGAATATGAGAAGCAAAGAAATTCAAATTCATCAACTCCGACATTGGATGCAAGTTTTGACCAGGGAAGATCACAAACAGCAAATCTTCGCATGGCATATGCAAAAACCTTCAATGATGTGCATAATTTCGATGCATTCATTGGTTATGAGCAGAATACAACCCACGTAGATAATCTAAGTGCAGGGCGCTCACAGTTCTTAAGTAGTGCTTTACATGAACTGTTTGCAGGTACAGCAGATAAAAACTATCAATCAAATGATGGTTCTGCTTTTGAAACAGCCAGACAAAATTATTTTGGACGTATTCAGTACGACTATGCAAAAAAATATATGATCCAATTCCAGTTGCGTCGTGATGGATCTCAAAATTTTGCATCAGCAAAACGTTGGGGATGGTTTCCCGGAGTTTCTGCCGGTTGGACTATTTCCGAAGAAGACTTCATGAAAGGGCTTGGATCACTTGACTTCTTAAAGCTACGTGGATCGTGGGGTAAATTAGGTAATGATAAAGTGTCCGCATTTCAATACTTAACAGCCTACACTTATGGTTCTAATTATGTATTTGGGGGCACAACAGCTCAAGGACTAGAGCAAAGTGGCGTCCCAAATCCAAATATTACTTGGGAGATTGCAGAAACGACAGACCTTGGTCTTGAAGCCAGACTCTGGGGCGGAAAACTTGGTATGGATATAGACGTTTTTAAAACAAGAAGATCTAATATCCTAGCAACACGTAATGCTTCTGTTCCACTATATACAGGACTAGAACTTCCTGATGAAAACATAGGTATTGTTGAGAACAAGGGTATTGAATTGATGTTAACCAACAGAGGTAAAATTGGAGGTGATCTAAATTATTCTATTGCAGGTAACTTCACATACGTACGTAACGAAGTAATCTACATGGATGAACCTGCACAACAAGAAGCATATCAGGCTGAAACGGGGAAACCAATTGGAGCACCTCTACTGTATGAGGTTATCGGAATTTTTAAAGACGATGCAGAGCTAGCTTCATACCCTTCTCGTCCCGGATCAATTCCCGGAGACTTTAAAATTTTGGATGCAAATGAAGATGGAGCAATTAATTCATTAGACCGTATTCGTCAGGATTTAACATCATCACCTGAAATTGTTTTTGGACTAAACACGAGTCTTGAATATAAACGATTCGAATTAAGCTTAAGTTTTCAAGGACAAGCAAGGGTTCGTGTTAGTGCTCTTTCTGCAATTCCATATGATCCTTCTTCTTGGGGCAACTTTAATGCATGGTTATTGGAAGATGGTTGGTCTTTTGATAATACTGAAGCAACAAATCCAAGACCAGGATTAGGATTCGCTACGGGGTGGAATGGAACAACATTCCAGCATAGAAATGGTGCTTTCGTTCGTTTGAAAAATGCAGAATTTGCCTATAACCTTCCTAAATCCACAATTCAAGACTTGGGAATTAGTGCTTGCAGGGTTTATATTTCAGGTTATAACTTATTTGTTCTTGATGGCGCAAATCTTAAAGACATCGGTGTTGATCCTGAAGTAAGTTATGGATTTGCCAGACCCGTACAACCGGAACGAATTATTAACCTAGGTTTTACATTAACCTTCTAAACTAGAATCCTATGAAAAAAATAATATTATTCTTTACAATAGCCATCTTTCTATTTGGATGCAATGATAACCTACTGGAGTTAACTCCTTTGGATAGGATATCAGAGAGCTCTCTCTGGAATGATGAGAACTTACTCGATGCTTACATTTCTGCTCAGTACAATGTAGTACAAACGGGATTTGACAATAATTTGCTCTATTATACTGATGAAGCATATTCTGAATATGATCCTTCCGGTGCATTTGGATTTAGAGAAGATAATATAACAGCCGATAATGTTAGCAATCTTTTTAATCAACTAAATTTTTGGGAAACTGGCTACAGTTATATCTATAACATCAATAAGTTTTTCGAGAATATTAACGAATCTTCTATTCCTGAAGAATCCAAAGAAACCATGGTTGCAGAAATGCGCTTTTTGCGAGCCTACGTTTATAGTACTTTATTAAACAGCTATGGTGGAGTTCCTATCATTGACAAAGTGTTTAGTCTGGATGAAGAACTTACAGGCGTTACCAGAGATAGCTATGATGATGTACTTGACTATATCTTAACAGATTTGGACTATGTAATAGCAACATTGTCAGCTCAGCAAACAGGTGATAATGCTGGACGTGCTTGTGGTGATGTAGCTAAAGCAATGAAATCAAGATTATTATTGTATGATGCAAGTCCATTACATAATCCTTCAAACGATATGGATAAATGGCAAGCTGCTTCTGATGCTGCAGAAGAATTATTGGATGCAGGTTATTCATTATATCCTGATTATGGTGAGTTATTTTATACGGATGGTAATAGTGAAGTTATCTGGCAAACATATTTTATTCCGGATAATGGACACAATTTCCCTTATCAAAGTTCGGCTCCTTCACATGGTGGATGGGGACTATATCAGCCAACACAAAATTTAGTTGATGATTATGAAATGATTAACGGAGAGATGCCTTATTCAACAGATGGAACAATTAACGCTGCGTCAGGTTTCGATCCCGATCAATTCTGGGTTGACCGCGATCCTCGCTTTTATGAATTGGTTTCTTATCCTGGTCTTGTATTTCAGGGTAAAGAGATCATCTTCTACGATGGATATAAAGGAAACCAGGATATGACTTCAACAGGATACTACAACCATAAGTTTCTTGATCCTAATACTGAAATTTCAAATACCGGAAATTTCACAACACCTTGGGTTCAATACCGCTTGGCTGAAATCTATTTGAATTATGCAGAAGCACAATGCCAATTAGAGCAGTATGATGTTGCCAGAGAGTATGTAAATAAAGTGAGAACCCGCGCGGGAATGCCTGACCTTGAAGAAACACTTGAAGCTGAAGATTTGCTTGAGCGTATTTATCACGAAAGGCGTATTGAATTGGCATATGAAGGACATCGCTATTTTGATATTAGAAGATGGATGATTGCTCCTGAAACACAAACAAAACCTTTAATTGGAAATATTGATCAAACTCCGGGAGGTAGTGATAGTGAATTCGTTTATCAGGAATATACTCTATTGCAAGGATTCTGGGATAATAAATTCTATTATACTCCAATACCTTACGAAGAAATTCAAAAGAGTAATGCAAGTATAGAACAAAACCCAGGTTGGGAATAATCTAGTTTAGTTAGTAAAGGGTACGTGAATCAAAGCACGTACCCTTTTTCATCACACACCACTTACATTCAAATAATTCGAACAGAACCATCTTATGTAAGAACTATGAAAAAATCATTCATTACATTAATCCTATTTTTCTGTTTTTGGATTACTGCTCATTCACAGGAAATGATTCGTTTATATGAAAACAAAGCTCCCGGGTCAGAAGACTGTAATTACGAAGAAATTGAATATCCCAATGCTGGATCAGGGAAGAAAATGATTCGAAATGTGGTTGATCCCACACTTGAAGTTTACTTACCTGAAAAATCCTTATCAACAGGAATTGCTGTGATTGTCTGCCCCGGTGGTGGAAATGTATGGCTCTCATATCAAAGCGAAGGAACAGAAGTTGCAGAATGGCTTGCAAAAAAAGGAGTTGCTGCCTTTGTCCTAAAATATCGCTTAAATAAAACACCCGAATCAGAAGAAGGCTTTAACGAATTCGTCGCAAGTTTCTTTGCACGTATGACAACTCAAATCACATCTGAAAGCACCGCGGATGAAGAAACACAGACATCTGAACAAACATCTCTAAATACTCCAAATTATGCCGGAGACGATGGCATAAAAGCTGTAGAATACGTCCGGGAACATGCCTCTGAATATGGAATCGATCCCAATAAAGTAGGTATTATTGGATTTTCCGCTGGAGCAGCTTTAACCATGAACGTAATTTCAAATTCATCACCTAATAATCAACCAAATTTTGCAGGGCCAATCTACGGAGGCAGTTTAAATGGACATGAAGTTCCAGAAAATGCACCACCTCTTTTCATACTGGGGGCAGCTGATGACCCAATTGCTGCTGGGGGAATAGACTTATATACCAGCTGGCGAGAAAAAGGATTATCTGCCGAACTTCACATGTACTCGCAAGGAGGACATGGCTTTGGAATGGATCAACAGGGATTACCTGTAGATAGCTGGATAGACCGATTTTGGGATTGGCTGAATGTAAACATCAATAAGAAATAAAATCAATTTTAAGACCTCAACTCGAATCCGATGAAACGAAGAAATTTTATACAAATAACAGGTGCGGCAGGTGCCGCTTTTTGCGTGTTGACTCCTCAAACATTAAAAGCTTTTGCCAGTGGTGATATTACTGGTTTGGAAAATAGTTTTATAAATCCATTAAAATCAGATTCCCCTTGGGCTGTTTGGCACTGGACAAGCGCAAACCAAACTAAAGAAGGTGTTAAAAGTAACCTGGAAGGAATGGCCAAAGCTGGTATTGCCAGGGCAACCTTGTTCAGTTTCCCTCCCGGAGGAGGTATGGGTGGAAGTACTTTTGTTGAAAACCCGGCAGCTCCATTAACACCAGAATGGTTCGATTTAATGAATTATGCAGTAACAGAAGCAGGCCATCTTGGAATAGAGCTGGCTATTCAGATTTCAGCCGGTTGGTCAACTTGCGGTGGTTCTTGGGTAAAACCCGAAGAATCTCAACAGCGTGTTGTTTTTACTGAAGATACTTTTGAAGGAGGAAAACGTTATACCGGGAAATTGAAGAGACCACAAATGCCAAGAATGATGTCCCCGTTTGGCGGATTGAGTGAAGAGCTTCCTGAAGAATGGAGTAGTTACTATAAAGAGCTTTCAGTAGTGGCTTTCCCTATTCCTGAGGATTGGAACCAAACTAATATTACAGAAAAAGCAAAAGTTACTTCCGATATGGATGTAACGGACTATAATAAATTGACAGATCTTGAAAATAGTGAGAATGTAATAAAAACAATTGAGGCGGGCTGGATTCAATTCGCTTTTGATCAACCGTTTACGCTTCGAACAATCACTATGAATCCAGGAAGCTTCAATATGCCGGCTCATAGCATGGAAGTTCAGGCAAGCGATGATGGTGTGACTTTCCAAAAGATTGGAAACCTCGAGCCTATGATGAATAGCTGGCAGACAAGTGTTAATGAATTAACTCATGTAGTTCCGGAAACAACAGCCAAATATTTTAGGTTAGTTCATAATCCGGAAGCTCCAAAAGCTTACGATGAAGGTTGGTGTAACGGTACATACAGGGGGCCTAATCGAAGAGGTTTTGGAAGACAAACAGCAGAGCCTCGCTATGCTGACAATGTCCCAATGCTGGAAAGAATAGACGAGCTTACAATAAGTAGTATTGAGCTGTCAAGCACTCAAACGGTTCATCACATATCCGGTAAAACAGCAACAACCTGGGGTTCCAGTCGCCGCATTACCAATGAAGAAATGCCAGCAAGTTCATGTATTAAAATGAGTTCAATTATTGACCTTACAGATAAACTGAAAGAAGACGGATCAATTGATAGCTGGACCCCACCTAATGGAAAATGGAAGATTATTCGATTTGGATATACAACTACAGGCGATACAAACGGATCGGGAATTGGTCAGGGACTAGAGCCTGATAAATTTAGCCATGTAGGTGCAACGGTTGCTTTTAATGGTTGGTTTAAACGGATATTGGAACATGTTGGTCCACGTTTGGCCGGCAATGTTGTAAAATCATTGAACTTCGATAGCTGGGAATGTGGTTCTCAAAACTGGTCACCAATTTTTAAGGATGATTTTGAAGCAAGAAGGGGCTATGATGCAATCCCTTATTTACCCATAATGGCAGGTTATCCTCTTGAAAGTGCTGATGTTACTGAAGGTTTTTTATTTGATTTGCGCAGGTGTATGGCTGATATGATCAGTGAAAACTTCCTAGGCAAATTGAAAGAATTGGCACATGCACATGGCACCACAATAACTCAGGAAGCTCAACATCCTGCATTGGCTGCCGATGGAATTTACGGGCATAAGTTTGTTGATGATACTGCCGGCGAATTTTGGGTAAATGCACAAAACAACTGGAAACCGAATGATATTGCAGATGCCGTTAGTGGTCAGCGTATTTATGGTAAAGGTCTTGCTGTTGCAGAGGCATTCACTGGAGGTGGATCATGGAAGGAAAATCCATATGATCTAAAAGCAATGGGTGATATGCACTTTGTAGATGGGATTACTAAAATGATGCTTCACTTGTGGGCAGCACAGCCCTATCCGGAAAGAACTCCTGGTATGACAGGTGCTGCAGGTACCTATTTCAATGAAAATAACACTTGGATATTTAATGGAGGGAAAGCTTGGTTTGAATACATGAGCAGGTGTCAGGCTTTATTGGCTCATAGCAGATCTGTTTCTGATGCCCTTTATTTTATCGGTGAAAATATACCTGCCAGGGCACTTGTTCCACCACGGTATGGAAGTGCATTTGTTACTGAGCCTGCTCTTCCGGAAGGATACAAGCATGATTCAATCAACCAGGAAGCATTGGTTAATCAAACAAGCGTAAAAGATGGAATGATTGTATTGGATAGTGGCATGAGCTATCGTGTATTGGTTCTTCGTCCTGAAACTTTAATCACGCCACAGGTTGCTAATAAAATTAAAGAACTGATAGCAGCGGGTGCACAGGTTGTAGGTCCTAAGCCAGAAGGTTCTCCAAGCTTAGAAATGTCAGATGTAGCCAGCTCAGAAGTTCAAAAAGTGGCCGATGAAGTTTGGGGTAACCTGAATGGAACTACTTATACTGAAAATATGTATGGCAAAGGCCGTATTTTCTGGGGAAAACCAATGGACGAAGTAATGAAGGCTATTGGAGCCGATAAAGATGCGATCTTCCTGAATCAGCGTGAAACGGAAACTGGAGTTCCTTTTGAAGCAACAGCGTTTCAGCCTGAAGGTATAAATGCCACTGCAATGGGAGCTGAAAGACAAGGATGGGGACTCTTATGGAACCACCACAAAGGAGAAAATGGGTATGAATATTATTTCATCTCAAATCAGGAACAAAAAGCACTTTCAGCAGATATTAGTCTGCGCATGAGTGGAAAAGTTCCTGAATTGTGGCATGCAGATACCGGGAAAATTGAGAATGCACCAGTTTGGTATGAAGAAAATGGTCGCACAGTTATTCCTTTCGATTTTGATCCTGCTGGCTCTGTTTTCGTCATGTTTAGAAAGTCTTCAGCTAATGAAGACCAGATAGTTGAAAAGTCTGGTGGTAATAATCTTAAATTACAAGTTACAGAGGCTGGTCTTGAAAAATGGGCTACCGAGAATGGACAATGGACTTTAAAAACCCAACAAGGTAATACAATCAATATTTCCGCAGATAATGTTCCATCACCTTCCGTAATTAAAGGCACATGGGATGTAAGTTTCCCTTTGCTCTCGGGTACAGTCAAGAAAACAAATCTAGAGACAGGTTCATGGATTAATCAAAATGATGATGATATCAAGTCTTTTTCCGGCACAGCTACCTATAAAAAGGAGATTACGTTGAGTGAATATCAGTTAGGAGAAAGCAAGAAAGTCTACCTTGACTTAGGTGTAGTTAAAGATGTTGCTAAAGTAAAAGTTAATGGAAATGAACTAGCAATTTTGTGGAAAGCTCCATACCAGGTTGAAATTACAGATGCTGCTATAGTTGGGATGAATGAAGTAAACATTGAGGTAACAAATACCTGGTACAATAAACTGGCACACGACGCAGAACTTCCGGAAGATCAACGTGAAACTTGGGTTTCAGGAGGAAACGTAAGTGCAGGGTCAAAGTTGATTGATTCAGGGATTTTAGGTCCTGTATCCATAAAAACAGAAGTTAAAATATAAATCAACATTTCTAATTTGAAGAATACTAAACTGGCATATATCTGTCAGT
Source organism: Prolixibacteraceae bacterium (assembly GCA_963662675.2). Lineage (GTDB taxonomy): Bacteria > Bacteroidota > Bacteroidia > Bacteroidales > Prolixibacteraceae. The sequence goes on from CAXXHP010000002.1 coordinate 55,456, forward strand.
TTAGTATTGAAATAAGGAAAATACAAACAACACATAACTCTTTAATTTTTAATACGTTTCTAGCTATGAAATTTAAAAACATTATTCTGAATACAATTGGGGTATTTCTCTTTTTAATCCTACTTGTATCTTCTGGATGTGAAAGTTCAGATTCTTCAGAGAATATTGGAGAAGAACTTAAAGCCGGTTTTATTACTCCTCCCAATAGTGCTAAACCACGTGTATGGTGGCACTGGATGAATGGGAATATTACAAAGGATGGCATCCAAAAAGATTTGGAATGGATGAACCGAGTTAACATCGGTGGATTCCAAAACTTCGATGCTGCTTTTATGACTCCCCAAATTGTTGACAATCGACTAGTTTATATGTCCACTGAGTGGAAAGATGCCTTTTCATTTACAACTCACCTTGCTGATTCTCTTGGGCTAGAAATGGCAATTGCCGGTTCACCGGGTTGGAGTGAAAGTGGTGGCCCTTGGGTGAAACCAGAGGAAGCGATGAAAAAATTGGTTTGGAGCGAAACAAGAATTGAAGGAGGAAAACCATTCTCAGGGAAACTCCTCTCTCCTCCTTCAAGTACTGGATCATTCCAAAACATCGGTTCCGGAGGTGAAGGATTTCTGACTACAGGTGTTGAATCTGAACCACTTCCTGAATATTATGCGGATGCTGCAGTAATCGCTTTTAAAGTTCCTGAAACAGAGGCTACATTAATCGAGTTACAGCCCAAAGTAACATCAAGTGGGGGCAATTTCAGTCTGAAAATGCTAACTGATGGCAACTTAGCAGAATCAACAGATCTACCACCTGTTGAAATAGGTCAGAATGCATGGATTCAATATGAATTTCAACAAGCTGAAACAATTCATTCGTTAACGCTAGTCGGAGGAATTGGAGGAAGCCGATTTGGTGAAGATGCAGGTACAGGTGTAACTCTTGAGGCCAGTGATGATGGAAAGATCTATCGTAAGATAACTGATATTCCAAATGCTGCAGTCGGCCAGATTACGTTAACTTTTGATCCAATTACTGCTAAATTTTTCAGAGTTACCTACGAAACAAAAGCACCTGTTGCAGATAGAAGAAGCGCCTTGTTTGGAGGTGGAGGCGGAAGCACAGAACCTCAGGCTCCTAAAGGAACAGATGTTGCCGAATTTGTTCTTCACACCACTCCCCGAATTCACAGAGTCGAAGATAAAGCTGGATTTGCAATGTCAATGGAAATTGCATCAAATCCGACTCCTGAAACTGATCCAACGAACACGATTTCTAAAGATGACATTATTAATTTAACTTCTCAAATGGCTCCAGATGGGACATTAGAATGGACTCCTGAAGAAGGCAAATGGGTTATTCTTAGATTTGGTTATTCATTAACAGGAAGCGAAAATGGACCTGCTTCACCAGAAGCAACCGGACTAGAAGTTGATAAATTAAGTGCGAAATATGTCAGAAGTTATTTCACCAATTATCTGGATCAGTATCTGAATGCAACGAATGGATTAATGGGAGAAAAAGGACTTCAATATATTATTACCGACAGCTATGAAGCCGAAACTCAAAACTGGACTGATAATATGGTTGCAGACTTTAAAGAACATCGTGGTTACGACATTCTCCCATGGCTTCCAACAATTGCGGGATATGTTGTTGAAAGCGGGGAAGCCAGTGATGGATTTCTTTGGGATTTCAGAAAAACTATTGGTGATCTTATAACTGAGAATCACTATGATCAGCTAACTGATATTTTAAATGAGCGTGGTATGAAAGGACGCTATACCGAATCGCATGAAGATCGCAGAGTATTCAACATGGACGGTATGGAAGTAAAACGTACGGCAGCAGTACCAATGAGTGCCACATGGACTCCCAGACCAGATGAAAATGGAAAAATACAAACCCGCTTTAAAGCAGATGTACGTGAATCAGCTTCTGTTGCCCACATCTATGGGCAAAACCTAGTCGCTGCAGAATCACTTACAGCAATAGCTACAGCATGGCAGTGGTCTCCTGAAACATTGAAACCAACAGCCGACATGGAACTTGCAAATGGGTTAAACCGTTTTGTAATACACACTTCTGTTCACCAACCAGTTGATGATAAAATTCCAGGCATAGGACTTGGGCCTTTCGGTCAATGGTTTAATCGACATGAAACATGGGCAGAGCAAGCTGGGGCTTGGATGACTTATCTTGGTCGTAGTAGCTACATGTTGCAGCAAGGTAAGTTTGTAGCAGACATTATTTATTTCTATGGAGAAGACAATAACATTACTTCCTTGTATAAAGATGAGATGCCCAATATTCCTGCAGGGTACAATTATGATTTTGTAAACTCTGATGCATTGGTGAATGTGCTTTCTATGAATGACAACATAATTACTACGCCTAGTGGAATGAAATATAAAGTCCTTGTACTAGATCCCGAAAACACGAAACAAATGTCTGTTCCGGTATTGCGTAAAATACGTGATATGGTAAATGACGGAGCTATCGTAATCGGATCAAAACCAGTTGAAACTCCTAGCTTAAGCGACAATTCTGATGAATTTGCAACAATCGTCAATGAGTTATGGCCTGACGGAACTACTGGTAATGAAGTTGGTAATGGAATAGTATACAGCAATATTTCTTTAGATAAGGTATTAGATTCCCTTGGCATACTTCCTGATTTTCAATATACAAAACCAAGTCAGGATACTGAGTTATTGTATGTTCACAGACAATTGGATGACATTGATATTTATTGGGTAAACAACAGAAATTATGTAGCAAGAGAGTTGGAAGCTACATTCCGGGTAACAGGAAAAACCGCAGAAATCTGGCATCCTGAAACTGGAGAAGTTGAAATGGCTTCATACCATATTGGAGATGAAACAACAACAGTACCATTAAGCTTAACTCCTAACGACGCTGTTTTCGTTGTATTCCGGAATAGCGCTAATACTGACACATACACGATTCCGGAGGTAAATGAAACTGTTCTTGAAACCATCTCCGGAGAATGGAATGTACAGTTTCAGGCTGAACGTGGAGCACCTGAAGAGGTTGTTTTTGGTGAACTTGAGGATTGGGCTGATAATACGAACTCAGGAATCAAATATTTCTCAGGAACAGCTACTTATACCAAGACTATTCAGGCTCCTGCAAATTGGATTACAAATGGAGACGAAATCTGGCTTAATTTAGGCAACGTGAAGAACATTGCTGAAGTTAAAGTTAATGGGCAAGAACTTGGAATTGTTTGGAAAACACCATTCAAAATGAATGTTACAGAAGCCTTAGTGCAAGGAGAAAATACGATTGAAATTAAAGTTACTAACCTATGGGTAAATAGGCTTATTGGTGATCAACAACCAAATATTTCTAATAAAATCACGTATACAACTCAAGCTTTTTATCAGGCTAATGCACCTTTGAAATCATCAGGTCTCTTAGGTCCTGTGACGATCTCATCTGTAATGAAAAAATAAACAATACAGTTAAAATAGGGGTGGCTCTCTACTAATTAGTCCCTTTTTTTGTATCGACTTAGATTAATGTTTGACTTTTTAATATGAGCTACTACCATTTTATAATTTCTAAAACCCGGGGATACCTCCTTGGGTTTTAAATTATAGATAAACAACATCTTTAATGCCCAATGAAATGAAAACAAAACAACAAATGCAGATCAAATGCAGATCAAAAAAAATGATCCGTTTAATAATTCTATTAATCGGATTAATAGTACCCTTGCTTTCTGTCTCTTTTATGTCAGACAATGCAATACCCGCTATGCTAACCGTTAATTTAAGAGCAGAGCCAATTGGTATAGATAGTAACCCTACATTTAGTTGGGATTCCCGGCTTGAAACACAAACTGCTTACCAGATTCAGGTAGCCACTTCACTGGAAAACCTTAAGAGCGCAAAATATTTTTGGGATTCCGGTAAAATTAGTTCCTCACAAGACCTTCAGATCGCTTATGAAGGACCGGAGACAAACTCAGGGACAAGATATTACTATCAGGTACATGTATGGGATGCTAGTGGAAAAGAAACCGTAAGTCAGCCATCATGGTGGGAAACCGGATTACTAAATAAAACGGACTGGGAACCTGCTGAATGGATAGGTGGTCGTCAGCCTCAGGACCACAACTGGACAGATATGACAGCCACTGTGAAATTCCGTGTTGCTGATGCTGTAAAAGGAATGAACTTTTTATTTCATGCCGAGCCAATCGGAAAAACTTGGGGTGAAACTTACAGTTGGAAAATCAACTCAGAATCAGGCAAAACGACTTCGTTTAACACAACTGATGCAGGAAGTAAAACAATACACGTGAAAGATGTAGATAATTTTGAAGTTGGAGATAATGTAATCGTAGGTAATGAACCATCTCCTTTAAAGATTATCAATTTGGGAACACCAGCGACATCTGTAAAATTGACTTCTGCTGCTAATGTAGGAGCAACTACTCTTGAAATATCTTCAGCCGGAAACCTGAAAGAAGGAGACATTGTTGTTATTGGAACCGATGAAACTCAAGAATCTGTAAAAATTGCATCTGTGGAAAAGCCTTCTTATAGTGCTTTTTTGATTGCGATGGGAATGCCGGCTGATATGGAAATACCAGAGGGTGTCGAAATTCCAGGTTTTTCGGGTAGCGCCGGGAGTACATCCATTACTCTGAGTAATGCATTATCAAATGAATATTCAGAGGGTACAATGGTCGCAAGCACCGGAACAGGAATCACTTTTGCAAGTCCATTAACAAAGTCACACAAAGGTGAGTCTGAAGTAAAAGCAATCGGTAAAGTTCAATTGGTTTTAAGCACAAATCACTACTCTGGCAACACTGGTGTTCCAGAACCAAGTACAGGAGATCCAACTGTTGAATATGGCATTAACTATTTTGACCCTCAAGGTGAAGTAAACCCCATTCCTGTTGGAACAAGAGTTGTAGAAATTGCAACTATTTCAAAGATAGACCTTGGAGGAATTACATGTGATAACTTGCTCACAGAAGACCACGAGTTGAAAATTCAGGTGGAAGGAAATACCATTACGACTTGGTTGAATGGTAATCAAGTGGATCAACGCACCCTATCAGGAGATCAACTCCGGAAAAACGGATCTATCGGTTTTTCTTCCGGGTCAAATGCCATCATCCGAAATGTAAAGGTTGATGTACCTGAGACTTCTAGCAATGGAAATCCATTAAAAGGATTCTACACCGACTTCAAAGGTGGTATAAATCCGTTTGAGGACGGCATTGTTAACTGGACTGGTAACAATGGCAATCCGGCAACTGATGGATTGGTTCTATCAGCTGGCAAAGGCGTGATGCTACCCATTGCTAACCCAGCTCCATTATTGCGCAAAGAGTTTAAAATTTCATCAAGCCCTGTAGCCACTGCCCGTTTATATGTCACAGGAGGTAGCTACCCCAAAATTACAGTCAATGGAATATCAGTAACAATTGACGGTGAATTACCTGAGAAATCCGGATACAACATTCCCCATTTAACTCCAGACGATGGACAAAGTGAATCATTTATTCTATACAACACCTTCGATGTTACCAAGCAACTTCAGTCTGAAAAAACGAATGTGATTGGAGCAGAATTAGGTCGGGGATGGACTGGCGTCACTGTTCCGGGTGAGTGGTATTGGAATTTAATTCCTGCACATGCAGATCCGCGTACAAAAGCAAAATTGGTCATTACACATGAGGATGGAACTGTAGAAACTATCGTATCCGACAATTCTTGGAAAACAACAGATGGTCCTACAACATTTGACTCAGTTTACACCGGGGAAAAATATGATGCAAGAAAGGCTGATGAACTCAATGGATGGAAAAATGCAGGTTATGATGACAGTAATTGGAATAGCGCGACTGTCGTAAATCCAATGGGTAGCTATTATGGAACGGGGCTGTATCATGATTTTGTCCCTGCCACAGGTGAATTGCTTGATGGTTTTGTGGAGTCTAAATTGAAGGCGATGGAAAATGAAGCCATTGTTGTACGTGATGTCATGAAGCCAACTGAAATTCTTGAAACCTATCCAGGGTCTAAAGTGTACTTGTTTAAGTTTGACCAAATGCATTCAGGCTGGCAAAAGCTTCATCTAAAAGGAATAACTCCTGAGAAAGCGGGGCTTACCCTACGTATGCGTGGAGATAATCTAATTACCGGATCGGGCACAAACGAGGATCCCTATGTTCTGTTTGACAGTAAAAACTTCATTGCCGGATCATTACAAACCGATTACTATACATTATCGGATAAGAGTGAGCAGATATGGACACCGAGCTTTCATTATAATGGACAAGGCGCAGTTGAGATACACGGTCTATATAATGTGCTAGGGCGTGAACCAAATATGGAACAGGACGCCGAGCTAATCGTTTCAGAAATTGCTTCTTCAGGTTTTCCGATTAATCAGGTAAATACAAGCAATGAGCTTCTAAATAGGATACAATCTCTGAGTGAGTGGACGATTTTAAACAATGCTCATGGACATCCAACAGATACGCCTAGCCGTGAAAAGAATGGCTGGACCGGTGACGGGTGGGCTGATGCTGAAGCATGGATGCTGAATTTTGACGTCAGTCAGTTTTATAGACTATGGGTTCGTGACATGGCAAATGGTATGAATTCCAATGGAGATTTAAATGTAGTAATGCCTGGCCCACGGGCTTATGGTTTCGATGACACTCCCGGCTGGAGTACGGCCAATGGTGCTGTTCCTGCTTGGGATCATGCCTTTTTTGAAGTTCCGTTGAACATGTATCAGTACTATGGTGATTTGGAGATACTGAAAGAAATATATCCGGATCAAACCAAGTTCATGAATTATTACGCTGATTATTTTACGGAAGAGAATAACTATACATTCAGCAACATGATGTTAGGTGAATATGCAGCAGGTACACTTGGCACAGGAAGTACTGAGAACATTAACCACCAGCTATATTACCGCATGGCTGATTATATGTCAAACGTATCAACATTACTGGGGAAGAAAGAAGTTGCACAGACATACAGAACTCTTGCAAATAAAATTTTGAGTGCATTTATTGAGCTTTACTGGGACGAAACAACACATTCATTCCAAAAAGGAAATAGTGGAAACCTCGAAACAGAGCAATTATTAGCAGTTGCATATGATCTTGTGCCGGGGAATGACCTTTCTCCTGATGATCCAAGATATCTTGCACAAACATCAAATACACAGGCTCAAAACAAAGAGAGTTGTATGTCTGTTGTTGCAAACTCGATAAAAGCCAACGGAGACCGTATTGGAACAGGAATTTATGGTTTGCGTTACCTCTTTAATTTATTAGATGAGTATGGCTATACCAATTTGGCATATTCTGTAGCAACCGGGCTTGAAAACCCAAGCTGGGGGAATGTCCTCTTGCAAGGCGGAACAACGTTGCAAGAAAACTGGGGTGGCATTAATGGTAATCATCATTACCACAGTTCAATCATTACTTGGTATTATCAGGGCTTGGCCGGTATAAAGCCATCTTCGCCGGGCTATGCCACCATTCAGATTAAACCCTATGTGCCAACCAATACTGCCAACACGAATTTGGCAGGAGAAAAAGCACCTGTAACAAAGGTAGATGCATCCATAAATACAGCACGTGGTTTAGTAAAATCCAGCTGGAACAATGATGCTAACTTTACAATGACTGTTACAATTCCAAGCAACACCCCTGCTGAAATATGGGTGCCTTCGGTTTCTGGGAAAGCGCTTAGTGTACCTGAAGGAGCAAAATACCTGAAAAGCGAAGACGGATATGCTGTATACCGTGTTGGAGATGGAAATTGGACTTTTATAGCTGAATCTATAAAATCAAATTAGAACTAATCTTTTATTCTAGAATAGAAGATCTGCAAAAAGAAAAGGACACGATCATTAGAATATCTAATGATCGTGTCCTTTTTTGTAACTCGGGTATAAAACCCAAAAAGCCCATAGGTAATACCTACGGGCTTAATTTGTGTTGACCCGCCAGGGCTCGAACCTGGACTCTTCTGGACCAAAACCAGACGTGTTGCCAATTACACCACGGGTCAATCATTGTTGTCTTTTCTTTAAAGACAGCTGCAAAAGTATAAAATTTTTCAATTCTGAAAACCTATTTTTAAATTTTTTGATCGTTTTTTAAGCAGAAAATAATTCATAAATCAAATAAGCAGAACATTGGTCATCTATTTGTCTGAATTTCAATATCCATCTGAATGATTGTGATTGAACGATTGGAGTTTTTGAAGTATTTTTCGACCTCGTGATTTTATTCCAGCTGATGGGTGTAGGTCTATTTCATTTTCAATAATCTGTACAAGTTCTAGCTTTAACCCTGTTTCTATTTCTGAAATCTCAAAAAGAATTTGCATCGCATGTACCCTAACGGCAATTGGACATTTATCTGTTGTAAATAAGTCAAGGCAATGGTTAAAAAGGAAATCAATGTGTTCTGTTTGGATGGGGTACTGGCTCAGTAGTTTCAGATAATGTCTCCGTTTACTATTGTTCTGCGTTGTTTTAAGCCCATTTACGAATGAACCCAAATAAGGGCGAATTAGCTCTGGATTCGTATCCGCGAGTTTATCTATGAGGTATGCTGCCCTCCAGTATTCCTGCTTAGAATCATCGAAAGCTACTTCCAAAATAGCCGACAAATGCTCCGGATGGTGAGAAAGCTGCTGAATATAGAAGTTCAGGTTCTCCCAGGAATTAATCATTTCAAGAACTTCTGCTTTTTTCATAAAAATACATTCAGCATAAAAGTATAATTTTATCAATTTGAAAGAAAGAAATGAATATGATTGAAGTCTGCTGTGCACTAATTTTTCATGCCGGACAGTTATTGGCCGTTCAAAATGAATCAGGAAAAGATCACCCTTTTCAATGGGAATTCCCCGGGGGCAAGGTTGAACCTGAAGAAGATTTTCAGGCATGTATTATTCGAGAGATCAAGGAGGAACTTCTGCTTGAGATAATACCGATACGTCAATTAAAATCAGTTATTCATCAATATCCAAACAAGTTAATCCGGTTAATTCCTTGGATCATTGAGGTAAAGAATTCGTCAATACATTTAACCGAACATGCTCAGTCAAAATGGTTGAAAGAATATGAATTAGATTTTCAGAACTGGCAGGATGCAGACCGCGAGTTGATTGAACTCAATAAAGTCGAAATACTAAGCTATTTTCGGAAAAATTACGAGAATAATTGAAAAAACTGCTGCCCACCCCAAAATGGAAATCATCATGTAGGCAAACACATTTTTCTTTCGCGAATAGTATTTATTTAGAAGAAATGCTCCTATTGGTATACTTAGTACAATAGGTGTCATGACAATAATTCCCCACAATCCATACTTTGCTCTTAATTTTACAAACGTTCTTTTTCGCTTGCTTGAAAATGGCTTTTGCCTTTGTTTTTCCAACATATGGCAAATGTCAATCCGAATATAATGCTTAATGGTGCAATAGACTGTTTCGTGATGTTTCTTGTAATAACGAATCAAAAAACCACTAAAATAATAAAAGAAGATAAAGCCGGTTATTCCACCAACAGTGACTGCAATTATTGCCTGTTCAGAATCAAGTCCGATTATTAGTGCATAAGGAAAGGTTAAGAAATACTTGACTGTTGCCAGCAAGTACACATGTAGTAACTTTAAAATCGCCTCAACTCCCATAATCTCTCTCCTTCTTTTTGGTTTCTACAACGTCAAAGGTTGTTAAAATATTTCATAACCCACTGTCTATTAATCCGTTTTTAGTCTTTATTAACGATTTTTATATGATTGCTCAACACGAAGATCATTGTTGTGAAGAAATGAAAACACAATTATTACATTTGCTAAAACATAAACAATCACTTTATTCAAAAATATGAACAACGAAAAAATATGGTTTGACAAAGCCGACTGGAAGGATTATTTCTCACCAATCCCCCATGAATCGATTAATATTGTTGAGTTTTACAAACAATATCATGCCAGACCAGATTTATGGAAAGCCACCTTTGAATTTTTAAAACAAGATTTGACCAAACTTGTTCCCGGAAAATACAACATAATAGAGAAAGATGTTTTCGCTTCCATATCAGATTACCAAACAAAATTACCTGAAGATGCAAAATGGGAAGCCCACCGAAAATACATTGACTTACAATTTGTCATTTTCGGAGAAGAACAGATGGGGATATTGCCTCTGGAAAAAACAGTTCAACCGCAAGCATATAATGAGACAAAAGACCTAATATTCTTTGGGCATAGTAAAGGCGACATTTATATGGCCAGCAAAGCTCATTTCTTTCTGTTTTTTCCATCGGATGCACACCGACCGGGGATTTGTATACAGGAATCAAAAGAAGTAAGAAAACTGGTTATTAAAATTGCAGTAGCTGAATAAGATTCCCGATACTTCTCAAGATCTGCTTAAAACATCCAAAAATTGTCCGACTTGAGTTAAAGTCGGACAATTAAGAAAACTCATATTTTAATTTGCAGCAGCTTCAGCCTCTGCCTCAGAAATCATTTGCTCGTTGGCTGTAATCACAAACTCAACACGTCGATTTTGTGCCTGACCTTCTTTTGTCGCATTATCATATTTCGGACTTAACTCACCAAATCCTTTAGTTCCAACACGGCTCTCAGGAATCCCTTTTTTCAATAAATAAGAAGCAACTGACCCGGCTCGTTGTTCTGATAGTTTTTGATTATATTCCTCAGTACCACTACTATCTGTATGCCCCTGAATTTCAATGTCAGTATTTTTGTACTCGTTTAAAATGATGAGAAGTTTGTCCAAATTCCCATTAGCAGCACTCGTTAATGTATAACTGTTCACCGGGAAAAGAATACTACTGTCAAACTCGACCAAGATACCTTCCCCAACTCGCTCAACTTTTGCATCTGGAACAGATTCCTGAATTGCCTCGGCTTGCTTATCCATTTTGTGTCCGATAATGGCACCTGTAGCTCCTCCAACAGTAGCTCCAATAGCTGTTCCAAGGGCTGTGTTCCCTGACATTTTACCGACTACAGCACCAAGAACTCCCCCTCCGGCAACTCCAATCGCTGCCCCTTTTTGGGTTTTGTTCATAGATGCACAACTACTTAAAACTATGGTCAGAGCCATTAATCCAATAAGGACTGAATTTTTTGTTTTCATATCTTTCTGTTGTTTAAATGAGTCTCAAATTCATGCAACATAATGTCAAAATATAATCAACACGTGACAACTATAACAATTTGTCAAAATCGTAAAAAACGATTCAAATCGTTACATGATTATATCGCCAATAAAACAATAAAATAGAAAAAATGTTGTCTGGTTAGACAACAAATAAGATTGAGATATTTGGAAAAATTACTTCTTGAAAGAAAAAGAGGTTGTTCCGATATTATTGCCATCTACAAAAATATCAATGGAGTATTCGCCAAGCATAAAAGGCTCTTCACCAACATTATCCCAGAATATGTTCACCGGTAATTCATTCCCTTCGTAGGTTACTTCGCGCATAGCCGAATATTGAATTTTTAAATCTTCGAACTTAAATAGGTCATTTGAAGATTTAACAAGTAAGATCTGATCAGGTCGCTGAATACGAACATAGATATTCTTTGCTCCGCGTTTAGCTGTTACATTTTTACTAAGTGAAAAGCTAATCATGAACTGTTCCGCTTTATCCTTATTATTAACATCATTCCCTTTCTTATTTATGCCTAAAACAGTAAGATTAAGGGCTTCTAGTGCAGCAGCTCGCTCAACACGTTGTTCCAATTGTTCCTTCTCTTTCTCCAGCTCTTTATTCTTGGTTTCCACAACCATATACTCTTGTTTAACCTGCTCGTTCTCTGCCATAAGCATCATGTTTCTTTGATTTAAAGAATCTACTTGCACGATATAATTCTTCATAATATCACGAAGAGAGCCTACTTCAGATTGGTAACGGGAGATTTGCTCATAACTTGCCTTTTTAACCTGATCAACTTCAAGCAATAAGTCTCTTACTTTTGTTTGAGCAATAAATAATTCCGCATTTAGAGTATCATTGTCCGTTTCCAAGGAATCATAGCTTACAACTATTCTATTTAGTTCTACCCTTAAAGAGTCTTTTTGCAGACCCAAAGATCTAACCATTTGCTGGTTTTCATTGCGTTGCATAAAAAACAGCACAACAACAACGGTTAAGATAACAACCAGAAAAATAACAATCAGGTTATTCCTTCTTTCTTTATCTGTTTCACCTAACGATAGTTTCTTTTTCTTACCTCCTGTATCGGACATATTCACAGTTTTTTGCAGTAGAACAACGCCCACAAAATTAGTATTATTTTGTGGGCGGTCAAATAATTAGCGATTCACGCTAACGCTTTATAGAAAATCGTCAACTTAAACTTTTTTCAACGAAATACTTTACAGATAATACGCCTGAGAATATTAACGAAATGCAAATATTTAAGATCCCTGCTCCAGGAGCTTACTTAATTTCTCATAGCCCTTATCGCATCCTTCAACCAAGTCTTTCCCAACTTGGTGGTAAAAACCCTTTACAATTGCTTTATTGTCTTTCCCATCTGGGTGGTTTGTTCTGTTCCGCAATTCATTTCTCAAGATAAGGACATCACCAATAATATCGTAAACTGATTCTTTATTCGGAACCTCTGATGAATGAATAGACTTTAAACAGTCCATAACAAGCTGACCAGTCAAATAGTCAATGTCTTTTTTTAAGCTGCGAATGTTTGCCATAATTAATATATTTCAGATGTTAATGGATATTTCAAGTTTTCAGCTCCCAGAAAAATTGCTTTCACAGAACCAACACGAATTTTTGTTTCAACCATAATGGGCAAATGATTTTTATCTGCAGTTAGCCAAATCCTCATATGCTCTCCCTCAGGAAAAAAGTCTCCTTCCATGAGCCAAACCGATAGTTGATGGCATTGAAATTTTCTCCCTTCTCTTGTTCTAATCTTCTCAATCCCCTGATAACGAAAGTACAATTCCTCAACCTTATTATCAACCAACATGGTGAAATTTACTTTTTGCCCTAAGTCCATATTGTCATAATTGAATCCTCGGAAATGGTATGCACTGCTTAATAAATCCAAAACCCCTGGCACATAAGTCACTTGATCAATAAATGCCTCTTCTTTGTCACGCTTGATTTTTGATTCTATCTGCCCATTTTCCATTGAAAAATTATACTCGTGCAGTGAATAGCTGCTGCCATGATTGACAGCCCTCCGAAACCAAAGCGGATGAAAATTTTGGTGCGACACATAAGATTCAAAGGTATCCCGCACGGTATAAAAGAGATCGTATCCTTTATAAGTCTTACCTATAGCTTTAAAGTTCCATGCCAATTGGTTTTCATATTGAACAGTGTCGTTTGAAAACGAAACCTCTCCGGCATTTACCCATAAAAAATGCCAATTATAATACGCACCATAAAGAGCTGATTCTCCGGAAGAAAATGGTTGATCAATTCGCTGAGCCTTAAGCGAAATAATTTGGAGAAAGAACAACCCGACAAACAGAAAAATTGTCAGGCAAAAGCCTCTAAATGCTTTTTGTCTTTGATCATTTGGCATTCTTCGATTTTTGATCTTCATCAACCAACTCTTTAATAAATTGAAGGTCATTAGGCAGAACCCAACTTTCACGAACCTCAAAGTTAGAGCGAAGTCTTAGAATTTTCGGGAAGTAGACTACTCGTTCCGGTTGTTTCCCTTGCTTTAAATCACCTGGATCCCATTTCCCATTGTCGTTACGGTCTACTATTAACTTAATAATGTACTTGTCAGGTTTTAGATATGGAATTTCAAGCCCACCATCACTTGTTACTGCATATTCCCGAAGCAGTTCTTCGTCTTCCGAATTTTTCAGCAACTGCACCAAGCAATTCCCAGGCAAATTACTAATATTAAGCACTATTTTGGCATAATAGTCTTCCTCTTGAATTGTAAATTTTTGGTTTAACAAATTAGATGGGCTGCCTGAATATGTTTTTGCAGCAGCAGAATCAATCTCTAAACGATATTCCCCTTCAAACTCCCATGGATAATCAATAATAAATTTACGTAAGGATGTACTGTCCTGTATAATCTTTAGTTCAACAGATTCTTCAATAGTGTCAATCTGCTGATAAAAATGAATCTTCGAATAATCAAATTCAGAAAGAGGCTCTGCAGACTCCAACTTCAATTCTTTATTCACATCGAAGTTCTTCTTCATATTATGCGAAAAAGAAAAATGCGTTACTACTTCAACCGCTTCAGAATCTTTCTTTTTCTTTTCTTTTTGAACTGGAGTTGAAAAGTACAAATCGACAGTGTCTTTCTTAAGAACTATCTGATCCAAACTATCATGCACTAAATACTCCAATTGAAATTTAAGAGAATCTCTTCGACTTATAATCGTATCATTAATCCATAACGAAAGAGAATCTCGGGTCGGATTGTATTCGAGATATGACCAATTTGGTCTTGCCTCCGGTGATAAGAGATTGATTTTAAATGAATCTGTCAACGACTCGGCAAAATAAAATTGACACAAATTGGCTTTATTTCGATTATAACTATCCAAATATTGATTATAAACATTCTCGCTATACAAAAGCAGGTAATAAGGACCTTCATTACTTTTCAGTAATGTATCGGCCACCGATAGTTCTTGCAAATTTATTGATGAATCATAGAAAGCGATCATCTCATTAGGTTGACTGAAAGAAAGGCTGTTGTCCGTATCATCCAATGCATATATCTGATAATTATTCTCGGCAATATTAGTTATCAGAAAGAATCCTTCTTCATCCGTTTTAGCAATATAGTCTGGAATACTATCATTAAATGCTGCCAGGCTATTATCCGTATGCAAAAGGATCAGAACACCTTCCATGGGTTCCATATTTTCAGCATTTCTCACATAACCCCCAATTGCCAAGGTGTCAAAAGCCATACCTGTACTAAATGAAAAACGATAATCTTCAAGCGGATTTTTCTCATTATTGTCCTTAATTGCATCTTTAAAATCGAGAGAATAAGTTGTATTTGGTGCCACATCTTCTCCAAGATCGACCACCAAAGTTTTAGATCTAATTTTTACGATTGGCCTGCTACTTATTGGAGGGGAAACTACTAAGGTTTTAGCGACTTCGTCCGAAACAATAAATTCATCAAAAGTTAAGCTTACAGTATTCTCTTCATACATTGTTGCATTAGCTTCAGGTATGCTTTTTATAACGACCGGAGAAATTGTATCCTTATCTCCTCCAACAGGCACTCCTGGGTTTGCACATGAGGTTGTGAATATCAAGTATGATATATACCCTACCAATGATATTGAAAATATTTTTTTCATCTGAATTTTTTATCGCCGGATGATCACACTTAAAAAAGAAAAATTATTCAACGGTAACTGATTTGGCTAAATTACGAGGTTGATCTACGTCAC
The DNA here is from genome assembly GCA_963662675.2 of Prolixibacteraceae bacterium. Lineage (GTDB taxonomy): Bacteria > Bacteroidota > Bacteroidia > Bacteroidales > Prolixibacteraceae. The sequence continues at coordinate 70,941 of CAXXHP010000002.1, forward strand.
AACCACGCATTACTGCAATATAATAAGCAAACAACTGCAATGGTATTACGGTCAATAGTGCTGCCACTGCAGGATGTGATGCAGGTATTTCAAACAAATCATCTGCCATAGCCCTAAGACCATTATCATCATCAGTAACCACAGCTATAATATTTCCTTTTCGTGCCTTTACTTCCTGTATGTTGCTTACAACTTTTTCATAATAGCTGTCCTTCGCAGAAACCACAACAACAGGCAAATTATCATCAACTAAAGCAATAGGACCGTGTTTCATCTCACCAGCAGCATAACCTTCAGCATGCATATATGAAATCTCTTTTAATTTCAATGCACCTTCCAGAGCAACGGGGAATAAATAGCCGCGTCCAAGGTACAGAGCATTAATTGCATCTTTATACTTACCAGCAACATCTTTTATATGAGGGTGGCCCAACAATATGGTCTGTACTTTGTCTGGAATTGCACACATTTCACGAATAAGCTTTTCATAAGTTTCCGAATCAATCTGACGACGTTCCATGGCCAACTTAAAAGCAAATAAAGTAAGCACTGTAACCTGTGCAGTGAATGCTTTCGTTGATGCTACTCCAATTTCCGCTCCAGCATGGGTATATACTCCGGCATCCGTTTCCCGAGCAATACTAGAACCAACTACATTACATACTCCCAATATGATTGCACCTTGTTCCTTCGCCATTTTTATGGCTGCCAGAGTATCTGCAGTTTCTCCACTTTGACTAATCGCAATGACAACATCTCCGGGATTAATGATCGGTTTTCGGTAACGAAATTCTGAAGCATATTCAACCTCGACAGAGATTCTGGCATATTCTTCTATTAGGTATTCTGCCACAAGAGCTGCATGCCATGAAGTTCCGCATCCAATTATAATAATTCGATTTGCCTTGACAATTTTTGGAAAAACATCAAGTAATCCTCCAAGGACTATCTCATTTTTATCCGGATTTATTCTTCCTCTGAATGTATCTTGAATAGTCTTGGGTTGCTCAAATATTTCTTTAAGCATATAATGGTCAAAGTCTCCTTTTTCCAAATCACCAATAGACAATTCAACTTTTGTTACTTCAAAATTTGCCGGATCATTATTGATTCTTTTAAGGGCTAGGCTATCCTTACTTATAATAGCAACATCCCCATCATTCATGTAGATAACACTGTTTGTATACTCAACTATAGGGCTGGCATCGGAGGCAAGAAAATACTCTCCCTGTCCAACACCAATAACAAGGGGGCTGCCCATTCTTGCGGCAATAATCTGATCTTGTTCTGCCTTGCACATCACAACAATACCATAAGCACCTACAACTTTTGACAAAGCCAAGCGTACGGCCATTTCAGCGTTTTCTACGTCATCAAGCTTGTAGATATACTCAATTAGGTTTACAAGAACCTCGGTATCTGTCTCTGTTTCAAAATGGACTCCCTTTGAAGAAAGATCCTTTTTTAGCTCTGCATAATTTTCAATGATGCCATTGTGTACAAGAACAAAATTCCTGTCCATCGACGTATGCGGATGGGCATTCACGTCATTCGGTTCTCCATGAGTTGCCCAACGGGTATGCCCAATCCCTATTTGTCCCTGCGTATCTTTATCTGCAACAAAAGCTTCTAATTCACTTACTTTCCCCTTTTTCTTATAGGTTTTAAAGGAGATATCAGAAATAGTAATACCGGCAGAATCATATCCCCGGTATTCAAGTCTTTGCAATCCTTTTATCAGGATTGAGTATGCATTTTTATTGCCTATGTAACCAACTATCCCACACATATTATTTTCAATTAAGTGAAACCGTTGGAAGGTGTTAATTTACTTTCGTATAAGTCACCTCAAAACGAATTCCAATTTCGCTGGTACTACCCTTTAAAACAACTCGTCTGTATAAAAAGTTACTGTATGTTGGATATAAAAGAAATCCAAAATTCTGTTTATCTCCATTAATAATTTGCTGAAGATGACTGGTGATATTGAAACTATATGTCGCATCAGTATCAACATAACTACCTCCATAAATTGCATTATAAGTTAGAAAATCTATGGGAAAGTAATCATCTCCGTTTTCATCCAAGGCTTTCAAAAATATAATAGAAGGCAACTGATACTGATCAAGATCTGAAGCGACTGTATCAACATGAAAAATCAATTCAGCTTTATTAATAATAATGTTAGAAGAATCTTTCCAGGTATCCAAATTCGGAAGATTAACCTTAGTCCGAAGTCCACCCAACGTTTGGATATAAATTAAGCTATCCTCATTCACTTCTTGATCCAGATTAGTATAAAAATCTGTACTTGAATAATCGTGAGCATATCTATTTACACGAGCTGAATTTGTATTCACAGAGTATGAATAACTTAATGAATCTTCTTCACTTCCTTCAAGGGTATTCTGATAATAGAGAGTTATGTGAGAATTAAAAATGCCTAAAATTGATCCACCTTCATCAATATCCTGGGTCTCAATATAAAGTCCTTTAAAGAACTCTTTGAAAGCATCATTGTTGACTAAATCCAAGGAATCTGCCTGAATCAATTTATCAGCTAAACTATTATCGAGTTTAATTACAAGTTCCTGAGTAATCGTATCAACACCTGTCGAATCCAATTGAAACTTTGGTACAAAATCAAGTTCTCCAACAGATACTAACGATGATAATGCTTTTAAGTCAACATCCTGATAATAGTCATAATTTGAAGCTCCATCCACTCCGATTGTATCCAGAAAAATGTCTTCAACAAGCTCATATACTTTTAAAGATTGAGTTGTCAATGTATCCCCAAAAACTTCTTTATACGACAAATAAAGAACCAGTGAGTCTGCTTGTGGAGTTAAACTAAAATCCGGGAATGTAGAAATGCGGAATTGATGTGCAAAATCTGTTATTGTTTTTCCAAAAACTGGATCATTGAAAGTTCCAAGCAGATTAAACTCTGTTTCATCACTCTTTAATGGTCCATCAGTAAATGTAAAAGCTTGAATTGCATCTTTCTCAACTGATTTGCCCACTACTGAAATATCAGATCCTGGGATGATATTCAATCCGGTGCTATTCGGATCCTCGCTACATGCACTGAACACTATAACTGTAAATACAAAAACAATTATGAATTTGTATGAAGACAAATATTTTTTACTCACTAGATTTCTGTTTTTGAGGGAAATACTTCTAAAACACCTTGTCGTAAAATTCATTATACGCATCAATGTAAACATCTTCTGATTGATAATTCAAAACAGGTTTATCCTGTGAATTTATAAAATCAGACAATCCGGCATCAATTTCTTCACTTCCTTGAATTACCGCATCAGCATATTCAATTCCTAATTTAGACATGTTTTCATATTCTGGACTACCAAGCAGATTTACATCACCTTCATTAACCCCATCAATCAAAACATTTTGCTTCACCTGAGAACTTAACGGTTTTTTAAAGTTTTCATTGTAAACTGAATAGATTACTTTGGAGTTTGCAAATATTGGATCGTCTTTATATGCAGTCTTGATATAAAGAGGAATTAATGAACTCAACCATCCATGACAATGGATCAGGTCGGGAGCCCAACGTAGTTTGATAACAGTTTCGAGTACCCCTCTAGCAAAGAACACAGCACGCTCATCATTATCATCAAACTCCTTTCCCTTGCTGTCTTTAAGCACATTCTTCCGATGGAAGTAATCTTCGTTATCAATAAAATAAACCTGCATTCGGGCTGCCTGTATAGACGCAACTTTTATGATCAAAGGATGATCTGCATCATTTATGACCAGGTTCATTCCAGATAAACGGATTACCTCATGTAACTGATTTCTTCTTTCATTAACACTTCCATACCGAGGCATAAAAGTCCTAATTTCTCTACCTTTCTCCTGAATTCCCTGCGGTAAAAACCGAGATTTCACGGACATTTCTGATTCAGGAAGATACGGTGTAATTTCTTGCGAGATGAATAAGACTCTTTTCTTTTCCATTGAAAATATGCTGAATTTGATTTGGCAAAATTAATAAAAATATGCCGAATATTCAATTTTAATGGATTATAGCCATCTTTAAAGAAACTAAAGAAAATTTCTCATGGCTTTATTTTGAATTATTTATTTACTTTGCACCCTAAATTTTTTTTCCAGATGCTGGTTGTAAAGGAAATAAGTGATTTAAAATCACAGATACAAGCAATAAAAAACGAAGGGAAAAAGGTTGGTTTTGTTCCAACCATGGGTGCCCTACACTCCGGTCACCTTTCGTTGGTCGAAGAAGCCAAAAAACTGACTGACTATGTTGTCGTTAGTATTTTTGTAAACCCAACACAATTTAATGATCCAAGCGATTTAAAGAAATATCCTCGCACTCTTGATAAGGACGTTAAAATGCTCGAATCAACTGCCTGTCAGCTGATTTTTGCCCCCGAAGTTGAGACCATGTATCCGGAGCCGGACACTCGTCAATTCAACTTTGGAAAGTTAGAAACGGTCATGGAAGGGCAGTACCGTGACGGACATTTTAATGGGGTAGCACAGGTTGTTAGTAAATTATTTAACATGGTTGAGCCCGACAAGGCATTTTTTGGCTTAAAGGACTTTCAACAGTTAGTAATTATAAAATCAATGGTAAAACAATTAACTTTGCCCATTGAAATTATTCCATGCCCGATTATAAGAGAAGAAAATGGATTGGCCATGAGTTCAAGAAATGAACGGTTGACCACAGAACAAAGAAGTAATGCGGCACATATATATAAGACACTGAATGAAGCCAGGAACAAAGCCGCAGGCATGAGCGTAAAAGAACTTAAAAACTGGGTAGTTGAGCAAATCAACACTAATGCATATCTAGAAACAGAGTATTTTGAAATTGTGGATGATGAAAAATTGAATCCCATAAATCAATGGACCGAGCCAGTAAACAAAGTAGGATGTATTGCTGTTTTTTGTGGGAAGGTCCGCTTAATTGACAACTTGGTTTTCAATATTAATTAGAGCAAAATGTATATTGAAGTTTGTAAATCGAAAATTCATAAAGTCACCGTTACTGAAGCAAACCTGCAGTACGTTGGAAGTATAACCATTGATGAAGATCTGATGGATGCTGCCAATTTGATTGAAAATGAAAAGGTGCAGGTCGTTAACATCAACAACGGTGAACGTTTAGAAACGTATGTGATTAAAGGGAAGAGAAATTCAGGAGTAATTTGTCTAAATGGCCCTGCTGCCCGAAAAGTAGCAGTAGGTGATGTAGTCATCATTATTTCATATGCCATGCTGGAGTTCGAAGAAGCGAAGTCCTTCAGCCCTAAATTGGTATTTCCCGACATTGAAACGAACAAAATCGTCTAAGATCCCTTAATAAGAACATTATACCCCGCTACAAATGCTGTATCGGGGTTTTTATTTTTAAATCTGCCCCATCCTCATTATTTCCCATCTTGATTTCGCGTTTCAAAATTGAAAGTTATATTTTTACTGAATATCTTTTATTAAAAATATGGAAAGTATTACGCGTAAAATATATCCTTCCTTTGAATCCTTTTTTGACACCTTAAAAAGCTGGAAAACCCAAAATCAAAAATTGGTATTTACCAATGGATGCTTTGACTTATTGCACAGGGGACATATCGAATACCTTGCAAAATCAGCCCTTTTAGGCAATAAACTGATTGTTGGATTAAATACAGACAGGTCAGTAAAAAGGTTGAAAGGCAATAGCCGCCCATTGGTGGATCAAGAATCGCGAGCTATTATGCTCGCGGCATTGCAAATGGTTGACGCAGTCATATTTTTTAATGAAGATACGCCATCCGGACTAATCGAAAAAATCACACCAAACGTATTGGCAAAGGGCAATGACTACAAAATTGAAGAAATTGCTGGATACGATATCGTGCTTGCCAACGGTGGAAAAGTCGAAACTATTGAATTGACCAAAGGCTTCTCTAGCACATCCCTCGTCAAAAAAATTAAAAAACTCAACTGATGGCCAAAGTAAAAACTGTATTTACCTGCCAGAACTGCGGAACGCAATCACCCAAATGGATAGGACGCTGTGCCAACTGTGGAGAATGGAACACCTACCTTGAAGAGGTTCAGGTAAAAGAATCTAAACATACATTGCCATCACGCACCGCAAGTGGGGCACAACCACAAAAACTCTCACAAGTTGGTGAAGGACAAATAGAACGAATAGACACCAGAAATAGCGAGCTTAACAGAGTGCTTGGGGGTGGCTTGGTGCCCGGTTCATTGGTATTGGTGGGCGGAGAGCCAGGCATTGGCAAATCAACTTTAGTGCTACAGGTAACACTCGATCTTAAGGATCGAAAAATACTTTATGTTTCTGGAGAAGAAAGCATTCAGCAAATAAAGATTCGCGCAAACCGCTTAAAACGAGAAAACGATGATTGCTACTTTTTAAGTGAAACATCACTTGAAAATATACTAACTCATTGTGCACATCTGGAACCTGAGCTTTTAGTCATTGATTCGATCCAGACTCTCTCTACAGCACACATCGAATCATCTCCCGGAACTGTTAGTCAAATTCGGGAATGCACCAACGGCATTCTCAAATACACCAAAGAGAAACAAATTCCGGTAATTCTGATTGGTCACATTACCAAGGAAGGCACTCTGGCCGGACCAAAGGTGTTGGAGCACATGGTAGATACCGTATTGCAATTCGAAGGCGAAAACCAGTACATGTACCGTATTCTACGCTCCATAAAAAACCGTTTTGGCTCAACTTCGGAGCTTGGCATCTTTGAAATGAACAATGAAGGAATGCGTGAAGTAAGCAACCCATCTGAGCTACTAATAAACAAATCAGATGAAGGGTTGAGCGGAACAGCCATCACTGCTGCCATAGAGGGCAACCGACCACTATTAATTGAGATTCAATCACTGGTAAGTACTGCGGCTTACGGAACCCCTCAACGCTCATCTACCGGATTTGACCTACGTAGAATGAATATGCTCCTAGCTGTTCTTGAAAAACGGGCAGGCTTTAAGCTGGCAACAAAAGATGTATTTCTAAATATTGCCGGTGGCATTAAGGTGGACGACCCGGCAATTGATCTTGCTGTTGTTTCGGCAGTACTTTCCTCCAACTTTGACATAGCTATTGACAAAACCCTTTGCTTTGCAGGAGAAGTGGGTCTATCGGGCGAAATACGTGCAGTCAACCGATTAGAACAACGTATTGCCGAAGCCGAGAAACTAGGAATGAAGAAGATCTTCATTCCAAAAAACGGAAAAGCAACAGACTTCAAGAAATTTAAAATTCAAATTGAACAAGTATCACGTGTTGAGGATTTCTTCCGTAAGTTATTTAGAAAGTAGACGTTTAAAAATAAAATAAGCAACCGGCGTCCCGATTGCTTATAACCTTTTCTCTTTACAAATAAAGAATCTGCTTACATAACTGTTTTCTGTTTTTGGCTTTGAGGCAGATTGCTGATTAATTAGAGCAATTATTATGCCACCATTGAGGCCTCATCACAAAAAAAAAATACAATTCCGGGAATTTATTTATTTCCATACTTCTTCGGGGAACTTAGCCGTTACTTGTAATTAGATTTACACTGAAAATTTTCAGGTATATGGAAACAAAAGGTTCGAAAAAACTTTGTCAAAACGACAAGTGCATCCGCATTCTGTGTGTTATTACTCTGCTTCTTTCTCTAAGTTTAAGTTCAACGAAGCAACTTTCTGCACAAGCATTCCTAACTGGGCACGTGACCGATGAGGAGTTTGCGGAAGATCTAGAGAAAGCAATTATACAAATTCGCAAAACACGAGCATACACGGTCACAAATATTGCAGGAAGATTCAAAATGAGACTCCCTGCAACAGACTATCAGGTTGAGGCTGTATACCCAGGTTTTTATAGCGAGTATTACAATATTTCCGGCTATGATGGCATACACTCACCCATGGGTGCTGTTCGCCTAACGCCTAAGTATGTAGGCCGCCCACAACAACGCAACATAGCCTCTCTTGTAGATACAAAAAAACATCCGGTCTACTCAAAAGACTATCCTTTTACCAGACTGATGGATCAATCGGGATCAACCGATTTTAACGAATTCTTTCTTTCTGAACCATCTGCCTATTTACTTGAAAATGGAGGAAGTTATGGCACATCTGAACTAAGCTTTCGTGGATTTAGTCACACGCAAACGAATGTCGTCTTTAATGGTATCAGTCTCAACAATCCGGAGACTGGCTCTACAAATTCCCCTCTTTATGCAGGCATGTCAGACTGGGCAGGTCAAGTTCAACTAACAACAGGATTAGCATCAGGCAAACAAAGCCAGCTAGGGTATGGTGGACTAATCAATATTTTACCTTTTATGCCATATGACAAGCTAGGAGCATCTGTTTCTGTAGATGCCGGAAACTACAACTATCTAAAAACTACAGCAACAATTCATTCAGGAATTAGTGAGAATAACTTTGCCTCTGTTCTTAAGATTGACAGAACGGCAGGAGATGGTTTTGCCGACCAAACAGGATTTGAGTCTTATGGATTGTATCTAAACTTATACAAAGAATTTACGCACATGCATAGCCTGCTATTCACTGCTGTCATGAAATCATGGCAAGCTAACCAGCGCAACCAAGCACCTACCATATTGCAGACAACAGCAAAAGGATTTGATTATAATAATTCATGGGGATTGCTAGATCATAACCCCCAGAATTTAAATAAATCATTTGGCGTAAATCCAATGGCAATTCTTACACATCATTGGCACCTAAGAGTAAATACCCGAATAGTCAGTCAACTCTTCACCGAACTGAACAACTCAGCAGAAAGCTACGCAAGTGGCTACATTAATGGCATCAACCAAAACGAATTGCCCCGCGACAACAAAGGGTTGGCCCTTTTAGATACCCTTTCGAACTGGAACCAAGGACAAGACATGCCAATACTCGGAAGTATCAGGACTGCAAACACAGAAGGGCAATACATCAATACCGAACTGGAAGGCTACTCTGCTTTAGCAGACGCTTCTAAAGCATTTCGTTTCGGAATTCAATCTCAACTACTTCACGACTTTGACAAAAGAACAAGCTTGCAACTGTCCATTGATGCCGAAAAATATCAATCAAAACATTTTGGAACAATCGTTGACTTATATAATGCCGATGGATATATTTCATACGCCGACAACAACAACCCTGCTGGAATTGAAGTCTCCAATTTATTAGAACCTTCCTTCTTGCCAAAAATAAATCAAGCGGACAGGGTCTCATCCAACTACATGGCAAACATATTTAAAGCAGGAATTTCAGGGAAAGTACACACAACAGGAGATCGTACATACTGGTATATTGAGGCTGCCAGTTCGATACGCTCCTATAACAGAGAGGACTATTTTTCCTATTTGGAAGGAAGCGGTCTGCAATCTTCCAAATGGGTGAATAAAATTGGCTTTCGCCTTTCCTCCGGACTCACCTATCATTTACATGAACATCATTCCTTGCGCTTTAATAGCTCAGTTTCATCGAGTCCTCCACTGTTCTCTCAGGTATTCCCTACCGCCAACAATTGGGTTAATGAAGATGCCACACCCGAAGAACTTGCTAGCACAGAATTAGCATATGTTGTTTCCGGAGGAATCGTTTCTATATCGCTAAAAGGATATGCCATGTACCTTCAGAATCATTCATGGATGCAACGCAGCTCACTGGAAGATGACGAACAGCTTGCTATCATATACGATGTAAATCAATTTCATTACGGCGCGGAAATAAACAGTCAGTTGGTTTATCTCAGGAGGTTTAACTTGCAGGCCAGTGGCTCTTGGGGAAACTGGGAATATCAATCTAATGCTAAAGCTAAAATATATGGTTTTGACAATGTATTGCTCAATGAGAAATCCATTCCGCTATCAGGATACAAAATAAGCAATGCCCCACAATTGAGTTTTTATTTAAAAAATGAAATGAGACTTAGAAAAGGCTTATTCATAAACGTAAGCTATTACAGAGCCTATAACCGATTTACGCCAATGCCCGTCCATAATTTTGATGATGCAACAATACTTCCTGAACAGCTAAAGTTAGAATGGTACGACCGAGCTGGATTTGGGGGAAGTTATTTTAAAGAAACCCTCAAAGGGCGAACAATCCAGCTATCATTTGACATACAGAATGTACTCAACAGCGAATTTATCAACCAGATTTTCACAAATTATACCGACGAAACACAGTTCTTGGACAATCAGGCATTTTTTGGAAACGGACAAACATGGAGAATTGGCTTGACCTATTCGTACTAAACAAACATGAGCTTTGCTATTTCAACCGATATTTGGCTAATATTCTCAAATAGAAAATTGACAAAAGATTCATGGGCATTTTCGTCGGCCTTGTCTGATATGATCCGAATAACAGAACAGGGAACCTCATAATCAGCAGCCACCTGAGCAATAGCAGCTCCTTCCATTTCAGTACACAAAACCTCGGGGAAACGTTCACTAATCCTATTTTTCCCTTCTGGCGACGCAACAAACTGATCGCCGGTACCAATGGATCCAACATAAATTTTAGGCTGATATTCTGCTCCAATATTTGGGTATTTCTTTTCTTTTAAATTGATAATAAATTGCTGAACGGCATCAACCGCTCGTTTTTGAGCATCCGGGCAAACCGAAAATTCAAATGTCTTCCAAAAGGGAGGCTTTACGTCTGGGAAATCTATCAAATAAGACAAGTCCACATCGTGTTGCACCAAGGAGTCGGCCACAACAATATCACCAATATTAAGATGAGGCTGCAATGAACCGGACAATCCAATAAACACCAATTGCTCTACTCCAAACAGATTGAGCATGCTAGTAGCAGCAGAAGCAGCTGCAACTTTCCCCCAACCGGACAAACACAAAACAACCTCTCTATTTCCCATCGTGCCAGAGTAAAACTCACGCGAGCCAATTTGCTCTACCTTCAAATTATGCAGTTCATTTTTTAAAAGTAGAACTTCTTCTTTCATTGCACCAATCAAACCCGTTTTCATATGATGTTCCTTATGTTTGTTTGGCAAAAATAAGCTACTCATAGAATTTCTAAGAATAAGTCAACCAAAAACATTCAATTTGCTTTATTCTTTTCGCTGTTTATTTCCACACAATGAACTTTCAACATAAATGATTTGTCTTATTAAATCAGAATTATTCCATAATGACTCAACATGCAGAAACGAAAATGTTTAATCCGGGTTTTACTCCTTCTTTTTATCTCTTCAGGCTTTTCTTGTTCATCCATGAAATATGCAAAGAATAAATCAATTGATTCTGATGGTTACCAACTGGTATGGGCAGATGAATTCAATTACTTTGGCTTGCCTGATCCTAAAAAATGGAATTATGATACTGAAGGCAATTCTTGGAGTTGGGGAAACAATGAGCTCCAATATCATTCTGGAAACAGAAAGCAAAATACACGAGTAGCCTTTGGGAAGCTACACATCACTGCTAGAAAGGAACACTTCCAAGGGAAAGAATACACCTCATCACGATTGATAACACGAGAAAAAGGAGATTGGCTCTACGGAAAAATTGAAGTTCGCGCCAAACTTCCTAACGGAAGAGGAATATGGCCTGCCATATGGATGTTACCTTCAGACTGGCATTATAATGATGGGCCGGCAAGCGGAGAAATTGACATCATGGAACATGTTGGATATATGCCTGACACAATTTATTCAACAACCCACTCATTAAATGAGGATCGCTTAACTTATTCCCAACACACAGAAAGCATCGTCATGAATGATATTGATGAAAAATTCCATGTCTATAAGCTGGAGTGGGATTCTAATCAAATCAGAATGCTTGTAGACGACATTCACTATTTCACATTCAACAATGAATCAGGCGTGGCTGATGGATGGCCCTTTAGCCAGCCATTTCATTTATTACTGAATGTTACTGTCGGGGGGAGTTGGGGGGCATTAAAAGGAATTGATGATTCAATATTCCCCCAATCTATGGTAATTGATTATGTCCGGGTTTATCAAAAGCCCGAATAAGTTATTTAGCGCAGTTCAATACTTCTCCAAAACTTACTTTATTGACAAAATGTTAATTCGCCCATAAACTTCCCGATTGGCAAGCAAAATATAAAAACATAGCCTAGTTTTGTCTTCTCAAAATAAGGAGAGAATATGATTTGTATTCCATAGAATGACGATACACATGAAAAAGATTCCAAACAATATTAAGAATATAATTTTTGATTTGGGGGGAGTGTTAATAAACATTGATGCAAACCGTACCATAAATGCGTTTAATGAATTAGGCCTGCCTGACTTAATACAACCCGGTGGATGGGGCTACAACCATGATGTCTTTCTCAACATGGAAAAAGGTCTTTTAAGCGTAGATGAATTTCGAGATGGAATAAGGTCTTTGTTGCCGAAGCCAGTGAGTGACCACGAGATCGACAAAGCCTGGTGTGCTATGATGATCGATTTTCCAAGCAAAAAAATCGAGCTACTCCATCAACTTAAATCAAAGTATGAATTATACCTATTCTCAAATACAAACATGATTCATGTAAATAATTTTCATGGCATATTCGAGAAAAAATTTGGTTATCCAATGTCCGATTTATTTGTGAAGGAATATTTCTCCAATGACATGAATCTCCGCAAACCATGTATCGAGTCATTTCAATATGTACTGGATGATGCCAAGTTGAATCCGTCAGAAACACTGTTTATCGATGATTTAAATGAAAATACTGAAGGAGCCAAAAAGACAGGAATGCATGCAATATGGCTAGACCCAAAGATGGATTTGATCTCAATATTTTAACGATTAATGCTGATCTTCCGGTTCTTTCCAATCCCCATTTTCTTTAATCAGGCTTTCAAGTTCATAAACAGCATTTTCAAAAGGGATATGTCTCTTCTTTAATGTTTGTCCTTTATACAAATTCACGTTACCTGGACCTGCCCCAACAAAACCATAATCTACATCGCCCATCTCTCCGGGGCCATTCACTACACAACCCATCACCCCAATTTTTAAATGGCTTAGATGTTTAAAATGAACTTTGATTTTTATAGTTGTTTCATGTAGATCAAATAAAGCCCGACCACATCCAGGACAAGAGATAAACTCAGTTTTGGTAACTCGCATGCGGCTGGCCTGCAATATTGAAAAGCTTAAATCTTTCAAGTCTGTGAAAGTCGTATTATCCCCTTCACTTGTAATACAAATACCATCACCATAGCCATCAATAAGTAAACCACCCAAATCCACTGAAGCTTTTATTTGCAAATCGTCTAAACGACTTTCGGTATATGTGCGCATAATAATTACCGGAACTTTCCAGATATGTGACTCAAGAGCCATGAAAAATGCACGTAACTCTGCTTGTGGATTTTTATTTTTACTTTCAAGGATCAATACCGTTTTTCGGGTCTGTTTCAGTTTGGTAATAATTTCCGGATTGTCTGCCATAAACCGATCAAATTCCATCTTGTTCGTTTTAATGAACTTCATTTGCCCCCAATGACTTCCTCCAAACAAATATTCCTCTAAATCTAAAATTGGATAGCAATTCCCCTCCAAATCAAGTATTTGATTATTTTTTAAGAAATATTCTGGGATCTGTTTTCCCCTCATTGGCAAAACTTCAGACAAATTACGGTTACGCAAATCTGCAATTACAACAGGCACTTGCTTTCCACCCATGTCCATCACAGGTCTTACCGAACGTCTTTCATATTCAAATGGATTTGTTTGTGCAAATAACGGAGCTGTAATAGGTTGGTGATTCTCATATGTTTTTACATGATCGATCATTTTTTGAGCCACTGGAATTTCCTTCTCAGGATCTTCAGTTAGCGAAACACGTATTGTATCTCCAATTCCATCAGCTAATAATGCCCCAATTCCTACCGCCGATTTAATACGTCCATCTTCACCTTCACCTGCTTCAGTAACGCCAAGGTGAAGTGGGAATTCCATGTCTTCAATCCGCATGCGCTTATTCAATAAACGAACGGTATATACCATCATACGGGTATTGGAGGATTTTATTGAGATCACCACATTCTTAAAATCGACTTTCTTACATATTCGTAAAAATTCCATCACCGACTCAGAGATGCCAGCAGGAGTATCTCCATAGCGACTCATAATCCGATCAGATAACGACCCCTGATTTGCACCAATCCGAAGTGCTGTGTTTGTTTTTTCAAGAACTTTTAGAAAAGGGATGAATTGCCCTTCAATCTTCTCCAATTCCGCCTTATACTCTTCATTTGTATAAATATGCTGCTCAAAACGAGCTCGTTTATCGTAGAAATTCCCAGGATTGATCCTAACTTTTGATACGTAATTCGCAGCAATTTCAGCGAGTTTAGGGTTGAAATGTATGTCAGCAATCAGAGGTGTTTCATACCCTCTGTCAACCAATGCTTGCTTTATGTTTTTTAGATTTTCCGCATCACTAACCCCCTTAACCGTAACACGAACATAGTCTGCACCTGTCTTCACAATCCGGATGATTTGTTCCACTGTTGCCTCTGTATCTCTTGAGTCTGTGTCGGTCATTGACTGAATGCGGATCGGGAAATCGCTTCCCATAGGTACCTTTCCAATCTGAACCGTAGAGGTTTGTTGGCGTTGGTACTTCGTCAAATCTTTGATGTAATTAAAATTCCGATCTTCCATCCCAGTCTTGCATTTTTGAAGGCACAAAGTTAATTTAAAGTTAACAGATAAAAAATGGTTATGCCTTATTTATCCAAATATACAAAAACAAAAGTGCCAATTTTTAGCGATATTTTCGCACATTTCGCTCAAGTTTCGGAGAATAAAAATTAAACGCCACCTGCAATAAACATAACGCTAGGCAGGGACTCGGGAATCACACCCCTGTCCAAATTAAGTTTATTCTAGTTTCTCTTTGATTTCTATATATTTGATCAATAAATATGAAACAGTAACATGACAATCCAAATTAATAATATAAGTAAGTCTTACGGTTCGCAGAAAGCGCTAGATGATATAACCTTTGAACTTAAAAATGGTGAATTGGTTGGCTTTCTTGGGCCAAATGGTGCAGGAAAATCAACACTTATGAAGATTATTACCGGCTACCTTGCCCCCAATAGTGGGCATGTCAAAATAAACGGTGAAATCGTTACTCCCCAAAATCACGAAATAAGAAAAGAAATTGGCTATTTGCCAGAACACAACCCATTGTACACGGATCTTTACATTAAAGAATATCTCACCCTGACTGCTGGTTTTTATCAACTCAGCGAGAAAAGCAAAAAGGTAAAACAGGTCATCGAGATGACTGGTCTTGGCGCAGAGCAGCACAAAAAGATAAAAGCTCTATCCAAAGGATACCGACAACGGGTTGGTCTTGCTCAAGCGCTTATCCATAATCCGTCAATTCTTATTTTGGATGAGCCAACTACCGGACTTGATCCAAACCAACTCGAAGAAATACGTTCCATGATTCGAGAAATTAGCAAAGAAAAAACAGTGCTTTTTTCAACCCACATCATGCAGGAAGTTGAAGCGATATGTAATAGAGTCATCATTATTAACCAAGGAAAAACGATCGCTGATGGCTCTGTTGAGCAGATAAAAGCCGGGCAACTTCTTTCAAAACAACAGGTCTTTGTTGAATTCGCATCAGAAGTAAATAAAGATATAATTAATAAGCTCCCAGAAGTTGGAGGCATCCATGCACTTTCTGAAAATTCGTTTCTACTAACATCAGCATCCGAAACTGATTTACGCCCTGCCATTTTTCAATTTGCCATTGCAAATCAACTGGTTATCTTAACTATGAATGAGAAACAAGGAAGTTTAGAGCAAGTTTTTCATGAACTTACTAGAAGTGTAAATTAAATCCATCTTAACATTAATCTACACTTCATTTAAAGAATATTAAAAAAGATATTACTTTTGTCCTCGATGATTGTGGAAAAATTTGGGATTGATTGCAACCACAGAAAAAAATGCTAAAGCAGTCGCTTTTAAGCTTATACTTTTCGTATAGATTCAATCCATTCTCCACATTCGTTGAACCAAAAAACTTGCACGCTGTTTATTGCAGCAATTTGCATGTTCATTTAATAATCGAATGATATGAGTTATCTATTCACAAGCGAATCGGTATCGGAAGGGCATCCCGATAAAGTTTCAGACCAAATTTCAGATGCCTTGCTAGATGAATTTCTGGCTTTCGACCCAGACTCAAAAGTAGCTATTGAAACCTTAGTAACTACCGGACAAGTTGTGCTGGCAGGTGAAGTAAAATCCAAAACTTATGTAGACGTACAGGAAACTGCCCGCAAAGTAATTAACGAAATTGGCTATACTAAAGCGGCCTATCGCTTTGACGGTGATTCGTGTGGCGTTCTGACCGCCATTCATGAACAAAGTCCTGACATTAACCGTGGGGTTGACAAAGCTGACAAAATGGAGCAAGGTGCCGGCGATCAGGGTATGATGTTTGGCTATGCTTGTCAGGAAACAGATAATTACATGCCTTTGCCACTCGAATTGTCGCATCTGATTTTAATGGAGCTGGCAGATATTCGTCGTGAAGAAAATGAGATGACCTATCTGCGTCCAGATTCAAAATCGCAGGTAACCATTGAATATAATGATGACAACTCTCCCAAGCGCATTGATACCATTGTGGTTTCAACACAACATGACGAATTTGATGCAGACGAACCCATGTTGGCAAAAATCAAAAAGGATGTAATCAAAATACTTATGCCACGTGTAATTGCAAAATTACCGGAGCGAATTAAAGTGTTGTTTGGAAATGACATTACCTATCATGTAAACCCAACCGGAAAATTTGTGATTGGTGGCCCACATGGCGATACCGGATTAACCGGACGCAAAATCATTGTTGATACCTACGGTGGCAAAGGTGCTCACGGAGGTGGGGCCTTCTCAGGAAAGGATCCATCAAAAGTTGACCGCTCAGCCGCATACGCTGCAAGGCACATTGCAAAAAACCTAGTTGCAGCAGGCGTTGCAACCGAAGTGTTGGTGCAGTTAGCTTATGCAATTGGGGTTGCTCACCCAGTTGGGGTTTTTGTAAATACCTATGGTACTGCTCAAGTAAATTTTGATGACGGACAGATCGCAAAAAAAGTAGAGCAGTTATTTGACTTACGCCCTGCAGCCATAGAAGCTCGCTTGAAACTTCGTAATCCGATTTATCGTGAAACTGCCGCTTATGGACATATGGGACGTACATCAAAAACGATTACTAAAGTGTTTGAATCAGCTTATTCTGGGAAAATTGAAAAAGAGATAGAACTCTTTACTTGGGAAAAATTAGACTATGTAAGTCAGATAAAAGAAGACTTTAACTTATAGTTCCTGAAGAAATCTCGAAATATTAATCCGGTCTGAAAACAGATCGGATTTTTTGTTCTTAAGGAATTTGTAATGCTTTTTACACCTCATTCAATAAATTCTCGTTTAAAATCAAAAAATTTGATCCTCCTGTAATATATTTGCAACAGATTCATCATGCTGGTTATCAATTTATTTCAAAACTAAACAGGATCAATTGCGTATTAATTGATGAAATTTAATCGTTTTGTAATATTTTATTAATTCCGCTGTAATGTTATTACTATTCATTTGTATTGCAATCTTTAATCAGAATTTCAAAAATCAATCTTAAGTATATGAAACGTATTAGTTTAATGACCTTACTGATGCTTATTGTGAGTATCGTCGGAAAGGCTCAAACATCAAGCGAATTTAATGCGAGTGGAAAACCATTTATGAAGATTCACAGTAACTATCACACTACATTTTCAGATGGAGAATCAGCTTCAGCCTTTGAGCTTACCCGGATGTACCTTGGATATGAATATAATTTCAGCGAAAATTTCTCAGCAAAAGCAAATATTGATATCGCCGATCCCAAAGTAGGTGACCTTCAAATGACTGCTTTTGTGAAAAATGCCTACATAAATTACGAAACAAGCAAGCTATCTGTCAATTTCGGTATGATTGCTACCACCCAATTTAAAGTTCAGGAAAAAGCCTGGGGATATCGTTACATCGAGAAATCCTTTCAGGACACCTATAAATTCAACTCAAGCGCTGACTTAGGAATAAGTTTAGCATATGAACTTACTGACTTTTTAAGTGCCGACATTATTATTGCTAATGGCGAAGGCTACAAGAGATTTCAGTCTGACAGTGTTTTCAGAACAGGTTTTGGTGTGACCTTAACGCCGATAAACAAGCTGACTGGACGTGTTTACTATGATTTTAGTTCGAAAGAAACCACGCTTTCATCCCTTGCCACATTTGTTGGATATGCCTGCGAAAACATTTCATTTAGTGCAGAATACAACCAGCAAATGAACAACGGATTCAATGAAGGTCGTGATCTAAGCGGAATATCATTCTACACAACTTACAACGCTTCTGAAAAATTTAAGATTTTTGCACGTTACGACAACCTAACATCCAACACGCTAGATGGAGAAACTTCCGATTGGAACTTATCTAGAGACGGGGAGTTATTTCTGGTGGGTATTGAATATGTACCGGCAAAAGGCGTAAAAATAGCCCCCAACTTCAGTGGCTGGAACCCTGCTGATGACAGCGATGAATTCAGCTCAACATGCATTCTAAATTGTGAATTTAGTTTTTAAACAATAAATGAAATTAGCCATGAGAATTATTTTATCCATTATCCTGGGAGTGGTTATTTTAAGTGCCTGCCAGAATTCATCAAAAAAAACAACGGCTGTTGATAACGGTTCAGAGATCAACCTGACAGCTGCCGGAGCAACATTCCCAATGCCATACTACAATATGGTGTTCGCAAACTATACCGAAGAAACGAACGTAGGAGTTACCTATGGAGGAATTGGCTCTGGAGGAGGCATCCGCAGTTTAACAGATAAAGTAGTTGATTTTGGCGCAACTGATGCCTATCTAAGTGATGATAAACTAGCTGAGATGCCTGGAGAAGTTGTACATATTCCAACATGTTTGGGTGCTGTAGTTATCGCCTATAATATGGAAGGGCTAGACGAATTGCTTCTTTCCAATGAATTACTTGAAAAAATATTCATGGGTGAAATCACAAAGTGGAATGATCCTTTACTGATAAGCAACAATCCCGGAGCAGAACTTCCGGATATGGATATAACTGTCGTTTATCGATCTGATGGTAGTGGAACAACCAATATTTTCAGCGATTATATGAGTAAAATAAGTGCTAAGTGGAATGCCGAAATTGGCGTTGGCAAATCTTTAAAATGGCTTGTTGGCATGGGTGCCAAAGGAAATCCGGGCGTTGCAGGGACCATTAGTCAAACGAACGGTTCTATCGGATACATTGGTTCTGAATATGCCTTTGCGCAAAAAATTCAAACGGCAAAAGTACAAAACAGTAGTGGAGCTTATGTTTCTCCAACAATTGAAAGTATTAGCGCAGCAGCGCAAGGCGACATCCCCGATGACACACGGATTATGCTAACAAATTCATCTGATCCTGCATCGTACCCAATCAGCGGCTTTACATGGCTCATCCTGTATAAAGAACAAGCATATAATAACCGCACTGAAGCCCAAGCTAAACAAACGTTGAAATTATTAGATTGGATGGTTAGTGAGAAGGCGCAAGGTGATGCATCTAAAGTTAACTATGCCCCTCTCCCAACCTTAGCAGTAGAAAAAGCAAAAACTATTTTACGAAATGTCACCTACAACGGCAACCCAATTATACAATAAAAACGCTGTTAATCAGCAGTTGGCGTTGAGTCATCTGCTGATTAGACAAAACACAAGCACGCTGACATGAACAGTGATAGAATCACGAAAATTGTATTGTTTCTGGTCTCATTATTCATATTAATGTTGGCGGCAGGTATGGTATTTTCATTGGTTGATGGTGCCATACCTTCTTTCAAAGAATTTGGACTGAAATTTATTATCTCCGGGGAATGGGATCCATCAGAGGGAAGAGAATCCTATGGAGCACTTCCCTTTATTGCCGGAACACTTATCACTTCAGTTGCGGCCTTGCTCATAAGTTTGCCACTTTCATTTTCAACATCCTTGTTTTTGGGAGAGTATTTTAAAGGAACCCGAGTGGCCCGAATATTAGGGCTACTGGTTGATTTACTTGCAGGCATTCCATCTATTGTATACGGACTATGGGGGTTTTATGTATTGAGACCATTGCTCATAGATCTGGGAATTGGGAACCAGGGGTTCGGAATTTTTACGGCAAGCCTTATTTTGGCAATCATGATTATTCCGTATGCCACATCGCTCAGTAATGAAATCATTTCTATGATTCCAAATGATCTTAAAGAAGCAGCCTATTCATTAGGTGCTACTCGTCTTGAAGTAATACAAACAGTTACTATTCCAAATGCAAGATCAGGAATTGTTGCAGGCTATATATTGTCCTTTGGCCGTGCACTTGGCGAGACAATGGCAGTAACCATGCTCATAGGAAATACGAATCTGGTACCAAACAGCTTATTTACAACAGGCAATACAATGGCCAGTGTTATTGCAAACCAGTTTGGCGAAGCTGAAGGACTAAAACTAAGCTCACTAATTGCCATCGGCCTAATTTTGTTTCTTATAACCGGTATTATAAACTGGCTTGGGAAAATGATCATTAAAAAGATGAGCTAAAAGACAAACATGTGAATGCAGTAGAAACTATAAAAATTCAAGACAAATCTTCCAGACGTATCCTTAAGGATAAAGTCGTTTTGGGAATTGTAATCTTACTTTCGGTAATCACTGCATCCCCAATTATCCTAATCATTTCCAAACTTTTAATCAAAGGATACAAGCAGATAAGCCTTGACTTCTTGATAAAAAATACGCCGGACACATACTCTGCAATGACTGCAGTTGCCAATGGAGAGAATATTCCCGGGGGTGTTGCCAATGGAATTATCGGTACTTTATTAATGGTAATTATGGCAGCTGCAATAGCTATTCCTATTGGGGTTCTTACGGGCATCTATCTATATGAGAACCAGAATAAATTTATGGCCAACTTTACGCGGAATGTATCCGATATATTGCAAGGAGTTCCCTCCATTGTTTTAGGGCTGATTTCTTACATATGGATCGTGAAGCATATTACAATGGGTTACTCGGCACTAGCAGGAAGTGTTTCTTTATCCATCATGATGTTGCCCATGATTGTCCGCTCTACTGAAGAAACTTTAAAAATGATTCCAAATACCCTCAAGGAAGCAGCTCTTGCATTGGGGACACCATACTATAAGGTAATATTGAAGGTTTTAGTACCAACAGGTTTCAGCGGGCTATTAACAGGTATTTTGCTGGGTATTTCAAGGGTTCTGGGAGAAACAGCTCCTTTAATGCTTACAGCGTTGGGGAATTCTGCCATTAACATGGATATTACCAAACCAACAAGTGCTTTACCTTTATTAATTTGGGAATTTTACAACGACCCCAATATGGTTGACCTAATTTGGAGTACATCACTCTTGCTGATGGGAATTGTTCTATTATTAAATATTATTTCGAGGCAAATTGTTGCCAAAAGAAGATAAACATGACGAACACGATTGCTGAAATAAAAAATGCGGCTCTTTCAATCGAAAAGCTTTCCATAGCCTACGATAAAAATTATGCAGTGAAAGATGTAACTGTCGATATTAAAAAGAATACGGTAACAGCCATTATGGGACCATCGGGTTGTGGAAAAAGCACCCTGCTAAGGGCTCTCAATCGCATGCACGAACTCTATGAAAACATTACCACCGAAGGTAAAGTTTTGCTGCAGGAGAAAAACATTTATGACATGTCGCCCATTAAGTTACGTCGAAAAATGGGAATGGTCTTTCAACGCCCCAATCCCTTCCCAACCATGAGCATTTACGACAATGTTATTGCAGGTTACAAGCTAAATGGTATCCGACTAAAGAAAAAGGAAAAAGATGAAATTGTTGAACGCTCCTTAAAAGATGTAGCCCTTTGGGAAGAAGTAAAAGATTCCCTCCACAAAAAAGGAACATTCCTTTCCGGTGGACAGCAACAACGACTTTGCATTGCTCGCGCACTGGCTTTTGGTCCAGAAATCATTTTAATGGATGAGCCCACATCAGCCCTCGACCCAGTTGCCACTTCAAAAATTGAAGACTTACTGGTAAAGCTAAAAGAGAACTACACCATTATTCTGGTAACACACAATATGTCGCAAGCCGCGAGAATATCTGATTATTCATTATTTATGTATCTTGGAGAATTAGTTGAATATGGTAAAACCAAGAATCTATTTACCAATCCGAAGGATCCAAGAACTGAACAGTACCTAACCGGTAAGTTTGGTTAATTGCATTTCTTACAAAACTTTAAATAGCTCGAACATGACTTTAAGAAAAGATGACGCGATCCAAAATATTCTGGCCGATTTTGAGAAAATGGCCAATATCGTTCTTGAACAATTGGACTACATGGAGCATTTTGTCACTTCGGGAGAACTTTTAGTTCCCGATAATATTGCTACTCTTATCTCCAAAAATGAAAAAGAAATTGACAAGCAGGAAGTAAAGTTAAGCGACAAAATTGTAAACACAATAGTGCTACAAAAGCCTGTTGCTACCGACTTAAGAAAGATAATCGCCTGTTACAGATTAATTATTAACCTTGAGCGAATAGGCGATTTAGTCATTAACATTACCGAATTCATTAAAAAAATTAAAACCCCTGAGTTATACAAAAGCTTCAATGAAGTTTTATCCAACACCGCAATATTAAGCATCAAAATGGTTCGTAAAGCCTTGCTCGCTTATACAAATGATGATCGCGAACTAGCTATCTGGACCATAAAAAATGATGATATCATGGAAGAGATCAACGATAAACTTCTGAAAAAATTGGTCAAGAAGGCAAACACAGAAGAAAGCAACAAGCACCTGCTCATAAGCATTATAACCATACGTGAAATGATGTCTAATATTGAACGGATTGGTGACTATGCGACAAACATTGCAGAAGCCGCCATATATTCAATTGACGGCAAAGATGTGCGCCATCACAAACTAGAAGAATAACATGGAATTTATCCCTAAAATATTAGTTGTTGACGATGAACAGGATTTACGTGAAATCCTTCAGTTTAACCTGTCTAGCGAAGGATTTGAGATTGACGTGGCCAGCTCAGCCGAGGAGGCTCTTAATATGACATTAGAAGATTATCACCTCATCTTACTCGACGTAATGATGGGAGGAATGTCTGGCTATAAAATGGCCGATATTATACGAAAAGACAGGCAACTGGAAGTTCCTATCATCTTCTTAACCGCAAAGGACTCAGAGAACGATTTGCTCACCGGATTTAATGTGGGTGGCGATGACTATATCATCAAGCCATTTTCCATTAAAGAGGTTATTGTCCGCATAAAGGCCATTTTGAAAAGAGGACGCAAAAACACATCAAACCCCTCTACAATACTTCAGGTTGATGAGTTAAAACTTGATCTTAGCCGAAAGCTTATTACCATTAAAGATGAACCTTTAAACCTCACACGTAAAGAATTTGAGATACTGGTATTGCTGCTGAAAAACAAAGGCAAATACATCAGTCGGCACGAAATATTAAATCGCATTTGGAGTAGCGATGTTATCGTTACCGAAAGAAATGTAGATGTTAACATTGCCCGCCTACGCAAAAAAATAGGCGATTATGGCAGTTCTATTATTGGTCGTACCGGTTACGGCTATTGCTTTGAAATTAAGGATTGAATAAAGAACCACTAAAAGTTAATAACGTGTTTAAACGTAAAACCTATCAGCAGCGCATTTTTATTTACTTTTTTGCTGCATTTACCTTATTTACTATTTCAATTCTCGCATTTCAATATAACCGGGAAAAGAGGTATCGTACAGACCAACTTGAAAATACTCTGGATAACATTACAGAGATTACCCATCGCTATATTGAGCATTATAATATGACTCAATCTCAGGGATTCAACCAATTGGATTCAATGATCTATTTAATCCCGGGATCAAACATGCGAATTACAGTAGTCGGTACGCAAGGCAATGTACTATACGACAACTTTGTTTCTGATTATAAAGAAATGGAAAACCACTTGCTTCGTCCGGAAATACAGAAAGCACTTTATTCCGGAGAGGGGAGCAATATTCGCCGTTCTGAAACAACCGGGCAGGATTTTTATTACTATGCCCGCTTTTATGATGATTATTTTATTCGATGTGCTGAAGTTTATAATCTTGAATTAAAAAATTTCCTGAAAACAGAACAGCTCTTTATCTTCTTCATGCTTGCGCTATTTCTTTTGATGTGGATACTACTTCAATTGGTTACAAGAAGATTGGGGGAATTTATCACCAAGCTACGTGACTTTGCCGTGCTCGCAGGGAGGGAAGAAAACATTGATCCAAATATTGAATTCCCAGACTCCGAATTTGGAGATATCAGACGTCAGATCGTTAGAATCTACGATCGGTTAAAACGTGCGAAGGATGATTTGAGTGTAGAAAAAGAACGTCTTTTCAACCACATGAATGCCCTAAATGAAGGAATCGCCTTCTTCTCTATCAAAAAAGAAAAGATACTTGCAAACAGTCACTTTGTTCAGTTCATCAACCTTATCTCGGAACATTCAACTATTTCAATTGAGGCTTTATTTGAAGTTGAAGAATTCAAACCCTTAATCGACAAAATAGATACATATTTGAATTCAGATATCGTAATCAGTCCTAAAAACCTCCCACACGAACAAATTACCATTGCTAAAAATGAAATGTATTTTAGAGTGCAGGGAATTATTTTTGCTGATAAAAGTTTCGAGATTCTAATTGAAGACATTACACGTCCGGAGAAACGCAGATTGTTAAAACAACAATTAACTTCAAATATTGCACACGAGTTAAAAACACCATTAGCATCTGTGAAGGGATACCTTGAAACCATCATGAACAACAAAAATCTGCCGGAAGAAAAAATGAACTATTTTATTGAGAGGGCCTTTTCACAAAGTGAACGCTTAAATGACCTACTCAATGATATTTCACTCTTGAACAATATAGAAGATGCAGGAGACTTATTTGAGATTAAAACCATCAAGTTGCGCCCTCTGGTAAACGATGTCATTGAAAATCTGGAATCGCGACTGAATGAAAAAAGCATTCTTGTACATCTTGCTATTGACGAAAAGATAAGTGTTCCCGGCAACGACAGCCTGCTTTCTTCCATCTTCCAGAATTTCATCGAGAATACAATCAACTATGCCGGATCGAATGTGAAAATACACATCAAGCAATATCTCGAAGATGAGAAATTCTATTATTTCAGCTATTCGGATACAGGTAAAGGGCTCCCCGAAGAACACCTGTCTCGAATTTTTGAGCGCTTCTATCGCATTGATGAAGGACGCGCACGTGAAACCGGAGGAACAGGCTTGGGCTTATCAATTGTAAAGAATGCTGTTCAACTTCATAAAGGAGAAATTTCTGTACGCAATAAACCAGAAGGTGGTCTGGAATTTCTTTTCTCATTGGCAAAAAGCTAATATGAGTAATGGATTTTTTTTACTTTTGAAAGGCTTGACTTTTCGAAAATAAAATTAATCACGTATGAAAAAGAACATTTACTTACTCTCTTTGCTTTGCTTAATTCTGGTCTCAAACTCAATTACTGCAAGTTCTATCGGCGAAAAACAACAGTTGCCAATTGTTATTGAAAACGGAGGTAGCGGAGCTTATAAAGCAATTGCATTAGGAGATGAAGGGTTACCAGGGATGACCATTTACCGTCCAGAAGACTTATCGGTATTTAAAAATGAAGAAAAACTCCCAATTATATTATGGGGGAATGGCGGTTGTTTCAATAGCTCTGTCCGGTTCAAAAATTTCCTCAACGAGATAGCTTCAAACGGATTTATTGTGTTGGCAATAGGACCGTTTGAGGAACTAAGTGTTGCCATTGAAGACAGAGACAAAACATCAACAGACTCATCGCTACTACTTAATGCCCTGGATTGGATTATTGACCAAAACAATAACAAAACCAGTATTTACAATAATGTAATTGACATTAATAAAGTGGCCGCAATGGGTCAATCATGTGGTGGACTTCAAGCCATTGAAATTTCAACTGACCCCCGTATTACAACATCTGTAATTTGCAACAGTGGTGTATTAAATGAAGTACCAGAAGGCTACAATCTTCCGAAAGTGAATAAAGAAATTCTTGGGCAGTTGCAAATTCCCTTGATGTACGTGATTGGAGGACCTTCAGATATCGCTTATCCAAACGCTACTGACGACTATGCTCGAATTACAGACTTGCCGGTGGTCATCTTAAATCAGGATGTTGGTCATGATGGCACGTACGAAAATCCATACGGTGGTTCATTTTCAATTCCGACAATTGCTTGGTTAAATTGGCATCTTAAAAACGACCAAGAAGCTTCTTTCATGTTTATTGGTGATGAATGCCAACTTTGTGATGACGATAGCTGGACATTTGAAAAGAAAAATATTGATTGATCAAATACCCCATCAGATTTAATCCATTTGTATTAAAAAAGCTATACGCGGGAATATTAAGAAACATACAGTTTCTTAAATTCCTTCTGACTTAGATTCTTATTTTTTTTAACTTTATGCGCTTAAACAACTTAAAACTTTCATACAATGAGAAAAATTCAAAATTGGAGCATTACGGCTATAGTTCTACTGTTCTTATCATCAACTGTATTAGGCGGATGTGCCAGTAAAGAAAAACAACTAGGTATTGCTTTTTATTCGGTAAAAGGAATGGATTCAGACATTGAAAATTCATTAATGTCATTAGCAAATGATGGTTATACCGTAGGTGAAGCATCTAACTATAATGCCGATGCAGGAACTTTTGGAGAGTACCAACCAGCCGAATATGCAGAATTGGCGAAAACACATGGGCTGTCTGTTATTTCAAGCCATGCTCGTGCCACATTTGACAAAGATGATGTAGAAGGATCGTTAGCTGCATGGAAAGAAGTTTTAGACAACCACCAAGCAGCAGGCTTCAAATATGTTATTCTTCCTATGCATACATTCTCTAACACACTTGAAGGAGTGAAAGCAGAGAGCGACCTCATGAATAAAATCGGAGAAGAAGCCAATAAAAGAGGACTTAAATTTGGCTACCATAACCACAGTGCTGAGTTCGAAAAAATTGGAACCAGTGATGAGATTCTTGAAGATTACTTAATTGCTAATACCGATGCTGATAAAGTATTCTTCCAAATGGATGTTTACTGGGTTACTCAAGGTAATCAAGATCCTGTTGAATACCTGAAAAAATACCCAAATCGTTTTCAGGTACTTCATATTAAAGATGATTATGTGATTGGTGCAAGTGGTAAAATTGACTACAACGCAATTTTCACTCAGTTTTACCAAAACGGGTTCGAAGATTGGTTTGTTGAAATTGAAGCTAAGATGACTGAGGAAGAAAGAGAACAAATGGCTGCTATCATGGAACAAATGAAGAAAGCTCAAGAAGAAGGCACAGAATTCAAACCTGACATGAGTAAAGTTCCTGGATTTGGGGCTCCAGATCCTGAAAAGTTAAAAATATCTCTTGATGCAATTAGCGAAAGTGCTACATATTTGAAGAATTCTGATTTCGTAAAATAAATTCTTCCTCAATATTGATTGAAAGATCCGATCCTTTAAAAGGGTCGGATCTTTTTTTGCTAAAAATCCATTACGAGCAACAAAAAACTAACCTATTGCTTGTACTCATTTCTACTTACAGATTATCTTTTACGCTATCAGTATACTTGTTTCTCAAATGCCTTGTTCCTTTCAATCGCTTAAATAAGCTCTCTCCCTATTTAAGTGGACTCAGAACTTCAGGGTTTGGGCGCAAGAATGAATAACTCCCACCTATTAATTATTCCCCTTCATCCAGACAAAACATATCCATATACGTCTATCTCTCCCAGAATAAAAATCAACAAGAAACCGTCCAGAAAGCAGAAAAATCATTGGGGAACGTCATCTCAAATTTATTATGGGATCTGTTTCACCGTTGATTAAGATCCTGAAACAAGTTCAGGATGACTTGTATCTTTCCTTTTTGGACAGCCCCTTTTTTGGTTGCTGTAATCCCCCAGAAACTTCTCGTCGGTATAAATTAAAATGTCATCATAATGTAACATAAGAGTATGCTTTATTTAATCACCCTGTAATAATAATGCCCGTCCTTAGCCTCAGATTTGAATGTAGCTCTATCATTTAAAAATGGACTATTAATCACTCAAAAGCAAAGTCATCATCAACAGGTTGACTTATAAAAAAACAACAGATCACAAATTTATGGGAATTAAAAGATTAGCACTGCTAACATTTTTTGTGGCTATATCACTAGCCTCAATTGCACAAAACGGAACAGTAAAAGGTCTGGTTACAGACCAAATGTCAAATGAATCATTGGTTGGAGCAACCATTATGCTGGAAGGGACAATCGTTGGAACAATCACCGATTTTGATGGGAACTATGTACTTCCCAAAATCACTCCCGGGACTTACAACGTTCGGTGTTCCTTTATCTCTTACGAGCCTATAACAATTGAAAGCGTAGAGATTCGGGCAAACCAAACTCTTGAGTTTAATTTCGACTTAAGTGAGTCAACACTTCAAATTGAAGACATTCAAGTTGTAGCTATAGCAAGCCGTGAATCAGAAACCATGCTTTTGCTGGATCAAAAAAAAGCCTCAGGAATTAAAGAGAGCATTGGCTCCAACCGTCTTTCTAGCTTGGGTGTTTCGGATGCAGCTTCAGCAACATCGAAGATATCAGGGGTTACCAAGAATGAAAGTTCTGGCGATGTATATATCCGAGGATTAGGAGACCGATATTTAACAACCACAATGAATGGGCTACCTATTCCTTCTGATGATGTTGAGAAAAAAAATATCGATTTAAACCTATTCTCCACGAATTTCATTAAAAATGTTGGTATTGATAAAACTTTCTCCGTTGAAACGTATGCCGACCAATCGTCTGGGACAGTAAATATTAACTCCAAGACCTTTAGTGAAACAATCATCTTTGGTATTACTGGTAAAACAAATACCAATATCCTTCAACGTGATAACTGGAATAATTTTAAGACAACCCAAAACATGAACGATGTTAGCTTTGGTGTGCATCAACGTTCATATTACACAGAAGCAGCAATAAAAAAGCAAAGCTGGAACACGGAGACCCAAAAATTACCCATGGGATATGAATTTTCATTTTCAGCGGGTAAAAAGTTTAAGCTTTTTAATAACGAAATGACCGTTTTTGCAACTGCAAGCAATGAGAATTCTCACGAGTACCATCAAGGTATTTATAAGAAATACAGATCAAATGTTTTAGATAACTCATTTACTGATGCTGAAACATTTGGCACAAAAATAAATACGACAGGTCTTATAAATCTAACCTATAATTTCAACGATGATCACATCCTTAATTTCAACAGTCTGAGCATTTTAAAAACCATTGATCAACTTTATGAGCAGGGTAGAAATGGTGAAGGTTATGTCTTCGATCAAGATCCACAGGAAGAAGGTGCATTCATTAGGGATCAGAACCTAAAAACAACTCAAATATTCATTAATCAATTATTAGGAACACATGCCTTAAGTGACAAAAACAAGGTGGAGTGGGCTTTAGGATACAATCTTGTAAACTCAGAAGAACCTAACCGTATCAGGAATGAAGTTAATATCGTTGATGACAATACCGTCCAGTTTGCCCACGTTGGTGACTTCCAGCAAAGAAAAACGCTTCAGGAAATCGATGACACAGAGCTTAACGGTTACCTAAAAGACATACTCAGCTTATATGACAAAGAACATAAAAAGCTCAAGCTCAATTATGGAGCCAATTTCCGGGTGAAAGAACGGACTTTCAGGTCCCTTTTTATAGGAGTTAGGGCAAAAGGATTTCAGATTGAATCAATCGATAATCTGGATGAAGCTTTTCTTAATACAGCCAATTATTCAAGTACAGGACTTGTTATTAAAGAAAGAAACCCGGATTTGTATAACGCTAATTTAAACGTATATGCAGCTTATGCAAATACTTATTTCGAGCTTAATAAAGTAAGTGGGAGTTTGGGCTTAAGGTATGAGATGGATGATATTAATGTTAGCTGGGATGTGGCAAACTATGTGGGAAGAACCGGTCGCCTATCAAATAGCTACAACAACATACTTCCAGCTTTAAACTTTAAATATTCAATTAATGACAATAGTTCTTTACGGATGGCCGCAAGTAAAACAATTACGTTGCCCGAGTTTAAAGAGTTATCGCCTTTCGAATACGTATCGCCAACAGGACGCGTAACGAAAGGGAATCCAAGTCTGAAAAGATCCGTCAACTACAACTTCGACATAAAATGGGAAATGTTTCCACAATCAAATGAATTGGTCTCTGTAACGGGTTTTTACAAAAAAATCCAAGATCCGATAAATCTTGCTCAAACGAGAGGTTCGTCTGGGAATTTTATTTACGAAAACACGGGTAAAAAGGCTGATGTTTATGGACTTGAACTAGAGACAAGGCTTAGTCTAATTAATCCGGAAAATACAAGATTACCTGAGTTAAATATAGTATTAAATGCTACTAAAATGTGGTTTAATCAGGACTTGCTGGATGAGTTTCAATACAATAATAAAACCGAATCTAATTTACAAGGTGCAGCGGGGTTCATCATGAATGCCACACTTAGCTTCGCAAATAATAAGGAAAAAGAATTTATAGCAACAATTAACGGAAACTATTCTTCCAATAAAATTCTTGCCCTTGGGGCACCTGAAGATTATGAGAACAGTTCAACCCTGTTCAATAATGAAATCATAGAAAAAGGCTTTACCTCAGTTGACATTGTCATAAGCCAAAAAATATCAAAAACAGTATCGCTAAAGCTATCAGGAAAAAACTTGCTGAATCCTAAAATTGAACAAACACAAATCATAGAGCCCTTATCGGGTGACGCGTCAAACGAGCTTGTAAGCTCTTACAAAAAAGGAATTAACCTAAGCATTGGTGTAAACATCTATTTAAATAATTAATTGAAAAACTGAGTACGTCTCATTAAAAAAAACAAAATGAAAAAAACAGCAATGAAAATTTTTAGTCTTGCCATTATGGCAACTGTGCTATTTTACAGTTGTAACGATGATCCAATCATTGAGATTGAACCAGTCATTGAATCACTAGAAGACGGAACAATGAATGGTACATTAACAGAAAACTACACACTTGATGTCGCCATCCAGTATAACCTTTCAGGTTCATTTATTATACCTGACGGTTTAACATTAACCATCCCTGCTGGAACGAATATTTTGGCTGATAATGGCGGCACTGATGTTTATATCGCCGTTCTGCAAGGTGGTAAAATTGAAATTCAGGGTACTGACAGCAATCCTGTTATAATGACATCATTAGACGGAAATCCTGGTGATTGGGGTGGTTTAACAATCTGTGGTAATGCGACAACAACAGCCGGGGTGAATGCTGAAGCTGAAGTTGGCGGGTTCATTTACGGTGGAACTGATGATACGGACAATTCCGGGTCAATAGAATATCTGGTTATTAAAGGAACAGGAGCCCAGATTAACTCTGAGTCTCAATATAACGGTGTTTCTCTTTACGCAGTAGGCTCAGGCACAACCCTGGAGAATATTGCTGTAATTAATGGCTCTGACGATGGCATTGAGTTTTTTGGTGGATCTGCAACAGTAACAAACATCTACTTGGAAAACAATGAAGACGATGCTGTTGACTGGACTGAAGGTTGGGACGGTGATATTACAAACACATACATCTCTCACACAATCGCCGGTTTCTCAACAGCCTTTGAAGGAGATAAAGTAAATAACAATCCTCAATTTGAAAATGTTACGGCCATCTCAACTGTAGGGGGCACAGCTCTTCAATTCAAAAAAGAATCGGGCGCAACAATTACAAACCTTTATTTAGAAGGTTATGATACCAATATTGATATGAAAGATGATGGTGCTCTAACAAATGTACAGATTGATGGTAGCGATGCGGACATATCTGCTGATTATACATCTGGAACAAAAATTGACATTTCAAACTGGAGCTGGATAGAAGCAAGCCTCTAAACAAAAGCATAAATAATAGTTGAAGTGTTGACTTCAATTCCCGCTAATTTGTAAAGCTCTGCACCCTTGGGTTCGGGGCTTTTTTTAGCCGATATTAAGTAATCCCCATATAGCAGATGAACCGGAGCCTCTCGCGAAATAATAAAAACAGCAACAATCCTTCTTCTTTAATTAAATTTTAATCCATCTGTAATTACACCGTAATCACTCTACCCTACATTTGTTTACAGATACTGAAATAGTCGTGGAAAGGAAAGGCTAACTGTTCGCAAGAACATTTAGTCAATGACTATTTCTTTTTAAATGAAAACTAAATTATTCAATATGAAAAAGAGTTTATTAGCTATCGTATTTGTTGCCGCAACTATGTTGACTTATGCAGCCGACAAAAATGGCAACACCGATGTTGAAAACGCCCAGATAACAATTAATGGACAAATCAACGATCAGGAAACGAATGAAACACTGGTGGGGGTAAAGGTTACCCTGAAAGAAACAGGTCAAGTGGCTTACACCGACTTTGACGGAAATTACTCTTTTAACAACATTAAACCCGGAGTCTACAACGTGTCGGCCTCTTACATTTCTTATGAAAAGTCAACGGTTGGAGAACTTAATGTAAGTTCAAACTCAAACCAGGTAAATATTAGCTTGAAATCATCAAACTAATTGTCTGGTTGTTTCTATACTTAAGATTGACAACCGCTTCTGAGAGCAGAGGCGGTTTTTTTGCTACCTAAAAGAGAATCCCCTCAGGACAGGGGGAAAGCATTTGTCCGAGATATTATAATCTAGAATAGAAAAAATAACATGAACAAACTTGTTTTAGTTTTCGGGTTAATTCTGCTTTCTGCATCAAATACCATTGCCCAAAACATTACTGAGATAGATGAAATATACTATTTCGGAAAAGAGCTTTACTCCGGTGTTTTTACAAGTCAGTACCCCAATGGCAACACCAAACTACAACTGGAAATTAAAAAGGGATTGAAAAACGGAGAAGTCCGCATCTACTTCGAAAACGGTAAGCTCAATGAAATACGCTCCTATCGAAAAAATAAGATGCACGGCACTTGGATAACCTACAACGAAAATGACGTAAAAGTGGCCATTGCCAACTACAAAAAAGGCTTAAAAAACGGAACTTGGAAAGTGTGGGACGACAACGGAAATCTCATTTATGAAATGGAATATAAAACCGGGAATAAAACCAGTATCTGGAAAAAGTACGATTCATCCGGAAAGCTGATCAGCGAACGTGAATATTAAAACCTCATCAATATAAAAATTAAAAGGAGCTTCAACAGAGG
Organism: Prolixibacteraceae bacterium; assembly: GCA_963662675.2. Classification (GTDB taxonomy): domain Bacteria; phylum Bacteroidota; class Bacteroidia; order Bacteroidales; family Prolixibacteraceae. Next base: position 104,449 of record CAXXHP010000002.1, read on the forward strand.
TTCCTTTTCCCATAAATAATTCGAGTGAACCATACCATAAAACGAAGAAAACGACCTGCAAAGGCCGCTTTTAATATTATTTACCATGGAATTAAACCATCAGCATGAAAGACTACAGTTGTCAGAGAACTCACTAAAGATACAATTTGAAGCTACGAGCGTTTCATAATTCCATAGCAGAGAATCTTCAAAATATTGTCGACACCTTTTTCAAGGTTTATTGTTCCATAATTACCAGCTGTTAGAGGCATTTCTAATCCCTTAATAGCCGTAGTGATACCAATAGCTGCCAATGTGAAATCATACACCTCAAAGGTGTTTTTACGCACTCCTTCAATCAAAATACGTTTAATCATCCGAATCTCTTCCTGATCGTATTTCGTTTTAATATTATCAATAAACTCAATGGCTGTTACATCATTCTCAAGAGCATGATAAAAATTAGCTAAACCTCTAAAAGTTGTCAGCTTGGTTAAAATATAATCCCGAAGTTTCTCGATTGGATCGGTATTTCTGTTTACAACTATCTCTAGTTCCCGTCGCAGAATGTTAACTTCTTTCAGTATAACAGCCTGAAAAAGATCTTCTTTACTATCAAAATAATAATATAAAGAACTCTTCCCTTTTCTGACAGCATTGGCTATATCATCAAGTGTTGTTTTTTTATAGCCATATTTACTAAAAATGTCTTGGGCAATTTTTAAGATATTTTCTCGATTGGTATCTTTTTTATTGGTCCCATTTTCGAGGTTCATCACCATATCAGAGCAGTTTAAGTTAAGCAGGTAAATATAGTTTTATTTTTCGAATATTTTTACCTACAGTTAAAATCGGGCAAAAAACTAATCTTCAATCAACTTAAAATCAAGTTGTTTCTTCTCAAGATTTGCCCTTGCAATTTCGACTCGAACCGCTTCTCCAAGTTGGTATGTTTTCCGGCTATGTCTTCCTACCAAACAATAATTTTTCTCATCAAACGTATAGAAATCATCATCAAGCTCTCGCATAGGAACCATTCCTTCGCATTTATTTTCAAGTTCAACATATATGCCCCAATCTGTTACTCCGGAAATAACTCCGGGTAAAACTTCACCAATCTTATCTTTCATAAACTCAACCTGTTTATATTTGATTGACGAACGTTCGGCACTTGCAGCACGGTGTTCCATTTCTGACGAATGTTTACAATAATCTTCAAATTTCGGTGCGTTCACCGAACGTCCTCCATCCAAATAACGCTCCAATAAGCGATGTACCATAACATCCGGATAACGACGAATGGGCGAGGTAAAGTGGCTGTAATATTCAAAGCCCAATCCGTAATGTCCAATATTCCGAGTGGAATAAACAGCTTTTGCCATTGACCGAATTGCAAGTGTTTCAATTACATTCTGCTCGCTTTTCCCCTTAATATTATTCATTAACGAGTTCAATGATTTTGAGATAACCCTTGGAGTAGTGGTAAGGATGCCATAGCCAAACCTCTTTATAAAATGATTGAAATTTTCCAGTTTTTCAGGATCGGGTTTATCATGAATACGATAGACAAATGTTCGGGCCGGTTTATTACCCTTTTCTTTCCCAATAAATTCAGCCACTTTTTTATTGGCCAATAGCATAAATTCTTCAATCAGCTTATTGCTGTCTTTCGATTCTTTAAAGAATACAGACAAGGGTTTTCCCTTTTCATCAATTTCAAACTTGACTTCAATACGATCAAAAGCTATGGAGCCGTCTTTAAAACGTTTACTTCTGAGTTTTTGAGCCAAATTTTGCAAAGCCAATATTTCATCTTTCAAATCACCTTCCCCAGTTTCAATCACCTCCTGAGCTTCTTCATAGGCAAATCTTCTGTTGGAATGGATAACAGTTCGTCCGAACCATTCGTCAACCACGTCTGCATTATCGTCTATTTTAAAGACAGCAGAAAAACAAAGCTTATCTTCATTTGGGCGTAAAGAACAAACCCCATTTGACAGTTTCTCTGGCAACATAGGAACAACCCTATCTACTAAATAAACTGATGTTGCACGGGAATAGGCCTCATCATCTAATATGGTATTTGGAGTAACATAATGGCTAACGTCGGCAATATGTACGCCAACCTCCCAAAGGCCATCCTTTAATTGCTGTACAGAAAGGGCATCGTCAAAATCTTTAGCATCTGCCGGATCAATGGTAAAAGTGGTCACTTGCCTCATATCCCGACGTTTCTTAATTTCCTCTTGCGGAATATCAAGTGGTATTTTTTCCGCTGCTTTCAATACATTATCAGGGAAATGAATCGGCAAATCAAACTCAGCAAGAATGGCATGCATCTCTGTTTCATTTTCACCAACATTACCCAATACCTTAATAATTTCGCCAAACGGATTTTTTGCCTTTTTAGGCCACTCTGTAATTTTACAAATTGCCTTTTGCCCATCTTGAGCACCATTGAGTTTTTCAACAGGAATAAAAATATCAAAACCCACTTTCCCTGCCGGAATTAGGAATGCAAAATTCCTTGAACGTTCTATAACACCAACAAAAGTCGACTTAGCTCGTTCAATAATCTCAGAAACTTCACCCTCTAACTGATGCTTTTTCCGGTGAGCATACATAAGTACACGTACTTTATCACCTTCCATTGCATGGTTGAGGTTGCGCTGAGAAACGAGAACCGGCTGGTCAACTTCTTCTGAAACAACATACCCAAAACCCTGGGGTTGCAGTTCAACTCGTCCACATATGTAGCCACCCTTCGACTTCAATTTAAATTTGCCACGTTGCACCTGTTCCAGATTTTCGCTCTCCGCCAATTCATCAAGCGCAACATTCACTAATTTTCGAATTTCCGGATCTTTCACATCCAAAAAAACGGCCAGTTGCTTATAATTATATGTTTTTTGAGGATTATCATAAAATACCGTGAGTATCGCATTCTTAAGGTTTTTTTTGTTGAAAGTAGATTTCAACCCCCTATTTTTCTTCTTCTTTTTCACTTTGAAGTATTTAAAATTTTGAATGAAGTTAGCTCATTCATCTCGAATAAAAAAGAGGAAAGTAACTGATTACTTTCCTCTTTCAATATTTTCATAAATAGTTAATTATTCCGTTTGATAAACCGATTTTATTGGGAAAACTTCTAATTTCTCAACCAATACCTCTCCCCCATTATTGAAGAAAATTATGTCATCTGCATTAGGAATAGTGGAATAACAAACAGACATCACCACACTACCATCATTACCAAATATTTCAATTGAAGTCCGATCAATTAGTATTTCTAATTTTATTTTTCCATCCTCAGGGCTCAAATTGGCCTTGTTTCCCAAGCAATTTAAAATGTTCTTTGTCACATCATAATAAATCTCAGCTCCATCACGTTTCTTTGAATTCCGAACGACAAACCCAAAGTTATTTGCTGTTTTAGGATCAAAAGTACCAATGATATGCAAACAATCTCCTTTTGCTTTTTTCATTAAATTCTGATTCAATCCTGGAAACTGGGTTTTATTTTCTATGATTAAGCCCTTTTCATGAAGCAAACTGATTTCAGCTATCGGTTCGCGTTTTAGCCTGATGCCTTCAATGTCTGTGTATAAGGATAAATTTGTTGGAAAAGTCATTTGACCTGTAAAGGGCATATCTGGATAGCTCCCCCCACTCAACCACGATATTTGCACAATGTTTCCATCGTTCTGTGAGTTATCAAAAACCTGTGTGGAGTAATAATTTATTCCATATTCATTTTCTAACTTTTCTGTATCTGCAGTATATTTTTTACCATCAAAATGGCCAATGTAATAATCACCATCACCATTAATTAACACCCAACGTTTTTCATCAGATCGCCTATCAACAGGTATTTCCACCAACTCCGGACTATAAAATTCACCCGAAAATTGACTTTCAAATTGCCAACTTAAAAGATCTTCCGAACTATAAAATGAAATGCCCTGATCATCCCCATTTTCTTCTGTATTTTGGCAGAGCATCATGATATATTTCTGTGATGGTTCATACCAAAATACACTGGGTTCACAGGCTCCATTTTCGACAGAAATATTCAAACTTCCATCATACTTAGACCAGCTCCTTCCTTTGTCATTACTAAAAACCATCTGCATATCACATTTATCGCCAATGTAGAAAAACAAGATCGTTCCAAATTCACCATCCTTGAGTCCTGAAACATCATTATTGTCAACAACTGCAGTACCAGACCACTCTTCACAATTCTCTTGTTTAGGTATTATTTGCTCATCAAGCTGTTTCCAATAAAGTAAATCAGGGCTTACAGCGTGCCCCCAAGTCATTTCTGTTGAGTCATTTCCCAATGGATATTGCTGAAAAAATAAATGATATTCTTCTTCAAAGTACAACAAACTCTCAGCCTGTTTCTGACTGTTTGCTTCAGGTGTAAAATGAAATTGAGCGCGATAAGGTTCATTGAATAGTCGATCATCGGGCGAAGCAGAAACAAATAAGATCAGTAACGACAGGGCACCCAAAGTGTTTAATATGATTTTCATGACATTGCTATTTTATTGGCAAAACAAATAAACAAAAATATGTGACTTTAAATATTATATTTGACAAAATAAAAAGATAATGGGTGAAGAAATTCTATATTTCTCACCTTCACGTAAGCATAATATTTTTCCTTTCCCTCAAATGCATCAAAACTGTTGAGTTGAGAATAATTTAAATATCAATGACACGCAAAACAATTTATTAAGACAACAGTTATTTAGGTTAAAAAAAATAGCAATACATGAAAAAACTCCTGTTAGTGTCCATTATTATTATTTCTACCCTGTTTGTTGAAGCTCAAAAAAAATGGCAAAAAACAGGCATACAACTTCCTGCCCCGATTTGTTATGCATCGGATGAGGTCGCCCATCATTTTACGTCACCCCCAGAAGACTTTTTAAAACGATTAAAATCATCTGAAGAAAAAACATCAGATATCATTGTTACTTATATTGACTTTCCTGAAGAAGCAGAGACTGCTTTTGAATATGCAGTTAGTATATGGGAATACCAAATTAAATCTACCATACCCATATACATGGAGGCAACATGGTCTGACCTTGAAACGGGAGTTTTAGGTAGTTGTTCCCCATCTGTATTTTATGAAAATTTTGATTCTGCTCCTCTAAAAGACCATTATTACCCCATTGCCTTAGTTGAGAAAATGGAAGGGATGGAGGTTTCAAATGCCTCATATCCTGATATTATAGCTGAATTCAGTTCAAATATAAGTTGGTATTATGGAACGGATGGAAATACTCCGTTAACTCAATATGACTTTGTTTCTATTGTCTTACATGAAATTGCCCATGGCTTGGGATTTACAGGTTTCTTTTATGAACATAGTGAGTTGGGAGCTTATGGAAGTGGATTGGAACATCCTGCTGTTTTTGATGAGTATGTTTATAATTCTGAAGACAATCAACTTGTTGATACGTCATTATTTGTTAATCACTCAGCAGGATTACTGGAGGAATTAACTTCAAACTATTTATACTTTAAAAGTGAAACGGCCTTGACGAGCAGCTCCGACCATGAATATCCTAGACTTTATGCACCACCAACATACGATGAAGGATCAAGCATTTATCACTTAAATGAAGCAACTTATTCAGTTGGAGATCCAAACTCATTGATGACCCCATTTGCAGGAAAAGGAGAGGCCATCCACGACCCGGGTTCTCATGTTATGGGAATTTTTGCAGACATAGGATGGGTTTATACAAGCATCATTCATGAAGAACTAGAAGACGTTGAAACTGTTTCCATTCCAATAGAAGTAGTTGCCACCATTGAAACTGACAGTGAGTTGGACTCCACATCTCTTGTTGTTGTTTACACAACATCAAGCTTTGAAAATTCTTCCAACTCTCTAAATTTGGCTTTTTCGGAAGAAAGAGATGCATTCATAGCAACACTTCCCAGTCTTGGAAACGGTGTAGTAAAATACTATCTATCTGTATCAAATATATCCGGGTTAGAATTCCATTTACCTGCTCAAGCTCCCAATCAATTCTTTTCATTCAACATTGGTCCTGACACCACTCCGCCTGAAATCACCCATTCGCCCATCAAGTTCCTCCTTGAGTCTGAACCAACAGCCATCATTGAAGTTACAGCAACAGACAATATTGGCATTGAAACGGTAAAAATCGAGTACCAGATCAATAATCAAGAAACTTATGAAATTATTTTGTCTCCGGCAGGGAGTGACCTATTTACAGGCAATTTCAATTTTGATGGTTTAATTGATGGAGATTCTATAAGCTATAGAATTATCGCAATTGACAACTCATCAAATGCAAACACAGGAACTTTGCCTTCTTCTGGTAATTTTACTTTTTACATAGAGGGTATCTACGATGCTGTGAATAGTTACGATAATGATTTCAACACTTCAACCCGTGATTTTATTTCGTCCGATTTTTATATTGGCACTGAAGCTAATTTTGACAACGGGGCGATGCATAGCCCACATCCTTACCCAAGTCCGGATCGAGATGATACAGTCTATGAATTTTCCACGATGCTAAAATACCCCATCATCTTGTCGAAATACAAAAAAATGACCTTCAGAGAAATCGTTTTAGTAGAACCCGGAGAAGATGAATCGGTATTTGGCGATGAAGATTTTTGGGACTATGTAATTGTGGAGGGGTCTAAAAATGGTATTGATAACTGGCTTCCGCTTGTTGATGGATATGACTGTAAAACGAATGACTATTGGGAAACCTACTACAACAATTACATTGTAGGCTCCAACTCATCGGCAGTAGGTAAAAAAGGTCTTTTTGTTACTCGGGAGATCAATCTACTTGAAAACGACAATTTCGATGAGAATGACACAATTTTCATACGTTTTAGGCTATTCTCCGATCCATATGCACATGGTTGGGGCTGGATTATTGATGACTTGACAATTCAGGACCCCCCAACCGTTAACCGCTCAATAGCTGCTGTTCCAGTAAAATTAATGGTATACCCAAATCCAACAACAAACCAGTTGAATATCCAAGCCAGTTTTGACAAGCATGTTTCATCGGTTCAACTAAGCTTAATTAATAGTACTGGTCAAATCATCCTGAAGAAAATATTGAAGGTAAATGATAATACAATAAGTGAAACTTTGGATATGAGCCAACTACAAACTGGATTATATGTCGTTAAACTCAGACTAGAAGATGGACAAGTCATTACGAATAAAATCTTAAAGACTTCGGATTAAATAAAGTCTTAATATACTTCTAATGACCTACAAACCTGCACATTATCAAACAACAATCATGTTAACCAAATGAAAATTCTATATTTAAGAATAAAAATTCTATATTTGCCCTCACATAAAGAAAGAAAGCACATGTTTTTTAGCAACACATTTTATTACTGGTTTTATTACTTCACTTCAAAAAACGGGGTCGAACAGTAGTGTGTTGTTTAAAACTTAGATAAAAACACTAGAAGGTCCCGACAAAATCGGGACCTTTTTTTTATACAAAAAATTATGGATGTAACAATTATCGGACTTGGATTAATCGGTGGATCAATTGCCAAAGATTTGCGAAAAAAGAATTTTGCCACGCACATTACAGGAGTTGAATCAAACGAAAAACATTCAACACAAGCAATAGAGATTGGTCTTGTTGATAAAATACTTCCTCTTGAAGAGGCAGTTCAGAAAACGGATCTGGTTATTCTAGCAATTCCGGTTGATAAAGTTTTGAGTTTACTCCCTGTTATTCTGGATCAAATTGCTGACAATACAACAGTTATTGATTTGGGATCGACCAAAGGACTGATTGCAAAAACGGTAAACAACCATCCAAAACGAAAAAACTATATTGCAGCGCACCCTATGTCCGGAACTGAGAACTCAGGCCCTACTGCTGCATTGGAAGGACTTTTTGAGGGAAAGATTACAATCATCTGCGATCATGAAAAAAGTGGACCACAACATCTGGCACTCATCGAAAAGATGTTTCAGCTTCTAGGAATGGACATTGCATACATGTCTGCCGATGAGCAAGATCACAGTACCGCATTTATCTCGCACTTGCCGCACGCTGCCGCTTATGCATTAGCAAACGCTGTACAGGATAAAGAAGATCGTTCCATCATTTTTGATTTAGCAAGTGGAGGGTTTCAGTCCACAGTTCGTCTGGCAAAAAGTACCTCAACAATGTGGGGACCGATCTTTCAACAAAACAAAGAATATGTTGTTGAATCCCTTGAAGTATACATTAAACATTTAATAGAATTAAAGAATAGCATCAAGGATGATGAAGAGAAAATGTACTCTTTGCTAGAAAACGCAAATAACATACGTAGTATATTGAGCAAAGAGAACCCTTCGCTCATAAAAAATGAAGAAAAAATAGTGAAATTTTATACAAAATAATATGGCAATAGAATTAGATATCAGACCAATAAAGGCATGGTTGCCCAGCCTAGATAATCCGCTGTTAATCTCAGGCCCTTGTAGTTTGGAATCAGAAGAGCAAACTATGGAAACAGCTCGGCAACTAGCCAAAGACTCCAGAGTGCATGTTTTTCGTGGTGGACTATGGAAGCCCAGAACAAGACCCGGTAGTTTTGAAGGAATTGGATCAATCGGTCTAAAATGGTTGCAGCAGGTGAAAGAAGAGACAGGTCTTCCTGTAGGAACAGAAGTCGCTAATGCGCAACATACCGAAGAAGCACTAAAAGCAGGGCTGGATGTGATTTGGATTGGTGCACGCTCAACTGCAAGCCCTTTTGTTGTGCAAGAAATTGCCGATGTCTTAAAAGGAACGGATGCTACTGTAATGGTTAAGAACCCAGTGAATCCCGATGTTCAACTTTGGATGGGGGCACTAGAACGCTTAAACCAAGCAGGCATTAAAAATCTGGTAGGTATCCACCGGGGCTTTACGCCATTCCGCGAAACAAAATACCGGAACTATCCAAACTGGAAAACATTTATTGAGATTCGCAGACTCCTGCCAAACCTTCCAATTATTTGTGATCCGAGCCATATCGCCGGGCAACGAGAGTATCTGTTCGAAATTTCACAAAAGGCATTTGATATGGGTATGGAAGGACTTATGATAGAGTCGCATCGTGACCCTTCTTGTGCTTTAAGTGACAAAGACCAACAGGTAACACCTGCAGACCTCTCTACTATGCTTGATAAATTGGTAATTAGAAAAGCGAGTATCGACAATAAAAAATTTGAAAACCAACTTGAAATGCTCCGTGGACGAATTGATGCTCTTGATAATGAGTTGATGGAAGTTTTGTCTTCACGTATGGAAATTGTACAACAAATTGGGAAATACAAGAAAGAAAACAATGTTACAGCTCTACAGATTAATCGGTGGACTGAACTAATGAACAAAAGGATTTCGCAAGGAGAAAACCTGAACCTCAATAAAACGTTTGTGCAAATCTTGTTTCAGCTAATACATGAGGATTCGGTACGAATGCAAACCGAAATTATGGATGAAGAATAAGCTATAATCGATCAATATTTCGAAAGGGATTGCCAAGGCGATCCCTTTTTTTTATTCAATATGCCCAGCCAATTTGGCAATAGCCTTTTTCATCCCTTTTTCAATAACCGAATAATCTCTTACTTCCTTCCCTGTATATATAAACATGACTGCTAATTGGTTTTCGCCATGCACAGCATCATATAATACCATCTTGTTTTGCCGATATGCCTCACGCATACGTCGTTTAATAAGATTTCGGGTTACCGCCAATTTAAAATTTCTTTTCGACACAGAAAAAGCAGCTTGAACAGGTGACAACGAAGATGATTTTAAGAAAACCACTTTGAAAGGAAATACAAAGATATTTTCGCCATCGGAAAATAATGTTTCAATGACCTTCCGACTACAAAGTCGTTCCTCTTTGGTTAAACTGTTCTTGTGCATTAAGAAACTAAGGTAAAATAAAAAAAGAGGAAATTAATTCCTCTTTTTTTAAATATCATTATTGGAATTACTTCGACTTTGCCTTGTTGTACTTTTTTATGTATTGCTCCAAAGCCATCGTCATTGATGGTGCCTGAGCAGTTGGCGCTTCTATATCCAATCTTAGTCCAGCCTCTTTAACTGCTGCCGCTGTTGTTGGCCCAAAGGATGCTATTTTAGTATCATTTTGTTTAAAATCCGGAAAATTTTGAAGTAATGACTTGATTCCTGAAGGACTAAAAAACACCAAGATATCATAGTTCACATCTTTTAAGTCAGAAAGGTCACTACTTTCAGTACGATAAAGAATAGCTTTCGAATATTTAAATCCTCCTTGATCCAGCAATTCCGGTATTTCCTGCTTGTGAATATGAGAAAGCGGAACGACATATTTGTCATCTTTATGCTTCTTCATTATTTCAGTCAAATCAGAGAATTTCCCAGAGCCGAAAAAAATCTTCCGTTTTCGGTAGATAATGTATTTCTGTAAGTAAAAAGCAGTAGCTTCTGATATACAAAAATATTTCATTGTATCAGGAACCAAAATACGGGTTTCCTGACACATTCTGAAGAAATTGTCAATAGCTGTACGGCTTGTAAAAATAACCGCTGTATGATCCAGAATCTGAACTCTGGTTTGTCTGAATTCTTTTGAAGACACAGCCTCTACTTGAATAAATGGTCTGAAGTCAACTTGCACTCCTGTTCTCTCTGCTAAATCAAAATATGGAGATTTTGCAGAAACAGGCTTTGGCTGTGAAACTAAAATTTTCTTGATTTTCAAGATGTATCTCTTTTAAAAGTTATTGAACTAACTTATACCAACACCAATTTGTAGATAAATAATAATGGTAATATTTCAAGGGTACAAAGGTATAAAATCAAATAAAATATAGAAAAATGTTTCCTTAATAATATTTTTATTCCACGTAAAATCAATAACACATAACTTGCCAGAACAGCAGCAACACCCACAACACCCACAACAGCAGGGCTTTCAAGAGGAGTGAATGCAATCACCAAACATATCGGAAGTAAAAATAAACCTAAAATTCTGTTGTAAAGATTCATGTTAAATATGAATTCTTGGCTTTCCTGAAGGTTTTCGCTTATACTCCCTTGAAGAAAATAGCTCATTTTCTTCAGATTGAGGAATGCAACTACGCTCAAAAGAATAAGCAAATACGTATAAAATCCCGACACAAACCAATGGACATTTGCCATTTCCAGTATCTGATAACTGAGTAAGCTAAAGACCAAATAAAAGATAATATCAAGGTGTGTAGAAGCATGTGTCAAACTCACAGACCTTTCACGAAACATACGTAACGAAGCCGCATAATTAACGGAAGAGAGCAAAAGCTGACTCAAATATTTTTCAAAGAAGAGGCGAACTACAGCAAACAAGGCAAAAACCACAAGGAAAATACCTATGGCCCAATCGGGACTATTATTAGCTATATTTCTTTCAGGAAGAATGATTGTTGGTTTTCCAGAAACCTCAGCCTGTAATAATATTTCACTTGTTCTAATTGGAAGAATTGGAAATAACTCTAATGATTCTCGTTTTAATATCGGCCTTTTAGCAAAGAAAGATCTCTGTGCTTCTATTAATTCGGAGTTTACAGAATCTCGCTGTTGCTCAGCTCTGCTTATAGAATCCACCAAACGAATGCTTGCAGGATTAATCAGCATTTTTGAGCCTTCTATCAATTGAGGTGAACTAAGGTCAATTGTTTGGGGAAGCTGTTCTCTCAAAGAATCATTTTGAAGCGAGCTCTGTAACATTCCTGACAAATTGTTATTTTGCACACAAAAATAAGGAATTCCAAGGTTAAACTAGAGACCTTACTACCTTTGCTTTAAATTATTTATCAACTATACTATGTCATCAAAATTGCATATCTCAATGGCACCCCTGCAAGGGTTTACCGATTTTTTGTATCGCAGGTGCTATCATACATTTTTTGGCTCCGTGGATGAATATTACATCCCATACATTGCTTTGGGACCGGGGCAAAAGATCAGAAACAGCCAATACCGGGAAATCCTTCCTGAAAATAATGAAGGAATTCCTGTTGTTCCCCAGATATTATGCAGTAATACAAAAGAATTAAAACAACTTGCTACAGAAATAAGAAACTTTGGGTACCAGAAAATCAACCTAAATTTGGGATGCCCCTTTTCCATGGCCACAAAACGTGGGAGAGGTACCGGACTGCTCGAAAAACCGGATGAATTAAAAGAAGTGCTAGACTCCCTTTTTACTGACTTTGATTTTGTTATTTCAGCCAAATTACGATCGGGCTTAACCAATGACCAAACCATTGTTGACCAAGTTGATCTACTAAATGCTTATCCGTTTGAGAAACTGATTTTTCACCCTCGAACAGCCCAACAAATGTATAAAGGGGTTGCAAATAAGCCACTTTTTGCTGAGTTAAAGAAATTAGTGAAGGTTCCGCTGGTATACAACGGTGATATACTTTCTCCAAACGACATTGATGAGCTAAAGAAACTAGTTCCGGAGCAAAATGATTGGATGATAGGAAGGGGAATTTTGTCAAACCCTTTTCTGCCAGACGAACTAAAAGGCGTTTTTCTTACCAAAGAGCAAAAACTTGAGAAACTACTCCAGTTTCATGCTTTAGTATTAGAAAATTACCAGTCTGTTTTGCAAAACGAAGAGCATATTTTACGACGAATGCAGGCATTCTGGAGCTATTTCTCAGCTTGCTTTCCCAATCCCAGAAAAGCTTTTAAGCCGGTAAAAAAAGCACATAAACTACCTTCATTTCTAAAAATATATCCCTCAATCTTTAAAGATTTCTAGCCCATAATTCACGAAACACCACCCCTGTTAATAAATACTTAACATTTCAAATCGATATATTCTAAAAAATCCGATCCCTCCTACTAGCTGAGAAAAAGATATTTACACCCTAAAATCATTGGACTATCCTATTGGATGAAGTTTCACTAACGAGAAAGGTGAAGATCTATTTATCTAGATCTATACATATGTGCATCTTAAAATATACTTTTGCCCGAGAAACAATTGATAGAAAAAGGTATGATAAAGAGATTAAGTATTTATGTATTGCTCATTAGTTTTTGGCTGCCTGCCACAGTCGTTGCCCAAACAAAATCATTGAGCCTGGAAGAAGCACTTAAGTTTGCTGAAGAAAACAACTTTGCCAACAAGAGTGCAAAATCTCAGAAAGAAGTAGCGAGAGGCTCATATCAAATGACAAACTCCATCTTCTTACCTAGCATATCTGTTAGCCACAGTGGAGTTTCAACAAACGACCCCCTATCTGCCTTCGGGTTTAAACTAAAACAGGAAATTGTTAACGCAACAGACTTCGCCCCCTCTCAATTAAACGATCCAGATGGTATCGAGAGTTTTTATACGGAGGTCGAAATTCAGCAGCCCCTGCTAAATATGGACGGTATTTATGCCCGAAAGGCTGCAAAAAATCAATATGATGCGGTTTCGCTACAAGCCGAACGGATACAGCAAAACGTCCGGTATCAAGTCAAAACAGCTTACTATACACTGGAACTTACTGAGTCGTCTATCAACGTAATGGAGAAATCAGTCAGGCTTGCAGAAGAAGCTCTTTCTTTGACCCAAAAGTACGAAGTACAGGGTCTGGCAAAGTATGCCGATGTCTTGGAAGCCAAAGTACGCCTTAATGAGCGTAAAGATCAGCTTCGCGAAGCAAAACACCAGCTTCAAACAGCCAACGAATATCTTGCAAGCCTCTTGGGTTTAGATTTGAACTTACAACTTAAAACAACGGACTTTCTCTCCCAGACGCCACCTCAGCAACTTATTGCCGACTTAAACAAAAACATTGAAAATAGGTCAGATCTTAAAGCATACAAAAAACAGGTTGAAGCAAGTGAAAACATGCTAAAATCAGAAAGAATGAAGTTTTTTCCCCGGCTAAATGCGTTTGGAACTTTTGAGTTGAATGACAATAAGCTGCTTGGTGCATCAGCCCAAAACTATCTTGTAGGTGCAAGCCTGAGCTGGAATATTTTTAATGGGTACAAAAACAGGGGAAGTACCCATAAGGCAAACGCCAACCTAAAGGTAGCACGCATTAATTATCAGGACTACCTGTCTCAAAGCCAAATACAATTAAACAAAGCCAAACGGGAACTGGAATTACGCTATCAACAGATACAATCAAGTAAAACAGCCAAAGAACAATCTGAAGAATCACTTCGCATCAGAACAGACAGGTTTAAGCAAGGACTGGAAAAGACAACAGACCTGCTGACTTCTGAAGCCTTGTCTTCACAGAAAAACCTGGAGTACATTCAGTCCATTTACAATTACAATCAGGCAGTTTTCGAAATTGAACTGCTCCTTGAAGAAGATATTAATGAATAAACACCTCGATATGAAAACAAATTTTAGAAAGATAAATCGTATTGCTCCTCTGATTTTTGCCGGCCTGCTGATCCTTTCATCATGCGAAAGCAAAAAACCAGTGCAAAATGAAACAACAACAGCAATTACTACAGATATTGCTTTGGCAAAGTCCGAAGACTATCCAATAATACATAGTTTCTCAGGTCAGCTTGAAGCCGAAAAGCAATCGAACTTAAGCACCCGGATGATGGGTGAGGTAGAACGCGTATATGTTAACCCCGGACAAAGAGTAAACAAGGGCGAACTGCTCTTGGAAATCCGAAATCAGGATATCCTTGCTCAAAAAGCTCAGGTTGAAGCCAACAAGGGCGAAGCAGTTTCGGCTTACTCCAATGCCGAAAAGAACCTGAACCGATTTGAAGCACTTTATGCAATCAAAAGTGCATCGGACAAAGAAATAGATGACATTCGCACCAACTACCAAATGGCCAAAGCACGGCTTGAAGCGGTTACTCAGATGGAAAAAGAAATTGAAGAATCTATTCGCTATACAACTATTCGTGCACCTTACAGTGGAACTATCACTGGTAAATATATTCAGGAAGGCGACATGGCGAATCCCGGTGTTGTACTGTTGAGCATGGAAAGTCCTACGCAATGGAAAGTGAGTGCCCGCATTCCTGAAAGCAATATCTCCCACCTGAAACTTAATGACCCAGTAAAAGTGAAATTCAATGCGTTGAACGATCTGGAAGTAGATGGTATTATTTCAGAAATTAACCCTTCAGCAACCAATACCGGAAATCAATTTGAAGCGAAAATCCTCCTTAGTGACAATACACATTCTAGCTCCCTATATAGCGGCATGTATGCAAATATTATTTACGAAAACGGCACACAACCCCTAATCCTCATTCCACAAAGTGCATTGGTAAAAAGAGGACAGCTAACTGGTATTTACGCAGTTAGCCAGGATGGATATTCCTTGTTGCGATGGATTAGGACAGGTAAAACTTACGGCAGTTCTGTCGAAGTTCTTTCCGGCTTATCTAACGGCGAAAAATACATTCAGTCGTACGATGGAAAATTGGTTGATGGTGCTTTAGTTGAAAATAAATAAGAAAAAAGATGAAGACAGGATTTGCTGGCGGTATCGCCAAACTATTTATAAATTCGAAGCTGACTCCCCTGCTTATGATTACCTTCTTGGCAATTGGGATATACAGCTCATACCTCACACCAAGAGAAGAAGAACCACAGATTGATGTACCCATTGCCGACATCTTATTCCAATATCCGGGAGCCAGTCCCAAGGAAATTGAAACAAGAGTAATGCAGCCACTCGAAAAAGTGGTCGCCAATATCCCAGGCGTGGAATATGTATACTCTACCTCTATGCCAGGACAGGCAATGCTTATTGTTCAGTTTTATGTTGGTGAAGACATTGAACGATCACTGGTGAAGATGTATAACGAGATCATGAAACACATGGATCAGATGCCGGAAGGAACATCAATCCCACTGGTAAAAACACGTTCAATTGACGATGTGCCCATGCTCGGGTTAACTTTTTGGAGTGAAAATTACGATGACTACGAACTTAAACGAATTGCACAGGAAGTAAATAATGAAATCGAACAGGTAAACAATGTTTCTGAAACAAAAATTATTGGCGGTCGTACCCGCCAAATCAGAGTTATTCTGGACAATGAGCAAATGTCCGGCTTTCATGTGGATGCAGCAACCATTGCCCAACAAATTCAACTGGCAAACAAACAATACAACACCGGGGCATTCAATAAAAACGATACCGAATATTTGGTTGAGGCCGGTGAATTCCTAAAAACATCGGAAGATGTATCTAACCTAGTTATTGGCATTTACAATGAAAGCCCTGTTTACCTAAAACAGGTTGCCAGAATACTTGATGGACCGGAAGAGCCGACTCAGTATGTTGAGTTTGGCTATGCCAAAATGGATGAGAAAATTTCGGAATATCCCAGTCAATACCCGGCAGTAACTATTTCTGTTGCTAAAAGGCGCGGTGCTGATGCCATGCATGTTTCGGATGAGATTCTTGAAAAAATTGAGATTCTGAAGAAAGACCTCATACCACAGGATGTGCATGTAACTGTTACCCGAAACTATGGAGAAACGGCATCACACAAAGTATCAGAGCTTTTATTACATCTGTTTGGCGCGATCGTTTCAGTAACCTTTGTAGTGATGCTAGCAATGGGCTGGCGTGGCGGACTAGTTGTTTTCCTTTCAGTCCCAATCACCTTTGCCCTTACCATGTTTAGCTATTATTTTCTTGACTATACTCTGAACCGCATCACCTTGTTTGCCTTAGTTTTTGTTACCGGTATTGTGGTGGACGATTCCATTATTATTGCCGAGAATATGCACCGGCATTTTAAAATGAAGAAGCTGCCATATATACAGGCCGCCATCAGGTCAATCGACGAAGTCGGAAATCCAACCATTCTGGCAACATTCACCGTTATTGCTGCAGTTTTACCTATGGTTTTCGTATCCGGATTAATGGGTCCTTACATGAGCCCCATGCCAATAGGAGCTTCCATTGCCATGATATTCTCGCTGTTGGTGGCACTTACCATTACACCATATCTTGCCTATCGCCTTCTTCAAACAAATAAGGACGAAAAAGATAAAAAAGAATTTAAACTGGAAGACTCCATCATTTACCGCTTATATTCAAAGGTAATTAGCCCCATGCTAAATTCCGGATGGAAAAGATGGACATTCATTGGTAGCGTAACATTTTTGCTATTTGCATCAATGACTCTTGTTTATTTCAAGATGGTGACTGTAAAAATGCTTCCTTTTGATAATAAGAATGAGTTTCAGGTAATTATTGATATGCCCGAAGGAACAACTCTTGAGCGCACAGCAGCAGTTACCAAGGAACTAGCGGCATATATAGCTCAACAGGAGAATGTGGTGAACTACCAGACTTATGTTGGTGCTGCATCACCCATGAACTTTAATGGGCTTGTACGTCATTACGATTTGCGCGAAGGTTCTAACATAGGTGATATTCAGGTAAACCTAACCGACAAAGGAGACCGTAAGCTTCAAAGTCATGATATTGCCAAAGTTCTGCGCCCACATTTGCAAGAGCTTGGTGAAAAGTATAATGCCAACGTTAAAGTAGTTGAAGTTCCTCCTGGCCCTCCGGTATTGTCAACTTTAGTAGCCGAAGTGTATGGACCGAACGAAGAAGTGCAGCTAGACATTGCCAAACAAGTAAAAGGAATATTTGCCGAAACTACTGATGTGGTTGACATCGACTGGTTTGTGGAAGACGACCAGACAGAATATAAGTTCAAAGTGCTAAAAGAAAAAGCAGCCTTGCAAGGACTATCAACTCAGCAAATTTTGCAAAGCATTCAGATTACCCTAGGAGGTTCTGAAGTAGCCCAGCTTTATCAGGAAGAAGAACATGAACAGGTTGGCATTCTTCTGCGCCTAAATGAGGAAAAACGCTCGGGGTTGGAACAACTGAAAAAGGTTAACATCATGGGTTCAAGCGGGAAAACCACTGCTCTTGGTGATGTTATTGAGATTACGGAAGATATTCAGGATAAAAGTATCTATCGAAAAAATCAAAAACGTGTAGTTTATGTAACTGCCGATATTGCCGGAGAACTAGAAAGTCCTGTTTACAGTATCCTCAACATGTCTGAAAAACTGAAAGACATCAACCTCCCTGAAGGATATACCTTAAGTGAAGAGTTTACAGAACAACCGTTCTCCCAGGAAAATTACAGTCTTAAATGGGATGGTGAGTGGCAAATCACCTACGAGGTTTTTCGTGATCTGGGTACTGCGTTTGCCGTAGTGTTGCTAGTCATTTATTTGCTGATCATTGGTTGGTTTCAAAACTATAAAGTTCCATTTGTTATGATGATTGCTATTCCCCTGTCGCTAGTCGGTATCTTGGTTGGTCACTGGCTCATGGGTGCGTTCTTTTCAGCAACATCAATGATTGGACTGATTGCCTTGGCGGGGATCATGGTTAGAAATTCAATCTTGCTCATCGACTTTATAAACCTACGACTGAAGGAAGGAATCCCACTAAAAAAAGCCGTAATTGAAGCTGGAGCAGTTCGAACAACTCCAATTTTGCTCACTGCCGGAACGGTTGTAATTGGGGCTGTAGTCATTTTATTCGACCCAATTTTTCAGGGTTTGGCTATTTCTCTAATGGGAGGAACCATTGCATCAACAGTACTAACTCTGGTGATTGTTCCCCTTATTTATTACATGACTGAGAAGAAGAAACATCCCAACAATCAATAATAAAACACACATAAGAATGATGAAATTTGTAATTATCCAATGTGTTAAGGCCTATCATCCAGAGCTAGAACAAATCTTTAAATCAATAAAGATTGATGCATATAGCGAAATGGATGTTGAAGGTTTTATGAAAAATGCTGATGGCAACTCGGACTTTTCAAATTGGTTCGGGTCAATGGAAAATCCATACAACTACATGGTTTCGTTTACCTTTTTATTTGCAGACAAAGCCGATGAGCTATTAAAACGGATTGAAGAATTCAACCAGCGTATTGAGGCTTTTAGCCCAATAAACGCATACATTGTTGGAGTTGATAAGTTTGTATAAAACAATAAGTATGAGAGAACGGATTATTCGTGCAGTTGCCGGTACATTTATTTTAGGCAGTCTAGTTTTGGCAATTCTAATAAATGTAAACTGGTTATATTTTACTGCATTTGTTGGTTTTAATTTGCTCCAGTCATCAGTTACAGGCTTTTGCCCGTTAGAATTTTTTTTAAAAAAAAGAGGAGTTTAGGTTAAAAAAAGAGGGGATTGCAGTTTTATACTGCAGTCCCTTCGCTTTTATCGTTAGTGTGCCTCCAGCCAGTTTGGGGCAGCATTCATTTCTACAGTAAGTGGCAAGCCAATATCCACGGCATGTTCCATTTGTTCTTTTACAATCTGCTTTAGTTGTTCTACTTCATTTTTTGGAACATCAAAGTTTAATTCATCATGTACCTGCAAAATCATTTTTGCCTGTAATTTTTGATCTTTGAGTTCTCGCCATATATTTATCATGGCCAACTTAATAATATCTGCTGCTGAGCCCTGTATCGGTGCGTTGATGGCATTTCGCTCAGCAACACCACGCACAACCCCATTGGCAGAGTTAATGTCTTTAAGATAGCGTCGTCTGCCTTTTATGGTTTCAACATACCCTTTATCGCGAGCCACTTTAATACAGGCATCCATATATTCTTTCACATGGCTAAAATTTTCAAAATAACCATCTATCAATTCTTTTGCCTCGGTTCGCGAAATATTGAGACGCTCTGAAAGGCCAAATGCAGAAATGCCATAAATGATTCCAAAGTTGGCCGTTTTAGCCTTTCTTCGCATATCTGAAGAAACTTCCTCCAATGGCACTTTATATATTTTAGCTGCTGTTAGAGAGTGAATATCATCATTGTGCTTGAAAGCACTAATCATCTGCTCATCTTTGCTCAAAGCAGCCATAATACGTAATTCGATTTGCGAATAGTCAGCCGATAAAAACAAGTGTTCTTTATCCGAAGCAGTAAAGGCCTTTCTCAATTCGCGGCCATTAGCATCACGAATTGGTATGTTTTGTAAGTTCGGATTGGTTGAACTCAATCTTCCGGTAGCTGCAATGGCCTGATTATATGAAGTGTGTATTTTGCCTGTTCTGGCGTTAACCAACTGTGGAAGCGCTTCAACATAAGTTGACAATAGCTTCTTTAGTCCCCTAAACTCCAGTATTTTAGCAATAATGGGGTGTTTATCAATCAACTTTACCAATACTTCTTCGGAGGTTGAATATTGCTTGGTTTTTGTTTTTTTGGCTTTGCTTTCAATCTTTAAATCTTCAAAAAGAATGGGCCCTAATTGTTTTGGCGATGAAAGATTAAAATCCTTCCCGGCCATTCTTTTTATTTCATTCTCCAATTCAATTAATTGTTCTCTTAAAACATCAGCATACACAGCTAATTCACCTGTATTTAATGTAACTCCGGCCATTTCCATATCAGCCAGAACCGAAATTAGTGGCATCTCAATGTCATTAAAAACGGAACGAACACCTGTTTTATCTAGATCAGGCTCAATGGCATACTTAAGTTGCAAGGTCAGGTCAGCATCCTCACATGCATAATCTTTCAATTTCTCAACCGGAACCTGCCTCATGGTAAGTTGCGACTTTCCTTTTTTGCCAATTAGAGTTACGGTTTCAACTTTTTGATAACTCAGATAGGTTTCGCATAAATAGTCCAAATTATGCTTTAATTCAGGTTGAATGAGATAGTGTGCAATCATGGTATCGAAAAGTGGTCCTTTCACTTCAATCCCATATTGCATTAACATCAATATGTCGAATTTAATATTCTGTCCAATTTTACGGATATTCTCGTCTTCAAAAATAAGACGAAACTCTTCCACTATTTTTTGGGCTTCAACGCGTTCTTTTGGTAACGTCACGCAATAGGCCTCTCCTTTTCGAAAAGCAAAGGACAGGCACACTAATTCTACAGAATGCGTGTCTAATCCGGTAGTCTCAGTATCAAAGCAAAATTCTTCCTGTACCGACAGTTCAGCCCTTAGGCTTGCACGCTGCATGGCATCTTCAACCAAATAATATTCGTGTGGCGTATTTTCAATATTTGTTAGATCAGTCCTTTTTTCAGGAACTGCCATTTCCGGAGACCCAAAAAGAGTACCCTGTTCAAAGGTTAATTCAGCTTGCTTTTGTACCTGTGGAGATTTCTTTTGCGCTAAACCCTTAAACTCCAATTCATTAAAAATATCTTTCAACTTGTCCGAATCCGGATCTTCCATGATTAACGATTTTTCATCAAAATCAATAGGAACATCCAAAATAATTTTTGCCAGTTTTCGTGATAAGCGAACTTGCTCCTCGTTTTCAACAAGCTTCTCTTTCTGCTTGCCTTTGAGCTCTTGAATGTGTTCATACAAACCATCTACTGAATGATAATCCGAAATCAATTTCATGGCCGTTTTGGGTCCTACCCCAGGGCAGCCAGGAATATTATCGGCTGTATCTCCCATCAATCCTAAAATGTCGATCACCTGATCCGGTGTTTGCACCTGAAAATTTTCCTGCACTTCAGGAACTCCCCAAATTTCAACTTCATTTCCTCCACGACCGGGCTTATACATAAAGATATTTTCAGAAACCAACTGGGCATAATCTTTATCCGGGGTCATCATAAAAACCTGATAACCTTCCTTCTCTGCCTTTTTAGCAAGGGTGCCAATTACATCATCAGCCTCAAAACCTGATTTCTCTAGGATGGGTATATGATATGCTTCAATTATCTTTCGAACCCACGGAATGGCCTTTCTGATATCTTCAGGCATTTCATCCCGATTGGCCTTATATTCATCAAACATTTCGTGCCTGAACGTAGGGGCATGTACATCAAAAACAACTGCAATATGCGTCGGGTTTTCTTTATTTAGCAATTGCTCCAATGTATTTACAAATCCAAACATGGTGGAAGTGTTCAATCCTTTTGAGCTAAACCTTGGGTTTTTTATAAACGCAAAATACGAACGGTAAATTAGCGCATAGGCATCTAGCAAAAACAGTCGTTTATCTTGATCGTTTTGGTCAGGCATGTTTTCGTTTTTAAAGATTATCGGACGCAAACCATTCGGCAAATGATGAGCTTGTCTCAAAAAGCCGCACACTGAGAATTTCGAGATTTTCAGGAAGTAATTTCTTTATCTTTTCAGCAATGTAAATTACCAGATTTTCAGATGTTGGTTGAAAATTTACGACATGATGACGTTCATACATTTCACCCAATTCAACCAATTTCTCGTGCGCATAAATATCGTTTATCATTAAAGAGTGGTCTAGTGGGTTAACAATGTTCTCCTTCACTAGCTTCTTCAACACTGTAAAATCAACTACCATCCCATCCTTGGGGTGTTCCGGTTCACACTTTGGTTCGCCAATAACCGTTATCTGTAATTTATAAGAATGGCCATGTATGTTACGACATAAACCATCGTAATTCAACAATGCATGTGACATCTCAAACTCAAACTGCTTCGTCAATCTAACCTTTGTCATTGCAATAAATTTATTCATCGAAATTATAAAACTTCCCGTCAATAAACGAAAAAAGCCGACAAAATAGCCGGCTTCAGAAATATACGTTATGAATTTATTGTTCTCCGCAAGTACAACGCTGCAAGCAGTCAACTATCTGACTTAAAACATCATGCTTTAAGTAATAGAAGGTATTTTTGCCTTCACGCTTTGAACATAGCACTCCTTTGTCTTTTAAAATACCAAGGTGGTGCGAAGTTGTAGACTGTTCAATGCCCAACAACTCATGAATCTCGGTAACCGTTAATCTTTTGCCATTTTCCAAATGCTTCAAGATCGCAATCCTCATAGGATGTGCAATAGCTTTTAACATGTTGGCTGCCATGTCCAAACGATCCGAATTTAATTCTTGAAATTGTACCATAGTTCAATTCTAAATAAAACAGATGCAAATATAGATATATTTAATTTTTTCTAAAAGAAAAGATTTATCATATCTATGACAAATTAACAAAGAAGAAAGAAATATCTTGAAAATCTATTGGTTATGATCCATCTCATCAGCAATTATGAGAAAAAACGCCCTTTTGAAAAAGGGTTGCTTATCTTGCTTGAAAAATTGGCACACTATAAAGAATCATTTTATTTATTATTTTTGAACGATTGAAAAAAGACTTCATGACTTCATTGGATATCATTAAAAAACCCATAGAAACGGAATTGAATGATTTTGAAGACTACTTCAAGACCACAATCCAGAGCGATATCCCTTTACTTTCATTAATCATCAACTACATATTACGGAAAAAGGGCAAGCAGATGCGCCCCATGTTTGTATTTCTGTCTGCTAAAATTGTTGGTGGCTTTAACGAAACAACACACATGGCTGCCTCTTCCATTGAACTGTTGCATACAGCAACTCTGGTTCACGATGATGTGGTTGATGAATCGTATGAAAGACGCGGAAGCTTTTCAATAAATGCTCTTTGGAAAAACAAGTTGGCCGTTTTAGTAGGTGACTATATTTTGGCTCGCGGACTTCTACTAAATATTGATAATGAGAATTTTCAGTTTCTCAAGCTAATCAGCCGATCTGTAAAAGATATGAGCGAAGGGGAAATCCTTCAACTTAGAAAAAGCCGGAAGCTTGATATAGATTACGACACTTACTTTGAAATCATCCGAAAAAAAACCGCCTCACTCATTGCCACAAGCATGGCTATTGGAACAGCCTCAGTTACAGAAGACAAAGAAGTTATTGAGCGTATGTTCGAGATCGGTATTGATGCCGGAATTGCCTTCCAAATTAAGGATGACATCTTTGATTATCAAGCGAAAGGAGTGCTTGGAAAACCAACAGGGAATGATATTAAAGAAAAAAAGATTACCCTGCCTTTACTTTATGTGCTTGAAAAATCAGAAGAGAAAGAAAGAAAACGTATTCTGCATGAAGTAAAACGAAAAAATAAGAACACCGCAAAAGTGCAGGAACTGGTTGATTTGGTTGTTGAGCGGGGTGGACTTGAATACGCGACAGAGCAAATGCATCATTACCGCGATAAGGCAATTTCCGGAATCAATGAGTTTCCAGAATCAGAAGCAAGAACAGCTCTTGTTGAACTGATTAATTACGTGACTACACGGAAGAAATAATTTTATACTTTGAGTATTAGAAATACTTAATCTTTTCCCCCAATAAATCGCTCAATAAATTATTTGCCAAACGGCTTGCTCCAATACGGAAAAGATCCGGAGTCAACCATTCATCGCCTAAAATTTTCTTTACAATGGTAAGATACAAGACAGCATCATCGGTTGTTACAATTCCTCCAGCCGGTTTAAAGCCAACTTTCCTCCCCGTTTTCATCCAATAATCCTTAATCGCATGGCACATCACAATAGCCGCTTCTGGCGTTGCCGCAGGGTTCATTTTCCCGGTTGATGTTTTGATAAAATCGGCCCCCGATTCCATAGCCAACATTGAGGCATGATGTATCTTATCAGACTCGACTAAGGCTCCTGTTTCAAGAATAACCTTTAAATGTGCATCCCCAATTGCCTCTTTAATGGTCGTAATTTCTTCACAACAAATTAGCTTTTCCTCATCTAAAAACGACCAAAGAGGAAGAACGATATCAATTTCATCTGCTCCAAATTCAACAGCCATCACAGCTTCTTTCACTTTTATTTCAATAAAAGTCATTGAAGAAGGAAAACCACCTGCAACCGCGGCAATCTTTACATCTTCGACTGACAAAGTTTCATGTACAGCTTCAACCATATTGGGATAGACACAAATGGCTGCAACATTTGGAAGACTCGGATAATCATTTGAAAAGTCATTTACTCTTTCTGTAAACACCTTAACATGATTGACTGTATCGGTTGAATTTAAAGTTGTAAGATCGATACAAGAAAAAGCCAGCAACATCATCTCCTCTAGATTATTCTGCTCCACACTTGCTTTTATAGCGTCCAATTCTCCCTTGATAGTCATCGCTTCTTATTTTAGTTTCACATTATTTTTATGCCTGTCAATATCCCGACTGGTTTTCTTCTCTATATTTTTCAAAAATGCGTCATTCAAATCTATGCCGGTTTGGTTTGCCATACAAATTAACACCCAAAGCACATCGGCCATTTCATCAGCCAGATCTTTGCCTTCATCCGATGGCTTAAACGATTGATCTCCGTATTTCCGAGCCATCAAACTTGCCAGTTCTCCAACTTCTTCCGTTAGAATGGCCATGTTTGTTAACTCGCTAAAATAGCGAACACCTATAGTCTTAATCCATTGATCAACCATTTTCTGAGCTTGGGGGATGGATATCGGATGAATTTCGGGTTGCTTCATTCAAAAGAAGTTTACGTTTTGAGTTATACGAAATAAAAAAGTTCAAGTTAAGCAGAGAGCTAAAAGTCTTTATTTTTTGAGTCCATAACAATAGTAACAGGGCCATCGTTTACCAATGCCACATCCATATGTGCACCAAATTCACCGCTTCCTACTTCCTTTTTGAGTTTTGCCGAAAGTTCGCGAATAAATTTTTCATACATGGGTATTGCAAAATCGCCTTTAGATGCTCTGATATATGATGGCCGGTTTCCCTTTTTTGTGCTGGCATGCAGGGTAAACTGACTAACCACAATAGCTCCGCCATCAACATCTATCAATGACCTATTCATCACGCCTCCCTCATCGTTAAATATCCGAAGCTGACTAATCTTATTCACCAACCAGTTGATGTCGTCATCAACGTCTGCATCTTCAATACCCAATAGAATGAGCAATCCTTGTCCGATTGACGATTTAACTTTTTCATTAATGGTTACCGAAGCTTGGGAAACCCGTTGAACTACAACTCTCATCTCAAAAATATTTATGCAATTACACTTTTCCCAGAACAAGCTTTAATAAATGGTGTTTAATGTTGTTAAGACATGGCTAAACAATACTTTTGCCTATATCCGAAAAAATTTAGTCAAAGATAATAATTCAGTATTCGTTGGCATAAGTGATAATTATATTTAATGATGAAGTTAATCGTTATATGGATTTTTATTTTCTCAGGAATAAATCTGGCTATCGCTCAACAGGCCATTGTACAGGGACGAGTTTATGATGGAGAAAATAATGAGGGAATAGCTTTTGCAAATATTGCTGTTTCGGGAACAACATTAGGAACTGTTACCAATGAAGATGGCTCTTACCAGATTTCAGGTCTGGCTCCGGGTTTTATCCGAATTGAGGTTTCTGTAGTTGGCTATCAGAATAAAGTTTCAGCTGAGATTGAAATCAGCAATTCTAAGCCCAGCAATTTAGATATTGAACTTGTCAAAAGTAATACGCAACTACAAGAGGTGACTGTTGCGGCAACCTTATTCCGCAAGACTGCAGAAAGTCCTCTTTCACTAAAAAACATAGGTATTTCGGAGATAGAAAAGAGTCCGGGTGCCAATCGAGATATATCTAAGGTTATTCAGTCATTCCCGGGCGTTCAATCTACCCCTTCCTTTCGAAATGATATTATCATTCGTGGCGGCGGCCCTTCAGAAAGTCGTTTTTTTCTCGATGGAGTTGAGGTGCCAAACATCAATCATTTTGCGACACAGGGTGCATCTGGTGGGCCCGTTGGCATTTTAAATGCAGACCTGCTGCGCGAAGTAAATTATTATTCAGGAGCATTCCCCGCGAATAGGGGAAACGCCTTAAGCGGGGTATTTGAATTTTATCAGGTTGATGGAAATTCCGATAATATGAGAGCTCAAGCATCTATTGGTGCGTCTGAGGTAAGTGCGACTTTTGACGGTCCTATTGGCAAAAATACAACATACATTGTATCGGCTCGACGCTCCTATTTGCAACTCCTTTTTAAGGCCTTGGGACTGCCTTTCTTGCCCACCTTCAACGACTTTCAATTTAAATTGAAATCAAAAATAGACAGGAAAAATGAAATCACCTTTATTGGGCTTGGTGCTATTGATAAATTCTCCCTCAACCTGAATATTGAAGATCCAGATGACCAGCAGAAATACATTTTGTCTTCCATTCCTGAAAACGATCAATGGAGCTATACTGCCGGCGTTGTATTGAAGCATTACCGTGAAAACGGATATCATACTTTTGTTTTCAGTAGAAGCCACCTGAACAACACGGCTATAAAATATCTTGACAATGATTACAGCTCCGAAGATTATAAAACGCTGGATTATTCTTCTGAAGAGATAGAGAACAAACTACGCTTTGAAAGCACAACCCGAATGGGAAACATAAAGCTTAATTATGGCACTAACCTCGATATTGTAAGGTATACGAACTCGAGCCAACAAAAACGCTATTATCCCGATGGTCTTTTAAATGTAGATTTCAGTACAAAATTAAACCTGATAAAATGGGGACTGTTTGCTCAGGCCAGCAATAAGTTTTTTAACGAAAAACTCAGTCTATCCCTTGGAATACGCCTTGATGCCAACAATTACTCATCTAGCATGCGCTCAATATTCAATCAGTTTTCACCCCGGCTTTCAATGGCCTACCAGCTCAATCCAGATTGGAGTGTGAACTTCAATACCGGACGCTACTACCAGCTACCTCCATATACAAGCCTCGGCTACAAAGAGAATGATGAATTCATAAATAAATCAAACAATCTGACCTACATTAAAGCAGATCATTTGATTGCGGGGGTTGAATTCAAACCTCAACAAAATGTAGTTTTTTCGGTAGAAGGATTTCTAAAAAAATATAACAACTACCCCTTCTCGGTACAAGACTCTATTAGTTTGGCAAATCTGGGTGCAGACTTTGGCGTGATTGGCAACGAAGAAGTAACATCAACATCAAAGGGACGGGCTTATGGTCTGGAATTTCAGACCCGCATAGCCACATCCAATAAATTCAATCTGAATATTTCATATACTCTGGTACGAAGTGAATTTGAAGATAAAAATGAGAAATATATTGTGTCGAGCTGGGACAGCAAGCACCTGTTGGTACTGACCACTACTAAAAACCTAAACAGAAACTGGAGTATTGGTTCCAGATGGCGGTTCGTGGGAGGGTTGCCATTTACTCCCTACAACATGGAGCGTTCATCAATAATTGCTGCCTGGAATGCAAATAACGGTCCTTACCATGATACAGACCTCTTAAATAGCAAACGTTTTGATCCCTTCCACCAACTGGATCTCAGGATAGACAAAGCTTATTACCTAAATAAAATTACAGCTAAGTTTTACATCGACATTCAGAACCTGTACAACTTCCAAAATAATGATCAGGATATTCTTATCCGGGAAGAAGATGACAACGGACAATTTATAACCACTGCTGATGGAGAAAATTATATTCTGCGACGTGTTAAAAATACTTCGGGAACAGTTTTACCGACCATCGGAATCATTATTGAGTTTTGATTAAATTTGCGGCATGACAGTACTCTGCATTCATCTTAATCATTCAGATCCATATTTCAATTTAGCAACTGAGGAATATCTCTTAAAGAATTTCACGGAAGATATTTTTATGCTCTGGCGCAGTGAAAGCTCCATTGTTGTGGGGAAGCACCAAAACGCACTAGCCGAAATTAACCACCAATATGTTCGTGAAAACAACATTAAGATAGCACGTCGGCTTTCCGGTGGTGGAACCGTATTTCATGATCCGGGAAATGTGAATTTCACCTTCATTAAGAAGGTTGAAAAACTGGAAGAAGTCAACTTTAAAATTTTCACCCAGCCAATTGTCACTGTCCTCCAAAAACTAGGGCTGGATGCTTACTCAACCGGGCGCAACGACTTGATGATTGATGGGAAAAAGATTTCGGGTAATGCAGAACATATCTTTAGGAAACGGGTACTTCACCATGGTACGCTCCTTTTTAATAGCCAGCTGAACAAACTCAGGAACGCATTAAAGGTTGATTTATCGCGCTTCGAACACAAAGCAGTGCAATCGAACCGGAGTGAAGTCGGAAATATTTCGGATTACCTGAAACCCGAAATGTCTGTCAACGAGTTTTCAAATTACATTTTTGAGAATATTTCGCGGGAATATCAGGATTTTAAAATATTGGAACTGAGCCAAGAAGATATTTATGAAATTGAAAAGCTGCGCAATGAAAAGTATTGCCTGTGGGACTGGATTTATGGCTACTCTCCCAAATACACCTACCGCAATGAGCTGATAACCGGGAACGGAAAAATATCTTTCTTCCTGAACGTTAAAAAAGGAAGAATAACTGAATCGGGCTGGAAGGGTTCAATCTCTCAAACGCTCGCAGATCAATTGTCAGAAATAGTGCAATCTCTAAACCACGACATCGATATTTTGCAACCGGCTATTCTGGGCTTGGAGCAAGAGCTAGCCGTGGAGCACATTTCTGTGAATGAACTTCTGTCTGTGATCCTATAAAAGAAGCTACTTGTAAGGAAGATATCTCGTCATCCCAAACTTGTTTCGGGATCTGTATTGATTTGGGAAGAATCTTTTAAAGGCAGACCCTGAAACAAGTTCAGAGTGACGATACCTAAAAATTTTTCCTATAAGTAGCTTCTTTCTATCTGTTTTATTTTACCGTGAATGTTTTTGAGGACTGCCCTATCTGTCCATTCTCATTAATAATCTGCACATCTACCTGATAAGATCCAATAACGTGATTGGTAAGAACATCAATACTTCCGGTGCCAAATTCATCAATTTCCATTATTGGGTCCCAATAAAGAGTAGTCTGATTTTCATTCCCTGTATCAAGCAAATATTCAACAAAATCATCAGGAATACTCTTAGACGCCTGAGATGAAGAACTCAAATCTGTCGCCTGCATTGGTTCAGAAGTTGTAATTACAACTATACCAATTGAATTTAGGGATGTATATTGCATGATATCATTGGGGTCGGACGAAACACTTATACTTGTAATATCAGAACCCGGAATCAGGTCCAAGGCAGAAGTGCTGCTCCCCATCTTTATTCCGTCAATAATAATCAAAGCACCCTCCTGACCGTAAAATGAGTTAGGTCCACCTCCGAAAATAATTTTATCACCCTCCAGCCTATACGGTTTCATCATTTTTATCACATCCAAAATTGACGTTCCAGAGTGAAGTAATTCTATGTATCTATTGCTCTTTGAATTTTTAGAAGAGGATTTTGCAATTTTTGAAAATAAGCCCTGATTATCAGAATAGAACCTAGTAGTTGCCTGAGGCATTTTTTCAAACGCCATCATCAACGAAAAACGCTTAACCTGCTCCGATAATTCTGCTAAAAAACTAATATTATCCATATCCGTATTCTGCTTATTGGCATCATACTTTAAAATCGAATCCCATGAATAATTTTTAAAAGAATTTGAAACCAAAATATAATTCATTGCATTTTCAGTGTATGAACCATCATTTATTAACGCTGAGGTTTCAAGGATGTAATTCTCTAATAAGGAATTCATTGTAAATGAAGGGATAAAATCGGCTATATGATTAACGGTTTTCTCTGATGAACTAACCGCGATGGAAAGTACACCGGCAGTAGCGGCTCCATCTTTAGTTTTAGATTGAATTTTTATTTTTAATGGTTGTCCTGCAGGAACCGGATCTTTATCCACATCGAGAGAAACAGATAAATCTTCGCCCTTGTCTACATAGAACAGCCTATCACCAATTAATCTTCCATCCTTATCAAAAGCAGAAAATAAACACAATCCTTGCTCAAAAGTTTCTTTTGGTATTTTGGCACGCACAGCTCCATTAACGGTCATTTTTGAAGCCCAAAATAACTGACTCCCTCTTGTTGCCATTAGGTTTATCTCATGAGTGTTACCATCCGTAAAAATTAAGTTGGCATAAATATATTCTGCATCAGTTTTTTGTATTGAACAAACAAATCCATCCAACGTAAATCTTGGTAAATCGAATACTTGCCCAACTCCCAAATCGCTACTTATTTTAAACTGATATTTTTTATCTGCATCGGCCAGTAAATTAAAAATACCGTAGCCTGGCACTAATGTCTTAGCCTGTGTTACAGTTGCCCCATCAGTAATAATTTCCGAAGATACATCTACAGGCTGCCCATTATTATTTGTCACCATAAATCCAATAATTAAAGGAGTTCCTGCAACAAAGTTGCCACCTTCGGCAAAAAATTTCACATGAAGTTCTTCTGTGTTAACATGAAAACTATGCGAATAATTTAGATCTTTCGAGTTCGGAACTTTTAGTAGAAGTGAATTCTTATACTCTTCATCAGGAATTTCAAGAGAAATCGCTACCTCTCCATTATCTCCCGTTTTAACTTTTCCATCAAGAATTAAATCATTCTCTGCATATAGTTCATACGTGACTTTCTTTGAAGAATAAGCTTCACCGCTAAGCTCATGAAATGACAGTTCAACACTGTTTGATTTTCCGGCAATGAGTATTTCCGGAAGTTTTATTTCTTCAGTAATGATTTCAGATTCATCCATCCCATCCACAAAAATCAGCTTCATAAAAGCCTCATCTGCACTGCTCATATAGGGTGTAGTTGCAACAAGAACGTACTTCCCTTTTGATAAATTAGCAGGAACTTCCATATTTCCTTTAGTCATCCCTTCCGATAACGTAAAGGAAATGCTTTGCAATTGCACTCCGGACTCATTATACAATTCAACGTCCAGGTTCGGACTTACAGATGCCAATCCTTGTCCGTTTATGTTGCTAACCATTCCACTAAACCAGATGATTTCACCCGGCTTATAAACTTCTTTATCCGTGGAAAGAAATATTTTTTCAATTGGATAGCTTGTAAAATACGATGAGAGTTGATCCTTTATTTTCAGGATCTGATCTTCTTCCTGAGCAAAACTGTTCAGCGCAAATACTGATAACAGTAGGAATAAAAATGTGTTTTTCATGTCTTAGTTTGTAAGGTTATAATCAATTTAGGTTCTGGTTTATTTCGTAATAACATTATTTATTTCATGAATTGCCTCTCGAAGGTCTTCATTTGGTTTGATGACATTAAAATTCCCCCAAAACTCTTTATCGTAATCAATAATCATTTCTGTGAAAATATCTGTCGACACAAACATGTCATCCCTAAGAAATCGTCTTAAATTGGTTTTTTCATGGTTTGTTATCAGCAAATCGGAAACGCTATGAAAAACAGAATTTATATCATCGCTCTTGCTCTTTACCCGAAAGTCAACTGAAATTTGAGCTGAGCCCAAATACCACCTGCCTCCATTTAGTTTATAAGTAACCTGGTAATCTAGCTTTTGGGGTTTTACATTAAACCCTTTTGGCTTTTTTTTCACTAAATTCTCCCTAGTCGATTTTATGCCTTCTTTCCCAAGACCAAACTCAGCATGCACCAGTGCCAATGTCTCTTTATCTATGTATAATCGCCCTTCAAAACGGGTAAAATCAGCCTTCCCTTTGGGCTCAAAAAGAATGACGTAGGTAGGTCGCCCGGAATAATCAATCATAAAATCAGCCTCATACTTATAATAAGCCCGATTTGTTTTATCTAAAAATGAATACATTGTTTTTACCACATCCAATTTTGTGATGTAAAAAGGTCCGCCCTGCATTTTAAAATCAACATATTTGAAAGTCTCTACATCCGGGCTTTTTCGTCCTTTTAATAAACTTACACGATCTTCGCGAAACTGATTAGAATACGATGCTTTTAAAATCTCCATTATTGCTTCGGAAACGCTTATGTAATGATCGTCCTGCAACAATACTTCACGGTAAAAAGAAGTCATCAATCGGTTATCTTGAGGATAATTATCGGGGATACGCTCAACCACATTATCCAATAAAACTACTGGATCAATTGCTGTAACAACCACTTCTCCCAAACGAATTATAGCGGGTTTCATCTCCACATTCATTTGGTTGTCTGTTAACGTGTTCAAAGAAACAAATTCTTGCGTATAGCCCATACTTGAAAACACCAACATACTGTCTAGGTATATTTTCGGTATTTTCAGTTCATATTGTCCATCACGGTTTGCTATTGTACCGAAAGGAATTTCATGAATTGAAATACTTGCATATGGCAATGGATTTTGAGTATTAGCATCTGTAATGGTGCCAGAAATGATGAAGATATCAGAAGAAGGAGAGTCCGGAATGCTCACTTTTTCTTTCACTAATGTGATTATTAATTGATCCTCCAGAACCTGAAATTGATATTGGTCTCCTAAAATATCCAGTAAGACTTGTTCCAGCTCAATATTCTCATAATCTCCTGAAACCGGCTCCTCTGAATTAAAGATTGATGGATCGTAAGAAAAGTTAATATTTGCCAAAGCCGACACTTTAGACAAAACATCCGATAAAGATTGATTCTGAACGTGAAGGTTAATTTTCTTCTCTAGAATGAATCGGTCTTCATTTTGTGCCGCAACTTCCAAAAAGATGCAACAAAAAGCAATTAAACTGATTACTCGGAGTACGTTTCTCATTAAAAAACTTTTTTCAAATTAAAACTAGTTTGAAATTCTTCCCCTTCCCTCAGCACAATCATGGAAATTTTTCTATCCTCTTTACTCTGTAAAAGCAGATTAATATCATTTAAGGATAGGTCATTGTAATTCTTTTTATTGATAGAAATGATTTGGTCATTCTCCAATAACCCCGCGTTAAATCCAGGCGAATCATTGCGCACATTATCGATTGTAAAAATCGAAACTCCCGGAAATGGATTGGATATTTCCAACCCACTCATATTATAATTAAATTCGTCTTTCACTTTACTTGTTGGCCGAAATTTGATTTGACTGTTTGGATAATCAATGGTGACATAAAATCGTCTTAAAATTTCAGCTCCCAGTGTTCCATTTCTGTCATCCCTAATGATTAACTGAATTAAATCTTCATCAGGATAAGCCACAATGGGCTCGTTTAAAACTATCGGCCCAACCCAAATACCACTAATTCTTCCTCTTTTTCCATACAAATCGCCATTTAACCCTTTGCCTAAATAGGTTTCAATATGATTTTGCGGAATATTAATCCGGTCATCTGATTTTGTTGACAACCAGATGGCATCGCTAGCCCCTGTATCGACCAGTAGTTTTACAGAAACCGCGTCATTTGTATCGGTCATGATCGTTGTTCGTACATAAGGTTTATTATTCTCAAAATGTATCGGCATTACAATATCTCTATTATTGACACGGCTGCGGTAATATTCTGGTTTTATAAGTGTTAATATCTCATTACTATAATCTATTTCGACAACAAAATCCTTAAAAAGATTAAACCCAATTAGTCCATGAACTGGAATTCCCAAAACTTGTGAAAACTGGAAATTATCATCGATAACCATATTTATATTCTGATTGTATGCCACAAGTCCCTCAATAAATACAGTATTATTTCCAGATCGGTATGCTGTTAAAGATTCACCTTGTCCCAAGCCACTAACAGTAATAGGCTGCATAAAATTTAAACTTAGCTTATCTACAAATGGTAACTCCGTAATGATCGGATAGCTAACTCCTGTGTCCAAGATAAAGTTGAGTGTGTCAGAATCATTGATAATAACAGGTATTACAATCAGATTACTTGATGTGGAAAACTTTATTGTAACTGATTTGTCTTTCGGATTTCTAAACTGAAATTTATTTTCTCCAGGAGTGTAACTTACCTGTTCGTTGTAGTCAAGGCTTTCCTGATATGTTACATAGTCACGAACGACCAATAGGTTATCTTCAATTTCAAAAATCAGAAAATAGTCGTTCATAAGCTGGTCAAGCACATCACGAATGGGTTTATTTGAAATATTTAAATTAATCTTTCTCTCGTCTATCATTTTCGAATTAAAAGAATAATCAAGATTAAAATATTCGCAAATCCGTTCAATAACACTCGACAAAGTTTCATTTTCAGCAATAATACTGATATTC
Source organism: Prolixibacteraceae bacterium (assembly GCA_963662675.2). Classification (GTDB taxonomy): domain Bacteria; phylum Bacteroidota; class Bacteroidia; order Bacteroidales; family Prolixibacteraceae. The sequence continues at coordinate 139,331 of CAXXHP010000002.1, forward strand.
TGATCCATCAATGGATTCATCTGTACCGGTTGCTGGGCAGAAGTATTTAAAGACCCCAGCATAAAAAAACAAACCGTCAGAACATAAAATGAATATTTTATTTTTTCCTTATTCATGGCTTTGTCCTCCTACTTTTAATTAAAGTCTTTTTTTCAACACGTAGTACTCATTTTCGGTTTTCACCTCTAAGTCATGAGTAAGTGCAATTACCTCCAAAACAAAATCAAGCGTATTATTCTCAAATCTGGAGGTCAAGCGCAAAGTATCAATTTGTAATTCTTCGGTTTTCACCTTAACATTATAAACCTTGCTTAGCATGCTGGCAACATCTTTCAATGTTGTTTTATCAAAAATGATATTCCTTGTTTTCCATGCTAAGAAATTGGGATTATCATTTCGACTTTTGATGAGTTCCTTACTAAAATTATTATATAAGCCTCGGTCTCCGGGATCAAGAGTTACTCCGTCTGTGTTATTTTGTGTTTTACTTGCCTTGGAAACCTGAACTTTTCCGGATTCCACGATTACTTCAACTTCATTACTAGACGGATAAGCATTCACCGAAAAACTTGTTCCCAATACCATAATATCTGTTTCTCCGGCATGAATAACGAATGGCTTATCCTTATCAGGTTGAACTTCGAAATAGGCTTCACCCTCAATGGAAACTTCTCTGATATTATGACTGAATGTTTTGGGATAATTTATTTTTGTATCGTGGTTAAGCGTAACAACAGAGCCATCTTCCAGCACAATTGTAGAAAGCTCAAATTCATTAGTTGGAATGCTTGAATAACTTTGAGTTCCCCATGGCCGGCTTAAATAGAACCCGACAGAAGTGAGCATGATAACAAAGACAACAATTGCAGCAATTTTAAGTAAAGGGTAATCTAATCTGAAGATTATGGGTTTCTGTTTTTGATCCAAAAGGCGGGGTTTAACTTTCTCAAATGCCTTTCCCGAGTCATACTTTTTCAGGCTATAATAATGATCTACCTTTTCTACTGTTTTAGATATCTCCAATAGGACTTCATCATCTAAAACACGATTAGTTTGGGTTTTTTTGCTGTCAACACTTTCATTGTAAAAATGCCTAGCTACAGCAGCCCATTCTGTTTCTCTGATATGTTTGTTCTTCTTCATTCTATTTAAAAGACAACTATCAGAAAAAATACCCTTATCCAGAATTGCGCTTTTGAGAACTAAAAATCATTATTCCAATCAAATAGTCCTTATAGTCTTTCAACATTTCACTTAATTGTTTTAATGCCTGCCCCATCTGAGTTTCTACGGTTTTTACGGAAATATCCAGATGATCAGCAATTTCACGATATTTTAGCCCCTTTTCCCGACTTAACTTGAAAATCTCGCGGCGTTTTTCAGGCAGCAAAGCTATACTTTGCTCAATTTTTTTTTGAAGTCCTACTTCCAGAAAGTAGGTATCTGGGTTATGATTCCGGTTATGATCTTCTTTAAGCTTTTGGAAATATTTACTCTTGATATTTTGATGTTTAATCAAGTTCAGACATTGGTTTTTTATAGATTGAAAGAAGTATTGTTTTACTGAAGTTTCAACATGAATAGAATTGCGCCTAGCCCATACTTTCACAAAAAAATCCTGAACCTGTTCCTCTGCATCTTCTTCGTCATTCAAATATTTACAGGCAAACAAACAAAGCGGTGCATAATACTGATGAAACAACTTCTCAAAAGCCACTTCATCTCCTTTTTGAAAGTTGCCAAATAATTCAAAGTCACTCAAATCATCCATAATTTTTTTCTTGACCAAGCACTAAGTTATTACAAATCGTTAAATGACGGAATTTTCGTGCAATATGTTTTTTGTTTTAGCATAATTTCATACTTAAAATATTTATTAAATGAAACAAACCAGAAATTTTGAGATCATAGAAAGCAATTCCTTGCTACTCAGTATTTAAAAACACAGATTTATTAAGCTACATTTGCGTCAACAATAAAAATTCAGATAACTCAAAACATTCAGAAGAGTTCTACGTTTATTCTTCAAAATCAAAAATTTACGAAAAATGAAAAAACTAATTATTGCGACAATACTAATCTTCTTCGCTGTTTCACATTCAAATGCCCAAAGCTACAATACAGGCATTGGACTAAGAGGAGGATTTTTTAGTGGTGTCACTGTTAAACATTTTCTTGATCAGAAAAATGCACTTGAAGGAATACTATCAACACGTTGGGGTGGGTTTAATGTCACCGGTCTTTATGAAGTTCATAATCAAGCATTCAATGTTCCCGGACTAAATTGGTACTATGGTGCTGGTGGTCATATTGGATTCTGGAATGAAAAAAATGCAAGCTCAAACTATAACTATGACAACTATACTATCATAGGAGTTGATGCAATCCTTGGTATTGAATACAACTTTGCGGAAGTACCACTTAATATTGGTATAGATTGGAAACCAATTCTTAACTTAATCGGTAATGACAGTTTTGGAGGTGATGGAGGAGCAATCTCCATACGCTACATCTTTTAAGTGTCTGTAGAAAATATAGTCATAAAATAAGTGATAAACTTTTTTTGATTGTTTTTCTTTGTGCAAAGGATTTTTCCATTATTTTTGCATCGCTAATTCAAGCCCGGGTGGCGGAATTGGTAGACGCGCTGGATTCAAAATCCAGTTTTGGTAACAGAGTGCGGGTTCGATTCCCGCCCCGGGTACTTAAAGCATCCTAAAAACAGGATGCTTTTTTTGTTAATGAATGCAAATAAAAAGATAACCAGTTGTAGTATATCTCTTAGACTTTCAATATATTTGGAAAGTGAATAAAATATTAGGAAATAATAATGACTGATAATCCGATAATTCTTATTGCTGAAGATGTTGAGTCTAACTATTTGTATTTAAATGCTGTTTTAAGCAAAATAAATGCCCAAATTTTATGGGCTAAAAATGGGCAAGAAGCTGTTGATTTATTCAGAAAACAAAAGAATGTTGATTTGATTTTGATGGATCTCCAAATGCCGGAGATGAATGGATATGAAGCTACCCAAATTATTAAAGCCGAAAATCCGAGTATCCCCATTATTGCACAAACTGCCTTTGCAATGTCTGATGACCGGGAAAAAGCGATAGAAGCTGGCTGTGATGATTATCTTGCAAAACCAATCAAATCGAAAGATCTTCTCAATTTAGTTGAAAAGTATATTCAAGCTTAACAATTCATAACTGATATATAAAAACGTTCATCCCTCCTCAGGATGAACGTTTTTTTTGTAGTTGACTTAATAAATTAGGCTGATCATTTATTACATTTGGACACGATTAAAATTCAGAAAATGAAAAACAAACAATATTTATTGGATAAACGTTATCTGCAAATGGCCTCAATTTGGGCTCAAAACTCATATTGCAAAAGACGGCAGGTTGGCGCCATTCTGGTAAAAGACCAAATGATCATTTCTGATGGATATAATGGAACTCCATCAGGTTTTGAGAACATTTGCGAGGATGACAACAACAAAACAAAACCATACGTTTTGCATGCTGAGGCCAATGCAATTACAAAAGTTGCAAAGTCAAACAATAGTAGTGGTGGTGCTACAATGTATGTCACGTCTTCTCCTTGCATGGAATGCTCCAAATTAATTATACAAGCAGGAATAAAACGTGTTGTTTTTACTGACAGTTATCGACTTGAAGATGGAATTGAACTATTAAAAAAAGCAAATATAGAAGTCGTTCAAATAGAGATTGAAGAGAAATAAGCATTAAGCTTTGAAAGAAGCCCGTGGAATAAATTAAGAGAAAAGAAAATGAGGAAAAAAGTTAACATATATCTGCCAATACTAATTGCTGTATCAGTAATTATCGGAATTTTTTTAGGAAACGCTCTCACCCAAACACAAGCCCCAGGGTTCCAAAATTTCCCCTTTCAAAAATCAAATAAATTAAGCACCATTGTTGATTTAATTTCCAGCGCATATGTTGACTCAGTATCTGCTGATAGTCTGATTGAAGAAACAATTCCTGAGTTGTTATCAAATCTCGATCCTCATTCCACATACATAAAAGCCAGAGACATGCAGGAAGTAACCGAAGAAATGCAGGGAAACTTCGGTGGCATTGGAGTACAGTTTTCAATTCATCAGGACACTGTTCAGGTAATAGATGTAATTTCTGGTGGCCCTTCTCAAAGGTTGGGCATTTTAGCCGGTGACCGTATCGTAACCGTAAATGATTCATTAATAGCCGGGGTTGGCATCGAAAACAATGATGTCTTAAATCTTCTGCGTGGGGAAAAGGGAACCGAAGTTAATGTTGGAATTAATCGAAAAGGAATTTCAGACTTAATTCAATACAAAATTACGAGAGGTGATATTCCAATTATTAGCGTTGACGTAAGTTATATGATTGATGAAAAAACAGGCTATGTAAAGGTTAGCCGCTTTGCGGAAACAACATATGCTGAATTCATGCATGCCCTCGATAAACTAAATAATCTGGGTGCACAAAAAATATTTGTAGACCTGCGCAGCAACCCGGGTGGTTACCTAATGTCTGTGGTACAAATGGTAAACGAATTTTTAAACGAAGGAGAAACTATTGTTTATACTGAAGGCTACTCACAGGCACGCAAAAATTATACTGTTACCAGTAAAGGGAAATGGGTTGATAAGGATGTTTTCGTCCTGATAGATGAATACTCAGCCTCGGCCAGTGAAATTTTCGCGGGTGCCATACAAGATAATGATGGTGGTGTAATTATTGGTCGTCGATCATTTGGTAAAGGATTGGTTCAGGAACAAATTCCTTTTAATGATGGGTCTGCCCTTCGACTTACAGTTGCCAGATACTATACCCCAAGTGGGCGAAGTATCCAAAAACCATATGAAGATGGCAATGACAGTTATTACAAGGATATCACGAATCGCGCTATACATGGAGAGTTTTTAGATGCAGACAGCATTCAATTTGCAGACTCCCTAAAATATGAAACAAAAAGTGGACGCATAGTTTATGGTGGTGGTGGCATTATGCCTGATTATTTTATTCCGGCTGATACAACAGGCTTTTCTGATTATTACTCAAAGATCACCCAAAAAGCTCTGGTTTACCATTATGCATTCGAGTATAGTGATAAAAACCGCGAAGAGCTAAACACACTGAAAACCTCCGATGAATTTGTAGAATACCTGACCCAACAAAAAATATTGACTAAATTTATTGACTATGCGGCAAAAGAAGGCATCAATAGAGATGCTGAGGGGCTAGTGATTTCTGGCAAAATTATCGAGACACAAGTCATGGCTTATATCGCAAGAAATATTTTAGGAGACGACGGGTTCTACCCCATTCTTCAAACGATTGACAAAACATTAACGCAAGCCATTTCGATTTCAAACTCACAAGATTCAATAGAACAGCTTTTGGCTGTAACAAAATAAGGCTTCATCCGTCATAAGGTGAGGACAGACAAATACCTCATGACCGTCGACGAATACAATAATGCAGTAAATCAGTATGCAGATTCTGTTTTTCGCTTTGTTTTAAAAAACATACGCGTTGAAGAAATTGCTCGTGACATTGTTCAGGATAGTTTTGAGAAACTATGGATGTACCATAGCAACGTATCTGCTGATAAGGTAAAATCTTACCTGTATTCAACAGCTTATCATCGACTAATTGACATCATCCGTAAAGAAAAAAGGCTCAGCCTGATTGAAGATTTCCAACAGCCTGAGAATGTACATTTTGAACAATACTCGGATTTGGGAGAGGTACTTAACTTTGCCATCAATCGATTACCTAACGACCAACGTTCTGTTCTCATGCTGCGCGATTACGAAGGCTATTCATACAAAGAGATTGCAGATATTACAAAGCTAAGTGAAGCACAGGTAAAAGTCTACATCTACCGGGCACGGGTATTTTTAAAGAATTATATTGGGAAAATTGATGTTTTAGTGTAGCTATGAAAATTGATAGATCAAATTATGAGAGCTTATTTATTGACTATCTTGACGGAAACCTTTCCGAAGGACAGATAGATGACATGCTGTTCTTTCTTCAAAACAACACAGATTTAAAGGAAGAACTGGAATCTATTTCCGAATATAAACTCAGTTTAACAGATCATATATTCTCAGATAAAACGGTTCTTCTAAAGAATGAAGCGGATGAGATCAGTGAATTCGATTCTCGCGTAATTGCATATTACGAAAATGATTTATCAAATAACGACAAGCAATCGTTTTTAAAAGAAATTGAAGATGATTCAGAAAAACTAAAAATCTTCAGGGTTATTCAAAAGCTAAAGTTACTCCCTGATACAGAGATCATTTATCCAGATAAAAATCAGCTGATAAAAGAAGAAAGGAAGCCTGTTTTTCTTATCTGGATGACAAGAGCAGCTGCCATAATATTGCTGGGACTGGCAATTTGGACACTATATCCTGGAAAACAAGAAATGAATCAAACAGCTATCCCTGTGATTACAGAAAATGATCCCGAAACTACTTTGCCGGAAACCAAAATAACTTATCCCACTCCGGTAAATGAGATAGATGAAGATGCCGAAATGGAGATAATTGAACCCGTAATACGTCACCAAAAAGATATTGCCAACCTAGAATTAATTGAAGAACCTGACGAAATTCCAGAAATTATTATCCGTAAACCATTGCCGACCCCTTTAAAGTCTAAGAGAGCTGTAATAATCCCCTTCGAAAGAATGCCATTGGCTCTCGCTTATCCTTCAACGAGAGAACCAGAAAAAGACTACACAATGCTCAATGAATATCTGGCCAAAAAATTATTGAATGCACCTGAAGGAGAATCCTTCACCTTAAAAAATATGACGATGGCCGGATTGCATGCTGCAGAAAGAATAAGCAATGATAAACTTGTGGTGGCAACCAATACCGATGGAAAAATCACCGGAGTTAATTTCAAAAGCTGGTTACTGGCTTTTTCAATTCCCACAAAAAATAAATAGTCCTGTAACTTTAACGGTTACATGCACGTCACAGATTTGAAACACAAAATTCAATGTTATGAAAAACCTACTGGTACTATTATTACTTTTTGCATTTACACTAAATATTCAGGCACAAGACACCGTTAAGGTCGATCTTTTTGGAAAGAATGTGGTTTCTGTTAGTGAAGATACATCAAAAGCAGAGGTCACCCTTCTGAACAATAAAATCAACATTCATGATAATTTTAACAATGACACGACTACAATCAGAATAGGAAATAAAAACATTGAAATTGTTGAGAACAACAATACAACTCAAATTGATATTGAGCGAGATGAAAGCTGGAAGAGTGAACGGGAAAATCATAAAAAGAGAAATTTCAACGGACACTGGGCTGGAATCGAATTAGGGGTTAACAGCTTTTATAACAACAATTACAGTTTATATGGAGGCGAAGAATTCATGGAACTTAGTTATCCAAAATCATTAGAGATAAACCTAAATTTTGCAGAATTCAACATTAGCCTAAAAAAAGACCGCATTGGGATTGTAACCGGAATGGGCTGGACCATAAAGAATTACAAGTTTGACAGTCCAATTACCGTTGACAATATTAATGGTATGATTGAACCGATTAACATTGAACCTGACAATCTTAAAAAATCTAAGCTAACAGTTTCCTATTTAACCTTGCCTTTATTGATGGAGTTTCAGATACCTATCAATGAGAGCTCTAACCAGCTATATGTTTCAGGTGGAGTTATTGGCGGATTAAATCTGGGTTCGCATACCAAAATCAAGCATAAAAAATCCAAATCAAAAGATCACGACAGCTTCAATATTAATCCATTCCAATATTCAGCAACAGCCCGAATAGGATTACGAAATATCTCTATCTATGGCACCTATAGCCTGTCTCCTCTATTTAAAGATAACAGAGGCCCTGAACTTTTTCCTTTCAGCATAGGCTTAAGCCTCATCAATTTCTAACTGCTCATAACCCGAAAATATTCAGATCAGAAAACTTCAGGAAAACAGTTAATTCGCTTATACAATCCCGATAATATCGGGATTGTTTTGCAAAAGGGATTTTGTGAAAACAACACTCGATATAAAATTGAGAAGATAAAAGATTAAAGTGTTTACTCATTTTTCAAATCCCTCTTTCCAACTTAATCCATTAAAAACTCTGTTCTTTTAAGAAATTCATTCCTACCTTTGTTTTTATGATCAAAACATTGGTGCATTACATACTCATCCAAAGATTTTTTTTAATCCCACTCGGGTTAATGCTATTAACTGTTCAAACACAAGCTCAACAAAAAGATTCCATTGCTAACAACTATTCTACATCGGTTAAGAATCCCAATATTATAATCTTGCAAGACCATAAAATTGATGGCTTCAATTATTGGCAGAAAAAATTTACGGGACACTGGTCGGGCATTTACATGGGATTCAATGGCTTTGCTCATCCAGACTATTCGAATTACCCAGAGGAAGACCACGGATTTATTGATGCAGAACTTTTACGATCCAATTCAACGAATATTAACATTTTGCAAGCCTCAATCGGCCTTCAACACAATAGAAATACGATAGGTCTGATACTAGGTGTTGGAATGGAAATTCAAACGTATTACCTTAATCAGAATACAAGTATTGAAAAACAATTTAACCGTGTAGAACCTATTAAGTTGTTCTTCGATGACAATCAAAAATCAAAGCTTTCCATAACGTATCTTAGCCTCCCTCTTCTAGTAGAATTTCAAATTCCGGTAAAGCAATCCGGAAAATTATTCTATTTTACAACGGGTTTAATTGCTAAATTACGCTTGAATACGCACACAAAAATTAAATACCGACAAGACAATCAAAAACTAAAACTGAAAACACCTGACGATTTTCACATGAATGATTTTACTTATGCCGGAACTATCCGAATGGGGTATGGAGGAATAAATCTGTTTGCAACTTACGATTTATATCCGCTTTTTGTTGACAAAAAAGGTCCGGTTATTTACCCCTTCTCAGTTGGTATGGCTTTAATTTCATTCTAAATATCCTGTTCATTTTTAAATCTAATTAACGTTCACCTTTATGGTGATAAAAAATATAAGATGAAACTTCTTCTAATCAGCAATTCAAGTATGTCTGGAGAGGCCTATCTCAACTATCCTAAAAATGAAATCAAAAACTTATTGGGTGATAAACCTGTAAAAGCACTTTTCATTCCATATGCAGCCGTTACCTTTTCTTTTAATGAATATGAAGACAAAGTAAATGAACGTTTTATGGAAATAGGACACTCAGTTGTAGGCATACATCATTTCAACAAACCATTAACTGCTATCGAAAAAGCCGAAGCGATAGTTGTTGGTGGAGGAAATACATGGCAACTGGTACGTATGCTACACGATAAGGGTTTGATGCAGGTTATTCAAGAAAAAGTAAAAACAGGCACGCCTTATATTGGCTGGAGTGCAGGATCGAATATCGCTTGTCCTACCCTTTCTACAACTAATGATATGCCCATTGTTAATCCGACTAGCTTTGACACAACAGGGCTTGTCCCATTTCAAATTAATCCACATTACTTGGATACAAACCCCAAGGGACATGCCGGTGAAACAAGAGAACAACGCATTGAGGAATTTATTGAAGTAAATCCACATACCTATGTTGTTGGCTTACGTGAAGGTACTATGCTAAAGCTAGAGAATAAAAAGCTGGAACTGATTGGTTCGCGTACTGCCCGAATCTTCAAAAAAGGTAAGAAAGCGAAAGAATTAAAAGCCGGAGACAATTTTAACTTCTTGATGAATACCACCATATAAACTTGTCACGACAAAAGTGAATAAACTGATAATTATTGAGCTAGGGGAGAAAGATAGGATAGAAATTCTATCTTTTAGAAAGGCTTCTGACAGGATACCAGGCAGCCAAAAAACCAATTGTCAGTACAATAAGAAAGGTAGCCAAAACATCTAGAGATTGAAGTTGAACGGGATAGGACGAAATAGCAAAGGATCCATCTCCGGGTAATTTTAAAAGTTCAAAGTTCTTTTGTGCCCAAACTAAAACAACGCCCAGAATTAAGCCAATAATAGCTCCAGAAAAAGAAATTAGCCAACCTTCAAAAAGAAAGATTTTTCGAATTAATCTCTTCCCAGCACCCATGCTTTCAAGAATGTGAATATCATTCTTCTTATCAAGGATAATCATGGTTAGCGAACCAAGCAGGTTAAATGAGGCAATAACCAATATAAAACTCAGAATCATAAAGCTACTCCACTTCTCGGAACGCATTACCCGATAAATAAATTCGTGCTGCTCAAAGCGATCCTGCACCGAAAAACGCTCGCCAAGCATTTGTTGAATTTGATGTTTTAATTGATCGATATCTGCGTTTTCATGCAACTTCAGTTCAAGTGACGTTAACTTACCCTCTAACTCAAAAATTGACCGGGCAGATTCTATAGGGACAATTATATAAGAATTATCGATCTCTTGCTGAACTGAAAAAATACCGGAAATGAAGAAATAATCGCGATTAAAGGCACTTTCAATATTAATTTGGCTTTTTTGCTCCTTCTTTGGATAATACACTTCAATAGGGTCAATAAATGTCAACCCAACTGACAGATCTGATGCAACGCCTTGACCAACAACAGCATAATAAAATGAGCCATCATCTAATTCAAAACTACCTTCCGTTACCATAGAATCCAATCCTGAGAATGACGCGTAATTCGCCTCAACTCCTTTTATCACAGCATATTTTTGGCCTTCATCATAACGGAGAAGAGCATTCTCTTCCACCACTTGGGTATAAGCGGCCACACCCTCTAGCTCTAAAAGCTCATTAAAACCAGGCTCATCTAACGAAAAGCTTTTTCCCTCAACAACCGTTATTTTCAGAGCCGGATCGAAATTGGAAAGTAATTCTTGCACAAAAATATCTATGCCGTTAAAAGCAGAAAGTACCACAATTAAAGCCATCGTTCCTACTGCCACACCAATAACCGAAAGCGCAGAAATTAGGTTAATGACATTGACCGACTTTTTTGAAATCAGATAACGACGTGCTATGTAGAATGCAAGTTTCAACTATTTATATGCTTTTACAATTAATCCTGTACCTGTTGAGTGATGCCCATTTACATCAAAATAATTCAGAACAGCAGCAATGGGGTAAATCACCAAATAATAAAAAGGAAGAATTATAAAAAATAATTTGTTGACCCCCAACAGTTGAATCGGATATTTCATGGATAAGCGCCATGACAGTTTACCGGGTGTACCGTATGAATAGCGTGCTTCTACCTTGGAAAATCCGGCAGATTTTAATTTCTCTTTTATCTCATGTATGTTGTAACCATCGCGCACATGCTCATCAACAAATCCTTGTACTCCATCTCCTTCATCATGGTCGTGCACATCAGATCCACCTTGATCTGAAGGTGTAGAGATAAGCAACACTCCTTTCTCACTTAATGATTGATGAAAGTTTTTAAACACCTGCACATCTTCCTCAATATGTTCCATCACATCAACCGAAATAATCAAATTATATCGATTTGGCTTGATAAATCGGGTGAGATCGGCCACTTCAAATTTCACACGTGCCTGCTGTCCAATTTGATGAAAGAAACGATTGCAATCTGCTATTTGTTCTTCCTTAACATCAACTGCTAAAATAGAGGGTTGGAGAAACATTCTACTCATCCGATATGTGTATTGCCCAAAACCAGAGCCGGCATCCAGAATAAAACTATCATCCTGAAGTTTCAATGTCTTCAACTCCTTTTTTACATGCCATGCCCGTAATAATAGCAAATCGAGCAAACGATAAAACAACTTTCTTAAAGCCGGTGACTGATTAAAAACTTTTCCCAGCGAGCGCTTGATCGGATCGTACTGCATAATCAGGTATTCAAAAGCCTGTCTATATTATCAATATAGTCGAGGCTGTCATCAATATAAAACTCTAGTTCAGGAACAACTCTCAACTGCTTTCCCACTTTACGCCCCAGCAATCCACGAATTTGAGGATTGGCAATTCGAATTGTCTTCAAAACCTCTCGCCTATTATCTGTGGGGAAGATGCTTATAAATGCTTTAGCCAAAGATAAATCAGGAGTTACCCGAACTACCGTAACACTAATCAGTGTTCCCATAAAACGCGTACGGCTCTCTTTCTGAAAAATATCGGCCAATTCTTTCTGTAATAACCGGCTTATCTTTTGTTGTCGTGTTGATTCCATTTTCTATATTGATTGTCAGCTGCAAAGTTAAGCAAAATACTCTATCTTCAATTTGAAATTAATAATACACAAAAGCCTTGCTCAACCGGCAAGGCTTTTGATGATTTGAAGAACAGTGTTCTCAATATATAATATTGCTTATTTAGGCAGCGAATAACCCGCAACAAATCTGGAGGGTTGACTTCAGAGGCAATTTTCAAAAATAAATGAACTAAGATGTATTCCATAAAATGGCATAAAACACATTTTATATTCAACTAGAATACAGTGCCTTATACACAAGACTCCTATTCCGAGAGTATAAAAATAATTAATATCTCATAAGTTTTCAAAACACAAACATCGAATTGTTATCAAACATCGACATATCTTGTTCCCTTTCAAATAAAAACATCAACCATCTGAAAATCAAGAATAGGCATACTTAAAAATAAATTTTTGTGTTTCGGGGAATCGGCTTATTTTTGCAACTTACTTTATTCAATCATTTTTCACATGAAAAAACCTACGGTAGTAAGTGGCATAAGGCCAACAGGATATTTGCATTTAGGAAACTATTTTGGAGCTGTCCGCAATTTTTTAAAAATGCAGGAAGATTATAACTGCTATTTTTTCATCGCTGATATTCACTCTCTAACAACTCACCCAACTCCTGAAAATCTTCAGAATGGTGTAAAACAGGTATTGGCAGAGTACCTGGCTTGTGGTATTGATCCCGAAAAATCTACCATTTTCATACAAAGTGATGTTCCTGAAATTACCGAATTGTATACGTTCCTGAATATGAACGCTTATTTAGGCGAGCTTGAAAGAACAACTTCATTCAAAGACAAAGCACGCCAACAACCGGAAAATGTAAATGCCGGATTGTTAACTTATCCGGTTTTAATGGCTGCTGATATCATTATCCACAAAGCCAATTTTGTTCCTGTAGGAAAAGATCAGGAACAAAACTTGGAGATGGCTCGTAAATTCGCGAAACGTTTCAATCGCATCTACAAATCAAAGGTATTTCCTACCCCTAAACCATTTACTTATGACGGAGCTGATCTTATAAAAGTTCCCGGGTTGGACGGCAGTGGAAAAATGGGCAAATCAGAAGGAAATGCAATCAATTTATATGATGACCCGAAAGAAATCCGCAAAAAAGTAATGCGAGCAGTAACAGATGCCGGTCCAACAGAAATGAATTCAATAAAACCAGAACCTGTCCAGAACCTATTCACGCTCATGGATATTGTGTCGGATCCTGAAGTAGTTAAGCAATTTGACGAGTCGTATGCCAAATGTGAAATCCGCTACGGCGACATGAAAAAACAATTAGCTGAGGATATTATCACTTTTACTTCGCCAATTCGCGAACGAATAACTGAAATTTTAGCTGATGATGACTATTTAGGCCGAGTAGCAAAGATGGGCGCCGAAAAAGCCAGAGAATCAGCTTTATCGACACTTAATGAAGTAAAAGAACTGATTGGGTTTAAGAGACTTTTTTAATGTGAGTTAAACTATTTCCCACTTAAGCCAATATCACACAGTTTAAGACGGGACATATCAACAATATTTGAAGAGCTGGGCAGTATGTCCGGCTTTTTTATTGATCCATAAATTCTTTGGGCGATACTCCGGTTTGTTCCTTAAAAACCCTGTAAAAAGTCGCATAACTATTAAACCCCGATTCGTGGGCAACATCATTCATTTTTACTCCGTCTTGTTTAAGCAATAAGCCTTTTGCATAAGAAACCCGATACTCATTCACAAAGCGATTAAAGTTGGTCCCCATTCTTTCTTTAAAAGTATTTGAAACATAAGTTCTATTCGATTTCAGATCCTTCGCCAGCTTATCCAATGTTATAGTAGGATCCAAGTAAGAATGTTCATTCTCAAAATGCTTATAGATTGTTTGTTCCAAAGATTCTTTATTCCCCCACTCTTCCTCAAATGAATAAATAGATCGAGGATTAACAGAAATCAGTCTAAACATAAAATACCCACAAACAAGCCAGCCGGTACCCCAAAAAAGCTCAAAGCTAATTTGCCATAGAATGGTCGCATCATAACTGATTAATATCTGCATTAAAATAGTCCCAATTCCTAGAATTGTTAATATTGTTAATCCAAATAAGAAAATAGAAATCCTCCTATTACCTATTAACGGACTATCCTGAATCGATTTTCTAGTAATCTGTGGAATAAAATAAGATGAAAAGATAATTGTTACGACAAGTTCAATACTAAATAGAATTGTTGTTAGCATATTCATGAAATAAGGAAACTTCAACTCCAGTGGTAAAAGGTCTTTTCGTCCAAAAATGATATCATAAAAATGCACTTTTAACAAATCGAAGGGAACATGAACATAAAAGAAGTATGCAGAGCATACAAATTGAACCAATGGAATTAGAAAGAAATAAAAGGCCCACTTGGGTGTTTTTTTACCCTCGTGACTTGATTCATATAAAAAGAATAGATACAGAATAGGTGATCCAACTAGACACAAGGGATAAAAAAAATTAAGAACAAGACTCATATCCAGTAACTGGTTGAAGTCTGCAAGAACTGCCATGAAAATAATCCATATTGAAAGAAAAAAGAAAAAGGCGTATCTGCTGTCTATCTTTTCTCTCATTCTTTTAAAAAAAACAATCGCCCATATCCCGGGAGATGCTAAGGCATAAATAGATGAAACCAATAGGATTATTTTCATTCAATGAAATTTTGCATGAAATTATGAAAAATTGTAAATATGAAAACTGAATTTGTATTTATGAGAACTGAAATTTAACATGTTAGAATATTTTTGCCCCGAATTTATTATTTACGAAATCCCTTTTTCAACCTAAAATGAAAAAACCAAACTTCATAATCCTTTTCATTCTTTTGTTAATTAATAGCTCTGCTCTGTTTGCCCAGCAAGGTTTTTCAATAACTGGAGCAAACATAAACTCCTCAACTGGAAGCATGAGCTACACAATTGGGATTTTTCCCTATGAAAGCTATTCCAACACAGAAGCTATAATAACTCAAGGCATTCAACATCCCATGGAAATACAGACAAAATACACTTTTGATGAAAAAGATGAAATTGACTTGTATTGCAAAGTTTTCCCAAACCCGACAAGTGATCTGGTCAGCTTTACCATCGACAACTACGCGATCGAAGATGTGTCGTATATTTTTGCCAACCACGCTGGCGAAACCCTTCGAACCGGGGAAATTATCGGAAACAAAGCCTGTTTTTCAGTAAAAGACCTTCCTTCTGGAATCTACTTGTTAAAGATTTCAGACAACAACTCAAAAATAAAGACCTATAAAGTCATAAAGCAATAAAAAATAAATATGTTGAAAAAATTCTCCATACTAATTCTGATCTTCCTCACCCTGATTCAACTTGAAACAATAGCACAAACTCCTGAAAAAATGAGTTTTCAGGCAGTAGTACGGAATAGTCAGAACCAATTGGTGACCAACACCACCATTGGCATGCAGATCAGCATTCTGCAAGGCAGTGAAAATGGTGTAACTGTTTATTCCGAAACACAAAGCCCACAAAGTAATTCGAACGGATTAGTAACCCTGCAAATTGGAGCCGGGGATGTGATGTTGGGAGACCTCTCAACCATTGACTGGGAAGATGGCTCCTTTTATATTAAGACTGAAACTGACCCTGAAGGCGGAACAGATTACAGCCTTAGCTCAACCACACAGATACTGAGTGTGCCATACGCCCTGCACGCCAAAACAATTGACTATTACAATGAAATAGATCCCGAATTTGAAGCTTGGGACAAAAGTTCCGGTATATCAATCACTGAAAACCAGATTAGCGATCTAGATCATTTTACCAACGAAGATGAAACCGATCCTCTGTTTTCTGACTCGCCAGCAGCTACAATTACAGAGACAAATATTAGCCTTTGGAATATTGACAATAGCAACAGCAACGAACTACAAACCATCAGTAAAGAAGGCTCAACAATAACCCTCTCCAAAGGTGGCGGCTCATTTATCGATGATGTGGATAAAACCAACGAATTAATTGATGAAGTCTCACTTGACGGAACAACATTGCAGGTAATTGACTCTGCCGGAGTTCATTCGGTTGATTTGAGCCCATTGCGTACAATCATTCACGATGCGGATAACGACACCAAAATACAGGTAGAAGAAAGTGCAGATGAAGATGTGGTTCGGATAGATGTGGCTGGAACTGAAACCATGACCCTAGATGGCTCAAGCGGTACAATTATGCGCTTACCCACAAATGATACGAACAGCAGTCTAAAAGTAAAAAATGCAAACGGTACAACTGTTTTTGGTGTTGACGGACGTGGACTATTAAATGGAGATGGTAGTGGATTGTCAAATGTCAAGGCCAAGCTAGCATATAGACAAGGGAATAAAACAGTCAAGTTTCATGAAGGAGCTATTCCCGGTCTTAATGCTTATGAAGCACAGATTATGCGACAAGCAACTATATACTGTCCAGGACCAGGATATGTAATGGCACATGCATCTGGGTATGCTGATTGGGAAAGTCAAGATGTTGATCTCATCCGAATTTGGTTCTGGCCTCATCCCAGCGTTTATCCATCCAACTGGGAAACTCCTGATTTCCACAATCTTGGGATCTTATCTGACTTTGGTTGTAAAGATTCATCAGATCAGTATTCATCGTGGGCCCTTTCTAAGGTTTATACCATTAACTCAGCACAGAATTTTACCGTTTACATCTGTGGAGACAAGCCTTTAAATGAATCCAAAGTTCGTGTAGGTGATCCAACCATACAGTTAATTTATTTTCCGACAGGAGGTGTAGGGGAAGTATCACTAAAAAGCACGTCAATACCAGAGTTTGAGGCATCCGAAGCCAGTAATGATAGCTCTGCACGCCGAAATATTGATGGAAGTATCGCTGGAGAAGCCGAAAAACAAGAAGAAACGGGCACTGATCCGCCTCCATTAGAAATAACGAAGCTAACTAATGAAGTAAACGATTTAAAAACCGAAAATGAATTACTCATTAAACGATTAACGACGATTGAGAAATTGCTTAACGTACGTAAAGAATAACGAATCGTTCAAGTAAAAGAACCCGTGATAGCAAGTACAATCGAGTATTCACGTAATATTAAGTCCCTATCTTCCCCATTTCATAAATAGATTATTCCCCTTTCAGAATTATTTCAGGAAGGGGAATTTTCAAATGTACAACACGCATAATTCATCTTTTTAGCACGCTATATCCATCTTGGTATCTGCCAAGTGTCTTTATGTCCACAACAGCATCATATGATGCTGATAATCTAAGACATGTAAGTCATATTAATCTCAGATGTTTATCAAATTCTTCGTCCGATATCGCTTTTTTTTCTACATTTACACCGCACTTTGAGGATTGATCGTGAAAAATTTTTTATCGTACTTATTTACTTGCTTTTTCATTTATCACGTATTTGGATTAGGAATCGTTATGGGACAAAATCAATCCCAAATAGATTCTTTAAAAGAAGAAAATTTACTTGAATCCAGCCAAGAACAACTCGTGAAAAATACGAACCAAATTGCCGAATTATTCAACAGAACAAATACGGACAGCTCCCTATTCTATGCTCAAAAATCACTGCAAATCGCAAATGAAATTGAATACAAACTTGGACAGGCACATTCATACTTCATAATTGCAAAAAATCTGGTTGAAAAAGGTCAATTTGAAGAAGCGATCAAAAATTATGACCTCTCCCTTAACCTATCTATTGAAGAAGGGGATTCGCTCAATACTTTACTTTGCTATAGAGGTCTCAGCTACGTATTCTCTTATGGGACTAGCCAGTTAAAAGGTCTTGATTATAGCACAAAGGCACTAGAGCTGGCCGAGCAATTAAAAGACTCTGTTAGCTTATCGGTCATTTACAACAATATTGGTACGATTTACCATCAATTAAAAGATTATGAATCAGCCCTCTTTTATTTCCAAAAAACGTTATCCATCGAATTGCAATTTGATTCTCCTGCAGATCTCGCCATCTCATATTCAAACATTGGGGTTTTAGAAGTTGAAAATGAGAACTACGAGGAAGCTTCTTCAACCTACCGGAAATTACAAAAATTGCTGCCTGATGTTGACAATCCATACATCGAGTCATATTTATACCTTTCGTTATCTGGGTACTATACTGGTATTGCAGATTATGATTCAACAACTTACTACATCAATAAAGCAGAAGATCTTTGTATTGAAAATAACTTCCCTCATATACAAGCCCGTGTATATCGCAAAAAAGGGGAAATGTTTTTAAAGCAAAAGCGGTACAAGGAAAGTATCTACTTTTTTGATGAATGTTTGGAATTGTCGGACTCGATCGGAGTTAGTGAAGAGTATCCAGAAATCTATAGCATGGAAGCCAATGCCTATGCTCAATTAGGGATGTATGAAAAAGCATATGAATTTTCACAAAAGGCATCTGCCTCTTTTGATTCATTAAAAAATAGAAAAATTGCCAGCTTTTTAGGCAAATTTGAAACAGAGCAAAAAACAAAAAATGAAATTCAGCGACAACAACTAGAACAGGCACTAGTAGATCAGCAAACCGAGAATGATACTTTCCAGATGAAACTAAAACTCGTGTTTGCACTTGTTACAATTGCTTTACTTTTATTTTCAATAGCCATCGTAATTTATTTTTTCTTGAAATCGAGAAAAAATAATGACATCTTAAAGACACAGCATACGGTTATCAATCAACAAAAAATACAACTTGAAGACAATCTCCAAAAACTAGAATTAAGTGAAAAGAACCTTAAAAAACTAAATGCAACAAAAGACAAATTTTTCTCCATTATTGCACACGATCTTAAAAGTCCCTTTAACGCAACACTCGGACTTAGCGATGTTTTAATTCAAGGTTATGGTGATTTTAATGATTTAGAACGAAAAACAATAATTGGTCAAATTGCAAAAACGTCAGAATCAACTTTACATTTACTAGAAAACCTGCTCACCTGGGCCAGTTCTCAAAGTGAATCTATAATATTAAATACAGGCCGACAAAACTTAAGAAAGCTTATCGATAAAGGTGTTTCTGCTTATCTGGGTGCTGCCACCATAAAAAACATCCACATTCAGAACAACATTCCCAATGACATTCTAATATGGGTAGACAGAGACACAATAAAAACGGTTATTCTTAACTTACTCAATAACGCAATCAAGTTTACACTCGCCGGAGGAAAAATCGTTCTATTCTGTGAATTGAAAGGTGATTTTGTGATTATCAGTATTCGTGATTCCGGTATTGGGATGAGCTCTGAAATTCTTGACGGACTTTTCCATATTGAAAAGGATGTACGAAGAGATGGTACAGCAAATGAAAAAGGAACTGGTCTGGGCTTAATATTGTGCAACGAATTTGTTCAAAAAAATGGAGGAAAGATTTGGGCCGAAAGCATCAATAAACAAGGGAGTACCTTCTTCATCAGTTTACCTATTTACAAAAATTAAGCTCATCCAAATATTTTCAAAACCTGGGGAAGCATCGTACACAGTTACAATTCTCGAAACGAATTGTAATTATCCATTTTCTTTAAAATAACGCCGAAATAAGACCTTTTTTAGGTCCCGAAAGATAATCTGGTGCGCAATCACTTCTACTTGATTATACGAAGGGAAATCGATCTGTGTGCACGAAATATCTCTGTCGGTAATGTCAACTTGGTACAAAATCGACATCAGCAAATCGGAGTTGCTAATAAGCAAAGATTCTACCTGAGAAACCAACTGCTGGTGCAAATCTCGGTAAGCATCATCCACATGCCCCGAAAATTCGATTGCGATTCCAAACATGCCAAAATCTTTTATTATCTGGGCAATGGTATCCAAAATAATTTCCTCCTTATCAAAATAAGACTGTAAATTGTTGCTTTGTATGTCAGGGAGGCTCATGGCTTTTTCAGTTTAAGTACTGAAAGGTAGGGAATTTTAGAAAGAGAAGACGAAAAATTGAAATAACTCAGGAAAGTATTATTTCGTCATTGCAAGCAGAACAAAGCAATCTTTTCTGCTATTAAAAAAAGATTGCTTCAGTCGTTCCTCCTTAGCAATGACGTGTTCAACAAACAGATGAAATCATTCTTTAAAAAACGGCCTCAACAATCTTACACGTATTATCGGAAACGCCGTAAGTGTATATGTGCAAACTAGGTACTTTGTTTGCTACCAAGTCTTTCGACTGGTGAATAGCCCATTCGGTTCCTACAATCTTGGCATCATCGTTATTCTTACATTTCGCAAGCTCTGTGGCCAATTCTGAAGGCAAATCAATTGCAAAAATCTTTGGCAACACG
Source organism: Prolixibacteraceae bacterium (assembly GCA_963662675.2). GTDB lineage: Bacteria > Bacteroidota > Bacteroidia > Bacteroidales > Prolixibacteraceae. The sequence goes on from CAXXHP010000002.1 coordinate 159,905, forward strand.
GTAAGCTGGTCTTTAAGGTTTATAGGCTTAATTCCAGGAATAATAGGCACATTAATGCCTGCAGCCCGGCATTTATCCACAAAATTGTAATACACCTGATTATCGAAGAACATCTGGGTTACAATGTAATCGGCACCGGCATCTATCTTTTGCTTGAGGTTTTTCATATCGGCATCAAAATTGGGAGCCTCAAAATGCTTCTCAGGATAACCTGCTACACCAACACAAAAGTCTAATGGAGTTGAATTTTTCAAATCCGCCTCCAAATATTTTCCTTCACGTAAATTCACAATTTGTTCAACCAACTCATTGGCATTTGAATGTCCGTTGGGGTCGGGTCGAAACACATTATCAGTCTTCAAACCATCGCCACGCAATGCCAAAACATTATTGACTCCCATAAAATTAAGGTCGATCAACACATGTTCCGTTTCACTTTTAGAGAAACCACCGCACAAAATGTGTGGCACAACTGGAATTCCATATTTGTGCTGAATAGCTGCTGCAATAGCCACTGTTCCGGGACGTTTGCGAACAGTTCTTTTTTCAATTGATCCATCAGTTAGTTCCTTAAACACCATCTCATCGCGATGTGTCGTAATGTTGATGTATTTCGGATCAAAATCCACCAGACTTTCAATAGTACGGTAAATACTTCCGGTATCATTCCCTTTTAAAGGAGGAAGTAATTCAAACGAAAAAACTGTTTTATCGCTATTATTGATAATGTCTATAACCTTCATAATTATGTATTGTGTAACGGGTGTTGAACCAATTTTATGACTCTCTACCTAGTTTATTTTTTCAATAAATTTTCGATCTGTTTCTGAGCTTTATTTGCCTCACGCTCAATTTTCTTTTCCACCGAATTATTAAAGTGAAAAACCATATCGAGTACAAACATAAGCAGCATTCCTAAAACAAATGCAACAATTATTTTTTTTGCCGAACTTTTCATTAACATTTAATTTTTATCCAACTTATGTCTTTTATCCCGTCATTGCGAGGAAGTACGACAAAGCAATCTTTATTCTGTTACTCAAAAAGATTGCTTCACTACGTTCGCAATGACGTTATTCTTTTAGTTGTCTAATCTTAACTACACCCCTTTATAATTCAAATTAACAGGCAAAAACTGTTCAACTAATTCCGTAGAAACTTTCTTCCGATTGGCATAATCTTCCACCTGATCTTTACTAATTTTTTCTAAACTGAAGTAACGCGACTCCGGATGGGCAAAAAACTGTCCGCAAACAGCTGCTGTTGGGTACATGGCATAGTGCTCAGTCAGCGAAATACCAATTTTATCAACACCCAGCACATTAAATAAATTCTCCTTCTCATGGTGTTCCGGACAAGCAGGGTAACCCATTGCTGGACGAATTCCCTGGTATTTTACTTTCAGGATGTCATCCCAGCCCAGATTTTCATCAGGTGCATAAGCCCAATATTCCTTTCGCACTTTCTCATGCAATAATTCGGCAAAAGCTTCTGCCAAACGATCCGCCAATGCCTCGAGCATAATAGCCTTATAATCATCATGATCAGCTTTGTATTCAGCCATCCATTTTTCGATACCGATACCAGTTGTGACAGCAAAGGCACCGCAATAATCCGTTTTATTGATTTCACGTGGAGCAACAAAATCCGAAAGACAGTAGTTGGGCGAGCCAGCTTTTTTCACTTCCTGTTGGCGCAAGTGGTAAAAACGACCATATTCTTTGCTACGAGCCTCATCGTCAAATAGCACAATGTCATCGCCTTCAGCATGAGCAGGCCAAATACCATAAATTCCGTTCGCCTGAATCATTTTCTTTTCAATGATTTCGTCCAACATTTGTTGTGCATCAGCATACACTTTTCGGGCTTGTTCTCCTTGACGTTCATCATTCAGAATATCAGGAAACTTACCTTTCAATTCCCAAACAAAAAAGAAGAAATTCCAGTCGATATACTTTCTCAATTCAGAAATTGGAAAATCAATCAATTCAAAAATTCCTGTTTTCTTGGGCTTATATATTTCATTTTTACTCCAATCAATTTGAAGTTTATTGGCACGAGCTTCATTTAAAGTCAGGTATTTTTTTGCTTTTTTCTGACCATGAAACTCCCTGATCTTAGCATATTCCTCTTTTACCGAATCAATATACTCTTGATTGTTTGCTAACAAATTAGCAACCACATTCACCGTGCGACTGGCATCTTTCACATACACAACCGGGTGCGAATAATTAGGTGCAACTTTCACTGCCGTGTGTATTTTTGAAGTGGTCGCACCACCAATCAACAAGGGAAAGTGAAAATTCTGACGTTCCATTTCAGCAGCCACATTAGCCATAATTTCCAGCGATGGCGTAATTAGACCACTCAATCCAATAATGTCAACTTTTTCCTTAATGGCAGTTTCCAATATCTTTTCCGTTGGCACCATCACGCCAAGGTCAATCACTTCGTAGTTGTTACAGCCCAACACCACGCCCACAATGTTTTTACCAATGTCGTGTACATCACCTTTCACTGTGGCCATCAACACTTTCTTTTGCTCGGTGCGCTGTTCCTTATATTTTTCTTTGTCTTTCTCAACGTATGGCAACAAAAATGCCACTGCCTTTTTCATAACCCGGGCTGATTTGATAACCTGTGGCAAGAACATTTTTCCTGAACCAAACAAATCACCAACCACATTCATACCATCCATTAGCGGACCTTCAATAATATTAATAGTGGGCTGATAGTGTGGCAAAGCCTCGGCCAAATCCTGTTCAATAAAATCAGGTAAGCCTTTCACTAAGGCATGTTCCAATCGTTTTTCAATTGGAAGTTCGCGCCATTCATCTTTTCGTACAGCTTTACCTTCTTCTTGCTTTAGATCCTGAGCAAACTCCAACAAACGCTCGGTGGCATCCGGACGACGGTTTAACACCAAATCTTCCACATAAACCAACAAATCCTTTGGAATTTCATCGTAAATCTGCAACATCCCCGGGTTTACAATTCCCATGTCAAGTCCAGCTTCAATCGCATACAACAAGAACACCGAATGAATGGCCTCACGTAGCAAATTATTTCCACGGAAGGCAAAGGAAACATTGCTTACACCGCCACTTGTTTTTGCATGTGGTAAATTGGCTTTAATCCAACGTATTGATTCAATAAAATCAACCGCATAGTTATTGTGTTCTTCCATCCCCGTTCCAATCGTCAGAATGTTGGGATCGAAGATTATATCTTCAGCCGGAAAATTAATTTTCTCAGTCAATAGTTTATAGGCACGAGAGCAGATTTCAATGCGTCGTTCCAGGTTATCAGCCTGGCCTTTTTCATCAAAAGCCATGACGACTACCGCTGCACCGTAGCGTTTCACTTTGCGTGCATGTTCCAGAAATTGCTCCTCGCCTTCTTTCATGCTGATGGAGTTCACAATGGCTTTCCCCTGCAAACATTTCAGTCCGGCTTCAATCACCTCCCACTTCGAGGAATCAACCATCACAGGAAGTTTTGCAATATCTGGTTCAGCCATTAGCAAGTTCAGGAAGGTGACCATTTCCTTTTTGGCATCAAGCATGGCATCATCAATATTTACATCAATCACTTGTGCCCCATCTTCCACCTGATTGCGAGCTACAGCCAATGCTTCCTCATATTTTTCTTCGCGAATGAGGCGCGCAAATTTACGCGAGCCCGACACATTACAGCGTTCACCAATATTTACAAAATTGGTTTCAGAAGTAATGGTTACTGGTTCCAACCCACTCAGTCGTGTCAACTCATCATTTTTTTGTTTGATGTGTGGCTCTGCCGCTGCTGCAATACCCGCAAACTTCCGAATATGATCAGGCGTTGTTCCGCAGCATCCACCAATAATATTAACGAAATGATTGTCTAAGAAATCCTTCACCTGCAAAGCCATTTCTTCAGGTGTTTCATCGTATTCGCCAAACTGGTTGGGCAAGCCCGCATTGGGATGTGCACTGATATAGAAAGGCGCTTTTTTCGCCATTTCTTCCAAATAAGGACGCATATCTTTCGCCCCTAAAGAACAGTTCAAACCGATACTCAGCAAATCAATGTGTCGAACTGAATTTAGAAAAGCCTCCACGGTTTGACCAGAAAGTGTTCGTCCGCTGGCATCCGTAATAGTTCCTGAAACCATCACCGGCATACGAACCCCACGTTCTTCGAGCACTTCTTCAATGGCAAAAAGAGCCGCTTTGGCATTCAGTGTATCAAAGATAGTTTCCACCAAAAGCAAATCGACACCACCATCTAACAAGCCATTTATCTGTTCGCGATAAGCATCTTTTACACTGTCAAATGAAGCCGCGCGATACCCGGGGTCATTAACATCGGGTGAAAGCGACAACGTTTTATTCGTTGGCCCAATTGATCCAGCTACATAGCGGGGTTTATCGGGTGTTTTTTGGGTAAATTCGCCAGCTACTTCACATGCAATTTGAGCAGATACCTTATTCATGGCATACACCCATTTCTCCGTATGATAGTCTGCCTGCGAAATGCTATTGGCATTAAATGTATTTGTTTCCAAAATATCGGACCCGGCATCTAAAAATTCTTCATGAATTGCCCGAAGTATATCCGGACGAGTCAAGGCAATCAAATCGTTGTTTCCAAACAACTCATTTTTAAGTTCCGAAAATTCAGCGTTCCGAAAATCGGCCTCCGTCAAATTACACTTCTGAATCATGGTGCCCATAGCACCATCCAAAACCAATACTCTATTCTTTAATTCTTCTCGTATATCTTTCTTAATTGTCATCTGTATTTTTCCTTTTTTCTGATGAGGAGACTTCTTAATACACGTCATTGCGGACACCGTGAAGCAATCTGTATGCTATACGACAAAGATTGCTTCGTCGTTCCTCGTTGCAATGACGGTTATATAATGGCATTCTCACTTTATTTGAACTTACACTAACGATCAACTCAATATTTTCAATTCAAATTCTCCCCGAATTCCAATTTGATCTTCACAAATTAAAATTGCTGAAATGATCTCATCAACAGCTTCTGTTCGTTTCAAAACCTTTTCCACGTCAGTAGGCTTTTTTATCATGTTGCCAAAACCAGTTGCAAAGGCGTCAGCCAAAGCTGTTTCTTTACAAGCTATCATTACGGCATCTGCCTTGCCAAAACTCCGAGACGGACCAACTGTACCTGCAGAAGTACAAATGCCCAGTGGTGTTTGTTCTGCTGAAATCTCCAGTCCCACCATTCCCGAAAGAGGTGATTTTCCTGCAAAAATACTCATTATCAGAGGATTTTGCAGTTTCATATAAATATCTCCACCGTTCTCAATAACCAACTCATTAATCGAAAAGTTCGCTAAAAGTGTTTGTCCAATAATTTCGCTGAAAATACCGGCAACAGCAGCCATTGGCCCAACACCTGCTTTTTCGGCTGCGGCGCCCATTTGCTTAGCCACTTCGGGAGCTATTTCCTGCACCGGACAAGGTTTCAGACTTTTTTTGAAAAACGGGTCAATTAGCAAATAGGCTTCCATTTCATCGCGAATGGACTTTAGCTTTTCCAAAGCTTGTTCTGCCATTTCTTCTTTGTATGAAGCATGGTCAATGCCCACCCACAAATCCGAATCCTTATAAGTAATTACAAAGGACTGAAATCGCTCTTTTGAAAAGCTATTACGATATGTTCTGGGTTCAAATATCATGCTGTGTTTTTAATTTGTCATTCTGAATTTGTTTCAGAATCTCTATTTTTTACAGACCCTGAAACAAATTCAGGGTGACATCGATTTCAGTAGAACACTACTCTCTAAAATCAATCTCAAATAAATTCAATGGACATGCCGGAACACAAAGCTCGCAAACAATACATTTATCCGGATTGAAATCAAGCTCCCAATTTTTATCCATCGTAAGTGCCCCAGAAAAGCAAACAGCAGTGCAATTACCACAGTTAATGCACCGTGAATGATCCCACTGAATTTTTTTATTAAGAGGCTCACAGCTCACTTGATTTTCTTCAAGCCAAGCAATGCCTTTTTTCAAGTTCTCTGCTGTTCCTTCCATTTCAAGTACCAGACTTCCCGTTTTTCCGGGACGTACTTCTGCCCTTAAAATGTTAATACGGATATCGTAGTCTTTCACCAAATGATAGCTCAAAGGTTTGTCTCCACTTTGAGTTGGAAATTTCAAAATATAACGTTTCTTCTTCATGATTCACCTCCTGTTTCTTTTAGCCCATTTAATGATGTGTTGGATGGAAACATCATCACCGGCTTAACCAGTTCGAACTCTCCTTTTTGAATCTTTTCTTTCAACAAATCAGCAATTTTGCGTGCCTTTGCCAAACTTGCCACAGGAGCTGTACGAATCTTTTTACCATTCACTTTAATAGTGCCCGACCGAAGCTGTTCGTAATTTACTCGTCCCAAAGCAGGCGTTCCTTCGGAGCCATAATCCAACACAGTGGTTTCAATTTGCTCATTACGGATGGATACGCGTTTTGCCATATCTTCATCTAAAATAGGAATAGGAACACCAATGCCTACAAAAAGGCTTACGCCATATTTCTCGTAATAGGCAGCCTGCAAAAACTCAGAACTCATTTGTTTTAAGTCGCCAATAACAGCAATGGTAGCTGAATTACTCATGGGCACACCATGTTCATTTTTGGGTTTACTGGTATTAAACTGCGTTCCTGGCCAAACAACATAACCATCGGTTCCACCCAAAAAAATGCGGGTTCCGAGTCCGATAGTGCGAAATTCAGGATCATTGAGCAAGGGGCTCAATTCACCCGATGTAGAATAGGTTGCATTCCGTAAATTCGGAAGTAGCGAACCCATGTATGTATATTTTATTTTGTCAGTCGTATTAACGGCCACGTTATAATTTTGATACGCATTTCGCGGATTAAACAAATACATTTCATTTACCGTTTCCTTGCTGATTTTGGTTTTAATGTGTTTGCGAGGATAGCAATCCGTTCCTTTTCCCCAAGCTTCCAACTCCAACTCTTTGCCTTCTACCAAATCCTGAATGACATGTGCGCCACCGTATTTCGGATTATCAGGATCGCAGGCCGTTGCCCCAACATAGGTATCAACAGCAGCTAAACCTTCGTAAACCGGGACACCGTTCAACCTGATTTTCTCCATACGGATTGGAGGATCGGCATGCCCAAAATTTATAACTGCTCCACTGGAACACATCGCTCCAAAAGTGGCAGTTGTAACCACGTCCACACGTTCCACGATTTCGGCAGGAGAAAGCTCCTTTGCCATAGCAGATACCTCTTCGGCTGTGAGTACGACCGCTTTACCATTTCTTATTTTTTCGTTGATTTCTTCGTATGTTTTTTTGATGCTCATCACCTTGAATTTAAATTGATTGTGAAAAAATACAAGAATTCTAGTCCGCTCCACCAGAGCCGAATTCAGTGTTATTGAGAATTATTATTGTGCCGATCAGCACATGCAACTGTTCGAAAAGTACATCTGACTTAGATGGAAGAGAAGTAATATTCTTTTTTTCAATGCGTTCATGATGTTTTTGTTTCAATTATAATTCCGTTTCCGGCCGGGTTTTGGCACCATTTCCGATAAAATTTCAGAGGGTTGCCAGAGTTTCATAGAGCCCGATCTCTCCACTCTTCGCTATAATCAAAAATCCCATAAGAAGGGATGATTTGATAATTATCTGCAAATGTAATGTCAAAACATATAATTATCAAATAAATGAGAGGTAAGGATCCGATCTTTTAAAAGATCGGATCCTGCAAAAACAAAAAAAGGGTCTGACTAAAAAGTCAAACCCTCTCCATAATCTATTTAAGAAATCTTAGAATGCGTATCCAATTGCCAAAGTTGCAGAGGGTAATATGCCACCCGTTGAATCAAATCCAACATTATCAACATCTCCTGAAACAGATGTGTAGTTTGGCCCCAGTCCTAAATCAAGTGTAAATCCGCTTTCCCATGCCCACTGATAACCCAGTTCTGCACCAAACGAAAAAGTTGTAAAATTGACATCATTCTCAACATTTCCAAAACCAAAAGATGCTTGTGGATTTACGTAAAATCCTGATGGTACTTCTTTCTTTTCGTTTGTGATGTAATAACGATAGCCAAGACCTATGCTCCCTGTATTCACGTCAACACCAAATAGTTCATACATGTATGACCCACTAAAAAGAATAGATGATTTTGTATTAAGAACCTTCTCATAAGTCAGGTTGAAATTACCAAAAGCCATTCCCAAAGGATTGGTTTTTATCACCTTCGTTCTTTCTTGCGAAAATCCTTCAACAGTGAAGAATACCGAACAAATAAATAGTGCCAATAAAAACTTTTTCATAGTTGTATAATTTTGTTAATCGAGGCAAATGTACACAAATTATGATATCATAAAACTTTGGTATGTAAGCTTCATTTTTAATATTAAACCTTGATCTGATATCTTGAATAAGATATAGTTTTAGTAGCCTTTGCTAATCTTTGAAAAACAGATTTAAATGAATTTTCCCTTAATCCGTACAACAAAAAGAAGCACTTAAAATTTAAAAAACACATGTTTTTTCACTATCATTTCTGAGTACTTCTTACATATTAGTGAATTGTTGTTATGATTAACTTATTCATTTCCTAGCTCTTCAAAAAAAATTTACTTTTGCATGCATGATAACCGAAATCAGTATCAACGATTTTATTGCAAAAAAACAACGCTTACATCTTATTGATGTTCGCTCACCGGGTGAATATAAGAAAGGGCATATCCCAAATGCTGTGAATATTCCTTTGTTCTCTGACGATGAACGAGCACATGTAGGAAAAGTATACGTTCGGCAATCAAAAGAAAAAGCAGTTGAACTGGGCTATAAATATGTGACACCTAAGCTTGACTGGTTTGTTTCGGAAAGCAAAAAAGTGGCTAATCAATCTGCCATTGCTGTACATTGTTGGCGAGGAGGTATGCGGAGTCATTCTTTTGCGGAACATCTTCAAGCAAATGGTTTCCAAGATGTATATGTTATAGTTGGAGGCTACAAAGCCTATCGGAATTATATTCTCGATTTTTTTGAACAGCCTCTTCAATTGCACATTTTGGGTGGGTATACCGGAAGTGGGAAAACATTTGTGCTGAAAGAAATTGAAAAACTAGGAAAACAGATTATTGATCTGGAGGGAATTGCCCATCACAAAGGTTCAGCTTTTGGAGCTATTGGTGAAGAAGAACAACCAACGGTAGAGCAATTTGAAAATAACCTGTTTACTAAAATGCAAATCTGCAATTTACAGGCACCAATTTGGCTTGAAGATGAAAGCCATAGTATTGGCCATGTAAAAATACCAATGGGCCTTTTTCGTCAAATACGTAATCAAAAGGTTTTTTTTATTGACTTACCGAAAGAATTACGAGCAAAACACTTGGTGGGTGAATATTCGACTTTTGGAAACTTGCTAATCTCCCAAGCCATTGACGGCATTGCTAAACGCCTAGGTGGACAAAATGTAAAACTAGCCCAGAAATACCTGTCCCAAAATAATTATTTTGAAGTGGCCATGCTCGCACTTCAGTATTACGACAAAGCCTATGGGAAGGGAGTCAACAATCGTGATCAGAAAACTGTTTTTCGGATTCCTCTAAAGGAAATGGATCATCATAAAAATGCAAAATCAATCATCAAATTTGTAGAAGAACATGAACAAAATAAAACTCACTCAATATAGTCATGGTGCCGGATGTGGTTGCAAAATATCACCAAAAATTCTCAGCTCCATCCTTCACAGTAATTTGGCACCTTTCGAAAATCCCAATTTATTGGTGGGAAATGATAGTAGAGATGATGCTGCAGTTTATGACATGCAAAATGGAACGGCCATTATAAGTACCACCGATTTTTTTATGCCTATTGTTGACGATCCGTTCACCTTTGGGAAAATTGCTGCGGCAAATGCCATTAGCGATGTGTACGCCATGGGAGGAACACCCTTACTGGCCATTGCCATTTTGGGTTGGCCAGTAAACAAACTTGCACCTGAGGTAGCACAACAAGTGCTTGATGGAGGTAGGCAAACTTGCATGGAAGCAGGCATTTCATTGGCTGGTGGACACAGCATTGACAGCCCTGAGCCTATATTTGGATTGGCAGTTACGGGTCAGGTTGCAATTAATCAACTAAAACGGAATGACACAGCTACCGAAGGCTGTCAGCTGCTTCTCACCAAACCACTGGGAGTAGGCATTCTATCAACTGCACAAAAGCAGGGAAAACTACAACCCGAGCATAGCCATATTGCCCCAAATTCAATGATGAAACTGAATAAGATTGGTAGTCAACTGGCCAAGGTTAATGGCATTAAAGCCATGACCGATGTAACCGGTTTTGGCTTGTTAGGTCACCTCACTGAACTTTGTGAAGGCAGCAACCTATCGGCAGAAATTGAGCTTGATAAAATACCTCTTTTTGACGAAGTTAGCACTTACATTGCTCAGGACTGCATTCCGGGAGGAACACACCGAAATTGGGAAAGCTACGGACATCAGGTCAAGCTAAAAAATGTAGATGATAAATTAATATTATGCGATCCTCAGACTAGTGGAGGTTTGTTACTTGCAGTAGAACCAAATGTCCTCTCACAGGTGATTGAAATGCTAAATGAAAATGATATTTCGACAGAGGTATTTGGGTGGTTAATTAAGAAAAATGAAAGTCTGATTACGGTTATATAAAAAAAATGTGAAGAGGAAAAGAGTAGGGTTGAATTAATAACTGTCCGACCTTTTCCTCTCTCCCAAACCTGTTAAAACTAGATCAATATATTCTGAATATCCATATCATGTGATTCCAAATATTTATATTGTCGGCATATTACTGTCCCTCTAATTCCAGTTTCTAAACATGTCAAATCGTTTTCGAACATTCTTCTTTTTTCTTTCACTCAAAAGAATATAGTTTCTATTTTGAGAAATAATATTTCGTTTAAATTTATTCCTAAATCCTCAGTAAGTACAGCTATTCTAAAGATGTAAACTCCACCTGTTACTTCAAATACTTGTTAATTAAAATATCAACCTCCGACACAAACAATATCGACCCAATATTTCTAATTTTATTCTATCGCCGACTCAACAATCATCACTCATTATTGATTACTAGCATTTTAATAGAATTTGTTATAAATTGTGACTTGTGACTTTCCATATTATACATACTCATTTATAATCAAAAAACTATGCTACAACAAATTAAAAACAACGATGCATTAGGGGCCATCAACAGGGGCAACCCATGTGAGTCAGGATTGTGTACACTTTGTGATTCCGCATGTAAAGGTAAATGCGAAACCTGGCTTTCATGTCTTGAAGGTCGCAAAATGCTATACCCTCGTAAATTCGGATTTACAACTTCAGGATCTTCTAATATTACTTCAGTAGGCATTGGATACCATGCCCTCCGCATTCAAGGATATGCCTATGGGTCAAAAGGTATGCCTGAAAATCTAACAAACGACCCTGATGATTGCATCTTCACCAATGTAAGTCTGAATACTTCATTCGGGAATGAGATAGAAACCAAATGCCGTATACCAATTATGACCGGAGCATTAGGTTCAACCTTCATTGCTGCCCGCTACTGGCCTTCGTTTGCAGTTGGTGCAGCTCTATGTGGGTTTCCAATTGTCGTTGGAGAAAATGTGGTAGGCATTGACCGTGAATCCGTTATAGAAAATGGAAGAATCAAAAAAGCGCCTGAATTGGAAAGAAGAATTGAACATTTCTCCCGCTATTACGATGGATACGGGGCAATCATCATTCAAATGAATGTTGAAGATACCCGCAATGGAGTGGCCGAATACCTAATTGATAAATACGGAAACGATATCATTCTTGAACTAAAATGGGGACAAGGAGCAAAAAATATTGGTGGTGAAATACAGGTAAAAAACTTGGAATATGCCCAATTTTTAAAAACTCGTGGCTACATTGTTGACCCCGATCCTTTTGACCCGATAGTAATTAAAACATACGAAACCCGCAATATTACATCATTTGCCCGCCACAGTCGCCTTGGTGCAACTAACCTGCAAACGGCAGAGGAAGTACGCGAAAGCTTCATGAGTTCAATCAGCTACCTTAGAAAATTAGGGTTTAAACGCATTACCCTAAAAACAGGGGCATACGGTATGGAAAATCTGGCTATGGCTATCCGTTTTTCAGCTGATGCTAAACTTGATTTACTGACCATTGACGGCTCTGGTGGAGGTACAGGAATGAGTCCTTGGAACATGATGGAAAGCTGGGGAATTCCATCACTTGCACTACATGCAAAAGCTTACGAATATTGTAAAATACTTGCTGACCAAGGAATTAAAGTGCCAGCTATTTCATTCGCCGGTGGATTCGCCCGCGAAGATCATTTATTTAAAGCTCTATCATTAGGAGCACCTTTCACCAAGCTTGTTTGCCTGGGGCGTGCACCCATGATAGCTGGTTTTCTGGGAAGTAACATTGAGGGAGCATTGGCTCACGACAGAAAAGCTGAACTAAATGGACATTGGGAAAGCCTGCCCCCATCGGTTTTAGAATATGGGAAATACCCTGAAGAAATATTTTCACAATGGGAAGCTGTTAAAAACAAAGTAGGTGCAGATGAGATGAAAAACATACCATTTGGAGCAATAGCCATGTGCGGATATGCCGACAAACTTGCCGGTGGTCTCCAACAATTTATGGCTGGTGCAAGAAAATTTAACCTAAACGAGCTAACTCGTAATGATTTAATTACAGCCAACCGCGAAACGGAAGATATTTCAAAAATTCCATTCATGACAGATGCATTGAATGATGAAGCTTTGAAAATACTGACTGTGTGACCCTAAAATGCAAAAAAATCCTCCTAAAACTTGGAGGATTTTTTTTTAACTCCCATTTTCATCATGCTAAAATAAATAATGGATAGCTTTCACACTCCTCTAAACACACTATCCAAATGAGTACTATCAACCATGCCACTGAGTTGAAGAGATTTTTCTACCTTTGCACAAATTTCTCAATTCAATGAAAAATCAGTTTCAGGTTTACAATACATTAAGTCGTAAAAAAGAAGTTTTTAAGCCACTTCATCCAGGTAAAGTTGGCTTATATGTATGCGGTCCTACTGTTTATGGGAAAGCCCATTTAGGACATGCACGCCCTGCAGTTACTTTCGATCTTCTTTTCCGTTATCTCAAACATTTAGGATACAAAGTTCGCTATGTACGCAACATTACAGATGTTGGACACTTGGCAAATGATGCTGATGAAGGGGAAGATAAAATTGCTAAAAAAGCACGACTTGATGAGTTAGAGCCGATGGAAATCGTTCAGATTTACACCAATGATTACCATAAAAATATGGAGAAGCTGAATGTGCTTCCCCCAAGCATTGAGCCACGAGCTACCGGCCATATCATGGAGCAAATTGCAACGGTTGAAAAGATATTAGATTCCGGTTACGCTTACGAAAGCAATGGATCTGTATATTTTGACGTTGAAAAATACGCAAAGGATCATCCTTACGGGCAATTATCTGGCCGTAAGATTGAAGATATGCAAAGCAACACTCGTGCATTAGAAGGTCAAGATGAAAAACATTCACCTCTGGATTTTGCCATTTGGAAGAAAGCAGCACCTGAACACATCATGCGCTGGAGCTCCAAGTGGAGTGATGGTTTTCCGGGTTGGCACCTCGAATGTACAGCCATGAGCAGTAAATATTTGGGGGACACATTCGACATACACGGAGGTGGAATGGATCTTATTTTTCCGCATCACGAAGCTGAAATAGCACAATCAAAAGCCGCCTTTGGCCATAATTCAGTTCGCTATTGGATGCACAATAACATGATTACACTGAATGGACAAAAAATGGGAAAATCTTTGGGAAATGCCATTTCTCTGGATGATTTCTTTGATGGCAATCATCCTTTGCTTGAAAAAGCCTACACGCCAATGACCATTCGCTTTTTTATGCTAACTGCACACTACCGCAGCACACTCGACTTTTCAAACGAAGCTCTACAGGCCGCAGAGAAAGGACTGGAAAGACTGTTGAAAGCTGTTGAAACACTGGAACAAATTCAGCCAGATAAGCAATCTACAATAAACATTACTGAACTGAAAAGTAAGTGCTATGCAGCTATGGATGACGACATGAATAGTCCGATTGCCATTGCACATTTATTTGATGGAGTTAAAATTATTAATTCCATTTCTGATAAAAAAGCGAGCATTTCTTCCACAGATTTAGAAGAATTAAAATCGCTATATGCAACTTTTATTTTCGACCTGTTCGGATTACAAAAAGTTGAGACCAAATCTGACTCAAACTCGTCAGCTTATGAAGGTGCAATTGATCTACTACTTCAATTGCGAATGGAGGCGAAAGCCAATAAAGACTGGGCTACTTCGGATAAAATACGCGACGAACTAACCAAGCTTGGGTTTGAAGTGAAAGACACCAAAGACGGTTTTAGTTGGGAATTGAAATAGAATATTTTCGAAAAATATATACTGACCTTTGTACCCCGAATTTTTTTTTTGGGTATTTTTTTTTATTTCAAGAGACAAGTTCAGGATGGCTTTTCTTCAAAATAACGATCATCTGAATTCGATTCCTGCTTCTCAGAAGTCTTCTCCACTAAACATGATTTTTTCTATTCATTTTTCTGTTGAATTGCCCTAACTTAGGATAAATCAGCAAAAAACATGAAGGCAATAGTAAAAAGCAAGCCCGAACGCGGGTTATGGATGGAAGAAATTCCTATCCCAAAGGTAGGTCATAATAACGTACTAATACGCATTAAAAAAGCTGCAATCTGCGGTACCGACCTTCACATCTACAAATGGGATGAATGGGCTAAGAATACCATTAAAACACCTTTAATTATAGGTCATGAGTACATGGGTGAGGTTGTTGAAACAGGCTCTGAAGTTGATCGTGTACATGTTGGAGAACGTGTTACCGTTGAAGGACACATCTCTTGTGGCTTTTGCCGTAATTGTCGGCGGGGTCGTCAACACATCTGTGACAACACCTTAGGCATTGGTGTTCAGTGCGATGGAGGGTTTGCTGAATATATTTCAGTACCAGCAAAAAATGTGTTGAAAGTTGACGCTCGCATTCCCGATGAGATCATGGCCATAATGGATCCTCTGGGAAATGCAACGCATACAGCTCTATCCTTCCCTCTTTTGGGTGAAGACGTTTTAATTACCGGTATTGGCGGTCCAATAGGATCAATGGCAACTGCTGTTTGTCGTTTTGCAGGTGTTCGTTACATCGTTGGAACTGATATCTCTGAATACAGACGCAAACTCGCAGATATGATGGGTGCTACAATGGTTATTGATCCTTTAAACAACAATATAAAAGAAGCTATGGATCAACTTGGAATGGTTGCCGGATTTGATATTGGACTGGAATGTAGTGGCTCGCCAGTTGCTTTTAATGATTTGGTTGAACACATGTATAACGGTGGCAAAATATCTTTGTTAGGACTTCTTCCTTCTGATACAAAAATAAACTGGACTAATCTGATATTCAAAGGCTTAACACTAAAAGGTATATATGGACGCGAAATGTATGAGACTTGGTACCATATGGAAATGATGCTTACATCCGGATTAGATATCTCCCCCATTATTACTCATCGCATGAAAGCAGATGATTTTCAATCAGCTTTTGACATTATGGAAGAAGGAAATTGCGGAAAAATCATTCTAGATTGGGAATAAACTTATAAATCTATTCTTTTGCTTATTGTAAACTCTGTATAATTAGTTCCATTGAGCATGCTCAAAGAATGCGTTTTCATAGATGAATTTTGTTCATATCTCACAAAAGAAGCTCCCAAATAAAATCCCGGAAAATGATGCCCTCCAGATACACGAAAAACGTGGCTTCTACTCAGCTTGGCTTGCCAATTATCGTCATCTCCGGTGTAGTGCCACACATTTTGCTGCAAACCCAAACTAAATCGATACGAGCCTGTTATAATCCAATTTGGCTGAGGTACATAAGAATAGGCATAACCAATGTTAGCATTTAAAGTAATACTCTTAAAATCATCGAGATTACGCCATTCGGAGAAGTAGATATCATCTATTTCACGTGGAACAAAAGCAGAATCGGCTTCAACATTCAGCATATAAATCCCTCCTCCAAAAATAAGCGAGCCAGCACTTTTCTTTTGAAGTTCATTTTGTTTAAAGGCAGCCTTATAAGAAAAGCGTTCGTGGTTTAAAACATAGTTCATGTTCAAACCCAAATTAATGGTCTTCAAATCACGGCGTTGGTAATAAATTTCCGTCCCCTTTTCTGCCAAGTCATGATTGTCAGCTAAACTCAAATAATATCCCTTAGTTTTTAATGCTAGAATGTCAACTGTAAACTTTCGGGCATATAAATAGCTCTGAATTCCAAGACTGGTCGACTTTCCAAAGCGATTATCATCATCAGAAAAATAGGGGATTTTCGTACCTACATTTATCCCAAACCATTTATAGTTAAAGCCAACTCCCAAATTGAAATAGTCATTCGGTTGATATCTTAAACGAACATCCTGCTCCAAATCATTCAACTGAATAAAATTATTTTGATTTGATGAGTACACCCTCACAATCAGATCATTATAAAATGACTGTATGTAACTCGTATCCAAAGAATGGAATAATTTTTCCGGTTCCCTTTGAGAAAAGGAAGTGAAATAACAAGTGATAAGTAAGGATGCCAAAAATAACTTTTTCATTTACAGATCCATTTCAACCCACACCGGACAATGGTCGGAATGTACGGCCTCTGGCATAATTCCGGCATTTATTATTTTTGATTTTAATCCAGCAGTAAGCATGTTATAATCTATTCGCCAACCTTTATTTCTAGCTCTGGCGCCTGCCCGATAGCTCCACCATGAATAATTATGAGGATCCCCACTCACCTCACGGAAACTATCAAAATACTCATTATCAATGAATTGCTGAAACCAATCGCGTTCTTCTGGCAAAAAACCTGATGTATTCTGTTGCTTCTCCGGATTATGAATGTCAATCCATAAACGACAAATATTATAGTCACCAGAAATAATGAGATTGGGCTGCATTTTTCTTAACTCATTCAAGTATGCATGAAAATCAGCCAAAAAATCCATTTTAAAGGTTTGTCTAGCGCCTCCAGTAGTTCCAGAGGGGAAATAGACACTAATCACTGAATAGTCGTTAAAATCGGCTCTAATTACTCTTCCTTCGTCATCATACTGAGCATTTCCCATTCCGTATTCCACGTGAGATGGTTTTTCCTTAGTGATAATCGCTACACCACTATACCCTAGCTTTTTTGCAGAGTGTGTGTAAATAGAATACCCTAATTTTTCAAACTCTTCTTCTCTCATTTGACCCGGCTGAGCCTTTGTTTCCTGAATACATAAAATATCAGGATCAGCAAGTTTCATCCATGTTAAGAATTCCTTCTTTAATGCAGCTCTAATGCCATTCACATTATACGATATAATCCGTTTCACAATTTTTAGTAATTTTGAGTTTTATTTTCACTCTAAAGTAAACTAATTTTCATTTTGCAGGTAGAACCTCACTTGAAATTTGTTCATACATTATTTTGTATTCTACTTCAAAAAGGGATGAGGTTACTATCGAAGAAAATAGGACATACTTTTTAACTCAGATATAATCATTGGATAAAGGAATTGTCATAAAATCAACCGGAAGCTGGTACAGCGTAAAATCAGAATCCGGAAAAGTTGTTGAATGCAAAATTAAAGGTAATTTTCGCATCAAGGACATAAAAAGTACCAATCCGGTATCTGTTGGTGATCATGTAGACTTTAGGCTTATAGATCATGAAGGGGAAGATGGCCTTAACTCTGTTGGGTTAATTTCAAATATTTACGACCGGAAAAACTACATTGTCAGAAGGTCTCCAAACCTTTCAAAGCAATCTCAAATTATTGCGGCCAATATAGATCAAGCCTTTTTGGTTGTTACAATTAATTTCCCAGTAACAACGACTACCTTCATTGATAGATTTTTAGCTTCTGCTGAAGCTTATCGTATTCCGTGCACACTAATATTCAATAAAATTGATAGGTATAACAAAGAGCAAACGTTGCTAATGGATAAGCTTATTGATCTTTATGAAAATATTGGTTACCAGTGTTTGAAAACTTCAGCCAAGAAAAATATCGGACTTGAAGAAATGAAGAAATGGATGACCGACAAAACCATTGTTTTTTCCGGTCATTCTGGTGTTGGAAAGTCAACTCTAATCAATAGTATTGAACCGAAACTTAATTTGAAAACAAAAGCAATTTCGGAATATCATCAAACGGGAGTACATACAACAACCTTTTCGGAAATGTTTGAGTTAAGTTTTGGTGGATACATTATTGACACACCCGGAATAAAAGGCTTTGGAATGCTCGATATGGAGAAAGAAGAAATTGGTCATTACTTTCCTGAAATTTTTAAGCGACTAGAAAATTGTCAGTACTATAATTGCACTCATATTCATGAACCGGGTTGCGATGTAAAAAGAGCAGTAGTAGAAAAGAAAATTGCAGAAAGCAGATACTATTCATACCTCGGATTGGTTAATGGAGATGAAAAGTACCGAAATTAATATGGTTGGATAAAAAAGACTGCACTCTTTCCTCACAAAAAAGCAGACTTCAAACAATTAATTTTCAGCGCTTTAATTTAAAATAATCAAAGATTTTAGCAGCTCTAGAATCTCCTATTTGTGCAACAACTGCACTGTAGTGCTGTTTTTTTAGATTCTCAAGGCTCTTAAATTCTCTTAAAAGTAACTGAATTGTCTTTTCTCCTATTCCTGGGATTTCTTCCAGCTCAGATTTTACAAAATCGTTTGATCGTTTTTTTCGATGAAAGGTAATCCCAAAACGATGGGCTTCGTCTCTAGTTTGCTGAATCACTTTTAATGTTTCCGAGTTTTTATCCAGATAAAGAGGAACCGAATCTCCAGGAAAGAATATTTCTTCCAACCTCTTAGCAATCCCAATAATTGTAATCTTACCACGGAGATCTAATTTTTCAAGAGCTATCAATGCTGAACCAAGTTGCCCTTTCCCTCCATCAACAACAATAAGCTGAGGCAATTTTTTATTTTCGTCCAATAGCCGTTTATATCTCCTATAAACAACTTCTTCCATTGATGCAAAATCGTTTGAACCCTCTACTGTTTTTATATTGAAATGACGGTATTCCTTTTTTGCCGGTTTTGCATTTTTAAAAACAACACAAGCAGCAACTGGGTTTGAACCCTGCAAGTTTGAATTATCAAAACACTCAATTTGTATTGGTAATTCTTTTAACCGAAGATCTTTTTTTATCGTTTCTAGAATTCGAGTTGTACTTTGCAAAGGCTTTGAAATGGATAATTGCTTTTCTTTTTCCATTCGATAATACTTCGCATTTCTCATTGATAGATCCAATAGCTTTCTCTTATCTCCCCTTTCTGGAATTTTAAAATACACCTGCTCCAGTTTAATATCAGGTTTGAAAGGAACCAGAATTTCTTTCGAATTTGAAAATATTTTCTGCCTAATATCTGCAATTGCATATTCTAACAATTCCTCAGGTGATTCGTCGAGCACCTTTTTTATCTCTTGCGTGTAAGTTTGAACAATTGCCCCATTTATAACTTTCAAGTAATTTATATAAGCAGATTTCTCAACCACATCAATCCCAAAAACATCAACATCCGTAATTGTGGAGCTAACAACAGTAGAACGTTTCTGGAATTTTTCAAGAATTGCTAATTTCTCCTTTATCTGATTGGCCTCTTCAAAACGATATTCCTCAGAATATTTTTTCATCATTTCTCGGAGATACTTAATAACTCCCGTTATATTTCCTTTTAGAATATCCCGAATCTCATCAATATATTGGTTGTAGTCTTCTTCGTTTTGGAAACCTTCGCAAGGACCTAAACAATTTCCAATATGATATTCCAGACAAACTTTAAATTTACCTGATTCAATATTTTCTTTAGAAAGTTTAAGCTTGCAATTCCTGAGTTTATATAATTTCTTAAATAAATCAAGTAAAGTTCTAACTGCGACAATTGAAGTATATGGTCCGAAATAAGAAGAGCCATCCCTAAAAACATTTCGGGTTTGAAAAACACGTGGAAAAGACTCATTCTTGGCCACAATCCATGGATAAGTTTTATCGTCTTTTAAACGAATATTATACCTTGGCTGATATTTTTTTATCAGATTGTTTTCAAGCAGAAGAGCATCTTCTTCAGTTTCTACTACCAAGTGTTTTATGTCAAAAATGTTTCTTACAAGCAATGCCGTTTTTCGGCTATCGTGCTTTTTTGTGAAATATGAAGAAACCCTTTTCTTAAGATCTTTAGCTTTACCGACATAGATTATCTTCCCAGTAGTATCAAAATACTGGTATATCCCCGGTTGATTAGGAAGCACAGAAATTAAGGATTTCAGGTACTCTACATTTCTATTTTGACTTTCGTATTGTTTCATTCCTCTACAAATAGATCAACAAAATCGAATTTGTTGACATCAAATAAACCTTTGTCTCCAAGTTTTAACTCTGGTATCACAAGTAATGACATAAAAGCAATTGTCATAAAGGGAGACTTTAATTTTGCTCCATATTCTCTTGCCAAAACATTCAATTCACTGTATCGTTTTGCGACCTCTGTTCCATTTCTGGAAGTCATCAAACCTGCCACTTCCAATTTCAAATCCAGTTGTTTTTCCCAATCTCCAACAACAATACCACCTTTATTTTCTATCAATTTATTTACAACCGAAACAATATCATCATCTGAAACACCAACAGCAATAATGTTGTGACTATCGTGAGCAATGCTACTTGCAATGGCCCCTTTTTTTAACCCTATATTCTTAATAAATCCGATTTGTATCGGCTCATTTTTATACCGATTTATTACCGCCATTTTTAAAATGTCATTCCTTACATCTGAAATGATCTGACCATTCTCAGTCAATGGGTCATGCAGTTCTTGTCCCGTAATTAATTCGCCATCCACAGCTGTAATTACTCTAATTTTTCCTTTTTGTCTTTTTACCTGAATATCCTTTTCGCATATCTTTCCACGATTAAATAAATTGATTGGGTCAGTATCTATTTCATCAAAAAGCACCTCTCCATTTTTGAAAACAGAGATGCCTGCAATAACCGTTTCTTTGATGTTAAACTTATCCAAATCATCTACAATAATAAAATCAGCAGGATCACCCTCCCTTAATAAGCCAACATTTAATCCGTAATGTTGAACCGGATTTACAACTGCAGATCTAATTAGTTTATATATGTCGAGTCCATTCTTAATCCCTTTTCTAATGAGTTTATCAATATGGCCTTCTTCAATTAAAGTGTCCGGATGAGAATCATCTGTGCACAGCATTACCATATCTGGATGTTCATCAATCAACTTATAAAGTGTGTCAAAATTTTTAGCTGCACTACCCTCTCGAATAAGAATCTTCATTCCCAAATCAATCTTTTCAATTGCTTCTTCATAAGAATAACATTCATGATCTGTTGAAATTCCTGCCTCAACATACTTCTTCAAATCGTTTCCTCGCAATCCAGGTGCATGCCCATCTATCAATTTATTGTGCTTTTTAGCAGCAACAATCTTGTTCATCACTTCGGGAAATTCATTTATCACTCCCGGGAAATTCATCATTTCTGATAAGTACAACAGATCATCTCGCTTTAATAATATTTCTATTTCCTGCTGCCCCAAAACACATCCAGATGATTCAAAAGGGGTAGCAGGGACACATGAAGGAACACCAAAATAGCATTTCAAGGGGCTTGTTTTTGAATTCTCAATCATAAAATCAATGCCTTTTACACCCAGCACATTCGCAATTTCATGTGGATCGCTAACAACAGCAACGGTGCCTTTTTGAACAACCATGCGAGCAAAAGACGAAGGGATAGTCATTGAACTTTCAATATGAACATGAGCATCTACCAAGCCAGGTAAAATATAATTCTCTTGAGAATGATTGCATTCCCTAATTAAAACAATCACTCCATTATCAACAATTATTTCACCCTTAAATTGCTTTCTATTTATTGCATCAACGATAATGCCTTTATATGTGTTCATCTGGTGCTTGTTTTGCTTTACTTATAAAGATATAAAAAGCCCTAAAAAGGCTCAATGTTTTTCCTTTTTAGGGCTTCTCTATTTTTGTTCCACGTGGAACATTATCGTCCCATCATGATTAATAATACATTTATATCTGAAGGATTGACACCCGAAATACGACTAGCTTGACCAATGGTTTTAGGATTAATCTTTTTCAATTTTTGCCTTGCTTCAGTTGAAATAGCATTTATCTCTTCATAGTCAAACTTACTTTCTATATTAATATCTTCAAGCCTTTTAAACTTATCTGCCATTAATTTCTCCCTCTCAATATATCCAGAGTACTTTATTAAGATTTCAGCAGATTCTAAAATTTCATTAAACCTGTTCTCTGGAATAATTTTTAGATATTTACTAAAAGGAACAATGGGTTCAATCAAATCAAAAATGGATATTTGCGGTCGAGAAATAATATCTTTCAATTTTACTCCATGCTTCAAAACAGATGTATTTTTATCTTCTAAAAGAGAGTTTATATACTGAGGTTTGATGGAGAAATTCGAAACAAATTCAATAAGTTCATCACGAAATTTTAACTTTTCATTTAATAAATCTAACCGCTCTTGCTTCGCCAATCCTAAATCAAATCCCTTTGGAGTTAAACGTACATCTGCATCATCTTGCCGCAATAAAATGCGATATTCGGCACGAGAAGTAAACATCCGATAAGGCTCATCCACACCTTTAGTCACTAAATCGTCAATTAAAACACCAATATAAGCCTCATCTCGTCGCAAAATGAATTCTTTTAATCCATGAGACTTCAAATGAGCGTTAATTCCAGCCATAAGTCCCTGAGCTGCTGCTTCTTCATAGCCAGTAGTGCCATTAATTTGACCTCCAAAGAAGAGATTTTTAATTACTTTAGTTTCAAGCGAATGATTTAGTTGCGTGGGGTCAAAATAATCGTACTCTATAGCATAACCTGGTCTAAATATCTTCGCATTTTCAAACCCGGGAATCAATCTCAAAGCTTTATATTGAACATCCCAAGGAAGAGAAGATGAAAATCCATTTAAATAAAATTCAGTAGTTGTTTCTCCTTCCGGTTCAAGAAATAATTGATGTTGTGGTTTTTCAGCAAAAGTAACCAACTTAGATTCTATACTTGGACAATAACGAGGGCCAGTACTTTTAATCGTTCCATTGTACATAGGAGACTCCTCATATCCACCTTCCAAAGCCTTATGTACTTTCTCATTCGTAAAAGTGATCCAACAACTACGCTGACGTAGTGGAGAAGAAATAGAAGGTAAAAAAGAAAATTTATAATGTCCTACATCTCCTTTTTGCTCTTCCAATTTTGAGAAATCTATTGAACGTCCGTCAATACGCACTGGTGTTCCTGTTTTAAGTCGTCCAGTTACAAACCCAACTTCGGATAATTGGTCACTGATAAAATAAGAAGCGGACTCCCCTATTCTGCCACCCTCCATTTGAGACCGCCCGATATGCATGAGTCCATTCAAAAAAGTACCATTCGTAAGGATTACAGTTTTTGATTTAAACTCAACTCCTATCTGTGTTTTAACTCCCTTAACAGATCCATCTTCAATTAAAAGATGAACAACTGCATCCTGCCATAAATCAAGGTTTTCAACATTTTCAAGTGTGCTTCTCCAAGCTTCCGAAAATCGCATACGATCGCTTTGTGCCCTTGGACTCCACATGGCGGGGCCTTTAGACCTATTCAGCATGCGAAATTGAATTGATGTTTTATCTGTAATAATCCCAGTATATCCACCTAATGCATCAATTTCTCTTACTATCTGCCCTTTTGCAATTCCACCGATAGCAGGATTACAAGACATCTGAGCATATTTACCCATGTCCATTGTTATGAGCAATGTCTTCGATCCTAAGTTTGCTGCTGCAGCTGCTGCCTCGCAACCGGCATGCCCTCCTCCTACTACAATTACATCATAATGTGGTATCATTGTCACAAATTTTTTGTGCCACAAAATTAATAGAAAAGCTTTAATATGAAAAAGTTACAATATGGAGAGATAAAAGTCTTCCTTTTGAGTCATTAGTTCCTTATCAGTCTTCTCTTTATCCTTATAACCAAGTAAATGCAAAACTCCATGAATTACAATACGATTTAATTCTTCCCAAAAAGTTACTCCGTATGTATTTGCATTCTCCCTAATTCTATCGACACTTATAAATATATCACCAGAAACAATATCATTTTCTACATAATCAAAAGTAATGATATCTGTAAAATAATCATGTTCCAAATATTGCTTATTCATTTCGAGTAGAAACTCGTCACTACAAAAAATAAAACTTAAATCACCGGTTTGCATTTCTTCCTTTTTTATGGTTGAAATAATCCAGTTTTTAAGTTTTCTTTTTTCTAAATGAAGATCTGTAATATCTTCATAAAAAAAGTTGATGCTCACGATTTAATATAAATTTTAGTTGAATAATAGAGCCATTATTTTTGAAATTAATTTGATCGACCAAATGTGTAATAATAAAAAGGCCTCTTCCTCCTTCATTTCTAATATTTTCTTTAGCAGTAGGATCTGGTAAATCCATAAAGTTAAAACCCTTTCCTTCATCTGCCACTTCAACATACAAACAATCACTTACCAACTCAGCCGAAATAGTAACCCATTTATTTAAGTCTTGCTTATTTCCATGATAAATGGCATTATTAACAGATTCACTTATACTTAAATTAATATACCCTTGCACAGATCTCGGTACCTTGCTATTTTGAAGTAATTCCTCAAAAAAAGAATCTACTTCTTTTAAGTAAGCAATATTAGACGGTATGCGAAGTTGTTTAATCAAGTTTAGTTGTTCAAATTGTTAATATATTCTCGGTATATTTTATCATAATAATTGCGCAATTTATAATTATTATAACGAATATCCTCAATAATTGTCTTTTCTCCATGCTTATACTCAAAAAATTCCACCGGGTTACTATAGAATTCATCATCTGCGGTTTTTGATTCACGCTCATCCTCAACATCTCTTTCCATTTCAGATTTCTCTGCTTTCAATAACTTGTCTAGAATCAAATTTTGTCTATTAATCATGGTGGTTGTAATCGATTTATTCATCAGATCTACCCTATTTTGTTCATTAAGCAATTCCATTTGTTTAAGTTGCTCTTTTGCTGAACTTCCAACTTCGCTATTATTCAACATTTCACTTATCATTTGCTGAATCATTTCTTGTTGAATAAGCGATTTTCCAATCTGCTGTTTCAAATTTTTACCATCGCCATTTTTCATTTGTTCTATCATTTGCTGCATTTGATCCTTTAATGATTGTTGTGCCTCTTTCAACATATTCATTCCAGATTTTCCTTCTCCTTGCTTATCGGATTCCTGATCGCCACCCCCCATTTGTTTTTCGAGATTTTCTAAAGATTCATTAAGAAATAATGCCATTTCGTTTATTGATGTCATACTATTTTGCTGAAAACGTTGAGCGCTGCTAATATTTCCTTCAACAAGTTCATCTAAAGATTTTCCCAATGAATAATCTAACTTTAATAACTCACCATTTACCTTCGAACTAATTGAAGGCGTTCTGTTTGCAAGTGCATATAAAGAATCTTTGACTACTTCGCTTTGATCAACCAATTTGTTTTGATATGATATGATTGAATTAAAACTCGGATCATTCATATTTGTTCCAACAGACAAAACCATCACATTTTCCTGATTCACTGACATATAAATCAAATTATCTAAAATTTGTTTTAAATTTTGAATGTTCTCAGTATTTTGTTGCTTATTGTTATTCAAGAGCATTTGAATTAAAGAAAAAGATAAGTTTTTAATCAAATCAATATTGTCTTCAATATTGTCTTCTGCTTTTTTTCTGCGATTTTTATCTAACCACTCAATGGTACTGGTATACTTTTCAATAATCTCTTCAAATTCTTTTTCTACAGAAAATAAATTCATAGGTTTTTCTAGAGATTCATTTAGTTCGTTTACCAATTTCATTTCATCTTTCAACACATTCAGTAATTCTTTATTCTCTTTCTCTTTACTTTTTATGTCATCTAAAATATCACTATTTTCAAGCTCAAATAAATTAACATTTTCATTCTCATAAGTTTCTTCTAATATTTGAATAACCTTCTCAATTTTCTGCTCAATTTTCATTCGTTTAAGCATTTGCAGATTTCTTTCTAATTGTTGAGAAAGATCTTCCAAAGACATTTCATTATCATCTATCAATTCATTAAACTTCGATTGATCAAATTCCTCAGCCAATTTATTGAATTCTTCAAATAAAGCCTTTAATTCATCGTTCATTACTTCATTTAAAAGCTCTTCTATCTGTTGTTGTTGTTTCAAAATCTCTTCCTTTTCATCAGTAAAAGAATTCATCATACTGTTCATTTCTGAATTTTGCTTTTTAACCTGATCCAAAACATTTTCTAATTGAGTTTTTTTATCAATAATCTCATTCATCAACTGCTGCTTTTCCCAATCAGAAATATCTTCACTTATACTTTTATATTTGAGCTCTTCTATCGATTCTTCAAGTTTATTACTCAATTCTAAACTCTTTTCAACTAAACTTTGAATATCACTAAATAATTGATTATCTGATAATAACAACTCTTTTTTTGAAGGAAAATTAAATTGAAAAACTTCGGAAGTGGTTTTCTTATTATTATGGAAGTAGTCATTATCGCTTACTGTAAAATAATACGTTATATCGCTTCCTAAATTTTCAACATCTTTAAAATCAAAAGTGAAGTAAAAGTCTTGCTCATTCAAATTATTAAGGATATGAAGAGTATTTGCGCTATCCTTTTGGTTGATATTCATATTAAATGTTAAACCAGAAAAACCATAATCATCTAAAATAGTTCCTTTAAAATAAAAGCGTGAATAATTTGTTGAATCACGAAGTTGAACTACGTTTATATCCGGATATAAATCGGAGATAACCTCAATATTAAAATTCAATATATCTTCTATTGTAAAATGTTTATTTTTTAATGAAACTGAATATGATTCATCATTTGTAATTAAATGCTCCACAAATATTTCATCTTCTTCATATTTACCAAATATCTCATCATTATTAAATGAAACCTTTAAACTATCAGTATCAATTACTTTAAATATCCATTTAAGTTGGGTTCCATATGGTATTTGTAAATCACCAATATTCTTTAAAGTTTCTTTTGCATGCTTTGTATAAACCGGAGGTGAAATTTGAACTGAATAATTAAGTATAGATGGGTTTGGCAAAATTGTAAGTTTATAATTATTTGACACATAATTTAAATCTGTAAAAAAGAATGATAAATTATTATGAACTTGATCCAACTTATATGTAAAATATTCATTTTCATTTGACATTAAAAATTTATTGCCTCCAATACTTACATATAAATTATCTGGTACTTCTCTACCCTCACAAAGCACAGTTAACTCTATTGATTTTCCTTTCTGAACAGAAAGATTTTCATTAAGGAGCAAAAATGTAAAAGGAGCCGGTTTAAAAAATACCTTATTGAAATTTATTATTCTTACAGTAGATTCATAATATAATCCAGGAAAAGTAAAGTATAAGGCTGTACATGAAACAAAAGAAAAAACAAGTAAATAAAACAACTTTCTAAGCTTATTTTTATCAATAACCTCTGTAAAATTTAATAGCCTTATTTTACTAATTTTATTATCAATACTTGCCCATACCAATTCATTATCATAACTATTTTCTTCGGCAAGCTCTATAATATTAAAGAGTTTATCTTCAATCTCTCCAAAATGATTACTAATAATAATTGATGCCTTTTTAAAACTTATAGGTTTTAATAAACCTATAAGTTTTAAAACTGGAATAAATACAAACCATATACTAAGAACTAAAATGAATAAAAGCGTAAAAATGAATAAAGAAGTTCTAAAAAAAACAGACGAATAATTAAAGTATTCATAAGCTGAAACAGCTGAATAATAGAATATTAACAATACAATTGAAAAAACTATTCCTTTATATAACTGGTACAAATAAAACTTTCTTCTAAAGAATACCAGTTTATCAACAAGCTGTTTATATTGATTTGTCATTTTACTCTAAAATAATACTTTACATCCTTTTAAAATAGTACACAACTGTTAATAATTAATGACCAAACTGTTTATAGAAAACGAACAAAAACTTGCTTATATATTTTTGTTTTTGTTTAAATTTTATAATAGATGCGTTTTGCAAAGAAAGTCAAGATAAATTGATTCAAAAAAATAAGCAACGAATTAACAATTGATTGGTTTAAAAATTGAATTATTAAATAACATCTATAAACTATTAACAATTGTTAGCTTTCTAACTATATTCATTGATTATAAATGCTTAAGGCTGTTAGATAAAAATGTATAATTTTTTAAAAAAGATAGATTTCTAATAAATCAAGAACTAATTTAAAAACTTACAAAGAGAACTAACAGGACATTATTATTTACATTATTTCTTTTAAAAGTATTAAACTAATAATATATAAGAGGGTTTCCTTTTATATAAAAATAGGATTAACTTTATAGTGCAGTAAAGAGGATATTAAATGAATGAGAAACTTTCCATACTTCTTGTAGAGGATAATATATTAAATCAAAGAATTGTTGCTTTTAGTCTTAAGAAATTAAGTCATGAAGTCATTATTGCTAATAATGGGCTTGAAGCATTAGAAATATTCAAGAAAAGTAAATTTGATGTTATTTTGATGGACATAATGATGCCGATAATGGATGGTTTAGAGGCAACAGTCCAAATAAGAAATTACGAAAAGGATAAAAGTATTATAAATCAAACGCCAATAATTGCTCTAACAGCCAATACAATGGATAATGATAGAGAAAAATGTATTTCATTTGGAATGAATGATTTTATGGCAAAACCTTTTGATGTAGAAAAGCTGAATCAAATTTTTGAAGAACTTCGTATTATTGGATAATTAGAATCATTTCCCTCCATTTCATGAAATAAAACTATCTTTGTTTTTCCAAGGTAAAGCAAAGATATATGGGTGATCAGATAGATCTTCACAATCAATCATTTTCTGAAAAAGACAACGACTTTGATAAGCAGTTGAGACCATTATCTTTTGATGATTTCAAAGGGCAAGAACAAATTGTTGAAAATTTGAAAGTATTTGTGCAAGCTGCAAAAATGCGTGATGAAGCATTAGATCATGTTTTGCTTTTTGGCCCTCCAGGATTAGGAAAAACTACTTTATCAAACATTATTGCCAATGAATTAGGAGTAAGTTTAAAACTTTCATCTGGTCCTGTTTTAGACAAACCAGGAGATTTGGCAGGCTTACTTACCAATTTAGATGAGAGAGATGTCCTTTTTATTGACGAGATACATCGTTTAAGCCCCATAGTGGAAGAATATCTGTACTCGGCTATGGAGGACTACAAAATAGACATCATGATTGATAAAGGGCCGAGTGCGCGTTCTATTCAATTAGAATTAAATCCATTTACTTTAATTGGAGCCACTACCCGATCTGGATTACTTACTAGTCCACTTAGAGCTAGATTTGGAATAAAAGCGCATTTTGAATATTACGACTTGAAGGTTTTAACCGGTATTGTTAAAAGATCGGCTAAAATATTGAATATTGAGATTGATGAGCGTTCTTCTATTGAAATAGCTTCTAGAAGTAGAGGAACTCCCCGAATTGTAAATGCTTTATTGAGAAGAGTGCGTGATTTTGCACAAGTTAAGGGAAATGGAAAAATTGATATGGATATTACTCAATATTCATTAGAAGCTCTTAATATTGATAAACATGGACTCGATGAAATGGATAACAAAATATTGAGTACAATTATTGATAAATTTAAGGGAGGGCCAGTTGGTGTATCAACCATAGCAACTGCAGTAGGTGAAGATAGCGGAACTATTGAAGAGGTGTATGAACCTTTTCTTATTAAAGAAGGCTTTATTAAAAGAACACCCAGAGGACGTGAAGTAACAGAATTAGCCTATAAACATTTGGGAAAAGTAAAATATAAAGACGATCCTAGTCTTTTTTAACTAGCTTAATTTCAAATAGGTTAGGCCAAAGTTTTCCTGTTACATACATTTTACCATTTTCAGGATTGATAGCAATGCCGTTTAGTACATCAATATTTTCTGTGTAATTGTAAGTTGATGAAAGCAGTCCTTCTAAATATATTTTTGAAATAACTTTTCCTGTTTTAGCTTCAATTTTAATAATAAAATTAGTAGTCCATACATTGGCATATATGTAACCATCAAAATATTCCAATTCATTTATAAATTTTATTGGTCCCTTATTATCGTAAACAGGTAATTTTTTTACTACTTGCATGTTATTAGGATCAATAAAATGCAAAAATTCTGAACTATCTGTTTTTATAAGATGCTGGCTGTCATGTGTCATACCCCAACCCTGTTCTGTTTCGTATGTAAAACTATCAATAAGTGCAAAATTGTTTAAATCATAAATAAAACCTTTTTGCGCTTTATAGGTCATTTGATAAATTTTGTTGTTGAAAATAGTAATACCTTCTCCAAAATATTTATCATCAAGATCAATTGATTGTATTACTGAACCCGTTTTTAAATCAATTTTATAAATACCAGATTCTCCATTATTACCGGTACTTTCGTAAAATTCTCCATTATAAATTTCAAGTCCTTCGGTAAAAAAATATGTATTATGAGGATAAACATTGACTATTTCATAGGTATATTCCTCAGGTTCTTTGTCAGATAATATTTCAAAGGATTCATAATTAGTACCTTCTAATCCATCTGTTTTCGTTGCAACTACTTTTATTTCATGTTTTCCTAGAGAATTAATATTCGTAATTCTATAAGTGAAATTTGCTTCGTTTGATATTTTAACAAGTTCATTATCAATAAATAATTCAGCTTTTTGCAATTCTCCATTTTTAGGATTTACAGTAACTTCAATATGAATGGAATTACCAATAAATAAGTTGTTTTGTTTGTTCGTTATGGAAATTTTAGAAACAGGTTTTCTCGATTTTTCGGTGGTATTTGAACACGAAAAAGTGCTGAGAAAAAGCAGATAAGTGAATAATATGGTGAACGTTTTCAATTTCATCTTGATTGATTTTATTTCGATATAAAAATAGTAAATCTTAAAAGACAGCAATAAATACTTAACATTTTAAAATATGCTTATTCATGAATAACTATCTTTGAAAAAAAAAAAATTGAATTCATTAAAAAAACTTGTAGGGGAAACAGCTATTTATGGAGTAAGTAGCATTGCAGGTCGGCTTTTAAACTGGTTTCTTGTTCCCTATTATTCGCAAATTTTTTTAGCATCAAATTATGGAATAGTAACACATCTGTATTCTATCATGGCCTTTTTATTGGTTATGCTAACCTATGGAATAGAAACAGGGTATTTCCGTTTTGCTTCGAATAGTAAGTACGATAAAGAAGTGGTTTATTCCAGTTCTTTGATCTCTCTATTCGTAACATCTTTATCATTTTTACTTGTTGCTTATAATTTTTCAGATGTAATTTCAGGTTGGTTAGATTATCAAAATCATCCAGAATATATAAAATGGATAGCCATAATAATGGCTTTTGATGCTTTTACTTCAATTCCGTTTGCAAAACTTCGAATTGAATCAAGAGCTATGAAATTTGCTGCCTTAAAGTTGATAAGTATTGGCACAAATATTTTTTTCAATATTTTCTTTTTAACGATCTGTCCTGCACTACTTAAAGCTAATCCAGATCATTTGGTGAGTCATATTTATTCTGAAAATATAGGGGTCGGATATGTCATTATTTCTAACCTTATATCTTCATCTGTTACTTTTATTCTGTTAATACCTGAAATTCTTATAAAACTAAGACTTGATTTAAAACTATTAAAA
Source organism: Prolixibacteraceae bacterium (assembly GCA_963662675.2). Classification (GTDB taxonomy): domain Bacteria; phylum Bacteroidota; class Bacteroidia; order Bacteroidales; family Prolixibacteraceae. The sequence continues at coordinate 192,007 of CAXXHP010000002.1, forward strand.
GAAATTATTTGGTATTCGTTTCCAATATTAATTGTTGGAATTGCCGGGATGGTGAATCAAAACATTGATAAAATATTGATACCTGAATTAATGCCTGCCGATAAAGATCCGATGACGCAATTGGGTATTTATGGAGCTAATTATAAGCTTGCAGTATTAATGAATATGTTTATTCAGGCCTTCCGGTATGCTTTTGAACCTTTCTTTTTTTCACAGGTAAAATCAGAAAATAATAAAAAAGGCTATGCCTTGATTCTAAAATATTTTGTCATTTTTGGTCTACTTATCTTTTTAGGAATTAGCTTATTTATTGAAATATTTTGGGATTTCAATATCATGGGAAGTGAATATTATTCAGGATTAAAAGTAGTTCCAATTGTTTTAATGGCTAATTTATTTTTGGGAATATATTATACACTATCCTTATGGTATAAGCTGACTGATAGGACACGATATGGCGCTTATTTTGCCCTTATTGGTGCTGTTATAAGCTTGATAATCAACATTATTTTTATTCCTGTCTATGGGTATATGGCATCGGCTATAGCAGTGCTTTTTTGTTTTATTACCATGACTGTTATGTCCTATTTAGTAGGAAAAAAGTATTATCCGGTAAATTATCCGGTAAAGAGGATATTGTTTTATTTTAGTGTGGCAATAGGTCTATATCTTATTTCGGCATTTTTGAATTTAGATTCATCACTAATTATGTATTTGATACATAGTTTATTACTTCTGACTTTTATTGGAATTATTTACTTTTTAGAAAATAAAGAACTTAGAAAGTTTCTTCATTAATAAGTTTAAATAAAGACTTATTAGTATTAAATTTGCTGTTCGTTTACAAATAAATTAAAGATATTAAAATGAAAATTGCATTAGCTTCAGATCATGCTGGGTTTGAAAAGAAAAAGATTGTGATGAAGTACCTGACGGAAAAGGGAATTGAGTATAAGGATTATGGAACTTATTCAGAAGAAAGTTGTGATTATCCGGATTATGCTCATCCAATGGCAGAAGCAGTAGTAAAAGGGGAGTTTGAACGTGGTATCTCTATTTGTGGAAGTGGTAATGGAATCAACATGGTTGCCAACAAACATCAGCAAATTCGTTCAGCTCTATGTTGGATGCCTGAAATTGCAGAACTTGCACGCTCACATAACGATGCTAATGTTTTATCAATGCCTGCCCGTTATATTACTGATGAAGAAGCAATTGCTATATTAGATAAATTTTTATATACAGAATTTGAAGGTGGTCGGCATTTAACTAGAATCAATAAAATTCCAGTAAAATAAATCATGTATTTAGCCAAAAAGAACTTTATTATAGATGCTGATAAAATTGCCTTTGACAAGAAGCATAGGGCAACTATCAAGTTTAATATTGCCAGATATGATCAGGCTGTTGATCGTGGTAGAAAGCGGTATTCTAACCTTAAACTAGCGAGAGGCCGAGGTTCTTTTATTAAAGAAAAAGCCATTAATAATCTGCACGATTATTTGCTTCAATTTGAAGAAAAAATAACATCAAAAGGAACAGAAGTTATTTGGGCTGAAGATGGAAATGAGGCTATAAAAGCAGTTCAGCAAATTTTAAAAGAGAATGAAGCTCAATTGCTCGTAAAAAGCAAGTCAATGACCACCGAGGAAATTGATTTGAATGAGCATGTGGAACATATTGGTGTGGAATCACTTGAAACAGATTTGGGTGAATATATAGTGCAAATTGCGGGAGAAAAACCCTATCATATTGTTACTCCGGCAATGCACAAATCAAAAGAAGATATTGCAGAGTTATTTCATGAGAAATTTGACACTCCGGAGAAAAGCACGCCTGAATTTTTAACCGCATATGTTAGGGATTTGTTGCGCAATAAGTTTGTTAAAGCAGACATTGGGGTAACCGGTTCAAATTTTCTAGTGGCTGATATTGGCGGTATTTGCCTTACTGAAAATGAAGGAAATGCAATGATGACTTTTTCATTTCCCAAAGTACATATTGTCATTGCAGGAATTGAAAAGATTGTTCCGTCGTTGAAAGATTTAGGATTACTTTGGCCATTGCTTGCCGCTCATGGTACAGGACAACAAATTACAGTTTACAATTCGGTTGTAACCGGACCGAAAAAGGATGGAGAAACAGATGGTCCGGAGAAAATGTATGTGATTCTTTTGGATAACAAGAGGAGTGAAATTTACCAAAAGGAGGAACAGTATTTATCACTTAAATGCATTAGATGTGGGGCTTGTTTAAATGCTTGCCCTATTTATAAAAATGTGGGTGGTTATACATATGCAGCAACTTATAGTGGGCCAATTGGTTCTGTTATCACGCCATTTTTTAAAGGATTTGGAGAATACAATCACTTAAGTTATGCTTGTTCTGTTTGTGGAAAGTGTTCTGAAGTTTGCCCCGTGAAAATACCATTACATAATTTATTGTTATACAATAGAAGAGACGCCATTGAAAATGGAGATGGACCGTTTGCTTGGAACATGGGAATGAAAGCATACGAATTTGCTTTTATGAAGCGGAAGAGATTGGACGCAGTTAGTGGAGGGATGAAAAATAAGCTTGGAATATTTGGAAACAATGCGCTGGGCACACAAAAAGAACTCCCCAAATTTGCAGAGAAATCTTTTAGCCAATTATGGAAATCTAAATAAGTGAATTATGCTTTCAAATACATGTAAATATGCAATTCGTGCCCTAATTTACCTTGGGAAACACGATGATAATGGAAAAAAAATTGGCATAAAAAAAATTGCAGGAGACCTTGATATTCCAACTCCTTTTTTGGGAAAAATTTTACAAAACCTGGTAAAACAGAAAATATTATCTTCTACAAAAGGTCCTAATGGAGGCTTTGGTATTGGCAAACCAACCAATGAAATTTCACTATATGATATTGTGAAAACAATTGATGGGGAAGATTTTTTTAATAATTGCCTAATTAGTTTGGAACCTTGTTCAAGTCATCATGAAGATGGAAAGTATTGCCCTGTGCATAACAGTTTTAGTGAGGTTCGTACAAAATTGATGGAGTTCTATTCTCAAACAACAATTGACGTAGTCATTTCGGACATGCATGGGCATGAAGATATGATCAAACTGTAACAATTTTCATTTACAAATTCACATTTAACGATTAAAGCAACATTTGGTATGGCAGGAATTTATATTCATATTCCATTTTGCAAAACCAAATGCCACTACTGCGATTTTTATAAATCAACAGATTTTGCCTCAAAGTTTGACTTTCTAAAGGCGCTGAAAAAAGAAATATCACAACGGAAAAATGAAATTGAAGATGACTTAATTGAGAGCATCTATTTTGGAGGGGGAACGCCCTCTATTTTAGAAATAAGTCAAATAGAAGATATTCTTTATCATATTCGTGAAAATTATAAACTTGCTTCAAATATTGAAATTACACTGGAAGCTAATCCAGATGATTTAACGGCCTCATTTATTAACGGGCTAAAGAATACTTCAATAAACCGACTGAGCATTGGGACACAATCATTTAACGACCGTGATTTAAAAAGTATGAACCGCCGACATAATAGTAAACAGGCGGTTAACTCGGTAAAAATGGCTCAAGAAGCTGGCTTTAATAACATCAGTATCGATCTAATTTACGGCCTTCCAAACCAATCACTTCTTGATTGGGAAGCAAATGTGAAAAAGGCAATTTCGTTATCTGTTCAACACATTTCAGCTTATCACCTGACTTATCATGAAGGCACTGTCTTTTTCGACTATTTGAAAAATGGAAGAATTAAAGAGTTACCGGATGAATTAAGCTTTGATCAATTTAAATTGCTTAAAAAGGAAATGGAAAAGGCTGATTTTGAACATTATGAAATTTCAAATTTTGCGCACTCTGGATTATATTCCCGCCACAACAAAGCCTACTGGGAGCGAAAATATTATCTCGGGTTTGGTCCTTCAGCGCATTCGTTTGATCAGAAAAGCCGACGATGGAATGTTTCCAGTCTTGATGGATACCTGAAAGCCCTTGAAAATGATGAGACTTTTTGGGAAGATGAAATATTGACAGAGCAGGACCAGTACAATGATTACATGATTACTTCGCTTCGCACCATGTGGGGTATTTCTGAACAATATTTACTAGATAATTTTGCAGAAAAATTCAATCATCATTTTAAGAAAGAAGCACAAATATTTATGGATAGCAAACATTTACTATTTGAAAATAGATGCTATAAATTATCTACAGAAGGCTTATTTATTTCAGATAGAATTATGGAGCATTTACTCTTTGTATGAGAGTACTAAATATTGTTAATTGATAGAATATAAAGTAAGGCTTGTGGATATTTCCCTATATTTGCTCTTTGAAAAAATAGACATATGGAAATTAAAATAATCAATCGATCAAAAAATTCTCTACCAGCTTATAGTACCTCACATTCAGCAGGTATGGACTTAAGGGCAAATATTGAAGAACCTTTAATTTTGAAGCCATTGGAGCGTATTTTGGTGCCAACAGGTTTATTTATTGAATTACCAGAAGGGTATGAAGCCCAAATAAGACCAAGAAGCGGATTGGCATATAAAAAGGGAATTACTGTATTAAACTCTCCTGGCACGATTGATGCTGATTATCGAGGAGAAATAGGTGTTATTCTGGTAAACCTATCGAATGAAGATTTTAAGATTGAACAAGGTGAGCGTATTTGCCAAATGGTAATTTCTAAGCATGAAACCGTTAACTGGGAACAAGTTGAGATTTTAGAAGAGACAGTGCGCGGAGAAGGCGGATTTGGGCATACCGGAAAAAATTAAATAGACGAATGAGTTATAGAAAAATTGCATATTTATTGCTTTTTGGTTTGATGGTAACATCTTGTGCTACCACCAAAAATGAACTAACAAATAGCGAAGTCATTTCTCAGCCAAAAGAAACGTTGCTTTCGGAGGATGAGCAGAATGAATTTGAGTATTTGTTTATTGAAGGCTTAAAACAAAAGCAATTAGGTAATCTTAGTAGTGCGGTTTCGTTTTTTTCGCGTTGTCTCGAAATTGATCCAAATTCAGCAGTTTCAATGTATGAAATGGCCAATCTTCACTATATAAACAACGACTTAACAAGTGCGGCATTACTCCTTGAAAAAGCAAATTCAATTGTTACCAATAACAAATGGTACAAAATGTTGCTGGCTCAAATTTATCAGCAACGCAAGCAATATAGAGAAGCTGCCTTACTTTATATTGAACTATGCGATATGGAGCCAGAGAATCAAGAATTCTTGTATTCAAAGGCTGTATTAATGAGCATGGCAGGAGATTATCAGCAAGCCATTGATGCCTATAATCTATTAGAAAGTGAGATTGGTATTAATGAGCAAATTTCTGTGGCGAAACAGCAGGTTTATATGTCAATGAATTTGCCACAGAAAGCATTTGAGGAAATTAACCTATTAATTAATTCGGATCCTGCTAATCCGGAGTATTACGGATTACTGGCCGAATATTATCAGATGCAAGGGGATAATGAAAATGCCTTGAAATATTTTGAAAAAATTCTTCAAATAGATCCTGAGAATGGAATCGTTCATTTTTCATTGGCAAGCTATTACACCGAGGCTGGAGATATTCTTAAAGCATTTGATCATATTAAAAAGGCATATAAAAATGATGAATTGGATGCTGATACCAAGATTCAATACTATTTAATGCAAACGGCAGATTCTGAAAATTCTTTATGGACGAATGCCCAGATAGAAGAATTGTTGGATATTTTATATGAAAAATACCCGGATGATAATCGTATGCTTACCATGTATGCAGAATACTTCATTCGTCAAAATGAATTAGAGAAAGCTCGTGATAATTTGCGAAAATTCCTTGAAACAGATAAAAGTACATACATCATTTGGCAGCAATTGCTATATCTAGAAAATGATTTGCAGGATTATAATTCTCTTTACACTGAAAGTAAAGAAGCAATTGAGTATTTCCCCAACCAAGCAGCATTATATGCCTGGAATGCCGTAAGTGCCCTTCAAATTGAAAAATATGAAGAAGCCTTGGAAATTCTGGAAGAAGGTGAATCTTATATTGTTGATAACCAACCCTTGCAAATTCAGTTTACAACCTATAAGGCAGAAGCAAATTATAAATTGAATCGGGTTGAACAAGCATTTAAAGCTTTTGATGAAGTACTTGAGATTAATCCGGACAATTACATGGTACTAAATAATTACGCCTATTATTTGTCTATTAGAGGTGAGAATTTAGAAAAAGCAGAACGATTGAGTAATCAGGTTGTAAAGGCAAATCCAGATAATCCAACTTATTTGGATACCTATGCTTGGGTACTTTTCATGAGAGAAGAATATAGTTTGGCTAAGTTTTATATGGAAACAGCAATTGAAAATGGAGGTGATGAAAATTCAGTTTTGATTGAGCATTACGGTGACATTCTTTTTATGCTTGGAGAGAAAGTAAAAGCCATGGAAAACTGGAAAAAAGCAAAGGAACTAGGGGATGAATCTGAAGTTCTGAACCAAAAAATTAATGAATCACGCTACATTGAAAGTTTACAGCCTTGAGAATAAATTCCCTAAAAAATATCGCTTTAGTTTTCTTAGTTGTACTCATTGGTATAACGTCATGTAAAGCCCCTAAAAGTTTAACAGTTGAAAAGTTGCGACCAATTAGCACCAATAAGCTAATACGAAACATTGAAGATAATGCTTTCGACTACAAAGGATTGGGGATAAAAAAAATATCGTGTCAGTATGATAATAACGGAAATAAAACATCTTTTAGAGCAAACCTGAGTTCGGTAAAAGATGATTTTATTTTACTGACTTTAAGTAAGATAAATGTTCCTGTTGGAAGATTGTTACTAACGCCCGATAGTGTGAGAATGATTAATTATTTAGATAAAAATTATTTTTTACAAGATTATAGTTATCTCGAAAAGTTTGTAAGTTCAGATATTGATTTTTATACAGTTCAGTCAATTTTAACAAGTGATGTCTTTTCGTATAGTGCAGATAATGAGGATGATGAATTTAAAGAGTTTGTTTCATATACCAATTCAGGATTGTATGTATTGCAGTCTGTAAAAAACCGAAAACTGGATAAAATAACTCGAAAAGGGAATGAAGACAAATTTGATAGGTATATGAAGAAGATGGATGAAGAAGCATTTGTCGTTCAATATTTATACATTGATCCAGAAACCTATAAAGTCAGAAAAATTATTTTAGACGATATTACAAACGAAAGAAAAGTGCAGGTTGAATTTTCTGATTATGAATCGCTTGAAAAGCAATTATTCCCCGGTAACATTAATATTCATTTTTCCAGTCAGGATAATGATTTGAAGATGAAGATTAATCTCAGTAAATTTTCACTAGAATATGATCCGGATTATAATTTTAAAATACCGGAGAAATATGAACAGGTTAATTAGTCTACAATGAAATGAAACGTCTCTTTTTTTTGTATGTTCTGATAAGTTTGACATGGGTTTCTCATGGACAGTCAATTTCGGAATTACGTGAAAAAAAGAATACCGCACAACAAGATATAGCTTTCACATCAGACCTTTTAAAAAAGGCACGTGAAGATGAAAAAGCTTCTCTTTCAAAGTTAAACCTGATAAATAGCCAGATTCAAAGCAGAAGTGACTTTATTGAAAGTTTAAATTCTGAGCTTGCTTTACTCGGTGGCATTATTTCAAATAATGTGGAAGTCATTGAAATGCTTCAGGATGATTTAACAGCGCTCAAGGAAGAATATGCTTCAATGATTCGTTTTGCACAAATAAATAAGAGTAGCTACGATTTGATCTTTTTTGTCTTTTCTGCTGAAACCCTGAATCAGATCTATAAGCGTTTTCTTTATCTCCGCCAATATTCAAACTACAGAAAGAAACAGATGGAAGTTATTCGCCTTCTCTCTGATATTGTTGAAAATAAACTTGTTGAATTGGAGACAGATAGGCTACAGAATGAGTTACTATTGTCAAAAAAGGAAGAAGAAAACATTCTTCTGGTAGAGAACCAAAAGGAGCAAAACCAGCATATCACAGCTCTACAGAAAAAACAGAAGGATTTACGCAAAACAATTCGTGAACAAGAACTGCAGCAGGAGCAGCTTAATAATGCTATTGAAAAGCTGTTGGCGGAAGAAACAGGAGGGTCAGCAAACACTGGTGAATTTGAATTGACGCCGGAGCAAAAATTAATATCAACTGATTTTGAAAAGAATAAAGGCTTAATTCCGTGGCCTATAGAGCGCGGAATAATAACAGAGCATTTTGGAATACACGCCCATGCGGTTCTTAAACAAGTTCAGGTGAAAAACAACGGGATCGATATTAGTACGCAGGAGGGAGCCAAGGCAAGAGTTGTTTTTGATGGCGAGGTGAGTAAAGTGTTTGCTATTTCAGGAAGTAATATGGCTATTATAGTCCGCCATGGCAGCTTTTTAAGTGTTTACTCAAACCTAAAAGAGGTTTATGTAACAGCTGGTCAAAAAGTAAGAATTAAACAAGAGATAGGCTCTGTTTATACAGATATTTCTGATGGAAATAAAACCGTACTGAAGTTTCAAATTTGGGAAGAGAACCAAAAACTTAATCCAGAGGATTGGATTAGCAAATAGGCAGATTTAATATTTGTGTCCTCAGTCAATAAAATTAGAGATTTGCAACTCTGGTCAAAGTGGGTATATCCAATAGTTTTATTTTCCTTCCTTGTAAATCAATAAGTTTGTCGTGTTTGAATTCCGAAAGCAGCCGGATTACACTTTCAGTTGCCGTCCCCACAATATTGGCTAATTCTTCACGAGTAAGTGAAATTTGCAAGGTATTAGCATTATCTAAATCGAAACTTTCCTTTAATAGAAGTAAAACTTCAGCCAGCCTTTCCCGAACAGTTTTTTGGGCAATATCAGTAATATAATCGTTGGCTTCGCGCAATTCTTTGCAAACGATCTGCAGCATGTGATGCGAGAATTCCCAATTGTTTTGTATTAAGTATAATAACGTTTGATATGGAATGTGGCACAATACTGTTTCCTCAATTACCTTTGAAGTTGTGCATGCCAGCTCTTGACTTAATAAAGATCGATAGGCAATAATATCACCTTTTTTTGCAAATCTAATGATTTGCTCTTTTCCATCTGTACCTGTCTTGAAAATTTTTAAAATGCCTTTTGTAACACAGTAAAAGCCAGTTAGCCGACTACCTTCTCGATATATTATACTGCCCTTTTTAAAAAGAGAACAGGTTTTTTCATAATTGAGATGGGCAAGTTCATTCTCGGTTAATTTTTTGAATAATTGAAACCCTGAAAGATCACATTCTTCCTCTGTTGGTTTTAAGATAGAACTTTTCATTTCCTACATATTTTTAGTAAGACTTTTTAGATCAAGCTTATATCATTCTTAAATATACAATGAACATTTATATTTGTAAAACTATTTATTTAAATATCTCTATAGTTTATTTTTTTTATTTATTAAATCCGAAGAGAGGATAAATCTATTTAAAATAACTTATTATGAAACACTTAGTCGATTTAGAATGGAAACAAAATATGTCTTTTGAGACAGAAATGGATGGACATTTGATTACTTTGGATGCAGGTTCAGAATCGGGGGGCGATAATCTTGGTCCTCGCCCAAAAAAATTTATGCTCACCGCTTTGGCAGGTTGTACAGGAATGGATGTAATCCTAATATTGAAAAAGATGAAGGTTTTCCCAGAATCTTTTCATGTTTTGGTTGAAGGAGACTTAACAGAAGATGAACCGAAACGATATTCAAAGATGAAAGTGATTTATCAATTTAAAGGTTCTGATTTACCGATTGAGAAGTTGAAGAAAGCTGTGAAACTCTCAGAAGATAAATATTGTGGTGTATCTGCAGTATACAAAAAAGCACTCGATTTGAGTTCTGAAATAAGGATTGTGTAATCATTCCTTTATTATTGGGCAGATATTAACGTTGAAGGCTAAGGTTTCTATGTTTTTAAAATCAATTCATATTAACTTTGAAATTGATAAAAATTTCAATTATTTGAGCATATGCAATCTGTAAATCCCTATACCGAAGAGATAATCCACACATATAAAGACCATTCAAATATTGAGGCAAACTCAATTATTGATCATGTAGATTCAGCCTGGAACTTATGGAAAACGACTCCATTTGATATTCGTTCTCAATATATGCTTAAGTTGGCTGATTTGTTGATTGATCGTAAGGAAGAACTTGCCAATTTAATTATGTCTGAGATGGGTAAAATTGTGAGTGAGGCGAGGGGAGAAGTTCAGAAATGTGCAACGGTTTGTCGTTATTATGCTGAGAATGCAGAGCAGTTTTTGAAAAATGAACCTATCAAAACAGAAGCTTCAGAATCATTTGTTAGCTATCAGCCGATTGGTACAGTTTTAGCAATTATGCCGTGGAATTTTCCTTTTTGGCAGGTATTTCGTTTTTTGGCTCCGACATTGATGGCTGGAAATACAGGCATTCTAAAACATGCCAGTAATGTTCCCGGGTGTGCGTTGGCTATTGAAAAATTGGTTTCAGATGCCGGTTTCCCCAAAAATGTGTTCAGAACCATCTTAATCAGAGGATCTTTGGTTAAGCCAATCATCGAAAACCGTAAGATTAAAGCAGTTACTTTAACAGGAAGTACACCGGCAGGAAAATCCGTTGCAGCTACAGCTGGCAGCGTATTAAAGAAAACGGTCCTGGAACTGGGTGGTAGCGATCCATATATAATTTTAGAAGATGCCGATATTGCAGAAGCTGCACGCCTCTGTGTTTCTAGTCGTTTGCTCAATGCCGGGCAAAGTTGCATTGGTGCTAAACGCTTTATTGTATTAGAAAGTGTTTATGAGAATTTTAAGACAGAATTTGTAAAGTTAATGCAAGCTGCAATTTATGGTGATCCCTTCTCGAATGAGACATTAATAGGACCACTTGCCCGGAAAGATTTGCGCGATGAATTACACCAACAAGTGGTTAAGAGTGTTGAAATGGGAGCTAAAGTTTTGTGTGGTGGATTTGTTCCTGAAGGCGACAATTCATTTTATCCCCCAACTGTTCTGGAAAACATCCAACACGAAATGCCTGCATATCATGAAGAATTTTTTGGTCCGGTGGCATCTCTGTTTAAAGTTAAAACAGAAGAGGAAGCCATTCATGTGGCAAATGACACAGTTTTTGGGTTAGGGGCAGGTGTATTCACATCCAACATTGCAAAAGGGAAAGAACTGGCTGAAAAGGGTCTGGAATCAGGTTGTGTGTTTGTGAATGACTTTGTAAAATCAGATTCCCGACTTCCATTCGGAGGAATCAAAGAAAGTGGCTATGGACGAGAACTTTCTTTATTGGGTATCCGTGAGTTTGTAAATGCAAAAACAGTGGTAATTCGTTAGATTCATGGTTCTTTTAGGCTCTTGGTATCGAGTCATTATTTCCTAATATTTTATAAATTTTTGGTTATAGGTGTTTTCAGTTGTTTGGATTTGTAATAGATATAAGCCGTTATTAAACGTATTTATATTTATCGAAATTTCAGATTGATCTGTTTGTACTTGTTTTAACAGTCTACCATCCAATGAGAAAATATTGATGTGTTGTATTCTATCTTTTGATTTGATATGAATGTAATGATGTGCCGGATTCGGGAAAACCAACAATTCTTTCTTTAGGGAAATATTATCTAAGATATTAGTTGCCAATGAGCTAAATTCAAGTAATTGTTGATCTGAATACAATCGATATTCTCCTGCTGCCAGAGTAATTGACATGTTTGTGGCAGTAGCATTATAAGTTGAGCTTTGAAAGAATTCGTACCAAATTCCAGTATGTTGAAAGGGTGCGCTAATGGTTTGTTCGGTCATGCTAAAGTTCCCTATTAATGTAATGTAATGATCACCATTAGCCAGTTGTATTGTTTTAAGATCACCATTTAAGTTGAGTGTTTCTGTTCCTGAAGTAAAAACAGGATACTCATCTCTTAGACGCAGCATAGCAGAATAAACATCAAAAAGTTTCTGATGATCAGGGTCATCCATATATTCCCACTCCAATGGTTTTTCACCAGTCCTACCATTGTTATCAATAGAAATATCATATCCAAACTCGCCGAACTGCCATATCATTTTTGGCCCGGTTAAACAGAAAAAGAACGCAGCGGCCAATTCATTTCGCTGTAAAGCTGTTTTTATTTCGGTTATGTCATAATCACCTTCCGAACTTCCGTAAGTTAGATTTTTGTACATCAGGCGCTCTTCGTCATGGCTTTCCATATATGCAACTAAGCCTGGCTGAGAAAAATCGCGCATTTGCCACGAAGCCCATGAAAAATCAGAGTTCGTAGTAAAGCCCATTGTAGCTTCGTTGAATGAATAATTTGTATTCCCCCAAACTAACATTCCATTTTTATAGTTGGTCAGTATTTGTTCTTCAGTATTCTCAGAAAAGTGCTCAAGGATAATGTATGCATCTGGTTTTACAGTCCAGATATGATCTGCCATCCGCTCAAGAATATTTATACGGGAGGCATCGAAGGCACTTCCGTCACCAATTGTATTTGTGAAACCTTTTGTAAAATCGAAACGGAACCCATCAATTTTGTACTCAGTCATCCAGTAGCTCGTTACACTGTCTACAAACTGCTGGGTATAGCTACTTTCGTGGTTAAAATCGGAACCCCAGGAGTAGCTTGTATTTGGTGAGCTGGTGTTAAACCACGGATTATTTTCTGCCGGATGATTATTGGTTGCATCCCAGTACATCATGACCATCGGATTAGAGCCATAGGCATGATTCAACACGATATCCTGAATGACAATAAAGCCCCGCCTGTGGCACGAATCAATCAATTCTTTAAGATCATCTTTGGTGCCGTATGCTTTATCGGGAGCAAAGTAATAGTTTGGATTATAACCCCAACTACTGTTTCCTTCAAACTCATTAAAAGGCATCAGCTCGATTGTGTTTATACCCAGACGCTCCAAATAATCGAGTTTATCAAGCACTCCCTGATAGGATTTTTCTTCTGTAAAATCGCGAATCAATAGTTCGTAAATGTGCAAGTTCTCTTTCTCAGGAATGGAATATTCTGTTGTTTGCCATTGGTATTCCGTTTGTCCAGTTTGAAGGACAGAGGCTCTCCCTTCTGTTTTATCAGATGGGTAATTGATCAGATTGGGGTAAATATTGTCAGTGATATATATGTCATCGTATGGGTCACTGATTCTGTCAGAGTAAGGATCTCCAATTTTTATTGAGCCATCAATAAAATACTGAAAGACATATTCTTTTTGAGGAACAAGATTTTGGATGGTCAACCAAAAAAAATTGCCATCTTTTTTCATCTGGTAGTTGCTATTGGGTTGCCAGTTATTAAAATCGCCGATTACATACACGTAATTTTTTTCAGGAGCCCACAGTACCAAAGCGACCGAGTCATCTGACAGATAATTGATTCCTTGTTTATATGATATAGGTTTAGTTTCGGTTATTTGTTCTTCAGTAACGTACACCTGAACAGAGTCATAAGCCAATTGCCCTTCGAAGGTGGCTTCAGATATTAACCACTGCCATCCACTTTCATTAAATGTATGGTTAACAGAAACTTCTGTTCCACTATCTTCGATCAGAGTTGTTTCGTTTATTTTAAGGATCAAGCTGGCATCCGAAGAACAGATTGCCGAAATTGTAGTTTCTTCGCTGAGTACGATCATCTGCTGATCAATGTGGCTTGAAATATTTATTACAAATTCGTTTTCATAAATATCGACAAAAAGGTCGTTTGTTTGTTGGCTTCCATCACTTGATCGAAAAACAAAAGCTAGTTGTATTACAGATTCATAATTTTCAACGGAGTAATACGAATTAATGTTTGGTATAATTTCCAACTCATAAATTCCATTTCCCAGATTGGTTAGCCTTGGTTGCGTTGTGTTATTTCCCCAACTTCCAATTACATGTTGCCACTCAGAGTTCCCTTCAATTAATACTCCGGTATGGGCGTATAGCTCATTCGTGAAGTATCCTAACTTATTGTCCTCAGAGCTATTAAACGTAATTGAGATAGGTTCTGTGCCTATTGGGAATGTCGGGACTGTTGTTACCTGAGCGAAACTAAACTGACAATAAAAAGCAACTGAAATAATTATAAATATTATCTGTCTCATTTTGTGATCTTCTCAATTGGCATGTTAAATGGGAGAATATATTGACTGATACAGTCATGGAGTATAAAAAAAATAAAAAGGCTGTCATGCAATATTTCGCTCTGATCTAACTTAACCCCATTTTCACTATGAACGAAATCATGACAGCCTTAATAACCAAACAAACCTTATCTAATTAAACCTATGGTGTTTCCATTGTTACAGTCAATTCATCTAAATCTAATGTTATAATATAAGTTCCAGCCGTACCGATGAATTTGAAATTTTTATCATCATCTGTAGCTTCTTCAAACATAGAATCTACGGACCCATCTGCGAAATACGGATAGTTGTAGCTTGTCGGGTTCCAGTCAGCCTGAGCAAAAAAGCGAAATGCCTCTCCTGGAACAAACGTTGCACTTGCTTCCCATACGTTGGTTTTCACGAAGGTCATTTTTATACTTGCCCCTGTTCCCGGAGTATCCCATCCACCTATGCCTGAGCCGGTCATGTACATGATAGGTTCGGAAACAGCTGTCATTGATACCAGATATGTTTTAAGATTGACAGTAATTTCGTACCAGCCACTAGTGCTAATAAAGCGGAAATTGCTGTCATCATCAGCTGCATTTTCAAACATTGGATCAACAGAACCATTTGCAAAATAAGTGAAATTATAACTTGTAGGATTCCAATCTGGTTGGGCAAAGAAACGGAAAGCCTCACCACTGGTAAAATAAGCTGTGGTTTTGTATTCGTTAGGAGCTGAGCTTTTCATTTCAACAGCAAGAGAAGGATCCCATCCTTTCACAGCACCACCAATCATATAAATTGGAGGGAAGGTTGTAGCATAAGGAGTCACAACAATCGTAATAGGTTCACTCATCAGTGGTTCAACTTCTGGATTAACATCTGCCAAAACCCGAATCTCAACATTGTTCGGAGAATCCAGTTCAGCACTTAATTCAATCATCTTTTTGTTTAACTCACTAACAATGATCGAAGCTTCTATTCCATTGTCTACAGATGCCAAGGTGGCAACATTTGTAAAATTGTCCCCCTCCAAAGCTATCTGCAAAGTGTATGTTATGGATGCTTCAAAACCATAATCTGCGACTGACCAAGTGAATGTTGCAGCAACTTCATCTGCATTTTCCCTATCAAGTACATAGGTTTGATTATTAGCTGGTGTCATCATTGAAGGCACCACCGGATTACTGCTTATTTTTACGATATCATCTATTTCACATGATGTAATTACACCGATTGCGATAATGGATAAAAGGCTAAATATTATCTTCTTCATTTTTCCTGTTTTTAGCATGTGATTAATTATATCCATCGTTTTGAATCAAATTAGGATTGGACATCAAATCGTTTGTTGGAATTGGGTAAAGGTCACGAAAGGATGGAGTCGATGTTCCTTCTTGAACTTTTCCTTTCCATTGCCAAACGTAATCGCCTCCGGTAAATTTGTTGAAACGAACTAAGTCAGTTCTCCGTTGTGCTTCCCAGTATAGCTCACGTCCTCGTTCATCCAATAAGAAATCAAGGGTCAATTCCGACTGAGTGATATTATTTGAGGAATTGCCATAGGCTCTTTCTTGTATATCATTTACATACCCGAGGGCTGCAGACATACTTCCACCTGAACCACCTCTTACGACTGCTTCGGCGTACATCAGGTAAGCATCAGATAATCGGAAAATCGGAAAATCAGTGCTGGCAAATGTTGGATGCGTATTAGGTGCTGGCCCTCCTGTTGAGGTTACGTTTCTGAATTTGAGAATTCCAATTCCTTGGGTAAATGTTCCCACATTGGAAATTTCCCATTCCCAGCTTTCCGGATTGAAATAAAATTTCGCTCTTGTATCAGCAAATGTTGGTTCAGGATTATCTGTAGAAAAATCAGATTCTTGAATACCAAATAGTTCTGCCATTTCTTTAATAGAACGAATACCTCCCCATCCACCATCAATACCATATAGTGGCATACCTCCTCCATTAGATGCATGAAGTAAAAAGGTCATCCCTCCGTATTGCTGTGTATTTTGTCCATCAAATGTAATTGGGAAAATGATTTCCGGACTTTCGTTATTATCTGCTGAGAAGATTCGTTGATAGTTTGTATCAAAAGAATATCCCGAATTGATGACCTTATTTATGTATGTAAGTGCTTCAGTATATTTATTTTCACCAATGTACACTTCAGCGTTTAGGTATAGTTTAGCCAGAAGCATCCATGCTGAAACTCTATCCACACGTCCGTATTCATTCATCTTTGCTTCGGCAAGGTCATTCTCTAAGATCATTAATTCACTTTCAATATAGGTGAACAAATCTGCACGTACTATTCGTTCAGGCGAAAAAGCACCGGGTTGGTCTGCTTCGCTTACAAATGGAACATTTCCAAACATGTCAATAGCGTGCCAATATGAGAATGCCCTAAGAAAACGTGCTTCTGCATTAAAGAGCATTAAGTTTTCTTGAAACGAGCCAGTCTCTTTTAGAATACCGTCATTTGAATTTCTGATGAACTCGTTGCAAACAGCAATGGTGTAATATATTCTTGAATACAAGGCCGTTAGAAATACATCGTTGGGAGCCCAGTTTTGCCAATGGAAATTTTTTACGGTGGCATCATCCCAAGCCATTATGGCTTCATCGGTAGATAATTCCTGCAAACTCCAGTATTGACGCAGATAGTTACCAAAGTTCTCATCAACGCCCTGAATGTCGGCATCTCCGCCACCGCCACCGGTTTGTCCGGATACAGCATAGGTTGCGTATAGTTTTGCTAACGCTTGCTTATACGATGTCTCGTCGGTGAACACTTTATCTGCTGTGTTCAGGTTTGGGTCAATTGGAACAATATCCAAATCTTTTGTACACGAATTAACGGTCAAGATGAGGATGATTCCTGTAATATAATAGATTATTCTTTTCATGATCAATCGTTTTTTGATAGTTAAAAATCAAGAGTTAGGCCAAGCATACAAGTTCTCGGACGTGGGTAAATATTGTTATCAATACCCGTACTTACTTCAGGATCCAAGCCTGAATATTTTGTAATTACAAATGCATTTTGAAGTGTAAAACCAACGCGTCCACTTAACTTTTCTGTTAGGAATTCATTAAAGCTATATCCTATGTTGATGTTGTCCATTCGGAAGAATGAAGCATCTTCTAGATATACATCAGAAAAGAACTGGGCATTACTGAATTCAGTATCGCTGATTGAAGTGGGTATGTTACTTGTAAAACCGGATTGATTATACAGATTTTGGTACAAGGCTTTGTTCGAAGCATTGTTATTGTATACATAGTTTCCGAGGCTGAGTCGACCATTAAAAGAAAAATCAAATTGCTTATAGGTCAATCTTGAAGAGAGTCCAATCAAATAGTCAGGGGCAGCTTTGCCAAGATAATATTTATTGGCATCGTCTCCTGAAACAGTTCCGCCATTTCCTGTTTTATCAATATAGAGACCTTCAATTGGCATTCCTCCGTCATCATATACTTGTTTAAATAAGTAGAATGAATTGGCTGGATGTCCAACACTATTTATTAAAACTTTGTTTCCAACACCACCAGAAATATCATCTCCTGTTAAATATCCCGTATAACTAGGGTCATTTACTCGTGTTAACTTGGTGATTTCGTTTTGGTTGTATGAAAATGTTCCACTGATTTCAAGCCTTACATCGGGGGTTGAAATAGTGCGAACTGTCAATGCCGCTTCAAACCCTTTATTCTCCAGAGTACCCACATTTGTTGTTAGGTAGTTCGAGAAATTGGTTCCCACTGCTATTGGAATTTCATTGATCAAATCTTTAGTTGTTCTTTGGTAATAATCCAATGAACCGATGACTTTATCGTCAAATAAGCCAAAGTCAATACCGATATTTGAGGTTGTCGTTTCCTCCCACTTTATGTTTGCATCATAAGCATTAGGTCGCTGAGTGGGGTAGTAGGTATCGCCAAATTGATAATAAGCTCCCATTTGACTTATGCGGTATGTTGCTAAGTAAGGATAGTAATTGTCCGAAATATCCTGTTGTCCGGTAATACCCCAACCAACACGAAGTTTTAGTTCGTTAATCTCCGGCACACTTTCCATGAACATCTCTTCATTTATTTTCCAGGCAAATGCAGCTGAAGGGAAAAGTCCCCAACGATTATCTTTACTAAATCTGGAAGAACCGTCTTCACGTAAAGTAACTGTTACTAGGTAACGATCTAGAAGAGAGTAATTCACACGCCCGAAGAAGGACACGAGATAGTTTTCATTTTTATAGACGGTTGTGTCTGCACCCACGTATTCACCATCTGTTAGCTCCCATGGGCGGTTTGCATTATCGCCTTCACGATAAAAATGCTGCCATGAATAACCTGTGGTAACATCAATTTTGCTGGAGATTTCATCAAGTTCTTTTGTATAATTAAGGTAGAAGTCCAGCAATTTGGTTTCCACAATATTTGTATAGGATGTTACATTTTGAGAAGGTTCCCGGTAACTCCAGGAAGCTCGTGGGTCAATATTATCATCTCCAACGCTTTTTGAATAATCGTACCCCATATTTAAGTTGGCACGTAATTCTGGCAATGCGTGAAACATATAGTCTAGTTGTAAATTTCCGAAGAAGCGTTGCACGTCTGATTTATTATCTCGGTATTTTAATTGAGCTACCGGATTTTGCGTAGCAATATTATTCGGGATCCCATTTATAGGATCATCGTCACTTAATTCAGTCCAGGCAAAGTATCCTCCATAAACCGTATTTCCATTTGTGATAGGCTGTGTTGGATCAAAAACAGCAGATGATCCAATAGCATCAGTATTTGAGAAATTGTTGTTTATGTCGATCCCTTTCACATTTACATTCACTTTTAAGTGATCTTCAAGTAATGAAGGACTAGCACTTAAGTCAAGTGTTGTTCTGTTCATGGATGAATACTTCAGAATACCGTTTTGGTCTGTGTAACCCAGTGAAGCCCTGTAAGGAATATTCTTGTAATTTCCTGTCATGCTTAAGTTATGGTCGGTAGACACAGAAGTGCGATAAACCTGATCTTGCCAGTTTGTGTTTGCTTCCCCCAATCGGGTAAGTGCAAATTCAGTCAGGTCGTAATTGGTAACCCGATCCTCTAAAACTGTACGAAACTCATCACCATTTAGCACATCGAGCATATTTGCTGCATGACTAACAGATGTATTTCCACTATATGTCACTTTGAATGGTCGTCCGGCCTGTCCTTTCTTTGTGGTAATGATGATAACGCCGTTTGATGCACGTGAACCATAAATTGCCGTTGCAGATGCATCTTTAAGTACTGTCATAGATTCAATGTCATTCGGGTTGATGGTTGACAACGTATTAGACAAACCACCAATACTGCTATTATCAACCGGGAAACCATCAATGACGATCAAAGGATCATTATTGGCCCGAAGAGATGAACCTCCACGTATGCGAATCTGAGAATTTCCTCCAGGTGAACCATCACTGGTCGTTATTACTACACCGGCAGATTTCCCAGAAATCAATTCTTGAGGGGAGGTAATGGCGCCTTTGTTAAAATCATCAGAGCTAACAGCGGTTAGTGAACCTGTTGCATCCCCCTTTTTGACTTGGCCGTAACCGATTACCACGACTTCTTCTAATTGTTCGGTATCTACCTGTAATAAAATATTAGAAGTTGTTGATACATCGACAATTTGTTCTTGTTTAATATAGCCTATGTATGAATATTGAACCGTGCTGCCTTTCTCTACAGTAAGGTCATAGTACCCGTCAAAGTCGGTAATTGTACCGTTCGTTGTCCCTTTTACAACAACTGTAACTCCCGGAATGGGTTCACCTGTTGCTTCATCGGAAACCCGACCGGATATGCTAACATTTTGGGCATATGCAATATTGGCAATTCCAAAACCCAATACCATTAACAGGATTTTTAAGTTTTTGCAAATCATCTTCATGTTACTTAGTTATTAGTTCTTTAATTTCATCTAGTCATCACTTGTTAACACTAAATTCGAAATAGCGTAACTTTCTTTTCACTTGTTTTTGCTTCATTTTTTGTATCCGATTGTGCAATTATACAGATTGATTTAAGATTTGTTTAGAGCTTTTAACATACTTTTTTATGCAAACGTTTGCGGTGACGTTTGCGACAAACATGTTATAAAACAGGCTGTTGCAAAGCGGGAGAGATTAGTGATTGAAGAATAGGAAATCAAAGAATTAGAATGTCAGCTAAATTCATTAAATTTATTAGTGCAATCATAAAATAGAGGTACATGAGAAGTAATCAGGTTACGATAAAAGACATTGCTCGTATTTTGGGGATTTCTCCTTCTACCGTTTCCCGTGCATTAAAGGACCATCCAGATATTAGTGACGAAACTAAGATTGCGGTGAACGAACTTGCTACAAAATTGAAATATCAGCCCAATGCGGTTGCCTTGAGTCTAAAAAATAGTAGAAGCAATACGATTGGTGTGATTATCCCGGAAATCGTTCACTTCTTTTTCTCATCGGTTATAAGTGGAATTGAAGATGTGGCATATGATGCCGGCTTTACGGTAATAATTTGCCAGTCCAATGAAAAATACGATCGGGAGGTTGCGAATGCTAAAATGCTTTTGTCTCATCGGGTTGATGGTGTGTTGGTTTCAGTAGCAAAAGAGACAACCAATTTTGATCATCTTAAAATGTTGATTGATGGAGGGCTTCCTCTGGTTTTTTTCGATCGGATTGTGCCTGAGATTGATACAGATCAAGTAATTGTTGATGATGAAGAAGCTGCGTACAGGGCCACCAAACATTTAATTGAAAGTGGAAGAAAACGAATTGCTCATTTTGCAGGACCACAGAATCTGCTAATTGGGAGACACCGGAAAAATGGTTATTTACGTGCAATTCGAGAAGCGGGGTTGCCTGATGATCCAAAACTGATTATTGAGGCAGATAACTTTGAAAAAGGTCACATAGGTGTCAATCAATTATTTGAATTGGAAAAATTGCCGGACGGAATTTTCACAACTAATGATCTTACAGCAATAGGCGTTATGAAAAGTTTGCAAAAAAAAGGGATTATTATACCTGATCAGATTGCTGTTGTTGGTTTTAGCGATGGGCGTTTTTCAGGCATAACAGAACCAAGCTTGTCTTCTGTTGATCAACACGGTTATGAAATGGGGACTATTGC
This sequence comes from Prolixibacteraceae bacterium, assembly GCA_963662675.2. Lineage (GTDB taxonomy): Bacteria > Bacteroidota > Bacteroidia > Bacteroidales > Prolixibacteraceae. Next base: position 213,406 of record CAXXHP010000002.1, read on the forward strand.
AATAAAAATGCTGTTGGATCGACTCATGAATCCTTCAGATAGTTATGTGCCCCAAAAGAAAGTTTTACAGGCAAATTTGATCATTAGAGGTTCATCCCATCAAAAAAAATAAATTTTTTCATTTTTTTTCTGCAAACGTTTGAAATGGGATATGCAATCCAATTTACGTTGTTATTCCACTGACAATAAGTCTTTAGCTCCTTTATGTGACTTGCATTTATCCAAATTAGATCTATATATTTGCATTGTTCATCCGATTTTTTCACACCGATTTACTTCATTTTTCACTTGGAAATTTTCAAGTGCTATCCGATAATTGATTCATAAAATTATTGTTTTCAAGGATTGAACCATGAAATAATATTCCATATCTAGGTGAATCCTATAATTAAATACAAATTATTGACACATGAAAAAGAAGCCTGTTCTCAGTTTTTGGCAGATTTGGAATATGAGCTTTGGATTTCTGGGCATCCAATTTGGGTTTGCATTACAGAATGCCAATGTATCTCGAATCTTCCAAAGTCTTGGTGGCGATGTTGACCGCTTAGCCGTTTATTGGTTGGCTGCTCCAGTAACCGGACTTATTATCCAGCCTATTATTGGGCATTATAGCGACAAAACGTGGGGGAAACTTGGGCGACGACGTCCGTATTTTCTTTTTGGAGCCATTTTAGCATCATTGGCATTGTTTTTTATGCCGAATTCACCCACTCTTTGGGTAGCAGTCGGCACACTTTGGATAATGGATGCTTCAATTAATGTTTCCATGGAGCCATTTCGCGCTTTTGTTGGGGATATGTTACCCAGTGAACAGCGTACAAAGGGATTTGCTATGCAGAGTTTCTTCATCGGAACCGGTGCAATTGTAGCATCGTTTCTTCCTTATGCGCTTACAAATTGGTTTGGTGTTACAAATGTTGCTGAAGCTGGAAAACTAATTCCTTCCTCTGTGAAGCTTTCATTCTTCATCGGTGGAGCTGTTTTCTTTTTGGCTGTTCTTTGGACAGTAATTAGATCAAAAGAATATTCCCCTACCGAAATGGATTCCTTTGAACAGGAAAATATTGCTGCTAATCCATCTGTGAGAATTGCATTTAGGTCGGCAACCGAACTTATTGGGAAATTCACCCGAAATGGATTCCTGTTCCTGATGATAGGGGCTGTATTAAGTGTTGGCTTTTTTTATTTCAAACTTGAAAAAGAGTTGTATATACTGAGTGGAGGCCTTCTGGTTTTCGGTCTGATTCAATTACTAACGGCATGGTTGACTAAAAACGGCAGAACTAAAAACGGATTGGTAGAAATTATTACCGATGTGATCAATATGCCTAAAACAATGCGGCAATTGGCTGTTGTGCAATTCTTTTCGTGGTTTGCTCTTTTTGCTATGTGGATATATACAACTGCCGGGGTAACCAGTCATGTGTATGGAACTTCTGATACTACATCAGCATTATACAATGAAGGAGCAAATTGGGTAGGAGTATTGTTCGGGGTCTATAATGGATTTGCTGCCCTTGTTGCTTTTTTGCTTCCCGTAGTTGCAAAATATACGAACCGGAAAATCACACATGCAATATCGCTTGTTATAGGGGGTGTTGGATTGGCTTCATTTTATGTTGTTCGTGATCCAAACATGTTGATTTTATCTATGGTTGGAGTTGGAGTTGCGTGGGCAAGTATTCTATCAATGCCTTATGCAATTCTTACCGGATCGCTTCCTGCAAATAAAATGGGAACATACATGGGAATATTCAATTTCTTCATTGTCATTCCTCAGATTTTGGCTGCAAGTATCCTTGGCTTTTTTATGAAACATTTATTTGGTGGACAGGCTATTATGGCTTTGTTGTTGGGTGGGGCATCCATGATTTTGGCTGCAGTTACTGTTTTGTTTGTTGATGATGTTGATAGTCCGAAATAATGAATGAGATGAAAAAAATTAGTGCATGTATATTTGATTTGGACGGTGTAATTGTTGATACCGCTAAGTATCACTTCTTGGCTTGGAAAACATTGGCTGATAATCTGGAAATTAATTTCACAGAAGAGCATAACGAACTTTTAAAAGGTGTTAGCCGAATGCGTTCACTGGAAATAATCCTTGAAATAGGAGGAAAAACCATAAGTGAAGAAGAGAAAATAGAATATACAGAGAGAAAAAATAAAGTCTATCTGGATTATATCCGAAAGATGGAAAAGAATGAAATACTACCTGGAGTAAAATCTTTCATTCAGGAGTTAAAAAGTAAAAACATATTCGTTGCGTTAGGGTCAGCAAGCAAAAATGTGGACTTGATCTTAAAAAAATTAGAAATAGAGGATTTATTCAATGCAATTATTGATGGAAATAAAGTTGTAAAGGCAAAGCCTGATCCGGAAGTATTTCTGAAAGGCGCACAGGAGCTGGATGTTGATCCAAAAGCATGTGTTGTTTTTGAAGATGCCATTGCAGGGGTGGAGGCAGCAAAAAATGCCGGAATGTTCTGCGTTGGTGTTGGAGATAAAAACATACTGAAGGAAGCAGACATGGTTATTACCAGTTTTGAAGGTTTAAATATTAGAGATATTCTTGGAGTTGCAGCTTAGTGTATACTGCAAGGGATCTTAATGAAAGATAGGTGTATATGAAAGATTATATTGAAAACCACGAGTGGGAAATTATCGAAATGAATTTTCATACAGCTCATAACCGGGTTTCTGAGAGCCTTTTTAGTATTGGCAACGGGAATACCGGACAACGAGCCAACTTTGAAGAAGAATACTCCGGAGACAGCTTGCAGGGAAATTATGTGGCTGGCGTATATTATCCTGACAAAACAATTGTTGGTTGGTGGAAAAACGGATATCCAGAATACTTTGCTAAAATATTAAATGCAGCAAACTGGATTGGAATTCAAATAGAAATTGACGGAGAAAAGTTGAATCTGGCAAAAGCTAAGGTTCATAATTTCCAGCGAAAGTTGGATATGCGCACTGCCTTATTGACTCGATCATTCACAGCTTCATTGCCTTCCGGAAAAAAAGTTGAGGTATTATCCGAGCGATTTTTAAGCATGGACACTAAAGAAATTGGAGCAATCCGTTATCGACTAAAAAGTCTAAACTTTTCGGGTCAGCTAAAGATCACATCGTCGATTGATGGTGACGTAAAAAATGAAGATTCTAATTACGATGAAAAATTCTGGATTGAACTTGAAAAGCAAGCTGATGAGCAAGAATCCTATCTTCTTATGGAAACAAAGAAAACAGGATTTCAAGTTTGTAATGGCATCGCTACCCGATTGTATAAATCGGCTCAGGAACTTCATACTAAAGGAGAACCGATCAATCTTAAGAAGTATGTTGCCAATACTTTTAATGTCAGTTTAAAAGAAGGAGAGGAGCTTGTAATTGAAAAATATGCAGCAATTCATTCCTCATTGTATACAAGCAAAAATCAACTAATAGCAAAAGCTCGGAAGTCTATTTATAAAGCTTTAGCAACTGGGTTTGATCAATTGTATCTCGAGCATTGCCGTATTTGGGAAAGCAAATGGAAAACGGCAGACATTCATATTGAAGGTGATGTTGCTGCCCAACAAGGAATCCGTTTCAATATTTTTCAGTTGATGCAAACATATACTGGTGATGATGAGCGTCTTAATATTGGGCCGAAAGGATTTACAGGCGAAAAATATGGTGGTGTTACCTATTGGGATACTGAGGCCTATTGTTTGCCATTCTACTTAGGAACTGCCCCACAAAGAGTAGCTCGTAATTTGCTGATGTACCGACATAAACATTTGCATAAGGCTATCTTGAACGCTAAGAAACTAGGCTTCAGCGAAGGGGCTGCATTGTATCCAATGGTAACCATAAATGGAGAAGAATGCCATAACGAATGGGAAATTACGTTCGAAGAAATTCATAGGAATGGAGCCATTGCTTATGCTATCTATAACTATATAAACTATACGGGTGATAAAGAATATCTGGCACCTTACGGTTTCGAGGTACTTCTGGGTATCTCCCGTTTTTGGAGTCAGCGAGTGAATTGGTCTGATGCTAAAAAAGCATATGTAATGCTTGGGGTAACCGGGCCAAATGAATACGAAAATAATGTCAACAATAACTTCCACACCAATAAAATGGCAGTTTGGACATTAAAGTACACCCTCGAAGCTTTTGATTACATAAAACAGGAGCACCCTTACTTATATGAGGAGCTGATAAAGAAATGGAAATTTAATGAATTGGAAGAAACAACAGCTTGGAAAGACATCATTAACAACATGTATTTTCCATACGATAAGGAAATGAATATTTTTCTTCAGCAAGATGGTTTTTTGGATAAAGAAATTATTCCAGCGAAGCTCATCAATTCCAATGAAACGCCAATTCATCAACACTGGTCATGGGATCGGATTCTTCGATCATGTTACATCAAGCAGGCAGATACACTGCAAAGCATGTATTGGTTTCAGGATGAGTTTGATAAGGAAACATTGAAGAGGCATTTTAACTTTTATGAACCGATAACGGTGCACGAGTCATCTCTTTCGTCTTGTGTACACTCTATTTTGGCTGCCCGCCTCGGGAATCATGAAAAAGCATATCAACTGTATTTAAGAACTGCTCGTTTGGATTTAGACGATTATAATAACGATACAAAAGATGGTTTGCACATTACTAGTATGGCTGGTACTTGGTTGACATTTGTTGAGGCTTTTGGTGGAATGCAGGTAAAACACGGGAAATTACATCTCAATCCATTTATCCCGTCTTCCTGGAAAGCCTATTCATTCCGAATCAACTTTCATAATTCTCATCTTGAAATAAGGATGGATGATGAATTGAAAATTATTAACCACAGCACTGAAAAAGTTGAGGCAACCATCTGGGGTAAGAATTATTTGTTGAAAGAGAACGAAGAGTTAAAACTCAAAAAAAACGAATCAAAATGAAAAAACTAATTTCCATTTTCATCTTTTCCCTGATTTTCATATTAGGTGTAAATGCTATTAATATTGAAAAGGTAGAACCCATGTTTTGGTGGGTGGGGATGAAAAATCCGAATCTTCAGCTGATGATCCATGGTGAGAATATTGCCAACTCGAAAGTTGAATTTGAATATCCAGGTGTTTACCTTGAAAGTGTTTCTACGGTTGAAAATCCTAATTATTTGTTTATTAATCTGAAAATATCGGATGATACTGCTCCCGGCTCATTCACTATTTCATTAAATTCAAATGAAGAAACGTCCAGCTATGTATATGAGCTGAAAAATCGTGAAGAGGGATCTGCAGATCGGATTGGCTTTAATAGTTCCGATGTGATTTACCTCATTACTCCAGATCGTTTTGCAAATGGAGACATTGGAAATGATCAAGTGGATGGCATGAAAGAGATGCCCAATCGCTCTGACAAAGATGGAAGGCATGGGGGAGACTTACGTGGAATAATTAACAGCCTTGATTATTTACAAGAGCTTGGTTTTACAGCAGTATGGCTTAATCCTGTTCTTGAGAATAATATGACGCAGACTTCTTATCATGGCTATTCAACCACCGATTTTTATAAGGTTGATCCACGCTATGGAAGTAACGAGGAATATCAGGAACTGTCTGCAGAATTAAAAAAGCGAGGAATGAAACTCATAATGGATATGATTTTCAATCATTGTGGATCTGAACACTGGTGGATGGATGATATGCCCATGGCAGATTGGATCAATAACTATCCGGAGTATAAAATTACAAATCACAGGCGTACCGTGAATCAAGATCCGCATGCCTCCGATGCAGATAAAATAGAAATGACAAATGGATGGTTTGTGCCTACTATGCCCGATCTGAACCAGAAAAATTCGTTCATGGCAAATTATCTTATTCAGAACAGTATTTGGTGGATTGAATTTGTTGGTTTAGATGGTATCCGTCAGGATACATGGCCTTATCCGGATAAAAATGTCATGTCAGAATGGACTGAGACGGTTCTGGAAGAATATCCGGACTTTAATATTGTGGGCGAAGAGTGGAGCATGAATCCGGCCATTGTTTCGTATTGGCAAAAAGGTAAAATCAATGCTGATGACTATCGTTGTTATTTGCCTAGCCTGATGGATTTTCCCCTGCAAAATGCAGTAAGCGAAGGTTTAAAAGTTGAGGAAACCTGGGGCGGAGGACTTATTCAGATATACGAAATGCTTAGCAATGATTTTCTTTATCCTGATGCCGAAAATCTGGTCGTTTTTCCCGATAACCACGATATGTCCCGTTTTTATACCCAAGTTGGAGAAGATGTTGACTTGCTAAAAATGGGATTAGCTTATTTTTTAACAACCAGAGGTATTCCCCAGATTTTTTATGGAACAGAAGTATTGATGACGAATACAGGAACCGAGGAACATGGTATCATTCGAAGCGATTTTCCGGGTGGTTGGACTGGCGATTCTGTGAATGGTTTTACGGGGGAAGGACTTTCAACCCAACAGCAAAATATGCAGGATTATCTGCGCACTATTCAAACTTGGAGAAAAGACAAAGCTGTTATTCATTCAGGTAAATTGAAACACTTTGTTCCACAGGATGGAGTCTATGTTTATTTCCGTTATAATGAAGATGAAACGGTTATGATTGTCCTCAATAAAAACAAGGAGGGAAAGATGGTATCGACAGAACGGTTTAAGGAGATAACTGCGGAATATTCAAAAGGAGAAGATATTATATCATCTACTCAAATTCAAAATATAAATCAAATAACCGTTCCTGCACGTTCGGCTATGATAATCGAATTAAAGAAATAGGTCATGATAAATAAAGTGAAATATAGTAAGTATGTTCTTGCCATTGCCCTGATTATTGGCTTGGCTTTGGCAGCTTGTCAGCAAAAAAAGACTGAGGTTGTTAATGAACAATCAACACAAAGTATTGAAAAGGAATGGTTAAATGATGCCGTACTTTATGAAGTGAACATCCGTCAGTATACACCCGAAGGAACATTTAATGCTTTTGCAGAAAGCTTACCCCGGTTGAAAAAGTTGGGAGTGGATATTCTTTGGATAATGCCCATTCACCCCATTTCTGAGGTAAATCGGAAAGGAAGCCTGGGGTCTTATTATGCCGTGAAGGATTACAAAGGGATCAATCCAGAATTTGGAACAATGGATGATTTTAAAAATTTGGTGAATGAAGCGCATAATATGGGCTTTAAGGTGATTATCGATTGGGTGGCGAATCATACCGGATGGGATAACCAATGGATTTATGATAATCCGGAATGGTACACAACGGATTCAACAGGAACAATCATCTCTCCGGATCCGGATTGGTCGGATATTGCAGATCTTAACTTTGATTCTCAACCAATGCGTGATGCTATGATCGATGCAATGGATTACTGGCTTATCGAAGCTGATATTGATGGATTTCGTTGCGATGTGGCATGGGGTGTTCCTCAGGATTTCTGGGAAGAAGCGCGTGCATCGCTAGATTCAATAAAGCCGGTGTATATGTTGGCTGAGGACGAAGATCATCCCGGTCTGCTTGAAAAAGCATTTGAATCAAATTATGCATGGGAATTACATCACATTATGAATGATGTTGCTCAAGGAAATAAAACGGCAAAAGAGATCAAGTTATATTTTGAAAATATGGATGATAAATACGTAGCTAACTCATTTCCGATGCAGTTTATTACCAATCATGATGAAAACTCGTGGTCTGGAACGATTGATGAAAGAATGGGTGCAGCAGGAGATGCTTTTGCTGTGTTTTCATTTACAGTGCCGGGCATTCCTTTGATTTATAGTGGGCAGGAAGCTGGACTTGATAAGCGCCTTAAGTTTTTTGAAAAGGATGAAATTAATTGGTCCAATTTTTCAAATGAAGCCTTTTATGAAAAGCTTATTGATTTGAAAACAGATAATCCAGCACTTTGGAATGGTGCTGAGGGAGGGGACATTAAATTTCTAAAAACTAGCGATGAAGATAAACTTTTAGTATATGAACGCGTAAAAGATGAAAATAAAGTTCTAGTGGTCATGAACCTTTCTGATGAACTGATTGTTCAATATTTTGAGTTCGATGTTCAACAGGAGATGGTTGATTGGTTAGATGAGGAAAGGTTGTTGGTAGATGAGGGGAAGGTGAATATCGAACTTCATCCATGGGAATATAAAATTTATATAAAATAATACTCAGGTTTAGTTTAGGTTTAATTGGTTTTAGGTTAAAAGGGTTCGCAGTGGCGGCCCTTTTTTTGTTTCCGTTTTTTGGGTCAAGCCAAAAAATGAAATCCCGTTCGGAAGAACAGCCAAATCAAGGAATACGCATTAAGTATTTATCTTCTCATACAAACTTGCTAATTGTAATGGCCATTTTAGAATAAATTGATCCAAAAAAACCGCCTTTGCGTACAAAAGCGGTTTCGATATGTTGAGTAAGTTGCCGATCTGCACAGGGCAGTACTGCAACTTACGAATGCGCGCCAACCATGAGTTGGCACGACTGTCTTAATCTTTTATCGTCACCTTGAAATTGTTTCAAGGCCTGTTTTTAGGACAGAAATGCCGAAACAAGTTCAGCATGCCGTTGCTGAAATATTCATTATTTCACTTCGGATCCATTGTTAACAGCTGTTTCCGGAGAAACAAACTTCAACGATCCATCAGCATCTTCAGCCATCAAAATCATGCCTTGCGACATAATTCCTTTTAGCTTCCGTGGTTCAAGGTTTACAAGAATGGATACTTGCTTTCCAATGATTTCTTCCGGTTTGTAATATTCCGCAATCCCCGAAACAACTGTGCGTTGATCAATTCCAGTGTCTACTATCAGTTTCATCAGCTTCTTGGTCTTAGCAACTTTTTCAGCTTCCAGAATAGTTCCTGTGCGTATGTCCATTTTCATGAATTCATCAAATGTACAGTTTTCTTTGGCTGGTGTCGCTTTAACTTCAGCTGCTTCGTTGGCTTTTTTAGTATCCAATAATTTTTGTACCTGAGCTTCAATGGCGCTGTCCTCAATTTTTTCGAACAACAGTTCCGGTTGGTTGGTCATGTGTCCTGGCAGCAGTAGGTTGGTACGTCCCAATTCGCTCCAATCAAGTTTCTCAAAATTGATAAAGCCACGCAATTTTTCCATGCTAAATGGCAAGAAAGGTTCAAGTATAATTGTTAGATTGGCCGTAATTTGCAAACAGATATTCATTACAGTTTTTACGCGTTCCGGATCTGTTTTTATTACTTTCCAAGGTTCTTCATCAGCCAAGTATTTGTTACCCAAACGAGCCAGATCCATTGCAAGCTTCAACGCTTCACGGAAACGATAGCTATTTAAGCTTTTTTCAACGTCAAGCTTTAGTCGACCAATTTCTTCCAATGTTTGTTGGTCAACCGTATTTAATTCTCCAAGTGCAGGAACTTCGCCTTCATAATATTTTTGAGTAAGCACCAATGCACGGTTTACAAAGTTTCCAAGTACGGCAACCAGTTCATTGTTGTTACGTGCCTGAAAATCTTTCCATGTAAAATCGTTGTCTTTGGTTTCAGGTGCGTTGGCTGTCAATGTGTATTTCAACACATCTTCCTTGCCCGGAAATTCTTCCAGATATTCGTGCAACCAAACTGCCCAGTTGCGTGAAGTGGAAATTTTATCCCCCTCTAAATTAAGGAACTCATTAGCCGGAACATTTTCGGGCAAATTATAACTTCCTTCAGCTTTCAACATGGCCGGAAAAATGATGCAGTGGAACACAATGTTGTCTTTACCAATGAAATGCAACATTTTCGTTTCCGGATCTTTCCAGTATTTTTCCCATTCTGGAGTTAATTCTTTAGTAGCAGAAATATAGCCGATTGGTGCATCAAACCATACGTATAGCACTTTGCCGTCTGCTCCATCAACAGGAACAGGAACGCCCCAGTTTAGGTCTCGGGTTACGGCACGGGCTTGCAATCCACTGTCAATCCAGCTTTTACATTGTCCGTAAACGTTCGGTTTCCATTCCTTATGGCCTTCTAAAATCCATTTTTTTAACCAAGGTTCGTATTGGTCAAGTGGTAAATACCAGTGTTTTGTTTCCTTTAATACAGGTGTATTTCCACTAATCATCGATTTAGCATTGATCAGTTCTGTCGGGCTAAGAGAAGTACCGCAGCTTTCACATTGGTCACCATAAGCATTCTCAAATCCACATTTCGGACAAGTACCTGTTATGTAACGGTCAGCCAAAAACTGGTTATTTTCTTCGTCATAATATTGTTCTGTGGTTTGCTCTACAAATTTGCCGTCATCGTATAACTTCTTGAAAAATTCCGAAGCCGTTTCGTGATGAACTTGGGCACTTGTGCGTGAATAAACATCAAACGATATTCCGAAACGAGAAAAGGCATCTTTAATAATGCCATGGTATTTATCAACAATATCTTGAGGTGTAACACCTTCGTTTTTAGCTTTTAGGGTGATCGGAACTCCATGTTCATCCGATCCTCCGATAAACAGCACATCTTCATTTTTCATGCGGAGGTAGCGCGCATAAATATCAGCTGGAACATAAACTCCGGCCAGATGTCCGATGTGAACAGGGCCATTGGCATACGGCAGAGCCGAAGTAATTAAAGTACGTTTAAAATCAGTCATTGCATGAAAATTATTAGAAGGCTACAAAGATAAACGAAATTTCGGCTTCGAAGAAAAAAGGAGAAGGTTCTAAAGTTAAAGGAACTGAAAAACTTAACGATAAGGTACTCCCCAATTCTGTTACAACATTAACAAGCCATTTTCTCTTAGGTTTTTCATGGCAGTGCTGTTCCAAAATAAGACAAAATCGCCATTGGTTTCCTGATCAAAGCTTTTTTCAAGATCACTGAAAGTGTTTGAATTTGTCTTGTTTATCGAAAGTTCAGGTATTTGATTAAAGAGCCATTTCCCTTCATCTTGTTTCAGATGAATGACTATGTCTTTTGTTTTGTTGGTGAAAGTCAACTCAGCCATTTCGAAGGTTTTGCTCTTTTTCTTTTTGGTGTAATAGTTGACTGATGGTTTTCCTCCTAACCAATAAATAATGGCGGAAGGACTTGCCGGTTCGTATTTCTGCGAATTTATAGCATCGCGAATAAAATTTTTATCTACTGTTGTGCGAGCCACTTTAAAATTGAACCAATCCTGCAGAGGTAAATCAAAACCAATATCGTGCATATAATTGAAGAGAGACGTTTTAAGTCCTTCGCTAAAAAGCTCGTGGTCACAGCCAGTTGGGTCAATGTGTACCAGATCATTGTTGGCAAATGTACCTGTTTCATTAGACTTTCGTTTGACCTTAAATTTTTCAGGTTGGAGACCAATAGGACTGTGAGCGGTCATGGCAAATTGATGCCAAAAGCCGGATTGTACAATTCCAGCTTCGAACAATTGGCGTACAACTTCCAGCGAATCGATTGTTTCCTGAGCCGTCTGGGTTGGAAATCCATACATCAGATAAGCATGAACCATGATTCCTGCCCGGGTGAAATTGTCAGTTACCTTTGCCACTTTTAACAAACTTACCCCTTTGTTAATTAAGCCAAGTAAGCGATCGGATGCAACTTCCAAACCTCCTGAAATAGCGATACAACCCGATTCTTTTAATAAAACGCATAAATCGTAGCTAAAGCTTTTTTCAAAACGAATGTTTGTCCACCAAACAACGGTAAGTTTTCTTCGGATGATTTCAAGAGCCAGTGCTTTCATCAATGCCGGAGGTGCTGCTTCATCAACAAAATGGAACCCGATTTGACCTGTTTGCTGAATGATTTTTTCTATGCGGTCGCACAATTGGTTCACACTACTAGGTTCGTAGCGTTTAATGTAATCCAGAGACGTATCACAAAACGTGCATCGTCCCCAGTAACAGCCATGTGCCAGTGTTAATTTGTTCCATCGTCCGTCACTCCAAAGGCGGTGCATTGGATTTACAATTTCAATGACTGAGAGGTATTTATTGAGAAAAAGATCAGAATAGTCTGGAGCTCCGACATCCGACTGATAGATGTCATTTTCACTTGCGCCATCTTGATAAATGACCTTCCCGTTCTCGCAAGTAAATGTTCTTTTTAAATGAGAAAGCTCTCGTTTCCCATCTAAGTGTTCGAGCAGTAAAAGTAGTGGAGCTTCGCCATCATCTAGTGTAATAAAGTCAAGGTAATCGAAAACACGTGGATCGGATAATGACCGAAGTTCAGTGTTGGGAAAACCGCCGCCCATTACAATTTTTATATCCGGATAATGTTTTTTCAGCCATTGGCCACACTTCAACCCGCTGTATAAATTCCCCGGGAAAGGGATAGATAGGGCAACCACAGTTGGTTGGTACAACTCAATTTTTTGTTGAAGGAGTTTTAATAATATATTATCGATGAAGTTGTTTGGAGCAGTAAGTGTGCTGTTAAGTTCGTCAAAGGAATTGGCTGAACGTCCCAGGCGTTCAGCATAACGGCTAAACCCAAAATGGGGATCAACAGCTTCAATAATCAGATCAGAAAGATCTTCAAGGTATAACGTTGTTAAATGTTTGGCTTTGTCCTGAATTCCCATCGTACCAAATGCCCAGTCTAAATATTCAGTTTGTTCAAAACGAGAGGCTTCGGGCAAATAGGTTCGTTCGCAGATGACATGTGCCAAGGTGGTATTCTTTTCTTGAAGGAAAGAAATTACCTGATCGATAGTGCGGATATAATCGTCACGCAGAGTGAATATTCGCTGGCTGTTCGCTGACAACTTGGACTTCTCGTCTTCAATTTTCTGAAAAAGCGACAGAAGGCCACCGGAGGAAAAAAGAGACAAAATCACTTCGATACCTAAATCACATTGATTGGATTCAATGGCGTGAGTATTTAGAAAGCCTTTTAAATAGGCCGTTGCAGGGTATGGCGTATTTAACTGGGTAAATGGAGGGGTAATGAAAAGTATTTTCTGGATCACAGTATAATTTTTTACTTTCAGTAAAAGTAATATAAAGCCTGAAATGATTTGATATCGAATCAAGCCTAAGATTTTCAGCTAGCATCTTTGAGTAATGCTCAAAGATTTAAAAGGGATCAATGAAAGTAAACAGTATGATGTTTTTATTTTTTAAAAACCTTTTTCTGTTGTAATTTGTTGTTATGTAATCATTTATAAAACATAGACTTATGAGTTTAGCTAAAGAATTTAAAGCGTTTGCTATGCGCGGCAATGTTATTGACATGGCCGTAGGTATTATCATTGGTGGGGCTTTCGGTAAAATTATTGCCTCTTTTGTAAACGACGTTCTAATGCCTCCAATTGGGATGCTCCTCGGAGGAGTTGACTTCAAGGAATTACAGATTGTTCTGCGTGAAGATGCCCTAAATGCTGCCGGAGAAGTGGTAACTAAAGGTGCTACAATTCTTTATGGTAATTTCATTCAAACTGCTGTTGATTTTATCATTATTGCATTTGTAATTTTCATGATGATTAAAGGCATGAATAATATGAAGAAAAAGGAAGAAGCTGCACCAGCTCCACCTCCAGCTCCATCAAAAGAAGAAACGCTGCTTGGCGAAATTCGAGATTTATTGAAAAAATAGACTTTGCTGCTAAGTTCTTGTAATAATATTTAGGCATCCACTAATCAGATGGATGCCTAAATATTATTTCTGTTTCAGGATATGGTTTTTTTAGAAGATAGAATTCTTGTACTTTTTTCTTAATTGCTAAACTCGTTCTAATTTCTCTAGCACCTCTTTTTTGTAGCTTCGGCTAATCGGAATTTGGTTTTTATTGATTTCAATGTACTCGTTAGTAAAGGAATCTATTTTTGGTTTCGAAACAATGAAAGAGCGATGGGTACGTATAAACTCTTTTTGTGGCAACTTGGATTGAATATTGGCAATGGTTTCGCGTGTAATAACTGTCTTGTTTGCCAGGTGTATTTTTATGTAATCGCTTAAGCTCTCCACAAAAAGGATATCGGAGAAGCCTATTTTAATCATTTTTCGATCTGACCGAACAAAGAAATAGTCATTTCTCTCTGGTGTAATTGCCACCGGCTCACTGCTTTTCACCCAAGAATTTTCATCCAGATATTTATTAATTCCTTGCAATAGGCGTTCGAAGGAAATGGGTTTTAGTAGATAGTCAACTGCCTGTAAATCGAACCCATTCACAGCATATTCGCGGTATGCAGTAGTAAATATTATTTTTATGTTTTTGTTAATCGATTTTGCAAACGACAATCCGGATATTTCGGGCATGTTGATATCTAAAAAGATCAGGTCTATCTGTTCAGTATTGATTACATTAAAAGCTTCAATGGCGTTTTTGCAACTACCTACTATTTTTATGGCGTTTATTTTTGATAAATGACTTTCCAGAATTTCGCGAGCCACTGGTTCATCATCAACGATAATGCATGGTATTTTTTCAGTCATTTTTTGTAGTGTTTAAATTTGAAATTGTCAGATTAACTATAAACCATTTCTCCGTTTCTTTAATGATTAGTTTGTGGTTGTCTTTATAATGTAACTGAAGTCTTTTGCGAATGTTTTCAAGCCCAATACCTTTTTCTTTATTGTTGGCATCATCGTTCATGAATGAGTTTTTAATTGAAAAGTTCAAGTGGTTTTCACTAACTGATACCTTGATCTCAATCCGTAAAAAACCTTCTTTTAGCGTTCCGTGTTTAAACGCATTTTCAACAAAAGGAATTAACAACATGGGGGCAATCTGCATTTCTTCTTTGATTTCGCTTGACACAAAAATAACTTTCAGCGTATCCTGAAAACGTATTTTTTCGAGTTCAACGTATTCTTTAATATGGAGAATTTCCTCTCTTAAACTCACTTTAGGTTTGTTTACCTGATATAAAATATAGTCGAGCAGGTTCGACAGTTTAATTATAATCTCTGGTGTTTGTGTGGATTGTTTTAAGGCAAAACCATATATGGTATTTAGTGTGTTAAACAAAAAATGAGGGTGAATCTGCATTTTCAGGTAATGTAGTTCCTGCTCTTTTAGTTGAAGGCTGGTTGCTAGTATTTTATTCTCTAGCTCTTTGTTGCGCGATAACGTTTTAAAGTTGTGATTAAGTAGCTTGACAAAACTTACTAATCCAACAACCAGAACAACCAACACGAGAACAAACGTAAAATTCTTACTCATAGGTGGCATGTTGGCGATGTTAAAATTCAATAGAAAGTACAAACATCCGTAGAGTAATAAAACAATTTCATAGCAGGTAATAACTAAAAGATAAAAACTATATAGTCCGAATTGGTAGTATTTTTTTGTTAGCAGGTATTTCGGAATCAAGGAGTAAATCATGAAATAAGTCACACCAATAGTGAGTGGTAGTAACAGGCTCGAAAACCAAAGAATATAGGTCGTATTGTCATTATTGTAACTAAAAAAGTAAACGAAGAAAAACCAAACTGAAATCCACAGTAGAATGTGGATAAGAAAAGATCTGGTTTTTGTCATTCGAGCAATATTCATACTAACAATAGTACGGAATTTCTTTTTATCGTTCGTTTGTTATCGGCCAACAACCAGTTTAACTCTTGTTATAGTATTTTTTGTCCTGAGTTTCATTATATATCTTTAAAACTGCAGAAAAGGGTCTTTGTTTGTTGGTCTGTCGCATATAAAATGATCGAAAATGAATAGTCGTTACATTTGATTATGTATTAAACTAAATTCTTAATCATGGGTAATCTAATTTATATCTTAAATGATGGTGGTATCTTAATTTCTTATCCAATTCTAATTTTGGTGATAGTTGTATTTGTTCTGTTTTTCAGAGCTATGTTAGGTAAAGCCGATTTCTCGAAAACAAAGTCTTTACTGGTTTCCATAGGGTGGTTTTGCCTTGTCTGGGGATATTTGGGCAGAACCATTGGTTTAATCAGAGCCTTTGATAAAATTCAGGCTGCGGGCGATATTAGTCCGAGCATGTTTGCCATTCATTTGAAAATGGCATTGGTTGGTCCATTAGTTGGTATCTTTGCTTTTCTTGTTGCTCGTTTGCTAATAATTATTTTGGTATCGGTGCAGAAGTCGAAGCAGAGTAAGCTTGAACTTGCGTAATTATAAAACTAAGGATCTAATCTTTTAAAAGGATTAGATCCTTAGTTTTTACGAGTAATCCTTAAAAGTTATTTACTCTTCACCATCCCAACCTGCTATTCGTGCCAGAATATACCACATAGCAAAAGCTTTTCTGTTTGCAGTAATATGTTGTGTGTTATGTGCACCATAGGTAACCGAACCGCCGGGTGAAGATTTGTTTTCGTAATAATTATCACCAACAGCTCCATTGCTTTGCCAGTCTGCGTAAAAGTTTCCACCAGTTGATGAATTACCATCATCGCCGGCATCCTCCCAATAGTTACCTTCCAGATCGTGGGTATCAATTCCATAATAATCTAGGCAGTAATAGTTGTTTTCCCTGCAAAAATCAATAATCAAGTCAGCTTGATTTTTTGGTTTCCCATCACCTATGTTATTGTCTTTATTGGCATGGCCGGTCATAAAAATGAATGTAACGGCATTCTCTCTCTGTCCATATCCCGTTCCTATTTTACTCCCTCCTTCGCCGTATTCATTAATTAGCGTTTGCATTCCGGGTAGGTAATTTGTTGCAACATCATGTCCGGCAATGTCGCACCAGCTCCACATAACTACATTAACTTCAGAATTGTCTGTATCATCAAGATAATTTCGTGTTGCTTGAACAAAAGCCGTTTCATTTCGACTCAAATCAGAAGCATCAGTACCAGAAGCAGCATACGAAGCCATGGCGTAATCTCGGAAATCGAGCCTATCAGTTTGTGGGTTGTTGTTCGTTATAGCAAACTTGCTGCTGTCTCCTTCCTTAAAATCAGGCAAGCCAAAAAGACCATATGCAACGTGCGTTCCATGAGAAGTATGTTGGTAAGCCACATGCAGATTGTTTCGGGCTGCATCGATGTATTCAACAGGAATGGCTCGTAATACACTTTCGAAAGCGATCGAATCACCGGCTATGGTTGATGAAATGTTCGCATTTGTGCTTGGTTCAATTTCAGTATCGAATTCGTTCTTCTCGCACGATATCAATAATATGGTTGATGCTAAAAGGAATATGTAGTATTTTCTAATGAGTTTCATATTCAGAGTGTTAGGTTGGGGTTGATTTGCTTTTCAAACGAAATTGAATATAAAATATTGCATGTGTAACTGTTTGGGATTTAATTTAGTGGTCGTAAAAAAGGGTTAACTCCAATCGTAATTTTTAATAGTAAAGTCCTTACTTCGCCGCTAGGTGAAAAGTTTGGCCTACGGAGGTTTTGGATCAGAAAACAAGGGCGAAAATCAGGGATGGTACTGGGAAGCCATCCTGTTTGAGGAGGAACGACGAGTTGGATTGCGTGGTGTTTTCAATCCGTGGTTTTCTTTCAAAAGGTCAGTCAGCCTTGACTTTTTTTGTTTACGTTTTTTGGGTCAAGCCAAAAAATGAAATCCCGTTCGGAAGAACAGCCAAATCAGAGGATACGCATTAAATATTTAGCTTCATACAAACTTGCTAATTGTATTGATCAATTTAGAATAAATTGATCCCACTTTTCTCTTTCCACAGTTTCTCTATCTATCATTTTAGAATGACGTTTTATTTATAACAGCATCTTGTAAACATAGAAATAACTAAATTCGGCAAATAAAAAGGAACGGTTGTAACATTCGGCTTCGAAAATTGACACGTTATTAATCCATATAGGCATTCGTTACTACTCAAAAACAAAACCATGAAAAATTTTAAGCATACCTTACTTCAAATTACACAAAACGGAATGGGAACAGGCGATGATGAGCTAGGGATTCAGCTTGTTACAAATTATCTGACACTTATTAATGAAGAAAGCGAACTGCCAAAGGTTGTCACTTTTTACAATGGTGGCGTGAAATTGATCTGTACAGGATCTCCTGCAGTTGAAATCCTTAAAAAGATTGAGGACAAAGGCGTTAAGCTGCTTGCCTGTAAAACCTGCCTAAAGCATTATGGTTTATTGGATAGAATGGAAGTGGGTATTGCAGGCACTATGATTGATATTATTGAGCTCCAAAAAATATCAGACAGAGTGATTAATCTGTAAGATCATTTTTGGTCAACAGTTTGGCATCCTGTTCTTCAATGGCTAAAAAATATCCATTTCACTTCATTCAGAAATAATTTCCTAATTTTGCATCGTTCTGGTGGCTTATTATCTTTTTGATACTGCCTTAATGAGGGAATCCGGTGCAAATCCGGAGCAGTCCCCGCTGCTGTAAACCTGTATGTTTCTTCGGAACTTACGCCACTGCCCCGATTACCATCGAGGTGGGAAGGCCCGAAGAAGGGTGAGCCAGAAGACCTGCCAGAGACAACTTTTGTTTAACCGGATCTTCGGGAAAAAAGATCGTCGGGAAGTAATTCCTGCCAATTCGATTTCTCTAAGGCGAAAGCCAAATGTGAAAAATGAATAAATTTACGTTTTTAGTTACTGCTATTTTATTGTTGGCAACACACGCCTTTGCAGCTGTACCCCAACGGATTATTTCGCTTGCTCCATCGCTTACAAAAAATCTGTATTTATTAGAAGCAGAAGATTTGCTGGTAGGCTGCACTAATTATTGCACTTTGCAAAGTGAGACTGATGCAGAGGTGGTGGCTACTGCTATCCAAGTAAATTATGAAAAGGCTGTATTACTCAAGCCAGACTTGATAATTACAACTACGCTAACTGGAGCCAAAACCATTGATACGTTTAAGAAATTGGGTGTTGAGGTGTTGGTTTTAGAAACCCCAAAATCATTCGAAGAGATTTGCATTCAGTTTATAAAATTGGGTGAAGTTGTAGGAAAGAAGCAATTGGCAGAGTCAATCATTGATGATGTTCAAAAACGTATTGCAACCATCAAGCAAAAAGTTCCTCAAGTAGAACAGGGACAAAAAACCTTTATGCAGATTGGTGCCAATCCTTTATTTGCAGTAGTTCCCAATACTTTTATGAATGATTTTATTACCTTTTCGGGTACTGAAAATATTGCATCTGACCTTTCTATCGGTAGTATTACCCGCGAAACAGTTTTAATTAGAAATCCGGATGTTATTATTGTTGTGTTAATGGGAATATTGGGAGAAGACGAGATGAAAAGTTGGAGACAGTTTGAGAGTCTTAGTGCAGTGGAAAAAGATCAGGTATTTGTTGTAGATGCTGATCGAACGTGTAGTCCGACTCCTATTTCATTTGTTGAAGCATTGGATGAAATTATCAGTTTAATTTATCAATAACATAAGAATTTTAAAGGGGTGAAGATAGATAAACGATATATACAATGGATAGCAGTTACAGCAGGACTTTTAATTTTGCTGTTGGCATCTGTAATCATCTCACTCACTTTTGGTGAAATGAAAATTGGCACTTTTGATGCGTTAAAGCTAATCTTTGGCAAAGCAGATGAAAATTCGCTTGAGTATATGTTGATTAGTCAGTTGCGCATGCCGCGTATTGTTCTGGGTGTGGCTGTTGGTGGTGCCCTAAGTCTGGCAGGTGTTATTCTGCAAGGCATTTATCGGAATCCACTGGTTGAGCCTTTTACCTTGGGGATTTCAGGAGGGGCTTCTTTAGGAGTTGCCTTTACAATTGTATTTGGATTACAGTTGTCTATAGGTTCTTACATGCTCCCTTTATCCGGTTTTGCAGGTGCTTTTATTATCATTTTTTTAGTGTACACACTAAGCTCCAGAAAAGGTAATATTAATATCCAGCATATGTTATTGACTGGGGTGATGGTGAGCTTTGTGGCTTCTTCTGCCATGATGTTTCTGATGGCAATAAGCAGTTCGGATAACTTGCACGGAATTGTATTTTGGATTATGGGATCGCTGGATGAACCGGATACAGGTTTAGTTTGGATGACCTTCATTGTTACAATCTTGGTTCTTTTTCTTTCGTACTTATTTGTACAACCACTAAATGCATTGAGGCTAGGAGAGGAAAAAGCACTTCACTTGGGTATTAATACCAATGTTGCGATAAAAATATTATTCTTAATGTCTTCGTTGCTGGCGGGTATTTGTGTTTCCGTTTCAGGAGTAATTGGTTTTGTGGGATTAATAATTCCACATGTTTTACGCATGTTTTTGGGGTCTGATTATCGAATCCTTTTAATTAGTTCATTCTTATTGGGTGGCTCATTTTTGGTATTGTCCGATGTTGTTGCTCGTACCATAATTTCACCCAATGAATTACCGATTGGAGTTATTACCGGTATAGTGGGAGGTATTGTCTTTATTTTATTAATGAGTGGTAAAGCAAAAAAGGGCGTGTAATATGGAGAAGGCGTTTTTTCAAATTGAAAACTATTCGTGTGGATACCCTTCTTTTCGGTTAGACAGAATTAATTTCTCTCTTGAGAAAGGAGCATTTGCTGGTATTATTGGACCAAATGGTTCAGGGAAAACGACCTTATTTCGAGGAGTTACCGGTGCCATTTCCCAATTTTCAGGGAAGGTGAACTTTCAAGACATCAATCTAAAATCATATTCGCTTAGGAAAAGAGCGCAGAAGATTGCCATTGTTACCCAGACAGTCGATGCTGACCAAATATCAGTTGAAGATTACGTAATGATGGGGCGCATTCCTTATCACTCACGCTTTCAATTTTTCGAAACGAAAAAGGATGTGGAGATTGCCAGAAAGTATATGGAACTTACTGACGTTTTAAAGCACAAAGACAAACTAATGACAGAGCTTAGCGGAGGTGAGCAACAGCGTGCAGCCATTGCCCGAGCACTTACCCAGGAGCCCGAGTTGCTACTGCTTGATGAGCCAACATCTCACCTCGACATTACCCACCAGGTTCGGATTTTAAATCTTATTCAGCAATTAAATGAGGAAATGGGGCTAACTGTTTTAATGGTTATTCACGACCTGAATCTGGCCTCTGAGTATTGCGACCAATTGTTGTTATTCAATCAAGGCAAAATTTACACACAAGGAAAACCAGACGAAGTATTAACTTTTGAAACGATTGAGGAAGTTTATAAAACGCCCGTGATAACGAGAATTAATCCCTACTCAGGCAAACCGGTAATTTTTCTGGTGAGTAGAAAAATGATGAAACATCCTTAAATAAGAACTGGAGAACCTCAAATAATGAAGCTCCCCAGTATCCATGAAAAAAAACTTGATCCTTGTCGATTGGTTAGACATAAAAAGTTTTGTGCCGTTTAATCGCATTCAAATTATTTTTTATTGATCTGTAATTAGTGGATTCTTAGTCATGTCTTTCTGATTCTTAAAGACATCCTGAAAAATTTATCTGATAAATTTTATTATTTTGCAACCATATATTAAGCTGAAGACTTTTATGAAATTGGAGGAATCTAATCAAAATATGTTCGGGAAGGAATATTTATCTCATATCGCTGTAGAGTGTGTTTTGTTTGCTTTTTGTGAGAACCAAATGAAGGTTTTACTTTTTAAATCAAAGGTTGATGATATTTGGGGCTTGCCGGGAGGTTTTGTATTAAAGAAAGAAACATTGGAAGAAGCTGCAAACAGGATATTGAGAGAGAGAGCCAGTTTCGAAGATGTATTTTTTACTCAATTTCACATATTCAATGGATTGAATAGGGTTCACCCACTTTTCACGGAAGATAGACTTTTGAAATTAGGTATTCCAAAAGAACAGCATGTGTGGCTTAATCAGCGATTTTTACCGGTTGGATTTTATGCATTGG
This sequence comes from Prolixibacteraceae bacterium, assembly GCA_963662675.2. GTDB lineage: Bacteria > Bacteroidota > Bacteroidia > Bacteroidales > Prolixibacteraceae. The sequence continues at coordinate 235,150 of CAXXHP010000002.1, forward strand.
TTCATTTCTCAGATGTAACTTCTATTGAAGACGAATTTAACATTAGGTGTGAATGGAGGAACATTGATGAGCTTGGTGAATTGATGATGGATCATAATGAAATTGTCACAAAAGCACAGGAAGCTGTGCGCCTTCAAATTAGATACCAGCCAATAGGAATTAACCTATTGCCGGAAAAATTCACGATGCCGGAGCTCCAGAAACTTTATGAAGCCATTTTAGGAAGGGAGCTCGACCGAAGGAATTTTCAACGTAAAATATTAAGCTACGGAATTCTCGAGCGATTAACCGAACGAAGGGTAGGGGTTGCGCATAAAGCCCCTTATCTATACCGTTTCCACATGGAGAACTATAACAAAGCACATGAAGAAGGGCTACAAGGAAGCTGGTAGTTATCCAGTTTCCGTGAATCATTTATAAAAAAACGAAACTGATTTATAAATAATTTATACATTTGTCACGGATTTGGTTCCAATGATTGTTACGCAATCAGGATGAATAGGGAATCCGGTTAGAATCCGGAGCTGTACCCGCAGCTGTAAGCCTTGTATAATCTTTCTGAAACCTCGCCACTGCCCCTTACATTGGGGTGGGAAGGCATCAGAAAGAAAGGTGAGCCAGAAGACCTGCCAAAGACCATTATTAGTATTAACAAAAGCTTCGGGTATAAAGCTAGTGAAAGAATAATCGTGTATTTTTCACCATCTTATCCTTAGCTCATTCTAATTTTTTAGTAATGAGAAGGTTTGTTTTTTTCGTAGGACTCTTTGTTCTATCCGGATTTGGCTTGTTGGCACAGGAAGAAAGTGTGATGGACTCTATTATGCTGGAAGAAGTTACCACCGTTGGCATTGTTAAGAAATATCAAGCTGGGGCAAAGGTTCAGTCAATCTCGCTGGATCAACTCCAAATAAGTCAGGAAGGAGGGCTTGATAACATCCTGATGCGCTTTACGCCAATTTATATTAAATCCAATGCCGGAGGATTATCAACTATTCGTTTGCGGGGAACCTCTGCAAATCACACATCAGTGAATTTTGGTGGGGTCAATGTTAACTCACTTACGTTGGGACATTCAGATATGTCCTCCATTCCATCGTATTTATTTGATGGGCTCGACTTGCAATACGGTAGTTCTTCTGCTGTAAATGGTTCCGGGTCTATTGGTGGTTCTATCTATTTAGGGCTGAACAGTAATTGGACCGATGGAATGAACGTGAAAACAACCATTTCGCAAGGTTCATTTGGAGAACAGTTATATGGGGCAAAACTATTTGTGGGAAATGGCAAATGGGAATCTGTCACTCGCATGTACTATTTCAGTCGTAAAAATGATTTTCCATTCAAAAACTCATTTACAGGCGATGTAGAAAATCGTGAACCGGTTGATGACCGTCAACATGGTGCAAGCATTGAGAATATGGGTTTGATACAGGAACTGAATTATCAATTCAGTAATGATGAATACTTTAAATCAGCAGTTTGGTTGGAGCATGACTGGCACGAGGTTCAGCCCAATATGCAGTCGAATCTAGACTTTGATGAAACAGAAAAACTCGACAATAAACACATTCGGTTGTGGTCCGAATATCAGAACAATAAACATGAAATAAAATACCATGCAGGCTTGGGTTATGTGCACGACATGCAGATTTATGATGGCGATGATCAGCAAAAAATTGGAACAGACCGGCTAATTTCAGAACTTGAAGCAAGGCAGGATATTTCAAAAAGTTTTGGATACAAAGTAGGAGTAAAGCACAAATATATCGTTCCGGATGTATATGCTTATTCCGATTCGATTATTGACAAAGAACAACATCTGGAAACGTATTTCTCATCTTTTTTTACAGTCCGGAACCGACTGAAATTGACTCTAAATCTTAGGCAAATGTATGTGACTGATTTTTCAGTTCCTTTTACTCCCTCTCTTGGAGCTGAATATCGTTTATTTTCTGCTGAAAATACAGTTATAAAACTGACCTCCAATATTGCCCGGAGCTATCGCGTACCAACGTTTAATGATCGGTATTGGGGAACACAGGGCAATCCGAACTTAAAGCCCGAAGATGGTATGAATTATGAGATTGGTATCAACTACACATTCAGTAAAAATAATTTTGATACTGAGATTAAGTTGAACGCATTTTATATGGATGTGAAAGATTGGATTGAATGGCGGAATTTTGGGGTTTGGCAGGCTCAAAATGTAAAAGAAGTGGTGAGCAAAGGCATCGAGTTTCAGTCGAATACGAATTTTGAGATTGGTGAAACGAAACTCAATTTTCGACTTAACTATAATTATAATCCGGTGGAAGCAATTAAGGATGTTTCTGAAACCGGGATTATAGGGCAGCAGCTAATTTATACCCCTAAGCATATGGGGAATACTTATTTTATGATTGCTCATAAGAATTGGCAATTTTATATCGATGGCAATTATACCGGCATTCGTCTGTCAGATGATTTTGGCTATGAACTTGATCCATATTTCCTCACTAATTGTGGCTTTTCAAGAATTGTTACATACAAGAGTCAACAATTTAATCTCTCATTTTCGGCTAAGAATATTTTCAATGTCAATTATCAGAATGAACGATATTATGCCATGCCTGGTAGAAATTTCCGCATCAGTTTATCAACGAATTTAAATATTATTTAATCTAATTTTTTATATCATGAAAAAGTTTTTAAAATATTTCTCCGTTTTGTTTTTTGCACTTGCTGTGTTTAGTTCGTGTGAAAAGGATGAAGATCCTGATTTATATCCGAGTGAATTGGTTAGAGGAGCCTACGTTATTAACTACGGTGATTACGGAGCAGGTGGTGCCAGCATTTCAAAATACGATTATGATGCAGATGAGCTGAACAACGGGTATTACGAGAACCAAAACGATGGATATGAATTGCTCTCCAATATTCAATATGCTTATTCGTATGATGATTACGTTTTTTTGATGGGCAACAGTTCCGATGAAATTATTACAGTTGACCCTTTGTTTGTTCAGACAAAAAATGGAGTGAGCGATCAAATTACAAAGCCTCGTGCATGTGTAGCTAATGGTGATTACTTATATGTTTCATGCTGGGGAACACCGGATGCTGCTTGGTCGGTAATGCCCGATTCATACATCGCTAAGTATAATATAGAAACCATGACTGTTGAGGAAACCATTAGTTTGCCCGGTGGCCCTGAAGGGGTTGAAATTGCCAACGGTAAATTATATGCGGCCTTAAATTACAGAGACAGTGTTGCTGTCATCGATTTAGACGATAATACAGTTTCTTATATCCAAACTCCGGCTGTTACGTCATACTTTATTAAAGACAATAGCGGAAATCTTTATGTTTCATTGGTAAGTACTTATTCTAATTTCTCAAGTGAAACAGGTTTGGGATACATCAATACAACAACTGATGAGCTAACATCCACTTATCCATTGGCAAATGTGAGTACAGAATATGCATCTATTATGGCAGCAAATAGGGACAAGTCAAAAGTCTACATCATCTCATCGGCTTATGATGAGAACTGGAATCTGTCGGGAGCAGTGTCAGTATTTGACGTGACAACAAAAACCTTTTCTGCAGAAAGTTTAATTAGCAATATTTCAGGTCCGAAAGGACTAGCAGTGAATCCATCGGATGATACTATATACCTGTTTACCGGTGAAAGTGTGACTGGCGCAGGCTTGATGAAAATATACAATACTGAAGGTGTATTGCAGGACACCAAAACCGTTGGTGCATCTCCAACAATGGCCATATTTCTGGATTAAGATTTTTAAATGAATATGAATTTGCTACCTCTTTGTTTAGAGGTAGCTTTTTATTTTAATGAAAACTATTAGTCGATGGCAAAAATTACATTTATTACCGGAGGGGCTCGTTCAGGGAAAAGCAGCTTTGCACAACAATTGGCTGAAAAGCAATCTACAGATCTAGTGTATCTGGCAACTGCCCGCATTTGGGATGATGATTTTGCCAATCGGGTAGCTCGTCATAAAGCAGATCGCGACAAGCGCTGGCAAACTATTGAAGAAGAGAAGGAACTATCTAAACATGATCTTAAAGGGAAAACTGTTTTGCTGGACTGCATCACTCTTTGGCTTACCAACTTTTTTCATGACAATAAATATCAGCTGAATGAAACCTTGGATGTTGCGACAGCTGAATGGGAAAAATTCATTGTTCAGGATATGCACTTGATTGTGGTGAGCAATGAACTTGGCATGGGTGTTCATCCTGAAAATGAAGTAGCTCGAAAGTTTGCTGACTTACAAGGTTGGATGAACCAACAGATCGCCGAACAGGCCGATACTGTTTACTTGATGGTATCAGGCATCCCAGTGAAAATAAAATGTCTACAATGAGTAACTAATTGAGTAGCGTCATTGCGAACATAGTGAAGCAATCTTTCGATCAGTCGTTGATGGCTTCCTTTTGAATTATTTCAAAATGATGAGGTTGCTCTATTCAATATTAATCAATACAACAAAATGACAATTACTAAAGAACAACTTCAACATAAAATAGACTTTAAAACCAAACCTACCGGAGCATTGGGACAACTTGAAGAAATTGCCCTTCAACTTGGTATGATTCAAAATACCTTATCACCCAAATTAGAAAATCCATGTTTGTTGGTTTTTGCTGCCGACCATGGTATTGCCGACGAGGGGGTTAGCCCCTACCCAAAAGAAGTGACTTGGCAAATGGCCATGAATTTTTGTTCAGGAGGGGCAGCCATTAGTGTGTTTTGTAAGCAAAATGGGATCGACTTGAAGGTGATTGATTCAGGCGTGGATTATGATTTTCCGGTTGACAGCCCAATTATTGACTCGAAGATTGCACGTGGCTCAAGAAACATGATGAAAGAACCGGCAATGACTTTGGATGAGTGTCGTTTGGCGATGACCAAAGGGGCTTCGTTTGTGAAAAAGGAAGTCGAAAAAGGGTGTAATACGATTGGCTTTGGTGAAATGGGAATTGGGAACACATCTCCTTCGTCATTGTTGATGCATCGTTTTTTGGGACTATCCATTGAGGAATGCACCGGAAAAGGTGCTGGTATGGTGGGCGAGCAACTCGATCATAAAACGAAGGTGTTGAAAACTGTTTCTGAAAAATTTAACCCTCAAACTCCTGAAGAAACGTTGGCTACCTTTGGAGGTCTAGAAATTGCCATGATGGTAGGAGCTATTCTAGAAGCTAAAAATCAGGGGATGGTTGTGCTGATTGATGGTTTTATTGCTACAGCTGCTACACTTACGGCCATCCAATTTGATGCTTCCGTGCGCGAGAATTGTATTTTTTGCCATGCTTCCGAAGAACGAGGTCATCAGCTGATGCTTAGTCACTTGGGAGCAAAGCCTGTTCTTAGTTTAGGAATGCGTTTAGGAGAAGGCTCTGGTGCTGCAGTGGCATATCCGGTTATTAAAGCTGCTGCCACGTTTATTAACGAGATGGCCAGTTTTGAGGAAGCGGGAGTATCCAATAAATAAGAACTAAGAAAGTCAAATAAGTTAAACAGGCAGAAGGCAAAAGTGTCGTGTTCGGTAATCAGTGATCGTCATTACGAGCGCAGCAAAGTAATCGCTATGAGATGCAGATTACCACGCTCCATTTCATTCTACTCGCAATGACGTCGAAAACGAATCGACATCGCATAGATAGAAAACAGTCGTTCGCTGTCAGAAAATGAAATTGATATTTTATACTATTTTAAAAGTTTGGAAATCTACTAATCCAATAATTTAGGAATGAATCAACTTAACCTGCTACTAACAGCTGTCATGTTTTACACGCGCATTCCGGTGCCAGGTTCTTTGGCATTTTCAAATGAACGCTTAAATCGCTCTACTCGCTATTTTACGTTGATTGGCTGGCTGGTTGGCGGAATTGGTGCTGCCTTTTTTTATGGGCTGAATGAATTATTGCCAACTGGAGTTGCTATCTTTTTAAGCATGATGGCTACCATTTTTGCTACCGGAGCCTTTCATGAAGATGGCTTTGCTGATTTCTGCGATGGCTTTGGGGGAGGATATACTCGTGAAAAGATTTTCACCATAATGAAAGATAGCCGCATTGGGACTTACGGAACAGTAGGGCTGATTGGCATATTAGGCAGCAAGTTTTTGGCCTTGCAATCTTTTTCGTCAGCAGTTATTCCAATGATTTTATTGGCTGGTCATGCCTTTAGCAGACTAATGCCCGTGATGGTTATCTATACCAGCAACTACTCGCGAGAAGATGAGCTGAGCAAAACAAAGCCGATAGGGAACCGTGGAAAAAACTCCGATTTAGCGATCGGAATCTTATTTGGCTTGGCCCCGGTTGTTTTGTTTCCTTGGATGTTTATGGCTATTGTTTTACCGTTGTCTTTGCTGATCACGTTTCTTTTTAAAAGGTATATTGAACGCAAAATTGGTGGTTACACCGGTGATTGCCTGGGCGCATTGCAGCAAATTATTGAAGTTGTTTTTTACCTTACTTTACTGGCAGTACTATGATATTAACGATCATTCGTCATACAAAAGTGGATGTTCCAGCGGGTATTTGCTATGGGCAAACAGATGTACCACTTGCTGGTTCCTATTCCGAAGAGAAAGAAATCATTCAAAATAAAATTAAAAAACGGAGCTTTGATCAAGTGTATTGTAGTCCACTAAGTCGTTGTTGTACATTAGCAAATGATCTCTTCCCCGGAGATTCTATTCAAATTGATGATCGGTTGAAAGAACTAAATTTTGGAGACTGGGAAATGATGGAGTGGGATGATATTTTTCATACTGAAGAGGGTAAGCATTGGATGGACAATTATGTAACTGCAACCTGCAAGGGGGGGGAGTCTTTAATTGATTTTCAGGAGAGATTAGCTGATTTTGTGGATGAATTAAAGGGAAAAAATGTCAGATCAGTTGTATTGGTTGCACATGCAGGTGTTGTAAGTCTGCTTAAGTCGATGGTTGAAAATATAACAGTTGAAGAGGTTTATTCTTCTTTTAAACCGGTATATGGTGGAATTTACGAATTTGAAATTTTATGAATCAATATAAAAAGTTAAAGCCCATACTGTTTGTGGGAACTGGTTCCGATGTGGGTAAGTCGGTGATTAACGCTGCCTTTTGCCGTATATTTTTGCAGGATGGTTATTCGCCAGCTCCGTTTAAGGCACAGAACATGTCATTGAATTCATACGCTAGTGGCGAAGGTTTGGAGCTTGGTCGTGCACAGGTTGTACAGGCCGAAGCGTGTGGTATTCCCTGTCTTAGTGCTATGAATCCCATTCTTTTAAAACCTACCAATGAGCAAAAAGCACAGGTGGTTTTAAATGGAAAACCAATAGGAGACCAAACAGCACGTGAATATTTCATGAAAACGGATCGTGATTTTTTGTTTGCTGAAGCCATGAAAGCCTGGCGCACACTGGATGAAAAGTATAATCCTATAGTAATGGAGGGGGCCGGAAGTATTTCGGAGATGAACCTCTGGGACAAAGATATTACCAACATGCGCGTGGCTCTCGAAACTGGTTCACCAACCATCCTCATTGCAGATATTGATCGGGGAGGGGTTTTTGGTAGTGTTTACGGAACCATCAAGTTGCTTCCCGAAGCGGAACGGAAACTTATCAAGGGTGTTTTAATTAATAAATTTAGGGGTGATATTAGCTTGTTTGAAGATGGGCGCAAAATGCTGGAAAAACTGACAGGCATTCCTGTAATTGGAGTAGTTCCTTATTTTAATGACATTCATGTTGAGCAAGAAGATAGCGTAGTGATTGACTACAAACGGGGAAGTACCGACATTTCAAAAATCAATGTAGCGGTGGTATTGTTGAGGCACATGAGCAACTTCACGGATTTTAATATGTTGGAGCGTATGCCCGAGATCAACCTATATTACTCGGCCAATCCGACTGAAATTGCCAAGGCTGATATTGTACTGGTGCCCGGTTCAAAAAATACAATTTCAGACCTGATGCACTTGCGTGAACGAGGATTAGCAAAGGCCATCATTCAGGCTTCTGAGGCTGGCAAAGGTGTTTATGGAATTTGTGGAGGTTATCAAATTATGGGAGAGGAAATTCGTGATCCGGATCATGTGGAAGGTGATATCGATATTATGCCCGGGTTGGGGCTTTTGCCAGTAATAACCACTCTAAGCAAGGAAAAGCGTACCGTGCAAACTCAGTTTAAATTTTCGGGAAAGGCCACAAATTGTACCGGTTATGAAATTCATATGGGACAATCCAAATTATTGGGTGGGAATCCGCTTTGTAAACTGGAAGATGGCACAAATGATGGATGTTTGGTATCTTCTAAACTGTGGGGAACTTACCTGCATGGAATTTTGGATAATAAAGTAGTCGTTGAGGAGATGTTGAAAGCGAATAAGCTAAAGGCAAAGGTGACAGAATTTGATTATGCTGCTTTTAAGGAAGAGCAGTATAACAAGCTGGCCGATCATGTGCGGTCTTGTGTGGATATGGAATATGTATATTCTGTTTTGAAAGATAAATAGTTCTTCAGCGTCATCCTGAACTTGTTTCAGGATCTGCTGATTATTGACAAAGATCCCAAAACAAGTTCGGGATGACTAATTTCAAAATAATAATGATACTCCCTCTTCTTATCGGCTTCATCTTCGACTGCTTAATGGGAGATCCTCATTGGTTGCCACATCCTATTCGTTTGTTTGGAGGGCTAATTGCCAGGTTGGCGAAAAAGTTTAATCAAGGCAAATATCAAAAGCTGAAAGGTGCACTTACTTCGGCCTTTTTAGTTGGAGGAGTGTGGCTTGTTCTTTTTCTGATTTTTCGCCAATTGGCGCATTTCAAAATTGTATATACAATTGTTGCATCCATTGGTGTATTTTATGGATTAGCCAACCGAAGCCTGATTTACGAATCGTGGTTGGTAATAAAAGCGTTGAAGCATGACGGCTTGGAAGCCGGACGTAAACAGCTAAGCTATATTGTGGGGCGTGACACCACCACGCTTAACGAACAGCAAATTCGTACGGCAGTATTGGAAACAATGGCCGAAAATTTGAGCGATGGAGTGATAGCTCCGCTCCTTTATTATGCTTTGGGTGGAGTGCCATTGATGTTCGCCTTTAAAATGGCAAGCACGCTCGACTCAATGATTGCCTATAAAAGTGATAACTATAAAGAATACGGTTGGTTTGCAGCACGCTTGGATGATCTGCTAAACCTGATTCCATCTCGATTAACCGCTTTACTGATGGTTTTGGTAAGCTTTAGTTGGAGTGGATTTACTCATGTTTTTCGCTATGGTCATAAACATAGCAGCCCCAATGCCGGATATCCGGAAGCAGCACTAGCCGGTATTCTTAAATGTCGCTTTGGCGGATCAAATGTGTATCATGGAAAGCTGGTTGAGAAACCTTTTATTGGGCATCATCAGAAAGAAATTACGGGAGGTGATTTCTGGTTTGCTGCCTATGTGAATTCGGCAAGTGCAGCGGTGATGATTGTAGGAATCGTTGTATGTTGGTCGTTTATACTTTGATTTTAATCATTGTTTCAATAGGAGTGTAGATGTCGACTTCTGTCGTATCTGTATGTAGAGATACGACTAAAGAATACCTACAATATTTTCCCATACATTTTTCACTTTTTCTGGTTTTCCACCAGCCTCCGACAGGATAAATAGCTATGTTATTACAATCGGCTAGCTCTATTCCGGATAATGTTATTGAGTCAGATTGTACGGTTCCCTTATTCCTATAAGTTGTGCCAATTTTCCATTCTTCACTAAATCCCTTTGTCTCGGATCTATCATTTTCATTTTCCCAAGATTGTTTGTTGATCCGCTTTTTGAATTCTATAATATTGGTATACTCAGATGGGGTATTTAGGTCAAATCTCAAAGCATGCGAGGCATAGGTGTATCTATTTTGTGTTTGAAGTTCACCTGGGGATGGTTGAATAAAATATGACAGTGTGATTTTTAGAATTACAGTTTGATCTCCTAATTCTAATAGTGCTTCGCGAGGCCAAGGTAATTCGTAAAAATGCATTTTGTTAGTTTTAACTTGGCTTCTTTCTTCTTTAAAGGGTTGAATTGTTTCTTGGGCAATTAGCGTTAAATGATTAGTAGCACAAGTCGAAGCTTTTTCCAAATCAGGGACTCCGTACCCAGCAATTCTAAGTAAATCTCCAATATGTCCTTTCTTTTTCAAATCAATATTAAATTGTTCAATAAGCTGAGTTGTCCATTCTGCTGAATGAACCATTAAGGCGCGAATTGTTTCTGGCCAGGCATCAGGTAACAGAGTTTGAATTTGTGCTGCCATCCATGAAGCTTTAGCTGTTGCTGCACTGGTTGCATCGAATAACTCGAATTGTTTAATAATTGGTTTTGATGATGTAGTTAAGATTGATAGATCATCACAAGAGTCAATTTCATTATTGGGCGATTTTAAAAGGTTGCCTCCTTCTAATACAATATCGGGTTTGTTTGGCCATCTTTTATCCCAATTTACAGATGTTGTGCTATGAGGAGAAAGCTCTCCATCTTGTGCTAGTGGAGTATATCCTTGATAATCCAGATCAGATACTCTGGTTTTCTCGGTAAATGCACCTACAGTTAATGCATTCCATGCTTGTGCCGGATTTTGAATCGGTAATTTGATATTGATGTCTGGATAATCGAGTAATTCTATTTTATCATTTGAAATAAGATTAGAAGTATTGCCTGCACTTACAAGAAAAAGTCGTTGATCTTCATTCTCTTCTCCGAAAGCAAGTTTATCAATTTCGGAAGACCAAGAGGAAGGTCTCCCTTCTCTGTCGATGTCATGAAGAGTTGTAACCGCAAGACAATATAGTTGTTTTCTATCTAGAGTTTTTATTTCACTCTTGCTAATCGTTTGAGCGGTAATATAACCATAGAGTTTGTGATCATTTCCAGGGAAACCAGGAGGAGGAAGAATCTTTCCGGAAAACAACCGATGATTGATAGTAACAACATCAGGTGATTCCAATGCTTCCTGTAAATCACCAAACGCAGCAATCCCTGCCATTTGAGTTCCATGTCCATCATGATCCGAAGGACTCCATTCTGGGTGATAAGTTTCTTTTTCGCTGTCAGAGCAGCAGTTTTGAAGTAATCGATGACCATTGTTTATGCCACTATCTAGTATGCAAACACTAACACCCATATCTTGAAATAAAATTCGATCTAGAAGGTCATCGACAACTTTAGCTTGTTCATAATTGGGCATTGACGACCAAAATGAAACAGGTTCTTTTGCTAATCGTAATTCTGCAAGTTTGTCGCTTTGGGCAAATAATTCCTGCAAGTGATCCCTACTAGCACGAATAAGAATCACACTACGTTCCGGAAAATCCAAACGTTCCTTATTAATTTTAATGCCAATGCTTTGGCAAATCTTGTGTGTTGTTTCAATAATCTCATCAGTCTTTCCTTCTTCTGTACGTAACCAAAGTTCACACCATATTGGAGTTTCTCCGGGGAAGTTGACAATGGGGTCTTGCCATAAATTCTCTAGAAGGGCAAGTTTGACATCTTCAATGGATTCAACCAAAGTTTTGTTTTTAAACTGATTCCAACGTTTATCTATTTTTGTAGCGTAGTCATTGATTTGTCTAAGATATTTTTTTTCCTGACCCGAAGGAACATAAACAATTGCACGTTTTTCAGTTAAACCATCCTCCGTTATTATGGATTGTGTGCTTATTAATCTCGGTTTATTATTTCCTCTTTGACTTTCAAGACTATTAACTGCTAGATTATATCCAGCCTGTCCTTTTACATAAATATATGATCCGTCTCGACTTGGTAGTGATTGAGCTTGCCTTTGCTTTTTTTGTTCACTCGTTTGTCCCCATGCGTCATTAAATCTTTTTATAAGCCATTTTGCATGAGCTATTCTATCTCTCTTTGGTATTTTAGGTTTCTCTCCTCCGCCTTGTGTTGTTGTATAAGATTCTGATTGAGCAATGTTATTCAGAAAAAGGATTGGTTTGTCCATTTAAAGTTGCTTTGAGTGGATGTGATGTCGATCCTGAATCATGTTAAGAAGAGTTTTTTTGTTAACAACTGTTTGATCTTTTAAGATTGCATCTTTGATTGCATCAATGCACCCGAGACTGATCTCAGCATGACTTAATCCTTCAATTTCATTTGAAATTGTTTCAGGATTAATAGATCCAATGAACGATCCTAAAAGATTATTCAGTAGGAGAATTACTTCTTTTTTATCAGGGTTTTTAAAATAAATCACATCATCAAAACGTCGGAAGAGTGCAGGGTCAAGAACAGAAAGATTATTCGTTGCAGCAATAATTAAACTTTCTGAAAAATCATTTTCTATAAATTGAAGGAAAGCATTTAAAACACGACGCATTTCACCTACTTCGTTTTCATTTCCACGTTCAACACCTATTGCATCAAACTCATCAAAAAGGTAAATACCATTGCGTTCTTTAATTGCTTCAAAAATTAAACGGAGTTTAGCACCAGTTTCTCCCATGTATTTTGTTACCATCTTATCCATTGAAACAATATAGAGTGGTAAATTCATCTCATTTGCTAACACTGATGCAGTCATCGTTTTACCTGTTCCAGGAGGACCTGCAAGCAATATTTTTCTACGATGAGACAAGCCAAACTTTTGAAGTTTGTGTCTTTGTTTGTATTCGACTAATATTCGATGAAGTCGATTTTCGATATTTGTCGAAATAATTAATTCATTGAGTCTTTTGTCTGGAACTGATTCAATGATTAAACCTTGTAGGTCTTTCTGGAATGGATTAAGCTTAAATGTTTTTGACTTTGAATTGTCAACAGCTCGTTTAATATTTTCAGCGACATTTATTCGTCCAGCACGAGCCTCATGTGCTGCAATTTGTAAAGCAATTGTTGCAAAACGTTCATCACTTCTACTAAAGTGAGAATTTATCAATGATTTTATTTGTTCTGCAGTTGCCATTTTATGTAAAAGTTAAAACAAATATACAGTTTCTCTCATAGAATCTATAATATCTTGTTTAGAACAAATCATGGTTATTTTACGTCACGATTCACAACTTTGGCTAACTCAATAATCTCTCTCGCCAGCTTCTCACTGGTAGCAAATAAAATCCCACGATGGTTCATAAACGTGGAATCAGGTCGATTAAGATCAAGTGGATTGCCTTGCAGGTCGCTGGTCCAACCGCCGGCTTCTTTGTAAATGCAGGCACTGGCAGCATAATCCCAAACACTGCCGCCACCTAATTCTTTTTTAGGATAGCTGAAATAGCATGCCGGAGCTTTTTCCAATACCCAACAGGCAATAAGTGCTGCACCTCCCTGAAACTTTGTCTTCAATCCTTTATAGTCTAATTGCTGACTAATATTCTCTAGTTTATTTAATGTTGTCTGATGGAGTTTATGCTTTGGGAAGTTTATGCCATGGCAAAATGTAAGAGATGCATTTTCTTCCTCTTCAACCATAAATTTGCGACCACTTCGATAGGCACCTTGCCCTTTTATGGCTGAATAAATTGTTTTGGTAACGGGGTCAAAAATTACTCCTACTACCGGTTCTCCTTCTTTTGAAACAAGTGCGATTGATACGGAATAACCATGCTGATGATTTATAAATGCCAGCGTACCATCAATCGGGTCAATACTCCAGAAAAAATCTTTTTCAAAACGTTCATGATTATCAGCACTCTCTTCTCCCAGTGTTCCAAGGTCATATTTCTGAGTAACCATGGTTAACATCTGTAGAATAATCTCTTGCGCTTTTAAGTCAACTTCAGTTACCACCTGAGATGCAATACTATCGCCAACACCTTTATTTTTTACTTTTAGCTCTTTCCCACTGTATGAGGAGATCAGGGTTCCGGCTTTTAGGGCTGCAGAAGTAGCAGCGCCACATAGTTCTTCAAGATTATAAATGGTAAGATGCATCGTTGTTTTCTTTTAAGAGTTAAGCTCTGCAATTACTTCACGAGCTAAACGTTCGCTATAGCTGTTGATTTTCCAGTGTCCCGGACTCCATCCCTTTAGAAACCGGTGAAAGTCAGTCCAGGCAACAGGGTATAAAGATCGCCAATCTTTTTCCAAAGCTTCATAATCAATATCTTTCTTCTTGCTGATTAAGGCTTCTTTTAGTCTTTTAAAATAGAAAGTCAAAAGATGTGATTCCATCTGTTCACAGTCTTCTTCATACAAACAACTACCTATGAAATAAGCGACATCCTTCATTCCACAACCACCACCAACATACTGAAAATCGACAGCTGCTACCTGATTGTCTTTTTCGGAGAAGCAAAAGTTAGCCAGTTTGGCATCGCCATGTACAAAGGTTTGAAACGGGCTGTCCTTTAGTTTTTGATCGATGGCTTTTGCTGCCTCTTTTAAGGGCGTATCTTTTAAAACCTGAAGTTCTTCGGGGCGTGTTTCCAGATGCCAGTAGGTTCCTATTTTCCACAAGTTTTCAGGTTTCTCTCCCATGAATGTAGCATGGAAATTTGCTAACCACGACAAGCAACTTTCAATGTTTTGGATAGTTACCGATGATTTACGCTCCGAATATCCGGCTTCATCCAGATCTTCGAGTACCATAAGCACTTCATCACCAAGTGTATCTAGTGCTAAACATTTGGGAATTCGGCAGCTTTCGTCACAGAGCTTACTCCACTGACGGTACCATGCTGTTTCAACTTGATAGGACTTTATTTTTCGTTCGTGCGAAAGGTCGGTATTCCATCCCCTCGGATGGTTGCTTCCTTTCGGTAGGCGCACATGCTTTGCAATTACACTTTTCGTATCTGCTCCTTTTAAGCCGTAGCGTACAATTTTTCCGTAACCGCTCCAAAGGTTTTGTATTACCTCAATCTCGAAAATCTCTTTTGCCCCAGTTGCGTTTAATGTGACTTTCTGAAAGTGTTCGTTCATAGAAAATAGAAATTACCTGTATTTGTGTTTGAGCGGACAAAGATAGCAATTCATCTGCTTGGACTTAAATCCTAAAATTTGAGAACTGTAGTCTAGATTAATTTTTTAAGACCAGAAAAACTGGCTAATTTGCCGTTAAAATATTTCGCTTATGCCTCATTTTTCACACATCATTTTTGATCTTGACGGAACATTGATCAACTCAAAAATTGGTCTTGAAAATTCACTCAATTACATGCTTAACCAGATGGGGATTGAGCTCAATGGTTCAGAAATTATTGACCAGTTAATAGGTCCTCCAATTCAGGATGGACTTAAGAATGTGTTGGGTTTTGATGAAAAACAAGTTGATATGGGAGTTCATTTGTTCCGTGAATATTATAGTGAAAAGGGGTTATATGAGGGAGAACTTTATTCAGGAGTTCTGGAACTTTTGGAAGAACTGCAGCAACACGGTAAGCAATTGTTTGTGGCCACTTCAAAAAAAGACCTTTATGCAGCTACCGTTTTGCAGCATTTTGAAATAGATCGCTACCTAACCGATTCTCAAGGGGCGGATGATGGCGGTGCTCACACCAAAGCTGAATTGATTACCAAACTAATAGATCGCAACCGAATGATACCTTCTTCGGAAGTGGTGATGATTGGCGATACGAAATACGATATTGTGGGTGGGCAGGCCAATGAAATAAGCACTATCGCTGTGGGCTATGGGTTTGGAGAGAGCAAGGAGTTACATGCTTTGAAGCCTGACTATTTTGTAGACGATGTTGAGGAGTTGTTTGAGGTGCTAGTTTAATAAACATGTCTGTGGTTCAGAGTCTGAAAGTAAAGATACTTTTCCCACTAAAAATAGAGATCCCGAAACAAGTTCGGGATGACTCTAGAAATATTTAAATCTTTTAGAAAGCCGATTCAAACTGCTTTAGGAAACGCACATCATTTTCAAAGAAGTGGCGAATGTCCTTGATACCAAATTTTAACATGGCGATACGTTCTATTCCCATTCCAAAGGCAAAACCGGTGTATTTTTTTGAGTCTATTCCACAAAGGTCAAGCACATTTGGGTCAACCATTCCGCAGCCCAAAATTTCTAACCAACCGGTGTATTTGCATACATTGCAACCCTTACCACCACAAATTGAACAACTCACATCCATTTCGGCCGAAGGCTCGGTGAATGGAAAGTAAGATGGGCGCAAACGAATTTCTGTTTTCTCGCCAAACAATTCTCTTGAGAAATAAAGTAGTGTTTGCTTTAAGTCAGCAAACGATACATTTTCGGCAACATATAAGCCTTCAACCTGATGGAAAATACAGTGTGCACGTGCTGATATGGCTTCATTACGGAAAACACGTCCCGGGAAAATGGCACGAATAGGTGGTTGTGATTTTTCCATGACACGAACTTGCACGCTAGATGTGTGAGTTCGCAGCAGCACATCCGGATCTTTTTGGATGAAGAACGTATCTTGCATGTCGCGTGCCGGATGTTCCGGTGGAAAATTAAGTGCAGAGAACACATGCCAGTCGTCTTCAATTTCAGGGCCTTCAGCCACTGAAAAGCCCAGTCGGGTGAATATTTCAATAATCTCGTTACGAACAATCGAAAGCGGATGGCGTGTTCCCATTTTCATGGGTTCACCAGGCATGGTCAGGTCAGCACCACTAGCACCCTGATCAGCGTTTTCAAAACTGTCCTTCAGTTCGTTTATCTTTTGTTGTGCAAATTCTTTCAGTTCATTAATCGCTTGACCAACCGCTTTTTTCTGTTCTGCCGGAACGTTTTTAAAGTCGGCAAACAATTGGTTCAGCAATCCTTTTTTACTGATATATTTTATGCGTAACTCTTCTACTTGTTCTTTAGCAGAGATACTTACTTCGTCAAGTTCTTGTGTTAATTGCTTAATTTTTTCTAACATCTTCTTATCCTGTTGAATGGAGGCACAAAGATAATCATTCGGCTGTAATTACTAAATCAGCTCAGGTTTTATTTATTGCAGGCTTACCTTTGTCCAATGAGTGTTTGCTATTGAATGATTTTTACATTGATTTTCACATCTGTTAATGGGCGATCGTTTGTGTCTGTTTTTAGTGATGCAATTTTATCAATCACATCAAATCCGGAAATACATTCGCCAAAAACAGTGTATTTACCATCCAAATTAGGATATCCGCCAACAGTGGTATATGCTTCTCTTTGTATTTCGGTGAATTCCAGAATTCCACGGTTTAGATGAAATTTGGCGTCAATATCTGCTTTTACTTTATTAGCTATTTCCCGGAATTCTTCCACTTTCTTTTCTTCTCTCAGCTTCTTAAGTTTTGTTTTGATTTCAGGCGTGTAAATTTCGGAGGTAACTTTCTTTTTTATTGGTTGATTTACAATCAGTTCCAGGGTGTCAAGTCTTCCTTCAGTATAAACTTCCCCCTGAATGATATAGAATTGTGAAATGTCGGATTGCTTAAACGGATTTTTATCATCGGGTTGACGTGGAGCGCAAAGTGCCCCTTTTTTATGAATGTGGTTGGGAAGAATTTCATCATCCACCGTGTGATCAGGATCTCCAATTCCAATTTTTTTCCCCAGGAGGGGCATTACGTGATGATTTTGAACCTCCTTGTATCATAAAATCTTTTTATTACACGAAAGAAGAGCGTATTGTCGTAATAAGCATCTTTGGCTAATTGAATGAATGCGTCTCTGTGTTTTGGAGGGTGTCATTGTACAGTCTAAATGTCATCGATCCCATGTTAGTTGAAACCTCTACAATACGATCATTTTGTGCTGTAACACTTTTGTTTAAGAGAAGAATAAGGCATATGAATAACTAAGGAATACTTCATCATTTTAAAATGGTAATTTTCATTTTAATATTTGTTTTAGGTCGGTTTGCTGTATTGGTTTCAACTTCAGCAATTTTATCAATAACATCAAGGCCTTCTATTACTTCACCAAACACAGTATAATCCATATCTAATGATGGAGTACCTCCAAGCGTTGAGTAAATTTTCCGTTTCTCATCATCAATATTGTAGGCTTCCATCAAGCTTATTTCTTCTTGTATTTCTTCTTTAATTTCAGTAATTCTGGTATTTAATGAATCTAATTCCCGGCTGCATTCAGTTTGTTTAGTTCCTGCTGGTATTGATTCACGTATTTGCGGTTGATAGCTTGTTGCTTACGGCTGTTTTTTTGCTGTTCTAACTTATCGAGTGAATCGTCGGTATATACTTTCCCTTGAACAATGTAGAATTGAGATCCTGAAGATTGTTTCTCCGGATTTTCATTATCACCCGCACGAGCAGCAGCCAACGCACCTTTTTTATGGAACAGTTTTGTATTAAATTCTGCTGGAATTGTATATCCCGGATCACCACTCCCTAAAGCCTGACCGGCTCTTGCATTTTTGGAGTCGGGATCACCTCCCTGAATCATAAATTCTTTGACAATACGGTGGAAAAGCAGATCGTCATAATAACCATCCGTAATCAATTTTATAAAATTATCGCGGTGCAATGGTGTTTCATCATATAGTTTGACGATCATATCGCCAAAATCGGTTTCAATTTTTACAAATGTTCCATCCTGATATTGCGAAGCATTTCCGCAAGAATAACTCATAAAGAATGATAACAATAATAGAATCAGCGGCAACTTTTTCATTTTATTATGCTTTTGCGCAAATATAATGATTCCTGTAAACTGAGAAAATCTACGTTGTTGATGTTCAGCGTTTATACGGAATATTGTGAATTTAAACTCAAACCATTTAAAATATTTACATTTGAATATATGAACTCAATTGTTGTAAACGAAAAAATAAAACTGGAGAGGATTAAATATACTCACGCATTTCAGGTTTTTCAAGCCATTGATCAGAATCGTGAATTCCTTTCACCGTGGCTTCCTTTTGTGCAGCAAACACATAGTCAGGAAGATACCGAGGCTTTTATCCGGTCTGTATTATCTGATTCCACAACAAAAGAAGAGATTTATACAATCTGGTACGAGAATAAATTTGCAGGACTAATTGGACTGAAGGATACTGATCATTTAAATTTGAAAACTGAAATTGGCTATTGGATGATCAAGAAAATGGGAGGAAAAGGGATTATGAGTCAATCAGTAGAAAGGCTCATTAACTATATTTTTTCATTCATGAACATGAATCGAATACAGATAAAATGTGGTGTTGGAAATGATAAAAGCTCTGCAATTCCTAAACGTTTAGGTTTTCAATTTGAGGGCATCGAACGGGATGGTGAGAAACATATGGACAGCTATGTTGATCTGGAAGTTTATAGTCTGTTAAAAGATGAATGGAATCCGGGCTTCAATTAATCATAAACCAATCTATGCTCCACGAGGTCCTTTTTTAGTAAGTTCATATTCAGAGATATAAAACTCACTAAGTAACATTAATACTTGTTAAATCCTGTTAAGATTTCTCTAACATCTAATATTTTTTCCGTTTAGTCGTAAAGTGTCTATTTCAATTTTTATACATTTGGGCTGAGATTTTTCAACATTAACTAGAAACATTGTTGAAAATAAAATTAAAGCCACATGGAAAACAAAACAATTAGAAGGATCCTATACAGGGTTCTTCGGAAAACAGGTGTGCCCAGAAATGAAATACAACTTGATGCTTCCTTTGAGGAAGATTTAAGGTTTGATCAGGTCGATTGGGCTTTATTTTTGTACTATTTAGAAGATTCATTCAATATTGCGATTAATGAAGATCAGATTTCTCACCTTAGCCGGGTGAAGGATTCCTTTAAATTGGTTAAGGGTATTGCATAATTGGATTAACGAATTGGTTAAAGATTATTAGAGGACATTTATTTAGAGATGTCCTCTTTTTATTTTTAGGAGAATAATCTCAACCATTTATATAAAAGTGTGTTATATGTTTTACAAAAAATAAATATTTCATCTACTATGGAAATGATAGATAGTTTTTCAGATTGGGTCATTGATTTGGCAGTAACTTATGGTTTAAAGCTTGTTGCTGCTCTAGTAGTCTTGGTTATTGGTTTATGGGTGATAAAGCTTGTTATGAAAGCTCTTTCCCGACTTATGGAAAAGCGTGAGATTGACTCTTCCCTTAGAGGATTCTTGAATAGTTTGTTAAGTATCCTATTAAAGGTAATGCTGTTAATAACTGTCATCAGTATGATGGGAATTCAAATGACTTCCTTTGTGGCTATTCTTGGTGCAGCTGGCCTAGCTGTTGGAATGGCACTATCAGGTGCTTTACAGAATTTTGCAGGAGGAGCTATGATCTTGATATTTAAGCCGTTCAAGGTGGGTGATTTTATTGAAGCCCAAGGTTATGCCGGCACTGTTTCTGAAATACAAATTTTTATTACAGTGCTAAAAACGCCTGACAATAAAACAATAATTATCCCAAATGGAGGATTGTCTACCGGATCACTAATTAATTATTCTTCGGAGGAGAATCGTCGTGTTGATTTCTCATTTAGTATTGCTTATGGTGATGATTTTGACATAGCCAAAGCATTATTGTTTCGAATAATTCAAGAGGATTCTCGCATTATGCATGATCCGGCTCCTTTTATTGTGCTGGGAGAATTGGGAGATAGTTCCGTGAATATTACAGTGCGGGTTTGGTCTAAAGCTTCGGATTATTGGGGCGTATTTTTTGATATGAATGAAAAAGTATACAAAGAATTTGATAAGAATGGGTTAAGCATTCCTTTTCCTCAGATTGATGTTCATCTTCAAAAACAAGACTAATTATGAAAAAATTAATTTTTGTATTATCGATTTTGCCAATTCTGGCTTTTGCACAGGAACCGGCTGATACTGTTAAGGTATGGAAAACCGGAGGAATAGCATCCTTGAATTTTACTCAGGTTTCTCTTTCAAACTGGGTTGCTGGGGGTAAAAATTCTACTTCAGGAACTTTTTTGATCAGTACATTCGCGAATTACGAAAAGGATAAGTTAAGTTGGGAGAGTTCACTTGACTTAGGTTATGGAATCTTGAAAGAAGGAAGTTCCAAGTCAATTAAATCAGATGATAAGATTGATTTAAACTCTAAATTGGGACTTAAATCTACAGGCAAATTTTTTTATTCAGTCTTGTTTAATTTCCGTTCCCAATTTACAAACGGATATACATATCCAGATCGTGAAAATGCCATCTCCCGTTTTATGGCTCCTGGATATTTCACATTGGCTCTTGGTGCTGATTACAAGCCAAATGACAATTTCTCATTGTTTGCATCTCCTCTTACAGGTAAAATGACTGTTGTGACAGATGAAACACTGTCAGATGCCGGAGCTTTTGGTGTTGATGCCGGCAAGAAAAGCAGGATGGAATTAGGTGCTTTTGTTAAAGCACAGGTAAAAGCAGAGTTGGCGAAGAATGTGTCCTTAGAAACTAAAATCGATCTATTTTCAAGTTATCTGGATAGACCGGAAAATATAGATATACATTGGGATGTTATGGTGAATATGAAAATCAATGATTACTTATCGACTAACCTCGTGACTAATCTTATTTATGATCACGACATTAAAATCCCTATTGACAATAATAATGACGGGATTGTGGATGAAAAAGGACCTCGTACCCAGTTTAAAGAACTTTTTGGAATTGGATTAAATTTGAAGTTCTAGTTTTTCTTTCTGTTTGAGTAAATACAGATATAGCTAAATTATTGTGGTTCATCTGTTCAAACTACAGCATTCATAAGAAAAAGAGGGGGCTTCATATATTCAGCATATAAAAACTTGACATAAGAGATAGAATTGGACTAACTTTGACAACTCAAACTATATGATTATTCATATAGTAAACCAGTTTAATTTTTCTCTTTCATTCCACTCTTAAGCGCACAAGCATCCAAGCCGGTAGGTTCTCTATCGGCTTGATTATTTTATGATGATATGTTCATCCATAAAATGAATTTCATCTCCTTTTCTGATTTTAGCTCTTTTGCGGTATTCAGTCTCTCCATTAAGTGAAACTAATCCATCTTCAACCACGATCTTAGCATGCCCTCCGGATTCAACCAAACGCAAAAGTTTAAGGAGCTTAATGAGTTCAATATATTCTGATTGCAATTCAAATTCCTTCATATTATTCTCTAATTTTAGATAACTCTTCTTTCTGTTTTTTTGTTAATTTTTCGGCCACTAATTCATAAGAATCATCAATCCAACCAATGATAATTTGATCAGAAATCGATCCATCGATGAGGATTGTGTTCCAGTGCTGTTTGCTCATATGATAGCCGCGTAAAACACTGGAATATGTTTCTCTCAACACAATTGCTCTTTCAGGCTCACACTTTAGATTAATACTTAATTCTTTTTCAATATCTGTAAGGGCAAACATTTTACCCATTACTTTAAAAACCAATGTGGTTTCATCAAAAAGAAAGCTCTCCGTTACTCCTTTTTTTGACAAACAATATGTCCTTATTTCTTCAATATTCATCTTCGTGAGTATGAATTACAAAATTAGGCATTAAATTTTGTTTTAAGCTGTGGGGTAGAAGGCATCTTTAAAATGCTCCAAATGAAATTTTTGCCCATAAAAGATGATTGAAATCACGTCAAACCGGGTATCCAAGTTGCTATCCTTTTCCAAAATATAGGCTTCTGCAGCTTCAACAAGAAACTTAATCTTCTTATTGCTAATTGCTTCAGATGGATGTTCATAGCTGTTGTTTGAGCGCGCTTTTACCTCAATAATGACAAGTTCGTTTTGATCTTTAGCAATAATATCAATCTCATAATAATGATACCGCCAATTAGTTTCAAGTATTTGATAACCTAAAGCTAATAGGTGATTTTTAGCAATTTCCTCACCTTTTCTGCCTACTTCTTGTTGTATTGTCATAAGTTAATTATGATTAATGGGGCATCAATATAGTTGATTTATAGGTATTAAAAAATTTTGTAATTTGTTGTACAAACAAATACCCTGATAGATTGTCTACTAATAATTAAACATTTGTTCTAAACAATTCAATTTAGATATGCTATGCGGAAGATTCTAATTTGTTGTTTCGTTATTTTTTCTGGTTTTACTTATGCGCAGGGAGACCTCTTATTACTGCAACAAGCAGTTGATTCAGCATTATTAAACAATCCAGCTCTGAATCAGACAAGGGCTGTGCTTGCGCAAAAGGAAAATGAATGGAGAACAATAATTGGCATTGATGCTCCTGAAGTGAGTTATTTTGAGGAAGGCACTAGCAGAACTTCTACGAACCCATTTGAGGAAAGACGTTGGACTATTTCTCAGACAATTGATTTTCCATTGACAACCTATTACCGACTAGATGCAGTTAAGCAAGAAGAACAGGTCGTATGGTACCAAATTAAAGCCATAGAAAATGAGCTTATATCTGAAGTGAAGTCCAGATATGTTGAAGTTCTTTATGCTTTGTACCTCCAGGAACTAGGAGTGCAACAAAAAAAGTTGGCAGAAGAGCTTTACAATGCGGTTTATACCAAGTTTGAAACGGGTATGGCGAATGGCATTGATTTAACGAAAGCAGAGCTTCAAGTTGCAGAATCTGACAATTTCTTGAGCGAAGCAGAGCAAGTTTTACATCAGGCACGTTATGGCCTTTTTTTCTTGATGGGTCTTGATATCTCCGAAATAAGCTATAGCATTGAGTTCTCAGATTCATTGAGGAGTGTGGATGTAGAAGTTTCTCAGATTTTGGCACTATCTGTTTTGCATGAACAGCCAGAGTATATTTCTGCTTTGTATCAATACCAAGCAACTCAAAGCAAATTGAAGGAAGCAAAAAGTAATATTCTTCCTGATATTCGATTTAATCTGTATAAACAAAATTATGGAGATGGTTTTAACTACAATGGTTTTGAAATTGGACTAAGTATTCCCATTTGGCTTCCTTTTGAACAAAGAGGAAATATTAAAATTGCCGAAGCTCGTCAAACAGAAATTGAATGGAAGCAAAAGTCAATAGAGCTTGACATGAAGCAGAATATTGAAAAAGCTTGGCATGGCTATGATACAAGCAAAGAAATTATTGACCGCTATAACCAGACAATGAGTGAGAAATCTAAGAAACTGCAATCGCTTAGCCTTGAGGCTTATCGGCTCGGAGAAATAGACCTTTTGAATTTGCTCAATGCCCAACAAACATATTTGGACACTCAACAACGATATCTTATAGCATTGCGAGATTATTACTTGCAATTGGCGCAGTTAGAGAAATTCCTCAATCAAGAATTAGTGTATTAAAAACTATCATTATGACAACGATCAAAAGATATTTCTCATTGATTTTGGTAGCGCCAATTTTCTGGATGGCGTGTTCTGGAGGTGGGAGTGAAGTAGAACCAGAGATGGAAGTTATGGAGACACCTCCTTCTATTTCCGGAGATACTGGCGAGAAACAGATCATTCATTTGAGTGAAAAAGAAATTACGGAGTTGAAAATTGCAACGGCAATAGTAACCAGCAACATTCAAAACTACAGTTTGCAGGCACCCGGAGTAGTTTTCCCGGCATCAAACTATGTGAGCATAATAAGCACGCCAATTGATGGTCGGATTAGCAGCATCATGGTTCGCGAGGGAGAGAATGTTCGGAAAGGGGAAGAACTATTTCGGATCGAAAGTCTGGATTTTGGAAATATGATAGCTGAATACTTACAGGCAATTGCTGAAGAGAAGTTTCAGGTAAGTAGGCTTGAGCGGCTTAAACAACTGGTGGCGCAAACCATTAGTTCAGCATCTGAATTGGACAAAGCTACCTCTGAGTATCAAAGAGCGGTTGCTCAGTCGATATCATCATACGCTAAACTAAAAGCAATTGGCGTTGCTGACGATGAAATTGAAGCTCTGAAAATTGCTGAGCAGATTGATCCTAGTTTGAAAATTCATGCCTCTATTAGTGGCAGTTTTGACCAGAGGATGGTGGAACTTGGACAATCTGTAAATGCACTGGAGCAGTTGGGGCGAATTATAGATCTAAACAAAGTACTTGTAAAAGCTTACCTCAGTCCTGAAGATGCACGTTTTGTAAATCCCGGAGATAATGCCACCATTTCGTTACGGGAAAACGATAGTATGGCTTTGTCGGCAGTTGTTGGTTCTATTAATCCTGGGCTGGATGAAGATAACCGCTCTGTTGTTGTAAATATTGAAGTGAAACCTCAAAATAATTGGCCTAAACCGGGCGAAAATGTAAGGGTTGAAATTAGCACCAATTCCATGGGTGAAGTATTTGCTGTCCCTTTAAAAGCCGTTACTTATGATGGAAATCAGGCCGTTGTTTTTGTGAAAAAAAGCGAAAATACTTTTGAAAAACGAACCATTGACATTAGTGAAACTCTTGACGAATTTGCGATAGCAAAAAGTGGGATATATGAGAATGACGAGTTGGCTGTTTCGCAAGTATTTAGTTTGAAGGCACTTTCCCGTTACGAATTAATTTCAGAAGAATAACCGAAAAAGGAAATTACGATGCTGCATAAAATTATTGAATTCTCAGTCAGACAAAAATTTGTGGCTCTTTCGCTAGTTATCCTGATGGCAGCGGCTGGAGTGTATTCATTCATGCAAATTCCAATAAATTCTCTTCCTGACGTTACTCCTGTGCAAGTTCTTGTTATTACAAAGGCGGGGCGCTATTCTCCTTATGATGTCGAAAAATTGGTGTCTTACCCGATTGAGACAGCTATGAATGGGTTACCTGATGTTGCAGAAGTACGCTCAATATCGCAATTTGGATTGTCGGCAGTTACGGTTGAGTTTGAAGAAAACACCGATATTTATTTTGCCCGACAAATGGTTAGTCAACGATTACAATCTATTGTCGACGATTTGCCTGCAGACGTCTCTTCGCCTCAATTGGGGCCAATATCTACAGCCTTGGGGGAAATATATCAATATGAAATAAAAGGTGACAATTACTCACTTACTGAGTTGCGTGAAATTCAGGATTGGCTGATTGCCCCACAACTGAAAGTTGTAAAAGGAGTAACAGAGATTAATTCGTTTGGAGGATTTGTAAAGCAGTATGATGTAATAATACAACCCGGCAAAATGCGTACATATGGCGTTGGAATTCAGAATATTATTGATGCCATTTCGCAGAACAACTCTGTTTCTGGAGGGAACTACCTGGAACACAACCGCGAGCAGTATATCGTTCGTGGTTTTGGACAGATCAATGATAAAGATGACATCCTCAATATTGTTGTAACAAAGGTTGGCAATACACCGGTTTTTATAAAAGATGTTGCTGATGTTGAAATTGGCACACAAATTCGTCAGGGAGGTGTTACTCGTGATGGAAAGGGAGAA
This sequence comes from Prolixibacteraceae bacterium, assembly GCA_963662675.2. GTDB lineage: Bacteria > Bacteroidota > Bacteroidia > Bacteroidales > Prolixibacteraceae. The sequence continues at coordinate 261,420 of CAXXHP010000002.1, forward strand.
GTTGTTACTGGGATTGTGATGATGCTTCGTGGAGGGAATGGACGGGAAGTTATTGCGGATATAGAAGAGAAAATTGAATCCATCAATAAAAATTTGCCCGAAGGGGTGATCATAGAAAAGTTCTATGATCAATCAGACCTTATTAAGCGAACAACGAGTACTATTTCTACAAATTTGTTAGAAGGTGGATTTTTAGTTATCGTTATATTGCTGCTTTTATTGGGTGAAATTTCCGGAGCTTTGATCGTGGCAATGGTTATTCCTTTTTCTATGCTGTTTGCTTTTATAGGCATGCGTGAATTTGGTTTGGCGGCAAACTTGATGAGTCTTGGAGCCATTGACTTTGGTATGGTCGTAGATGGTTCAGTCGTCATGGTTGAAAACATTGTACATCGCCTTAGAGATAGTAAAAAAGAGGAGAATACAGACAATATTATCATTCAGGCTGCCAAGCAGGTGGTGCGCCCTATCTTTTTCGGGGTGCTTATCATTCTGATGGTGTACGTGCCAATAATGACTTTCAGTGGCATGGAAGGAATATTATATCGACCGATGGCGATTACTGTTGCAGCTGCTGTTCTGGGTTCATTAATCTTGACCTTGATTTTTGTCCCTTCAATTTCAGCATTAGTTTTTAAACGAGGAGTGAAGACTCGTAAAAATAGACTGATTAATTGGTTGCAACCCATTTATAGGAATTTTCTCGAACGTAATATTCATAAACGGTTTGTGGTATTAAGTGTTGCTTTGGTTGTTTTCGCATTTTCATTATTTGTGATGATGCGTCTGGGAAGCGAGTTTTTACCGGAGCTGGAAGAAGGATCCATCTTAGTGGAGCAAATTCGGATGCCCTCGGTTACTCTGGAAGAATCTATAGAAAATGCCAATTGGCTTGGAGCCCAACTCATAAAGAACATTCCTGAAGTAAAAACGGTTGTTCCCAAAACAGGACGTTCTGATTTAGCTAACGACTGGATGGGAGTTCATCAAACTGATGTTTGGGTGGTTCTTGATGATCCTGAAGAATGGAGAAAGGGAATTACTAAAGAAGATATAATTGCGCAGATTGAACCTTTTTTAAAAACCGAACCTGGACTGGCCTACAATTTTACTCAACCAATTGCTATGCGTGTGGATGAGTTAACCAGTGGTGTAAAATCCGATTTGGCTGTAAAAATTTATGGGGAGGATTTGGAAATTCTCAATAGTATTGGAGAATCGGTTTCAAAGGTTGTTTCGGGCTTGGAAGGAACTGACAATTTTTCTGTCGAGCAGCCTATTGGGCAGCCGTATCTTACTATCGAAATTAATAGGGATGCTGTAGCTTCTTTCGGGTTGAATGTGGATGAAGTTCAGCAGGTTATTGAAGCGGGTATTGGTGGACAAATAGCCGGGGAAGTGTATGAAGGGCAACGCCGGTTTGATATTCAAGTTCGATATCCCGAAGACATCCGCAACCAGTTGCAGGAAATTCAGGATATACCTGTTCATTTGGCTAATGGACAGTTCATTCCTCTCAAGCGGGTGAGTGATATTATTGCTCAGGAAGGACCACGTGAGATACAGCGTGAGAATGGCTGGAGACGACTCATTGTTGGCATCAATATTGAAAAGATTGACATGGGGACTTATGTCTCGAATTTACAGCAAGCGATTGATGAACAAGCCAATATTCCGGCCGGTTATTTCTTGGAGTATGGAGGAACCTTTGAGGATCAGCGTCGTGCTACAAATCATCTGATGTTAGTTTTACCACTGTCATTATTTATTATCATAGGTTTGCTTTACCTCAATTTTGGAGCCATGCGTTTTGCCATGATCATTTTACTGAACCTTCCGTTTGCTTTATCTGGGGGTGTATTCTTGCTCTGGATGCGTGGCATGTACCTTTCCATTTCTGCTAGCATTGGTTTTGTTGCTTTGTTTGGGGTAGCTGTGCTTAATGGAATTGTGTTGCTCGACCATATTAATGAATTGAGAAAGGAGAGTAAAGAACCTTTGAAAAGGCTGGTTATTGAGGGAGCTGCAAATCGTTTGCGCCCAGTGCTAATGACCGCTTTGGTTGCTAGTTTAGGTTTTATTCCCATGGCTTTTAATTCTGGACCAGGTTCGGAGGTACAACGTCCATTGGCAACAGTAGTTATTGGAGGGTTGATCACTTCTACTTTGTTAACCTTGCTCGTGTTGCCAACAATTTATTTGTGGGTTGAAAAAAATAGAGGTAAGAAGATAGAAGGGCAACAATCTGTCTGAACGAAAATCAAGATTAGTTTTTAAAGCATAAAAAAAGGCTGTCCTTTATGGACAGCCTTGAATATATTTTGTCTGAATGTTCTTATTCTGACAACGCAGAGCGAATAAAACCTGTTGCTACAAGTCCTTTGCTTTGTGACGTCAAATATTCTTTTACAGAAACTTTGTTGTCTTTTACAAAAGCTTGGTTTAATAAGGTATTCTCCTTAAAGAATTTGTTCAAAGAACCTTGAGCGATCTTATCTAACATTGCTTCAGGTTTTCCTTCCTGACGGAATTTTTCTTTAGCAATTTCTAATTCTTTCTCAATAACTTCTTGTGAAACGAAATCTTTATCAATAGCGACAGGATTCATTGCGGCAACTTGCATTGCTATATCCTTTGCAACTTGGGTATCTACACCATCTTGGTTAAAACCAACTACGGTAGCAAGTTTATTCCCAGGGTGAATGTATCCAATAACTGATTCAGCTTCGATTTTGCTATAGAAAGACAAATCGATTTTCTCACCAATAACACCTGTTTGTTCAATCACATGATCCGCAACAGTACGTCCATCAATTGTTAATGCTTTTAGAGCATCCAAATCAGCAGGTTGTTCAGCGATAGCCAAATCAAGAAACTTCTGAGTAAGAGCAACAAACCCGTCATTCTTAGCTACAAAGTCAGTTTCACAGTTAAGAATAATAACTGCACCACACTTATTATCATCACTTACTTTTGCAAGAACAGCACCTTCTGACGCTTCGCGATCAGAACGTTTGCTTGCTACCAGTTTACCTTTTTCACGGATAATTTCAACGGCGCGATCAAATTCACCGTTTGCATCGGTTAATGCATTTTTACAATCCATCATCCCGGCGCCTGTTGCTTTACGCAACTTCATTACATCTGCAGCAGTAATTGCCATAATTTTAGATTTTTTATTTTGAGAATGAGCAATTATTCTTTTGAATCACCTTCAGCAACTGTTTTTTCCTCAACTTTTTCAGTATCGGTTGTTTTTGCTGCTGATTTCTTTGATTCTCCTTTAGGTGATTTTTTTGCAGGAGCTTCTTCAGGAGCTTCTTTTTCCCGTTCTGCTTTGCGTTCGTTCAATCCTTCTGCAATTGCATCACACATTAAGCGAACAATTAAACGGATAGATTGAGAAGCATCATCATTTGCCGGAATAACGAAGTCAATAGGTTCAGGATCCGAGTTTGTATCTACCATAGCAAATACAGGGATTCCTAATTTTTGAGCTTCGCGTACTGCGATTTTCTCTTTTAAAACGTCAACTACAAATAGTGCAGCAGGTAGACGTGTAAGGTCAGCAATACTACCTAGAATTTTTTCCAGTTTAGCACGTTGACGAGTAATTTGCAACTTTTCGCGTTTTGAAAGAATATCCCAACTGTTGTCTTTCATCATTTTATCGATGGAGATCATCTTTTTCACCGCTTTACGGATAGTTGGGAAGTTTGTGAGCATACCTCCAGGCCAACGTTCTACAACGTAAGGCATGTTTATATTACCAACTGCTTCAGCAACAAGTTCTTTGGCTTGTTTCTTTGTAGCAACAAAAAGTATTTTGCGTCCCGATTTGGCAATTTGTTTTAAGGCTGCTGCTGTTTCATCAATTTTTACAACAGTTTTTTGCAAGTCGATGATATGGATTCCGTTTTTTTCCATGAAAATATACGGAGCCATGTTTGGATTCCATTTTCTTTTCAGGTGACCAAAGTGTACACCTGCATCCAATAATTCTTGAAAATTTGTTCTTGGCATCTTTTTACTTTTTTAAATAAGTTGTTGAAAAGCAACCTCTGAGTAGTCCCTCTTAATTGGGGAGTCTCAGTCGTTTCAGATCCACAGTTATTATGTAATGAAATATTAACGTTTTGAGAACTGGAAGCGTTTACGTGCTTTCGGTTGACCTGGTTTTTTACGTTCCACCTCACGTGGGTCACGGGTCATAAAGCCTGCTTTTTTCAGTTCTGGTCTCGCTTCAGGATTAATTTCAAGCATTGCTCTGGAAATTGCCAAACGCAATGCTTCAGCTTGACCTTTAATACCACCACCGTCAAGGTTCACTTTAATATCGTATTGATCAGCAACACCAAGTAGATTTAGTGGTTGCATAACAATATACTGTAGTGTACCATTTGGAAAATATTCTTTCATTTCCCTTTTGTTAATGGTAATATTACCCTTGCCTTCACTTAGAAAAATACGGGCAACGGCAGATTTTCTACGTCCTAAGGTGTTTACTACTTCCATTGTTATAGTTTAATAGTATTAAAATCAATTACTTTTGGGTTTTGAGCCCCTTGTTTGTGCTCAGATCCAACATACACTTTCATGTTACCATAAATAGAACGTCCCAGACGACTTTTAGGTAACATACCTTTTACTGCTTTCTCAATTAGTCTTTCTGGATATTTTTTCATAATATCTGTCGGAGTTTGAGAACGCTGACCACCGGGGTAGCCAGTGTGGCGAAGATAAATTTTGTCATTCATCTTGTTTCCTGTCAAACGCACTTTTTCAGCGTTTATAACAATCACATTGTCTCCACAATCTACATGAGGAGTAAAGTTAGGTTTGTGTTTTCCACGCAACATTTTGGCAATAACACTTGCCAAACGCCCAAGAGGCACGTTTGCTGCGTCTACAAGAACCCACTCTTTATTTACCGTGGCGCTGTTAGCCGATACGGTTTTGTAAGATAAAGTATCCACTTGCTTTAAATTTTTTTAATTAAACACTAAAAGTTGCAAAAACTTACATTTCAATCTGTTATAGAATTTCAAGTTATTAACATCGGACATGTTAGTAACTGTACTACTCTCAACATTATCAATAAATTATAAGAACTGCAAGTACGGACAATAATCGGGACTGCAAAAGTATTTGTTTTTTTCGAAATACCAAGCATTTATAAGTGGCAAAAAGAAAATAGCACAAAGATTTAGAAGAATTAAAGTCGGTAATATTTGAGGTTGATATTTGGGATATCTGCATCAATATCGAAGTTCAATTTTTTATCTTCGTCAAATGGAAGAAAAAAATGTACGGCTTAAAGCTGATTTTTTTTGTCGGGATACAGTCATGGTTGCTTCCGAATTGGTGGGCAAGGTTCTTGTCCGGGCATTTTCTAAAGATGATATTCGATATTACCGAATTACAGAAACAGAGGCGTATTGTGGGAGGGAGGATCTTGCATGCCATGCGAGCAAAGGGAGAACAAAGCGTACTGAAATAATGTTTTATCCTGGAGGACAGGTATACGTGTATTTGATTTATGGACAATACTGGCTACTTAATTTTGTGACAAGTAAGAGAGATGATGCTTCAGCGGTTCTAATTCGTGGGCTAGAGGGTTTCAGTGGCCCGGGAAAAGTCGGGAACGAGCTCCAGCTTGATCGTTCTTTTTATGGCGAAAATCTGGAAACATCTCAACGGATATGGGTTGAAAATGCTGTAGTAGTTTCTAATATATATACCACGACAAGAGTGGGGATTGATTATGCGGGAGAGCCTTGGGTGAGCAAAAAGTGGCGATTTTGTGCCAATTCAAATGACTAAAACTTCAATATTAACACACTTATGGCTGCCATAAATAATCTTGAAGGAGAGAGGTTTCAATTAAGAATAATTAACTAATTACTTGAAAATGAAACCTGATTTTAATTAAAGCTTTATTAACTTTGTCGATTGTCTTTAATCGTATTGAAAATGAAAAGGAAACAAAAAATAGGGATAGCATTAGGTGCTTTATTGAGTGTCTCATTATTAATGATGGGATTTGATCGCGATGAGAAACTTTTCCAGATCGATAAAAATTTGGATATATACTACACTCTTATTCGGGAGTTAAACTTGTTTTATGTCGATGACATTAATTCTACTGATTTGGTTAAAACAAGTATTGATGATATGCTTTCTTCGCTAGATCCGTACACCAATTATATTCCGGAGTCAGACATTGAAGATTTCCGTTTTATGACCACGGGTGAATATGCAGGAATTGGAGCGATGATAAGTAAGCATGGAGATCATGTAATAATTGCTGAGCCATACGAAGGTTTTCCAGCACAAAAAGCTGGCTTAAAGGCTGGAGATGTTCTTCTTGAGGTTTCCGGAAAAGCAACCGAAAAAATGTCGACTGAGGATGTTAGTAATCTATTGAAAGGTCAAGCTAATCAAGCTGTAGACGTAAAAATTCAGCGTTTGGGCGAGAAGAAAGATATTGATATAGAAATCATCAGGGCGAATATACAAATCGATGCAGTTCGGTATTACGGCATGTTAGATGATAAGACAGGTTACATCCGCCTCGCAAGCTTTACGGAGAATTGTAGTGATGAAGTGAAGAAGGCATTTAATGAATTAAAAGAACAACAAGGAGCAGAATCTCTGGTTCTTGACTTACGATCAAATCCTGGTGGACTTTTAATTGAAGCAGTAAATATTGTCAATCTTTTCGTTCCTAAAGGGGAAGAGGTTGTTAGTACTCGTGGAAAGGTAGCGCAATGGGACAAAGTCTATAAGGCTACTCAAAACCCAATTGATACAATTATGCCAATTGCGGTGCTAGTCAATCGGAATTCAGCATCGGCATCAGAAATTGTGGCCGGAGCATTACAGGATCTTGACCGGGCGGTAATTGTCGGATCACGTACCTTTGGAAAAGGATTGGTTCAAACTACCAGAGATCTGAGTTATAATACGAAATTGAAAGTAACAACTGCTAAGTATTATATCCCAAGTGGAAGATGTATTCAGGCACTCGATTACTCGAACAGAAATGAGGATGGTAGTGTTGGTAGTGTTCCAGATTCATTAATTTCAGAATTTACAACCAAGAAAGGGCGTAAGGTTTATGATGGGGGAGGCGTTGTTCCTGATATCAAGATTGACTTAGGCTATGTTAGTACTTTAAGCATGAACTTGGTAAATGACTTTATGATCTTTGATTTTGCTACGCAGTTTGCGGTGATGAACCAATCAATTCCTTCTCCTGAAGAATTTGAAATAACAGATGAAATCTTTAATGATTTTAAATCCTATCTAAAAGAACACGAATTTACATACGATTCAGAAACTCAGGCTATGTTCAACGAACTGATTAAAATTGCCAAGGAGGAAAAGTATTATAATATTGCCCAAAGCGAATTTGACGGGCTAGAGGCTAAAATTGGTCATGAATTAGATAGAGATTTGGATCAATTTAAAGATGAAATAAAAGAGATGTTGATGGATGAAATTGTTACCCGGTATTATTACCAAAAAGGAGCAATTCGTTCTGCTATTAAATCGGATAAAGGCGTTGATAAAGCGAAGGAGATTTTATCTACACCAAGTTCATTTACCTCGATATTTACACCCGGAAAGAAGATCTCATAAAAATAAAAAACCCCGACCAATTTGGCCGGGGTTTTCTTTCAATATTTTTGTCAATTAAATATCTCCAACTTTTAAGCCAAACTGTTGAGGATACATAATTGCGATAGTAATAATTGTGATAATGAAAAAAAGTAAAACAATAAAAAACAAAATCACTCCAACCTTGAATCGTTTATGCGTAGACTCAAGATGTGAGACTGATTGAATTTTTTGGATTTTGCTTACCATTTTTTTCAGCGCCATCTGGTCTTTTACGATATAATCGTAAGCACCATATTTCATGGAATTAATGGCAATATCGATGTTGTCCTGTCCGGATAAGAAAAGAAATTCTACGTTGGGAGCTATTTTTTTGGATCTTTTCAGTACTTCAATCCCATTCATTCCTTCGAGTAAGTAGTCCTGAATAACAATGTCAGGTTGACGCTCCATTGCTTTTATTGCCTCTTCTCCACTCGTAAAAGATTCAACATTTGTGTATTTATTGGTTTTTAAGAAGCTGACGATCAATTTGTTGTATACTTGATTGTCTTCAACTATATAAATCAATGGGTTTTTGTTGTAAAGCATAATCCTGAATGTAAATTTATACTCAAATTATTCTGATGAATAAACTCATACAAAGTAACTAAAAATTGACCAATTTATTTTTCGTGGTACAAATTAATGAAATCATCAGATAATACAAGCTCTATTTTCATAAAAAATATTCATTAATCTTACTTAAACACTTTCCCCTTGGGCGAATTGGGAAAGTCCGACAACCAATTATATACTATATGTACCAGTTTAACATAGATTAATTTTGTGAATATTGGCCTTGTATTCTGCCCCTGCATTAAACCCTTCTCCTTTTTTTTAATCTAAAGATCGACTTAAATATCTTCCCATAGATATTTTGAATAAATCATTGGTTTTAGATTTTGTGCCGGCTTAATGCCGGCATTCTTTTTTTAACTCTCTTTTTATTCTACGTTATAAAACAGACATTTGATCCCTTTATCAGTCTTTGTTGCAAATTCTATTTTTGAATATCGTTTTTTATCTTTAATCAGATTTTCTTCATGAGAAGAGAGGCATATGAACAACGGGTTAAACTGTTTTTGGGCAAATTGCAGTGTAAAAAAAATATTTCAACATGAAAAAAAGGTTGGTAGTCCTATCTGGAGCAGGCATGAGTCAGGAAAGTGGGTTGCGTACTTTTCGAGATATGGGTGGACTTTGGGAAGAATATGAAATTACGGACGTGGCCACTCCCGAAGCATGGGTGCGAAATCCGGAATTGGTAAACACGTTTTATAACGACCGACGCAAACAACTTTTTGAATGTGATCCTAATGGTGCCCATCAGGGATTAGCCGACCTTGAAGACGATTACAATGTACATATCATCACCCAGAATGTAGATGATCTGCATGAGCGTGCAGGTAGCAATAAGGTGCTTCATTTGCACGGAGAACTGAAGAAAGTACGTAGTACACGATATCCTAACCTGATTTATGAGCTGGATGGTTGGGAGTTGAAAATGGGTGATAAATGCGAGAAAGGAAGTCAACTACGCCCACATATTGTGTGGTTTGGCGAAGAGGTTCCCGCGATGGTTGATGCGATATCGATTATAGAACAAGCCGATATTTTAGTTGTTGTTGGCACTTCTCTTAATGTATATCCTGCAGCAGGACTTGTAAATTATGCCCGCGAAGGAGTTCCGATTTATGTGATAGATCCAGAGCGGCCTCCTGTATATCTGGATGATGTTTTTTTTATTGAAGAGAAGGCAACATCGGGCGTTTCTAAACTTAAAGAATTCCTCACAAACTCATGAGACAACTTCTGCATATTATTCTTTTCATGGTTACTGTACATAGCGTAAGTGCACAACGATTTGATGGCGGTATACTGGGCGGCTTAAATGCCTCGCAGGTTGAGGGCGATTTCTCTTCCGGATACCATAAGCCGGGAGTGGTATTGGGCGGGTTTGTACAAACCGATTTATCTAGGAAAGTATATGCAGGAATGGAAATTAAATATGCCCAAAAGGGGAGTCGTGAAAACCCGGATGAAAACGATGTTGAGCTGGAAAAATATATTATGCGCTTGGGGTATATGGAAGTTCCCGCATATTTGGGCTATCGTACAAGCGAAAATGTTTCATTTTTTACAGGAATTTCGGCTGGCTACCTGATGCACAGTGGAGAGTGGGATAATTATGGCTTGTTTCAGGAAGAAGATCAGCGTCCATTTAATAATTTTGATTTTCAAGCATTGATAGGGGGAAGGCTTGCTTTAAATGATCGTTTAACTTTTGATCTGAGATTTGCATATTCTTTTTTTCCTATTCGGGATTTGCCTGGAGATATTTATTGGTATTGGTGGGATGATCAGTATAACAATGTCATCAGCACATGTTTGTATTATAGATTTGGGAATAAATAAATCAACGTTTCTACATTTACATAATTTTGTTCGAAATAAGTCGTTATTCGTTGTAACGTTTTTAAGATTAATTGAGTCATAGTACTTAAAGCCAAAAACAAAGAATATTAAACATTCAACCAATTAAACAATGCTCAGAAAACTTCTTTTACTGACTGTATATCTAATTACAGTTGGTTCAATTTATGGGTCAGATGAAACTCAAGGTGGAAGAAATATCATAAGCGGTCACATAAAAGATGCTGAGAACGGCGAAACACTTATCGGGGCAAGTTTGCTTGTAAAAGAAGATGGTGTGGGCGTTATTAGCAACAATTATGGGTTCTATTCTATTTCGCTGCGCCCCGGAACTTACACGCTTACCTATTCCTATATTGGTTATCAGGAAATTGAAAAGCGGATCGATTTAAATGAAAATATGGTCATTGAGATTGAACTGTTGCCTGAAACGGAACAAATAGAAGAGGTTATTGTGTCTGCCGAAAAGAAAGATATAAATATCACCCGTGTTGAGATGGGCGTAGAAAAGCTTCAGCCGGCTACAATAAAATCTATTCCTGCACTTATGGGTGAGGTTGATTTAATTAAGGCTATTCAGCTACTACCAGGAGTACAATCAACGAGTGAGGGCAGTTCTGGCTTTAGTGTTCGGGGTGGAACCCCCGACCAGAATCTCATCCTTCTTGATGAGGCTACGGTTTACAATGCCTCCCATCTAATGGGTTTCTTTTCCGTTTTTAATAACGATGCTGTCAACGATTTAAAACTTTATAAAGGTGATGTTCCTGCTCAATATGGTGGTCGTTTGTCGTCTTTGCTCGATGTGCGGATGAAAGATGGCAATTCAAAAAAATTCTCAGGAACAGGTGGCATTGGGAACATTTCGAGCCGATTAACGCTTGAAGGCCCCATTATTAAAGATCGGACAACCTTTTTGCTCTCGGCAAGAAGAACCTATATGGATCTGTTTTTGCTTCTTTCCAAAGATCCGGATGTCAAAAATAGTAAGCTTTATTTCTACGATACCAATATGAAATTGAGCCATCGTTTAAACGAGAACAACCGTTTGTATTTGAGTGGCTACTTTGGCCGCGATGTTATGAAAAGCCCCGATTTCAAGATGGGATTTGGGAATAAAACATTCACTGCTCGATGGAATCATATCTTCAGCCAAAAATTGTTTTTGAACCTCACAACTGTATGGAGTCGTTATGATTATGAACTGGGGACATCTGAAGATCAGCCTGAATCTTGGGTTTGGGATTCTAATCTTGAAGACGTGGGACTAAAAGCCGATTTTAGTTATTTCATGAAACCTGAAAGTTCAATCCAATTTGGCGTGCAAAGCTTCTATCATCGTTTTAACCCCGGATCTGCCAGAGGTACTGGAGACCAAAGTATTTTTACAGAATACACCATTAATGAGAATCACGCACTGGAACATGCCGCATATCTGTCTCATCAACTAAATATAGGCGAAAAGCTAGTCGTAAAATATGGTGTTCGGGCTTCCTGGTTTCAGAATATTGGTGATGCCACAGTTTATCAGTTTGATGAGGACTATCAGGTATCTGATTCAACTCAATATGCCAAGGGAGATGTGTACCAAAATTATTATGGGCTAGAACCACGTTTGGGGATCAACTATATGGTTTCTGACGATTTGTCTTTGAAATTTAATTATAACCGGTCTCGACAATACATTCAGCAGGCATCAAATTCTACAGCTGGTAGTCCGCTGGATGTTTGGTTTGCAGCCAGCCCCAATGTAAAACCACAGATTGCCGACCAGTTTGCCCTTGGGATATTTAAAAATTTCAAAAACGACATGTATCAGGCATCCGTAGAGGCATATTATAAGGACATGGAAAATACGATTGACTTTGCCGATCATGCCGAACTATTGCTCAACAAGCAAATGGAGGGTGAAATTAGAGTTGGATCATCAAAAGCGTATGGAGTAGAATTTTTACTTAAGAAGACTGAAGGGAAGCTGACCGGATGGTTGGGTTATACTTTGTCGCATACAGAACGTACAATTTCGGGAATTAATGATGGGAAAACGTATGTTGCCCCATTTGATAAACCTCACGATATAAGCCTGGTGATGAATTATGAGGCCAGCAAGCGCGTGTCTGTGTCGGCAAACTGGATATACGCCACAGGGCAGCCCATTACCTTGCCGGTTCAGCGATATGAAATTAATGGGGCTATTGTTCCGCTTTATTCTGAACGCAATGGTGCCCGATACGATGATTATCACCGCCTCGATTTTTCGGTGACATTAAAAGGACGCAACAGAAATAACAGTTCGTGGAACGGAGAGTGGGTTTTTTCTATATATAATGTGTACAACCGGAAAAATACATGGGCACTTAACTTTAAGCAAGACGATGAAAACCCGGACGAAACCTACGCCGAAAAAACCTATTTGTTCCCAGTTATTCCGTCGGTTACTTACAACTTTAAATTTTAGGAAAGATGAAGGCATTAAAATATATACTGATCGTTATTATGGCACAAGCATTTTTTCCCGCTTGTACCGAAATTGTTGATTTTAATCTGGAGGAAGCGGGAGAGTCGAGGCTCGTGGTTTTTGGGGAGATTACAAATGAACCCAAAGCGCATGCTGTTTACCTTTCAAAATCAACACCATACTTTTACAACGAAGAAAGTCCTGCGGTGTTAGGGGCAATGGTAACAATCAATGACGGTGAGGAAACCATTGAGCTAACAGAAGACCCTGCTGAGGCGGGAACATATCTAACTCCTGAAGATTATGCCGGTGTTCCCGGAAGAACATACCAGCTTTCCATTCAAAATGTGGATGTCGACAACAATGGAACAACTGAAACTTATTCGGCCGAAACAGTTATGAAGAATACCGTTTTGGTTGAAGGTGTTAACGTGACTTATAACAGCCGGTGGGAAGGTTGGGAAGTGCAACTCTTTGCCCATGAACCCGGGGAAACCACTGATTTTTATTTGTTTAAGGTTTATAAAAACGGCATCCTGTACACCGACACTATTAGCAATTACTGGACTACCGATGACAAATTTTTTAATGGAAGTGCCATAAATGGCGCCAGGGTGCAATACTTCGATGAAGAAAATGAAGAGGTTGTTAATCCGGGCGATGTGGTTACTCTTGAAATGGCTGGAATTACCGAAGGTTATTACGACTTTATAAATGGCCTTATTCAAGAAGTAAGCGATAAAGTACCCATTTTTAGTGGCCCCTCTGCTAATGTAAAAGGAAACATCAGTAACAACGCATTGGGTTATTTTGCCGTAATAAGCGTTTCGCGCGGATCATATACTTATCCGGGGGAATAGCTTGTCTGCCATCCTGAGTAGCAGATCAACCAGCATACTTTGTTTAGTTTCCCTAGCTCATCTTTACTCGCGTAGACAAACTACAGACTACCGTCCCCTCCCTGTCGTCATTGCGAGCGAAGCGAAGCAATCTGTATCACATAATTGTATCCAATAACCGAGCTCGATTAATTAAATATGTGATAAAAAATTAGATCATAGCTCTCATTAAATACGTAATTGTTTTTGATAACTTAGGGCTTGAAAAATACCCAAACAGCACAATACTTCTGGATTTGGGTTTATAGCAACATAAAAACATACAACATTACTTTTAAATAGATGGAGCTGAATATTAATATAAACGACATTTCGGAAACAGCATTTTTGACACTTCAGTGCCATGCAATAGATGCTGCTTCAGAAGCTCCAATATTAAATGATAAAAGTGCTGTTGAAACGCTCAATGCTTTTAAAGGCCATTTCTTAAAATCAGGTAGTGCTTTGCACAAAAAATTATTTCAAAATAAAGTCAAGAGAAATCTGGTTACACACACTGTTCTGCGTGCAAAAAAATATGATGAGTATATTTTAAAATTTATCGGTCAACATCCAAGTGCAACGGTTGTAAATATTGGTTGTGGCTTAGATAACAGGTTTGAACGAATTAATAACGGGAGCTTGCATTTTTTCGATCTTGATCTTCCTGATATTATGGATATAAAAAAGCAAATATTCCATGAAGAGACAAATTACCATCAAATTTCACAATCTGTTTTTGATCTTGACTGGCTTGAAAAAATAAAGACTGAACATGTTATTATAGTCGCAGAAGGTGTGTTTATGTATTGTCATGAACAGGATGTAAAACGATTATTCCAAGCCCTATATGAAAGGTTGAATAAGCCCGAAATTGTTTTCGAGGTGTTTAATTCGAAATGGCTTACCTCATGGCGAAAAAAAATAATGGAATTTAAGTTGCAAAAGGAGTTGAAATTAGGAGTAGGAGCCACTTTTAAGTTTGGCATTGCAGACAGTGATGAGATTGAGACCTGGAATCCGGCTTTCCGATTAATTGATGATTGGTCGTACCTTGATAGTGACGAACTTAATTCTAGCGTTATGAGGCTTTTTAGAAATTACGATTCTTTTAGGAAAGTTCAATGGACAGTTCATTACGAATTAAATGGTCCCAAATAATAAAGAGAACAGGCACGAACTTTACACATATCCGAGCCATCGAAAATCTCCCAAATTATAGGAGTCAGTTCGTGTCTCTATTGCTTATCGGTTTCCCTTCAAAATAAAACCAAAATACTACGCATAAAATATGTAGTTTTGCGGCTGCTTTAAAAAGCAGGGCAATTGTGCGCTAAAACTCTGTTACTTATTTGGTAAACAGAAATTGAGAGAAGGATATAGCTATGAAGCGGATTAATGAATACAAGAAGTTGTTTCGTGTTGAAGCAGACATCGATCTTAAAAAACTAAAATCGACCTATAGAAATCTGGTGAAAGAATGGCATCCGGATAAATTTCAAGAGGGAGATGAAATGGCAGTTGAGGCCGAAATTAAGAGTCGCCAAATTATTGATGGCTATCACTTTCTAGTGAGCATTTCGCCAGAAACAAAAGCTGCTAATCTGGAAGAATATGCTGCAACAATAAATGAGTCTGCCATAGAGGATTTTCACCACAAAGGACAATTGCTTGAAGTTTCGTTTATCGACGGAACGACCTATGAATACTTTGGTGTTCCGAAATCGGTGTATACTAAATTCGTAAACTCCGACAAGCAATTACGATTTGCCAGAAGGAACATTTTCAACACTTATTTATACCGAAAAACAAAGAAAAGCCTTCAAGAAGCTTAATTCATTTGCTCTCTTAAGCAATTGCCAGTGTAAGTACGCTTATTTTAGCGTCGCATTTTTTAAGAATGGCATTTGCACAGGCTTCAATAGTAGCGCCGGTGGTGACGACATCATCAACTAGAATCAGGTGCTTCCCATCGAAAAGCTCCGGCTTTGAAAGCTCAAAGATACCTTCAACATTTTGCCATCGATCGTAGCGCGATTTGCGGGTTTGAGTGTTGGTGTGTTTAATGCGCTTTAGATTGTCTGTGCAAAGTGGAACCTGCAATTGCGATGATAGGCCAAGAGCAATATGGTAGCTTTGGTTATAGCCCCGTTTTCGCTTTCTCTTCGGATGAAGTGGAACCGGGCAAATATAATCGGCCTCACTAAAATGGTTTGTTTCGCACAGTTCGGCAGCAAACCGTTTTCCCATAAATTCCCCAATTTCTTTTTGTCCTTTGTATTTTAGCTGATGTAGAATTTTTTGATAGTTGCTGCCCTTGTGAAACTCAAAAAAGGATGCTGCTCGGACAATGGGTACTCGCCCCATAAATAAGTGCTCCATCACATTTTCAGGCTGTAAATGATGATTCGTTCTTGGTAAATGAAGCAGGCATTTTAAGCAAATATATTCTTCGGTTTGAATTATTTTTTGTCCACAAACTACGCAAACACGAGGGAAAATCAATTCCAGAAAATGATTGAAAACAGGAATGGAGGCCTTCATTTGTTATGTTTTGAGTGTTCGAAACACAAGATACATAACTTTAAATAAATATAATTATGACCAAGAATATTTTCCTTGAAGAAATAATTTTATCAAAGAGTATTAATCATGTAACTGATTCTTAATGGTTCTGTAAATAAATCACGTTAGCTTTATACTGGAATTAAAAAAAAATAATTTTTCTTCAAAATAAGAAAACTGCTATGCTCCCATTCTAAATAGCAGGATTATTCTTCCCTTCTTTTTTATTTCCAGAGGTTGCTTTCTCAGGCAACCTTTTTCTTTTTTTGTTTCCGTTTTTTGGGTCAAGCCAAAAAATGAAATCCCGTTCGTAAGAACAGCTAAATCAGGGAATACGCATTACGTTTTTATTTTCATCCACACTTGATAATTGTATTCGTCGTAATAGAATAATTTGATTTTCTAAGCCTTCTGATTTTTTAATTGATCCCAAACAAAAAAGAGGATGCCCTTTGGGGAACATCCTCTTCATCTATTTTAAATTGATCTTTTTAGTCAATAACATCAACCCATCCGTACTTATCGGGTTCGTCTCCACATTGTATTCCCTGAAGCTTTTTATAAAGCTTTAGACTCCATGGTCCGGGTTCAGTTCCGTATTTGTATTCAATATCTAAATCAGCATCATAAATTCGTTTTATTGGTGAAATTACGGCTGCTGTGCCACAGGCACCAACTTCCTCAAAGGTTGAAAGTTCTTCAACGGGAACGGGTCTTCTTTCAATTTTAAGTCCCATGTCTTCAGCCAACTTTGTCAAACTCATATTTGTAATTGAAGGCAAAATAGAATCAGACTTAGGGGTGATATAGGTATCATTTTTTATTGCAAAGAAGTTTGCAGGGCCACACTCGTCAATGTATTTTTTCTCACGAGCGTCCAGATATAGTACAGCAGAATAACCGCCTTCTTTTGCTCTTTTCCCCGCAACCAGACTTGCTGCATAGTTACCACCTACTTTGTATTTCCCTGTACCTTGTGGTGCTGCTCTGTCAAAATCGCGAACAATTAACAAGTCAGTAGGCTTAAATCCTTCCGGAAAGTATGGGCCAACAGGCATCACGAAAATAATAAACAGATACTCGGCTGAAGGCTTAACGCCAATTTCAGGAGCTGTACCAATTAATAATGGTCTGATGTATAATGATGCTCCTGAACCATAAGGTGGTACAAACTCTAAATTATTTTTCACAGCAAGTTTCACGGCATCATTAAAAACGTCGACAGGCACATGGGGCATTAAAATTCCATCACTGGAGTGTTGCATACGTTTCGCATTATCACTCATTCGGAAAACGCGTACTTTTCCATCTTTACCCATAAAAGCTTTGAGTCCTTCAAAAGCTTGTTGCCCATAATGCAAACTTGTTGCAGCCATGTGCATATTGATGTATTCAGAATCACTTAGTTCAAGTGAGCCCCATTCTCCATCTTTGTAATAACAGCGCACGTTTAAGTTGGTCTTTCGGTAGCCAAATCCTATGCTTTTCCAATCTTGATTCTCCATGTTAAATATTGTTAGTCGACCGGTTTTTTTTGGAATCTTAAAATAACGAAAAAAATATCTCACAAAGAAGGAGTATTGCTTGAATTCATTCTAATAAGCCACATTTTAGATACATCCTAAATAACAGGCAATTACAGCTAATTTGGGTGGTGAATATGATAACTTTACATTTCGATGAGCAACGATTTATGCGCTAAGAATCAGTAGTGACCGTTAAAAAATACCCATTGTGCTTTCGAAGGTTGATTACACGGTTCTTGTCGAATAATAAGTATTGCCCTTTAATGCCATTTAACGTGCCTTCAATAAGTGAGTCTTTGTCAAAGGTTAAGCTGTTTACTTTTTCGGGAAATTCAACGACGGGATAGTTCAATTTAATCACTTCATTATTATCACATTCATATTGACGTAATTCAGGATGGAGTAACTCTATAGCGCGATATTTTTCTTGCAGAAGGTTGATTTGGTCGTTCACCTTATCTTGAAGCATGGCACGCCAGTTTGTTTTGTCTGTAAAATATTTTTTTAGGAAAACCTCAGTTATTCCAGCAATATGGCGATTGGGGGTTTTTAATACACGTATTGCATAGCTAGCTCCCTGATCAATCCAGCGCGTTGGAATCTGATGATGGCGTGTTACACCCACTTTTATTTCACTAGAAACGGCAAGATATACGTAGTGGTCAATCAAGTCGTGTTCATTTGCCCAGTCTATATCACGGGCAATTCCAAAATGTGCTTTTGACAATTCCGGGCGCATGATTGTTTCGCTAGCCATAGGCGAAGATTGGAAGCATGAATAGCAAAACCCTTGGCTGAAAGAGCTTTTTATTTTCTTACCGCATGAAATGCAGTTGATTTGTCCATCAAAGCGAAATTGTATTTTTTTTCCTAATAAATCATTAAGGTGGATTTCCTGATTGCCAATGGGTAAAAAATATTGAATAGGATCTGAAAGTTCAGATCTCATCTTCATGATATTGCCTTGATATTCCATAAGAATGATTGTTTTATCCGAATAAATTCAAAACGTCGTGGATCTGTTTCAGTTCAAAGAAACGGTTGCTTTTAATTTCATCAGGGTTCATTTTTTCGTACTCCCAAGTGGTGTAATATGGAATATGTGCTGCATAGCCACCCAGATTGATAACAGGTAAAATGTCTGATTTAAGAGAATTGCCAACCATCAGAAATTTATTGGAAGGAATGTCAAGGTGTTTCAACAGTTCCTGATAATTATTTTCTTTCTTATGGGTCATTATTTCAATGTGGTGGAAGTATTTTAGCAAGCCTGATTTTTTTAGTTTACGCTCTTGATCAAGTAAGTCGCCTTTTGTAGCTACCACCAGCCGATACTTCCCGGATAGTTTCTCTAACAAATCAACAATACCATTAAGCAGAATGACCTCTTTATCCAATAATGCCTTCCCAATTTTCAGAATGGAATCTACCTGTTCTGGCCTAACTTTTTTATCTGAGACAAATAATGACGTTTCAATAAGGGAAAGTACAAAGGCTTTGATGCCGTAACCATAAAGCTCAAGGTTTTGCATTTCAATCCGAAATAGCTCGCTCATAACCTTCGTGTCGGGTTGAAATTCTTTCATTACCTGACAAAAAGCCTGCTCTGCCTCACGGAAAAAATTTTCGTTTTCCCACAAGGTGTCATCGGCATCAAAAGCAATTACTTGTATGTCTTTTAAACTCATAAGTTGAGGTGATTCATTTTTAGAACAACCTTAAAAAGCTACTTGGGATGGACGTTTCAAATCGAAATTTCTTTCCGGTAATCGGATGGGTAAACGCCAAAATCCAAGCATGTAATCCCAGTCTTTTTATTGGGTTTGACGTTGATCCGTATTTTTTGTCGCCAATAATTGGGTGTCCTAAATCTTTTAGATGGACACGTATTTGATTTTTGCGACCTGTTTCTAAATTAAGTTTTAACAATGAGAAATAATCATTGCTTTTTATGGTTGAATAATGAGTAGTGGATAATTGACCTTTTTCGGGGTTTTGACTAGAATACACGATGAAAGCACTACTTTCGAATAAATACGAAGTAACGGTTCCTTCCGGTTTCTCCAGTTTATTATCAATGACAGCAAGGTAGGTACGTTCGGCAATGGTTTGTTTCCACGACTCTTGCAGTAACTTTTGTACCTTTTCGTTTTTGGCAAACATCATGAGTCCGGAAGTTTCGCGATCCAGACGGTGTACAATGTATATTTTATTATTCGGATCTTCGGTTTTCACATAGCTGCTTAGCATGCTGTAAACCGTATTGCGTTTTTCTTTGTCGGTTGCCATGGATAGCAGCCCTGCGTTTTTATTTACAATAATTAGGTCTTTGTCTTCGTGCACAATGACTATTCCACGCATAAGCTTAACCTCAGTAGCCCTAGTCGAGTTTAACTCAACTTCTTGTCCGGGTTTCAAAATATAGTTAAACTGAGTTATTGCCGATCCATTAACCAAAACCTGCCTTTTCTTAAGCATGGTTTTAATATTATTGCGGTTTTTATGAGGTAGTTGTGCAATTAGAAAAGGCATGAGCTCTTCAGATGCTTGAACTTTAAAACGAATAGCATGAGGTCTTTTTGGTTGAGGACGCTTCCCTTTGGTTTCTTTCTTTTTCATTCTTTATTTTTTACCGCCACAAAGATAGCTGTAATATTCTATCTTTTAAGAACAGAATTTATATTCCATCTTCACAAATTATCGAATGCATGTATATCCCAATCTGTTGGTAAAGAATGACTTTTGATGTGTCTTGTTTCATGAGCCATGCCGCTTTTTATGACTCATTATTGGCGAAGTTATTTGATGAACAGTTTATGATGCAAACCAGACCTTAAATTCAGCAGCACGGTTTTTACTTACAAATATTTTTTCAGGTGTGTTAAGCGAAAGATTCACAAGCAGACGGTTGTCAAACCAAATAGTAATATCTCGAACAACTTCTTTAGAAATGATAAACTGGCGGTTTGCTCGGGTAAATATAGATGGATTCAGCGTTAAAATTATTTTATCTAACGGTTTGTCTATTTTGTAGTTCTTCTGGTCAGTTGTTGTCAACTCTGTAACTCCCTCAGTATTGTAGAAATAAGCAATTTTATCTGTACTCACCGGAAGGATTTTGTCTTTAACAGGCACCAAAATTCGTTGAGTGTATCCTTTGGGACGAAGCAGCATATCAATGTCGTTGATTGCTTTTTTAAGGTTAATGTTGCTTACTCTGTTCAATTTGTCCAGAGCACGCCTTACACTTTCTTGTGTTATAGGCTTAAGGAGATAGTCGACACTATTAACTTGAAATGCATTTATTGCATACTCATCATAAGCCGTTGTGAAGATAATGGGAACGTCAATGTTTATGCATTCAAAAATATTGAACGATGATCCGTCTGCGAGTTGAATATCCAGAAAGATTAGATCAGGAGCAGGATTATTCTGAAGCCATGAAACACTTGAAGCAACAGTATCCAGGTTACAAAGGATTTCAATCCCCGGATCTAGTTGATTTAGTATGCGTTTAATGTTATTATATGCCGCCGCTTCGTCTTCAATAATTATTACTTTCATCTTAATCGTTTAATGCAAAACCGAATTAATCATTTTTTAAAGGTAGATAAATGGTGAAAAAATTCTCTGCATTATCAATCTGAATTTCCTTGTCCATTAGTAGCTTAAAGCGCTTATTTAAATTATCTAACCCAACCCCTTCCGACTGAACGGGATCTATTTTATCTCGCTTATTGTTTTGAATTACCAGCATTTCATTCTCAACCTTAATTGTAATAAGCATCGGGTATTTATTGCTTATTACGTTATGCTTGCTAACGTTTTCAATAATAGGCAAAAGTGATAATACCGGAATCTTATATTCCTTATAACGCTCTTCTATCTGAACTTCAAGATCTAATTTCTTTTCGTATTTTACAAAGAGTGTGAATTTATAGATATCCAAAAAATAAAGCTCATCTTTTAATTTTACCAATCCTTTTTTTTCACTCTGAAGTATATACCTGAATATATTTGAAATATTTGCCAGATACGATAACGATTTATCTTTCTTATCTTCTAAAATTAAAGAATGTAATGAGTTTAGTGCATTGAAAAAGAAGTGTGGATTTATCTGATTATTCAACGCTTGCAGCTGACTTTGAAGGTTCTCAAATTTCAAGGTTTCGTATTTTTTTTCTGCTTCTAATTTTTTTGAAGACAAATTATACACCCACGCAGATGTAACCACAATAAATAATATCGATATGCTCCTTATTATTAGTGAAATTATCGTCTCAAAGAAATCCTGATGACGTCCATCTAGCAAGCGATTAATGAGATGTGAACTTTCATTAAATAGGATAACGATGATTGATCCAAGGATGCAAAATCCAATAGTTATCAGAAAACTAATGAGGAACTTCTTTTTGGGTTTTAATTCCTTTTCCCATAAAATGTTTATCCATAATAAGGTAAAACTTTGGGATGAAAAGAAGACGAATATAAACATAGCTAGCAGAAGAATACTTGCATTACTTTCAGGATATCTCCATGTTGAAAAAAGGTACAAATCAAATTCCCGGAAAGACAAGAGTATGCCAAGAATCAAAGAGATTATAGGAACTAGAATCTTTTTACTGCTAGTATTGATCTTCATAGATGTTTATTTTTATTACGAATATAAAGGATTCATAATAGGAATATCTCAAATTCTTTAATTCTTCAAGCCTTAACGATTCGTGTTCAGGTGGCTGTTTTTCGCTTTGAACCTTAATAACAACTATATCGGCTATTTTGGATTATACTTTTGCCCATATAAGCACTCTAATTAGAAAATGTAAATGTTTTTTAAGAGGAATGCAGAAACAGAAAATTATGGGTACAGAAATGAGAAAATGGTTTCGGATTATACATAGGCATTTATCCTATGTAATGACAGGGATGATTTTGGTTTATGGGATAAGTGGCATTTTACTGAATCATGTAACAACTTGGGGAAATGAAGCGATAAACTTACCTGTACTTAGTCAATTGGCAGATTTACACTATAATCCAAGCAATTTATGGACTTATTTTTCAGACATTTTTGTTATGTGTTTGCTAATAATAACAATCACAGGATTATTTATGATGAAAGGGAAAAAAGGAATTAATGGTATTGGTGGTATTGAATTCTTACTAGGAGCAGCAATACCAATTATCATTATCCTTTTAAGTGTTTAACGATAATACAAAGAACAATGGACAGAAGGAAATTTATTAGACGTTCTGCTTTATCGGCAGGAATTATTTTAACAGGAGGAGTTATTGTTGCAAATTCACAAAGGCCAGTTGGCAGAGGACGTAGCAATGATGGTGGTTGCCGCGACTTTAAGGACAATGATAAAGATGGGTATTGTGATAAAAGCAGTACATGTAGGAAAAGATGCAATAAGAAAGCACCGGAGAAAGAATCTCAAGACGAAAAGTCTTAGAAGGATGAATAGCTAACAAAGAACAAATAATCCCAACCAATTTTTAGAATTATGAAAAAACCAATTTTTTTATTGATGGTGGCTTTGTGCTTTTTACAGTTTAATACGGTAGAAGCACAAAATTCATCAGAAAACGGTGTTGCTAACACAAATGTCAATGTATTTCTTGATGCCGATTTTATCGATGCATCATTCTTACGCGAGGAATTCCCTCAGGTAAACTATGTGAGAACTCGCGATGCTGCGAATGTCCATCTTCTTGGCACGAGCCAATCTACCGGAGCGGGGAGACAGTATGAATTTTATTTTATCGGGTTAGATGAATTTGCCGGAGACAGTGATACGCTTAGTTATTTCTCGTCAGGACAGTCCACGGATACGGAAGTTCGTGAGGGCTACACAAAAGTTATAAAAATTGGACTGTTGCCTTTTATGGTGCTTTCTAATCAGTATCCGGATTTAGTGATTGGTGGTGGTGATTCTCCCAAAGGAGGAGATGTTGTTGAAGAGGACAAATGGGATAGCTGGGTTTTTGAAGCCCAATTGATGGGTGACATGGAAGGAGAAGAATCAAGTGATTCAAAAACCTTGGAAGGTATGCTTCAAGTAAATCGAACGACACCTGAATGGAGGTATGATTTTTTCATGAAAAGTGAAACAAGGGAAAGAAATTTTGATTTTGGCGACATATCTATAACCGACAAGACGATAGAGCGAAGAGCTAAGGCTCAGATTGTTAATAGTTTGGGTGATCACTTTGCTATTGGTCTTGAAGGAGGAGTAGTTCGGGATACCAGAGAAAATTTTGATTTGAATTATATTGTATCTCCTGAAATCGAATATAACTTTTATCCTTACGATATGTCTAGTCGAAGACAACTAAGATTGGCATATTACATTGGTTTGGACGGACGTAATTATGCGGAAGAGACTATTTTTGATAAGACAGAAGAACAACTCACATTTCAGAAAATCGCTTTAGGCTACAGGTCGAAAGAGCAATGGGGTGAGATTTCTACAACGATTACGTTTCAACATTTTTTAAGAAATTTTGAAGAAAATTATTTAGGCATAAATGCAGGGCTGGATATCCGTATTTGGAAGGGATTATCATGGAATTTATCAGGAAGCTATTCTATTATCAATGATGATATTAATATTTCAAAATCTGAGGTTAGTCAGGACGATTTATTGTTAGGATCTCGTCAGTTGGCAACATCTGAATCATACAGTGTGAGGATGGGATTATCATTCACTTTCGGATCTCTATATAATAATGTGGTAAACATTAGGCTAGAGGATATGGAGAGAAGAGGCGGCGGAGGTCCTCCAGGAGGTTATTAGTAGGGTTACCTTACATAAACGATTGTACTTAATTTTTTAAAATAGTGCAATCGTTTTTTATTTTGTCTATTTCTCAATATTCCGTATTTTTTTCTCCCACTCTCAAGCCGAAAGTAGGGTTTCTTCCAGTCCTTCTTTGGCATCCCATCCCAGTTCTTTGTTCGCATAAGATGTATCTGCCCAGATCTTTTCAACATAACCAGTACGGCGATCAACTATTTTATAATTCAACTTTACGGCTGTTGCTTTTTCAAAAGCAGTTATAATTCCAGCACAGAGCAACCTGTTCCTGTTCCTCCGGTCACCAATATCTTTTTAGCCATCTTTCATTTTATGTTTCATCAAATTTCAAATCTTATGCTTATCAGTTCATTTCAAGGATATTTACAAATGGCAAGACCTCTATCTTTTAAAACTTTATAATTTAGGGTTGTCCTCCTTCTATTTTTTCCTTATTTTTGGATATAAATAATTATATAGGACGTGGAATTATTAGGACACATTAAAGAATTATTATTATTGAATGATTGTGTAATCATTCCTGGATTTGGTGGTTTTGTAAGTAACTACAAGTCGGCGGGAACCCATTCTTCTCGTTTTACTCCTCCAACCAAAACTGTGAATTTCAATAAGAAATTGAATTTTAATGACGGCCTCTTCATTAACCATGTCTCTTTAAAGGATGGAATTGGTTATATCGCTTCTAAGAAAAAGGTAGAATTATTGGTTCAGGAGTTGAATTATCGACTGACAGATGGTGAAGAAATTAAAATTGTGGGTATTGGGACTCTTCAATACGATGCACATGAGAATTTAATTTTCACACCTAAGGTTGAAGGTAATTTAAATCTTGATTCTTTTGGATTGGCATCTTTTAGCTATGAAACACTTTTTCAGAAGAAGCATGCAGCACAAGTTGCTAATAAAAGCATCGATGTATCTAATGTCATTTTTAGTCAAAGAAAACTAAAGAAAGTATTGATTGCAGTTCCTCTGTTGCTAGCTCTGGCAATTATTCCTCTGAAAAACAATAAGGTTAATCTACAAAAATCGGATCTGAGTACGTTAACAGAAATGATGTCAGTGAAAGAGCCTGTGACTGCTCCAGTAGTAGACGAAAGCTTAGCTGTTGTAGATGAAGAAATAGTATTACAAGAAGTTGAATCCAATTATTTCATGATTGGTGGGAGCTTCAGAAATGCTTCAAATGCAAATAATTTTGTTTTGCAAATGATTGAAAAGGGGTATGATGCAGACGATATTGGAGTTATTAATGGACTTCACTACATTGCTCTCGATAGTTTTGCAAGTATTGAAGAAGCAAAGGAAGCACAGCAGCATTTTAAATCAGATTCGCCAGGATCTGGAGTTTGGATTTATCACAGGAGATAGAATTTTTACTTAAGCGCGGATGCGTGTTTGTTCACCTACGTTTTCTGAGACAACTGAGAGAAGGATTTCTGTTTCTACGCTGTCGCAAATGATTCAATGTTTCGTGAAACTTCTATAGAACCACAATCTTTAGTATTACACCCCAAGGTTTTAAATGCTATTCTAACATTATTCTTTGCTTTTTCATTATTCCCACAGATTAATAAGGTGGAAGACCCATTTTTTGATCTCGGATTTTGGGATATTGCTTCTCCTAAATTGTTGAAAACTTTTACAAAATGGATTCGTGAATATTTTTTTTGAAGATTCTCGATAAGCGAGAGTTTTTGATTTGCAAAACCATTTCTCGTTTCTTTGCTGATAGAGTTGCAAGCATCGATAACCGTTTTTTCATGTAGATTTGCAGCCCCGGCTAAATCAAGTATGAACTCTGCAGAGCTGCTCCTGACAGCCAAAATGAGCAAATCTCCAAAATGTGCAGTATCTTCGTAGCTACCTACCCATGCGTTACCCCCGGAACTATTAAACCAATTTCTCATGCCTCTAACATCCCGAGTACCTAGCATAACTTCATAACCATCTTTTAAAAACATGTTGGCCAAGGCTTGTGCAGCCTCTCCCGATCCTAATATACCTAACCGTTTTCTCATGATCTTATGATATTAAAAGGTTATATAATTAACAATGGTATTTAAATATACATCTTAATTTTGATTTGATTAATTTCGGAATGTGAGAAGATATGTACCTTTGACTAAAACTTATTAACAATGTATAAATCAGATTATTTGAAATCAGGAGACCTAATTCGTATTGTTTCTCCAGCTGGGAAGATAAAAGCAGAAAAGATACTTCCTGCTGTAGATTTGTTAAAGAAAAATGGGTTTGATGTTCTTCTGGGTAAGCATATTTTTAATACTCACTATCAGTTTGCGGGAACGGATGAACAACGTTTGAATGATTTGCAAGAGGCATTGGATGATCCTAATTGTAAAGCGATAATTTGTTCTCGTGGCGGTTATGGTGCAATCCGGATTGCAGATAAACTTGATCTTAGTTCTTTCAAAAAAAATCCAAAGTGGTTAGTAGGTTTTAGTGATGTTACCACACTTCATGCTATTTTGCAGCGGGAAGGGTTCTGCAGTATCCATGGCAGTATGCCTTCTTATTATTTAAGTGAAGGACAACCAACGGAAAGCTTCTTAGAGTTAAAAAAGCTTCTTACTGGAGGACATACGGAAGTGAATACTGCTGCGAATAAGTACAATAGAACAGGGCAAGTTTCGGGGCAATTAGTCGGGGGAAATCTTTCTATTCTATATAGCCTGGTGGGAACTCCTCTGGAACCGGATATGGATGGTAAAATACTTTTTATAGAAGATCTTTCTGAATATTTATATCATTTGGATCGGATCATGCATAGTTTAAAATTATCTGGGAAACTTAGTCAGCTTAAAGGTTTGTTGGTTGGTGAGTTTACGGATATGAAAGATAATGATTCGTGTTTTGGTCAGAATGTGGAAGAGATCATTTTAAATACGGTGGAGAGCTACAGTTATCCAGTTTGTTTTAATTTTCCTGCCGGACATGTTGATCGTAACTTACCTCTTCTTTTTGGAGAAGAATACATGCTAAATGTCACGCAAAAAGGAGCATCGCTTAGTTTGGTATAAGACAAAATTAGCCCATGAAAGACTTCTTTCATGGGCTAATGTATTTTTGAGTGAGCCAACAAAAAATATTTGCAGGATCAAATTAGTCAGCAATCTTTGCACACAAATACTCACGGTTTAGGCGAGAAATGTTGGCAATAGAAACGTTTTTCGGACATTCAACTTCGCAAGCACCAGTATTTGTGCAACCACCAAATCCAAGTTCATCCATCTTTGCTACCATTGCTTTGGCGCGACGTTTAGCTTCAACTTTTCCTTGCGGCAACAAAGCCAGCTGGCTTACTTTTGCAGATACGAACAACATAGCAGATGAGTTTTTACAAGCGGCAACACAAGCACCACAACCGATACAAGCTGCAGCATCCATTGCGTCTTCAGCATCGTGCCTTGGAATTGCAATTGCATTAGCATCAGGTACACCACCTGTATTTACCGAAACATAACCACCTGCAGCTATGATTGAATCAAAAGCTGTACGGTCTACAATCAAGTCCTTAATGATTGGGAAAGAAGCTGCACGCCAAGGTTCGATAGTGACTGTTTCACCATCTTTAAACTTACGCATGTGAAGCTGACATGTTGTTACGTCATCATCAGGTCCATGTGGACGACCGTTGATGTAAAGTGAACACATTCCACATATTCCCTCGCGACAATCGTGGTCGAATGCAATGGGTTCTTTATTTTCATTGATTAGCTGTTCGTTCAAAATGTCCATCATTTCGAGGAACGAACTGTCAATTGATATATTTTCTACTTTGAAGGTTTCGAAACGGCCTTTATCTTTGGGACCGTTCTGACGCCAAATCTTAAGCGTGAGATTTATTGATTTATCCATGATTGATCTCCTTTTTAAAAGCCATTACTTATAATTACGCTGAACCATTTTCACATTCTCGTAAACCAATTCTTCTTTATGAAGATCCGGTGCGGTATTCTCTCCTTTATATTCCCAACAAGAAACAAATGCGAATTTATCATCCTGACGAAGTGCTTCGCCTTCTCCAGTTTGATATTCTTCGCGGAAGTGTCCACCACAAGATTCTTCGCGGTTCAGAGCATCACGAGCCATTAAATCACCAATTTCTAAGAAGTCGGCTAAGCGGCTGGCTTTTTCAAGTTCAATGTTCATTCCCTTTTTATCACCGGGGATACGGACATTTGACCAGAATTCTTTTTTAATGGCTGCAATTTTATCGATGGCCGATTTTAAGCCTGCTTCATTACGACCCATTCCAACAAAATCCCACATTACTAACCCAAGTTCTTTGTGGATGCTATCAACAGAGCGTTTCCCTTTTATGCTTATTAATTTTTCAAAACGATCTTTTACCGCTTTTTGTGCATCAACAAATTCAGGTTCTTTGGTGGTCATTCGTGGTGTCGCAATTTCGTCTGCCAAATAATTTTGAATTGTATATGGCAACACAAAATAACCATCGGCCAAACCTTGCATCAAAGCAGAAGCTCCCAATCGGTTTGCTCCATGGTCTGAGAAGTTAGCTTCTCCACAACAGAATAAGCCTGGAATATTTGTTTGCAATTCATAATCAACCCACATACCACCCATTGTGTAGTGAATAGCAGGATAGATCATCATTGGTGTTTCATATGGATTTTCGTCTACGATTTTCTCATACATCTGGAATAAGTTGCCGTAGCGAGCTTCAATCACGTTTTTTCCTAGGCGCTCAATTGATGATTTAAAGTCTAGGTATACAGCCAAACCTGTACCTACACCAAATCCGGCATCGCAACGTTCTTTTGCAGCACGAGATGCAACGTCACGAGGCACAAGGTTTCCGAATGCGGGATAACGACGCTCTAAATAATAGTCACGATCCTCTTCGGCTATTTGTGTTGGCTTCAGTTTGCCCGCACGAATAGCTTCGGCATCTTCTTTTTTGGCAGGTACCCAAATACGACCATCGTTACGAAGTGACTCTGACATCAGAGTCAGTTTACTTTGAGATTCACCATGAACTGGAATACAAGTAGGGTGAATTTGTGCCATACAAGGATTTGCAAACATGGCTCCTTTGTGGTAAGCTTTAATTGCTGCTGATCCATTTGAACCCATCGCATTGGTTGAAAGGAAGAATGTATTTCCATAACCACCTGTTGCTAAAACAACAGCATGGCCAAAATGGCTTTCCAACTCTCCTGTTACTAAGTCGCGTGCAATAATACCACGTGCTTTGCCATCAACAATAACAATGTCAACTAACTCGGAGCGTGTGTGCATACTAACAGTTTTAGCATTCACCTGACGCATCAATGCTTGATACGCACCTAACAGCAACTGTTGTCCGGTTTGTCCCCTCGCATAAAACGTACGACTTACCTGTGCTCCACCGAATGAACGGTTATCTAACAAGCCACCGTACTCACGGGCGAATGGTACACCTTGTGCAACACACTGGTCGATAATATCATTACTTACTTCTGCTAGGCGGTGAACATTTGCTTCGCGTGCACGATAGTCACCACCTTTAATTGTATCGTAAAAAAGACGGTAAACAGAGTCACCATCATTTGGATAGTTCTTTGCAGCATTGATACCCCCTTGTGCAGCAATTGAGTGAGCACGACGAGGAGAATCTTGAATGGTAAAATTCTTTACATTGAAACCCATTTCACCAAGTGAAGCAGCAGCAGATGCACCAGCCAGACCGGTACCAATAATAATAACATCTAGTTTGCGCTTGTTGGAAGGGTTCACCAGCTTTTGGTGATTTTTATAGTTTGTCCACTTCTGGGCTAATTGCCCTTCAGGTATTTTGGAATTTAATACGCTCATAATTCAATTTCTTTTCGATTAAAACTTAATCAGGAAATACAATGGAATGATTGAGAAGCCAATAGTGATAAGGATTGCAAATATTCTTGCAACAATCTGAAGTCTGTTGATCCATAGCTTGTTTGCCAGGCCAATGGTTTGGAATGCTGACCAAAAACCATGAGCTAAATGCAACCCTAGCAACAAACCACCTGCTACATATATGAGATCGTATACGACGCTGGCTTTGAACAGACTGGCAACCAATGTATAGGAATCTTCCATTTCCACACCATCAATGATTACTGTATTCATAGAATGCGGATCGAACTTAATCACGAAGAAAAAGTTGATCATGTGCATCACAAGGAATACTAATACCAATGCGCCAAGGACTAACATATTACGGCTTGCCCAAGCACTGGAATATGATTGATTTGATACTGCATATCCAACAGGGCGGGCTTTGTAGTTTTTATAACTCAATAAAAAAGACCAGAGGATATGAACAATAAATCCAAGACCAAGAACAGGTTCCATGATCTTAATAAGAGGATTTGTTGCCATAAAATTAGCACCCAGGTTAAACAACTCACCGCTATCATCAAAGATTAGCAGGAGGTTAATTCCCAAATGCACGCAGATGAACATCAACAGAAAAAGACCTGAAATGCTCATGATAAACTTTCTTCCGATAGAGGCAGTCAGAAAATTGCTCATAGGTTAACCAATTTATATTTATACATTAAAACTATTACTTAAAAAGCACAACAAAAGTAGAGCTAAGGTGCTTTTGAACCAATAAAAGCGTGTCTAAATTAGTTAATTTAAAATGTTTCTAAGCACATTTCCCCCATGCGGCTTGTAATTGCCAGAAGAATAATGATATAGCGCGAATTCACGTGTAAATTTTCTGTTAATAAATTTAATAAAATGCTTTGTGTGTGATTTCTGTACTTGAGTTTATTTCGTTTTTGAATACTGAAGCTTTTTTCTATTTTTGCAGGGCTTAATTGGTCCCGTAGTTCAACGGATAGAATAGCAGTTTCCTAAACTGTAGATATGGGTTCGATTCCCGTCGGGACTACAAAAAGAGGTGCTTATGCCTCTTTTTTTTATTTTTGTACTATGGCTTACTACTCATATGTTGTTTATAACCTCGAACATCACCGTTTTCATTATGGTGTTTGTAAGGATGTGACAAAAATTGAACGCGCCCACAATCAAGGTTTGATAAAAGATACCAAGGGAACAAGCCCTTGGGCGTTGGTGTATCATGAAGAGTTTTTGAATGAAGAGCTTGCAATCAGGCAGATACGTTTTTATCGAACTGTTGCGGGACAACGTCATTTAAAACGGAAACTAAATTTTTAGATCCTAACACAGGATAGTTAATAATCATTTCTATTCAACACAATAAGCTGACACCCTTTTTCGTAGTTTTGTTAGGTGAAACTTTTAAATATTAAAGTGAGATGAGAAAACTATTTTTTGGAGCACTAGCATTAAGCCTTTTATTCTCAGGCTGTAAGGTTTTTGAGAAATTGAAGAAGAAAGATACTGTTGAAACAGTAAGTCAAGAACCTCAAACCAAGGTATTTTCCACACAGCCGAAGGAAACTGTGCGCGAAAATCCAACTTCGGATGTTATGTATGAGCAGACTGATAAAACTGTAAGAACACAAACAGAGGCATTTACATTTGCACAGAAAGAGGATGCTACAAAAAATGAAGGGAGCAGTTTTTTTGTAATAATTGGAAGCTTCAGTTCCGTTGATAACGCAAATAGGTACAAGGAGGAGTTAGTTAAGCAATCCTTCAATCCAATTATTCTGCATAGTGAAACAGGCTATTACCGTGTATGTGTTAATTCATATACCGAAGAATCATTGGCAAGACAACGGGTTCACCAGATACGCAATGATTTCCCTAAATATGCAGATACATGGCTCTTGATTAAAAAATAAAGTTTCTAGGAAGAAAATATTTGAAGCTTATTATCGGACATGAAAATCTGATAGTAAGCTTTTTTTTGCAAAAAAATTAGTGGTAAAGGCCGGGAATAGTATGTCGTTTTATAATTCCTTTGTAGTTGAGGGAACCTGAAGAAGGCGTTCAGCAGCTTGTTCCAGTTTCTCATTAGACTTGGCAAAACAAATCCTTAAGTAAGGCGATTTGGTTTTCTCATGATAAAAGGCAGAAATGGGTAAGGCTGCAACGCCAAAATCCCGAGCAAGTCGTTCCGCAAAAACAGTATCTGGTTCATCTGATAGCATCGAATAATCAATTAATTGAAAGTAACCCCCGAGTGCTGGAATTACATTGTACATACTGTTCTCTAATAGACGGTTGAAGTAGTTTCTTTTGCCTTGATAAAGCTCTGATACTTCTTCGGTAGGATAACTTTTGGGCAAATAATCTGCTAAAGCATATTGCAGTGGCGAATTAACATTGTAGATCTGAAATTGTTGCATTTTTCTAAATTCCGCCATTAGTTTTTCAGGTGCCAGGCAGTATGAAATACCCCACCCATTGATATTGTATAAAGGGGCTAGGGAGGAAATAATAAAACTGCGATTAATCAATTTTTCATAGCGGGCAATACTCTGGTGGTTCTGATTATCAAATATTAATGATTCAAATACTTCATCACTCAAGATAATGATGTTGGTTCCATTTGTTAAACGTTGCAATTGTACCATGTCATTTTCTGACAACACACTGCCTGTTGGATTGTGAGGAGAGTTAATAATGATCATTCGTGTTTTCGTCGTGATCATTTTTCGAAGTTCTTCCCAGTCAATTTTAAATCCGGGTGATTTAAGTTGAATATATACCGGTTTGCCCCCATTTAATAGAATGGAAGGAGCAAAGGATTCAAATGTAGGTTCGAAAACGATAACTTCGTCATCATCCTTAATAACTGAGCTAATAGTTGTATGGATGGCTTGGACAGTTCCAGCAGTAATTGTCACCTCTGTTTTCGGATTATATTCATGCCCATAATATTCTTTAACCCGGACCGAAATTTCTTTCCGTAACTTATAGATCCCTTCTAATGGTGCATAGTTATTGTAGTCCGATTTTAGATAATAGCTCGCAAGGTCGACCAGTTCTGCAGGACATGGAAACTCAGTTTTCCCGATGGCCATATCGATGGCTCCTGTTTCCTCGATGATTTCGCTAATCGAAGAAGAAACACTGCGTGTTGTATTGGGAAGTTTTGATTGTACCATAGTTGAAAAATCAGGCGGCAAAATTAAGAAAATGCCGGACTTATTGCTTTTCTAATTTCAAAATTACGGAATAAATAATAAGCTGAGTTACTCAAATACTTCTTTTAGAACAGATAACGATTTTATTTCTCCCTGAAAGTCAAGATGTATTTTGAAATACTCTATTAGCTTGGATAACAAAATAGAACGCTGATAGTTCTTAAAAGATAACTTTTCTACTTCTGTCATTTCATATCGGTATAGTTCCATGAAACTTTTGGTAGTACCTTCATCCATGAATTGGTTATGAATAGGTTCCTTTTGCTTAAAAGATGCGGAATTTAGATCAAAAAACCGTACCCCTGGTTTGTCCGGAGCTTGTGGAGAGAAACCCAGATAGCGAGTGAGTCGGAATAAAAAGGCGACTAAAAAATTGGCAGTTCCTTCTTCTTTCAGATCCAGTAAGCAAAAGGCGTGGAACAGAAAATCGAATAATTCAGGATTGGCTTCTTCTTCCCTTAAGCATTTCATTAATAATTCGGATATAAAAATGGCTTGTGAACTTTTTTTTATATCGAAAGGAAGATTATCAAAAGGCATGGCTATTCGCGCATTCTTTAACCGTTGAATATTTTTGCCGGGCTTGTGGTAGACCTCAAGATCGAGCAGAAATAAAGGTTGGAATAAGTTGACCTTTAAATTGGATCTTTTTGACCGACTCCTGTTTACGATATATGATTGCTGCCCATATTTCTCAGTATAAATTCGGGCAATCATCGCAGAATCCGAATAATTTAGATGATGCAGAAATATTCCTCTGGTATTTTCAAGCACAGCTTTACTTTCTTTTAATGAATAAAGAGAATTTTTGTAGTGAATGTTTGTTCTCCTGAAGGATCATTCCCAAATACCATATAAACCCCTGTGCTTACTCGGTTACCGCGTAAGTTCTTACCATTCCAAATGGCTTGTCCACCCAGCGATGTGGTTTCGTAAACGAGGTTGCCACTGATGTCGGTAATTGTAACATCTGTATCTTCCATTAATCCCTTGATTACAACATCGCCTTCATAATCTTCCCGCACCGGATTCGGAAAAGCATACACATCAGAAAATGCAGAGTAGCCTGCAGTTGCTTCTCCCATGTAGGAAATCAATCCTTCTACTGTTCCAATAAATACCTCTCCATTTTTTTCATTGATGGTCAAACTTGTTATTTCATCTGATAAAAGAGGACTATTGCTACTTGTAAAGTGTAGTATTTCTTTTTCTCCGTTTTCGGAGATTAGATAAACACCTGAGTTTTTTGTGCCGAACCATTTGCGGTTTGCACCATCTACAGCAATGGCAGTTATCGTTTCTGTACGCAGGAGAGGGTGATAAATACCATCATCTTCATCCAGTCCGGGTTGTGAAGCGTAAAAAGGGCTTTGTGTCCAAATATTGTCGGGCTTAAAAAAAACAGCTACACCTACTGACGTTCCTACCCATACTGCACCTTCCTGATCCAGAGCAATAGAATAGATATCATTCATGGAGGTATATTCCTGATCTGTTCCATTTGTAAAGTAGGAAATTAGGGATAGCCGTTTGTAGTCAGACCCATCAGCCTTTCGAATAGCTAAATTCCTGCCTCTGGGAATCACAATCCATTGGTCATCATCTTTAGTGATTACCATTTGACCAACATCGTATGTTGATTGAATGCCTGAAAGGGCAAATGATTCCCATTCGCCATTGGTTTTCAAGACAGAAAGCGGTTTGCCAACAATGGAGTTCGTCACCCAAAGGTTACCTTCCGAATCGTAATCCATATCACTAATTCGCACATATGGTTCGTCCGGTTGATCTTCAAGGGCTGTTTGCAGGCTACTGTTGTAATTATGGTATCTGGCAATAAATTCTCCATCCTGAAATTCGAAAATTCCACCACCCCAAGAACCGGCAAAAATATGGTTGGCATCATGGGGATCAATGGTAATGCACACAATATCATGAAAGTTTGCTAGCTCGCTAACATTTTGTCCATTGTAGACTGTCCATTCACCATTCCTGAATTGCTGAATTTGGGCATGGGAAAACATGTTGTTCCACGAGGCGGTTCTACCACCGGGGGCAAGCCATATGTCACTTCCCTGAGATGTCAGGGTAAAAACATTGTTGTCAACTGGGCCTTCAGGCATAATTGAGCTATAACCACTTTCTGATTTTTTGATGAGGGCATATTTATCGTCGGCTATCCAGATAATTCCATTTTCATCAACCAAAGCACTGTTCGCATAAATGCTATTTACCGTGTAGGAGGGCAGCTGATAACTTGTTACCTGATCAATTAATGTGTGTGTTAAATCGTAAACATCAATTTGGCTACTACAACTTACTACCAATTTGTTGGCTGCAACTTGCAAATCACAAATATTGTCTAAAGCGGGTAGGTAAGGGCTCCAAATTTCATTTGTTAGTTTATACAGTTCATCTCCATCGGTTGTGCCTCCATTATAGTTTGCTATTATTTCGCCACCAAAATACGCCAACTGATCAAATTCTTCATTGGCGTGAGGAATTGTTTCAACCTTTTCCCAGTTGTGAAAATCCTGTAGGTTTGATGAGTTTATATCAGCTTTGTAAATCCCATTTTCTGTTGCAGCATATAGAAATTGCCCGTCAAAAGTCATGTCCAGAACTACGACATATGAACCATTTTCTCCAATATAATAGGTGTCTTTAATTTCCTTTTTTTCAAGGTTGATAGCTACAATTCCGAAGCCACAAGAGAGGTAGGCTGTTTGCCCAACAAACAGTATGTTATAAATGGTTTTATCAGCGGGTAATTGTTTGCGTTTAATTGCAGACAAGTTGAAAATTTCGTCGTTGTAGATCAAGTCGAGGTTGCTATTATTATAGGCAACGATTACCACATCTGCGTCTTCACCATAACCTGCCGTTTGGATACCGACATCAGAAAGACCATTTATACCCGTCAGCTTATACAGACTATTGTCTGATTTATTGTATGTGAAGATTCCGCCGGTGGTAACACAATAAACCTTGTTGTCGGTAAGAACCAATTTTTGTGCCGAAGAAAACGACATGTAATCAGTCCACTCGCCTAGTGCAAAAGCCGGATAAGTAGACAGGAGGATCAATAGAAAGGGTATAATTCGTTTCATGTATGAGTATTAACGTTTCAAAAAGGTCACCAATTTTTGAACAGCACGCGCCCGATGGCTAATTTTATTCTTCTCGTTCAGGTTCATCTCTGCAAATGTTTCTAAATACCCATCGGGTTGAAAAATGGGGTCGTATCCAAAACCTTCGTCTCCTCTCTTATCCGTTCGGATTTTACCATTAACAATACCTTCAAAAAGGATTTCTTCGCCATCAATAACCAGCGAGATAACAGTTCTAAAACGAGCTTTCCGGTTTTTTATTTCACGCATTCCGAGGAGGACTTTCTCCATGTTTGCTTCGGCACTTTTTTCTTCGCCGGCATAGCGTGCAGAATATACTCCTGGTTCTCCATTTAGTGCCTCAATTTCCAGTCCGGTGTCATCGGCAAAGCAATTGTTTCCATATTTATTAAAGATATAAAATGCTTTTTGCGAGGCATTTCCTTCCAGTGTTGGACAGGTTTCCGGAATGTCTTCATCGCAACCGATATCCTTTAGTCCGAGCAGTTCAATACGATCGCCTAAGATGTGTTGAATTTCTTTTAGTTTATGCTGATTGTTTGTGGCAAAAACGAGTTTCATGCGCAATTTTATTTTATCTGTTTAGTATTTTTGAAGTAGTCAAATTTACAAAAACCTTCCAATGACCAATGATCAAATAATCAGTATGATGATAGAAGACCTGAAAAAGGCCTCAACACCTGAGCGTAAAACCCAGGCTGCTACTAATTTCCCCACGAGTATGGAGATGTTTGGGATACGTATGCCGGATTTAAAACTGATTGTTAAAAATTGGAGCGAAATTTTAGCTGAGTTTCCGGTTGAACGGTGGATTGAGCTATGCCTTTTACTTACAAAACAGGATATTCTTGAGTGTCAGATTCTAGCATATGAACTGCTCTGGAAAAACAAAAAGGCATTGAAATCTCTAAATGAAGAACAGGTTATTAAACTTGGGAGAACACTTGACAATTGGGTATCAACTGATACTTATTGCACAATGATTGCCGGGTGGCATTGGCGAGAAGGAACCCTTCCTGACAAACAAATATTAGACTGGTTAAACAGCAAAAATCGTTGGTTACGTCGTACAGCTGTGGTTTGCACCATCCCGCTAAACCTACGGGCAAAAGGAGGAACCGGGGATCCGAAGAGAACCTTGATGGTTTGCAAAAAAGTAGTAAACGATCGGGATGACATGGTAATCAAAGCCCTTTCGTGGGCGTTGCGCGAGCTTTCCAAATCAGATAAGCAATCAGTTGTTGACTTTATGGATCAATATTGGGATCAGCTGCATGGGCGGGTAAAACGAGAGGTGAGCACTAAACTGGAAACCGGTCGGAAAAATGGGTAGTAATTCTAGCCTGTAAATGCCTTTCGTGATTTTTCAATAGTCTCAAAATTATTAATTGCCCAGCTTGATAGATTATTGATATGTGGTAGCAAGCTTTTCCCGAGTTCGGTGAGCTGATATTCTACCTTAGGCGGAATTTGGGGGTATATTTTTCTCGAAATCAGCCCATCCGCTTCCAGTGTTCTGAGTGTAACAGTCAGCATTTTTTGTGAGATATCATCTATCGCACTATTTAGATCCTTAAAGCGCATCACACCTCCTTCACCTAAAACCAAAAGAATTAGGATTGACCACTTGTCGCCAAAGCGGGCCAGTATGTTTCTTACCGGACACTTTTCTGTATTCATAAATTTTTCTGAAATATTTTTCATCACTTTTATTCTGAAAATCAATAATACTAACCTATTGGTAACTAATTGATGCCGCAGTAACGTATTGATTATTAGTTACTGTGTTTTTACCTTTGACTCTCCAAAAGTAAGTTAATTTCTTTTATAAATTGTAAATATAAATTTAGAAATGATGAAAAAGATATTGGTAACCGGAGCAACCGGAGGTTTAGGTGGGGAAGTTTTAAAGTTGTTAGTTCAGAAATCTGGCACTGAGGGTATATCGGCCATTGCAAGGAACGTTTCAAAATTAACTTCATATAAGGAACAGGGAGTTAATGTCATTCAGGCTGATTATGATGATAAAGCATCTTTGGTTAAAGCTTTTCAAGGAATTGATACGCTTTATTTTGTGTCAGGGAGTGATATTCCCAAAAGGGCTCTACAACATCAAAATGTAGTTGCTGCAGCAAAAGAAGCTAGAGTAAAACATGTTGTTTACACGAGTTTTCAGCGCAAAGACGAAACAGCGAATTCGCCAATTGCACCAGTTGCTTCGGCACATCTGCAAACAGAAAAATTGCTCAAAGAGTCGGGCATGACTTATACCATTATGAAACATACGCTGTATGCAGAAGTGCTCCCTATGTTTTTGGGTGATAAGGTTTTTGAAAGTGGTGTAATTTATCAGCCGGCAGGGGACGGGAAAGTCGCTTTTGCCTCTCGTTCTGATATGGCAAAGGCTGGTGTTAGCGTGCTGCTTACATCTGGACATGACAACAAAACATATGAAATTTCTTCTGCAAAAACGTACTCTTATTCAGATGTCGCAGATATTTTGAGTGAAATTAGTGGGAAAAAAATCAGTTATGTGTCTCCTTCTTCAGAAGAATTTACTAAGACACTTTCCGAAGCAGGTGTGCCTGCAGAAATCATAGGCATGTCTGTGATGTTTAATGAGGGGATCAAGAAAGGTGAGTTTGATTTTCCGGATACGAAACTTGAAGAGTTGATTGGCAAGAAACCGGAGGACTTATCTGCCTTTTTAGGTAGAGTATATTCAAAATAATATTATTCAATCCGGGCTTCATTCTTTCGGAGTCCCGGATAATTTTTAATTCATTGTTACTCACCTATTCCTGATTCGTTCCATTCTTAAAACTCTTTCCAATTGGAAGTTTCATGTTATTAATTTCCAGAACGTCTCCAAAGGTGTCATCTATTTTTAACCGAGACTATAAGTGATTTGTGAATACGTTGAAATCCTTAAATTTTAGTAGGTTTTCATACGGTCTTTGTAAATATGTTGTATATATACTCACCTACTCCTTCATCCCTTTCAATCAAATTAATTGCATCTAATGGGTAGCTGTAGCTTTATAATAGTTCCAGTTTAGTCAATCTGCAAACATGGTCCAATATGTGTTCGCCTTTTTTTTATGCGATAATAAAACGGGAATAAGTTTTTAATAATGAATTGATTAGATCAGTGGCTCTATTCTTTCAACGAAATACGAATACAACTAATCTGTCGTTTATTGAATTGGGTAGAGGTTTATTGTGATTAGAAAGGGAGTTGGAGGAAAAATGTCCTATTAGAAAAAAGAAGGGGACTGCACAATGATGATAATACCAGATGAAATGATTCGTTTTAGACTGAACAAGTGAGGGTATTATCCGTATTAGATTAAATGATTTTATCAACCAATAATTATACCAGCATGAAAACAAGAGATTATCGATTAAAAGGAATGTTTATTGTTGCTGCAATAGTGTTCACGATCACATCTTGTAATAAGAAGGATGATGTTGTGAAGGAAGAAGTTAGCGCAGAAACTGTTGATTTGGTCACTGAAAATGCCATGACTGAATTGATAGAAGAAGAAATTGACGCAAGTATAAATGTGGCAATTTCATATTTTGACCAACTTACCCTTGGATTAAAGTCGGCAGCAGTTGAAGAAGAGTGTGCTGTTATTACAATTAGCCCTTCGGATAACACTTTCCCAAAAACCATTACCATCGATTTTGGTGAAGGGTGTGAAAGTATAACCGGAATTATTCGTTCAGGCTCTATGACAATTACCCTGTCGGATACTATTCGCAATATGGAAGCTGAATATTCGGTAGTGTTTGAGAATTATACCGTTAATGACTATGCTGTGTCCGGGACAAAATCAGTTGTCAATTCTGGGACCGAAACTTCAATGTCTTTTACTGAGGAAACACATTTGGAGATTACTACGCCTGATGAGGTGGTCATTACTAAGGACAAATACATTACCCGTGATTGGATTGAAGGATCAGATACTTTTATGATGCTTGATGATGTATTTCTGATTTCAGGTTATGCAGACGTTAGCACTTCGGCCGGAGATTCATATTCTTACACAATCATTGAGCCGTTGAAAGTTTCACGAATATGTCCTAATATCTTAGAAGGTATTATTGAGCTCACCTATAGTGGTACTGATAATACAATTACAATTGATTATGGCGATGGAGAATGCGATTGGGATTTTGATATTTCCTAAGCTTTCAGGTTGAAAACACCTAAATAAGAGAAATATTAGTTTATATTATCAGGGTTTTACGAAAAGTGAAATCCTGATTTTTTTTAGTTGTAGGATAGAAAGGGATGAAGTTGTTAATATTTCAAAATGAATAAACATTGAAGATGTAACTTCTGTTTCCCTGACATAATAATACTAAACAGATACTATGTTCGGACTTCCCAAGAATGTTTGGCTTTTAACTTTCTCACAAGCACTTTTTTTATCGGTAAGCTCATTGGTTGTTTTTGCAGGTGGCTTGGTTGGTACTCAGCTTGCACCTATCGAGAACCTTGCCACCCTGCCGGTAGCAAGTATTGTTATTGGTACGGCATTAACCATTCCTCCGGTAAATCTTTTGATGAAGTTTGTAGGTCGGCGAAAGGCATTTTTTATTCTTGCCCTTTTTTCAATTTTGGTAGCATTCTTTGCAAGTTATGCAATCTCCATCAGTAGTTTCTATCTTTTTTGTCTGAGTACATTTCTATTGGGTACAACATACTCCACGGTTTTGCAATTTCGTTTTGCGGCCATGGAAAGTGTTAATAAGGAGTTACTCCCCAAAGCAGCCTCAATGGTTTTGGTTGGTGGTATAGCCGCTGCGTTTCTTGGTCCTGAAATTGCCGTATTGGGAAAAGACTTGTTGTCTGTTGAATATGCGGGTTCATTTATTCTACTTGCTGCCTTATTTGCTGTAGGGATTATTTTTTTGGTAGGGTTTAAAACACCTGTCTTTAAAGCAGAAGAGGTTAAAGAGGAGTCACAGCGACCATTGATAGAAATTGTGAAGCAACCAACTTTTTGGATAGCAATGCTGAGTGCTACTATTGGTTATGCAGTAATGAGTTTTATTATGACAGCCACTCCGGTAAGTATGCATGTAATGGATGGTCACGCCTTGGGGCATACAAAATGGGTAGTGCAAAGTCATATAATAGCCATGTTCTTGCCTTCTCTATTCACCGCTTGGATTATTAAAAAGATAGGGATTTACAGGATGATGATTGGTGGCCTTATTATTTATTTGCTTTGTATTGGAGTTGCCTTTATGTCACAAAACCTGAGTAATTATTGGATTTCACTCGTGTTATTGGGTGTGGGCTGGAATTTTCTTTTTATTGGGGGAACAACTTTATTGCCGCAATCATACCGTCCAAATGAACGGTTTAAAGTTCAGGCATTGAACGACTTCGTTATTTTTGGCATTCAGGCCATTGCTTCGCTTTCGGCAGGATGGTTTATTTATGCGGTGGGTTGGAACATGTTATTGCTTGTTAACCTACCATTTATATTCTTTCTGCTGGTGATACTTACGATTCGTTGGCGCAAAGTAAGAAAGGAAGTTAATGTAGTCGCGAAATAAACTTTAATTTTAGCTGATATCTTTTAAAAAAAGCTGGGCAATATCATGAATTGTTGCATCGAGGCTCCGATAATTAAAATTAATTGTTTGTGTGATTTTTGTGCCATTGTACCTGTTAATATTGTTTGTGCCCGTTACAGTATCTCTGGTAATTATTGGTCTTTTGCCGGAAAAGAAACTGGCAAGTCTGGCTGATCGCCAGGCAATCTGCAAAATCATATCTGAAGCAAATGTTTTTGGCCTTGGTTTCTTAAGCGCATCAGCAATTTTATTGAAAAACTCCTGATAGCTCATATTTCCGGCATTCAGGATAAATCGGTGGTTTTTGGTGTTTTCAAATTGAGTTTGATCCATTAGCTGAGTCATGGCCGATGCTACATCCCTTATATCTACAAAACCAGTTTCTCCTTTTGTGTAATATTTCAGACCCTTCCATATCGATTGAAATAATTTTGGGCTACCAATGTCCCAGTTTCCGGGACCCAAAATGATGGATGGGTTTACGATGACAGCATCCAGTCCTTCTTCAATACCACGCCAAACTTCCATTTCTGAGAAGAACTTGCTTAGACTGTATGATGATTTTTGTTTGGAAGGTGTCCAGTAGGTTTCCTCATTTATCTCTGTCCCATCCTGCGTTTTTCCTAAGGCAGCTATTGAGCTAACGTGACAAAACTTTTTCACCTGATTATGCAATGCTGCATTTATTAGGTTTGCTGTTCCCTTTACATTGTTGTTGAGCATGCTATCGTGGTCGTTCGAATGAAAAGAAACCATTGCTGCACAATGATATATTTCCTCAACACCGGGTAGCAAATCTTTAAGACTATAGAAATCGAGAATATTACCTTCTACCCATTCAATTTTGTCAAATAATTTTTCCGGTTTGGTAGAATAATAGGAGAAAACTTTACTCACCAATTTTAAGTTGCTTGTTGGGCGCTTTAAGGCACGCACATGCTGTCCTGATTTTACCAAATCGAATAAAACGTGTGAGCCAACTAAACCTGTACCTCCGGTTACAAAAATCATAAAGTGCCTCCAATTTTTCTTTTGGTAGAATGAGAACTTAGAAAAGTGAATAGCCTATTAAGTATTGAATGATAGATCATGGCATAAAAATACAAAGTCTTTCATACTTAGATGATACTTTGGCTGTACTTCTATTTGAGCTGTTTACTTTTTCCATGGAGTTTCTGCTTTGGCTCCAAGTTCTCTGGCCGAAATGTTTTCAATTTTTACCCGCATAATGCCAACATTGAGAATGGCAGGTCGGTTGAATTTGAATTCACGACTGCTGTATTGGGCCATCGTGCTTTGCATCAGTCGGTATTTTTCATCATAGTCCTCAATAAAATCAACAGAACCTTCAACATTTACCGACTTTGATTTTACGCGGTAGCTACAACCAACACTTTCATCTTGCCAGGCAAGTTCTTCACCCAAAGTCCAGTTAATGCAAACGCGTGGATTTTTCTTTAAGGTGTCCCACATACGTCCACTCTGTGCTGAGTGAAGAAT
The DNA here is from genome assembly GCA_963662675.2 of Prolixibacteraceae bacterium. Lineage (GTDB taxonomy): Bacteria > Bacteroidota > Bacteroidia > Bacteroidales > Prolixibacteraceae. Next base: position 305,096 of record CAXXHP010000002.1, read on the forward strand.
GATTGTGTCTCCCTCCAGTGCAAAATTCATAGGGAGCACATACGGCAGCCCATTATCGCTCATGGCTACGTAACAGGTTTTGCAGGCGCGTATCACTGCATCAATTTCTCCTCGGTCTGAAATGTTATAAGTTCTCATGGTGTATTTTTAGCTAATGGTGCGGTTACCCAATTGGTTGGACAGATTTTTTTCTACCTTTTTTAAGTTGAGATATTGGTTTTGAAACTCCATAACATCTTCATTACTGCCTGATTCTGAAGCTTCAAAAATATTCGATTCCAGATCTTTTAGCATGTTCTTTACCTTGCGGAGTTTATACTCCTGAACAATTTTGGGTACTATCAAATCCAAGATTTCATCTTCTGATTCAATGAAGGCACCACCTTTTCTCCAGACCTTGCTTTCCACATATTTTTCGGCAATAAGGTGGGTCGCAAGCTGACTAATTAGAGGGTCGTTATGGTGTAAAAAGAATTGTTCGGGTTTGAATGTACTATTTTCAAGATTGTCAATAAATAAATCGATCATCTTATTGATCACTTCATTGTCTGAGCGCAAGTCATCATTTTCAATTTCTTGTAAAACAAATTGCCCAACAGATACACTAATTTTTGATTCCGGAACATCCCCTTCAACTTCAAACACTTCATGGTGAAAATATTTAAGAAGGATGCGAATGATTTCTCGTTCTTCTATTTCACAAAGGTTTTTTACCTGTTCTGTTTTTGGAATTTGGATTGGTGCCTGTCGGCTTTGTTCCCGAAATCTGGTTTTCTGAATGTCTTCAGATTGACGGAATTGGATCTTCCTGACTTCGGTATATAGAAGTTCCTCATTTACGTTCATCAGCCTGCTACATTCCTGAATGTACACCGAGCGTGTAATGGTGTCGGAAACCATTGAAATGGAGCGAACAATGTCGTTTATGAGTTGTGCCCTGCCAACGGGATCGTTCACAGTGCTCTTCATTAAAAGTTGTGTTTTAAAACGGATGAAATCGGTTTCGTGCTCGGTGACGTATGCCTGAAGTTGGCTTGAACTCATTGATTTTGAAAAGGAGTCGGGGTCTTCACCCTCCGGTAAGAGCAATACTTTTACATTCATTCCTTCTTCCAGAACCAAATCAATTCCCCGTAATGATGCCTTAATTCCGGCTGCATCGCCATCGTAAATAATGGTAATGTTGTGTGAAAAGCGTTTTACAAGCCGAATTTGGTCAGGCGTTAAAGCGGTGCCTGATGAGGCTACCACATTCTCAATACCGGCCTGATTCAATGCGATTACATCGGTGTAGCCTTCAACCAAATAACATTTGTCAAGTCTGGTAATATCACGTTTAGCCTGATATATTCCATATAACACCCGGCTTTTGTGATAAATGTCTGACTCGGGCGAGTTGAGGTATTTGGCAATTTTCTTATCATTTTTTAAGGTACGTCCACCAAAGGCAATTACGCGCCCTGCAATGTTATGAATGGGAAACATTACGCGTCCTCCAAAACGGTCGCGCACCCAATCGTCGCGTTTAATGGTAAGCCCTGTTTTTTCAAGGTATTCCATTTTATAGCCTTCCTTTTGTGCACTTTGGGTGAAGGTGTCTTTTCCGTCAGGACAAAAACCCAGTTCAAATTTCTTAATGATTTCGTCACGTATTCCACGCTCCCGAAGATAGCTCAGTCCAATGGTGCGACCTTCGTTTTCATCCCATAAGTAACGGGAGAAATATTTCTGGGCAAAGGATGAAACAATCATCATGCTTTCCCGCTCATCTTTTAGCTGCTTTTGCTCGGGGCTTTCTTCTTCATCTTTAACATCGATGTTGTATTTTTTTGCCAGCCACTTTAACGCTTCAGGGTAAGAGAGCGACTCGTGTTCCATGACGAAATTGACGGAGTTCCCTCCTTTTCCACAACCGAAACATTTAAAAATGCCTTTGGCCGGTGACACGGTAAACGAGGGTGTTTTCTCGTTGTGAAAAGGACACAGGCCTAGCATGTTAACCCCGCGTTTTCTAAGGGTTACAAACTCTGAAACTACATCGGAAATCTCTGCGGCATCAAATATCCGGTCTATGGTGGCTTGATCTATCATCTTTCACAAAAGTAGAAAAATTTAGGAGTTGTCAGGAAGAGAAAATGAAAGGGGACTTTCTTTATTTAAAGAAATGGCAATCAACAAATTTTATGCTCTGCTATTTCAATGAGGATCATGGACTCTTGGGAAATAGAAATTAAAAAGGCACAAATCAGAGATCTGTACCTTTTCAATTATAATAAACCGTGTTATGGGTTACAGTATGTTTCCAAGTTTTATCCCAAGATAGAATGTGCGGGGAGCCAAAGGTCCATAGATGTAGCCCGGATCTCTGTCAATTCCAAAATCGAAATCATCTTGGTACGAATCAAAAATATTCTTTATTCCACCATATAGTTGAAATGACAGTTCGTCTGTCATCTTAAAATCGTGACTAAGCTTTATCCCAAGGTCAAAGAAATTATCTGAAGAGTTGAGTTGTCCTACATCTGGATCTTGGAGTGTATTCCCAAAATATGGGATCAACATTTGTCCGGTATAGTTTCCGGTTAATGACGTTTTAAATATGCTATTGGGAGAATATGTCATCGTGATGTATCCATATCTTTCTGGAGTACGGAAAAATCGTTTTTCGTTGAATTCCTGAGGTGATTCGTATTCACTTTTTTGAAATGTAAAACCCGATTGCCAAGAAAGTTGTGATTTGACAGAGGCGTTAAGTTCGATGTTAATACCTTGCACAATTGCCCCATCTTCTGCATTTGTACGGATGTAAACCACGTTTCCCTCACTATCAGCTTCTCCGTATTCGTTAACAAACGGATTGTCGAGTTTGGTGTAAAATGATTCGGCCAGTAATTGGATCTGCCAGTTGTCAAACGTTTTTGAGTAATCAAGGGAGAGTGTATAGCTAATGGATGTTTCTTGTTTTAGGTTGAGGCTATTTTCATGAGTGACCCTGCGAGCCCCAGATGTTTCAATATGTAAATCCTCATCGAATATCTGGGGGCTTCTGTATCCTTGGGCGAGGCTTGCACGAAGTTGTAGGTCATTGAAAATATCATATAGGAAACTAACACGAGGGCTAAATACATCACCTGATATTGTTTCTCCATTCTCCTGATTATCCTTTACGTCATAATGTTCTGCTCGCAATCCTAACGAAAGACGGAATTTATTGGCGACCCATTCATTCTGAGCAAAGAACCCATATGTATTCTTTGTTTGGTCTGCTACTGTGGTATTATTGACATGCTCCATGGTTTCAATGTCGAGGTAGCCCGGTTTTGTATCTTTTAACGTATTGCTGTTCATCTCCATCCCTATAACCAGTTCTGATGGAAGAAACAGAAACTTTTCTACATCCTTATGCAGCTGGCCTCCTGCTGTGAATGAGAAATCTTCGGTTTCACCATATGCTGAAAGGTCTTGCTCTGCTCCATAATATGAATCTCTGTTTACTGTTTGAAATGCAGAATAGAAGCTTAGTTTATCATGATCCTTCATGAGTTTATCAAAGGTTATACTAGTAGAGTTTATTTGATGGTCCACAGCTTCAGAAATTCTAGCTTCGTGGTTGGGTTTATCAAAATCATTCCCTCCACGTCTTGACTCGTTAATGAGGAAATAGTCAATGTTTAGTTTAGAACGTGTTCCAACTTTTTGAAAAAGGCTAAGCCCTAGGGTACTGTTATTAATTTCTGATATTTCGGAAAAACCGTCTCCATTTGCGTCATATGGATCGCGTTTGCGGTGAAAGCCGTAAAAGCTCAGTCCTGATTTGTAATCATCGCTAACAATTGAGCCGTTCATATTTAAATTATAATCTGGAACACCATTTTTGCCTATTACTGACATTGATGAACCAACAGTATACGAGTTAGTTACCGGTTCTTTGGTGATCAAATTAATTGTTCCGGCAATGGCATTTCCTCCAAATAAAGCAGATCCCCCACCTCTAACGACCTCTATTCGGTCAATCATATTAGAAGGGATTAATTCCAGTCCATATACACCAGCTAGTCCGCTAAAAACAGGTCTGCTGTTAATCAATATTTGAGAATAAGGCCCTTCAAGGCCGTTCATGCGCACTTGGGTGAATCCACAGTTTTGGCAATTATTTTCTAGTCGGACACCGGGTGTAAAATTTAAGCTTTCGCCGAGGGTAACGCTTTGGGTACGTTCAAATAATTTTGGGCTAATGGTGCTTATAATTGTTGGTGCTTTGCGTCTAGACTTCTCACTGCGGTCTGCAGAAACAACAACTTGCTCCAACCCGATCATGTCGGGCTCAAGAGTCGCGATAAGCGTAACTTCTTTCCCGTCAATTAAGTCAACTTCGTATTTTGAACTACGGTAACCTACAGCTGAGAAGACGATTGTTTGTCTTCCTACAGGAACTCCTATTAATTTATAATGTCCGGAAAGATCAGCTACCGTTCCAACAGTTGTCTCTTCAACTGATATCGTTGCAAAAGGAATATGTTCGTTCCCTGACCTAACGTCTCCAAATAGCATAGTGTCTGGTTTCTTATTGGTTTGGTCTCCTTCTCCAAATGCAAGAATATACAAATGAAAAAGAGCAGCCATAAAGAATAATTTTTTCATAGCAGAAAGTGTGTGATTAGCTCCAACTTCGGGAACTTGTTTCGAAATTATGAATTGAGTGAATTCAAATCTTCTATGCCAGTTTTGCATATAATTCATCTATTGACGGTGAATATTCAGCCTCATCTCAATAGGAAATTTGTAAAACTTGAAGATTTGTATTTAGATGTATAAAATAAGGGGAGGACCTCTTAAGAGAGGAGTCTTTATTTGCTTGTTTCTGTAGATTGCTATTGAGACTCCGTCTGATAGATTTTCAGGGGCAACATTTATTTTTTGTTCAGGGACAGAATCGGCATTGTCAATATAGTCTAAGCAAAATCCATGGAAGTAAGAATAATCTTGTTGACTATGTTGATGTTGCTGACCGTCTTCCGGGTGATGGTTAAATGGGTGAGAATGTTTGACAATCATGCCATTGGACATGATGTGCACGTGCATATTGAGAATTGAATTTGCCAGTAATAATAGGTAGATTGGCAGAATCCATATAACCAGACTTTTTATGTGTTTTTGGAGTGTAAGCATTAGAATAGCAAGGTAAATAAAATATTACTGAACGTATTTCGGTTAATTTTTGAACTAGACTTCTTGAAGTATATACCACAAAGTAAGTGTTGTTAAATGATCTCTGGAATACCTATAACTAGTGAAAATTGACCTTGTGTATCCTTAATAATGGGGATGTTTGCTTATTCGGTAAGCTCGTCAAGAGGGATGATCTTTTGAACGACTGCATAAATTGTTAATCCAGAAACAGATTTGATGCCGGTTTTTTGAGAGATGTTTTTACGGTGGGTGATCACGGTATTGACGCTTATGTTTAGTTTGTCGGCGATTTCCTTGTTGGACATACCCGTTGCCAAAAGTTTGAGGACGTCGGTTTCTCTTTCGCTCAAAATGTCCTGAGATAAGTTTTGGCTTTGTTGTTTCCCGGGAACTAGCAGCTCTTGAATCGTATTAACGATCAGTTCGGGGCTATCAGAAATTGTTATCCGTGCATCGAATGACGATAGCAACTGAGGCTCGTAATAGGCATAGACCAGCCCCACCCAATATGTGCCAACAAACTGATTCCGTAAGCTCTGGTATAGCTTAATATTATTCTGGATAAGAGATGGATTGATGATAATAACTCTCGGGTTCCATCGTGCATAAAGATGCTGGAGCTCATCTAGCTGAGTTGCATGAATGGCTTTAACAGAGAACCCAGGTTTTTTATTCAGGATACTTCCCAGTCCTTCTGAGATTATTGATGATGGTTCTGCAAAAATTATGTTTGAGTTCTTTATCATCCGATAGTTTTTACCTGTTTCTCCATTTCAGTAACAATTGGAATGAGTATTAAATCTTCGATTGAAGAATGTATATCCAAATCGTATTCTAGCTCGGATAAGCAAAAAAGTAACTTTCGACGAATGGCAAAGTCATCTTTTTGTGGAAGATATTTTATGAGCAAGTTTTTTAAATCAATGAGCTTTTCCTCAATATCATCGTGGTGGTCTTTATATTCAGAAACAGAATATTCGTCAATACTGAACGATTGCTTGGGGTCAACAGTTTTCTTGTACAGCTCAATAATATAGGGGAATACGATATTGTTTTCATATTCAAGATGCTCAGTAACCTCTTTGAAATATTCTTCAAAAAATTTCTCTACCAATGCCATTTCTTTATGATTGTTGGCAATGTTCATTTGTTTAATGATGCTCAGAATATTTGGGTATATCTCATCCGAATAATACTTGTGACTATTTTTCAGGTAATTGATGATAGTGGTAATGTCATTGTATGAGAATGAGTTATCATATGTGTGCTGAACATCGTTGTACAGATTGGCAAATGTTAGAAAAAGCTCGGAGTTAATATTGCTTTCCCTGCATACGTCATCTATTGTTTTATCATGTAGTGGCACATCAATACCAAAATGCTCCAGCATAAGCATTAAATATGGGTCGTTTAAAATGAGTTTCGATACTTTAAGATCGGCTGTAATGTTAAGATTCTTTGTTCTGTACATACTTTTGTTTTTTACAGTCAACTAAAAACATTTGAAAGGCAAAATCATAGAATATCATGATTTGCCCAGTGTTGATGTTAACATTGGAGCAATGCCAAAGTTCACATGCTTACACAGATGCTTAAATAAACAGTTTCATTTATTGAAACTGACCCACTGTCATAAATTGAGTGGCAAGTTGAAATCCGTGTTTGTATAATCGGTCTTTAAAAACAGGAAGTTTTTTTGCCATTTCTTCGTATTCAGAGTAGCCTTTTAAAGTTTCAAGATGATTTCCCATTATCTCGTACTTTTCATTCAATGACTGCTCATCAAAGGTCGGGTTCTTCATTTTTGAGTTATGTGGGAACGAGAGTTTTACATCAATTCCCTGATTGCTGATAATATTGAGAATTTCAGCTTTGCTCCAAGTGTCATTGTGGCTAATTCCGTTTTTACGGTCTGCAAATGACTTAAAATGGTGCAGCATCTTTTGGTTCTCTTGAGCTTCGTTTAGCTCGTCAGCTGAAATCTCATTTATAATGATCCAGCCATCAGGTTTTAGCACACGTTTAATTTCGGCTATTGAAACGGAGATATCTTTTAAATGGTGCAATGCATTGGAAATTGAAACAACATCAAAACTGTTATCGTCAAATTCAAGTTCTTCACCTTGCATTTTTTTAAAACTGATGTGCTTTTGGGGAAATCGCTTTCTGGCTTCTTCCAACCAATTTTCACCCGGATCAATACCAATGATCTGTGTTGATTCATTAAATACATCATTCAATATTTTTATAAAATCTCCTGTTCCTGTACCAATATCAAGTACATTGTTCACCGTTTTTTTTGAGAAGAATTTTTTTAATTTTTCCATGTCATATTAATAAAATGAATGCAGAGATTGCTGTGACTATAAATATAAAGGCACGGTATGTTTTTTCAGATAGGCCCTTCACCAATTTAATTCCAAGAAATGCTCCAAGTGCGATGGATGGCAAGGTTAAAAGATTGAGTGAAAGCGTGTGCCAGCTAATGGTTTTCCAAACAAAAATATGAAGCGGAAACTTGAATAAGTTTATAACAAGAAAGAACCATGCTTTTGTACCAATAAAATTATTCTTCGGCATATGCATGGCCAATAAATAAATGGCGAAAATAGGACCGGCAGCATTTCCAATCATTGTTGCAAATCCGCCCAGTATGCCCATCGAGGCAGCAAACCATTGGCTGTCTGGCAGCATCTGATTTTCTTTTTTTCGGTCATTCCAGAGCATTAGCCCAAGGCATACAAAAATGAGAATGGCTATAATTTCTTTAAACTGATCGTCATTAATCATCTCACCAACCCAAAGTGCCAATCCAATTCCAATAAACGCCCATGGAAATATTTTAAACAGATATGACCACTGAGCATGACGGCGGTAATAGCCAACTCCAAACATATCGGCCATTATTAAAATTGGAAGTAAGACTCCTGTAGATTGCTTTCCCCCAAAAATAAAAGCGAGAATGGGAATGGCGACTAATGAAACACCGGGGACACCAACTTTTGACATGCCAATTAAAATGCCACAAACAGCCATTAGTGACCATTGTAGAATGTTCAAGTCCAAAAAAAGTAATTCCATGTTCTTTGTTTAGATTGGCAAATGTACAAATTGCCTAGCCAAAATTATAGGAGCTTCGTCTTATGTATCTCTTACAAGATCATTATTAATAAATGGTTGAGAAAGAAAATGGGTCGGTAAATCTCACGATATTTTTTTCTCAACTTCAGAGATATCATTTTCATCTACCTGATTAAACCAGGTGTTGAGTTTTAAGCGTGCTTTAGCTCTTATTTCGGGAGTGATGTATGTGTTAATTTGAGAAAGGGCAAAAATTAGAACACCAAGGTCATCGCCAAAACCAACCATTGGGATTAGATCGGGAACTGCATCTAACGGTAAAATGAAGTAGCCTAAAGCTGCCGTAATTGTTAGTTTCACTTTTAGAGGAACTTGCTTGTCTATCATTAAATAGTAAAGTAGAAGAGCAGCATAAACCACTTGTGTGCCTGCAGTTTTTGCAAATCCTTGAAGTTTCTCCTGAAATGATTCTTCGGAATAGTATTGTTTATATTTCTCCTGAGTCATTTTAAACTAATATTGGTATAATCAACTCTAAAATCACCATAATGCTCAATGATCTCGTCCATGATCTGTTCTACTTCTTCCAGTTCATTTGCTTGCAAAAGCTTGATGCGGTGCGTCCTAAAGTTAGGTAATCCGGGGAAATATTTTGCAAAGTGGCGGCGCATCATCAAGATTCCTGTTCGCACATTGTCTTTCCATTCAATCGACTGGTGTAGCTGGTCTCTCATATTTTGTGCGATCTCACAAACGGTGGGCGGAGGCAATAATTCACCTGTTTCAAGATAATGTTTTACCTCTTTGAAAATCCAGGGACGACCAATTGCAGCTCGCCCAATCATGAGAGCATCTACTCCACTTTGTTTCAAAAATTCTGAAGCTTTTTCTGGCCCATTGATGTCGCCGTTCCCAATGATGGGAATGGTCATTCGGGGATTATTTTTCACTTTGGCTATCAACGACCAGTCAGCCTCTCCTGTATATAATTGTGCGCGTGTACGACCATGAATGGCCAATGCGGCAATGCCTGCATCCTGAAGGCGTTCAGCTGCTTCCACTATTACTTTCGAATCAGCATCCCATCCAAGTCTGGTTTTGGCTGTTACGGGGAGCGAAACTGCTTTAACAATTCCTGCTGTCATGCGCTGCATTTTTTCCAAGTCTTGCAACATACCTGCCCCGGCACCTTTGCGTACAATCTTTTTCATTGGGCAGCCAAAATTGATGTCGATGAAATCGGGTTGAAATTCTTCAGCTACTTTTGCTGCTTCAACCATTGAATCAACATCATGTCCATAAATCTGGATGGCTACCGGACGATCAAAATCAAAAAGGTGCATCTTTTGTTTCGTTTTTTGCACATCACGTATCAGTGCCTCAGATGAAACAAACTCGGTGTACATTACATCAGCTCCGTACTTTTTGCACATGTAACGGAATGACTTATAAGTCACATCTTCCATCGGTGCCAAAAATAGTGGCAACTTTCCCAAATCCAACGATCCAATCTTCACGATAATTTATTTATAATCAGCCCAAATATAAGTAGTTTGGTTCTTAATCTAATTTAGATTCCTTTAATCGCATTAAGATTTTATGAAAACGTAATTAGATGCGGATCCTTTTTTAATTTGATTTTTCTTAGGGTAGAAGTATATTTGATTTTTTTAAATTCAGAAAATATGCAATTTATCGCGTTTCGAGGGATGAACCCCTGGCCTCAATTTATTATGACGGCATTTGTTGTGTTGGTCAGTTTTTTAGCCCTGTTCGTAATTTCTATTTTGGTTGCTATTCCTGTTTTTGGACTGGATGAAATGCTAGGCAGCTTATCCGGAGGTGATTATAATAACCCTCAAACGATTATCGTACTAAAATATTTTCAGGTTATTCAATCAATCGGAATGTTTGTTGTTCCACCCTTGGTGGTTGCATGGTTGTTTGAAGGGAACGTTTATCAGTACTTGCATCTGGACAAGAAATCTCAGCCCAAATCCTATTTATTGGCGATTCTTGCTGTTTTGCTTTTCAATCCTTTTATATCAGTTGTTGGTGAGCTAAACAATATGATGACCTTCCCCGATTTTTTGTCTGGGCTGGAAGAATGGATGAGGTCGATGGAGGATCAGGCTGGTGATATGATTGAGTACTTTATTAAGGTTGAAACATTAGGCGGATTGCTGTTCAATATATTTATGATTGCTGTGATTCCGGCTGTGGGTGAAGAATTCTTATTTCGTGGGGTCATTCAAAAGATCTTTACAAACATGACCAAAAACTACCATTGGGGAATTTGGATTTCAGCCATTCTCTTCAGTGCATTACATATGCAGTTTTTTGGTTTTGTACCTAGGGTATTGTTAGGGGCTTTATTTGGATATATACTTGTTTATAGCGGATCATTGTGGCTTCCTATTTTGTGCCATTTCGTGAATAATACGATTGGAGTATTGGCCTTACATGCCAGTAATAAGGGACAAGAAGATATTGAGAAAATTACCAACTTCGATTTTAGTGATTCATTATCCACGATGTGGATAATTGGAATTATCAGTTTGATAATAACGTTATGGTTGGTAAATATTTTAAAGAAGACCGAAGCTAGTTGAAAATCAAGTTGGTTTGCAGTTTCTCAGCTTCCATCTTTTTCAGCTCCGATGGGCGATAAACGTAAGTAACACCATATTCAGCTGCGTCTTCTCTTTTTTGCTCATCAGGAAGATCACTAAAACTTTCCTCAACTTCATTCCAAACTTCCTGTATGAGTTTGTCTGCTTCGTCCCGTATATCAATTATTTGTTGAGAAGCTCTGTTTGTTTGGTTTTGCAGTGCTTTTTGGTATCGGTGGGCGTCAACAAATAATTCATAATGTACTTTTACCAATGCAACGGATGGGTTATATATTGGATTTCCACCTTTCATTCTGCGTTTTTGTTCCCCATCAATAACTTTTTGTCCCCATTCGAGAACGTCTTTTTCCAGATTAACAGAAGGAAGTTTTTGAGAATTAGCATCAAGTCCATAAAAAGATTTGGCTTCTGGCTTTATTTCGTCACGAATAATTGCAAAGGATAACACCTGCAGAAAGTGGGTGATATATAGTTTTGCTTTTTTAAATACCTCGCCATATTCTCGCGACTTTTCAAACTGATTTTGCTTGGCCATATTTAGCTGCCGTATTGAGCCTGAAAGTTTTGGGTAAAGTGATTGTAGTTTTTGAAGGCTTGTTTCGCTAAATGCTAGTTCTTTAGATGCAATTCTCTTCCCTTTTTCCAGAGCTGATTCAATTGCCCGCATACGAGCTTGGTCGGTGTTTGGCAGTCTACGGTAAGGCATAATGCAGTTTGTTTTTCAATTAGTACGAAGGTAGCTATTCAAAAGGCCAGGTTGGGGCATTCGCACGAAAACTAACTAACAAGTTGCTGTTCAAAACGGTTGTGCTTCAGTAAGTTTACATAAGTATTATTCTAGGCGTTTAAATTTGGGGTGAATATGAGAAAAAAGTCTAAAAAAGAGACATTTTATGAGAAAATGGATAAAATGCATCGGAAAGATGATGGTGTGACTTGTGCTGAGATAAGCTTGGTAATCAGCAGTATTAGGAGATTATATGTTTTTTTATGAAAATGGGAGTGGTTACTGCGAAGAGCATGCCTGGTGGAGTGATAATCTGGACTTCGCAGCGGAGTAATTAACAATGGTTTGTTAAGATCTGTAGTGTCTTCAATTCACGTTTAGCTGAATCTAGCAATTGTAAAAATCACTAAAAGAAGAGGTTGACGACGTAAAATCCATGAAAATGAAAATCCATTCAGATTATACCTGTAGCCGATTTTTTGGAAAATACAGATTGGACGGAGCTACTATTTTGAAATTTCCATCATCCTAAGGATTGGCTTTTTTGCTAAATCAATAATGTCTTGTGATAACTGGACTTCTGGTTGTTCATGCTTCATGCAAATGTAGAGTTTTTGCAGGCTGTTAAGTTTCATGTATGAGCAATCATTGCATGCACAAGTAGAGTCATTCGATGGTGCAGGTATAAATATCTTGTCGGGACAAGACTTTTTCATTTGATGTAAAATGCCACTTTCTGTGGCAATAATGAATTTTTTAGCCGGATTTTCTTTTACGTAATTCAATAATGAAGAGGTGGATCCAATATGCTTTGCGAGTAACAACACAGGTCTTTCACATTCAGGATGAGCAATAAATTCGGCATCTGGATTTTCATCCATGAGCGCAACTATTTTTTCAACAGAGTATTTCTCATGTACCATGCAGGCACCATCCCAAAGCACCATGTTTCTTCCGGTGAGGTTGTTGAGGTAGTTGCCCAAATTTTTGTCTGGTGCGAAAATCAACTTTTGATCCTCGGGGAAACTATTCACAATTTTAACAGCGTTTGAAGAAGTACACACAACATCAGTTACTGTTTTTAGGTCGGCAGTACAGTTAATATATGATATGACTTTGTGATCGGGATATTTGGCTTTGAATTCGCGGAACTTTTCAATGGGAGCTGACTCTGCAAGAGAGCATCCAGCTTTAAGATCCGGTAGAATAACTTTTTTTGAAGGGTTGATGATTTTTGCTGTTTCTGCCATGAAATGAACGCCGACAAAAACGATCATGTCGGCTGTTGTCTTTGCAGCTTCCTGGGCTAACTGAAGGCTGTCGCCAACAAAATCAGCAATGTCCTGCAACTCGGCCTCAACGTAATAATGGCTTAAGATAACAGCATTCTTTTCCTTTCTCAGTTTGTTTATTTCTTTAACTAACTGAACTGATGGGTCAACATTTTCAGTTATGTACCCATTTTCTTCCAACATTGTTTTAATCTGTTCCCTTTTCATCTTAAATCCATTTATCACCGAAAAAAGTTGGCGGCAAAAGTACAAATAACATTTAGAAAACACGTGCTTGCTCAAAATGTTTTCAGGATCAATTCATTCAAAATAATTTACGGTTAGTAGGAGATTTGGTTGTTTGTATGTAAAGCTGTATCTCGAGATTACTTTCAAATTGAAGGGCATTAACTTTTATTTAAAAATATTGACAAAATTATTTCGTGGAATCTTGTTACTTGCAGAGAGTAAATAGTTTAACCCTTAAAACGTTTTCCGATGAATTCAATGTTAAAATCACTTTTATTATTATTTGTAGTCATTTTGGTGGGCATTACACCAAAAGCACAAGCCCAACAACAAGAAAGAACACCCGTGCAAGCGCAAAAAATATCCGACAATCTGTTCCAGTTAATTGGAGGAAGTGGTGCAAATGGGGGTTTCTATATTGGAGATAATAATGTGATGGTTATAGATGCCAAAATGGATAAACAGTCTGTGGAAGAGATATTTTCAGAAATCAAAAAAGTAACGGACAAACCTGTTAAGTATTTGATTAATACGCATGCGGATGGTGATCATGTCACTGGAAATCAATATTTTCCTGAGGCTGTAACTATTATCGCTCATGAAAATTGTAGAAATGAGTTTTTTATAGGAAGAAATGGTTCTCCTGCAATTTGGGAGGCTCCCGAACTGTCTGCTTTCATTCCTGATGTAACGTTTAAGGAAAACCTTGAGTTAAATCTGGGATCTAAAAAAGTTGAAATTTCATATTATGGCGTCGGACATACAACCGGCGATTTGTATCTTTATTTTGCTGATGAGAACACCGCTTTTATTGGTGATCAGTATTTTGAAGGACGAGCACAACTTATCCATTCTTATAAGGGAGGTAGCTCATTGGAGTACGTAAAAACCATGAATAAAATGCTAAAGGCCATTCCTGCTACTCAATTTTGCAGTGGACATAGTGAAATGACAAGCCGTGAAAGTATCGTAGCACATGTCAATAAAATTAGTCAAATGCATGAACAAGTTCGAGGTTTTATTACGAATAAGAAATCCTTGGAAGATGTAAAAGTTGAATTTGATGAAGCTGAATCAGCTCTTGTAGAATCGATGTATAATGAAATTACCGCATCCTTATAATTTAGCACAAAGCAAAGAAGAAGAACTTCATGCGAAATACTTCTTCTTTGCTTTATCTTTTTCCATAAAAAGGTATGGAACCTTTGGTAATTCTACTTCTGCTTTTTGTCCAATATTTTTTCAATCTCGTCCATTACTTTATTCATGGCGGAAATCGTTTTGTCGAATGGCTCAGGGCTAGTCATATCAACACCGGCTTGCTTTAGCAGCTCAATAGGATAGTCTGAACTACCGGCAGAAAGAAACTGCATATACTTATTCAAAGCTTCTTTATCGCCACTCATTACTTTCTCGGCCAATGAAATTGAAGCCGTGAAGGAAGTGCTGTATTGGTAAACGTAAAAGTTGTAATAGAAGTGAGGGACATAAGCCCATTCCATATTGATATAGTCATCAACAAAGCAAACATCTTCATTGTGTCCGTAGTAGCGTTTAACGATGTCTTCATAAATGTTTGAGAAGGTTTCACCCGTCAAGGCCTTACCGCTTTCTGCTTCTTCGTGTATTTTCAGTTCAAATTCGGCAAATTGAGTTTGGCGGAATAAGGTTCCTTTAAACATGTCAAGCCAGTTCATAAGAATCGATAGCTTAATATCATCGTCTTTAACAGTCTCAATAATGTAATTAAAAAGTAGTACTTCATTAAATGTTGAGGCTACTTCAGCCACAAAAGTTACATAGTCAGCTGTTGGGTAGGGCTGTACTTTGTTTGAGAAATAACTCTGCATGGTGTGACCTAATTCGTGAGCAAGCGTGCTTAGGTCGTTATAAAGGTCGGTGTAGTTTAGTAAAATGAAAGGATGCCCGTCGTAGTCAGCTCCATTTGAATAGGCTCCGGATCTTTTTCCCGGAGTTGGGTAAACATCAATCCAGCGTTCGTCAATTGCTTTCTTAACGGTAGAAACATATTCATTTCCCATTGGTTTTAATGTCTTGATAATAATTTCGCAAGCCTCTTCGTAAGAATATTTCAGATCAACATCTTTAACAACAGGCGCATAAAGGTCAAGATATTTCAAGGTGTCAACGCCCAGCATCCGTTTTTTAATATCGAGATAACGGTGAAAGGCAGGTAGGTTTTTATTGACATTATCAACAAGTGAATGGTATACTTCGACCGGAATATTATTCGGGTATAGAGCTGCTTCCAGTGATGATTCGTAATGGCGGGCTTGAGAATTAAAAATATCAGCCTTTACATTTCCATAGAGCATTTCTCCGTTTGTGCCAATATAATTTGCGTAATTTTCCCAAAAGGCTTTAAATACAAGCTCGCGATCTGCTCGGTTTGCCGATGCCCTATATCGGCTGTATTCGGCTGTACCTACAGAAATTATTTCCCCATCAGAAAGGGTAACCTCAGACCTTGGCATTTCGGCATTTGTAAAGGTTCCATAAGTTGAGTATGGCACACCTGAAATTAATGAAGAAAGTGACATAATACGTTCTTCACTTTCACTCAGGGTATGTGCTTTTGTGCGGAACATATTTTCCAAAGGCATGCGATAGATCTCCAGTTGAGGTTCTTCTTTTAGGAAAGCTTCAATTTTTGCCCAATCAGAGGTTAGTATCTCAGGTTCAATATAAGAAGCTTTGGCACTATACGTTGACGATAATTGCTCAAGTTCTTGTTGCATGCCACTATAGGTCATCACTCGTGTATCCAGATCAGAATTCATGCTGGCATATAAATATACCTTTGCAAATTGTTTCGATAATTCGGTACTAAATTGAAGCGCTTTGAGTAAGTTGCCTGCCGACGTTGTTAAAGTGCCTTTAAATTGTTCAACTTCATCCAAGCGAGAATTGAGCATATCTACTGCCTCGCGCCATTCCGCATCAGAGGCAAACATGCCACTTGTGTCCCATTTATACTGATCTTGAATTTCGTCTCTGCTATTCTGGCTGTAACTTGTCATAACTGCGAACATAGCAAAAAAAGAAAGCACAATAGCTTTTACTGTCAGATTAATATTTTTCATGGAATCTTAATATTGTTTTTTACTTCTGGTTAATTTGTCTTCATTTTGCAAAAGAATTACAAAACTACGTTAATTACGAATTACAAATGTTATAATGAGCTGTTTGTTGGCATCTTTAGCTTCTGTAGTCCGATGTCTAAAAACAAGCCCTAGCTATAAATATTTATCCTTTTTTCTTTTGCAATTTTACGAATAAGGTTCGTTAACTGCATGTTTTTCTCAAATCCAATCCGGCTTAAATGGATTGTAATTTTTGTTTTTTGTTGAAGGTGAATTTCAATAGAAAGCGGGGTAATTTTAAAGGATGAAATCTCATTCCATTTGGTTTGTGTTTTATTCTGAAATACAGTTCCCTTTATAGCGATTATTTTATCATCAAACTCAACATAGGCTTTCCCAAACAAAACCAAATACGATAAGCCAAGTCCACTAAGTAGATAATGAATTCCTTTAATAGCAAACACGCTAGAATAGAGCCAATCTTGCCAATGAATTCTATCACCCTGTTTCTGAAAAAGTAGCCAGAGAATGCTTAGGACAATGGCAATAATACCAAACAGCAATCGTGTAATTGATTTTTGCTGTCCTGTTAGGAGGTTGAAATAATGCTTCATTATAATATCTGAAACAATTCATATGGCAAAATGTAGTAAAGACTATCCAGATACCTGTACATCAAAGCCTGCATTACGGACACGATCGGCAATTTGATTTAGTTCTGTCATTGGTAGCTTCGTTAATCCTTGTGCTGGAGTGTCTCTTTCAATGGTGTATATCATTACTTGGCGGGGTTGAATTTTTTTTAGTGCTCCCAGCCAGGCAGTTAATTCTTCCTCTGTTGTATTGTCAATTATCTGGTTTTTATAATTTCCGCGAATAAATAATGTTTGAATAATGGCTTGTTTCCCAAAGCGGGCAAGCTGTTCAATTATCTGATCGATATTGAAGCGTCCCATCGGACAGTCCAGTTTCTCGATTGTATCGGCAATGGCCGAATCCAATTTAAGAATGTTGTCTTCAATTTTTTGCAGAGCCTGAAAAACTTTTTCTTTATGTATCATGGTTGAGTTGGAGAGCACTGCAATGCGGCAGTCTGGAGCAAAACGATTCCGAAGGGATATGGTGTCATCAATTATTCCTCCAAATTCGGGATGCAAAGTTGGCTCGCCGTTTCCTGCAAAAGTTATTACATCGGGAAGTTCGCCGGCTTCATTCATAAGCTGCAGTTGCTCTTCCAGTTTTTGGGCAACAAGTATTCTGGGCGGTAATTCAGCTTTCTTTTCATGTTTTTTGGGTGTCCAGCCACATTCACAGTAAATGCAGTCAAACGAACATACTTTACGATCAACAGGTAGTAGGTTTACGCCAAGAGAAACTCCCAAGCGGCGGCTTTTTACAGGGCCAAAGATGATTTTGTCAAATAGAAAGGTTGCCATATTTTTAACTTTCCGACAAAAGTACAGATTATATCAACTTTTTCAACTTGCTGTTTTCTGTGAGTTTCAAATTCTGATAGTCCATGTTGTAAATGAGATTTAGTCCAGGTTGTTTTTCCGGCTCAATGGTTCCCAGAGTTTGCTGTTTGTTAATGATTTTTGCTGATTCGAAACAGAAAATGCGGATCAGCTTTTCCAGCTCTATATTTTTCTGTTGTCCCTGAATGGCTTTCATCCATTTCAATAATTCTCGATCTGTTGAGGGTGGAAAATTGAAAAGTTCCTCGAATTTTTCCAGCTCCGGGAAAAAAGTAAAAACTTCTTTTGCTGTGTAATGTTCAAATAAATTGATGAAGCCTGGACAAATAATCCCGTTGTGAAATTCGAGTGCTGCCATTTCCTGAAGATCACCTTTTGTTTGAATAACCCGGCATATTTTCCCCAGCTGATCAACTTCAATAATTCCCTTCTTAATTGGAGAACTATTGCCAGAGAAAAGCCAATGGGCAGCATATCTTTTCATTATTCTTCTGTTACCGACATGTTCTGGTTTTTCATAATCTCTTCTTGTTGTAGAAGGATACGTTCAACCACTTGCTCATATATCTTTTCGTAAACTTTAGGATTGGCAGAGTAATAAATTATGTTGCTAGCCAATACAGAGTCTTCTAACTGATATTTTTCGAGCACTGTTTGGTAGAATTCTTCGGATCCAAGTTTCACACTATCAGCAATATTACTATTAAAGTGACTTGCCAATGCTTCAGCAAAGTGGATGTCATAAAGAATATTGACCATTTCCGGCTCACTTATAAAATCATCAGGTTTGGCATAACCTTTCTCTTTACAGGAGGATCCAAATACAGTTAAAAGTATGAAAACGAATAGCAAATTTTTATTCATGATCTGGCTGTTTGCGGTAGATGCCAAAGTTAGGGTTCCTAGAAATAAAAATGAGTAAACATTCAAAAAAAAGATTTTAAAAATTAAGTTTTGCTTAACTACAGGGCAAAAAAATATGTCTATTATTGCAGACAATATTATCGGTTTTTATAATTGATTATTCAATTTAAATGAAAAGGGAATCCTGTGAAAAACAGGAGCTGTCCCCGCAGCTGTTAGCCTATTAAATGATTTCGGACGATATACCACTGTGCATTTACGTGCGGGAAGGTGTTCGAAACAGGGTGAGCCAGAAGACCTGCCGATAATGAAGTTTTCGGGGTAAAGACGTTGCCCGCAAGGGTGCATCCCTGGCTTCATTCGCTCCAGATTTCTGCCAATTGAAGGAGCAATGTAACTGTTAAAAGCTGTTGGTCAGGGGCCACAGCTTTTTTTCTACCATTTGGAGTCAATTTTTCCTTCTTCCAATTTGCCAAAAAAATTGCAAAGCAAAAGCCACCCAAGCATGAGAGGTTTAACTATTTAAGTGCAAAGAAATGTGCTTTATGCGGATTTTGCTCTTAGCTTTTTCATTTGATAGTCCATAAGCCGATTTTTAATGAAGGGTAGCCTTATTACAAAGCCTATGGCCAAAATGGAAGTATAAATTATCCACTCGCCACTATGCATCAAAATAATATGAACGACTGCCAATATCGCAACCAAATACGCAAGTTGATGTAGTTTCTTCCATTTTCGCTGAAGTTTATCAACAGCGTATTGGCTGGATGTCAGAGCTAGGGCAAGCATAAATATGGCTGCAATGAATCCTGCCAATAATCCAATTTCTCTAAAAACATTCGAAAATTCTTCATCATAAAGAAAAAACAGAAAATGAGCCAGTACCATTAGAAAAGTAATGATTCCTGTTGTCTGGCGAACCTGAAATGGTGCCCTAAGCCCTGTCAGCAAAGCGATAGGGGTAAAACTCATAATTAGAACAAAGAATTTGATAGTCCAGTCACCCATTTCTTTTACAGCCATGTGTAACATCGTGCGCTCTCTTCGGGGCTCGGAAGATGGAGGTGCTTGATTCAGCTGAGTCTCGCTTTCGGGCGAAGGCATATTTGCTTCTAAAGCCTGCTCGGATGGTACAGGCATGGCTTGTGGCTGTTCTATTTGCAGATTTTCTCCACCTTCGGGACCACCGGAAAACCCTGATGGACGAGCTGGCATGGGTTGCCAACTAATCACTTGTTCCGATTCTCCACTAAAATCGATATTGAGCATACCAATAACAGAATATACGGGCAGCAAGGCGATCAATATGATAAGAAATACGCCCCAGTTTTTTTTGAAGTAGTTCATCTTTCTAACTTTTTATTTTTGGCATTATAAACACGAAAGATGAATCTATGTTTGCTCAATTTGTCTGATTGGTTGAACTTTAACTTTTCATTAAGAGTTATTTACGAAGTTCGTAATGATAAATAAATTGCATGTCAATGAAAAATAAGCCATCTATTCTGGCTTATGATTTTAGTCCACTTCTCTCCAATAACGCATCAATGGTTGGTTCTTGACCACGAAATTTTTTGTACAGCACCATAGGATGTTCGCTTCCGCCTTTCTCAAGAATATTGGTTCGAAAAGAGTCGGCAGTTCCTTTATCGAAAATGCCATTTTCCTTGAAAACAGAGAATGCATCGGCGTCTAATACTTCAGCCCATTTATAACTGTAATAACCGGCATCGTATCCGCCAGAAAAGATGTGCGAAAATGCAGTACTCATCATGGAGCCATCTACCGGTTCAAAAAGCTCTGTGCTTGACATGGCATGGCTTTCAAATTCTTTGATTTGACCTTTAAGTGGATTTTCCAAGGTGTAATATGCCATATCAAGCATGCCAAAACCAAGTTGGCGTTCAGTAAAATAGCCTGATTGGAAATTTTTTGCAGCCACAAGCTTATGAATAAGTTCTTCGGGAAGTTTCTCTCCGGTTTCAAAATGGCTAGCAAATTGGTCGAGCCATTCTTTCTCGTATGCCCAGTTTTCATGCATCTGAGAAGGTAGCTCTACGAAATCCCAATACACGTTAGTTCCTGATGTCCCTCCATATTGACATTGGCTAAGCATACCATGTAGTGCATGTCCAAATTCATGAAGAAAAGTGGTTACCTCATCAAAAGTCAATAAGGACGGTTTAGTTTCTGTGGGCTTCGTAAAATTAGTTACAATGCTAATGTGAGGACGAATGTTTGTCCCATTTTCCATGTACTGATCATGGTAATCTGTCATCCATGCTCCAGAACGTTTTGCTTCGCGTGGAAAGAAATCCAGATAAAGCACAGCAATAAAATCACCTGACGTATTGTAAACTTCGTATGATTTTACGTCTGTGTGGTATACTTCAATATTCTTGTTCTCTTTCAGTTCTAGCCCATAAAGCTCTTTAGCCAGACCGAAAACTCCTTTAATTACATTTTCGATTTTGAAGTAAGGTTTTACTTCCTCCTCATTAAATCCATAACGCGCATTTTTAAGTTTCTCTGAATAGTATGACCAGTCCCAACGTTGAATTTTTTCCTTAAATCCTAGTTCTGCGGCAAAGCTTTGCACCTCTTCAAAATCTTTTTCAGCAAAAGGACGTGCTGCCTGATGAATCTCGTTGAGGAATGTTTCTACTTTTTCGGGAGTTTCAGCCATGCGTCGTTCCAGCTTAAAAGTAGCGTGGTTAGGATAACCCAGAAGTTTGGCTTTTTCAAGCTTGAGAGACGTCAGTTTTAATACAATTTCTTTATTGTCGTTTTCATTGTCATGATTTGCTTTACTGCTTGATGCGCGGAACATTTTTTCACGAAGTGTTCGGTTGTCAGCATATTTTAAAAAAGGGATGAGGCTGGGTTGTTGGAGTGTAAATACCCAACCTTTCTTTTCTTTTTGTTTGGCAGTCAGTGCCGCTGCTTCACGTACAAAACCGGGGAGGCCGGACAAATCGGCTTCATCAGTAATGTGAAGCTCATAGGAGTTTGTCTCTGCTAAAACATTTTGTTGGTATTGAAGGCCCAGTTTACTTAGCTCTGTGGTAATTTTTCTGTATCGTGCTTTTCCTGGTTCATTAAGGTTTGCGCCATTACGCATAAAATTTTGATACCCATTTTCGAGTAAGGTTTGCTGCTCTGTGTTTAATGGCAGTTTTTCTTTTTGGTCGTAAACGAATTTTACGTTAGCAAACAGTTTCTCATTTAGTGTTATGTCATTCCCAAATTCTGATAATAAAGGAGCAACGTCCTGAGCTATTTGTTGTATTTCTTTATTGGTTTCCGCAGAATTAAGGTTGAAAAATATTTTGTGAATAATCCCAAGGCGTTTTCCGCTTTTCTCCATTGTTTCAATGGTATTTTCGAAAGAGGGAATATTGGGATTGTCAATTATAGCTTGAATTTCTGCTTTGGCCTGCTTAATTGCTTCCTTAAAAGCAGGCATAAAATGCTCATTTTTAATTAATGAAAATGGAGCAGTCGAGTGGATATTCGTAAAATCCAGCAACAAAGGATTGTTTGTATTTGGGGTGTTTGTTTCTGTCATGATTCGAGTCAATTTTTATGCTATAAAACGTGGGCGTAGTTGAAATGTTTTTCTGAATATCGTCGATGTTTATTTCTTTTTCTTTTTTTCAACAGACCATCCGAACTTACCTATTGGCTCTCCAATTTTGAAATAGTGACCGTGTGAATAGCATATAGGATCCGCTTTTTTTAGACTGAAAGCACCTGTTTCTGCATCAATATATTGATCATCTGCAATAACGTTTACGACTTCAGAAATAAACATATGATGAGTTCCCAGTTCTACAATTTCCTTGACCCTACATTCAATACTAATAGGTGCTTCTGCCACAATTGGTGCTTTTACAATGCTGGCTGGCTCAGGGGTGAGCCCCATCTCTTTCCACTTGTTGTATTTCTTTCCCGAGCGTACCCCACACCAGTCGGTTGCTCGTGCAAGTTCTTCTGTGGTGATGTTGATAACGTACTCTCCGGTTCGTTTGATGATTTCGTATGAATGCCGCGAAGGCCTTACCGAAATATAACACATGGGTGGGTCGCTGCAAATGGTGCCTGTCCATGCAATGGTTATCAGATTATATTCTTCGGGTGTTTCGCCACAACTTACCAACACTGCAGGAAGTGGGTAAATCATGGTTCCGGGTTTCCAGTTTATCTTTGCCATATTATTCTCTTTTGAATGTTGTCACAGAATTCTATACTTGAGTCATTTTTAATTCATTTCAGGATCTCAATACAGACGGGCAAAGGTAACAAAAGTGAACCGGATGTGGAATGTTTCGCTATTTCACGCGCTGGAAATATTGGTTGTTGGGATTTTACATGAGCCATACTAAATGGACAATTGAAATTATTTGATTGTATTTGGAAATAGTAGCTTTCATATTTGCGTTCAAACACCACGCTTCAGGTGATAATTATGATCACAAATAATAGCGCAATAAATTCATGACTATATACTTATAATATATTTTGATTTTCACGAAGTAAAACATAAATTTGCCAGACAAAAAAAATAGCCTACCTCGCAATAAGTTTTTCACGATTACACACAGATGAAAATATGATAGCTAATAGGATGAAAAATCTCAAATGGCGATTGTTGTTATTGATGTTTCTTGCGGTTAGTTATAGTTGCTTGGGTAATTCAAACCTCCTCCATGTTCAGGTTGATGCTGAGTCGTTGGATGATTCAAGGATTAAACTAAATGGTGAATGGCTTTTCTTTTGGAATGAACTTTTAACTTCAAAGGCGATTGATCATCCTGATGCATCGTTTAAGTCGGCCATTGTAAGTGTTCCCGATTATTGGCAACACTACCAAATTGATGGAGAGCCTCTGCCCGGTACGGGTTATGGGACATTTGGCAAACAGCTCATTTTTGACAAGTCACTTATTGGGCAATCGATGTCTTTAAAAATTCCGGTTTTCAATTCTTCCTACAACGTATTTATAAATGATGAAATGGTATGTTCTTCCGGTGTTGTTGGAACAACAAAAGAGGAAAGCGAACCCGGATCTCAAATAAAAGTTATAGATTTTATTGCGGAGGATACGGTTACTTTAGTTATTCAAATTGCCAATTTTCATCAGTCAAGAGGTGGATTTAGTGGAAATATCTTTTTAGGGCACAGCGAGAATATTTCAGATGGACAATTCTATTATGATATATTGAGCGCTTCCGCTTCTATACTTATGTTGGCATTCATTCTCATTTTGCTTTATTATTTTTATCTCTTTCCCACACGGCGAGGAGTATTTTGGTTATCACTAATGATACTGGGAGTTTTAATTGAGGATGTAGGCACGTCTTCTTCAATGTCACATCCTCTGCTCAATTTTTCATGGGATACTTTGTTGCGTTTGAAATTATCGGGTATTGTATTTCTGCTAGTATCAGCTTCTTTTTGTTTCGATTTTTATTTTCCCTCACAATTGATGAAGCGGATGAACAGATGGCTTATTCCAATTTCCATCATTTATTGTTGTTTAATTTGGGTATTGGAGCCTTTGCTTTTCGACTTTTCTGTTTATTGGTTGTACCTGCATGCAGTCATTATTTTCGGGATTATTTTTAAAGCAATTGGATATCAAAAAACCAATTCTACAGTAACGCCATCTCTGTTTGCTATTTCAATGGGTGTCATTTTTTTTGGTGCTGCGAATGACACTCTTGTGTTTGAAGCACATCCTATTATTTTCAATGAATACATACTTAAATATTGCTTTGTGATTTTTTCGATTACAGTTATTCAGAATGTTATGGAGATTTCTGCAAGTAACTTCAACTCAAACGTAAGGTTAAAAGAAGAGTTGGCAGGACTGAATGAAGGGCTGGAATTACAGGTGGTTGAACGAACTCAAGAGTTGTATCAACAGAAGCAAGAGGCCATTTTGCAAAATGAAATTATCTCGGGGATTAATAAAGAACTGGAAGCAAATTTAGCGTTTAAGCACAGGATTTTTTCAGTTATTGGGCATGATTTAAGAGGACACTCGGGATCATTGATGCAGATTGTTGAAGTATTAAAGGATACAACAGTTCACGAAGAAGTAAAGATAAAACTCAGGAAAAATATGTTTGAATTGCCTCAGCAGATTTTTACGATTGTGGATAATTTATTGTACTGGGGGCGAAGTCAAAACAATGAGTTGACGGTTACTTCAGAGTATATTGATATTTCAGAAAGGATGAATGAAACCATCCGATTGTTTTCTATTTTTCTTGAAAATAAAAAAATTAAAGTCTCTTTAAATGTAGAGGGCAGCCAGTTGGTTTATGTTGATGAATGCCATGTAAATATTATTCTGCGGAATTTATTTTGTAACGCCATCAAGTTTACTAACGAAGGAGGAAGCATTGTAATCAATGTATTCAAGAACCACGATGAATATTTACGTATTGAAGTGCAAGACACAGGTGTTGGCATGGATAAAAAACAGGTAGACTCCATTCTCTCTAACAATAATTCAGTTGAAAGTTGTCGTGGAACAGGACAAGAAAAGGGAACAGGAATTGGCTTGCAGTTATGCCGAGATTTAATTGCCCTAAATAATGGGGAGTTTGGCATTCGCTCAAAATTAAATGAAGGATCTGTTTTTTGGTTTACCTTGCCTCTTTATTCAAATTAGAGAGAGAAAGAAGCTTCCTCAGAAGCCTCTTTCATCTTGAATTAGAAAATATATCGCAAGGTTATTTGAGCTTGCCAACGAGAACTTTGTAGTCCGGAATCATCAATGCCCCATGTGTCCGTTCCTTCTTCATTGGAGTACTGATATGTTGGGGTTGTACCATCGGTTTCATATCCGGCGAATTTTAGCAAACGGTATACATTATAGTCTCCCAATGCATAATGCATGCGTCCCCATTTTTTGTTGAGCATGTTCGTAAAGTTGAAAATATCAAGCGATAATTGGAGCTTATTTTCACGTGTTGGAGAAACTTTAAACTTAAATTCCTGCATCACTTTTAGGTCGATTATGTGCTCAAAAGGCATACGCTGTGCGTGTCTCTCAGAATATTCGCCTCTGTGTTTTTTTAAGTAATTGTTACCCTCAATGAATGCATTTAAGTCTTCCCATTGTTGGGCTGCTGTATACGTGTCATCATCTACTAAAACAATATCATTCGCATCAAGCGGAATATAGATTAAGGTTAAGTCCCTACCATCTATATTGTCTCCGGCAGGTCCGGCATAAGACGAAACGCCATTGTCATAACCATACGAGAACCGTTGACCCGATTGTCCATTATAAAACAAGGAGAAGGTGGTGTTTGCAAAACTGCTGTATTCCCATTTGTATGAAACATTTCCAACAATTCGGTGCCCGAGGTCGTAGACGGAATATCCAAGATCAAGATTATTACGGCCATGTGCATTGGCAACTCTCCACTGCGATGAGTTTTGTGAAGACTCCCCATCGTTGATTGATTTGGCAACTCCATAGTTGTAAGCTAGTGAGGTGTAAAGCCCGCTTTCCCAGTTTTTTTCTGCTTGTGCCATAAAATTTATGCTATGTCCTTTGCTCGTGTTTGATCCCAGATAGATTCCAGTGTAGTTGCCAGCAGCATTGGCATTATCATTTATGTCGCTTTGTACATTACTCCATATTGTACGATCATCGCCAGTTCCTGTCATATTTTCTCCCGTATCCTGAATAAGCAGATTTTGATAGTTGACGTTATTTACATTCTTCGTGTATGTGATATCAACGGTTGTTGTAATGCCATTGTCAAACTTTTTGTCTAAAGCTAGGTTTGATCGAAATACCTGAGGCATTTTAAAGTCTTTTACAAAGAGATCAATTTGCCCGGAAGGTGTCCCTGTGATTGAAGGTTGGTTATCCCATTCAGGATTGAAGTTAAGCTCAGGTGAGCCTGCCTCTGAAACTGTCATTCCTCCAACTGTTATTCCATTATTATTATATGACCCTCCTGTCCATACGTAAGGAATGCGACTGGTAAATAAGCCTACTCCTCCTCTAAGTTGCAGGGTTTTATCTCCATTAATGTCCCAGTTAAATCCTACCCTTGGCGAAATTAGAGGTGATGCTTCTGGCATTTGTCCAGTTTGTGCACCCATGAAATCTATACCATATGTATTTTCAAGGTAAGGGATTACGTTATCGTTGAAATCTGTATTTTCAGTTGGATCGTCAAGGTACATCGGGATATCGATACGGATACCATATACTAAGTTGAAGTTATCAGTAAGTTGGTAGTCATCCTGAGCATAAAAGCCAAGCTGTAATGCTTTAAATGCAGCAGCTGCATCTGTGTTGTCTCCAGTAACATCATCCACGTTGGAAAAACTCCTCTGAAATTGAGTGGCAGGCTCACCGGCCATAAAATCATTCAAGGTTGAGAATGAATAGTATCCGTAGTTTTGTCTTATAAAGACGTTAAACATGTCGTAATATTCGTGATGCATCCCTAAGGTAATGTTGTGTTTTCCTGCGTATATGCTAAAGTCATCCGTAAAACTTAAAATATTTTGTTTTAACCGGTTGGCTGTTGAATATTGCTCGCTGCCCAAATAAATTTTTTCTCCGGAAATATAGATGTACGGGAAATTTTCACCCATTGGGTTTCTATTGTCATCTACGGAAGTGTATCCTAGAATTATCTTATTTGCAAATTTATTGCTGAAGGTGCTTTTTAACTCGGCCGTGGTGGCATTTGTTGTTGAAATGAAGTTAACTCCAGAATTTGAAAAATAGATGTTGGAATTGCTCGATGTAGAAGGGCTTATGCTTTTTCCCTTGGAGTATTGATGACGAATGGAAAACTTGTGATTTCTACTAATGTTCCAATCAATCTTTGCAAAGAACTTTTCTGCATCCAGAGTTGCCTTTGTATTTTCATACGTTCCGGCATTATATCCGTAATCATTTTTCATTTTATCAGAAAGAGCATCTATTCCACTTTTAGAGGCAGTGCCTGAGTAGTCTGCAAAATCAAAAGGCTTTGGTGTGTCATCTCTCTGGATCTCAAAATTTGTGAAGAAGAAAACTTTATTCTTAATGATAGGGCCACCTAGTGTAAATCCTGTTGTATTGGATGAAAAATCATCCAGCCTTACCCGATCAATTTCAGAATTATCTGTCGGTGTTTTTCCTGCCATTTTTTCATTTCTGAAATAATCATAAACAGATCCTTCAATCGTGTTTGTACCACTTTTTGTAACGGCATTTATTCCAGCTCCAGCAAATCCACTTTGGGTAACATCATAGGGAGACAGAGAGATTGTAAGCTGGTCAATAATGTCCATGCTCATTGGATTAATGCCAATTTGTCCACCATTTGTTCCGTTGCTGGCAAGTCCAAATACATCGTTCTGAACTGCTCCGTCAATTGTAAATGAGTTATACTTGCTGTTTTGTCCCGCAATTTCAATACCTCCCGAGCTGTTTATTTTTGCTTGAGGAGTGAGTCTTGCAACGTCGCTAATACCCCGACTTAGGGTGGGCATGGTTTCTATACGGGCACTGTTTACTGTAGTCTTGGAGCCAGTGGTGTTACCATCGAAAACACCGCTGACAGTTGAGATAACCAATACTTCGCCTAACTCCGAAGTGCTTTCTGTAAGACTAACATTTAATTGTATTGTTTGTCCTAATGTCAGGTAAATACCACTTTCTTCATAGGTTTTATATCCGATAAAAGAAACAGACAAGGTATAAGGGCCACCTGGGTTTAAGTTTGAAATGTTATAAATACCTGTAGCATTTGAAATAGTACCGTATTGAGAACCTGTAGGCTTATGAACCATGAGTACCGTTGCACCGGGCAATGTCTCATTCTCAGATTGAACTTGTCCTTTAATTGCAGAAGTTGTGAGCTGTGCAAAACTTTTAGGAGTGGCTAATGCTAACAATAAAATGGAGCATGCCAGAAATGCAATCATCTTTTTCATATTGATACAGTTTTTTGGCAAAATTGAAATTGTTTTTTTAATAATTGGGACGATTAATGAATGCAAATGTTTTGAGTCCTCAATTCATCTTTTATATCGAATCAAAAAAACGCAACATTAAGGAAAAAAGGATTAATTCAACATTAAAGTTACGTAAAGCATCAATTACCTGAGACATTGTTTTAACATGTTTTATTAGTTAAGTCAATATATGGATATGATGCAGATGAAAAGTATAGCAGTTGTAACACCGAATTTGACTTCAGAGTTTTTCTATTTTGAAGTATTAAGTAATTTCTCTCATCTTTTTTAAGGTTATTTCATAATAAATAATCCTCTAAGTATTCATTTTTTTGGTTGAAAATGAGATTTGACCAAAAAAAATGCAAAAATATAAATCAGTCAAGTCGTTGTAGGTCAATTCAAAAGAAATTTTTTTTCAAAATAGTTTAAAAAAAATGGAACTATGTATTGCATAGTACAATGTAATAGTTGTATATTTGTATTGCATAAAACAAGGTAACGGATAGAAGTAGTCTTAAAAAAGTTCTATATAACTGTAACGAAATTAAAAGTCAGGCGTCTTAAGAACAGAAACCAGAAAAAAACAGATTCACAGATTAGTAAAGAAGACAATTAATCAATGTTCAGAAAACAAAAAACAATTAGGAGGCAAACACATGAAAACAATCAATTTCAAAACAGGAAGCAGAAGCCATAAAACAGGAAATACGCTGTTAAGAGGTGCAGCGGTTGTGGCAAGTGTTATTTTACTGAGCTTTACAGTAAGTGCTCAAGGATTATGGAAACAATTTTTGACTTACAATAGCTTTGGAAAGATGGCAATTATGATGGTTAACGAAGCTGATCCGGTGGCAAACGGCACAGAATCTGAAGATCCTTCTTTTGTAGATGCTACTGTATTTATTTTTGAGCAGGCGTATGATGATGATCTCGAGCTTGAGTCTTGGATGACTGACGATGCTTTTTTTGGAACATACAAAAACCTTTTTCAAACAGAGGTAGATTCTCCTTTAGAATTGGAACCCTGGATGACAAATGATGCTTATTTTAGCAATGATTTTGCTGAGGAAGAAGATGGGGAACTCGAAATTGAGGGATGGATGACTAATCTAAGTTATTGGTCTCTTTAGATTACCAAGGCAAAACTTGCTGCTAAAAACTACACAATTCGAAAAGTGAATGCTATGAAAATTGAAAATACAAAAGCGCAAATGCGAAAAGGGGTTTTGGAGTACTGCATATTGTTGGTACTCGATGGGAAGCCCCTTTATGCAAGTGATATCATCGATGAATTGAAAAACTCAAAAATGATTGTCGTAGAAGGAACTCTATATCCGTTGTTGACTCGTTTGAAAAACGATGGTCTGCTCGCTTATCGGTGGGAAGAATCAACACAGGGGCCTCCACGTAAATACTATGAATTGACAGATGAAGGGAAAGACTTCCTAAAAGAGTTAGGCGAATCATGGAATGCACTGGTGGATGCAGTTGAAACTATTAAGTCCAGAAAATCATAAAATCAACGGAACAAAAACGTATAAATTTTATAACGATGAAAAAGACATTCACAATAAACATTAGCGGCAGTGTTTTTCATATTGATGAGGATGCATACGAAAAACTTCAAGCGTATTTGCAAATGCTATCCAGTCATTTTGGCACTGATGCAGATGGACGGGAGATTCTGCAAGATATTGAATCGCGCATTGCAGAACTGTTCTCACAACAAATGGAGACTAGTGAGAAAAATGTCATTATTGAACCGTGGGTTGACGAGGTGATGGAAAGGATGGGGAAGCCTGAAGATTTCATGGAAGATGAAGAGATCTTGGAAGAAGAAAAATCACTTTCTGAAGAACCCAAAATTAGAAGGCGACTATATCGCAATCCGGACAGCCGAGTTTTGGGCGGTGTTTGTGGCGGAATGGCAGCTTATTTTAATATGGATCCGGTTGTTTTAAGAATCATTTTCTTCCTTTTGTTTTTCGTAATCGGACCATTCAATATACTATTGTATATTATTTTGTGGATTGCAGTTCCAAATGCATATACAACTGCTCAACGTCTGGAAATGCGTGGGCGGGAAGCCACTGTATCAAATATCGAAAAGTCAATAAAGGAAGAGGTTAAAGAGAGTTATACAAGATTCCGTAATTCTGACTCATACAATAAGGGGCGCCAACAGATGTCTCAATTTGGAGAAATGAGCTACAATGTACTTAAAGTTGTATTGAAAATACTAGTCGTTTTATTTGGGGCATTTCTGATTATATTCGGACTTATTGGATTATTCGGATTTATCCTTTCCATGTTTGTTGGACACTCTATTTTAGGTGTTACTCCATGGGTTGGGCATTGGGGGCCAGAGTTTTACATGCCTGAAGTAGCTACTTTTTTCATCAGTCCTGGCTCCTTAACCATATTGCTTATAGCCATTGCTTTTTTGGTTGGGATACCACTACTTGGGATATTATTTGTCGGTACAAAAATGGTATTCCGATATAAATCAAATAATAGATTGATCTTTTTATCTAGCCTTGGAGTTTGGTTGGTTGCCCTTATAACAGTGGTGGTAGTAACTTTTGGGCAAATTGATGATTATAGTAAACGCTCAACAACTAGTAAAAGTCAGGTGATTAATTGTCAGGGGTGTGAAACCATGTATTTAGAGTTAGGAGAAGATAGTTATGGCAATAATTATAACTCAGAACTTGATTTGGAGAGAATGAAGGTTATCTCTGAAGATGGAGAGTCAATCTTGCTTGGAAGTCCGAGATTAGACGTGGAAAAAAGTAATACCAATGAGTTTGTTGTTCTTATCAGGAAAAGATCACGTGGGAGCAGTGAGGAAAATGCAAATGAACATGTAGAGGACATTATTTATAATTTCACACAACAGGATTCTGTGATTTATTTTGATCCATATTATACGATTGGAAATAGTAAGCGATGGCTTGATCAGGAAGTTGACATTACCGTAAAAGTACCCGAGGGGAAAACAATATTTCTGGGAAACGATATGTTCAAAATAATCTATGACATTGAAAATGTCTCAAATACATGGGATGGTGATATGGCCGGGAAATTTTGGGAAATGACAGAGATGGGCTTGGAAGAAAGATCTGATTCAAACTAAAAGATATTGAGTTATACTGTTGAGTAGTGGTAATCAAAAATTGTTTACAGATGAAAACAACAACAATTAAATTCGTATTGCTTATCTGTTTTGTAACTACATCTTTTGTGCTTTTTGCTCAAAGTAAATCGGATAAGCTCTTTGACACCTTCAAGAATAAATCTGGGGTGACATATTTTGCATATTCTAATAGTATTGAGAGTACGTTTAACATTGATCTGGGCAGTGAAGGGAATGAAATTAAAGGTGATTTGCAAGAGATTCGTTTTATGTCATATAATCCAACTAAAGGAAGTCTGAGTGGGACAGAATTCCTTGAAAAAGCATCTGGGTTGTTACCGTCAGCTTATTCTCTGTTGCAGATGGAAGATGATGATAATAATGCACAGATTTGGATGCTGGGAAATAAAAGGAAGATATCCGAATTCCAAGTATTTATTCGCAACAGTAATCCCGAGGGCTCATGTTTTCTTGTTTCCTTTTTAGGCGACTTTGAAATTAATGATGCCGAAGGTGTCAGGCAAATGGGTCTAAATCTTTCGTTGGGCGACTAATAGCATCAGTTCCCCATGTTCAATTCACTGGTGATTTTGTCATTCATGGCTTGATTGGGCAGAACGATAGAACGAAGTATAGCTTCTACCTGACGTAGATAATTCCGTTTATCTGATTGTGGCGCATAAACAAATCCGTCAAGCATGATTACTCTTTGATTAGAGACATCTAAAATAGCCAGATTAATGAATGGGCCACCCATGAAGTCATTTTCAAGCTTCCATAAACCACGCATTTCTGAGGCATAGTTATTGTTTATTCTGAAAGTGTTAAACACTGGATCCAGCATTTTTTCGGTAGCCATATAGCTGCCTTCTGTAGGTCCTTCAGTATTTTCTTTTAAGAGCGAATCTCGTTTGTTTATCAGAAAATCAGCAGAAAAAATATCTTCAGATGTGTAGGGAAAGGTATGAATGGCTATCCCCTGTAAAAGGCGTGGAGTGTCATACCGGAACCATGCAAAATCATCAGTTTGCTTGGCAACAATAAAACCGGGCGGTAGGCTCATTTTAATGTCAAATTTATCCTGAATAATTTTTCGGGCTGCTTTGTCATAGTAGTCATTATATGTTATCATCAACCGTTCTCGTTCGGCTTTAAGCAGATATGCAACAATGAGATTGGAATTCTCATTGAGTATTTTTAAGAAATCTTCATCCGATTTCGCCTGAATCTCCACAACTGCTTGAGGCCATGCATAGACATCGTCTGTTAAGATTACCTGAGCGGAGTCAATTGTGGATGAGATGTTAACTTTTACAATATTACGGGTTGTTTTAAAAATATCCTGAAACGCAGCAGGAGGAACATTTATGAGATCAAAAATTGGTTCTTCCTGAGGCAAAGAAATCTGAGCTTGTGAAAGGATCTTTTGAACAGCTTCACCAACGGCTCCTTCCCACGTTTTTTTAGGAATGACAACGACTAGCTCTCCTGCTTTGCCGGTAACTTTTTTACGCATAGGAGTGTCATCTGAGCATGAAGAAAATACTCCGGAAATAACGATCAGCAGTATGATAACTAAATTCATCTTTCTCATGGTGACGTATATTTTTTTGTTTCACCGAGCAATATACGAAATTTAGCATAGATGAATTATTCTAATGGCTAACAAATAATAAAAAAATCCCGTCATGTTGGCGGGATTTTGAGTTAAAGATTATTCAGAAATCTTCTCTTTATCTTTTTTTGATGGTGCATCATTGTCATCGTCATCGTCCTCGTTTGTTGCTTTCTTGAATTCTTTCATGCCTTTTCCAAGACCTTTCATCAATTCAGGGATTTTACGACCCCCAAAAAGTAAAAGAACAATGATTAATATGATGATGATCTCCTGAGGACCAAACATTCCAGCAATAATTGATAAGTACATAGTTTTATAGTTTTATGATTTGTGCAAAAATATAAATTTTTTAATTGCTTTCTAATTAAAGAGTTTAATAATATCATTTGCGTTTGCATATAGCACTAACGCCAATAAAATTATCATCCCAACCATTTGTGCATATTCCAAAAATTTCTCACCCGGTTTTTTACCTGTCACCATTTCAAATAACAAGAAAATTACGTGTCCACCGTCAAGTGCAGGTATCGGCAATAGGTTCATTATTCCAAGAATAATTGATAGAAAAGCGGTCAGTTTCCAAAAGGAATACCAGTTCCATGCACCAGGGAAAATATTTCCAATAGTGATAAATCCACCCAATGATTCGTATGCTTTTGTCTTTGGAGAAAATATTAGCTTAAACTGCTTTAGATAATCACTGATTGTTGATATTCCCAAATTTACTCCGGCAGGAATAGATTCTGCAAAACTGTATTTTATGGTTTTCAGTTGCAGGAATTCAGTAGCACCTTCAAGAAAAGATGCATAAAACCCAACTGTGCCTTCTGGAGAAACGGTTACTGGAATCGTTAAAGGGTTTCCATTTCTTATTACTGCAATATTGATCTCTTGGTTTTTGTTGTTGTGCAGGTAATCTGTGAATTCATCGTAAAATTCAAAAGTTTTTCCGTCAACATCAATAAACTGATCTCCTTTGGTTAGCCCTGCCAAATCAGCTGGGGTATCTTTAATTACTCTTCCTACTTCACACTCAAATGGTTTTCGATAATCAATGACAGAACTGTTCTTTATTAATAAAGCCAGGTCGTTATCAGAAATTTCAACATCAAGCTGTTGTCCATCGCGTAAAACCTGAATAGCTTGTGCGTTATCAAGAATGACAGTAGGGATGATTTTATCAAAATTCTCGATGTATATATGATCTACAGAAAGGATTTTGTCTCCGTTTTGCAGTCCAATTTGTTTTCCGGTTTCGCTTACTGATATTCCGTATTTTAAGCTGTCGTTTGGCAGATATTGGGTTCCCCATGCATAGAGAACACCTATGTAAATGATGAATGCTAGGATGAAGTTCATCATAACACCTCCGATCATGATCAATAACCTTTGGTATGGTTTTTTTGATCTGAATTCGTAAGGCTGTGGAGGCAGTTTCATGGCTTCTTTGTCCATCGACTCATCAATCATCCCAGAGATCTTTACATAGCCTCCTAGTGGGAGCCAGCCAATTCCGTATTCTGTATCTCCTCTTTTTGTTTTAAAAAGGGAAAACCAGGGATCGAAAAAGAGATAAAATTTTTCAACCCGTGTTTTAAACAATCGGGCAAATGCAA
Source organism: Prolixibacteraceae bacterium (assembly GCA_963662675.2). GTDB lineage: Bacteria > Bacteroidota > Bacteroidia > Bacteroidales > Prolixibacteraceae. The sequence goes on from CAXXHP010000002.1 coordinate 340,050, forward strand.
AGTGTCCAAATTCGTGTAATACTACCAATATTGATAAACTCAATATTAATTGGGCCGCTTTTATAAGTACTTGTTCCATTCTTCTAAACTATATTTTTAAAGCTTCGTTGTTTAATCATCGAAGTTGTTAACAATCTTGTTTCCTTATCGGTTCGGATATAATCATCCAAATCCGGATTTGAAATGAAATTAACCTTTTGCATGCTTTTTCCAATGATATCCGGCATTTCAACAAACTGGATTTCTTCTTTCAGAAAAGCTTGAACCACTATTTCATTAGCTGCATTCAATATGCAAGGCATGTTGCCTCCTTGATTTAAAGCCTCAAAAGCAAGTGCAAGGTTACGAAATTTTTTTGTATCGGGCTGTTCGAAAGTTAGCATTGGATAATCCAGAAAGTTAAAACGATCAAAGGATGAAGGTAAACGATGTGGAAAATTCATAGCATATTGGATGGGCAACTTCATGTCGGGTAAGCCCATCTGTGCTTTCATGGAGCCGTCACCAAATTGAACAATTGAATGAATAATGCTCTGGGGGTGAACGATGACATCGATCTGTTCTGGTTTTAAATCAAATAACCACTTGGCTTCAATTACCTCAAATCCCTTGTTCATCATGCTTGCAGAGTCAATTGTTATTTTTGCCCCCATGTCCCAGTTCGGGTGATTTAATGCATCGGCTATGGTTACTTTTTCTAGCATTTTCTGACTGAATTCCCGAAAGGGGCCACCAGAAGCAGTTAGGTATATCTTTTCAATCTCATTCATGTGCTCTCCGGTCAAACATTGAAAGATAGCCGAGTGTTCAGAATCAACCGGGTATATACTCACCTTATTCTTTAAGGCTTCGCGTGTTATTATTTCTCCGGCAACTACTAGGGTTTCTTTGTTTGCAAGGGCTATATGTTTTCCGGCTTTGATGGCATTAATCGTGGGCAATAAGCCTGAATATCCAACCATAGCCGTTAATACTAAATCAATGCTATCTATTTGGACGACTTGCTCCAAAGCTTCTTTTCCTGCAAACACCTTGATGTCTTCATTTTTTAGAGCTTCTTGTAAGGATTTGTATCGGCATTCATTTGCAATAACGACAATGTTGGGGTTGAATTTTTTTGCCTGTTTAACTAAAAGATCAATGTTGTTGTTTGCCGTTAATACTTCAACTTGAAAATGATCGGGATTTTGCTCCACTACTTCCAGAGTTTGTGTCCCAATAGAGCCTGTCGATCCGAGAATTGCTATTCGTTTTTTCATCAAGGGTGCTTAAAAATCAATGTATTGTTCAGGATCGATAGGAGAGCCTTTGTACCACAATTCAAAATGTAAATGCGGTCCTGTTGTCAGTTCTCCCGTGTTGCCCATAAATGCAACGGCTTCCCCTGCTTTTACGTTGTCTCCTACTTTCTTCAGGAGTTCTGAGTTGTGTTTGTATACTGAAATTAGATTGTTTTCATGCTGAATGTAGATTACATAGCCTGTTTCAACAGTCCAACCTGCAAAAATAACTGAGCCTCCTAAAGCGGCTGAAATTCTTGAGTTTGGCAGACCAACAATGTCCGTTGCAAAATGGTCAATATTCTCATTGAATCCCTGAGAGACAACACCCTCAAGAGGTGTGAAAAAGTGAATATTTGAAATATTTGTTCGAGTAACTTCTCCTTGTTGCAAGGATAGGTTTAATTGTTCTTCGAGTAAATCCTGACGAAAAATGGAATCGTGGTTGTAGGTCTGAAAAGTTAATGTTGTAGAGGGAGGGGCTATATCGGTAACATCATCTATTTCTTCTGGGACTTCACCTTCAACTAATGACCTTATTTTTTTAAAATATTCATCACGTAACTGAATTTGTTCTTCCAAAGAATCTACCATAATTGCATTATTCACAATCATTCTGCGTACATCTCCAGATGGGTACCCAGGGATAAACTCTCGTAAAGGAGTATAGGCTACAATTATAACTGTCATAAATATAAGGAATACGCCTCCTAAACTACCAATTGTGAAAACATTCATGCGTGTGAGCTTAGTGCTCCATACTGTTTGAAAAGTAGAATCATTATAAATGATGAGACGATAACGATTTTTCAGTTTCTGAATAATCTTCTTATTTTTCTTTTCTTTCTTCATTGCCCGGCAATTAGAAGCGTCAAAATTATAAAGAATAAAAGAACAGCCTAACTCAAAGTGTTGAATTTAATTCTTTTTAACTCAATCTGTGAAATTAATTCTCAGATTGTGATTTGTTTTACCAAAAAGTTGTTCTATATTTGCAACCGCATTTGAGGGAGGAACACCAAGGATGTACGTTCAAAAAGAGACTAAAAATATTTAAAATATATTGCGGGGTGGAGCAGTTGGTAGCTCGTTGGGCTCATAACCCAAAGGTCGCACGTTCGAGTCGTGTCCCCGCTACTATTAAAAAGGAGAGTTGATTTATCAGCTTTCCTTTTTTTATTTTAGGCTGTCCTATTTTGATTATGTAATTACTCATGTGAATGATGGATCAATTGAAAAACTAGGTGGGTTTAAAAAATAAGATCAATTTATTCTACTATGCTCAATTCGGCTAAACAGCTCGTATAGAAACAAGTAAGCGATGTGAATTCCCTGATTTTCGCCCTTATTCTCTAATCAAAACTTCCGCAGGCCATACTTTTCACCTAACGGCGAAGTGGGGACTTTACCATTAAAACTTACAGTTGGAGTTAACCCACATAATGAAAAAAGGGACAGCTAGGATGTTTATTCTTAAAAACGTCTCATTAAAGAGATAATTTGAAAGGTATTTGATGGAATTCGCAGTCTTATTTAAGATGAACTAAAATCGATGCTTAAAAAAACTAGTCCACCGGAATAACTATTGATCCTGAATATGACAGAAATTTGTTGAAACGATTGATGACACAAAACCATCTAACTAAAGGTTGCATTTTCGAATCGTACCTTGGCTACTCGAAAAAGGAGAGTTTGAAATCAGGTTACTTCTTTGTTTCTCAATATTGTCAGAATATTAGGTTTCTATTATCTCGATAGAGATGAAGAATATTCTAAATCTAAACTCTATTTATTCTTCTATACTAGTATTAAGTGGTTGTCTTTCATGTTAATATTTCGGAGAATCTGCGAATCTGTCGTTAAAACTACCCAAAACGTCTATTGCAGTTTCAAGTGCTTGATGTCAGTCTTAGATTTACATCAAAATTAAAAACAAAACACATGAAAGCACAATTAAGAAACACAGCAAAGATTTTAGCACTCGGTTTAATCGCACTAATAAATATAAATGCTAAAACGGAAACAGGTCTATTTTCTCAAGAAAAAGAAACTGATCTTAAAATCGAGAATTGGATGACTGATGACAACCTTTGGTCAAATAACGCAACAGAAGCAACGACAGCTATTTTCAATTTGGAAGAAGAGGCAGACTTGGAGATTGAAACCTGGATGACCGATGACAACCTTTGGGCTAATAATGTAATAGGAACAATGGCAGCTATTTTCGACGTGGAAGAAGAAGCGGATTTGGAAATTGAAAACTGGATGATTGATGGCAGCCTTTGGTCAAACGATGTAATAGACCCAATAGCAGCTATTTTCAATGTGGAGGAAGAAGCTGGTTTGGAAATTAAAAGCTGGATGACCGACGACCGCTATTGGTCAAAACTAGGCACATATTCTGAACTATGTATGTTAAAAAAATAGAAATTTAAAAAATTATGGAATATCAGAAGGTACATCGCAATACAGAGAGGAGGAACATTAATTGTCCCTCCTTTTTTTGTCAGGCTATTTCCCTGTGTTCGATCATATGGGTTATTCCTCTCGGTAATTTTCGGTTACCAAATTTCGTCATTTAATGAATCGCGACTCAGCTTTTCAGTTAAGCTTGCTAGTGTGTTATTCCAGAATTGTAGTATTTGTTCTTTTTGTTCTTTCGCTCTTTTTTTTGGTTTCCCATTTTTCTTATATAGATTTTCAATGATCACTTCCTCTGCTGGGAAGCTTTCGGTTAATCCCATTGATGTGTATTTTACATTTAAGTTCGTAAGGGTAATTCTTGCCTTTTTATTCTTTGTTTCAACTCTTAATGTGTAATCGTATTTGTTTTTAGCACCCAAGCCATTTTTTGTGTAAGAGAATATGCCTTTTGCAGTGATTTCTTCCGGGTTTTGTTTGTTCAGACGAATGTCGTAATCGTCAGAAATGTAACTTTGCTCAATCCATTCTTCGGCAAGCAAGTATAAATCTTGTTGAGATTTATCGGGGAAGTCAATCACTTCAATAAGCTCAATTTTATTCTGGCTATTTACAGGTAGCTCTGTCTTATAGAGATCTGCTTGAGCATTTGCTCCGTAGCAATAAGTAAATAGAATAATGAGAAATGGAATGGACTTTAGCTTTTTCATAGATTGTCGATTTGATATTTGCAGTATCTTTTTGACTAAAATATGAAATATTGTTTTGAAAATCAGGCTAATTCAGTCCACATTATGGCGTGTGTGGGTTTTTAACAACATATAGACTTGTGTGAAGATATAGCATAAAACAAGGAAGCTCCCATTGGGAGCCTTCCTTGCATTTATCATGAAAGCATCTCTGCTTTAATTTTGCAAACAATTTCCTGATCTTCGATAATTTGCGTTAACTCGGCTAGGGCGGAATCATTTAATGCTTTTGCGAAACGCGTATGTAACTCGTCCCATTTTTCTTGATTTGCAATAACGCTCGGGTTCGTTTCCCTAAATAGGCTTTAAATATTTAACCAATAAGTTAATTTCAAGTTTATCGACCTAAATTTTGGAGAAAAACTATCTGTTGTGTAATTGTCGTTATATACCAGATATAAATCAGATAGAGGTGCATAACGCCACTGCAAACGAGAGTTTATGCCCAGATTATCACGTTGATTACTAAACTGAACAAGTGTTGACCAGAACAGTGATTTACTAAATGTAACATCCACCTTTGGACTTATCAACCATATGTTCGCATCAGAATAGGGCTCAGGTAACCGAATTCCATCGTAATTCACATCCATGGTGAACAGCACCCAAGGTTGGAACCTCATTGAAAGTTCACTATTTAGTGAATATATATTCCCATTATAAAATTCACCAATATTAGTACTCGCATTGAATGAAAGTTTTTTGGCTCTGTTTGACTGATAGAATCCTTCGAATTGGGTAAAGCTGTATCCTTTATTTCCAGGTAAAGGTGTACCATCTAAAGTTCGTGTAGGATCAAAATCATACGATAAATAAACATATTCATTATGAACTTCAACTTGAATTGTTGATTGATTCTTTAAATCAGCACTCCATGCCAATTGAAGACGATGATCCGTTCTCGTGAAGTCTTGATAAGGATCCCAGTAATATACGGCTAGGGGAGTAATACGGTGTGTGCTAATATTCCCATTTTGAGGATAAAACTTAAATGACATGCTATTGCTGGCTTTCACATAGCCTGTGCGTGGCACAAAACCAAGATCCGATTTAAAATCTCTGTCTACATAAACCAAATCGGTAGTATAGCTAAATTTTCGTTTGTTATAAGTAGCTGTAGCTTCTGTTGATAAATTCCCCTTTTTATCTTCCAGTTCAAGCGATTTATGTAAGTAAAACTTACCTACCCACGTATTGTCAGAAGAAGCTAGGTTATAATCAATGCCAATTACACGATTGTATTTGTCGTTGTCAGTTTGAAAATCATAATCTTTAAATGTTTCCCTATTAATAAAGAAGAATCCAATGTTGGATCTTGAAAAAACTTTTTTCTGAATGGCAAACATCATATTGTTGTTGGATGCAATATTGCTATCAAGATCCTCATTAGTTTGCATGTTTAATAATCCAATACGCCAATCTTCACCAACTTTACCGCTTAATCTCACACCACCAAGAATGCTACTGGTCAATCCTATTCTTCGTGAAAAGAATGGCCTTGCATCTCTCGAATTGCTTCCGAAATTTGAGAAAAGGTCACTATTATCCATGAAAAACTGACGTTTTTCTGGCAAGTAAATCTCAAAACGGGTAAGATTGGTCACGATATTGTCCACTTCAACATTTGAGAAGTCAGGGTTTACGGTAATATCAAGGTTCAAGCTGTTGCCAATAGCTACTTTGGCATCACCTCCATATTTGAAATCATTATTGCTTTCCCCAACCTCAAAACTTTTCTCAGAAATTGCATTGATATATGGGATTATTGATACTGGTGTGTTCGATTTTTCCAGTGGTTTCTCAAAAATCATTTTCCCCATAAATGCCAAGCTTGACAACTGTTGATTTTGAGGGACATTGGCCCATGCACTTTGCTCATTGTTTTGTATATCCCAGCGGTAACACTGCATATTCCATTCCGTTTCACCTTCCTTAAATTTAAAAGAGTTAAGAGGAATAGCCATTTCCAAAATATAATGATCGTCATGCATGGAGCTTTCTACCTGCCATTTAATATCCCATGAAGTATTTAAACTTGTTCCACCACCGGAAACAAGCGCTTCCCTTGGAACTCCATAAGCAGTCGCACCAAACAAAAAAGCATTACTTCCATCTTTAAAGGTATCAAACATTAAGGTTACATTGTCGTTTTCTCTCGAGCTATAATCACGTCTCAGAGAAGCAGCAACATATTTATTGTCAGGGACAGATGCCCTGATGCCAACATATAGTGTTTGGTCATCATATAGCAATTTCGTTTCTGTCTGGTTACGAGCCAAGACTGAATCAGAAGGGAAAAATTGCCAAAAATCATCAGTGTTTTTTGCTGTTTCCCAAACAGCTTCATCCAGAGTTCCATCTAGGATAATATCTTCTGTAATGTATTTTACGGAAATACTAACGGGGGGATTTTGCCCAAAAGTTGAGACGGAAAAAAGGAATAATCCCCAAAAGAATAAATTCCGACCCTTAAACTTTGTTGTTTTTGTTTTCATTTCTTGTAGTTTATATCTAAAAGTAAAACTAAATTTTTTCGACTAACCAATTAATTACATTGTCCGGCTAGTCGGATAATGTAATTAATTGGGAAATGTATATTTTGTATTTCATACACTAAAATAGAATCGGAGTTTGAAAGCATTGTGTCGGTAATCTAAACTTTTCTCACAATTTTGGGGAACTATCAACTTCTTCGCTTTTTGACATTTAGAAGGAATACTCTTGAAGTTGTACTTGCATTATTTGAGGCTCAGGTGAGCTATGTTGAAAAGTATATGTGTTTGTAGGATGAGGCTTTGTAGTCCGAGGGTTAGTTCTGGTTTTTATATGTGTGTGGATGGGATCATACACATAGCTTATGATTAGAAGAAATGAACATAGGCTGTTGTGTATTTAATTTTTCGTTATCCACTAGAGAGTAACAAAAAGAGAGGTTAATTTGTTCGTTTCAAACTAACCCCTCTTTTATGAAATACATCATGCTTAGGTATTATTTACTTTAGGTTGGCAAATAGCTGCTTATAGCTTATTTGCTCTGAGATAATACTTCTTAAATCAGCGATTGCAACACGGTCTTGTTCCATTGTATCCCGGTAACGGATGGTGACTGTTTGGTCTTCCATTGTCTGGTGGTCAATGGTCACACAGAAAGGGGTGCCGATGGCATCCTGACGGCGATAACGTTTCCCAATAGAATCTTTCTCATCGTATTGACAGTTGAAATCAAATTTCAGTTCGTCAATAATTTCACGTGCTTTTTCTGGAAGTCCATCCTTTTTAACCAATGGCATAACAGCAAGTTTTACCGGTGCTAAAATGGGAGGTAATTTTAAAACAATACGTGTATCTTTTTTTCCGTTTGATGATTCAATTTCTTCTTCTTGATATGAAGCTGAAATTACCTGAAGGAACATCCGGTCTACACCAATTGATGTCTCTACGACATAGGGTACATATGACTCACCTAGTTCTGGGTCGTAATACTGTATCTTTTTGCCGGAGTATTCTTGATGTTGTGACAAGTCAAAATCAGTGCGAGAGTGAATGCCTTCTACTTCTTTAAATCCGAAAGGGAATTTGAATTCAACATCAACGGCTGCATTGGCGTAGTGAGCCAGTTTTTCATGTTCATGAAAACGATAATTATCGTCTCCAAAACCTAGAGATTTGTGCCACTTTATTCGCGTGTTTTTCCATTTGTCAAACCAGTCTAGTTCGGTGCCCGGTTTTACAAAGAATTGCATCTCCATCTGTTCGAATTCACGCATGCGAAAGATAAACTGTCGGGCAACAATCTCATTACGGAACGCTTTTCCAATTTGGGCAATACCGAATGGAATCTTCATGCGTCCTGTTTTTTGCACATTTAAGTAATTAACAAAAATTCCTTGTGCCGTTTCAGGGCGTAGAAATATTTTGGATGCACCCTCGGCAGTTGAACCCATCTCTGTAGCAAACATCAGGTTGAACTGACGGACGTCTGTCCAGTTACGGCTTCCGCTAATTGGGCAGGCAATTTCCTGGTCTTCAATGATTTGCTTTAATTCGGCTAAGTCGGAATCATTTAATGCTTTTGCGAAACGCACATGTAACTTGTTCCATTTTTCCTGATTTGCAATAATGCGTGGGTTCGTTTCGCGGAATTGTTGTTCATCAAAAGAATCACCAAAGCGTTTTTTTGCTTTTTCAACTTCCTTGTTCATCTTTTCTTCAAACTTGGCAAGTTGATCTTCTATCAACACGTCGGCACGATAGCGTTTTTTTGAGTCTTTATTGTCGATGAGGGGGTCGTTGAATGCGTCCACGTGTCCGGAGGCTTTCCATATAGTTGGGTGCATGAAAATCGCAGAGTCAATGCCTACGATGTTTTCATTTAGCCGTACCATGCTGTCCCACCAATATTTCTTAATGTTATTTTTTAATTCAACACCATTTTGTCCATAATCATAAACGGCACCCAATCCATCGTAAATTTCACTGGATTGAAAAACATACCCATACTCTTTGCAATGGGCAACCAGTTTCTTAAAAATATCTTCCTGAGCCATAGTTTGTTTATATATTCCTACTTAAGGGGGTTTAATCAATCTCTTCAAAATCTACATATTCTCCGTCATCCTTAGATATGCGAGAGTCATACTGCTGATTTTTTTCAACGCGCACATCACCCTCGGGTCTTTGGTTTCTTCGGGGATTCGTCTGGTTCGGTTGTTTGGGTTGGTTGCTTAGCAATGGGAGTACTACTCGACGAATGATCTTGATCCCATAATAAACGATCAGGATAATAAGCAACGTACGAAAAAAATTCACTAAAAATAAAATCACAGTTAGCATCATCATAACTATTGTAAATCAATGGCTGTAAAAGTAATAATTAATTGTGAATCATGAATTCAATGTCTCAAAATATTCCTTTTAGAGTGGGTATGTTAAATGCACATTAGATTTAATAAATGCACTTGATTACAGTTAGAGAATGATCATTCTTTTGGCCTCAGTTCTTTTTCCATCAATAATTAGTACGTAAAAATAAGTGCCATGATCCAGCTCCCCACTTTCAATGTCTATGAAGTCTAGTCCTCGGTAGGTGATCGTTACTTTTTTGTGTTGAATACCATTCATATCAAAAATAAGAAGGCTTGCTGATTCTACATCTTCGGGGATGAAATAATTTATCCTTGTTGATCCGGTGGTTGGATTGGGCATGTTTTGATATAGTTGTGTCCCGGAACTGGTGTCCATAACTTCGTCAGCATATTTGCCAATCGATGATAATAAGTAGGCAACACTTGCTTCAAGCTGAATTATTTCTTCTTCATTTTGGGCAACTCTTGAATAAACGTCTTCCAATAGGGGAGAAAGGTCGACAGATACAGAAGAGCCATTCTCAATTTCAATCTGCAAAATGGTTCCATCCAGACTCGCAGCGGTAAGATTTTGATCATCAGTCCCCGCATCATCCAACAGAGAACTCAAATCAATATTTGCCGAATCACCATTATCTATGTTTACTTGGAGCGTCTTGTCAATAAGCGTGCCTGACAGGTTTTGAGAATCGGTATTATCTAGATATTTACTTAAACTAATTGTATTTCCGTTTTCGATACTTAATTTATTATTCGAAAAGCCAAGTTTTTGTGTGTCGGTGTTGTCCAGATATGCTGAAAGGTCAACATTAAGATCTGAGCCGGTAATATCAAGGACGTTCCCCGAAAGTGAAATTTGCTGGTTGTCCGTTAATGGAATCCATTCTGATCCGTTATATAATTTCAGATTGTGTTCAACGCTATCCATTAATAATGTCCCTTCTTCCAGATCAACACCTACGATGTCTATTGGGTTGTACTTAATAGCTCCTTTTACTTTAATGTTTCCTTCAATATCTAATTTTTCAGAGGGGCTTGAGGTTCCTAGTCCAATATTCCCTGTTTCATGCATATAAAATGAGTTTGTTGGTGCTCCAGACTTTATTTTGAAAGGCAGAGCGGAATTATTGGTTGCATCTCGAATAAAAAAGTTTGTTTCATTTCCGGCTATATCCCAGACTTGAGGAGTCCAGCCCCCGGATCCATCCTGGTCTAGTCGTATACCAGGAGTGTCTCTATCTTTTATGTGAAGTTCTAATGCGGGTTGGTCGGTGTTTATGCCAATATCTCCAGAGTCTTCTATGTATAGGGAGTTTTCAGGAGCTCCTGCTTCAACTAAAAAAGGAATTTTGTTGGCTGTCGCATCCCTAATGGCAAAATAGTTTAACCCTCCGGCTATGGATGAATTCGCTTCTAGGAGCCAATCATTGCTAGCGTATGATGTATTGATGCTTGTGTCATCGAAATAAATTCTATTGTTGTTTTCTTTTAGGATAATCGTTTTAAAGTCAAATCTAGACACATCCCCGGCGTCAAGTCCAACAGCTAAGCCTCCTGTAATAATAAGATCATCGCTAATAGTCTGATTCATCATTGAGGTTGTTTGTGTTGATTTAAGTCTGATCGCACTTTTTTCGTCCTGGTCAGATCCAGTCTCAGTTGTTTGTTTATTCTCGATTGAGTTGAGTGCATCTTCATCTTTCGTTTGTTCCTCTAAAGGTTGGGTGTTTATACTTCTACCCGATTCGGATTCCTGAGAAAATACTATGCTGCAAGACAGTAACATAATGACAATAATTAGAACTAAATTTTTCATAATTAGTTTGATTTTTGCTTTAAAAAATGGTGTTTGTTGTGGTGTCAATTACAAGTCTAATGTTTGATTGTAAGATAATTACACAGATATATTTTATTTTTAAGTACAATAATAGTGAACTAAAGTGTGAATACGAATAATTTAATATAATATATTGTATACTATGCACATAAAATTAATATTCATACAAGATACTGCAAGTATTAAATTTTTAGAATATTTCTACCTTTGTGAAAAATGGTATAAATGACAGCGTATAAACGAATTTTATTAAAACTGAGTGGCGAGTCGCTCATGGGTAATCAGGAATATGGAATTGATCAGCAGCGGTTATCGGAATATGCTGATCAGATTAAGGAAATTGTAGGCCTTGGAGTACAAGTAGGAATTGTTATTGGTGGCGGCAATATATTCAGGGGATTGAGCGGTGCTGCCAAAGGTTTTGACCGTGTAAAAGGAGACCAAATGGGAATGCTGGCCACTGTCATTAATAGCCTTGCGTTAAATTCTGCACTAAATGCAGTCGGAACAAAATCAAGAGTACTAACAGCTATCCGCATGGAGCCTGTTGGCGAATTTTATTCAAAAGAAAAGGCGATTGAAGCTTTGGAAAAAGGGGAGGTTGCAATTTTCTCAGCCGGAACCGGGAACCCTTATTTTACAACAGATACTGCCTCTTCTCTCCGGGGGATTGAAATTGAGGCTGACGTGATGCTGAAAGGTACTCGGGTTGATGGAATTTACACTGCAGATCCTGAGAAAGATCCAAGTGCTATCAAATTTGACGACATTACGTTTGACGATATTTATAGTCGCGGATTAAAAATAATGGACCTGACAGCAACAACCATGTGTAACGAAAATGATTTGCCAATTGTGGTCTTTAATATGGACGTTTTGGGAAATCTGAAAAGAGTATTGTTGGGTGAAAAAGTTGGAACTTTGGTGCATAGATAGTGTGTTTCCCAGCATATCATTAATTAACGAATTTTAATATTCTTTAATTTTTTCTATATTTGTTTCCATCACAAAAAAATGATCTGATTTTATTATTTCATGGAAGAGGAAGTTGAGTTGATATTAGATCTCTGCAAAGAGAAAATGGAATCTACCGTTGAGCATTTAGGAAAAGAATTGCTTCATATCCGAGCAGGCAAAGCTTCAACCCGAATGTTAGATGGAGTAGTTGTTGACTATTATGGAAGTGCAACTCCATTAACACAAGTTTCAAACATTAGCACTCCAGATGCCCGGACAATTGCTATTCAGCCTTGGGAAAAGACCTTGATTGGGGAGATAGAAAAGGCCATAATGAATGCTAATTTGGGATTTAATCCTGAAAATAATGGTGAGATTATTCGGATTAGTGTTCCTGCTTTAACCGAAGAACGACGTAAGTCTTTATCCAGACAAGTTAATCAGGAAGGCGAACATGCAAGAGTTAGTCTCCGTGCTTCTCGAAAAGAAGCAAATGACACATTGAAAAAGCTGCTAAAGGATGGGTTGTCTGAGGATCTTGAAAAAGATGCTGAAAATCAGGTTCAGGACATGATTACCCTATATGGCAAAAAGATAGATTCGCAGCTTGAAATAAAAACACAAGAGATTTTTACAATATAATTGTTTCTAGTTTTCTGTTTTCTGAACATTGTTTAATTGTTTTCATGGCTTTGAGGCAGCTTGTTGAAGCTGCCTCATTTTTTTATGGAATAAATCCCCCATCTCTTTTTTCCTTATTTATAATTCTTTAATTATTTTTAGTGCCGGAAGGTTTTGTTCTTTTTAGAATGATCTGATCATTTTATAATTGCTACTTTAGTTAGCTGAACATTAACGGACTTTTAATGTCAGTATTGAAAATGTAATCGTATAAAGGAAAAGTCATGATTGGGTTGGTGGATTATCATATGCATAGTATTCTTTCTGATGGTAAGGATACTTATGAAGAAATGATCAAATCAGGAATAAGTAAGGGGCTAAATGAAATTGGGCTAAGTGATCATGTTTGCTTAAAGCCTGTTGCTTGGGCAATTTCTCCAGTTGACATTCCGGTTATGACTGAACAGATACTTGAGTTAAAGGAAAAGTATAGTGATCAGATTAAAGTAAAATATGGAATTGAGTTGGATTATTTTCCGGGGAAAGAAACTGAACTAAGAACTTTGATTGCATCTTTACCTGTTGATTATGTCATTGGCTCTGTTCATTTTATTGGAGATTGGAATTTTGATACAGACAAGTCTTTGTATGGGAAATGGACAAATGATGAATTGTATCGATTGTACTATGACATCGTCCAAATGGCATCTAAATCCGGGCTATTTGATACAATTGGACATTTGGATATCATTAAAAAGTTTCGTGTGTATCCCGAGTCTGACCAAACACTTCTCGTTGAAGAAACGCTTAAAATTATAAAGGAAAACGATCTGGTTGTAGAGTTAAATACCGGAGGTGTCGATCGTCCCTGTGCCGAATTTACGCCAAGCCCTTCAATTGTCGAACGTTGCTATCACTATCACATCCCAATGACAATTTCTTCAGATGCTCATAGTGCCGAGCAAGTAGCCAGACATTATGAAATGGGTATTGATCTGCTAAAACAGGTTGGTTATGACGAACTCGTTTCCTTTGAAGGAAGAAAACGGATGAGGTTAAAAATTTAATAATATTCTAGATCTTTTCCCGTTTGAATCAGGTTAGGTGCAGATTATCTACATTGAAGATTAATAATCGTTGAAGGGAAAGAGAGAAATGATATCTTTGAAATCTAATTTTGGTACATGAAAGAGTTTGCGGGAAGTCTCTTAAAAAATATTTATAATCCAGATGATCTTCGGAAATTAAAAATTGAAGATTTGCCTGTTGTATGTGATGAACTTAGGCAATATATCATTGATGAGGTATCTACTAATCCTGGACATTTTGGTGCTAGCCTTGGTGTGGTCGAGTTAACAGTTGCACTCCATTATATATATAACACTCCTTATGATTTGTTGGTTTGGGACGTGGGCCATCAGGCATATGGGCATAAAATATTAACAGGTAGGAGAGATCTCTTTCATACGAATAGAAAATACCAAGGGATTAGTGGCTTCCCTAAGCCAAGTGAAAGTCCTTATGATACTTTTGGGGTAGGGCATGCCAGCACATCGATCTCTGCATCACTCGGAATGGCTATTGCCAGTACCTTGAAAGGAGAAGAGAATAGGAAAATTGTTGCTGTTATTGGCGATGGTTCCATGACTGGTGGTTTGGCCTTTGAGGGGCTAAATAATGCTGCAGTTAATAATTCGGATGTGCTTATTGTTTTAAATGATAACAATATGGCCATTGATCCAAATGTTGGTGGAGTCAGTAATTATCTTTTGAATATTTCAAAATCAAGATCATACAATAAATTAAAACAAGAGATCTGGGACGGACTGGGGAAATTGAATGGCTTTGGTCCTCGAGCTCGTCGATTGGTTCAAAAGACGGAAGGGGCCGTTAAATCTGCCCTTTTGAAAGAATCAAACATGTTTGAAGGTATGGGGATTCGCTATTTTGGACCTGTTGATGGACATGATGTCAAATATATGGCTAAAGTATTGCGTGATTTACGCGATATTTCAGGGCCAAAGCTGCTACATATTATTACAAAAAAAGGGAAAGGCTTTAAGCAGGCCGAATTAAACCAAACGGAGTTTCATGCTCCTGGGAAGTTTAATAAAGATACAGGACAGATTCTTGAATGTGAATGTGCATTAGGTAAGCCTCCCAAGTTTCAAAATGTTTTTGGTAATACATTAGTTGAACTAGCTGAAATGAATGAACGCATCGTTGGGGTCACTCCTGCCATGCCTACAGGTAGTTCTTTAAATATTATGATGGAAAAAATGCCGCACAGAGCTTTTGATGTGGGCATTGCCGAGCAGCATGCTGTTACTTTTTCTGCAGGAATGGCTATTCAGGGTCTAGTGCCCTTCTGTAACATTTATTCAACATTCATGCAGCGCTCTTATGACCAACTTATACACGATGTTGCCATTCAAAATTTGAACGTAGTATTTTGTCTGGATCGTGGAGGACTGGTTGG
Source organism: Prolixibacteraceae bacterium (assembly GCA_963662675.2). Classification (GTDB taxonomy): domain Bacteria; phylum Bacteroidota; class Bacteroidia; order Bacteroidales; family Prolixibacteraceae. The sequence goes on from CAXXHP010000002.1 coordinate 355,259, forward strand.
GGCAGATGGAGCAACCCATCATGGAGCATTTGATCTGGCTTTTATGAGGAATATTCCCAATATGATTGTTGCGGCTCCAATGGATGAGATTGACCTACGCAATATGATGTATACTGCACAACAAGAAAACATGGGACCCTTTTCCATTCGTTATCCCAGAGGGTGTGGGTGTAAGGTCGATTGGAGGAACCCATTTGAAGCTTTAGAAGTAGGCAAGGGGAGAATGCTTACGGAAGGGGAACAAATGGCCATTCTTACGATTGGAACTACAGCAATAACTACTTCACGCGCTGTAGAATCATTGCAAAAAGACGGATATTCTGTCGCTCATTACGACATGCGTTTTGTAAAACCTCTGGATGAAGAGTTGTTGAAACTGGTTTTTGGCAAGTTTAAAAAAATTATGACTGTAGAAGATGGAGTTGTTCAGGGAGGATTTGGATCTGCAGTATTAGAATTCATGGCCGATCATCAGTATAATTCACAGGTAGTTCGATTGGGAATACCTGACAAGTTTATTGAGCATGGCACGCAGGATGAATTATCTCATGAATGTGGATATGACGAAAAAGGAATATATCAATCAGCTATAAATTTGCTCAAAGAATAGTCGGCATATACAAACATACTTTTTCTGACTGTCTATCGTTTTAGACCCAGGAATTAACTCAATTAGCTTGGAACTTTATTTAAAAAAACGGCGCTGGAAAATTCTTCTATTATTGGTTGGTGCATTTATTGCCGCCACATCACTTTTTTACACAAACTGGTTAGTTGAAAAAGTATCTGTTGAAGAGCGTAAAAGTGTTGCGTTATGGGCAGAGGCGACAAAACGGTTGGCTCAGAGTGATAATAGCTCATCAAATGACATGGATTTCCTCCTTAATATCATTGAAGTCAATACAAATATTCCTCTAATTCTTACGGATAGTCTGAACGCCATAATTATTTATAATAATATTGACTTTGCAGAGAAGAGAGAAGAACAAATACTTCAAAGTGAACTTGTAAAGATGATGGATGAGCACGAGCCCATTGAAATTGTTGTCTCAGGATCAGAAACTCAATATTTATACTATCGTGATTCAAAAATCCTTCAAAATTTGAAATATTTCCCAATGGCTCAATTTGGGGTAATAGCATTATTTATGTTGGTTTCTTACTTAGCGTTTAGTTCGTCTCGAAAAGCCGAGCAGAATCAGGTTTGGGTAGGAATGTCAAAGGAGACGGCACACCAACTTGGCACTCCTATTTCCTCGTTGATGGCTTGGGTAGAAATATTGAAGATGCAGGAAGTTAAACCTGAACTAATTCGGGAATTTGAAAATGACATTAATCGACTAGAGAAAATTACTGAACGCTTCTCTAAGATTGGATCATCTCCTGAGCTTATTACCGATGATCTGAAGCCAGTTATTCGTTCAACTATTTCATACCTCCAAAGTAGAACTTCAAAAAGAATAAAATTTGAAGTGGAAATGGATGAAGCCAAATTTTATGCTGTGCCACATAATGCGGCACTTCTTAGTTGGGTGATTGAGAATCTTTGCAAGAATGCAGTAGATGCAATTGAAAATGAGGGAGAGATAAGTATTCGTTTGTTGGAAAGTGGCAATCAATTTATATTGGATGTCAGCGATACTGGAAAAGGAATTCCGAAATCTCAGTTTAAAACTATTTTCGATCCAGGGTATACAACAAAAAAGCGAGGTTGGGGGCTAGGACTTTCCCTTGCTAAGCGTATAATTGAGAATTATCACAAAGGGAGAATATTTATTAGGCATTCGGAAATAGGAAAAGGAACAACTTTTCGTATAATTTTTCACAAGAGATAAATTTTCAACAATAACAGTAACGAGTAATTTGTTGTGAATTAAGTTATTATTAATCAAAGGCGGCCTGCTAAATATTCGTTGTTAAAAAAATCAGTAAATTTCCTTCGTTTGTTTATTTTTTATACTTTTGCATCACTTTTTTCGCAGCAATGGCTGGATTGACAAAATATAATATTGCATTCAAAGGATTGGCTCTAGGAGTTCATGAGTTTGACTATCAGGTTGATAGAGATTTTTTTGATTATTTTGCTGGAGGAATCGCAGAAGACGGTGATGTCTCAGTAAAAGTTAAGCTGGAGAAACAAAGTTCATTTATGGCTCTTTGGTTTTATGTGAAAGGAGTGGTTAAGATCCAATGTGATAGATGTTTGGATCCATTTAGCCAGCCAATCGAAGGAGAAAATAGCTTGTACGTAAAGTATGGTGAAGAAAACTTTGAAGATGGTGATGATGTTATTTGGGTAGCGCCCAATGAGCATCAGTTGAATGTTGGTAAAATGATTTATGATTTTATCATTCTTTCTATTCCGATCAGACAAGTACATCCAGACGATGAAGGGGGGAACAGCCTCTGTAATTCGAAGATGCTTGAAAAATTGAATAACCTGTCTGTAGACCCTACTCAATCGGGAGAGAAAACCGATTCAAGGTGGGATGATTTGAGAAAACTATTAGAAAACGAATAAAGATTTTTTAAAATGGCACATCCAAAACACAAGATTTCAAAATCCAGAAGGGATAAAAGAAGAACGCATTACAAAGCAACACCGGCAACATTGTCTAGTTGCTCAAATTGCGGAGCTACTGTAAAGTATCATACCGTTTGTTCGGAATGTGGTTATTACAGAGGCAAATTAGCAATTGAAAAAAACGTTACAGTTTAACTACTTGATAAGATGATCAGAAGGCTCCTGTCTTCTGATCTTTTTTTTGTCGAATTAATTTTTCGAACGTTTTAATTAATTGTTTTAAAACGTTTTACGCCTTTTTTTGCGCAAATATTTTTTTGTGCTTAAAATATTTCCTTCTATCTTTCGACTTTCTTATTTAAAACATTTGTATTTTATTATTGTAGCCTGATTTTGGGCTTGATTGTTTAAATTTTCAACTATGGGAGAGATTCGTGCAGCAATTACTGGTATTGGTGCATATTTACCTGAATATATATTGACCAATGCGGAAATTAGCAAAATGGTTGATACTACCGATGAGTGGATTATGCAACGCATCGGCATTAAAGAGAGACGGATTTTAAAAGAAAGTGGTAAGGCAACTTCAGATATGGGGACCGCAGCAGTGTTAGAACTGTTGGAAAAAACGAATACTTCACCCGAAGACGTGGATTTGTTGATTTGTGCAACAATCACTCCGGACAGACCATTTCCTGCTGTAGCAAATGTCATTAGCAGAAAGGCCAGATTAACAAATGCCTGGAGCTACGATATTAGTGCTGCTTGTTCTGGGTTTATTTTTGCCTTAACAACTGGAGCCAGCTTTATTGAGTCTGGAAAATATAAAAAAGTAATTATTGTTGGCGCAGATATGATGTCCGCAATTACTGACTATACAGATCGTTCAACTTGTCCTTTGTTCGGTGATGGAGCCGCAGCTGTCATGCTCGAGCCAACAACTGAAGATATTGGAGTTGTAGACCATATGAATCATACCGATGGAAAAGGTCGCCACTATTTGCAAGTTAAGGCTGGGGGGTCTAAGTTCCCCGCATCAATCGAATCTGTAAATAACAGGGAACATTTCGTGCATCAAGATGGAAAGACTGTATTTAAATATGCTGTTTCCCGAATGGCCGATGTGGCAGTTGAAATGATGAAGAAACATGAAATTACGCCTGAAAACCTTGCTTGGCTTGTTCCTCATCAGGCAAATATGCGCATCATTGATGCGGTTGCGCGACGTATGGAAATAAGTCCGGATCAGGTAATGATCAATATTGAGAAATATGGAAATACTACAGCTGCCACAATTCCTCTTTGCTTATATGATTATGAGAAGCAATTGAAGAAAGGCGATAATATTATTTTAGCCGCTTTTGGCGCAGGATTCACGTGGGGATCTATCTATTTGAAATGGGGATATAATTCGTAATTTTTAGATCAAAGGTTTCTAATCAATAATATCATCATGAGTCGTCTTCTAATTAAAAGCCACGCAGATTTTGAAAAGTATGTTGGCGAAAAGTTAGGTGTTTCGGAATACCATACAGTAACTCAAGAGCAGATTAATAAGTTTGCTGAGGCAACACTCGATTATCAATGGATCCATACAGATCCTGAGCGTGCAAAGGCTGAAGGAGCTTTTGGATCGACAATAGCACATGGGTATCTAACGATATCGTTATTGCCCGTCATGTGGGATCAGGTAGTGCAAGTTGAGAATTTCAGCATGCTGGTTAATTATGGTGTTGAAAGCCTCAAGTTTGGCCAGCCTGTTCTGGTAAATAGCAGAGTTCGTACCCATGTGTGGCTTAAATCCATCACGAACTTACGAGGCATTAGCAAGGTCCAACTTCGGGTTCAAATGGAAATCGAAGGGAATAAAAAACCTGCTTTTGACGCTCAAACAGTTTTCCTCTATCATTTTAATAAATAGATTTTCGCTATTGTCATTTAATTGATTTTTAAAGAGACAAACTAAAATTACAAAGTAACCGTTCTTTATAGATCGAAAGCTTTAGTATATTTGATGTTTCTCAAAAATTAGTAAAATGGCAAAAACGTATAATGAAGTTGATTCTCAGGCAATCAACTTAATAGGAAAAGGAACCCAAATTACGGGTGATATTATTTCTGAAGGTGATATTCGTATTGACGGTGATTTAACAGGGAACCTTAAATGTGCCGGACGAGTGGTTGTTGGTGTTACTGGTAAGGTTTCGGGAGAGGTGAATTGTAAAAATTGTGAAGTATCAGGGTTCCTAAAGGGTAAATTGGTTATTGAGCAATTATTGACCCTGAAGTCCTCTTCAAAGATTCAAGGCGAAATCAAAACCGGAAAACTAAGCATTGAACCTGGATCTGTATTTACAGGGTCTTGTAATATGGGTGAACAGATCAAAAATGAAGCTCCCAAACCGAAATAAAGAAAAAATTGATCAATTTGTCCGATACTCTAGCCTTGGCTTTGAGATGATCGCGATTATGGCTTTTGGTGTATTTGCAGGATATAAAATAGACCAATGGCTTAATCTTTCGTTTCCGGTATTCACTTTTGTGCTTATGATTTTATCTGTAGTTGGTGCTATTTATCGCGCTATTAAAAACTTTTTATAATGAATTTGTTTATGAAACGTTTCCTTGGGCGAACAAGTTTGCTGTTTTCTGCATTTCTCGCAATAGGATATTTCCTATATTTCTATTTATTCCCCCAATTATATGTGCCATTTTCGATAGTCGCACTAATTTTTATCTATTTCTTAACAAACCTGATTCATTATTTTTTATTGAAGATTGCGGACAAAAGCATTAACAAGTTCAATGCTTTGTATATGTCACTTAACTTCGGTAAAATGTTCATATACTTGATCTTCGCGGTTAGTTTCGTCTTTTTACACCGAGAAGACGCAAAAATCTTTCTTGTAAACTTTCTGGTTTTTTACATCGCATTCTCGATTTTAGAAATATTTGAGATCACTAGGGTGGTCAAAAGTAAAAGTTGATTAAAATTTGTAAAATATTTACTATTTTGGAGGGAATTTTTTGAAGAATTTCATCTAGAAGATCGTAGGTTCTATGAAGCTAATTAGACTTAATAAAATCGTAATACTTTTTACGGCAATTTTTACACTTGGATTTAGCACTCAAAATCTTTTTGCTGATGATCACGAAGCAGAGAGTCATTCTACTAATGATCATGTAGAAGAAGGTTTTGATCCGGGAGAGTTTGTAATGGAACATGTTTCCGATGCTTTTGAATGGCATATTGCAACTTTTGGCGAAACGCATATTAGTATACCCTTACCTATTATTCTATATAGTCAAAACAGTGGGGTTCATTTTTTCATGTCTTCAAAGTTTCATCATGGACATTCAGCATATGAAAACTTTCAGATAGCTGAAGAAGGAGACAACGAAGGGAAAATAGTTGAACTAAATGAGCATGGAGAGGTTGTTGGCTTACCAATAGATCTTTCTATTACTAAAGCTGTGGCTGGTATAATGGTGAGTGTGATTATTATGCTTTGGTTCTTTTTAGCAGTTGCAAAATCTGCAAAGAAGAGTGTAGGAAGCGCTCCATCAGGAATTCAGAATATGGTTGAACCAGTTATCTTCTTTCTTCGGGATGAAGTTGCAAAACCTGCTATTGGTGATAAGAAATATGAAAAGTTTATGCCTTTTCTCTTATCCTTATTCTTTTTTATTCTCATCAATAACTTTACTGGGCTAATCCCAATTTTCCCTTTTGGGGCAAATGTTACCGGCAATATTGCCGTAACTCTGGTTTTGGCTCTTTTCACTTTTGTTATTACTACCATTAATGGCAATAAGCATTACTGGGCAGAAATATATAATCCTGACGTTCCATGGTGGCTTAAATATCCAATTCCATTAATGCCAATTGTTGAACTTACCGGAGTCCTTACAAAACCTTTCGTTTTGATGGTTCGTTTGTTTGCAAACATGATGGCCGGACATATGATCGTTACTGTATTCGTCAGTCTTATTTTCATATTTACAGCATTAAACGGTCCTTTAGCCGGAGGTATGGTAAGCCCCGTTTCAGTATTGTTTTCTGTATTCATCTTATTATTAGATGTCTTGGTGTCATTTATCCAGGCCTATGTATTTACATTATTATCAGCCCTGTATTTTGGCATGGCAACATCAGAACATCACTAGTTTTAACTAAATAAATTCAATCTTATGTTATCAGTAATTTTAACAGTGATTTTACAAGCAGCAGCTGGAGCTTCGCTCGGAAATATGGGTGCTGCAATTGGTGCAGGTTTAGCTGCAATTGGTGCAGGTATGGGTATCGGTAAAATCGGTGCCAGTGCTATGGAAGCAATCGCACGCCAACCGGAAGCAAGTGGAGACATTCGTTCAAATATGATCGTGTCTGCTGCGCTTATTGAAGGTGTTGCCTTCTTTGCCGTGATTATCTGTGCATTGGTAATTTTCGCTTAAGGAAATTTTTCACTTGCTGTCCGCTCCCGGGGTTGCCGGGAGTCTGGATGGCTTCATTAAAAAACAAAAATTATGGGATTTGTTACTCCGGATTACGGAACCATATTTTGGATGGTCATTATCTTTGGAATCACGCTTTTTATTCTGAAGAAATTTGCTTGGAAGCCAATTCTTAATGCTTTGAAAGACAGAGAAGCATCGATTGCTGAGGCTCTTTCATCTGCTGATAAAGCAAGGTCAGAGGTGGCAGGATTGAAAGCCGATCATGAAAAAATAATTGCTGAAGCTCGCAAAGAAAAGGATGTTATCTTAAAAGAAGCCAAAGACATTAAAGATAAGATGTTGGCGGAAGTTAAGGAACAAGCACAGGGAGAAGGTCAAAAGCTTATTGAAGCTGCTCGTCAGCAAATTGAAGCAGAGAAACAAGCTGCCATGGCAGACATGAAAAAGCAAGTGGTTGAACTTTCTGTATTGATTGCTGAAAAAGTTATCAAGAAGGAATTGAAAGAAAAAAATGATCAGGAAGATTTGGTTAACAGCCTCCTGAAAGATCTGAAATTGAAATAATTTATGGATCAAAGTAAAATAACAATCCGATATGCGAAAGCATTCTTCAGCCTTGCAAAAGAAAAGCAGATGCTTGATATCTTGAAAAATGATATTGAGTATATATTCTTACTTTGCAATGAAAGTGTTGACTTTAAGCTTTTATTAGAAAGTCCGGTCGTAAAAAAATCGCAAAAGATTAAGTTGTTCAATTCAATCTTCAAGAGTGGTATTAATGAACTTAGTCTGAACTTTCTGAACTTGATAGCGGAAAATCGAAGGGAAATTGATCTTCCAGGAATTTGCAGGAATATCCTCAATCTGTATCGTCAAGATCAAGGCGTGAAAACAGTCGTAATGACAAGTGCTGTCTCGCTTTCCCCTACAATAATAAAACAAATAAAGTCACAGCTTGAGAGTGAGTTTAAAGCAAATGTAGAACTGAGTGAGCGTGTAGAACCTGAACTCATAGGAGGCTTTATACTTCGAGTTGATGACCAGCAAATGGATGCCAGTATTGCTACCCAATTGCGAAAAGTAAAAGAGAAATTGTTACAATCAGAATTAACCTAGCATAAAACATAATTACACCATGGCTAATATTAAACCTGCTGAAGTATCTGCGATACTGAAACAACAACTAGAAGGCTTCAAGTCGGAAGCCGAATTGGAGGAAGTTGGAACAGTTCTCCAGGTTGGTGACGGCATTGCCCGTATATACGGATTATCCAATGTTGAAGCGAACGAGATGATTGAGTTCCAAAGTGGAGTGAAAGGAATCGTTTTAAACCTGGAAGAAGACAATGTAGGTGCGGTGCTTTTAGGCTCATCCGAAGATGTAAAAGAGGGTGATGTTGTTAAGAGACTACAGCGTATTGCTTCTATTGAAGTTGGAGAAGGACTTCTGGGTAGAGTTGTTAATACCATTGGCGTTCCACTAGATGGGAAAGGGGCTATTCAAGGCGAAAAATTTGAAATGCCTTTGGAACGTAAAGCACCAGGTGTAATTTATCGTCAACCAGTAAAACAACCGTTGCAAACAGGGATTAAAGCGATTGATGCCATGATTCCTGTTGGAAAGGGACAGCGGGAGCTAATTATTGGTGACCGTCAGACAGGTAAAACAGCTGTTGCCATTGATACGATCATTAATCAACGAGAGAATTTTGAAAATGGCACTCCAGTATATTGTATATATGTAGCTGTCGGGCAAAAAGGGTCAACAGTTGCCAATATTGCTTCTACATTAGAGAAATATGGGGCAATGGACTATACGGTAATTGTTTCGGCTACAGCAGCAGAACCTGCAGCTTTGCAGTACTACGCACCATATGCCGGAGCTTCTATTGGTGAGTTTTTCCGTGATACTGGACGTGATGCTTTGATTATTTTCGATGATTTATCAAAACAAGCTGTGTCTTACCGTGAGGTATCATTGTTGCTTCGTCGTCCACCGGGTCGTGAAGCTTATCCTGGCGATGTCTTCTATTTGCACTCACGCTTATTGGAGCGTGCCGCAAAAATTATCGATTCAGATGAGATTGCAGCAACCATGAATGACCTTCCTGAATGTTTAAAAGATAAAGTTAAAGGTGGCGGTTCGTTGACAGCATTGCCAATTATTGAAACTCAGGCAAGTGATGTATCTGCTTATATTCCGACTAACGTGATTTCTATTACAGACGGACAGATATTCCTTGAATCTAACTTATTCCTTTCGGGTGTACGTCCTGCAATTAACGTAGGTATCTCAGTCTCTCGAGTTGGAGGTAATGCACAGGTTAAAGCAATGAAAAAAAATTGCAGGTACCTTGAAACTTGACCAAGCTCAGTTTCGCGAACTAGAAGCGTTTTCTAAATTCGGTTCTGATTTGGATGCTGCGACTATGCGCGTACTTGATAAAGGTCGCAAGAATGTTGAAATTTTGAAGCAAGGGCAATATGCTCCAATGAAGATCGAGCATCAGGTTGCTATTATTTATTGTGGGGCAAAAGAGCTATTGCGTTCAGTTCCGGTTGATAAAGTGAAAGTCTTTGAGAAGGACTTTCTTGAATTAATGGAGATGCAATATCGTTCAACTTTAGATGAGTTGAGAGAAGGAAACATGACTGATGCCGGAATTGCAGTCATTGAAAAAGCTGCTGCTGAGGTCTCTGAACGTTTCAAATAAATAATGGAAGAAATAGACAGGATTTTTCATATATCCTGTCATTTACTCATTCAATAATTCCTAAGGAATGGCCAGTTTAAAAGAAATACGCACAAGAATAACTTCGGTGAAAAATACGAGGCAGGTTACTAGTGCAATGAAAATGGTGTCGGCTGCAAAGCTTAAAAAAGCGCAGGATGCGATACTTCAAATACGGCCTTATGCCGACAAGTTGCATGAAATTCTGACCTCATTAAGCTCTAGCCTTGAGAATTCGGAGGATTCTCTTTATACGCAGCAACGAGTGCCTGAGAAAGTATTGATTGTTTTGATTAGTTCAAACCGTGGGCTTTGTGGTGCTTTCAATTCTGCGATTGGTAAAACAGCCGTGGAATTGGCAAATTCGAAGTACGAGAAGCAGTTTAAGTCAGGTAATATTGATTTTTGGGTTGTTGGTAAGCAAGGTGAAAAATCGCTAAAATCGCAGAAATTAACTGTTGCAGGTGAGGCTAACCATATTTTTGATACATTGGATTTTGAACATGTTTCAGAGTTAGCAGAAAGCCTGATGGGCGATTTCGTAGGTAAAAAATATGATCGTATTGAATTGGTATATAACCAATTTAAGAATGCGGCTGTTCAGATCTGCGCGACTGAGCAGTTTCTTCCGGTTGAAGTAAAGGTTGAAGACGAAAAGACTACCAACCTTAACTTTATTTACGAACCCTCTATGGAAGAAATAGTACAGGAGTTAATTCCACGATCACTCAAAATACAATTTTATAAAGCTCTTTTAGATTCAAATGCGGCAGAGCATGGCGCTAGAATGACGGCTATGCATAAGGCGACAGATAATGCATCAGATCTTATATCAGATCTAACATTAACCTTTAATAAGGCCCGTCAAACAGCTATTACAAACGCAATTATTGAAGTTACTGGTGGTGCTGAGGCATTAAGTTAAGGTCCTTTGTTTGAAGGGAACAACCTTTATTTAATGTATGGATGATAATCTCCCTTAGCACCTGTGGGGATGGAGTTTCTGATTTCATGTGTGAGCAATATGCACGATTTGGCTTCTTGTAATCCGAACCCATTTTTCGAGAAAATATGCTGGTAGGACTTGGTATGTAGATCTGTAAATCCCTCGCTGAATTCAACTTCTTTTTCATCAACCGTGATTGAGCGATAGGTTCTATTACCCTTTACTTTTGATTGTTCTGGGATGTCGGCGAAATCAAGACTTAGATACCAGCGGACACGTGCGTTTTTTAGTTGAAGAAAACCGGCAGCTTTATTGGCATCATATTGATGAACGGTGCTTTTTTCAACATCTCCGAAAATCCAGCAAAGCATGTCGAAAAAATGGATACCTATGTTGGTCGCTACACCTCCCGATTTTCCCATGTCACCTTTCCAGCTCTTGTAATACCATTTCCCCCGGGAAGTTATGTAGGTGAGGTCAACATCGTATATTTTATTACTCGGGCTATTTTTTATTTTCTCACGCAAGGCAATAATGGACGGGTGAAGTCGCAGTTGTAGTATGTTGAAAATATTTTTCCCGCTTTCTTTTTCAGCCTTTTCAATTTTTAATATTTCTTCAGGATAAAGTACTAGTGGTTTTTCGCAAATTGCAAATGTTTGATAGTTCAATGCAGATTCTATATGCTTTGCATGCAAATAGTTTGGCGAGCAGATGGTGGTATAATTGATCGGATTATTTGATTTTTGTTGGTTGTTTAGGTACTGTTCAAATGCTGAGTAATCGGTAAAAAATTCTGCTGAGGGGAAAAAACTGTCCATTCTTCCCATAACATCAAAAGGGTCAGTTGCAACGCGTAGTTGATTCCCTGTTTCCTTAATTGCGCGTATATGTCGTTCTGCAACAAATCCGGCAGCTCCTATTAATGCAAATTGTTTCATTTTATAACTTGTAAACTTTTTCTGATGATTCTTTCACGACATTTTGGAGGTCAACTATCAGTTGGGAATTCTCAACAATAATATCTGAATTATAAACATCGTGGTTGGTACTTATTACCACGCAATCCATTTCATTTAAAAGACTCTTTGAAAATTTAGAAGAATGGTATGTGTAACCATCTTCGGTTCTAACTTTTGAAATATAAGGATCGTGATAAAAAATTTCACCTCCTTTTTTCTTTACTTCCTCCATAATTTTGAGGGCCGCAGATTCTCTGGAGTCATCAATATTCGGTTTATATGCGACACCTAAAAAAAGAATTTTGCTGCCATTTAATGCCTTTTTATGGCGATTTAATGCCGATGTTATTTTTATAGTCATACGGTGTGCCATCATATTATTGATGTGACCTGCTGTGTGAATCATACTTAAATCGAAGCCGAACTTTTTCGCAATATGTTCCAGATAGAAAGGATCGAGCGGAATGCAATGTCCGCCAATGCCTGGACCAGGGTAAAAGGCATGAAATCCATATGGCTTGGTTGCAGCAGCCTCAATAACTTCCCAAATATTGATGTCCATTTTACCACATAATAGAGCCATCTCATTTACTAAACTAATGTTGACTAACCTGTATGTGTTTTCAAGTATTTTAACCATTTCGGCTATTCTGGGAGAGCTTACGGTGTGGACAGTATCGATGGCCATTTGATAGAGTGACTTACCAATTTCAAGACCATCCTCAGTCATTGCACCAATTATTTTAGGCGTATTGCTTGTCGAATAATCTTTATTTCCGGGGTCAACACGCTCGGGAGAATATGCTAACCAAAAATCTTCCCCATGTTTCATTTCCGAGTTTTCCTCAAGAATAGGCAAGATGAAACTTTCCGTAGTTGTGGGGTAGGTTGTACTTTCAACGCAAACGATAGTGCCGGGTTTCATATATTGAGCGACAGACTCACAAGATTCCCGGATAAAGCTCATGTCTGGCTTTTTGAATACGTCTAGTGGTGTTGGAACACATATAAGGATGGCATCACAAGAGGTAAGCATGGCAAAATTATTGGTTGCTGAAAATTTATAACCTTCAACAACTTGTCTTAGTTCTTCATCTTTTACATCTCTAATATAGCTTTGGGCGGATTTAATTTTCTTGACTTTTTCCGTTGACTTTTCAAAGCCAATTACCGTTATTCCTTTTTTTGCAAAACTAATCGCTAGCGGTAGGCCAACATAACCCAAGCCAACAACACCAATCAAAACTTTTTTACCAGTGATTTTTTGAAGAATACTTTCTTTAAGTTTCATGATTCAATTATTTCAAGTTGATTGTTGATTATCCGGTATTGCTCACTGGTATCTGGACAGGTAAGGTTTTCATCTAAAACTACTCCTGATTTGCTAACCCACCCTTTTTGTATGGCAGGAACTCCTGCCATTAGTGCATAGGCTTTAACATCCTTTGTAACAACAGCTCCCGCTCCTATTAATGCATATTCACCAACTGTAATTCCACAAATTAAGGTGGCATTTGCGCCAATCGTAGCTCCCCGTTTAACACGGATTTCCTGATACTCTGTTTTGCGTTCAACAAATGAACGCGGGTTAATGACATTGGTGAATACACAGCTTGGTCCACAAAACACATCATCTTCTAGAATAACTGAATCGTATATGCTCACATTATTCTGAATTTTTACCCGGTTGCCAATTTGTGCTTTTCCGCCTACAAAAACATTCTGACCCAAAATACAGTTTTCGCCAATTTTAGCGCCACCCATCACATGGCAAAAATGCCATATTTTAGAGCCTTTGCCAATTTGGACACCGTCATCAATACATGCAGTTTTATGTGAAAAATAGGGATCTGTATTAGCCATTTATTGCTTCGATTAAAGATTGTGCTATGAAATTAATTTCTTCTTCTGAAATAAACCCATGTATGGGTAGTGATAAAGCTGTTTCTGAGAGCAGTTCAGCAACTTCATATCTTTTGTGAACAATAATATCTCGTTGAAATGCTACCTGTTTTGGCAGAATCAAAGGATAATGAACAGACGTGGGAATTTCTTTTTCTTTTAGTTTCTCTCTGATAGTTTCCCGGTTTTCAAGCATGATGGTATATTGAGCCCAAACACTCTTGCGATTTTTTACCACTTCCGGGAGTAATACATTTCCATCTAAAAGTTTTGAATACAAGGCTGCTGCATTTTGACGCTGCTCAACTTCAGCATTAAAATTCTTTAGTTTTACTCGAAGAATTGCTGCCTGTAATGTATCCATTCTTCCGTTGATGCCAATAAGTTTGTGGTGGTATCGTTCTTCTTGCCCATGGTTTCGGAGCAATTTTATCTTAGCTGCCAGTTCATCGTTATTGGTAAAAACAGCACCACCATCTCCATAGCATCCCAACGGTTTCGCAGGGAAAAAACTTGTTGTTGCAACATCCGTTAGTGCCCCGGATCTTTTGCCAAAGTAGGTCGCTCCAAACGATTGTGCACCATCCTCGATTACCCAAATTCCGTATTTTTTTGCGATTGCATTGATCTCATTATAATCGGCACACTGACCAAATAATGAAACTGCGATAATTCCTTTCGTTTTACTTGTGATCTTCTCTTCAATTTTTGAAATATTCATATTGAAGTCAACAGGCGAAACATCTACAAAAACAGGCTTTGCTTTCAACAGTCTGATCATGGATGCAGATGCAATAAAACTAAATGCAGGGCAGATTACTTCGTTGCCTGGTTTAATGTCGTATGCCATGAGTGAAAGCAACAGGGCATCAGTTCCAGAGCTGCAACAGATAGCATATTTTACACCAACATATTCAGCTAACTCATTTTCCAACAGGGTAATTTCTTCCCCATTAATAAATGATGTTGATTGAATGACTGATTGAATTGCAGCATCAATATCAGGTTGATAGGCTAAATATTGTTTGTGGAGGTCGTTGAATTTCATTTCTTATCTTAATGAATTATAAAAATAACAGGAAAAGGCGTAAGAATATTAAATTTGTGAAAAAAGAATTTGTGAAGAAGGTTCTAATCATAACTTATTACTGGCCTCCAAGTGGGGGTATTGGTGTTCATCGTTGTTTAAAATTTGCAAAATATTTAAGGGATTTTGGATGGGAACCGATAATATACACCGCTTCTAATGCCCAATATGCGGTTATTGACCATTCTAATGAAAAAGAAATTCCACCTAACATTGAGGTACTAAAACAGCCAATTTGGGAACCATATAATATTTTTAAAAAAGTATCAGGTCGCAAGTCAACCGATTCTGCTAATCCCACATATGTGAGGGATAAGAAGCAGAGTCTTGTCGATAAACTTTCTATCTGGATACGTGGAAACCTATTTATTCCGGATGCACGGTGTTTCTGGATTCAACCTTCCGTAAAATATCTTTCAAATTATTTGCAACACAATTCGGTTGATGCCATATTAACTGATGGGCCTCCACACACAAATACAAGAATTGGCTATTTGCTATCAAAGAAATTTGACTTGCCCTGGCTGGCTGATTTTCAAGACCCATGGACTCAGGTTGATTATTATGAGATGCTAAAAATTGGTGCGATAGCAGATCGTAAGCATCGAAAGATGGAGAAACAGGTTTTTGAACAGGCAAAAAAAATTACTATTGCCAGTCCGACCTGGGGGAAGGATCTTGAAAGTATTGGAGCCCAAAATGTTTCTCCAATTTTCTGGGGCTATGATGAAACGGATTTTGATTATCAGCTAACCGATGATAACAGCTATTTTTCAATTGTTCATGCCGGGTTATTGGGATATGACCGTTCTCCGGGTGTATTTCTTTCTGTTTTAAGTGATTTGAAAAAGGAAGTTCCCGGTTTTGCAGAGAAACTCCGGCTTGATTTTGCAGGACAGGTGGATTATTCGATAAAGGAATTAATTCGTAAGTATGGGCTAGATAGAAATTTTAATGAACATGGGCAGGTTTTGCGCAGGGTAGCTATTGATTTAACCCGAAAAGCCTCGATTTTACTCCTTCCGCTAAATAAAGCAGACAATGCAAAGGGGAGAATTCCCGGTAAGTTATTCGAATGTATCAGATCAAGGAGACCCATTTTATGCCTTGGTGTTTCGGAAAGCGATGTTTCCAAAATTATTGATGAAACAAAGTCAGGGGCATCATTTGAGTATGAGGACTATCAAAACATCAGACAATTTGTTTCGCAGAAATATCAGCTGTTTGAAAAAAAGGATGACATCCTTCCAGAATCAGATTTTAAAATGTACGATGTGAAAAACCAAGTAAAAAAGGTGGCTGGTTTTCTGGATGATATTACCGTTTAAACTAATCGGTTCCTTATTCTTTCAAGGAAAGGAACATCTGGGGTGTAGAAATGCCCGGGGATAAAGATTTTTCCCTTAAAGTGGTGAATGTATTTTAAGATTAGATCTTCATCAACACGAACACTTTTCATTTCTTCTTTCAGATCTTTTGAGATCGTCTGGTAGTTTAAAGCAGAAGGGGCATTATTGTAAAAGCTATCTCCCAAAACCAATACTTTCTTATTCTTTGCAATGGATTGCAGGCCAACACTTGAATTAATATTTACAACAAATTCAGAATGCAAAATCAACTCATCGAGGCTTGCTTTCCGTGTTAAAATAACCTGTTCCCCATTAGTAAAAGAGCTGTAATCAACAGGCTCAACTTCTAGCGGATGTTCCTTAATGATGATTTTATAGCCAGTAGATTTTAAAGCAGGTAACACATCTTCTATTGCTTCATACATGCTGTTATACGGGCTGTTAAGAATAATCTGTGTGTCGGAATTTACCTGAAGCGGAAAAAATATAAATGGCTTAAATTTTTCGAGATCAAGATTTTCAATTTCAAACTGTTTGAAACGTTTTGCGGCTTTTTCATTATTAATTTTCTTCCTGAAAAAACTAAGTATGTTTTCATTGTAGCGCTTATCAGATAAGCGTGTAATGTATCTGAGTATTTTTGATTGAGGTATTTCAATGATCTTAAAGTCAGGCTTTAAATTGAAATCAGAACTTGGGTAATTAAAATTAAGGAATGATTTCAATCCGAGCTGTGAGAAAGAGGCATCAATGTTAACGCCATTGCCATCCATTTGAATACACTTTGGGAAATAACCATGTTCAAAGAAGAAGCACTTTATACCGAGCGTTTTGCAAGCTTCGGTTTCAACACTAAATGATCCGTTCAAAATTAGAATATAGTCGAAATGGGTTTTGCGCAAATAGCTAAATGCCCGTTGGTATTCCTGATTCAAGTTGTCAATTAGTTTATGTGTGCTTTTCAGGTTATACAAGCGTTTGTAATAACGAACTATTGCTGAGCTTTCATGATAAGGTAAATTTGTCTTCTCTTCGGATTGAGGGTAGTCAACGGTTTGGTGTTGGTATTTTTTTAGCTGACTTTTTATGTACTTATCGCAATTTAGGAATACGACTTCGTTGCCAAATTCTTTTAGGTAGTTGCCCAAATTTACATTGAATTTTAGATAATTGGCCGCATTGTTTATAATCCCTATTTTCATTTATTGTACTAATTATTCAATCCTTTTCTACGGAGATATTCTTTAATTATAAAGCCATCAAACTTACTTTTTTTGCTGATATTTTTCTGTATCGCCGTTGAAATGGAATTATATCCGGTAAGCATTTCGGATATTGTTTCATTTATATCTTCCCGGGTTATAGTTTCAGCAGGGATGCAATATTTTTCCTGATGGAATAACTTCATTGCTCCTTTGTTTTTATGCATATAGTAGGCGCCTGCCGAAATTGCGATTGTTGGCGTACTTCCGGCCATTGAGAAAATGATCGGATGATGCTTCATCGTAATGGTAAGAAAGGCATTTTTATAGGTGGAAACAACAAGTTTAAAGTTCGCTCCATAATTAAGGATCGTTGCTTTCATAGCTAATTTTTGGTTCAGGTATTCAAGAGCTGGGATATCTGAAGGGTCTTGTGCAATTAGAACCAATTCAAATTGTTTATTATTGAAGTTCTCGGTAAGTGACGCAGCTATTTCATCCAGAATCCGGTTAATTTCTTCCACATTGAACTTCCAGTATTGGACATTAACGGCAACTATCTTTTTAGTGCTGTTTATTCTTCGACTGTTCATCTCATCTGCAAAATCCTTTTCAGACAAATTTTCGCAAAATAGGGCATCATCAAATAATGTAAAAACCTTTTTTGGATCGAAAAGCCCAATTTCCTTTAAGTCTTTTACTGAATCTTCATCATCACGAAGGCCAATCAGCATTGCCTTATTTAGTTGACGGGCAATTTTTCTCTGATAACGGGTTTCCCAAATGCCAATATTGTGGCCAGATAAAATTACATCCGTATTAAAGTAATTGGCAATTCGTATTAAGCCCATGAAATCGAGTAGACGTGAAGCAGTTTTACCCGTAAGAAAACCACCTCCACCAATATGCAGAACTCGTGCATTTTTTATAGTGAATAGCAGCATGCCTGCTTCTGGGTTTAGACCTAGGGTGGCATTAAAGTGTTTGATGAAAAAACAATTGATCCTGACCCAGAGTAGTTTAGTTTTAAAGAATTTGGTAAAATGCTTTTTATTACCAATTCCACCGTATTCAATTCCCCGGAATCCCCACAGGCAATTTCGGCTAGCTGATAGAATATTATAGTTCCCGTGTATCTTTCGGGTTTTGTTGGGGTTGGGCGATAGCAATGTGACAGTTGCATGAGGTACGGTTTCGTTCCATATTTTTAGGTTGCTGTTCAACTGTGCCTCGTCTCCAATATTGTCGTAACCAAATCCCGATGTGTAGATCACATTGAAGCCATCTTTATCTCTGCGAATCAAGCTGGTTAATCCAAGAAAAGCATTGATCTTTCGGAAGATGTATTCATGCCGTTTGAGCTTTTTATCTGATATTGAGTTTCTTCCATTTAACCATTTTTCTTTTGACTTTCGGATTATCTTTTTCTTTAAAATGAAATCAGTTTTAAGCAGAACCCACTCAAGAAGATTTGTTGAAAAATGGATTTTTGTCTGCTTTTTCAGGGAATTTTTTTGATTCTGCCGGTATTGACTGTAAAGTTGTTTGTATACCAAAGTATCTTTTTGTGAATAGATAAACTTCTCACGCGTGATCTCAATCAGATTGGCCACCTTATTTTCTTTCATTTTTTCAAGGTGAGCCGTAATTTCCGGAGCATTAATGAAACACAAGGTTTCTCCTTGAAGCCTTCCGGTTTTTACGCCCCAGGCATCTTTAAACCCGGCATGAGCATGCATCCCAAAGAAATCAGGACAAAACAGACACCCATTTAAAGCAAAATTGTAAGTCCGCCACTTATTTGTAAAGCCCGATTTATTTCGTTCCTCGCTAACCTTTTCCCCGTTTTGGAGAAAGAGTGTATTGTTAAAATTGAGAGCTTCTTTAATATTTGATTTATCCCTGAATTTAAGTTTCGTCAAACCTTCAGCGGTTGTACTTAATGAACTTCTTAAGTTTTCGGCAAACTGTCCGTTTGTATTATGACTGCATATCAGGGAGAACTTGTATTTTATTTTTTTGCTAAGCTCAGGATCTTTTTTTGTCAGATAATGAATTCCTGAAAGAACGCAAGGAACACCGAGTATGGCTACATTTTGAATTGATGAATCAGATTTAATTTGGGCGATAACCTGTGATAATTCAATTGGGTAGTAAAAAGAGCTCCTGTTTTCATCCAGTTCTGTAATTGTTCTTGAAAGTTTTGAGCTGAAATACGAATTTTCGTTATCGCCATAATTCATTTGTGCATGAACAACGGCATCAATCACTCTTTCAGAAAGAAGATGTTTAAGGAGAGCAGTCAGAAGTCCACCCGAAGAGCTTTCTGCATAGGAAGAGAAATCAATTTCGAACCCGCGATAAAAAGTGATTGCCTTCTCCGTTCCCGCACTGATCCCATTCAGTTTAATGGTATTGAAGCGACTATTCAGATTTTTGGCTGATGAAGGACAAACAAGAAGACATTTGCCACAATTTGTACATGTTTTCGGGTTTATTACTGGCTGATATTCTTTGTATTTATTGAAAGAGATTTTGATCGCATTTTCAGGACATGAAGGATCGCAAACGCCACATCCAATGCATAAATCATCATTCACTATTTGTTGTACACTTTTTCCCATTTTTGCTTGTTTAACGCGATCTGTCACAATCAATTTTTGGATTTTAAGTAATTGCCTATTTGTCTGATAATTGATGATATATCTTCCGAAACCGGAACTAAAAAAACAAAGATTGTGGTTGCCATTGTGATGATAACTCCCCGGATGCCAATATCAATAATAAGGGATTGTTGCGGAATGAGTTTCAATAAGAAATACATGCCAACAAAGAATCCTGCAACAAGAAGAAATCGATAATTAAAGGGTTGAAGATGTAGTTTCTTGTATAAAAAGAAATACCGCATCAGGTTGTTCAGGAACAAAGCTCCGGCGATGGCGATAGCTGCTCCTACAATTCCCCAGACAGGAATAAGCAAATAGAGTAAAGCAACAACGATAATGATTAATGCAATAATGAAATAGAGTGAGACTCGGAAGTACTTTGAATAACTTATTACCAAGCCATTTGCACCAGTCAACATGTCAAATAAATAACCCAGTCCAATAAAGAAAATAACCCATTCAGATTGCAAATAGTCTTCTCCTAGAATTATGAGAATGTTGTCTATGTTTGCCCAAATCCCTAAAAATAAAAATCCCCCGATAATAAATTGGTTAATACAGCTTTTGTAATAGATGTCTTTTATTTTGGGCAGGTCGTTCTTTGCCCACGCATCGGCAATTAGAGTGCCGGATATTTTTAATAGAGGTCGTGATGGGATAACAACCAGCGTCCCAAAATAAAAAGCGATGGTGTAAATTCCGGTGTTGCCCAAGTCAAGCATCTGGTTGATGATGATTTTATCAATATTAAAAATAATCATTGAG
Source organism: Prolixibacteraceae bacterium (assembly GCA_963662675.2). Classification (GTDB taxonomy): domain Bacteria; phylum Bacteroidota; class Bacteroidia; order Bacteroidales; family Prolixibacteraceae. The sequence goes on from CAXXHP010000002.1 coordinate 375,852, forward strand.
CCCAGACCTCCCAATACTGAAAATGCCGCGACATGAATAAGCTCCTTTCGAAAGGACTTGCTGATAAACCCAGATTCGGGCTTAAATTTTAGTTCTCCCTTGTAGTACAAAAATGTTAGAATGATTAGCCCCTTAAGACTAACAACCAGAGCATATGCAATAATTAGTTGATTGAGGTTGATAAAATGAAATACAAAAAGCAAAGTGATTAGAAGGAGCAGTAACCGTTGTGAAAATTCCTGTAAAAAAGTTCCAAATACGGCATCGTACAATACTTTGTTGTAGGTGTCGAAAAGTACAAATACCATCGTGAAAAAAGTCAGTGGAACAAGAAGGTAGATGTAGTCTGAAAAAAGTTGCGACTTTTCAAGATTGGTTTCAATCAGGAAAGGGGAAAATATCGCATATAAAATCAGAAACAAAGAGAACCCAACGATCATAAATATCAAGGCGATAAAAAGGAAGCCGTGATGTCTACTTTCTTTATCTCTAAAATGAGGAAATAATCTCGAGGTTACGCCATGAATCCCTAGTAATGAAAGCTGTCCGAATAATGTTGAGTAGGCAATTAGTAAGCTGAATAATCCAATTGTATCTGTTGTGAGATAATTTGGAAACAGATAGGATGTAGTTACAAATCCAATGATGACGCCAAAATATGACCAAAAACTTCCTCTTATGGATTGTTTGATGATAATGCCCATTCGTATCGGATTCAGTAATTAATTACTTATTTTTGCTTCAACTTGAAACAGATAACCTTTAAATTAATTATGGCAAAGATAAAAGGCAATCGCAATATTTACGTTGTAATCGGCATTATTCTTTTTTTCATCTTGGTTTCCCTCGTTTATTTCTCTCCTCTAATAGAAGGCAAGCGGCTAAGTGCCAGTGATAGCCAAAATTATGCAGGGATGTCTCAGGAAATTTCTGATTTCCGGTCAGAAACTGGAGAAGAAGCTTTGTGGACAAACCGAATGTTTGGAGGGATGCCTGCCTATTTGATTTCAGTCAGACATAGCGGAGAAGTTCTGGCAAACATTCAAAAATTTGTAAACAATGTGATTCCCAGACCCGCAAGCCTGATTTTTCTGAGCTTTCTTTTCTTTTTCATATTGTGCCTCACTTTAGGAATGAATCCTTATATCAGCATGGCGGGGGCTTTTATGTATGGTATGGCCACCTACTTTTTTGTGCTTATTAGTGCGGGACACATAACGAAAGTACACACCTTATCATACATGGCCTTGGTTGTTGCCGGGGTAATTTTGGCATACAAGAAAAAGCCTCTTGTTGGAAGTCTGTTGGCTGCATTTGGCCTTTCTTGGATGCTGAGTGGCAATCATCCGCAGATGACATATTATGCCGGAATTATGGTGGCAATTATCGGAATCACTTATTTGATCTACGCGATCCGTGAGAAAGCTGTTCCCGCATTCTTGAAAACATCAGTATTACTCGTTGTGGCAATGATCATCGCAGTTGGAACGAACTTCGGAAGACTTTATACGACCTATGAGTACAGTAAATATTCTACGCGTGGCGAATCTGAACTCACAAGCGATGAAGGCAATAAAACAGATGGCCTGGATAAGGATTACATACTGGATTACAGCTATGATTTGGGTGAAGTGATGTCCTCTTTTATTCCGCGTTTTAAGGGTGGCGGGATGAGTGAACCACTTGATGAAAGTTCAGAGGTTTACAAATTCTTTGAAGAAAATCAAGGGAAAGCAGCTGCGAAGAATGTTGTAGCCGGACTGCCGCTTTATTGGGGAACTCAACCAATTTCCAGTGCTCCATTTTATTTTGGTGCGGTACTCTGTTTTCTGTTCGTTTTTGGACTGTTTGCAGTAAAGGGAAAAGATAAGTGGTGGATTGTTGCTGTTGTTGTGGCATCCTTTCTATTATCCTTGGGCAAAAACTTTCCTTTGTTAAGCAATTTAATGATTGACTATTTCCCGGGCTACAATAAATTCCGCGACGTTAAAAATATTATCGTTATTCAGCAGTTTGCCATGGCTTTGCTTGGTGTTTTGGCCATCAAAGAATTATACCTAAACAACCGGGATAAAGGGGAATTGATAAAGAGTTTGAAGTACTCATGGATTATTGTTGGCGGCTTGGCTCTTGTATTTGCTGTTTTGCCTGGGCTTGCAGGTAGCTTTAAAGGTGCTACAGATGCTCAGTTGGTAAGTGCCGGTTGGCCTGATCAACTTATTCAGGCTTTGCAGCTAGATCGGAAGATGGTACTCCGAACCGATGCTTTTAAGGCATTGGTGTTTGTGACTCTGGCGGCTGGAGTAATTTGGCTGTTTGTGAAACAAAAGATAAAGGCCAGCTATGCCTTAGCTTTATGGGTATTACTCATCTTTATTGATATGTGGCCTGTCAACAAAAAGTATCTCAACAACGATAATTTCGAGTCAAAATCAAAAGTTGAAAATCCATATAAAGCATCAGTAGCTGATCAAGAAATATTGAAAGATACAGATCCTGATTATCGTGTATTGAATATTTCGGTGAGTGTTTTCCAGGATGCGTCAACTTCCTATTTCCATAATTCTATTGGAGGATATCATGGGGCAAAGATGGAGCGTTATCAAGAACTATTCGATTATCAAATTGCACCGGAATTAAGCAGGCTGACAAGTAATTTCACGAGCCTTTCCGCCATTGATTCAGCCTTGCAATCACTTCCAGTATTAAATATGCTGAATACGAAGTATGTTATTTATAGCCCGGAAACGGCACCTATTCAAAATTACTACGCCTTAGGGCATGCATGGTTTGTTGACGATGTAACAATGGTTGAAAATGCTGATGAGGAAATTGCAGCATTGTCAGGCATTGACCCTTCTAGTGAGGCCATTATTGACCAGCGTTTTGCAGAACAGTTAGCCAGTGTTAGTTCAGGTGAAGCCACCGGATCACAAATTGAAATGATTGAATACAGACCAAACTATCTAAAATATAATGCGCAGGTTAATAGCGGCACATTGTTAGCGGTTTTCTCTGAAATATATTATCCGAAGGGATGGAGGGCTTATATTGATGGTGTGGAATTTGAACACTTGCGTGCCAATTATGTGTTGCGTGCATTACCTATCCCAGAGGGGGCTCATGAGATTGAATTCAAGTTTGAGCCAGAATCTTATTTTATTGGGGATAAGGTTTCATTGGCCAGTTCAATTATCCTATTGTTGGCAATGGCAGCAGTGGGTTTTGTAGAATTCCGAAAGAAAGCAAACAATGAAGAAGAAACGCTCGACAAGGCTTAAAAGACGGCTAGTACGTTCGTATCTTACCTCAACAATTAGTATTACCTTGGTGCTGTTCTTGTTGGGAGCCATGTTGTTGCTTGTTTTAAATGCTGATCGTTTGTCGGATTATATGCGCGAACGAGTTGGCTTTACCTTGGTTTTGCAGGATGATGTTCGCGAAGTGGAGATATTAAGCCTGCAAAAAACATTGAGTACCAAAAACTATGTGAAGTCAACAAAATACATTGGAAAAGAAGAAGCTGCTATTCAACTTGCAGAGGATTTAGGCGAAGATTTTGTGAGCTTCTTAGGGTTCAACCCATTGTTCTCATCGTTGGATGTAAAGCTTTATGCCAATTATATGCATCCTGACAGTTTGTTGTTGCTCGAGCAAAAATTTCTGCAGTATTCTCAAGTAAAAGAAGTTTATTACCAGCGTGATCTTGTGCAAATTATCAATGAAAATGTGCAGAGAATAGGTCTATACCTTATAATTTTTTCTGCTTTGCTTTTGTTTATCTTTTCAACATTGATAAATAACACGATTCGTATTTCAATCTACTCCCAGCGATTTGTTATTAACACGATGAAATTGGTTGGTGCCACCCGCTCATTTATAAGAAGACCTTTTATAATAAAGAGCATAAGTTATGGTATAATAGCAGGTTTGGTTGCCAATTTAGGACTGATTTCATTGGTTTATTCATATCAGCAGGATTTTGAAGGAATATTAGAATTACAACAGTTAAATACGATTGGGATTACTTTTATCGTTGTGTTTTTGTTTGGGGTGTTGATTTCCTGGTTATCTACCCATCTAGCAGTAAATAAATTTCTGCATCTCAGGTTTGAAGAGTTATTTTATTGATTAATTTTGAAATTCATTCATACTTATTATGGCTAAAAAAGAACTAGATACAACTGATAAGCAATTTGCACTTGGAAAAGAAAACTACCGTTTGTTGCTGATTGGGTTCGCAATTATTGTTGTAGGTTTTATTTTGATGGTTGGAGGGAAAAGTGAAAATGATGCTGTTTTCAATCCCGAAATTTTTAGTTTCAGACGAATAACACTAGCCCCTATGGTGGTGTTGTTTGGGTTTATGTTTGAAATTTATGCCATCATGAAAAAATCTAAGACAGGGAAATAGTTCATGAGTGTTTTACAGGCTCTTTTATTGGGAATTATCCAAGGGTTGACTGAGTTTTTGCCGGTTAGTTCAAGTGGGCATTTAGAGCTTGGGCACGCTTTGCTTGGCGTGGAAAATCATAACAACCTATTGTTTGCAGTTGTGGCTCATGGTGCTACAGTATTGAGCACAATTGTTGTTTTTAGAAAAGATATTGTTTCCCTCCTTTTGGCCTTGTCCTCCTTAAAGTGGAACAATGATACTCGCTATATTTTTTACCTTTTAATCTCAGCAGTTCCGGTTGCCGTGTTGGGTATTTTCTTTAAAGAAGAAATTGAAAGTCTTTTTACAGGAAATCTGGTGTTTGTAGGATCCATGCTTTTAATAACGGCAGCTTTGCTTGCGTTTACCCAATTCGCAAAAGCAAAGGAAAATGAATTAAAGCTTCCGGATGCATTGATTATTGGTATCGCTCAAGCACTTGCTGTTCTCCCCGGAATTTCACGAAGTGGTTCCACTATTGCGACTGGCCTTTTGCTTGGGAAGAAGAAAAATGAAATTGCCCGATTTTCATTTTTGATGGTTTTGCTTCCAATTATTGGTGCAAATATTATCGATCTTTCAGGGAGCAACGTTTCTTCATTAGATTCTATCGGAATTCTTCCGCTATTTGTTGGTTTTATTGCCGCTTTTATTTCCGGTCTTTTAGCATGTCGCTGGATGATAAGCATTGTTAAAAGAGGCAAGCTCATTTATTTTGCAGTTTATTGCTTAATTATTGGCTTAATTGCTATTTTTGCAGGCTGAAAAAAATCAACCGTTATTCTGGTAATCAGATAACTTAAACGCACTTTCGGATGGGGACAACGCCCAAAAAATATAATTTTCAGGAAGGAGAAATATTGCTTTTTGATAAGGATCTGGATTGGACTTCCTTTGATTTAGTGATGAAAGTCCGTAATAACCTGTGTCGGACTTTAGGGATAAAAAAGCTGAAAGTTGGCCATGCTGGCACGTTAGACCCCAAAGCCACAGGCTTAATGATTCTCTGCACAGGTAAAGCCACAAAAAAGGTGGAAAGCCTTCAGGCACAGAAAAAAGAATATATTGCCACTCTGAAGTTGGGTGCAACTACTCCATCTTTTGATTTGGAAACGGAGGAAGATAGTCAGCACTCAATTGAGCATATTACCGATGAAATGCTTGTTGAGGTCTTAAAATCATATACAGGAGAACAACTTCAGGTTCCCCCATTATTTAGTGCTGTGAAAGTAAATGGGAAAAGAGCATATACTCACGCTCGAAAGGGAGAAGATGTGAAGTTGAATGCTAAGCTAATTGATATTAAGGATATTGAATTGATTAAGTTTTTAAAGAATGAAGTTGTAATTCGGATTGTTTGCAGTAAGGGCACATATGTAAGGGCGCTTGCAAGAGACATTGGGAAATCATTGAACAGTGGGGCTTATTTGATAGGGTTACGACGCACTCAAATTGGTGATTTTAAGGTTGAAGAAGCAATGGATGTCAATTATTTCATGGAAAATCTTAACCAATTTGTAACAAATTGATTATTGCTCCGTATAAGGTCACTTTGTGCTGTGGTCTGCATTATCTTTGCACAAGAGATTTCAAAAACAAATTTTAGAAAAATCGATATAATTTACATATGAAGTTATCCAAGTTTAGATTCAAATTACCGGAAGAATTAATTGCCTTACATCCTGTTGAAAATAGGGATGAATCCAAATTGATGGTATTGCATCGTGACACCAAGAAAATTGAACATAAAACATTTAAAGACATTACTGATTACTTTGGTGATCAGGATGTGATGGTGTTTAATGATACCAAAGTTTTTCCGGCACGTTTGTATGGAAATAAGGAGAAAACAGGTGCTGAAATTGAAGTATTCCTTTTGCGGGAATTAAATAGAGAACAGCGTTTGTGGGATGTATTGGTTGATCCTGCCCGTAAAATCAGGATAGGAAATAAATTATATTTTGGAGAAGATGACTTGTTGGTGGCAGAGGTGATTGATAACACCACATCTCGTGGACGCACATTGCGTTTTTTGTTTGATGGGCCTTATGATGAATTTAAAAACACGCTATATAGTTTAGGAGAAACTCCTCTTCCTAAAATTATTCAACGTCCTGTTCAGCCGGAAGATAAAGACCGGTATCAAACTATTTTTGCAAAACACGAAGGAGCTGTTGCAGCACCAACTGCCGGATTGCACTTTAGTCGTGAGCTAATGAAACGCCTAGAGATTATTGGTGTTGATTTTAGCTTTGTGACTTTGCATGTAGGTTTGGGAAACTTCCGCAGTGTTGATGTGGAGGATCTGACGAAACATAAAATGGATTCAGAGCAAATATGGATTAATGAGTTAGCTTGTGAGGCAGTTAATGGGGCAAAGATGAAAAAGAAAAATATCTGTGCCGTTGGAACAACAGTCATGAGAACATTAGAAAGTTCAGTCTCAACACAAGGGCATTTGAAACCTTTTGAGGGGTGGACAAACAAATTTATTTTCCCTCCCTATGAATTTAGTGTGGCCAATAGTATGATCACTAATTTGCATTTGCCAATGTCAACCTTGATGATGATGGTTGCTGCATTTGGAGGCTATGATTTTGTGATGGATGCTTATAAGGTTGCAATAAAAGAAGGTTATCGCTTCGGAACTTATGGGGATGCGATGTTAATTTTGTAAGTAATACTTAAGATGATATTGTCAGGCTTCTCAATACTGAGAAGCCTTTCTTTTTATGAGGAGGCCGCTTCTGTTTTTGATTGCTATATTTGCAAGAAAAATAAAGGATGACATCAACCCCTCGAATTACTATGTATACTGATGGCGCAGCGCGAGGCAATCCCGGGCCGGGAGGCTATGGCGTGGTCTTGCTTTCGGGTTCTTTCCGGAAAGAACTGTCCGATGGCTTTGAGCTGACAACAAATAACCGCATGGAATTACTTGCTGCGATTGTCGGATTAGAATCATTGAAGATAGAAAATAGTCAGGTTGTAATATATTCCGATTCAAAGTATGTAGTTGATGCAGTTGAGAAAAAATGGGTTTGGAATTGGGTGAAAAAACGGTTTAAGGGGAAGAAAAATGCAGACCTGTGGCAGCGTTTCTTGGGAGTATATGACAAGCATCAGGTTCGTTTTGTGTGGGTGAAGGGGCATGCTGATATTCCTGAAAATGAACGATGCGATCAACTTGCTGTTGAGGCTTCTATGGCTCCCGGTTTGAAAAAAGACCTTGGATATTTACAGTCGCTACAGGATTGATCTATTTTTTGTTGCAAAATCCTCAACAAACAAAAAGTTATCTTTACTCTTGATTTTTAAAATGTTCTCATGGGTTTGATCTATCAACTTGGAATACGGACGTACTTATTTTTAGCATATGTTGTTGCTCCTTTCAATGAAAAGGCAAGGCTATGGTATCGTGGGCAAAAAAGCGTTTTTCCATACTTGAAGGATGCCTTGAAGAAAGGTGGCGCACCTGTAATCTGGGTACATTGCGCATCTCTGGGAGAATTTGAACAAGGTCGGCCTTTGATAGAGGGGATTAAAAAGCAGCACCCACATTACCGGGTATTATTGACCTTTTTTTCCCCTTCAGGATATGAGATAAGAAAAGACTATGATCAAGCAGACTATGTTTGTTATTTGCCAGCTGACACAAAGGATAATGCCAAAAGATTTATTGAATTAGTTCGGCCGGAGAAAGCCTTTTTCATAAAATATGAATTTTGGAAAAACTATATCAGCGAGTTAAATAAATCAGGGATTCCACTATATCTGGTTTCTTCCATTTTTCGTCCTAATCAGTTGTTCTTTAAAAGCGGTATTCGCGCAAATTGGTACAAAAATGTTTTAAGTGGGGTTGAGTGCTTTTTTGTTCAGAATCAAGAATCTGCAGACTTGCTTGGCAGCATTGGATTTGACAATTCTATGGTTACAGGAGACACACGATTTGACAGGGTAGCCGAAATTGCAGCAAAAGGCAAGGATTTGCCGCTTATTGAACAGTTTAAAGGAGACTCAAAGCTAGTTGTGGTAGGTAGCTCTTGGCAGCCGGATGAAGAAATCCTAATTGAATATCTGAAGAGAAATACATCAATAAAAATGATATTTGCCCCACATGAGGTGAGAGAAACGAATATTAATAGGTTGCAGGCAATGTTGCCTGAGAAAGCTGCTCGTTTAACCTCCTTAGAAGGCAATATTCAAGACTATCGCATCCTGGTTATAGATTCCATCGGAATTCTTGCTAGCGTTTATCGTTATGCAGATGTGGTTTATATTGGAGGGGGATTTGGTGTTGGAATCCACAATACGTTGGAAGCTGCCATTTTTAACACCCCAATACTATTTGGGCCAAAGTATCTTAAATTTCAAGAGGCGGTGGAATTGGTGAACCGTAAATTAGCCTTTCCTGTAATAGATGTTAATGAGCTCACCATTCATCTTGATCAGTTGATAGGCAACGATGAAAAAATGAATGAAATAGAGCTGGGATGTCGTCAATTCATGAGAGAAAATGTTGGGGCAACAGCTTTAATTCTTGAAAATGTTTTTAAATGACAGGCATTTTTGAAGCCAATAAATAGGTCTACTTCCATGTGTGTTTTGTGACTTTCAATTCTTTAGCTTCTGTCAACTTTCCACATGTCCTGTTTTCGTAAAATTTCCATTTTGGTAAACATTATTTAATTATTAAAAACCTAACGCGCTACCAGTGAAGCAATTAACACTTTTTAGTTGATAACTTTAGGCCTGGCTTGGGAAAATTGTCTTCTTTTTTTTTGGATATTGCATGAAGCAAATTCGATGAAAATAGGGACAGGTATTTAGTCAATTTAACAGTCTGTTAGCGATATACAGACTTAATTTTTTCTTGTATGGTTTTCAAAAATGTGGAAGTGAAGCCTCAGTTAGGCAAAAAAAATTATTCTCAGGACGAGGCGTTCGGAGAAGCAGTAAAGTATTTTAAAGGAGATGAATTGGCCGCCCGGGTTTGGGTGAACAAATATGCTTTAAAGGATTCTTATGGGAATATCTTTGAGTTGACTCCTGATGATATGCACAAGAGGCTTGCCGCAGAAATTTACAGAATCGAGAAGAAATATGAAAACCCAATGGATGAGCAGTTGATTTATCAGCTGTTAAAAGATTTTAAATACATCGTTCCGCAGGGGGGGCCCATGACCGGAATTGGTAATGATTATCAGGTTGCTTCACTTTCAAATTGTTTCGTTGTTGGGAACGAGGGCGATTCAGATTCATATGGTGGTATTTTAAAGGTTGATCAAGAACAGGTTCAGTTAATGAAAAGACGTGGCGGTGTAGGTCATGATCTTTCACACATTCGACCTAAAGGATCTCCGGTTAAGAATTCAGCATTGACTTCAACAGGAATTGTGCCTTTTATGGAGCGCTATTCGAATTCAACCAGAGAGGTTGCGCAAGATGGTCGCCGGGGTGCTTTGATGCTTTCCGTTTCTGTCAAACACCCTGATTCTGAAAAATTCATCGATGCCAAATTGGAGCAAGGAAAAGTTACTGGAGCTAATGTATCTGTTAAGATCCATGACGACTTCATGCAGTCTATAGAAAGTGGAAAGCCATACACGCAACAATATCCTATTGCATCAGATAGCCCGGTGTACGAAAAGGAAATTGACGCTACAGATCTTTGGAAGAAGATTGTACACAACGCATGGAAATCTGCAGAGCCGGGTATTCTTTTCTGGGATACCATTATTAAAGAATCAGTTCCAGATTGCTATGCTGATTTAGGGTATAAAACTGTGTCTACGAACCCTTGTGGTGAAATACCTCTTTGTCCTTACGATAGCTGTCGTTTGTTGGCGATAAACCTCTATTCGTATGTTGATCAACCATTTTCTGCAGAAGCTAAATTTAACTTCGATAAATTTAAAGAACATGCGGGGTATGCACAGCGCATGATGGATAATATCATTGATCTTGAATTGGAAAAGATTGATGGCATTATCGAAAAAATCGTTTCTGATCCGGAAGATGAAGAAATTAAGTACACTGAGCGTAGGTTGTGGGAGAAAATCCAAAACAAAGCCAAAGAAGGACGTCGCACAGGAGTAGGAATAACAGCTGAAGGAGACATGCTTGCTGCACTTGGGTTGTGTTATGGCACTGATGCTGCGACTGATTTTAGTGAAGAAATACATAAAACATTAGCCGTTGAGGCTTATAGGTCATCTGTGACATTGGGTAAAGAGCGTGGTTCGTTTGGAATCTATGATGCCGAACGCGAGAAAAATAACCCAATGATTAATCGCATTCGTCAAGAGGATGAAGATCTGTATCAGGAAATGGTGAAGCATGGACGTCGTAATATTGCGTTGCTTACAATCGCTCCAACAGGGACTACCAGCCTGATGACCCAAACAACTTCAGGGATAGAGCCAGTATTTATGCCTGTATACAAACGTCGCCGGAAAGTAAATCCAAACGACAAAAATACTAGAGTTGATTTTGTGGATGAAGTTGGTGATAGCTGGGAAGAATATACTGTTTTCCATCATAAGTTTTTAACATGGATGGAGATAAATGGTATTGAAAAAGCAGATAACTACAGTCATGAAGATTTAGATGAGCTGGTTAAAAAATCACCTTATTATGAAGCAACATCAAACGATGTAAATTGGCTTAATAAAGTAAAAATGCAGGGACGCGTACAGAAATGGGTTGACCATTCGATTAGTGTTACGATTAATTTACCTGCAGATGTTGAAGAAGAGCTAGTAGGAAAGTTATATTTTGAAGCATGGAAAAGTGGCTGCAAGGGTGTAACGGTATACCGAGACGGTTCTCGTTCTGGTGTCCTTCTTTCAAATAGAAAGGAGGAGAAGAAAAAATCTTCATCACATTTTCCGACAAAACGCCCTGAGGAGTTAGATGCTGAGGTGGTTCGTTTCCAGAACAATAAAGATAAGTGGGTTGCTTTTATTGGCTTAGTTGGCGATTTGCCCTACGAAATTTTCACTGGTCTTCAAGATGATGAAGATGGTATTTTGCTGCCTCGTTCAGTCACGCGCGGTAAAATTATCAAGAACCGTGATGACGAAGGTAATTCCCGGTATGACTTCCAGTATGAAAATAAACGCGGTTATAAAACCACAATTGAAGGATTGTCATATAAGTTTAATCCTGTATTCTGGAACTATGCGAAATTGATTTCGGGTATCTTGAGACACGGTATGCCAATTCATAAAGTAGTGGATACTGTTACTAGCTTGCAGTTGGATAATGACACAATTAATAGTTGGAAAGCTGGTGTAGCTCGTGCCCTTAAGAAGTATATCCCAAATGGAACGCTTGCTGAAGGCACGACTTGTGGTGAATGCGGATCCGATAATGTTATTTATCAGGAAGGATGTTTGACTTGTCCGGACTGCGGCTCGTCCAAGTGCGGATAATTTTTCAAATATGATTGTCTCGTCTAAAATACGACGATAGTCATTTCCTATAATGATATTCACCCAGAGAGGTTTTCCTCTCTGGGTTTTTTGTTTAATAATTAGCTGTCTCCAGATTCAACCTCAAGTGTATTTTTTGTGTTCTCAATTTTTATTGATCAATTTATTTATCCGAGAAGTAAGAGTCAACTATGAAATCTTGTTCTGAGGCATGGCATTTATATGCCTATTTTAGGTTTTGCTATTCTGTAGGCTCATGATTGTCCTCCAACACCAAATATGGGTCTTGTATGATAGGCACTTCGGGTTTGGATCAACTAAGTTGTCTAAAAACTCTATTTCTATGTTTAATACAACAAAGGCGCTAAGTTTGTTTTGGATCACCTTGCCTTTTTCAACTGTGGGAGATAGCGAGTAAGTGAGACCCCATGCTGTAATCCCGTCTTTTTCTTTACATGTTGTTTTGGCAGATAAGTTGTTTATGTGTCGACTTATTTTGGGCTGGAGAATCAATTTTTTGACAATTTAATTTACCTTTATTAAGGTTATTTTAACATTTATTCACAAAAATATTTTAGAATCCAGATGGAGTTTCATTGTCTAAATTTCCGTATTTGTCTGTAAAATATGGTGATATATCACGAAATACATTGCTTGGAATCCTGTTCGAGGCCTTTTGATGAGAAGATACCTTTTTGTGAGCTGTGATTTAATTCTTATAATTGTGGCGTATGTGCCGTGAAGCACATGTATTGTTGATTGTTTCTTTGATGCTGTAGTGTGGCTGATTTGAATATTGAGAGTGAATTGGGAGTGAATGTTTAACAATCTAATAATTAGTACATAATAAAGATGAGATACAGTTTAGCCGCTTATTTTTTTGCTCAAAACAAGTTTTTTTAGATGTAAATATCTGTCTGTTTTGGCTTGATAATGTTTAAGTGCGTTGAATTTTACATGTTGGGAATAGCATTTGTTTTTTGCGATTAGCCGTTTCAGGTTTTAGATAACGAAGATGTATATTCCCATCATACCCTAAAAGCCTTCTGTTTACTTCAGGTTAAGGAATTCATTACAATCGGTAATTGAATAAACCTAATAATTGATGAATTAGAAAATAGCAAAGGGGGGAAGGGAGAAGAGATTCTCCATGAAGAAGTGAGATGAAAAAGCTTAGATGCAGGTTATGTTGCCTGCATATGTAACACGCTAATTACCATTTAAGGGAAGTATTGCCTTTTATGTGTAAGTAAGGGGATTTGTGTAAAAATATTTAGGAAAAGAAAACTGATTAAAAAACCAAATATAATTGCCTATGGAGAACTAAATTATTGAAAGAAAAACCTAAACGATTAAAAAAAAGAAAATTGGAAATGGTAGGACATTCCCAATTTCTCGAGTGAAAAACAACTGCATAAATAGAAAATGCAGTCATTTAATTAAAAACACAACAATTTATGGAAAAAAATTATCAATCAAGCAAAAAAATGATTGGCGGAGCTATTTTGCTTACGTTTTTTTTATTTTTTGCATTGAGTATGAATGTTTCAGCAAAAACAGATTCCTTAAATAGGAACAAGCAAAAGCTGAACGTAGTGGAACAAGAGTATGAAGTTACTGGAACAATAACAGACAATTTAGGGGAGCCACTTCCTGGAGTAACTGTTGTTATTAAAGGTACAACTACGGGTACTATTACTGATTTTGATGGAAACTATGTTCTAGGAAATGTAAGTAGCACTTCAACGTTGGTTTTCTCATTTGTTGGGATGAAATCTCAAGAAATTGTATTGAATGGACGTCAAGCTCTAAATGTAACAATGGAAGAAGAGTCTATTGGTTTAGACGAAGTTGTTGCCGTGGGTTATGGTGTACAAAGAAAGAGTGATCTTACTGGTGCAATCTCTCAAGTGAAATCTGAGGATATGCAAAACCGTACCATTGTAAGACCAGAGCAAGCATTGCAAGGAAAAACAGCCGGTGTACAAATTATTAATACATCAGGTGCTCCTGCTTCAGCTGCTACAGTTCGTATTCGTGGATTTAGTTCAAATACTGCATCAAACCCATTGTATGTAGTTGACGGACTTCGCACCAATAACATTGGCTTCCTTGATCCTAATAATATCGAGTCAATGGAGGTGTTGAAAGATGCTGCATCGGCTGCAATTTACGGAGCTGAGGCTGGTAATGGTGTGATCTTGATTACTACGAAGAAAGGTAAAAAAGGAGAGGGTACTATTACTTATGACATGCAGTATACAACCAATTCATTGGCAAGAGTTCCTGATGTATTGAATGCTCAAGAATATATTACTTATATGACTGAAGCGAACTTCATTACTTCAGATGAAATTTCTTCTGTATGGGATGGTGTTACTGATACTAACTGGGCTGACGTTGCCTTTGAAAATTCAGTTAGACAAAAGCATAACATTAGTGCACAAGGTGCAAACGATAGGGGTTCTTATAATATATCTCTTTCATTTCTTGATGATAATGGTATTGTAAAAGGGAATAACGATGTTTATGAAAGATGGACTTCGATGGTTAACGCAGACTATAAAATTAAAGACTGGCTAAAAGTTAGTATGACTAACTCTATGGAAAGGTGGATCTTTGATAATGTTTCTGAAAATTCAGAATATGGTAGTCTTTTGGCATCGGTATTAACGATGGATCCTCTTACAACTCCATACTATACTGCAGATAATTTACCTGCATCTATGCAAAATATGGTTGACGCTGGTAAATCACTGTTGACTGATGAGCAAGGAAGGTATTATGGACTATCTCAAATCTACAAATCGGATCAAATCCATCCTTTGTTAATGAGAGACAGAACTGACCAAAAGATACAAGGTTTTAACCTGTTAGGAACATTTGCTGCCAACTTAACACCGATAAAAAACTTGACGATTACGTCCCAGCTTGGATATAGGGCATCATACTATGGTACATATGCATTTGACAATGTTTATTATGCCAGTGATGTTGCAAAGAATGATGAGATTAATGTCTCTCGTACCAACGGTAATAGTTTGTATTATCAGTGGGAAAACTTTGCAAATTATATAATTGAAAAAGGAGATCACACCTTAACAACAATGGCTGGTATCTCTTATTCTGCACCTTATTCAACAAGAGTTACTGCAGGTGGTAATGAGATTATTAAAGACGACCCATTATATAGAGATCTAAATTATTTATCAGCTGGATCAAATAAAACAGTATCAGGTGCATATTCTAATGCTGGGCGTCAATTTTCATACTTTGGTCGTGCAACTTATAGCTATGCAAGTAAATACATGGTGCAGGTTTCTTTACGTAGAGATGCAAGTGATATCTCTATTCTTCCAGTAGAGAACCGTTGGGGTACTTTCCCTGCAATTTCTACAGGGTATACAATCTCAAATGAAGATTTCTTCCCGAAAGAAACACCAATTACTCATATGAAATTACGTGGTAGTTGGGGACAAAACGGGAGCACCGGCCCATTGGGCGGATTTTCTTATCGTGCAGCAATTGGCTCAGATGGTTCGTATCCATACTATAATTCACTTACATACCAAGTTGCATCTGCTCCTTCTACACTAAGTAATAACGAGTTGACTTGGGAAACCTCTGAGCAACTTGACCTTGGTCTTGATATCCGTGCTTTTAATGACCGTTTAACCTTTGGGTTTGACTACTATGAAAAGCAGACAAAAGACTTATTAGTTGCTATTACTCCTCCTTTTGAAACAGGTGTGAGCTCAATGTCAGTTAATGCTGGTAATGTTTCAAACAAAGGTCTTGAGTTTGAACTAGGATGGAGTGATAATATTGGTGATTTATCATACAGTTTTCGTGGAAACTTGGCTACTTTGAAGAATAAGGTTACCTACCTTGATCCTAGTATCTCAAGAATTGAAGGTGCTTCATTCCATACAGAAAGTGGTATCACTGTTTTCGAAGAAGGTTTCCCAATCTGGTATATGAGAGGTTATGAATTAGCTGATATCGATGATGCAACAGGTGATCCAATTTTTGTAGATCAGTTAACTGTTGACACTGATGGAGACGGAGTTGCTGATCTTGGAGATGGCGCGATTACTCCAGATGACAAAGTTATGTTGGGAAGTGGAATTCCTGATTTCACATATGGTGTTACTCTTACTGCCGGATACAAAGGGTTTGACTTAACAGTATTTGGTACAGGTTCAAGCGGTAATGAAATATTTAATGCTTTAACACGAATTGACCGCCCAAGAGGAAACAAGCTAAATGTTTTCTATGATGACAGATGGACTCCTGAAAATACAGATGCTTCTAAACCACGTCCTAATGCGAATGGTGAAGATAAGTACTGGATTAGTAGTGACGCTGTAATGAATGGTTCATTCTTTAAAGTAAAACAAATGCAGTTAGGATATACTCTTCCTAAACAATTGTTGAACAAGGTGAATATCAAAAGCGTACGCTTGTATGTTTCACTTGACGACTGGATCGTAATTTCTAGTTACCCAGGATTTGACCCTGAAGCTTCAGCTGGATCAAGTGAGCAATTGGGTATAGATAAAGGATCATATCCAACTTCCAAGAAAACTGTACTTGGTATTAATCTAACATTTTAAATCTTGAATAATGAGAACAAAATTCATATATATTCTTAGTATAATTTTAGGCGCAGGCCTTTTTACTTCATGTGAAGGCTTGCTAGATGATGTTGATCATCAGGGGGCTACATCTGTGGAGAATTTCTACCAGACCGATGTAGATGCAGAAGAAGCTATAACTTCTGTATATAATCAATGGAGATCCGTTACATTCAATAGCTTCTTTCTTAAGAATCTTCTTTCTGATGATGCTTTTTGTGGTGGAGGTTCAAAAGGTGATCAATCTCACTATGAGCAATTGAATGAATATCGTTTCAGTACTGCAAATACAACAATTGAAGAAGGGTTTAGTAACCTTTATGCTCTAATTTATCATGCTAATTTGGTTATTAATAACTTTTCTGATGACTCAGACGCTAAAGTATTAGCAATTGCAGAAGCTAAAGTTGCCAGAGCATGGGCTTATTTTAACTTGGTAACGCTATGGGGACCAGTGCCTTTGGTGACTACGGAGCTTAGCCCTAGCGAATTTCAACAGCCAAATACCGAGGTTAGTGTTATCTGGGCTCAAATTGAAGCTGATTATAAAGATGCAATTGATGCTAACATTCTTCCAGAGAAAAGCAGTTCTGATGATAGCTCTTTAGGAGCAAGATTAACAAAACAAGCAGCACAAGCCTTTTTAGGAAAAGCTCTACTTTTCCAAGGAAAAAGTAGTGAAGCAGCTGTAATGTTAAAATCTGTTATTAATTCAGGTCTATATGAGCTAATTGGTGATTATGAAAATGTATTAAGAACTGTAGAAGACTTTAGTTCTGAGAATATTTTCGAGATTAACTATGTTAGTGATGGCAACAATACTTCTCAGGGTCTTGGTGCATTAGGTAATATGTACGGATGGAGAAGTGATAAAATGGAGCTTGGAGGCTATGACTTTGGTGCTCATGATCTTTACCCTGGAGGTTGGGGATTTATGAATCCAACAGAAGCTTTGTATGATGCATTTGTTGCAGAAGAAGGTGTTGAGGGTTATAGATTAAATGCAACGATTAAGTCGTATGAGAAAGTTATGGAAATTGGAGCACCAAATTATCCAATTACTGTTAGTCCTGCGGCTAGCCTTTATGGACATGAGGGGTATTTCGCCTGGAAAATTCGTTTCCTAGGTACAGAACTTGTTCCAAACTCATCTGGATATACAGCTGATAATAACTATCGTATAATGAGATTTTCCGAAGTTCTTCTTTTAGCTGCTGAAGCTTGTTTGGAGTCTTCTGATGAGGTTAATGCATTGGCATATATCAACGAGGTTCGCTTAAGAGCTCAGTTAGATGAATTGACTTCAGTTACATTAGATGACATTAAAGTTGAGAAACGTCTTGAGCTTTGTTTCGAAGGAGTTCGCTATCAGGATCTAATCCGTTGGGACGATGCTGAGACAGCTTTGGCAGAGCAAGGTAAGCAAGTGCCAATTTTCTCTGGACTAAATGGAGATGGTTCTTATAACGTAACTTATCCATATACAAATTCACATTACGGATTTGTATCAGGTAAGAATGAATTGCTACCATTTCCACAGAAGGAAATGCTAGTAAATGTAAATCTTACTCAAAATACAGGTTGGTAATCATTACTGATTTAACTTGATTTGTAGAGATCATTAACTTTCAAATTCTGTTATAGAATGCAGAATTTGAGAGATAATGATCTCTTTTTTATTACCTAATTTATTGAATAGTGATTCTTAAAATCAAAAAGGGTCATGAAATATAATAATCCGAAAGATCGATTTGCTTACAATATAATGTCTATATAAGCGGTATTATATACTTCAATAAGAAAACTAAAACGATACAAATGAGAAAACAATTTTTTTTATTGGTTATAACATTCCTCTTTATTGGAATTACAACATTTGCACAACAAGCAATCTTTGGAGGGAAAAGTGTTATTTCTCCTGAAATTCACGAAAATAATGCCGTTACATTCAGACTGGTTGCACCAAATGCATCCGAAGTTACAATATCTGGTGATTGGATGCCTAGTAGCGGTTTTGTTGCAGGATCTGAAGCGATGGAGAAAGGAGACGATGATATTTGGAGTTATACGACCGAAGTTTTAGCACCCGAGTTGTATAGCTATTCATTTACCGTTGATGGGATGAAGACTACAGATCCAAATAATGTATATATAATACGAGATGTAGCTTCAGTTACTAACATATTCATTGTTGGTGGAGAAAACTCTGATTTATACAAAGTAAATAAAGTACCTCACGGAACAGTTAGTCGTCGGTGGTATGATTCTCCGGGAAATGACATGACTCGCCGTATTACAATTTACACTCCTCCTGGCTATGAAGGAAATGGTGAAGACTATCCTATATTGTACTTGCTACATGGAGTCGGAGGTGATGAAGAAGCCTGGATGTCTTTAGGAAGGACTTCTCAAATTCTTGATAACCTAATTGCACAAGGAATGGCTAAGCCCATGATTGTAGCTATGACTAATGGCAATGTGTCGAAAGAAGCTGCTCCTGGTGAATCTAGTGAAGGACTTATCCTGCCGGTAATGATGTTGCCTCACACGATGGACGGTAAAATGGAAGAAACATTCATGGATATTGTAAATTTTGTTGAGAGTAATTACCGCATTAAAGCTACAAAAGAAGGACGTGCAATAGCAGGTTTGTCTATGGGAGGGTATCATACGATGCACATTTCAAGATATTATCAGAATAAATTTGATTACGTTGGTTTGTTCTCTCCTGCAATTTCAGTAACTGAAAATTCGGAAAATCCTTCGCCTGTTTATAAAAACATTGATAAGGATCTGAAGAAACAAATGGACAATGGCTACAAATTATACTGGATAGGTATTGGAAAAACTGATTTTCTATATCAAAATGTAGTTGATTATCGTGCAAAATTGGACGATATGAGTATGCCGTATGAATATATGGAAACTGATGGTGGTCATATTTGGAGAAACTGGCGAATATATTTATCCGAATTTGCTCCGAAGCTCTTCAAATAGAAGCAGGTTACAATGTTATAATAATACTGAGTTTGGTTGGAAGCACATGTGCTGTTTTTAACCAAATTCATCTATTATATAAGATAATAATGTTCAAACTATCCTATTTTCTTTATATTTTTACTATTCAAAATGCTGAGAAATAAAGTGTAACAGAACGGGCTGTCCTGAATCATTTGCTGTAATTTATATTCCCATTCTGATACATTGCTGCGAGAATAAAAAGAATATGTTAATAACACATTTGCAGGTCTTTTAATCTTTACATTATCCTATCGCTTTTTTAAAACTAAAATCATAAATCCATGAACAAAAGACATTTCTTTAAAATGAGCCTATTGGCGATTGGTTCGCTGTCCTTTTCAAAAAAACTGAAAGCGTTGGAATACTATCCAACACAATCAGATAAGAAATGGGCTGTTTTATATTCAACCTGGTGCGGTAGTTCTCGTGATGCTGCTGTATGGATATCCGAAGGAATGAATGGTATTGCCAATGTTTTTGATGTTCGGGAAAACCCTGACCTTTCAGGATATGAGCATGTCGTTATTGGTGGGTCAATTCGTGGAGGAAAGGTTTCAGAAGAAATGCAAACCTATTTAAGTAAGAATACAAGTTTATTGAAAAACAAGGTTCGTGGATTATTTGCAGTATGTGGCAACAGAATGCAAGCTCCCGGAGAACAACAAACTGTTGATTTAATCGACAATCACCTTGCTCAACTTTGTGGAGTTTCAGGTATTCCTTCTAAAGTGTTTTTAGGCCGAATTACTTATGGCTTGTTAGATGAAGCTTCACGGAAATCCATTGAAGGTTTAAGTCAGCCAGAATACGACAACTTGAAACGAACGGATTGCCTCGAGCTTGGGAAGAATATTTTAACAAATAGCTAAAGAATCAAAAATGTATAAAAGAATTTTTTCTACCCTATTATTCCTTTTGATGGGATTAAGTATGTATGCTCAGTTTTCAATGGGCGGTGGTAAAGTAGAGTACAAATCATCAACGAGTAAAATATTGGGAGAGGATAGAGAATATGCTATCTATCTGCCTAAAGACTATGATACCAATACGGGAAAATCATACCCTGTTCTTTACTTGTTGCACGGTGGTGGTGGGCTACATACCGACTGGCCTGAAAAAGGTCGTTTAGTAGATGTTGCAAACCCTATGATTGATGCCAATGAAGCAAGTGAAATGATTATTGTTTGTCCTGAAGCCGGGAAAACATTCATGAACTATTTTAATAATCCGGATTGGATGTATGAAGACTATTTCTTTCAAGAATTAATTCCACATATTGAATCTACTTATCGCGTAATTGCTGATAAAGAACACCGGGCAATTGCAGGTCTTTCAATGGGGGGTCAGGGAACAGTCGTATATGCCTCGCATCATCCGGAATTGTTTTGTGCTGCTTATACAATGAGTGGGTATTTATACCGTCATGATGAAATCTTTAAAGCGATGCTTGGAGACCCTGTGCAAAATAAAATTCATCAATTGGTAGAGGATAATAACTGTGTGAAGTTTGTGCAAAATGCAAGCCCTGAAAAAATTGAGGCAATGAAAACCGTAAAATGGTTTATCGATTGCGGTGACGATGATTTTACGTTTAAAGCAAATACTGAATTTGTATTGGCCATGGCTGAGGCAGGTATTCCGTATCAATTTAGAGTGAGAGATGGCGGTCATACATGGGAATATTGGCATACGGCACTCTATAATGTTTTACCTTTTGTGAGCAATAACTTTAGAGAATAATAAAAACCAACCTAATGAAAAAAATCCTACCAATAATTTTATTATCAATCGTTTTATTTTCTTGCTCTCAAAGTAAAAAAGAACAAGCTACAATCAACTCAAATTCCGTTCAAATAGAATCTGGAGTAATCTCTGGAAAAAGCACGAGTGATGAGGCTGTGAAAATTTTTATGGGAATTCCCTTTGCAGCACCTCCAGTCGCTGATTTAAGGTGGAAAGCCCCGCAGCCAGTTAAATCGTGGGATGGAGTTCGTGCTTGTGTGGCTCCGCCAGCTTCAGCGATGCAAGCAACACCTACGCCTTTTGCCTGTTGGTCTTTTGAATTTATGGCTCCGGTTGAGCCACTAAGTGAGGATTGTTTGTATCTGAATGTTTGGTCTCCTGCAAATACTACTGATGAAAAATTACCGGTAATGGTTTGGATTCATGGTGGTGGATTAACTGGAGGATCAGGGACTGTTCCTTTGTATGATGGTGAAGATATGGCACGCAAAGGTGTTGTATATGTTACAATAAATTACAGATTGGGCGTATTTGGTTTTCTTGCTCATCCCGAACTTTCGACAGAATCAGAAGACCAGACTTCCGGGAACTATGGAATTCTTGACCAGATTGCTGCTTTGCAGTGGGTGAGTGCCAATATTGAAGCTTTTGGTGGTGATCCTAGTAATGTGACAATTGCTGGTCAATCTGCGGGTTCTTTTAGTGTTAATGCATTGATGGTTTCACCTAAAGCAAAGGGTTTGTTCCATAAAGCCATAGCTCAAAGTGGTGGCATGTTTGATAAGTCAATGTCATTGGGCCAGACGATTCAAAATGCAGAAGAAGCAGGTGTAGAATATGTTAAAAATATAGGTGTAGAGTCAATCTCAGATTTGAGAAAAATTTCCGCAGAAGAATTGATGAAGGTACCTGCAAGCTCTGGACTTACTATTGATAATGTGATACTACCTAATATTCGTGAAACATTCGCTTCTGGAAAACAAAATGATGTCCCTCTGATAACCGGGTGGAATAAAGATGATGGTGTCTCATTTGGTCCTCCTTCATCTGTTGAAGCATATAATGAGAATGCTAGAAAGACTTATGGAGATCTTGTTGATGAATATTTAAATGCATTTCCAGGAAATACAGAAGAAGAAGTTGCCGCTTCCAGCAAATTAACAAATCAATTGTTTTTTGGATGGCAAAATTACACATGGGCTACCCTGCAAAGCCAGACAGGAGTTAATCCAGCTTACTTGTATTTCTTCTCGCGTGTGCCTCCTGGTGAACCTAACTTTGGCGCATTCCACTCGTCAGAATTTGCTTATGCATTGCATACATTAAAAAAATGGGATAAGCCGTTTACTGAAATTGACTACAACCTTGAAAATATAATGTCCTCCTATTGGGTGAACTTTGCTAAAACAGGTAATCCAAATGGGGAAGGGCTTCCGGTATGGAGTCAATTCAATCGTGAAAACCCACAGGTTGTTGAATTTGGAGATGAAGTAAAACAGACACCATTACCTTTTCAGGAGCAATTAAGTTTTTATGATTTAGTGAATTAATCCTTTTGACAACCAATAAACATAGATTACCATGAGCAAAATAACAAGAAGACATTTTTTTAGAAATTCAGCCTTCGGTACTTTACCAATGTTGATGATGCCGGGTTCTTTACATTCTATGTTTAATGCCGGAGACGAAGATATTATTGTTGAAACAGCTTATGGAAAATTAAAAGGTTATAGGGAAAGGGGAGTAAATATTTTTAAAGGTGTTCCATATGGAGGTAAGGTTTCAGGGGAAAGAAGGTGGCGTCGACCTGCTCCACTCGAACCATGGGCTGGAATAAGGGATGCAAAACAGTTGGGATACCCGGCAATACAGCCTCCTAATCAAACATACGGTATTAATGAGCCTGACCCAAATGAAGAATGTCTGGTGTTAAATGTGTGGACTCCTGCAAATGATGGAAAAAAACGACCTGTGATGTTTTACAATCATGGTGGTGGTTTTACGACAGGATCCGGAGGGAGTGACGGACAGGATGGTGCGAACCTTGCCCGTTATTATGATGTGGTGGTCGTTGAGACCAATCATCGGTTATCGTTAATGGGATATTTATATCTTGACGATATTGCCGGGGATGAGTACCTGGGATCTGGAAACAATGGTATGCTGGATATTGTTGATGGACTTAAATGGGTCAATCAAAATATTGAACGCTTTGGAGGTAACCCAAATAATGTAATGATCTTTGGCGAATCCGGTGGTGGTGCAAAAACATCATGTCTTTATGCAATGCCTGATGCAGCACCTTATTTCCACAAGGCATCCATAGAAAGTGGTCCGGGTATTAATATGACTCCAAAAGAAAATGCCCGGCAAACAACCTTACTTTTACTGAAGGAACTAGGAATTGCAACTAAGGATTGGCGCAAACTTCTTGATGTCCCGGTCTCGGTATTGCTTGAGATGCAAATGACTAAGATCCCACAGGCTGCTGCGAATCTTAAATCTTTGAGTACACGCGGAATAGGAGGATCGATTATTGGTGGTTTTAGTCCGGTTGTGGATGGTAGGTTCCTCCCAAATCATCCTTTTGACCCTGTTGCTCCTTCTATCTCAAAGGATAAGCCTTTGATGGTTGGAGGAAACGAAGATGAATATACTTTCTTTGGCATGACAGGAGGCGATGTGGATGCTTTCAATCTTGATGAGGCAGGACTTAAAATGAGATTGGAAAAAGAATTTGGGGGCAATGCAGATGTAATTTTTGATACTTATAAAAAGACCCGTCCTGCGGCTACTCCCAGTCAAATTTATGTAGCGATTCGTTCATTGCAGTTTAGTGCACTGGGATCGGTGGAAATTGCAGAGAAAAAGGCAGCCCAAAATGCGGCTTCTGTTTATTTATATAATTTTGCGTATAAATCTGAGATAAAGATTCCGGGGACAGATTATTCAATGGGAACACCTCATGCAATGGATATTCAATTTAAATTTTATAATACGATCCCTGATGAAAATGGAGTTGCCCCTGCTGGAATGGGAGGAAATCGTGAAGAACGGTTTGAGGCTTCTCAAAATTTCAGTGAGTTGTGGACCACCTTTGCAAAAACAGGTACCCCAGCAGCAATGGGTCAGCCGGAATGGCCGGCCTATAATCTAAACGATCGTCAGACAATGAATATTAATACAAATTGTGACGTGATTAAAAATCGATGTCAGGAAGAAATAGATATGTGGAGAAATCTGGAAGTATAAGTAATTTCATATAAGGGAATGCCTTAACGAGGAAGATGAAAGATACTTTTTTATGAAAAAAACCTTAAATAAAAAAACATGAGAGACTTGTCACTAAAAATCAAAAATCTTGCTCTTATACTTCTTGCTGTATTTGCTACAGGGGTATTCGTGCAATGTACATCAGAAAAAGTTCAGTCTGATGATGAAAAAGTTCAGGAGATTATTTCTCAAATGACCCTTGAACAGAAAGCTCAGTTAGTAATTGGGACAGGTATGCATATGGGATTACCTGATTCTCTGGAGGCGATGTTTCGTTCTCCAGCTGATGATGAGATGAGTGAAGAATACAAAACAATGGTTGATAGAATTAGAACCTATTTGCCAGGTGCAGCAGGCTTTACAGCTGAATACCCGGAATTAGGAATTTCTTCTCAGGTTTTGTCTGATGGCCCTGCTGGATTAAGGATTACTCCTATTCGTGAAGGTGATACTGAGAATACGTATTACTGTACTGCATTCCCTATTGGAACATTATTAGCTTCTACTTGGGATACTGATCTAGTTTATCAGGTTGGACAAGCTATGGGAAATGAGGTATTGGAATATGGTTCTGATGTGCTTTTAGCACCGGCATTAAATATTCAACGTGACCCGCTTTGTGGCCGTAACTTCGAATATTATTCAGAAGATCCACTTGTTGCCGGTAAAATTGCAGCTGCAATGGTAAATGGTATTCAGTCAAATGGTGTAGGCACTTCCATAAAGCATTTTGCAGCAAACAACTCAGAAACTAACCGTATGTCTGTAAATACCATTGTTAGTGAAAGAGCATTGCGTGAAATTTATTTGAAAGGATTTGAAATTACAGTAAAAGAGTCTCAGCCTTGGACAGTAATGTCTTCATATAATAAGATCAATGGCACATATACTTCAGAGAGCGAAGATCTTTTAACAAAGATTCTACGTAACGACTGGGGATTTGAAGGTTATGTAGTGACCGACTGGGGTGGTGGTAGCGATGTTATTGCTCAGATGGTTGCTGGAAACGACCTGCTTATGCCAGGTCAGGCAACTTCAATTATGGCAATTATCGATGCAGTTAATGACGGAACTTTGGATGAGGCGATCATTGACCGTAATGTTGCAAACATGCTGGGTATCATGTTGAAATCGCCAAGATATAATGGCTATGAGTTCTCTAATAATCCGGATTTAGCAGCACATGCAGCAGTAACTCGCGAAGCAGCAGCAGCAGGTATGGTTTTGCTTGAAAATAAGGATGTTCTACCTATTTCAACTGAGTTGGGGAAGGTAGCTGCTTTTGGAAACACATCTTATGATTTTATCGCTGGTGGTACAGGAAGTGGAGATGTTAATGAGAAATATACTGTTTCGTTGATTGAAGGTTTAACAAATGCCGGATTTGAAACTGATAGTGAGTTGACTTCAATCTATGAGAAATATATTGAACAAGAGAGCTTAAAAGTTGATATGTCTGCCAATCCTATAGCAGCAATTATGGGAGGGAAAATTCCTGTAACAGAGATGAGTGTTTCTAAAGCTACAGCATCAAAAATGGCTCAGTCTGCAGATGTTGCTTTAATTACAATTGGTCGGAACTCAGGAGAAGGTGCAGATAGAGAACCTATCGAAGGAGATTTTTATCTAACATCCACTGAGAAACAACTGATTCAATTTGTAACTGAGGCTTTTCATGCTGTTGGCAAAAAAGCGATTGTTGTTTTAAATATTGGTGGTGTTGTGGAAACTGCTAGCTGGAGTAATATTCCTGATGCCGTTTTATTGGCATGGCAACCTGGTTTAGAAGCAGGTAATTCTGTTGTTGATATTCTTACAGGGAAAACGAATCCTTCAGGTAAAATAGCTATTTCATTCCCTCTTTCTTATACTGATGTGCCTTCGTCAAATACTTTCCCGGGTTACGCTATTGAAGGTGAAACAGATGATGCTGCGGATCTTTCTGGTTTCTCAATGATGTCACGTGCTCCTTTTGAAGTTGTTTATGATGATGACATTTATGTGGGATACCGTTATTATAACACGTTTGATGTGCCCGTTTCCTACGAATTTGGCTACGGTTTATCTTACACTAATTTTGAATACAGCAATCTGCAATTAAGTACAACTAGCTTCGATGGAAGTATGACTGCTACTGTTGATATCACGAATGCTGGTTCTGTTGCCGGACGTGAGGTTGTTCAAGTATACGTTAGTGCTCCTGATGGTAAATTAGAAAAACCCGAAGAAGAATTGACTGCTTTTGGCAAAACGAAAAAGTTGAACCCAGGTGAAACCGAAACATTGAGTTTTACAATTTCAGCTGAAGATATTGCTTCATTTGAAGAAAAAACTTCAAGCTGGATTGTTGAGCCAGGGACTTATACTTTAAAAGTCGGTGCTTCTTCATTAAAGATCAATACAACATCTAATTTTGAAGTCGCTTCCGAAATAGAAGCAGGCAAAGTAACCAAAGCATTAACACCTAATCGTGAGATTGAGAAGTTAAGTAAAAAATAGAACCCCTTTTTTAGGGATAAAATAAAAACTCCGTTTCCTTGCTATAAGGAGACGGAGTTTTTTGTTAATTTCTGGTTATGTGAGTTTTAAAAAACACCTTTTTAAAAAGAATCTTATAGAATAAACTTGCATAATTCTATTTAATTTTCTTATTTCGCTACTATAAAACCAAAATAGTCGAATAGTGGCAGTTTTAAAAGATGAAATAATAAAGAACGAAATTTTAGGTGAAGCACAAAAGCTTTTTCGTCAGTATGGATTAAAGAAAACCACCATGGACGAAATAGCTGCTGCTTGCGGAAAGGCAAAAAGTACACTCTACCACTATTTTAAGAGTAAAGAGGATGTATTTGATTCTGTTATTTCATTGGAAATGATCAACCTGAGAAGGCATGTGAAGAACAAGGTTGAAGAATTCAAAGGTATGGAAGACAAAATTCTTACATACACCATTGAATTCCATAAAGAAGTAATTAACAAAGCAAATTTATACCGGATAATTAGGTTCGAAGATATGGCCGAATCTAGGATTAAAACACACTTTTATAAGATGTTAGAGTACGAGAAGTCTTATATGGTTAGGATGATGGAGGATGGCTATGATTCTGGTGAATTTAGAGATGTTGATAGGGATGACATCCCATGGATTGCAGAAATGTTTTTAGCAGCATTTTATGGTATGGTGAAATATGTTGTTGAAAAAGATGGAGAATTAGATGAAGAAAAGTTAATTAAAACAGCTTATTTATTTATCCCCAGAATATTTAAATAATTTTTTTGACCAAAAACCGACTAAAATAACAAAACGGTATTGTAGTATTTTGGTGGTTTTTCTAAAGATTTGGACTGATTTATATTAGAGTATGGAATTTTGGATTAAATAACCGACTACAAAACGATATAGGTATTATAATAGAAAAGATATGAGAAAATTGATTTATGTTTTTTTAGCAGCCATTCTCGTTTGGGGATGCAACTCAAATGCTGCAAACACATCAGCTGATGAAGGGAAGAATAAGCCTATCCCGGTTAAAGTTGAACTTATCGGGCAACAGAGTGAAAATATTGAGCTTTACTACAGTGGCTTGAGCCAGCCTGTAATTACAGTTCCACTAAGTTTTCAGTTGCCGGGATCGGTATTACAAATTTATGTGCTCGAAGGCGATGCAGTACATAAAGGGCAATTGCTTGCAGAGTTGGATAAAGGATCTTACCAAAGTCTTTACAATGCAGCGCTAGCCATGCAACGACAAGCTCAGGATGCTTATGAGAGGCTAAAGACGGTGTATGAAAATGGAAGCTTGCCCGAGATTAAATGGGAAGATGCCAAGTCGAGTCTGGAACAGGCCAATTCTTCAGCAGAGATTGCAAAAAATAACCTTGAAAACTGCAAAATTACCTCCCCAATAAACGGGATTATTGGTAACCGAAATATCGAAGTAGGATCTAATGTAATTATGGGGGTTTCTGTGATGAACGTTATTTCCATTGATGAAATGTTTGCTCGTATTTCTGTCCCGGAAAATGAGATTAATAAAATACAAAAAGGTCAGATATCTACGGTTTTGTTTCCTGCTTTGGGGCAAAAATCCTACGAAGGTATTGTTGAAAAAGTAGGAGTGGTAGCCAACTCATTGTCTAAAACATTTGAAGTGCAGGTAAGAATAAAAAACGATGGTCAGAAAATTAAGTCGGGGATGATTTGCAATGTAACTATTCCACTTCCATCTGATGAAAAAGGATTACTGGTTCCAATTCAGTCTGTTATGCAAAATGAGTCAGGAAACAACTATGTATATGTTGTTGAAAAATCAGGAATGACAGCCCAACAGAGACGTATTGAAACTGACGGTATTGTCAACAATCAGTTGAATGTAGTTTCTGGACTGGAAGCTGGTGAGTTATTGGTGACTGATGGTCAGCAGAAATTGCAGAATAACGATTTGGTGAGTTTCAATTAATTTTTTCATGAAAACAGAATAAAAGGCTCCTATCATTCCTGTAATGTTAGAGTTGATTGGTGAATGTGAATCTGTCAATGGGGTGCCTTTTTTAAAACAGGGAACAATGAAAAAGAAAATAAATATCATTGAAGGAGCGATGAAATATCGGCAGATCATTTTAGCTTTTATAATAGCGATGATGGTTCTGGGAGGTTTCGCTCTGAAAAATATGCCACGCAGGGAGTATCCTGAATTTACTATCCGCCAGGGAGTAATTGTCGGGGTATATCCGGGGGCAACTTCAAATGAGGTTGAAGAGCAGCTCACAAAAGAAGTTGAAAACTACATTTTTGGATATGAGGAAGTGAAAAAGGCTAAGACTCACTCCATTTCTAAAGAAGGGATGATGATTCTGTACGTTGAATTGAACGACAACGTGCATGATTCGGATCGTTTTTGGTCGAAATTGCGACACGGACTTACAGAACTTAAATCGGGTTTGCCAACAGGGGTGTTGGCATTAAGAGCAATCAGCGATTTTGGGGATACTTCTGCTCTGCTTATTACCATGTCTTCTGATGAAAGGTCATACCGTCAGTTGGAAGAGCAAATGAAATTCTTAGAGGCTGATATCCGGAAGATTAATTCTGTCTCAAAGATAAAACGAGATGGTATTCAGGATGAAGAGATCTACGTTTATGTACAGAAGGAGAAGATGAACGAGTACCATATTGATCCTACTACGATTTATGCTTCTTTTTTAATACAGGAATCTCTTAATTACTCAGGAAGTCTGGATAACGGTGATTTGGTTTTGCCGGTTCATATTCCGCCACGTTTTAGCTCAGAGGAAGACCTGATGAACCAGGTTGTTTATTCTGATCCACAAGGAAATATTGTTCGTTTAAAAGATATTGCCCGAATTGAGCGAAAGTATGAAGAAGCGGAGAGTTTCATCAGGAACAATGGTAATAACTCAATTCTGTTATCTCTGGAAATGCAGAAAGGGAACAACATTGTTCAGTTTGGAGAAAATGTACAGAATGTTCTGGATACTTTTAAAACGAAAGCCGGTGAAGACCTGGAGATAAATGTAATCTCAAATCTTCCAGAGGTGGTTGATAATTCAATCTCTCATTTCATGATTGAGTTTCTAATAGCTATCATCGCAGTAATTATTGTTACAATGGTTTTACTTCCATTTCGTGTGGCCTCGGTTGCCGGAATTACCATTCCAATTTCAGTATTAATCACTTTGGGTATTATGCAGCTGGTGGGTATTCAGTTGCATATCGTCTCACTAGCTGGATTAATCGTAGTTCTCGGGATGGTGGTTGATAACGCCATTGTGGTAATTGACAATCATGTAGAAAAACTGGATCAAGGAGAATCTCCATGGGAGTCAGCATGGAAAGCAGCTCATGAGTTATTTATACCTGTTTTGTCAGCAACAGCAGCCATTATCGCTGCTTTCATGCCCATGATGCTTTTCCTGAAAGGGACTGCTGGTGATTTTGTGGGTACTTTTCCAATAACTATTGGAATTGCATTGGGCATTTCTATGGTTGTTGCTCTTCTGCTAGTGCCTCTTATGTGTTTTATTTTTATTAAAAAGGGATTGCATAAGAAAGATAATGAGATTTCTGAAAAGAGAAGTTTCCTTGATAAGGTTCAGCATTGGTATGATAAAATGTTGGATTGGACATTCCGTAACCCTAAGATGATTGTTTCGCTTGGTATTTTATCTGTAGTTGTTGGAGGATTGATTTTTTCAACTTTAAAGCAGCAGTTTTTCCCAGCAATGGAACGCAGCCAATTTCCGGTTGAGGTTTATCTGCCTGAAGGTACTTCTTTAGATAAAACGGATGCGGTGCTTGATAGCCTTGAACATATTCTGCTGAAAGATGAACGGGTAACGAATGTCGCTAGTTTTGTAGGGATGAGTTCTCCTCGTTTTAATGATTTGTATGCTCCTAAAATAGCTTCTGCGAATTTTGGTCAGTTAATGGTGAACACAATTTCAGAAGAGGCAACCAATGCAATATTGGATGAATATTCATTAAAGTATAAAAATGCTTTTCCTGAGGCTACGATAAAATGGAAGCAGTTAGCAATGGAGCAATTTGAAGCTCCCATTGAGGTTAGAATTTCAGGAGATAATATTTCAGAGCTGAAGGCTACTGCTGCACAAGTAACGCAGATTTTAAAGAAAACCGAAAATTTAACTTGGGTGCGTAACGATTGGGGAGAAAAGCGCCACGGACTTAGTGTTGAAATTAATCGCAATAAAGCGAGTCAGATGGGGTATGCCAAAACACTGGTTGCAGCATCATTGATGACTTCGCTGGATGGTTTGCCACTGACAACTATTTGGGAGGATGATTATCCGGTAAGTGTTGTGCTGGCCGAAGATGAAACGAAAAATGACAATATTGATGATCTGGAGGATCACTATGTTTTTTCTCCTAAAACGATGGAGTCCGTGCCTCTACGATCAATTGCTGATTTGCAGCCCGAATGGACAGAAGGAAAGATTGCGCATCGAAACGGAGTGAGAACAATTACTGTCCAGTCCGATGTTGTACGGGGGGAAATAACGTCGGAAATATTCTCATTGGTACAGCTTCAAATTGACCAATTATCACTTTCCGAAGGTGTCGAAATTAGCTATGGAGGTGATAACGAATCAACAATAGAAAATATGATCCCGATGATGTGGTCATTGGGAACCAGCATTCTAATCATCTTTTTTATACTTCTTCTTCAATTTAAAACCAGCAGAAGGGCGCTACTTATCATGTCAACCATGCCAATGAGTTTCTTAGGTGCTGCAATTGGATTGAAATTGACAGGCTATCCTTTTGGGATGACATCCTTTATTGGAGTAATCGGATTAGTAGGAATTGTGGTTCGTAATGGAATAATTCTGATCGATTATGCAATGAACCTAGTTAATAATGAAGGGTACAGTTATAAGGAAGCTGGAATTGCTGCGGGAAAACGACGTATGCGTCCTATCTTTTTAACATCGATGGCGGCAGCAATGGGAGTTGTTCCAATGATAACCAGCAACTCTCCACTTTGGGGGCCGCTTGGATCAGTTATCTGTTTTGGAATGATTGTCGGGATGTTGCTTACCCTGCTGATTTTACCAGTATTGTACTGGAAAGTATCTGGAGACGGACCAACCCCTGATAGTGAGCCCGAAGTTTAATTTTTCAAAATGAAAATCATGAAACGATATATAATTGGAATGATTTGCACCGTATGTAGTTTGGGACTATATGCGCAAACATTGTCGCTTGATGTGTGCAAAGTGTATGCGGTTGAGAATAATAAAAGCATTAAGGAAGCACGCTTAAAGGTTGAAGAATCTGAAGAGTTAAAGAAAAGTACTTATACGAACTTTTTTCCGCAGATGAGTGCCGATGTTATTTTAATGAAAGCCAACGATTACCTGCTTAATATTGAGACCCCGGAAATGAACCTGCCGGTTTACGATGGAAATATGGCGAATCTGGAAACGGCTACTGAATATGCCTATGTTCCGGGAATGGAGATTAAAGCACTGGATTATATGAATGTAGGAATGCTAACTGTTACTCAGCCTGTTTATGCAGGGGGACAGGTTCGCAATGGGTATAAGCTCGCCTCCTTGGGGGCCGAAGTCAATGAAGAATCGTTGGTGCTGACTACGCAACAGGTGATTGTTAAAACCGAAGAATACTATTGGTCGTTGATCTCGCTCGAAGCAAAAACAAAAACACTGAACAGTTACGAAAAACTTCTGATCAGCTTGTTGAGCGATGTTCAGGTTTCATATGATGCCGGGCTGGTTGGGAAAAGTGATCTGCTAAAGGTTCAACTTAAGATAAATGAGATAAATGCCAATAAATTAGAATTAGAGAACGGCATTTCGTTATTGAAGATGGCACTCTGCCAGCATATTGGCATAGTTTATTCGGATAACTTAAGTTTGTCAGATACGACCTTTCAAGTTGTTTCTCCAGAAATGGTTTTTATTGAAACAGATGTGGCCTTATCAGGCAGGAGTGAATACCAAATGCTAAATCAGGCGGTTGATGCAGAAATTCTTCAAAAACATTTGTCGAAAGGAGAATTGTTGCCGCAAATCGCTGTCGGTATTCAAGGGCAATATCTTGACATGGCAGATGAGCAAAATACTTACGGTATTGCTTTTGCATCTTTGTCTATTCCCATTTCCGACTGGTGGGGTGGTTCTCATAAATTAAAAGAGCACGACCTTAAAGTTGATGCGGCAAAAAACAATCTGGACGAGAATTCAGAGCTACTGAAACTACAGATGGAGAAAGCATACAAACAACTTTCTGAGAGCTACCAACAAATTGAAGTTTCCAAGTCACTGGAAGAACAAGCACGCGAGTACTTAAAGGTGGTGAATGATAATTATCAGGCAGGCATCATGTCAACATCCGATCTGTTGGAGGCACAGGCTGTTATGCAAGAGGCGCAGGATGGACTGACTGATGCGAAAAGCACTTACCAAATACGACAGGTTTATTACAAACAAGCTGTTGCCTCATTAGAATATTAGTTTTCTGAAAACTAGAAACAAGCCCCTGCATAAATCCATTAAGCCATGGGTCGCAGGGGCAATTATTAGGGGGATCAGGTCTTTATAAAAGATCCGATCCCCCTAATAGTACATACATATTATTGTTCTGTTAATTATCGATTTCACAAAGTGACGTTGTATCAGAATGAAAAGTACCTTTGCGCCTTAAAATAAGTAAACCCCTTTTTAGATTATGAATAGACTTTTAATAACAAGAGATAATAGGTTTTTTGTTGCACAGATGACAATTATGCTGGCTCTTCTAACGGCAGTATCACCGTTTGCTACTGACACTTACATGCCAGCCTTGCCAGCCATGTCTGAGTATTTTGGAAAATCGATTAATCTTTTGGAGATAACGCTTACCATTTATTTTCTGGGAGTTGCCGTTGGTCAGTTTTTTGGTGGCCCTTTGTCGGATTCATTTGGTAGGAAGAAGATTGCAATGATTGGATTATTCTTATTTGCTGTATCAAGTATATTAGCCGTTTTTGTTACTGATATCTATTTTTTGTGGATTTTACGTTTTACACAGGCGATTGGGGGAGGTTTTGCTTCAGTCGTGAATATGGCATTTGTGCGTGACTGGTTTGATGGGAAGGATGTTGCTCGTATATCTTCACTTATTGGTATGATTATGATGCTGGCTCCACTAGTTGCACCAGTGATAGGTACGTTTCTGCTTTTGCATTATGGATGGCAGTCGATATTCATTTTTATGTTTTTGGTGTCTGCTCTTGTCTTTATTGCATTTGTCTTGTTTATGCCGGAGTCGAGAGACAAGTCATACATAACAAATAAACTAACCTTTACTCAGGTAAAGCATTCATATTCAACTATTTTTGGTTCTCCCAAAGCCCTGATGCTTGTACTGTGTAGTAGTTTTTCTATTGCCGGAATGTTTACTTTTTTAACCGGAGCTTCTTTTTTATATATCGATTTTTTTGAGGTTAAGGTCAACAATTTCCCCTACTTTTTTGGAGCAAATGTAGTCCTTAATGTATTGCTAACAATGTTGAATTACAGGCTTGTAAAAAGGATTGAGCCAGAAAAGCTGTTGCAAATTGGATTGTTACTTCAACTTTTATCGGGCATTGCTTTGTTCGTTGGGGTATATCAGGCAAATCCAAACTTATGGTTCGTATTTGGTTCTATCGTTCTTTTTGTGGGTAGTTTGGGGTTTGTATTTGCTAACCTTATTGCAATTATTCTAAACCAGTTCCGTCAAATTTCCGGTTCGGCAAATGCTGTGATTGGCGTTGTTCGATTTGCCTTCAGCGGCTTAATAGGCTCTTCTTTAGCTTTATTTCATACAGGAGATTTAATTCCACTTGGCGCAATCATGTTTGCTTGTGCATTGTTAGCGAATGTATTCTTTATTATTTCGAAGAAGGTAGGCTGGTAGAAGCTATTTTGAACAGATGAACCCCACCTTTATGTGGGGTTTTCAATAAAAATCAATTCTTTTTGATCGCCTTGAACATTTCAAGGTACCCATTCCTGTTTTTCAACAGAAAAATGTACTTTTGTAAATTAAAATTTCTCCAAAGGAATTAGCATAAAGATTCGAATCTGCAAAATTTATCACGATCATGAAACGACTGAAAATTAAAGAAGTATTGACTGGAGGCCAGGTTGGTCAGCAAGTGCTGGTTAAGGGATGGGTGCGTACCAAGCGTGGGAGTAAAAACGTTAATTTCATTGCGTTAAATGACGGTTCGACAATAAATAATTTGCAGGTTGTTGCTGATGTTGAAAAGTTTGGTGAGGAATTATTGAAAGATATTAATACCAGTGCATCGCTTGCAATTACAGGTAACTTGGTTGAATCGCAAGGGAGTGGACAAAGTGTTGAGCTTGTTGCCACTGATATCCATATTTATGGGAAAGCAGATCCCGAAAAATATCCAATTCAACCTAAAAAGCATAGTTTAGAATTTTTGCGCGAAAATGCCCATCTGCGTTTTCGTACAGCTACATTCAGTGCTGTTTTCCGTATTCGTCATGCCATGGCTTTTGCCATTCATAAATATTTCAACGACAAAGGTTTTTGTTATCTACACACGCCAATTGTAACCGCTTCGGATGCTGAGGGTGCCGGGCAAATGTTTCGCGTATCGACGCTTCCGGCAGTCAATCCGCCAATGACAGAAGAGGGCGAAATAAATTACTCAGAAGACTTCTTTGGACGCCCAACCAACCTGACTGTTTCCGGACAGCTGGAAGGAGAACTTGGAGCAACTGCTTTAGGTGAAGTTTATACGTTTGGTCCTACTTTCCGGGCAGAGAACTCAAACACTACTCGCCATTTAGCTGAGTTTTGGATGATTGAGCCTGAGATGGCTTTCTGTGAGTTGGCGGATAACATGGATTTGGCGGAAGAATTTCTTAAGTATCTTATAAAATATGCCTTAGACAATTGCATGGACGACCTCAAATTTTTGAGCAACCGCCTGCAGCAGGAAGAAAAGAACAAGCCACAGGATCAACGTTCAATGGAATTGATTGAGAAGCTCCAATTTGTATTGGAAAATGATTTTATCCGTTGCACTTATACCGAAGCTATCAACATTCTAAGAAATTCGAAACCATTCAAAAAAGGCAAATTCCAATTCCCAGTTGAATGGGGAATTGACCTACAAAGTGAGCATGAACGATATTTGGTTGAAAAGCATTTTAAAAAGCCGGTCATTTTAATTGATTATCCGAAAGACATCAAGGCTTTCTATATGAAGCAAAATGAAGATGGCAAAACGGTTGCTGCTATGGATGTACTTTTCCCACAGATCGGTGAAATAATTGGAGGTTCAGAACGTGAGTCAGACTATGATAAACTCGTTGCCCGAATGAAAGAGATGGATGTTCCAACGGACGAAATGTGGTGGTATTTAGATACGCGCCGCTATGGAACTGTTCCTCATGCAGGCTTTGGATTGGGTTTTGAACGTTTCATCTTGTTTGCAACAGGCATGGGAAATATACGTGACGTAATTGCTTTCCCAAGAACTCCCAAAAATGCTGAATTTTAAGCAACTATAAGTTAGATTATATATACAAATGCAGCACCTGAGAAGGTGCTGCATTTTTTATTTCACAACACTAGTGGGTTGATTATTAGTGCTATGTGGATGTTGTTTTTGCTGAATGACACTTCGTGTTTTATTTCCTGAACAATTTTCGCAAAATTCGTATTGTAATGGAATGATTGAGACTGTTTTGTCTCATACGAATTGTACCCTTAATCTGTGATTTTTGTTTTATTCGGACGTCATTAGAACTTCTGGATAAATAAATTGGTACAAAAGATAAGACATGCAAATGATGAAGTGGAGAAGGATAAGTAGAGTGTTGGTGCAATTTTCATTACTAGTAATGATCATTTCATCGGCAAAAGCACAATCAAATTTGATCTTTTACCATTCTGAGGGCATGCTCAATAACTCAACTTTTAATCCTGCCTTTTCAATTGCCCCCAAGGGAATAACATTTAGCATGCTGCCACTGGCAGGGACAAGCCTGATCTTCAACAATATGGATGCGATGGGAATGATTTCACAGGTCATATTCGAAGAACAGATAAATGATAGTTTAAAAGATATTTTCACAAGCTTGGTTAGGCAAAATCTTATTTATCAGCATCTAGAAACTTCCCTTCTTGATATTGGGTATCATACCAGATTTGGATCTTTTAGCTTCCTAATTAGGGAAAGAGTAAATGTAATGGTTGATTTTCAGGATGATGTGTCCCAGTTTTTGGTTGATGAGCAATTTCCATCTGTCAGGATCAATCAAACCCAAACTTTTCCGGCAGAGGCTCTGCATTTTAGGGAATATAGTTTTGGGTATGCTCATGAGCTGATTAAAGATAAATTGAAGATGGGATTTAGAGCGAAGCTGTATTACGGAAAATCATCTATGTATTCCGATGTGTCGGCTAGTTTGCTCGAAGGTTCGAGTGGGTATTATGTGCATTCCTATGGTCCCATGAAATTGTCACTTCCTGCCGATATTGTTATTGAGAATGGTCAAGTAGAAGAGTTTAGAGCTTACAGAGGGTACACGGCAGCTAACTATCTTTTTAATACGGGGAATGTAGGGACTGGCTTTGATTTTGGATTTAGCTATATGCCAAGACCTGATATCGAGGTATCTGCAAGTGTTACCGATTTGGGAAAGATTAAATGGAAAAATGGCTTGAATACCTTAAGTTTTGAGGGCGAGTATCAGCTGTCAGCCAGTAGTCTCATTAAAACAATAACCGAAGATGGAGTTGAAATATTGACCAAAGAGAATGATGAAGTTTCTTTAACGGATTCCATCACCAGCATTTTTGATATACTTCCAATTGAAGAAACGGGGTATACAAAAGCTATTCCAACAAATTACTATGCCGGGTTGAAATACAGATACAGCGAAAGGCTTCAATTCGGAATTGTGGACAATTACACGGTTGGCGATAAGTTGAAGTATAACAATTTGTTGCTTAGTGTCAATTATGCATTAACAAAGCAGTTCTTCTTAAATACCGGTTATTCAAAACTGGCAAAATCATATTTCAACTTACCAGTTGGGTTTTCTTATAAGTGGGATGGAGGTTCTGCCTATTTAGGGACTGATAATTTGATTTCGTTAATCTTGCCATCTGTCTCCAATGTGTCAGGCATTTCGTTTGGAATGAATATTTACTTGTATCGTTTAAAGCCAAGGTATCGTAAAGTGGACTACTTGCCCTTCTTCAAACAAAAGAAACAACGAAAGACAAACGAAGATGGATTAATGCTTTATTAGTGATTCCTGTCTTTTTGGACATTCTTGAGGAAAGGGAAATATTATTTCTAATAATAAGTTGTTTAGGTTCGGGCTCTCTTTTTGTAGGAGAGATCCATCCTGTTTATATAAAAAACGTATTTTTGAGAAAAATTAGTTTATATGCCATCTCAGAAGCTTAGCTTACAACAACGATTGCTTCAAAAGCTCTCACCGCAGCAAATTCAGGTGATCAAGCTTTTGGAGATTCCAACCATGCAGCTTGAGCAGCGAATCAAGAAGGAGATGGAAGAAAATCCTGTTCTGGAGATGACTGCAGACTCACCGTCAGACGATATAGATTCACAAGCCGATGACCAGCCGAGTGATTCTGATGGTGACGAGTTCTCAATTGAAGATTATATGGATGATGATGATACTCCCGAGTATCGTCTTTCATCAAGCAACTACTCAAAAGACGATAAGCAAATTGACATCCCGTATTCTGCTGGAACCAGTTTTCATGAGTTTATGTATGAGCAACTTGGTGTGGCTGAAATGGATGAGAATCAGAGAAAACTTGCTGAATATATCATTGGGAACATTGATGAGGATGGGTATTTGAGGAGAGACTTGATGTCAATAAGTGATGACCTTGCTTTTAATATGAACTTGGATGTGAGTGATAAAGAACTTGGTGAAATTCTTGATATCATACACGATTTTGATCCGCCCGGGGTTGGTGCCCGCGATTTGCAGGAATGCTTATTGTTGCAAATTCAACGCAGAAAAGGGACGGATGCCACTTGTCTGGCCATGAAAATTATTCAAGATAATTTCGAGGAATTTACGAAAAAGCACTACGACAAGATTATTAAGAAACACGATATTGATGAAGATCAACTCAAAGATGCCATTGCTGAAATTCTGAAATTAAACCCTAAGCCTGGTAGTTCATACAGCAACCCTCTCAATAAAGTTAATCAGGTTATTGTGCCGGATTTTCTTCTTGACAATATTGATGGGGATTTTCAACTTTCATTGAATCAGGGAAATGTTCCCGATTTGCGAATGAGCAATACCTATATGGATATGCTGAAAACGTATAGTGAGAATAAGAAAAATATCTCGCGAGATCAGAAAGATGCAATGATGTTTGTCAAGCAAAAAATGGATTCTGCAAAATGGTTCATTGATGCAATACGTCAGCGTCATAACACCTTATTCGTTGTTATGACTGAGATTATTGAATTTCAACGTGAATTTTTTAAGGATGGGGATGAGACTAAGATGAGACCTATGATTTTGAAAGATATTGCAGATAGAACAGATTTGGATATTTCTACAATTTCGAGAGTATCAAATAGTAAATACATCCAAACCCATTTTGGTATTTTTCCTTTGAAATACTTTTTCTCTGAAGGTATGCAGAAAGATACCGGAGAAGAGGTTTCAACTCGTGAGATCAAGAAGATTCTGGAAGGTTGTATATCTAATGAGGATAAGCGAAAGCCGTTGACTGATGATAAATTGGCTCAAATTTTGAAAGAGA
The DNA here is from genome assembly GCA_963662675.2 of Prolixibacteraceae bacterium. GTDB lineage: Bacteria > Bacteroidota > Bacteroidia > Bacteroidales > Prolixibacteraceae. The sequence continues at coordinate 415,734 of CAXXHP010000002.1, forward strand.
AATCGTATCCTATTGCCAGACGGACAGTTGCCAAATACCGCGAACAACTCGGTATTCCAGTGGCAAGGATGAGGAAAGAGCTTTAATTTTAAATGATGGAAATGAAAGAAAAATACGCGAAAGCAATCTCATTGGTATTTCACCCTTTATTAATTCCTACTATTGGATTTTTAGTATTGATGAACTCCGGATTTTACTTTTCTTTAATTAGTACTGAGGCTAAAATAATCGTTTTTATTGTCGTTTTCCTGAGTACTTTCTTGACACCGCTTATTAGTTTGATCCTGATGAACATTAGCAGTCGTTTCCAGCTTAGTATGGATAAAAGTACAGATAGAGTTGTGCCTTTGCTCTTTAGTGCCATCTTTTATTATGTCGGATATTTCTTTCTAGGGCGTTTCTCTATTTATCCGGTTTATCGTATTTTTCTGATTGCATCAATTTTCATCATTATTGTGTTGATGCTAATTTCAATGAAGTGGAAAATTAGTGCGCATATGGCTGGAATTGGGGGTTTGCTTGGAGCCTTGATAGCTTTGTCACTTAGGCTAGAAATAAACAATTCAAGCCTAATTGCTGTCTTGGTGGGAATTGCAGGTTTAGTCGGCACTTCAAGAATGGTGCTTGGCAAGCATAATTCACTTCAAATATATGCTGGATTCTTCCTCGGATTTGCCGTGAATTTTGTAATTCTTGCGCTTATATAGCCTTCCTCAGTTGGAAATAGAAAGAGCCATTCTTTAAAGAACAGCTCTTTGATATTTTTGATTATTCAACAAATTTATAACCGATGCCTTTTAATGTTTTGATGTGATCGTTACCAATTTTCTCGCGTAACTTCCGGATATGAACATCTATGGTTCGGTCTCCCACAACGACATTATCTCCCCATACAGAGTAATAGATTTCTTCGCGGGTAAAGACCTTTCCGGGTTTTGAAACTAATAGAGATAGCAATTCAAATTCCTTTCGGGGAAGAACCATTTCCTCTTCATTTTTCTTGATGAGGTAGCGTTCTTTGTCAATAACAATATCGCCAATTTCTACCGTATTTGTGTTTTCGGCTGGAGCTGAAGTTGCAGTTGTGCCACTACCGGTGCGTTTTAGTAGTGCTTTTACACGGCTTACCAATACCTTTGGTCTGATCGGTTTGGTGATATAATCATCAGCACCTGCTTCAAATCCGGCAATTTGAGAATAATCCTCTCCTCGGGCAGTTAGAAATGCGATGACGGTACCTTGCAGTGCCGGAATTTTGCGAATCTCTTCACAGGCAGCAATACCATCCATCTCTGGCATCATAACATCAAGAATAATAAGGTGAGGGAGTTTTTTCTCAGCCACTTTTATTGCATCAGCCCCATTTTGTGCTGTATAAACCTTGAAGCCTTCTTTCTCAAGATTGTAACTAATGAATTCTAGAATATCGACTTCGTCGTCAACCAGTAGGATTTTGAATTTTTCTTCGCTCATATTGACAATTGTTATAAACTGCTAATGTACAGAAACAGTGTATACAGAACGTTAATTATCTTTTAAATAAGAATTTTACGAAAATTACCATTTTCATTTGGCTTTTTCAAGTGTAAAAGTGAAAGTTGTACCTACATCAACGATTGATTTAACATTAATGTTTTGTTTATGTGCCTCAATGATGTGCTTTACAATTGAAAGTCCAAGTCCGGTTCCTCCTTGTTCGCGGGAGCGTGATTTGTCGGCACGGAAGAAACGTTCAAATATTCGTGGCAGGTCATTCTTATCTATCCCTATTCCATTATCCTCAATTTCAATCATAATATTGTCGTCCAAATCGTAAAAAGATACATTTACATTTCCTTTGCGTTTCCCATATTTAATACCGTTGGCAACTAAATTGGTCATCACTTCCATGATTCGTTTTTTATCGGCACGTACCATGATCGGTTTTTCGGGGCGGTTAAATACTAAATGAATTTTTCTTTCATGAGCCATCATTAACTCCATGTCAAAAACTTCTTCAACCATTTTATCGAGCTCAAAGTTCTCGGGACGTAATTTAAGTTCACCGGATTCCAATTTTGTTATTGATTCCAGATCTTCAACGATTGAGATCATCCGGTCAATACTCTTTTCGGTTCGTTTTAAGTATAGTGTATTAATCTTTGAGTCCTCTAGTCCTCCCTCAAGGAGTGTTAATATGTATCCTTGAATGTTGAAAATAGGTGTTTTAAGTTCATGTGATACATTTCCTACGAATTCTTTTCTGTAGCGTTCCAGGTCTTTTAGTCTGGTAATTTCCTGAGATTGATTGTTTGCCCATTCTTCAACTTCTTTTTGCACATCGCCAATTAAATTGCCTTGATGAATACCTCCTCCTCTTTTAGTTGGCGTTTGACGGATAACTTTATAAATGGGCTCAATCTTCTGGTTTATGTATCTCTTTAGGATAAAAATGAGGGAGAAAAAGAGTGCAAGGAAAAGCATTGTGATTGAAATCAAATAAAAGTAGCCTGGTATATTTGAGTATCTCAGGATTACAACAAAAAACAAACATAGTATTGTTAGCACCAATGCCATATAAAAGGCAAGTTTCTTTACCGGATAGATCTTCATTTTTTCATACATTTGAGAGTAAAAATAAAATAAAAATATATGCTTAATATCATTAACGGTAAATTGATGGTTCGTTAACATTAATTTAATGGAGGTGAGCCTGTAGCGTTTATTTTTGCAACCGGTTAAAAATCAATCTTAAGTAAATGGAACAATATTACCTCATTTTAGTTGTAGTCTTGTTTGCTCTGGCCATCTCTGATTTGGTCGTAGGAGTAAGTAACGATGCTGTAAATTTTCTAAATTCTGCGATCGGCTCTAAAGCTGCTCCCAAGTGGTTAATCTTTGGAGTTGCGAGTATCGGTGTTCTAGTTGGTGCCGTATTCTCGAGTGGGATGATGGAAGTGGCTCGGAAAGGGATTTTCCATCCAGACATGTTTTTCTTTTCAGAAATCATGATCATCTTCCTTGCCGTTATGATTACTGATGTAATCTTGTTGGACATGTTTAACACGTTTGGACTACCAACCTCGACAACTGTTTCTATCGTTTTCGAGTTGCTGGGATCAGCGGTGGCGGTTTCTATTGTTAAGATTCAAAATGCAGGAAATAGTATTTCTGAATTGTCAAAATACATTAATAGTGAAAAAGCTCTGGCAATTATATCCGGAATTTTGTTGTCAGTCGTCGTTGCATTTATCGTTGGGGCTATTATCCAGTACATTGCCCGCTTAGTTTTTTCTTTTAGGCAACACAAAACTTTAAAATTCTACGGAGCACTTTTTGGCGGTATTTCTATTGCTGCGATGACCTATTTCATGATTATAAAAGGAGCAAAAGGAGCCTCATTTATGTCAGCTGATATGCTTGTGTATTTGAAAGAGAATATGCTTCAGATTTTGCTTTTTAGCTTAGTAGGATGGACAGTTATTTTACAATTATTATACTGGATTTTTAAGATTGACATTCCCAAAATGATTGTTCTTGTAGGAACATTTGGTTTAGCAATGGCTTTTGCCGGTAATGATTTGGTGAACTTTATTGGGGTTCCACTTGCCGGATTTCAGTCTTTTAAAGCTTGGTCAGCAAGTGGTGGTGCTAACCCTGAAGGATTTTCGATGGAGATGCTTAAAGGATCTGTGCCAACGCCTGAATATATGCTGATAGTTGCTGGACTTATCATGATTATTACCCTGGTGCTTTCCAAAAAGGCAAAGCGTGTTTTGGCAACAACTGTAGATTTATCACGTCAGGGCGAAGGCGATGAGCGTTTTGGGTCATCATTATTATCGAGAATACTTGTACGTAAGACAATTAAGCTAAACAATAGGGTTAGAGGAATATTACCTGATAAACTTAATGCACTGATTGACTCCCGCTTTGAGCCTGCTGATGCAGACTCAACAATTGCTCTAGAGGATCAAGCTGCATTTGATAAAATACGAGCTGCGATTAACTTGATTGTGTCAGGTATTCTTATCTCTGTCGGAACATCTTTAAAATTGCCTCTGTCCACTACATATGTGACGTTTATGGTTGCAATGGGTACTTCGTTATCCGATCGTGCGTGGGGACGTGAGAGTGCCGTATATCGCATCTCTGGTGTATTTGCAGTAGTTGGAGGATGGTTCCTTACTGCTATCGTTGCATTTTCAGTTGCAGCTTGTATTGCTTATGTAATTGCTGCGAGCGGTAGTTATATGATATTTATATTTATTGCACTTGCTGTTTTTACGGTGGTGCGCACCCATACCGTTTTGAAGAAAAAGGCACGATCTCAAGCAACTGAAGAAGATGATGGAATTAGTGGAACTGACGGCTCTGATAAAATTATTGAAAAGGCTAAGAAACAGGTAGTGAATGCTGTGCTTGTTGTTAATAAAGTGTTTTCTGTAGGTATTGAAAGTTTCTTGAAGGAAGATCGTATTCATTTGAAAGAAGCCTTAGAAACGAAAGATGAATTTGGCAAGAAGACCAAGAAGATGAAGAATAAGGTTTCTGATATCATTGACAACCTTCAGCAAAATGATTCTCTTGAGATTGGACATTATTATGTGCAGTTAGTTGATTACTTGCGCGAGGTGTCACATTCATTAACCTACTTGGTAGATCCATTATATGAGCATATTGAAAATAATCATAAACCGTTTATTCAATCTCAGTTTTCGGAATTAATGATTTTTAATTCAAAAATGAATGATTTTGTGAATATGTCTCTTCATGTTGTAAAAGAAGAGAAGTTTGAAAATATTGAGGATATTATCAGTCAACGTGATGAATTGGTAGAGAAGCTTTTGCAAATGGAAAAAGCACAGATTAAGAGGATTAAGGGTAAGGAAGTTAATACACGTAATTCGATGCTGTTCTTTAATTTTACTTCTGAGTCGAAGAATTTGTTGATGAATTACGTCAATCTGATTAAAGCTCAACGTGATTTCTTTTCGCACGCAAAAAAATAAAACATATTAGATAACGAAAATGATCCCGGGCAGTTTGTTCGGGATTTTTTTGATATAAACTTTCGAGGAATGGGGAACATGTAAAGGATCAATTGAGAAATTTGGTGGATAAGAGAAATAATATCAATTCATTCTATTATGGCGAATACAATTAGCAAATTTGTATGAAGATAAATACGTAATGTGGATTCCTTGATTTGGCTGTTCTTCCGAACGGGATTTCATTTTTTGGTTTGACATAAAAAACGGAAACCAAAAAAGGTCCGTAGGCCATACTTTTCACCTAACGGAGAAATGGGGACTTTACCATGAAGACTTACAGTTTGAGTTAACCCACCTAGTGATAAAAGGGACAGACAAGAGGCTTGTTTCTGGAAATATCTCATTAAAGAAATAATTTGAAAGATATTTGATGGAATTCGCAGTCTTGGTTTAAGGTGAGCAAAATCGATGCTTTCTCGAATTTAGCTTGTTTAGAACCCAAGTTCTAGCACTGCATTTCTCAGAAAATCCCGTGTGTCATAGTCTTCATCAACTATCTTTCCATTCCAAATCACAATGTCAAGATCTATACAACGAGGACCGTATTTGGGTTGACTGCGGTCTCTACCCATTTTATTCTCAATGCTTTTAAGGTAATTCCGAAACTGATCTATCGGCAGGTTGGTTTCAATTTTTGCGGCTCCATTTAAGAATTCGGGTTGATCAGTAATTCCAATTGGGTGGGTTCTTATGAAGGATGAGACACTAATTAATTTGGTGTCTTTTCCCAATATGTCAATTATTCGGGAAATATTTTTCTCTGGATTTATATTAGAACCTATACCTATAATGCAAATATTCATCGATGAGCTTCCATTTCAAATGAGACCGATTTCGCAAAACGTAATGCATGTGGCTTGTCGACTTCAACTTTTGCCCAAATTACCCTTTCATCTTTCATTATTAACGTTAACAGGCTTTGAGTAAGTACTTCCAATAACTTGAAACGACCTTCCTGCACATAAGCAATAATTTCCTTTGTGATGAGCTTATAGTCGTAAATACCTTTTGGTTCATCAGTTTCTAATGCTTCCTTTGGTATTTCTGGCTCAATTTCAATATTGATAATTACGTCTTGTTTATTAAGCAATTCATCGGGGTTAAATCCTATGTAAGTGCGTATTAGAAGGTTTTTTATTCGAATTTTAGCCATGGTCTTATTTGTTTTAAACTAAGTTCTCTCCACCATCACAAAATAGAAGCTGTCCCGTAAGGTGATCATTGTCTAATATATAATCCAAACTTCTCAGAATTGGCTCCACTCCTCCGGGTTTTTGCATCGGAATTTTATTTGCTAAGTTCCAAATATACGATTCGTCACGGTCTTCAGGAGGCAAGCTTACTCCAGGCGCAATTGCATTAACTCTAATGTCTGGCGCAAATTCAACTGCTGCCATTTTTGTGAGCTCCCAAAGTGCTTTTTTTGATAAGCTATAAGTTGCATAATTTGATTTGTTGTTTGTCAGTCTCGTGTCAACCATGTTGATAATCACTCCCTTTTTTGCGTGTTGGGCAAACTCACGAATCAGTAGAAAGGGAGTTCGAAAATTTACCATCATTTGCCTATCTAGTAATTCAAATGTGGTATTTCTAATGGCTGAGGCTTCAAAGATAGCTGCGTTGTTTACCAGAATATTAAGCCTGCTATAAACACCAATAACATCTATTATTAATGATTCCACTTCAATTGGATTTTGCAGGTTTGATTTAAACAACTCGAATTTCTGTGAAGGGTATAGTTTTTGAAGATCTTCCTGCAATATTTTTGCAGCCTTTTCTGAAGTGTGGTAATGTAATGCGAGATCCCATCCCAATGTGGCAAGATGCATGGAAATACTTTTTCCGAGCCTTTTTGCAGAACCTGTTATTAATGCCACTTTGTTCATTTTATCTTTTGAATTTAGAACTGTTAATATTTCTTTTTTGCAGTAATATTATTGAGTGAGGTCTGCCGTTCGATGAATGAAGCATAAAAGATAAAAAATTTAGGTTGATTCTGAGAGATTATTTTGTCAAATATTTTAAATGTATTCCTCAGTATTTCAGATAACTTAAAAAACATTTTACAAAAGAAAATAGACTTCCGCTGAAACTAAATACATTAAAATTTCGAAATAATATGTATAAACAAGTTCATTTAAATTCGAGAGGCCATGGGAGAAAAATTAATTACAATAGCGTTGCTGCCATATTCTAAAGCCGAAGTATTACGGTCACTTTTAGAAGCAGATAACATTGAGTGTGTTCTTGAAAATGTTAATTTGATTCAGGGCGCAGTCGCTTCAGGAGTAAAAGTCCGCATTCATGAAAAAGATATTAAAAAGGCGTATCCAATCTTAGATGAAATGCTAGGTAAACCTACCAAGGAAAAGAGAAAAACTGAAAATACAATTTTGATACCGGTCGACTTCTCCAGTTATTCTTTTAAGGCTGCTTTGATGGCCTTTGAAATAGCCCAAAGGTTGAAATCAAAATTGATTTTCTTTCACGTTATCTCTCAGCCTGACTTTTTCACCATACCCTATTCAGATGTAGTTGCATTCAACACAGGCTTGTACGAACATTTAAAAGATAGGGAAGAGCTGGCAAACGAAGATTTTAAATCGTTTCTTGAAAAACTGACGGACTATATAGGATTAAAGAATTGGAAAAGTATTAAAACCGAACACATCGTAAAAATGGGATATCCGGAAGATGATATTCTATACTTTACTGAAAAACACCCACCACGGCTTATCGTCATGGGAATTAAAGGACCTGCCGAAAAGAGTATGGATATTATGGGAAGTACAACTGCAGGCGTAATTTATAAATCGAATGTTCCTGTTTTGGTTATCCCGGAAAAGGCGCCACTATTAAATTTGGCTTCAATCAAAAGAGTTGTTTATGCTACCAATTTTGATGATAAGGATTTTGTTTCGTTTAATAAGTTGCTTGGTTTGCTTGAACCCTTTAATACTGAAATATCATGCTTGCATATTGGGAGTAATGACGAGAAAGAATGGGATGAAGCTAAATTGGAAAGCATGAGTAATCTTCTCAAGAATAATTATCCGAATGCAAATATTGAATGCGTAGTAAGGCAGGGAGATGAGATATTGACTGAGTTGGAAAAATATATTGAAGAGAACAATGTTGATATTCTTTCATTGACCACACACAAGCGAAATATCATTACCCGGATCTTTAATCCAAGTATTGCACGAAAGATGGTTTTCCACGTAAAAACTCCATTGCTGGTTTTTCATTCTTGACTGAGCCAGTCATCCTTAGTTCATTTTAGGGTCTGTCTCTAAAATAAAGAGACCCTAAAATGAATTCAGAAAGACTAAGTACATTGTTATCGGGACAATTGGCTTGTACTATTTATAAGTTGCCAGTTTACTAAGGTATTTCCCAATAATATCAAATTCAAGGTTGATTTTGGTTCCAACTTCAAAGGTGTGGAAATTTGTCTCTTTATAGGTGTAAGGGATAATGGCTACCTGAAATGAATTGTCTTTTGAATTGACTACAGTCAAACTCACTCCATTTACGGTAACTGACCCTTTTTCAACGGTCATATAACCTTGTTGTGCCTGGGCTTTGTCAAACTCGTACTCAAAGGTGAAGTACCAGCTACCATCAGCATTTTCTACTTTCGTGCATGTTGCTGTTTGGTCAACATGCCCCTGAACAATGTGTCCATCAAGACGACCGTTCATCATCATACTGCGCTCGAGGTTTACTTTTGATCCCACTTCCCAATAGCCGAGATTTGTCTTTAGAAGAGTCTCTTTAATGGCTGTAACTGTATATGTTTGTGCTTTTTTGTCAATAGCTACAACGGTAAGACAAACTCCGTTGTGCGACAAACTCTGGTCGATTTTTAGCTCGTTCACAAAAGAGCAAGTCAGGGTAAAATGATAGTTTTCCTGATCTTTTACGATGGCTTTTACTACGCCATATTCTTCAACAATTCCTGAAAACATGATGCTTCATTTTTAATTTGCTGCGAAGTTACCGAATTCCTGTCAATTGTTGAAATTTGAAAAACTTATTGAATGTTACTTCACATTTCTACCTAAAAGAACGAAACCTCCATGTAATATTTAAACCCTATCTTTTTTTTTATGGTTTTGCTGGTATTCTCGAAAAAACTCTTTTGTACGCGCAATCATCTGCCTTTCAGAGATCAAATCTGAATTTTCAATCCCTATAATCTTTTTACTCATGCTATGATCTTTTTTAATTTCCTTCTCAAGCCATTCCTTTGTAGTTGATGGTCCAAACAGATATATTTTATCAGCATCTTTTAAATATTTAATAACCTGATTAAAATAGTTGGCAAATTGATGTTTCTGCCTTTCCATCTGTGTTTTTTCTGGATTCGATCGTCCCCCTAAGCGGTGAAATCCTTTTTTATCCCCTGGTATTCGAATACGATGTTCAACTTCAGACTCGATTATATCAATACATTCCCCTTCGTCTGGGAAAGAGATTAAAAATGCCTTTTCGCTATCTAGCCAAACGCCCATCCTTTTTTCCATAGTTCCTCATGTATTAAGTTGAAATTCAAAAAATGGTAATTAACAAGAGATTGATTTGGAAAAAAGTATACGAGTATTCCTGTCCAAAGTATACTCTTTATATTCAAAAAATTATTTAATGGTGGGGAAAGGGCAACGTAATAAGTTTATGCGAGATGTTCAGAGAGTCTAAATTTTATCTTTTTATCACAAATCTGCTTGAGTATATCGACCTACTCATTTCAATTCGGATTAAATAAATCCCTTCAGGTAAATTGGCAATGTTAATTTTGTTTGTTGCCGGGTTTTCAAAATAAGCTACCTTCTTACCAGTGATGTCAGAAATCAAGATGTCAGTAATCTGTTCTCGGGGATTGGGTTGGATGGTCAGATCTATTGTCGCTGGATTGGGGAATATTTTCATCTCGTTCATAGTCAATTCTACCACCTCAGTAACCAGCGAATTTTTGCTGATTAACCACAGATCCGGGTCAAAATAAACAGAGTCTGGCTTTTCTTCCAGTACAAAGGTTTGGGGATTTGTGGTTTGGTGCAGGCGAATATCTTTGCTGCTGCCATCTTTCCATATGCGTAAAGGCAGGTGCATTTCAAAAAAGTCGACCGACTCATCTGAGGTCGTTTGAGTAATGGTCATTTTCTCATTTCCATTGTCGCCAAAATCGGTGTAATAATTTATCTGATAGCTTGGATAACCTTCGCCGTAATACCAATCATTAAAGAATTCTGTCAGGCTGGTATCTCCGGCAGCTTCCAAATGCGACACCCATTCTTGTTGAGAAGCATATTCGTACTTCACTGTGGGGTCGTTATAATAGTTTTGCAGGGCGGTGAAAAAAGCGTCATCACCCAATTCCCAACGGAGCATGTGCAGCAGATACCCACCTTTGGCATACGAAAGTCGCGAGCTGAACAACCGGCTTACACTGGTGGTGTCTTCCACATAGACCGAACCATCAGCAATAGCAGTAATGCTGGTTACCTGCTGTTTTTTCCAGCTGTCCCAATATATCCCATCCAAAAGGTTCTCGTAAGTTAAGCCTGTCATGTAAGTTGCAAAACCTTCATTTAGCCAGATGTCGTGCCAGCTTCCCAAAGTAATACAGTCTCCAAACCACTGATGCGCCATTTCATGTGCTACCAATCCAAAGTTCAGGTTGTACATAAAACTCATGGTCTGGTGTTCCATGCCACCACCCCAGCCAAATTGGGCATGTCCGTATTTTTCATCGGCAAAGGGGTACTCTCCAATTACTCCGTTAAAAAAACGCATTATTTCGAGCGTTTCTGCTGACAAATTTTGAGCTGTTTCCAAGTACTCCGGATAGACGTAGTTGAGAATCTCAACTTGACTTCCATCATCCAATTCCAGGTAGTCAGAGAAAGCCGAATAATTGGTCACGGCAATGGCTATAAGGTAAGTGGTAATGGGGTAGTGGTGTTTCCAAACGAAAGTTGTTTTATCATCTAAGGTCGTTTCAGAGATAAGCTTTCCATTGCTTGCTACTTTATTTCCTATGGGGCAGGTAACTCGAACTTCAATGGAATCAATTTTATCTGAAAGGCTTTGTTTGCATGGCCACCATTCCATTGCTCCATAAGGTTCGGAAAGGGTCCATAATATAGGATTTCCACTTGGTGTTGAATTGGCTTCAAAAGCGCCAAATCCGGTTGTACTTGGTTCTCCCTGATACCAGATGGTGATAGAATCCTGGCTGTCTTGAGTTATCGGAGATGGAAGTTGAACCGTGATTTTATCCAACTCGTGCGTGAAATCAATTTGTGTATTGTGATAAAGCACAGAATCAACCTGCATATTATCATCCAAATCGAAAATAATGGATGAAATATCAACTGAAATGGGTTTAAAATAGGATGTTACGGCTCCTGAAATATGCTGGATGGAAGGATCGACTTGCCACTCCATCCGTTGAAAATACAGATCGTAGGTGGTATAGGAAATATCTTCAACAAAAGCGGCTTTTTTCAGATAGGCATTCGACTCTTCAAACGGAAGCTTGTCCAGATAATCCCATTCCTGTGCTTTTACTGTTTGAGAGAGCATTCCAACAGCAAGTAAAAAGAAGGAATATTTCAGGAGAAGCTTCATCAATAATCTTATCGTTTTTGATATTGTTGTTCGTAATATTTTTGGTAATCGCCACTCGTTACATTTTGCATCCATTCTTCGTTAGTCAGGTACCAGTCGATGGTTTTCTCAATGCCTTCTTCAAACTGAAGGCTCGGAATCCAGCCCAGTTCTTTTTGCAGTTTTGAAGAGTCAATGGCATAGCGTAAATCATGACCTGCACGGTCTTTCACGTAAGTGATTAGTTTCGCAGAAGTACCTTCTTCGCGTTCTAGTTTACGGTCCATAATTTGGCACATCGTACGAATTAGGTCAATGTTTTTCCACTCGTTATGACCGCCAATGTTGTAGGTTTCACCCACCTTTCCTTGATGAAAGATGACGTCGATGGCGCGTGCATGGTCTTCTACCCACAGCCAGTCGCGTATGTTTTCGCCTTTGCCATAAACGGGCAATGGCTTGTTGTTTTTGATGTTGTTGATGAAAAGTGGTATCAGCTTTTCAGGGAACTGAAACGAGCCGTAATTATTTGAACAATTTGACACCAGTGTTGGCAAGCCAAATGTATCACAATAAGCTCGTACAAAATGATCAGAACTGGCCTTGGATGCTGAGTACGGACTGTGCGGGTCGTAATTGGTCGCTTCGGTAAACATGCCTTCGTTGCCCAGCGAACCGTACACTTCGTCGGTTGAAATATGATAGAATAGTTTGCCTTTTTCCTTGTCTTTCCAGATTTGGCGGGCTGCGTTTAGAAGGTTCACGGTGCCAATTACGTTGGTAAAAACAAACTCTGTTGGGTTCGAAATAGAACGGTCAACATGTGACTCGGCTGCCAGATGGATTACGGCATCAAATTGCTTCTCAACAAACAATTGCATCATAGCTTCACTGTCAACAATGTCGGCCTTTACAAATTCGTAGTTGGGCTTGTCTTCTATATCTTTTAGGTTTGCGAGGTTTCCTGCATAGGTTAGCTTATCCAGATTTACAATCTGGTAATGGGGGTACTTATTTACAAATAAACGCACCACATGCGAACCAATAAACCCTGCGCCACCGGTAATTAAAATCGTTTTCATTCATTCAAATTTTACTAAATCAAAAATAGGCTTTTCCTGATGAATATGGAAACGGCATAATTCTGGGTTTATTTCAGAATCTGTTTCAAGTTTGGACGGCAATAACAAACACAGATCCCGAAACAAGTTCGGGATGACGGGATCTTGATGTGTTGAGAGACTCACCGCAATTTTTCTTCCCTCAAACGTAATTTTGTATCTGTCTTATATTGACGTTTCGCAACCCCTCTCAGGATGTCATCCCGAATTCATTTCGGGATCTCTATCGAAACAAGGAAAGCCCATGGGTTTTATAAACGAAGCAAATCGCTACCTTAGTAAACAAAATATTTGCCTGATGAGAAAAGGTTTCGTTTATATACTTTCAAACAAAAACCGAACAACTTTTTATATAGGAGTAACATCTGACATTAAACGACGGATTCTTGAACACAAAACTGGGAAGGGATCGTCTTTCACTTCAAAATATAATCTGACAGACTTGATGTATTATGAAAAGGTTGAAGGACTTGGGGAATGTATTGCCAGAGAAAAGCAACTCAAAAACTGGTATCGCGATTGGAAGATAAGTCTGATAGTGGGAGATAATCCTGAGATGAAAGATTTGGCTATAGATTGGTATATCCAGCGTAATGAAAGGTTGGTTATTGCTGATGAGGTTCGGGCAAAAGAGTTTTTTGAGAAGATTGGTGGAAAATCGCAGACAGACCCTGAAACAAGTTCAGGGTGACGTTTTGTTTTGATTCTTGACCCTCTTTTTTTTGATGTCGTCATGCTGAACTTGTTTCAGCATCTGTCTCAGGAAAGGGACGGCAATAATAGACACAGATCCCGAAATGAATTCGGGATGACGGGATCTTGATGTGTTGAGTGACTCACCGCAATTTTTCCTCAAACGTAATTTTGTATCTGTCTTATATTGACGTTTCGCAACCCCTCTCAGAACGTCATCCCGAACTTGTTTCGGGATCTGTATCGCGCCTATTATTTAGCATAGTGTTTTGTATCTTTAAAGGAAAAATGTCCGAATTAACGTCAATGGAAGACTTTCCTAAAACATTTAAAAAATTCTACAGTTGCAATGAAAATAGTTTTGCGGCTCTTAAAAACAGATATTTCTGGGCAGCTTTTCCCTATCAATTCAATGATCCTTTTGATTGCTCTCCTATTTTATGGGATAATAATTCCTTTCTTAAAAATGGTTTAGATAGAAATACTTCTCTTCAAAATATCTTATCTAATACCGGGATTGTATGTTTAAACAATCCTCAGGAGGAATTTGAAAACCTACTATGGGGGTATTATACAGATCAATCAGGTTTTTCTGTTGAGTTTAATCAAGGTCAACTATCAATGGATTTTTCAAAAGGTCAAGGAACTTACCTTGAAAAGGTCAAATGTTATAAAAAGTCAGATTTTGAAAAGTTTAGATATTCAAAAGATCAACATGAGTTTTCATTAGAAGTTATTAAGTGGATTAAACAGAAAGAAGATATTTGGGAAATGGAAAATGAATGGCGATACATTTTCTTTGATTGTAATTATGTACCTGGGCTTCAATCTGGAGATATTAAAACCAGAAAAAAGGGATATAGTAAGGAGGCAATACGAAGTATTACACTTGGAATTAAATTCTTTGAAGGGTATTTATTGGATAAAACAGAGAATGGATTTATATATGATCTGTCGAAATCAGAAAACAAGTTCACGATAGAAATTTTGAAGCTCTTAACAGAGGATCTGAACTATAAAATGAAATGGATGCATTTAACTCAAGATTTGAGAATGGAAGCTCGGTCTGTGAATTTGAAAAATGAAAATCCAGATAGAATAGAAATTGAATATTTGTAATTCCGATACTTAATAAGCAATAATCACCTCGCTTTTAGGGGAAATCTCTAAATGATGCTATCTTGTGTAAGATCATGTTGGAAACTGTTGCCCATTTGAACTAAAATGGATTCCTTCCTTCCTTCCGCTCGGAATGACGAACATCTCGCTTAGTCTTGCTGAACTTGTTTCAGCATCTGTTTCAAGTTTGGACGGCAATAATAGACACAGATCCCGAAACAAGTTCGGGATGACGGGATCTTGATGTGTTGAGTGACTCACCGCAATTTTTCCTCAAACGTAATTTTGTATCTGCCCCATTTTGTTGTATTGCAACCCCTCTCGGTACGTCATCCCGAATTCATTTCGGGATCTGTGTCGATCAGGTAAAGCAATATTTAACAGATTCCTTCGCTCCGCTCGGAATGACGGAACAATAGCTAAAAAAGCCACTCCCTTTCGGAAATGGCTTTCTGTATATATTGAGTTAAAAATACTCAGTACCAATTACTACTCTTCGTGAGCTGAAATTAGAATCTCAAGAATTTTCTTACCCGCAGCTGCTACGCTTGATCCAGGGCCAAAAATGGCAACCACACCAGCATCGTACAGGTATTTGTAATCCTGTGCAGGAATAACACCACCGGCAATTACCATGATGTCTTCGCGGCCTAGTTTCTTCAGTTCGGCAATTACGGCAGGAACCAATGTTTTGTGTCCTGCTGCCAATGAAGATACACCCAATACATGCACATCGTTTTCAACGGCTTGCTTGGCTGATTCTTCCGGAGTTTGGAACAAAGGTCCCATGTCTACGTCGAAACCAAGATCGGCATAACCCGTTGCTACAACTTTAGCACCACGGTCGTGACCATCTTGCCCCATTTTGGCAATCATGATACGTGGTTGACGGCCTTCCAACTCAGCAAATTTCTTTGCAAGCTCTTGAGCATCTTGGAAGGTCTTGTCATTTTTACTTTCTGATGAATACACGCCTGAAATAGTTCTAATTACTGCTTTATAACGTCCTACAATTTTCTCGCAGGCATCTGAAATTTCACCTAATGAAGCACGCTTTTGGGCGGCTTTAATTGAGAGGTCAAGAAGGTTTCCTTCTCCGGTTTCAGCACATTTCGTGATGGCAGCCAACGCTTCTTGTACGTCGTCTTCATTACGTTCGGCACGCAGCTTATTCAATCGCTCAATTTGAGACAAGCGAACAGCTGTGTTATCGATATCTAAAATATCAATCGGATCTTCTTTTTCCAATCGGTATTTATTCACCCCAACAATAGTTTGAGTACCACTGTCAATTCGTCCTTGTGCACGAGCTGCAGCTTCTTCAATACGCATTTTTGGAACTCCAGTTTCCACCGCTTTCGACATACCACCCAGTTTTTCAACCTCTTCAATCAATGCCCAGGCTTTGTTATACAATTCCTGAGTCAACGATTCAACATAGTACGAACCTGCCCATGGATCGGCTCCACGGCAAATTTCGGTTTCTTGTTGAACATACAATTGGGTGTTACGAGCAATACGTGCAGAGAAGTCGGTTGGCAAAGCAATGGCTTCGTCCAGCGCGTTGGTGTGCAACGATTGCGTGTGTCCTAACGTAGCAGCCATTGCTTCAATTGCAGTACGGCCTATGTTATTAAATGGATCCTGTTCGGTTAACGACCATCCCGAAGTTTGCGAGTGAGTACGCAAAGCCATCGATTTTGGATTTTTTGGGTTAAATTGTTTTACCAATTTTGCCCAAATCATACGTGCTGCACGCATCTTCGCAATTTCCATGAAGTGGTTCATTCCGATTGCCCAGAAGAACGATAAACGTGGAGCGAAAGCATCAATATCCAATCCGGCTTTAATACCAGTACGAAGGTACTCCAAACCATCAGCCAATGTGTAAGCCATTTCAATATCAGCAGTAGCACCAGCTTCTTGCATGTGGTATCCTGAGATTGAGATTGAATTGAACTTAGGCATCTTTTGTGACGTGAATTCAAAGATGTCAGCAATTGCCTTCATTGAGAATTCCGGTGGGTAAATGTACGTGTTACGCACCATGAATTCTTTCAGGATATCATTTTGAATGGTACCTGCTAATTGATCCATTGTTGCTCCTTGTTCCAATGCCGTTACAATATAGAACGCCAAAATCGGAAGCACGGCTCCGTTCATGGTCATTGAAACTGACATCTTATCTAATGGAATCTGGTCGAAAAGAATTTTCATATCCAGAATGGAATCGATAGCCACACCTGCTTTACCCACATCACCAACTACGCGTGGGTGATCTGAATCGTATCCACGGTGTGTTGCTAAGTCAAATGCAACAGAAAGACCCTTTTGTCCGGCAGCAAGGTTACGACGGTAGAATGCATTTGATTCTTCCGCAGTTGAGAAACCTGCATACTGGCGAATTGTCCATGGACGCATGGCGTACATTGCTGAGTATGGCCCACGCAAAAAAGGAGGTAATCCGGCAGCATAGCCTAAATGCTCCATGCCTTCCAAATCCTCTTTGGTGTAAGCTGGTTTTACCGGAATTTGCTCCGGAGTTACCCAGTTCTTTTCAATTTTATTATCAGCGACCCACTCTCCGGCATTTGGCTGGGGAGCGGCTTCTTTAATATTTATTTTCTTAAAATCTGGTTTCATTTTTTCTGATTTTGAGATTTAAAGTTTTGAGTCTACTTTCGACTCGCTACTCGTGACTCGCTACTTAATTCCCAATTTTGCTTGGTATGCTGTTAATTCCACCAGCAAGTTGCTTTTTACATTGATGAAGTTATTAACGCCTTTGGCTTTTAGCTCTTCGGTGCAAGCAGGAGCGCCGGCAACAACAAAAATGGCATCATCTTTAATTGCTTCCAAAGCCGCAGGGGCCATTTCTGCATATTCATCATCAGAACTACAGATGACGATGATATCGGCACCAGCAGCTTTTGCAGCAGCAACACCTTCATCAACCGTAGCAAAACCGTTGTTGTCTTGCACCGCGTAACCAGCAACAGCAAAGA
Organism: Prolixibacteraceae bacterium; assembly: GCA_963662675.2. Taxonomy (GTDB): domain Bacteria; phylum Bacteroidota; class Bacteroidia; order Bacteroidales; family Prolixibacteraceae. The sequence goes on from CAXXHP010000002.1 coordinate 433,320, forward strand.
AGTTGCAGGCAAACTGCGCACGTGCTTTGCGGAAGTTTAGGTTGCCAACTGTTAACATGAAAGCCAACGGACGTTTGTTGTCTTTTGAATACTTATCTGTAGCCACACGTAGTTTCTCAAAAGCCTGAGCTCCACGGTATGGTTTGATTGTTTCAATCTCAGCATCTTCAACGGTAAGGTCAATGGCCTCAACAGCTTGTTCTGCTAATTCTAAATTCTCCGCTTTTTCAGTGAAGTTTGGAAACTGGTTAATTCCAAGCAGATTTTCGCGACGTGTTGCCACGTTCAAATCACGCTTGTTAGCCATTTCTTTTACTTTAGCCTGAATGTAGCCTTCTTTAGCTGCAGCAATAAAGCCACCTTTTTCTTGAATTTCGAGGAACAGTTTCCATGCTTCATCAGTAATAGAAGCTGTTAGCTCTTCAATATAGTATGAGCCGGCACCCGGGTCAACGACTTTATCCAAGTGAGATTCTTCTTTCAACAATAATTGTTGATTGCGTGCAATACGGTCTGAGAATAATGATGAGTCTTCAAATATCGCATTGAAAGGAAGCACAGTAATGGAGTCAGCACCACCAAGTGCGGCACTCATGGCCTCAGTTTGTGTACGTAGCATGTTCACATACGGATCATAGAATGTTTTATTCCAGCTTCCGGTTTCAGCATGAACTTTCATTTTGCATCCACATTCGCATTTTGGGTCGTAAGCTTTTACGATTTGTGCCCACAACATGCGTCCTGATCGAAGTTTTGCTATTTCCATGAAGTAGTTAGCACTAACGCTCAGGTTGAATTTGATGTTTTTTGCAACATCTTCGATAGCCACTCCGGCGTCAGTTAATGCTGAAAGGTATTCAGACCCCTGAGCTAAAGCGAAAGCCAGCTCTTGAACAACTGATGCACCTGCATTTCCATAATTTTTACCGTTTACCGCCAAAACCCGGTATCCTGAAAGTTCTGTAGTTTTTTCAATCAAGCTTTTGGCTTGCGAGATTACGTGATCGTAACCTTTTTTCATTTTGCCATGAAGCAAGTATTTTCCAAAAGGATCATACTCCACAGAAGCAACAATGTTTTTCTTTTCCCATGTTCCGGAAGCAGCATATTCAGCAAAAGCTTCGGCTACTTTGCAAGTACAGCATTTGGCCACTAAGTTTATCTCAACTGATTCCAGACAAATGTCTTTTAACAAGATGCCCATGTCGGCAACTGTTGGCTCCATACATTCGTTAAAAACAAAACCTAAAGAAGTAACACCTTTCATTAAAACGTCTAACGCTTTTTTGTTGGCTTCTTTTAAGTCTTTAACAACGATGTTTTGACGGACATACCAATCATTACTATTGGTTTTTGTACCTCGCACATATGGAAACTCTCCTGGAAGGGTATCCAGATAGTCCAGTTTTTTAAGGTCTTCTTCCCTGTAAAAGGGTTGTACTGAAAAACCTTCGTTTGTCTTCCAAACCAGCTTGCGGTCGAAATCGGCTCCTTTTAAATCGGCAACCACTTTTTCTTTCCATGTCTCACTGCTGATTGGAGGAAATTCTTCAAAAAGTTTAATATATTTTTCTGCCATAATGTAACTGTTAAGAAAATCAGGGGGCAAAATTAGTGCTTTTTATAGAGGAGTGTTCTATATGTACCAAGTTTTTAACCTTTAAGTAACAAAAATCAGGATTTGATTTTCAGGTAATTACACATACACAAATGTAGATGTGTGGATGTTAAGTGGATTTTGGGTCTTGTTTATATCATTTGTAGAGTAGTAGGCTGATTTTTAAAAGATAAGATTACATGTAGAGTCCTATTTAGAATTCAATTTTATAACTCAAATTAGGAACAACAATCTGGTCGAACTGTTTTTCCGGCTGCCCGGTTTGTAGGTTGAATTCATACCCACGATATTCAGAATGGCCTAATACATTAAGCAGATGTAATGACCAAATGCTGGAATATCTGGGTTTGTTTTTTCTGTATGAAATGCTGAGGGATTTGCAGAGCCTTTGTCGATACCGTCTCATCAATTCTAAGACAGGGGAACTTTTTCATTTCCCTAAAGAAAATCCAGAAACGAACCTTAGTTTTCGAGAGCAGGAAATTTTGCAATTACTGGCAAAAGGATTTATCAGTAAACAAATAGCGGATCAACTGTTTATCTCAGTAAATACTGTTAACACGCACAGACAGCGAATAATTGGGAAACTAGAGGTCAGCAATACAGCCGAAGCCGTACAACACGCCTCAAAATTGGGATTGATCTGAATACACCAATCTATCCTTTTCCTCAAAAAAAAAATTACTTAATATTTCTGTGAAAAATTGTATTAAGAAAGTTGGCTTTTGATTTCTTCGGAAGACCTTATTCCCCAAAGAATTGGAATAACTTTAAAGGATGACAAAGTGAAATATTATGCAGATAAATCCAGCCAATGCAGATTTGTTGTACAACAAAGCTAGCTTTCCCTGATTGATTCCTTTATATTGGGGTGGAATACATGATTAATTTGCATAAAACGAATATGAAGATTACGAAAAACAGTTCTTTTAATGACAAACAAAACGATTAATAGGGTCATATTAGATAAGTTCTCAAAAATTTGACAATGAAGGATAATAATTTACGATACACTCTGATAACTGGTGCAAGTACCGGATTAGGTAAAGGATTTGCGATTGAATGCGCCCAGCGTAAAATGAACCTAATCTTATTGTCATTGCCCAATGAAAATCTGGATGACCTTTGTGTAGAACTTTCTTCAAATTATGGGATTCAAGTTGCATACAGGGAGACAGATCTCACGGTGCGTGAGAGTGTTGAGGAGTTGGCGGATTGGATAAAAGAGAACTTTTCTGTTAATATGATTATCAATAATGCAGGAATTGGAGGAACTCATGTATTTGTTGACACGTGCATTGACTATTTGGATAATATTATTCAGCTTAATATGCGAGCAATGACTTTGTTTACAAGGCTCTTACTTCCAGAACTGCAAAAGCATTCCAAAGCATACATTCTCAATGTATCAAGCTTAGCGGCTTTTTCACCGGTTCCTTATAAAACAATTTATCCGGCATCAAAAGCTTTTATCTACCATTTTACGAGAGGATTGAGAGCTGAATTGAAAGGTTCAAATATCAATGTTAGCGTTTTGAATCCTGGGCCAATAATGACCAATCATGATGTTAGTAAGCGTATCAATGGTCAAACTCAGTACATTAAATTGTCCATTATGTCTCCAGATAAAATTGCCCAAATTGCAATTAAAAAACTACTTAAAGGCAAGCCGGTGATTATTCCCGGATTTATGAATAGATTTAGTTTTTGCATGATAAAAATGACTCCTATTTGGTTTAGAATAAATGTAGGGACTTCCATTTTTAAACGAGATCTGAAACGAAAGTTATCCCATGAAAGTGCTGATAACAGGGGCTAACGGCCTTTTAGGCAGTAATCTTGCCAGACATTTGTTGCTTGAAGGCTATGACGTAAGAGCAATGGTGCGTGAAGGGAGTAATCTTCTTTCATTAAAAGATATTGATGTTGAATTTTTTAAAGGGAATATTCTATCTTCAGAAGATATTAAAAAGGCTTTGTCAGGCTGTCAGGTTGTTGTTCATGCCGCTGCTAATACTTCCCAATACCCGACTTCTTTCAAGTATTATAAAAGCATCAATATTGATGCGACACAATTGTTATTAGAAGAAAGCATCAAAGCCACAGTAGAGCGTTTTATCTATGTTAGTTCTGCCAATGCGTTTTTCTCAGAAACGAAAGAACAACAGGACGATGAAACAACGCCTTTGATAACACAATATCAGTCAGGCTATATACGCAGCAAGTTTGAGGCTCAAAAGAAGGTTCTGGATTTTCACCGAAAATTCGATTTTCCGGCTATTGTAGTAAATCCCACCTTTATATTGGGGAAATACGATGCAAAGCCAAGTTCCGGACAAATGTTGATGATGGCGTATGGAAGAAGTCTGATGTTAGTTCCTCCGGGTGGGAAAAATTTTATTCATGTTGATGATGTGGTTGCTGGAATTGTTGGGGCTATTGAAAAAGGAGTTCCCGGATGCTGTTATTTGTTGGGGCATGAAAATTTAAGTTATTCGGAGTTTTACCAAAGAATGCGAAATGTCAGTGGTTTTCCGAAGAGGATATTAAAACTCCCGAAAAAGATCGTATTGACCAGTGGACAAGTGGGATCTCTGTATGAGAAGCTTGCTGGAAATCCTGCAAGACTCAATTTTACCAATGCTCAATTGTTGTGTGCCGATAATTATTACTCGCCAGTAAAGGCGATAAGCGAATTTCAACTTCCCCAAACACCCATTGAGGATGCGATTTCAGATGCTTTAAATTGGTTTAGGGAAAATGAGTATTTGAGATAGGTGACTTTGAAAAAATTTATTCTTGGAAAATTGGGTGACCTATTCTTAAAACAGCAAATAAATACAGAAGGCTGATTCATAAAAAACCGAGCTTGTTATTTTTATTGACGAGGCTCACTTGATATTTTAAAATGCCTCCAGAAATTTATTGGATCAACTTGAAATGACAATCAAGCTGATAAGATCCAAAGGTGTTGGAATCTACTTCGTGACTCAATCTCCTACTGATATCCCTGCAAGTAAAAGCTTCAAGAACCAAATCCTCATCTACGCGTTCAAGGCAATCTGTTTCTGCCTTCGATAAAATATTAGAAAGCTCAGTAGCCCCTACTGTTGCCCGAGATTTGATAAGAGGCATTCTTGGTGTTTTGGGAATTAAATAGAACCGATCTATATCACAGAAAGCTCTTTCCCTACTTTAATAAACGCCTCAACAGCCTTATCGATTTGCGAGTTTGAATGTGCTGCAGAAAGCTGCACCCTGATACGTGCTTTGCCTTTAGGAACTACCGGATATACAAACCCAATGACATAAATACCCTCCTCTAGAAGCATGTCAGCAAATTTTACAGCAAGAGATTCTTCAAAAAGCATAACAGGAATGATAGCTGTTTCCCCTTTTACTAGGTTAAATCCGGCTTTCTCCATCTTACCGCGAAAGTATTTTGCATTGGTCATGGTTCGATTTTGCAACTCAGAAGACTTTGAAAGCATATCTAGTACTTTAAGAGTTGCCCCTACGGTTGCAGGTGCCAATGTATTTGAAAATAGATATGGACGTGAACGCTGCCTAAGCATTTCAATAACTTCATTGCTTGCAGAAGTGCATCCTCCATTTCCACCACCTAATGCTTTTCCAAAAGTGGTAGTGATAATATCAATTTTACCCAACAGTCCAAAATGCTCTGCAGTTCCTCTCCCTGTAGGCCCAATATAACCGGAAGCATGTGAATCGTCAACCATCACGAGCGAGTCGTATTTTTTTGCCAATGCGACTATTTCAGGAAGCCTGGCAATGTCTCCATCCATAGAGAAAACGCCATCAGTAACAATGAGTCGGTATTTCGCTGTTTGAGAATCTTTAAGACACTGCTCCAAATGATCCATATCTGAATGTTTATAGCGAAAGCGTTGTGCCTTACACAAACGTATACCATCAATGATTGATGCATGGTTCAACTCATCTGAAATTATGGCTGAATTTTCATCGAGCAGTGGTTCAAAAATACCTCCATTCGCGTCAAAACATGCGCAATACAGAATGGTATCTTCTGTTCCTAAGAATTGGGAAACCTTTTGCTCTAGGTCTTTATGAATTTGCTGCGTACCGCAAATAAAACGAACCGAGGAAAGCCCAAAACCCCACTGATACATCGCATCTTTCGCAGCCTGAATAACATCTGGATGGTCTGCCAATCCAAGATAATTGTTGGAGCAGAAATTTAATACTTTTTTCCCGGAGCTTACTTTGACAACTGAACCTTGCGAAGAATAAATAATCCGTTCAGTCTTGTATAGCCCCTGTTTCTTCATTTCCAGAAGGCTATTTTGCAAATCTCGTATTATTCTAAATGACATGGTTGCATTACTTTGTTTCGTACAAAATAATGCAACCATTCATTAAAAACTGTGACTTATAACAGCTATTCTAATTTTAGAAGCCACCACCAAAGCCGCCGCCACCAAAGCCACCACTACTACGCATTTGGTTTTTCAACCTAGGGTTAACAACATTGTTGTATAATGAACCGAAGGTAAATGATATACCTGTTCTAATACTATACTGAGATGATGTAGCTAACTGTCTTGATCCCAGCAGTAAGTCTTCCTGGCTAACATTTTCTTTTGAAATATTAATGTCATCATTAATAATCGAGTAACTTCCAGATACATTCCAAGAAAGACCTTTCCATATACGAATATTGAACATCATATTAATATCCAGATTATTCTCATTAAAATCTCTTAGATAATGCTGGTAAGTAACGTTTGCAGACATAAAACCCCACTCCTCCTGAGAGCGGTAACCAAGAGCTATCTTTTCATATAATAATACCTCTTCTGTCTTATCAAAAATTGTGGAATCTATATAATTACGCCCATCTAATCCTACATAATAAGATAATTTTAGCTGTCTGCGACTAGACATATCGTAGGGATAAAAGTTATATTCAAAAGCTGGAGCTATCGTATAATTCAAATCATAATTATCTCTCGTACTACTCTCTAAACCACCAAGTAATCCAACAGCCATATGATCTCCCAAACTATTCACGATTAATGTATTAAAGCTCCTGCTTTTTGTAACATTAGTGCTTGAATAATCTCCATATGTAAATTTATCTTCAGAATACCTATTGCTGAAAACGAATTCATATCTCCATTCAGGAGTAACACGACTAATATCAAATGATCCGCTAAGACTTTTTGATTTACTAGTTTCTTGTCCTCCAAGGTTTCCATTAAGATCTAACTCAAACACCCAGCTATCCCAAGGATCATTCTCAACTACACTACCACCTCTTTCAGGAGTAGCAGCTTGAAATCCTGCTGGAGAATTAATTTGAATATCAAGATACTGATTTGCTGCAGCAAAGAAGCGCATTAGTCCCATTTTGATCACCTTTGTGTAACCTTCACGGATTTCCGTTTGAGTTGACTGTCCTGAAGAAAAATAACTTAACGTGTCATTTTTTCCTGCAAACTCATTTAATCCGATAAAAAAGAACTCATATTGACGACCAGCACCGGTTGGCTGCATTGTTCCCATTAAGTGCACATTGGCTGATTCTCGTGTACGCACATAATTAACTTGTGGAAATTCTTCCCGCAAATATGTTTGATCTAAAAACTGAGAATCAAGGAATACATTTATTGATTTGTCTGATCCTGCCATCTCCGTTTGCTCTTGAGCAATTGCAGGCAAAAACGATATTAAAAAGAATAATATCGTAAAAAAAGATAGTTTTTTCATTTTATATAAATAAATAGTTGGTTTATCTAAAAAGTGAGGGCGAATATAGAAAGAAATCAAGGATACATCAACAATCATTTAAGAACTTTAACAAAACTTTAAGAGTTTTCCTAAAAGGAAATCTTCAATTGTTTATCAAGCAATTTAAAGCTCATACGGTGAAATGGAGATGATCCTGAGTTTCGGATTGCTTCTCTATGAGCTTTAGTCGGATAACCTTTATTCTTGTTCCACTGGTAAGACGGAAACTGAAGGTGAAGATCATTCATCAAATCATCACGGTATGTTTTTGCAAGAACAGATGCAGCAGCAATAGGTAGCAATTTTCCATCCCCTTTTACAATGCAAGTATGCTTAATATTGGGATAAGGATTGAAGCGATTCCCATCAATTAATAGATGATCAGGTAATTGAGGGAGTTGTTCAACAGCCCGGTGCATTGCAAGAAAAGATGCATTTAAAATATTTATTTTGTCTATTTCGGTATGGCTAACAACACCTATTCCATATGCAACGGCTTGTTCTTTTATGACGGGCAGAAGCTGAGCACGCTGCTTTTCCGTAAGTTTTTTAGAATCGTTCAATAATTCATTTTTAAAATCGGGGGGTAAGATCACCGCAGCTGCAACAACAGGCCCTGCCAAACAACCACGCCCAGCCTCATCGCAGCCGGCCTCAATTCTTCCTTTTTCTAAATACAATTGCAATGCTTTTTCCATTCCACTCATAACTCAATGCTGAATACCCATTTTAAGTGTTTAAGCATATCTGAATACTTCCCCAAAGCATTTCAGCTGTTTTGTCCCAACTAAATTTCGTTTGTTGCATTCTTCCTTTCTCGATCAATGTTCTTCGCAATTCTTCTTCCTCTGAAATTCGAATCATTGCATCTTTATTTGGCTTACAACAAATGGATCGGCATATAATACTGCATGCCCTCCCACTTCGGGTAGTGATGTTGTATTTGAACAAATAACCGGTATTCCGGCACTCATGCCCTCTATCACAGGCACGCCAAATCCTTCAAAGTATGGAACAAATGTAAGAGATAAGGCGGCTCCCAAAACCTGATGTAAATCTTTGGTGGATACCCTGCCTGTAAATACAACATCTTGTTTGTGGCGCATCCCTTCATAAGCTTTCGTGATTTCCCCAGTCTTAAACATTTCTCCTCCGGTGATCACCAGCTTAATATCTTTACCAGTAGCCGTTCGAAAGGCATCAAAAGCTCTTAATAATCCACAAATATTTTTCCGGGGGTGCAAGGATCCAACATATAGGAAATACTGCTTGCCTCGAGAATATTTTTCGCGCGCAACTAATTGTTCTTCCTGAGTTGTTGGAGCAAAGAGAGTGTTTACACCGTTATAAACAACATCAATATTATTCGGATCAATCCGGTAGGTGCGAGCGATATCTTCCTTTGAATAATAAGAAACCGTGGCAATTCGAGTAGCACGTTTTGCAAACTTTGGGAAAAAGTGATTGCAATACATGGCCGGCAACTTGGGCATGTCTTGGGGGCGATGTGCAAAATTTATATCATGGATGACTGCTAGCTGCTTGACATTAGTATTTAAAGACAAATAGCCATCAGGTGATAAAAATAAATCGACCTTGTATTTGCGTAGGATCCTTGGAATTTGAAGTTCAAACCAAATGATCCACAAAATCGGGTGACGAGTTTGTGGAGAAACAATTATTGGAGTCACGTTGTCAGAAAAAATAAATTCTTCATCAAATGACCGATCAAAAATAAAGATAAACTGATGTTCGGGATGATTTCGCGTTATACGTAAAAGCGTCTCACGAGTAAACCAACCAATCCCTTCCAATTTACCTTTTTGCAACAGTCGGGTATTGACAGCAATAACCATATATTTCGGATTCCTTAGATTTATCCCAAATGTACAAAGTCTGCCCAAAAATTGCTTACTTTTATCCAATTAATCCGCTAAAGTGTTTTAGGCTTTGAAACGTAAGTTTGTTACAAATTTGCTTCTGCTCTTATTTCTGAATGTGTTAATCAAGCCTTTCTGGTTTTTTGGGATTGATAGGACAGTGCAAAATATGGTTGGTACAGAAAGTTATGGGTTATACTTTTCTCTTTTAAACTTTTCGGTGATCTTAAATATTTTCCTTGATCTGGGCATTACGAACTTCAACAACCGAAATATTGCTCAACACAGCCAGCTTCTAAAAAAGTATCTAAAAAACATAGTTGCATTAAAATTTCTACTGGCATTTGGCTATGCAATTATTAGCCTCATCCTTGCTCTAATTATTGGGTACAATAAGATTCAACTACATCTACTTTACTTTTTAATTTTCAATCAGTTTCTCGTTTCATTTACACTCTATTTGCGATCTAATATAAGCGGGTTACATCTGTTTCGGACAGACAGTCTTCTTTCTATACTTGACCGGAGCTTGATGATATTAATTTGCAGCGGCCTCATCTTTATAAACAGATTTAGCGACAATTTCATCATTGAGTGGTTTGTATATGCCCAAACAGCAGCATACATTATTTCTACCCTCATCACACTGCTTGTTTTAATTAAGTATTCAGGCGTTTTTAGGCTAAAATTTGATCTTCGTTTTTTATGCGTTTTCCTTCGCCAAAGTTACCCGTATGCCATACTTATCCTGCTTATGTCGTTTTATAACAGAATAGATTCTGTTTTAATTGAACGTTTGCTACCCACAACAGGGAAAGAACAAGCCGGAATTTATGCTCAAGCATTTCGTTTACTTGATGCATTTTCCATGTTTGGAGTCCTATTTGCTGGCTTATTATTACCCATGTTTGCCCGGATGATCAAACAAAAGCAAGATGTCTCTCAAATGTTGCAATTTTCCTATTTACTGATTATTGTTCCGGCTATTTTGATTGGCGTTGCTGCCAATGTATACGATTTGGAAATTATGCAATTGCTATACAAGGAACACGCGACAGACTCTGCTCCAATCTTTGGATTATTGATGATTGGATTTATTGGTGTTTCAACGACTTACATCTTTGGGACGCTATTAACAGCAAATGGGAGTATAAAACAACTAAATATGATGGCTGCATCCGGAATGGTCATCAATATCATTCTAAATTTGATTCTTATTCCGCGCTTTGCCGCACTGGGTGCTGCCTGGGTAAGCCTATTCACTCAACTTTTTACAGCCTTGGCACAATTAATAATTGCGATTCGAATTTTTAACCTTCGAGTGAACCACCTACTAATTTTAAAGCTGACAGGATTTCTCTTATTTTCGATTCTAGCGGCAGAAATATTTCATTTGTTAGACAATTGGGTTATTGGTCTGGGATTTTTCATTGGTACTGGGCTGGCTTATGCCATAAGTGTCGGGCTAATCAACTTAAAAGCCTTGTTTCAGATTATAAAAAATGAATAGGCATGAAAAAGTTTAGCCCCGAATATTTAATGCAAAATGAGGAGTTTCAGCTATTGGCAGAAGTCGAACACCACAAAGTCAAGACATTCATTCTTGAACAGATAAGCTTTGAAAGCACCCTTATTCGCTGGTTCTCAGTCTATCAAATTGGCATGATTGTGTTCTTACTTTTTTTATTGGGGAAGGCAATATTTCTGTTCAACCGAGGAATGACCGATGCCCTAGTGCAAATTGGTTATGCGATTGTTTTCTCATTTTCGGTATTGATAATACTTCATGAAATGTTTCATGCCATTGCCTATTGGCTAACTGGTGCCAGAAAATTAAAAGCGGGGGCAATCTGGAAAAAATTCATCTTTTATGTCGTGGCTGATCGGCAGGTAATTGATTCCCGATCTTTTCTTTTTATTGCCTATGCTCCATTTATTGTTGTGAAAATGGTCTGTATAGCATTGGCAATCTATTTTTGGTCATCACCTAATGTTTATTTTTTTCTCAGCATAATGTGCATCCATTCTTTATTTTGTGCTGGAGATATTGCGATGCTGGCTTTCTACAAACAACACAGCGACAAAGAGATTTACAATTTTGATGACCTGTCTTCTGGCAAGACCTCCTTTTATTTTCGGAAATAGTGCTAAACAACATTCCGTATTTAGTGGTTGAAGAGATAGTATTACAGAAATTTAGAATCATCAAATAAAACGATATGTCAATCCCAAAAAAGTCATTCGGTACTAGCGCCGTTTTCTTCACCGCAATCTCAACCATCCTCGGAGCCATTCTATTTTTAAGATTTGGGTATGGGGTAGGAACGCTCGGGTTTTGGGGAGTCATCCTGATTATTTTGGTTGGTCATTTAGTTACCATACCTACAGCTTTAGCTATTTCGGAACTCGCAACAAACAAAAGGGTTGAAGGCGGTGGAGAATACTTTATTATTTCACGTTCGTTCGGACTAAACATTGGCGCAACCATAGGATTTGCACTTTATCTTTCTCAAGCTATTAGTGTTGCTTTCTACATTATTGCATTCACAGAGTCTTTCGAAATGCTTTTCAATTATATAATTACTCAATACGGATTTGAGCTTCCACGCCAAGCAATCAGTTTACCGGCAATGGCAGGGCTTTCATTTTTAATATTGAAAAAGGGAGCCAATATGGGCGTAAAAACACTTTACGTAATTGTGGCCATTTTGGGCGTTTCGCTTTTGATGTTCTTTTTAGGAAAAACAGATTATTCCGAAACTTCAACATTCAGCCTATTTACTGCAGAAATGCGAAATATGGATCAATTCTTTTTTGTTTTTGCCATTATCTTTCCTGCATTCACGGGGATGACTGCCGGTGTTGGGCTTTCAGGCGATTTAAAGGATCCCTCTAAATCAATTCCGCGTGGAACTACAATTGCAACAATAACCGGGATGATCGTCTACTTTTTTGTTTCATGGAAACTTGCCTCGTCAGCAAGTGAAGCCGACATGATGAATAACCAGCTCATCATGAGCAACGTTGCCATCGGTGGAAGCATAATCATTCCAATTGGGTTAGCAGCCTCAACAATATCTTCAGCAATTGGATCAATTTTAGTTGCACCAAGAACCCTACAAGCATTAGCGGTCGATAAATCATTCCCGGGCAAAGGGGTAAATAGATGGCTCAAAGCAAACGACGACAAAAAAGGAGAGCCAGTAAATACAACAATTGTCACAATTATAATCGCTTTTGTGTTTGTCGCATTGGGTGATGTAAATATTGTAGCCAGAATCATTTCCATGTTCTTCATGGTAACGTACGGCTCTCTCTGTTTAATCTCTTTTTTAAACCATTTTGGCTCTTCACCTTCATACCGACCCTCATTTCGCTCCAGATGGTACTTTTCGCTGGCAGGCTTTCTAACCTCTGTATATGTCATGTTTAAAATTGACACCCTATATGCCTTTGTCGCACTTGCATCAATGGCTGTAATTTATATGTTCATCAATTATCTTCATGCAGATCGGAAAGGTCTGGAGATTATTTTCACCAATTCGATATTTCAACTAAACCGGAACTTGCAAGTTTATCTTCAGAAAGTGCGAAAAAAGAAAGCTTATAAAGAATGGCGCCCTAGCTCAATATGCATTTCCGACCGCAGTTTTGAACGAGAACAAGCCTTCCGTTTATTAAACTGGCTATCTTATAAATATGGCTTTGGAACCTTTATTCATCTGATACATGGTTATTTCTCCAAAGCATCAAATGCCGCAGCACAAAAAGATCTGAACGAGCTTATATCACAGTTTGGTCAGATTGAAAACCATGTTTACGTTGATACTATTATTTCACCATCATACACTTCGGCCATCGCTCAGGCCATTCAACTTCCGGGAATTGCAGGAATGGAAAATAACATGATCATTTTTGACAGTGACATCAATGACCCCGAAGGGTTAACGCGAATTATTGAGAATTATGCCTTGGTGAATGCTGGTAATTTTGATGTCCTAATTTCGCGAACGGGTAAAAAGAAAACAGACACCCATAAAGACATTCATGTCTGGCTGCGCCGAACCGATGAATACAATGCAAACTTGATGATTTTACTGAGTTTCATCATCGCAGAACACCCGGATTGGAAAAAAGTTAAGATCAAAATTTTCGAAGTCTCATCGAAAAAGGAAATTCAACAAAGCATGACCGAATTGCAAGATCTGATTATTCGTGGACGCTTGCCTATTACCATGAAAAACATTGAGATTCTGGAAGAAAAACCAGACCTCAGTGTACGGGACATGATAAACGAATATTCGGCTGATGCCGGACTCGTGATTACCGGATTTAGAGGCGATCACCTAAAACATGATGGGAAAGGAATTTTTGAAGGCTACAATATCGACAGTATGCTTTTTGTAAATAGTCACAACGAAAAAACAATTGAATAAAGCGGCAACCCATTCTCTAAAATTATCTTTTCACCCATTTCTGATATCTATTCCACACCCTGAGCCATACCTTAGAGATGGAATCGATGGAATCAATAAGCACATATTTACTGTAGTCCTCAAAACTATAAGATGTATTTAGAGATTTAAATTCTTCCCACTCCAGATTTTCAGGTGTATATTGATCAGGAATCATCTCATAAGCCGTTAAATAAGAATATTGAGTTATTGCAGACATAAAATCCCAAGTATTACGATTTCCTACTCCCCAGCTTAAACTAAATGGCCGACTTATTATTTCTTCTTCAAGCCAATCTGCAATAACATTTTCATCTTTCTTAAATGGATATCCTTCCGGATTATAAAAAAATCGTTCATTGTCAAAATCAATAGAATAACAATCCCTTACCATTTCGTCCCATTCCTTTTCTATATGCGCATGAATATTGGCTCCATCAGAAAATGAACGGCTATCGCAATGCAAAGGCATATGTGCATCGGCAATATAGTGGCTCAACATAAACAATATTGTTGCAATGTGATTGTCCGTTGGACTAATCGGTGAACCTTTGGCTTCGCTTTCTTGCATTTTAAAGTTGTCTATTGCAGCATGAGCCAATGATTCACACCTATCAGGCAAGTTTCCTTTTGTAACTTGAAACGGTTGTTTGTAGAGGTTACTTCCCATCCCAATTTTATAGAGATGGAAGGTTTTGGGCAATTTTTTAAAACTTGCTTTCTCTGAACTTTCTATGGGTTTATATTTCAAAATATGGCTTGTAGCCATGTCTTTTATTATGGCATCAGGATACCAGGCTCCTTGTACCACAAAATCTCGATGGTTCTTAAACCAACACACTAGAGAATCAGCATTTTTTCTATAATTTTTTGGCAGTTGTGCTTTCTCTAATCTTTTCATGGCCATGAAGGCCAACCAGGCATGAGTGTACTGTTTCATATACAGGTGAATTTATAATTCACTGCAAATTACGAACATAAAAATTAATATTAAATAGTCAGTGATGCTGATATTAAAACAAATAGGACATTGAGTCACTATATCAATATTGGGAAGTCATAAAAAAGGCTATCTCAGTTGAGACAGCCTTTATCCTATTAGAGTTCTTATTATTTAAATAATTTGGGAGCAAAAGTATTAAGGTAAATTCTCCAGTTTGACCAAGTGTGACCACCTGACGTAACATAGAACGTATGTTTCAACCCATTGTCTGTAAGCGTTTGGTCCAGTGATTTTGCTGACTCGTAAAGGAAATCAGAATCTCCACATGCTAAGAAATACAGTTTATAACCAGCCTTCTTCAATGCTTTAAACTTGGCATCATAATCTACCTGACTATCTGGCTGAGCCATAATCCCCATACTTAGAGGACAGATATATTGAAAGAATCCAGGGAATTCCAATGAAGTTGTGATTGTATGTGCTCCTCCCATTGAAAGGCCAGCAATGGCTCTTGATTTAGGTTTTGCATCAACACGATATTTTGCTTCAATAAATGGAACAATGTCATTGACAATACTTTTAGGATAAGCATTTCCCATCATGCCCATGCTTGGATCATTATCTCTTGATTTTTCTTCAATCATTAAAGTTCTGGCAGCTACTTGTGTTGGATTACCATTTGGCATTACACAAATCATTGGTTCTGCAAGTCCTTTTTCAATCAAATTGTCTAAGATTTGGCAAGCACGTCCCATTGTACTCCAGGCATCTTCATCGCCACCTGCACCGTGCAGTAGGTAAAGGACAGGATATTTATCTTTGCCTTCTAGATATCCATAAGGCGTATAAACAAAAAGACGACGCTCCATACCTAAAGTTGGCGAATCGTACCAAACTTGTTCAAGATTTCCGCTTTCACTTGATTCGTAGTAGTTTTCTGTCAATTCCCCGGAAACTAGCAATACACTAAGATAACGAGTCCCATCTCTTTGCATTACAACATTATTGGCATCATTTATTGACAGTCCGTCAACAATAAAGCTATACGTATACAATTCCGGTGCAGGATTAGGTACAGAAACGGACCAAACACCAGTCTCATTTTTTGTCATATCAATAGAAGCGCCCATTCCTTCCATCCATGATCCGCTTAATTTTACAACATCTGCATAAGGAGCAGATACTCTGAATGTAACTTCTGTTTGTCCAATCTCTGGAGAAACAATTTGTTGCATTCCCATGAAGTTTGCAATTTCCTGTGCAGAGGACCCCATGAAAATGAATAAGCATATAATTGAAAATAATAATTTATTTTTCATTTTTTATTCTGTTAAATTACTGTGCAGTAAGATGTTAATTATGAATGCTCCCTCTATTTGAAAAGCTTTGGAGCGAATGTATTAAGGTAAATTCTCCAGTTTGCCCATGTATGTCCACCTGACGTCACATGAAATGTATGCTCCAAGCCGTTGTCAGTAAGTGCTTTGTCAAGCCCCTTTGCCGATTCGAATACAAAATCAGTGTTGCCACATGCTACGAAATACAATTTATAACCTGCTTTTTTCAGGGCTTGAAACTGTTCATTATATTCTGCTTTGTTCTCATCAGTTACGCGAATCCCCATACTTAAAGGGCAGATATATTGAAAAAATCCAGGATTCAAAAGAGAACAACTGATTGTATGCCCTCCTCCCATAGAAAGTCCAGCTATTGCTCTTGAATCTGGTTCTGCAATAACTCGGTAATGCTCTTCGATGTATGGAATGATATCATTCTTAATACTATTTACATAAGCATTTCTCATATTAGGATCACCATAGTCATATGCTTTTTCTTCCAACATTAAAGTTTGGGCAGCCATTTGTCCTGGATTACCATTAGGCATTACTACAAGCATTGGCTCTGCAAGCCCTTTTTCAATTAGGTTATCCATAATCTGACGAGTACGTCCCATGGTGCTCCATGCGTCTTCATCACCTCCAGCACCATGTAGCAAGTAAAGTACTGGGTAATCTTTTTCGCTTGTATCATAGCCATAAGGAGTATAAACAAACATTCTACGTTTCATATCTAATGTAGGAGAATCATACCAAATCTTATTTAAGGAACCATGTTCATTGGCTTCGTAATAGTTCTCAGTTAACTCTCCTGCCACTAACAGTACACTCTGATAACGAGTTCCGTCTCTTTGAATAAAAATATTGTTCACGTCATTTACCACCAACCCATCTACGATAAAGTTATACGTATATAGTTCTGGTTGAGGAAGTGCAACAGTAACAGACCATACACCTGCAGTGTCCATATTCATGTTTGTTGATGCATTTCGATCAGCCATCCATGAACCATAAAAACGTACAAGTTTTGCATCTGGCGCTGAGATTCTAAAAGTTACCGATTCTTCTCCTATTTCAGGAGATACGATCGGAGCAGATCCAAAAAAGTTTGCCAGTTCCTGAGCTTGTGAACTCATCATCACTGTCAAACAAATAAATACTAGTAATAATTTTTTCATTTAATTTATCTGTTGGTTAATTTACATTAGGGTTCAGACTAAAATAGTCATTAAATGCTAAATACAAATTTAGTAATACAAATAGGAACCTGTTTGTTAATGACAGGTTCCTATAGATTACCTATTTATACTGATCAATTCTAATTAATATTACTCAAATCTAATTCAACAACAGGAGACAGATTGAAATAGCCAGTTGAATTATAAAATGTCCATGTTGACCAATCAATACCAGTTGCTTTAGCAGCAATTCTCAAGTAGTGCACTCTGGAATATTGAAATTCGGCACTATTGACCTCATTATCAATATCTATTTCCAAGGAATATGTTGTTGTTCCATCGGCTGTAACACCCGTTGTCATTACTGACCCCGGATCATCCTTGCAGGCATTAAAATTAGAACCTACAGCTTTGTCGGGAAATGCACAAAGACGAACTTCATCAATTGTGTTGGCCTTTGTTGGATCACCCAGCTCAAGTTTGAATGTCGCTTTTATTTTTCGGTCACCCTCATCAAAAGTAATTACAGGATCCAGAATACGTACATATGGCGTTACGGTCCAATCAACCTGATTGTCGCCATAATCAATAACAACATCCTCTAAAGTTACAGGATAGTAGTTATTTACTTTAGATTCCAATCGATAAGTACCTGCAAAAATTAAGTCATTCCGATATGTCCCATCAGGTTTACAATACCATCTCTGAGATTCTTCAGCATCCCACTCACGTCCTGATGCACTCACTAGCTCGTATGCCTCTAGATAACCTGTAACATCATCATTCACAGTCCATGACCAGGTTCCCCAAGTATAGGTGATTTGCTTAGCATAGTATTCATTGTAAACCTGTTCGCCAGTTTTTGAATCGATAATTGCACCATGCACTGCTGCATCATATCCATCATAGTTATCGAGTTCAAACCACTCACATGCTGTCATTAATAGCAGCAGGCACGGAATAATGTATATAAATTTTTTCATCATTTCATTTTTTAAGATTATTCCTGACTTGGATTTGGCGTAATTTCATTATTAATGTAGTTGTCAACACTGATATAGTATTCTTTGTATTCTACAGAATATTGAGACGCCAACTTATCCGTGTCATCAAAATAATAATTGGTTCTAACAAAGATGTATTTAGGAGAACCGCTCTGTAGATCGACAACCGGTACCAAAGCGTGTCTAATTCCAGCATTCGTCTGATCTACATCTCTTGATTTGTTGAAGAAAGCTCTACGCCTGTGCAAGGTGTAGGACAATTGATTCTCAAAAGCAAACTCAACTCGGCGTTCGTGTAAAACATTCTCAATAGTAGGCTCAATTTCATCAAGGAAATAAGCTCTTCTTCGAATCTGGTTCAGATATGTTTTTGCCAATGCTATATCTCCATATCCTCCTCCATTTTCAACTGTTGCTTCGCAGTAGTTAAGTAAAACCTCAGCATATCGAATGTCATACCAGGGATTTTGGCTATATTCCTGAACCTGTACAGGATCAAGAAATTTTCTTATCCCAAAGCCAGTAGAATAATAGTTACCTGCATTCTGATCATCCATTAATGCAAAACCTGAGTATGCACCTCCCATGCCTCCCCATGTATCATAGGTTACTCCATTTACAGTTTCTGATGCATCTGCATAAAAGGTAAAATCACCTGTAGTTTTGATAATACCACCCTGAATACGGATAGTAAGATTTCTAAACCCTGCATTTGGATACAAAACAGAAGCTTGAAAACGAGCATCTTTATTTAAGAACGGTTCATCCGGAGAATCATAAGCGATATAATCTACTGATGAATTAAAATTCATATTAGGCAAAGACACATATGAATCTTCCAAACCATCATTTCTGGTTTGTACCTTACCCGAAACATGATTAAAACTCGCATCGTAATCATCATAGGCATCTACCATGTCTAGAGTGACAGAATATCGTCCTGCCTGCCATGCAGTAGTAGTTTGTGCCGGGCTATTGTGTTCATCAAAACCATTAGAGTTTGTAGAAACTCCATTTTGATAACTTTTCCCGAAAATCCATTCTACATCTTGTCTTTCTAGAAAAAGATCCTGATAATTTTCTTTGGCTTCATTAACACTTCCCGGTTCTGGTTCGTAAAGGCCAAATAAGCCTGATTGAATTAATGCTTCACTTGCCTCAATACTTTGATTGTAATAATCGTCAGCATATGAAGCTTCCATGTAAGCCAATTTCAGATTTACAGCTTTGTATGTATTTTGGATTGGTGCTTCATCCCAGTATTTACTAACTGAAGCGGCATGAAGTGCTGCCCTTGATTTTAATCCTAAAGCCGACCATTTTGTTGCACGATATACTCCTGAAGTACGTTCCTCTGGTAGATACTGGATAGCTAGATCCAGCTCATCCATCACAAAATCCCAGGTTTCTTTTTCTGTACTTCTAGGAATATATAGCTCTACGTTTTCGCCACCATCATAAGCATCATCTAGTGTTTCGGTTACGATAGGAACCCCACCAGTTGCCCTAACCATGGCAAAATAGACATATCCTCTTACGAAGTGTGTTTCACCAAGCAACTCATAATAAGTTTGCTCAGTTATAGTTCCATTTTCAAATGCGTTTTCAATTGCTTCAATAAAAGCATTAATATCGCGCATGCCTGTATAATCCCAGAGAGAAGCAACTCCTCCTGTTCCATAAGCGGTTCCATGTGTATCGGTAGCGTCCATGGTGTTTTTATCACCTGTCGCAAACGCATTCATAGGTACCATATTGTATAATTGTGCTAGAAGTCGCTGAAGTCCCGCTTCACTACTTAGCATATCGTCAGCTGACATTTTAGTAAGGTCACCTTCCAGGTTATCGAACATTGGTTCGCACGAGCCAAATACCAACGTAACACACAATATTGTAATATAGAATAATTTATTTTTCATATCATCTCGATTTATAGACTTAGGTTAACACCAATACTGAATGTTTTCATCAACGGATATCCGCCTGCCCCCATCCAACTGGAATCATTTCGTTCCGGGTCATAAGGTTTAAGAAGACTATTACAGATAGTCACCAAGTTGGTGCCACTTGCAAAAAATCTTGCATTGGTTATCCCGATTTTATTTAAGACTTCCTTGGAAAGAGTGTATCCAATTTCAGCACTTTTTAATCTTACATAAGTAGCATCAACATAGTTATAAGGTTGATTTACATTATATGTAGCATTTCGAGAGGTATCGTATCCACTTGATGCAGTTGTAAGTGCCGGCCAATATCCGGATACCCATTGAGCATTTGGATCTTGTGGATTAGTATATCCATCAGCTAAATGCCAACGATCCAAATAGGTAGTGAAGGTATTATTGAAATAACCATATCCCCAGGCACCAGAAAGAGATACTGATTTATGTACCAAAGCTGCTCCAGTAAATACTAGGCTAAAGTCAAAATTCTTATAATCTCCCGAAATATTTAACCCAAATTGTAAAGGAGGGTTAGTCTCGGACCATGTATATTGACGATCCTGCTCATCGATTATACCGTTTCCATTCAAATCAGCAATCTTGTACATTCCGGGAACAAGGTTTGTATTCGAATTAAAGCTATCATACATTACTGAAGAAGAGTTAATGTCATTTAGATTTTGGAACTGTCCACCTTCCCATAGGTAAGTGGCTCCACTTCTTGCATTATTCCATCTATTGAGCGTTCCATTATCCCAATAATCATAGCTTGATGTATAAGTAGCCGTATTTTCAGCTTCAATATACGTATCTCTCGATCTGGCAAAAGTGGCAGATGCTGCTACTTTATAATTAAATTTACCAATCGTATTCCTATGAGTTAGCATTAACTCAACACCAACGTTCTCACTTCTATTGAGATTTTCAGATGGTAAATCAACACCATAAAAATCAGGTACGGTTGAACTACGCGTTGCTGCAGTTCCTATTGTTTCTCTTTTGAAGAAATCAACTGACCCTCCAAATAAGCCTTCGAACAAACCCCAATCGACTCCGATATTTCTCATTCTAACATCGGCCCACGACAGTATTGTATTTGTAACACTATGATTGTAATAACCTGAGACTTGAGATGCATCATCAAAAACATAACCATCTCCTTGACTATAACCGCCAATATATGCGTAAGCACCTCCTTGCAGACTTCCTGTTTTACCATCAGACGCCCTTACCTTCAAATTGTCAATCCATCCAAAATTATCTTTTATAAATGATTCTTCAGACATCCGCCATCCTATAGAGTAAGAAGGGAAAAATGCCCAACGTTTCCCTGAGGCATAATAATATGTTCCATCATAACGTCCCATCAATTCTAAAAGGTATTTACCTGCATAATCATAATCGATGCGGCTAATGTAACCCGCGGTAGCTGACTCACTTCTAGTTCCGGAGTTAGATGCGGTGGATTCATCTCCCTGATTAATAATGTCATGTGTGTAAAAATCACCATACTCACGAGAAGCTCCAATAGAACGATAGTTGTTCTTGGTCATCTCTGCGGCTAATAATGCATTCACATGATGGTTACCTAATGTAAGCGAATAATTGGCTTGTGCTTTCAAATAAAATCGGGTTGAAGTGTTCCAGTCTTCGCTATAAGAAGTTATGTCAGCATTCTGTCCCACTTGAACATCTGTCCAGTAATTGTATAATGGATATCTGTATGCAAAATCAGTACCTGTGCTAGAGTTATAGTCGTAAGCTGCACTTACATTCAGATCTAGTCCTTTAAGGAATGGTGCCTCATATTTAACATCGAGATTATTATTAAACGCTTTGCGGTAGTCTTTTTGATACCCATTATCAGGATCAATAAGTGCCTGTGGATTCCTACCTTCCGGTTCAACCCAAGAGTAATGATCGGAGTTTGTAATAGTAGTTGGGCCTACAGTACGTTCAGCTAGTGCCAAGTAATAAAACATATTCCAATCTGAATTACCCTGTGGTCTTGACTGGTAACTTGAATTTAAGGATGATCGAAAATTAACCGTAATATCATCGGTCATTTTAGTCGTTAAATTTGCGTTTATCGTATATCGGTCATACTTGTATATTGATGAATCAAATAATCCTGGTTCATCCGTAAAACTGCCGCTTAAATAATATTGGGTTTGTTCATTACCTCCTCGAAATGATAGGTTATGATTCTGGGTCAAAGAAAAATTCTTCATCGCTAAATCATACCAGTCAGTATCAACATATCCTTCATCCCCATCAATATAATGTTGAATAAATTCATCACTATATTTTAATTGTTGTTTGGAGTTAAGAGCCATTTCGTTTCGTAAGTTCATATACGTAACAATATCAACAGGCTCCGGCATTGCTGTAGGAACACCAAAAGCAAAATTGTTTGAGTAACTGATTGTTGGCTTACCTACAACTCCCTTTTTGGTGGTAACTAATACAACCCCGTTACCGGTTCCCATTCCATAAATTGAAGCTGAAGCATCTTTCAAAACAGAAATGCTTTCGATATCATCAGAATTTAATTCTCCAAGAGTTCTTGCATCATTGCCTCTTACAATACCGTCAATTACGATTAATGGATCTTCACCATAGCCACGCACACTTAAATCTGTATCAAAGTTACCTGGCTTACCTGATTCCTGACGGATAAGCAATCCTGGGACTTTACCTTGCAAGGAAGAAACTACGTTTGCTTGTTTTGTATTCGTAATATCTTCAGAATTTATTACTGAAATAGCACTCGTAAGTGATTCCTTTTTCTTTGTGCCATAACCAATAGCAACAACTTCATCGAGTCCGATTGCATCTTCTTCAAGTGTGACATCTATCTTCGATTGAGTCCCAACTCCAAATTCTTGGCTTTTCATCCCGATAAACGAGAATACTAAAGTCGCATTTTCTGGTATTCCAGATAAATTATATTCCCCATCGAAATTAGTTACTGTTCCGATTGTTGTGCCTTTCACGACAATAGTAACTCCAATAAATGGATCACCACTAGCATCAGTCACTTTTCCGGAAATTGTTTTTGTTTGAGGCTGTTGAGAATTGTTATCGTCCTCAGACTTTGTCAACAAAACTCTCTGGTCGACAATTGCATAAACTACATTTGCACGTGAAAATATCTCATCCAGAATTTCTGGAACTAATTTTCCCTCTGATGTAATGCTGACTTCTCTGTTAACATCAATAATACTTGCATCATATGCAAAATGAAGTTCGGTTTGTTCCTCAATTTCCTCTAGAACATTTTTAATTGAGGAATTTGTTATGTTCAAATTTATTTTTGCACTTTGAGAATATGCATTTACAGCATAACCTTGCGACATACATAATGTAAAAAGCAAGAATAATATTCTCATCGTCATTAACAATTTCGACTTCCATATTTGTCTAAACATGGGAATCGATTGACAGTAATTTTTTTTCATAAATCTGTAATGATTTGAGTAAGAAATTTTAGCTAAATAGTGTTGATTTACAGAAGGATACCGTCATGTCTCCAGTCTGGTTAGTCGTTCTTCTAAATAAATCGGGGTAGGTTAATTTTTCCATAGGCAGATAAGTTTAGTTTCAGTTAGTTAGTATATAGTGTAACATTGTTTTCATCGATAAACTCAGAACTTATTTCGGCAAACGATTCGATCGCTGTCAAAACATCAGATAAGCTTTCATCCTTAAAGAAATAGGCAGAAACTATAGGTTTATACACTTCCGGATTCTGAACCGTTATTTCAACATCAAACTTATTTTCAAGTGCCCTAATGACCTCATTCATTGGGGCATCCTTAAAATCAAGGTGGCCTTTTTTCCATTCGGCAATGTTTGTCCCTCCCGTCTCCCTTATCTTTACATCTTGAGTAGTTACATCAAACTGAGCCGTTTCTCCTGGTCTCAGTTTATAACTGATTGATTCATTCCTTGGATGTGAAAGTTCAACACTTCCAGTTTCCAACATAACTTTAAAATTGTCATCCCCGGGGTAGGCGCAAACATCAAATGTGGTTCCATAAACTTTTACATTTAAGTCTTCACAAATAACCACCAAAGGATTGTTCGCATCTTTTTTTACATCAAGATATGCCTGGCCCAAAAGAATTAAATCACGATTATCAACTGAATAATTGTTGTTGTACTGGAGGGTTGTTCCTGAGTTCAACCACACAATTGAACTGTCAGGGAGTATGACTTTTGATATCTGACTATTCTCGGCTACAACAGTGAGATACCTCAATTCACTGTCTGTTTTGCAATCATCCTGGCCATTAAACAGCAGATTTAATACAGATGCTAACCCAATGCAAAGAATTAAAATTGCAGCATATTTAATTCTTGATATTTTAAAATTGGAAAAACTTTTTTGTGGTTGGATTCTTTTCTCTAAGTCTAAATAGAACCTATCGATTTTAGATTGTTCGACCTTCTTCTCCGAAGACAAGATCGCCCACGAAGTTTTTGTTTTCTTATAAATCTCTTTGGTTTCAGAATCAGCATTAATTATTGAGAATAATTTCTTTTTATCTTCAATCTCAATATTGCCTGTGATCAGATTTAATATGTCGTTATAAAGTTTCATATGTTGTGTGTCTCTATATAATATTGCACGAAAGAGCATATACCCCTATGCCCTCTCAAAAAAAATGAAGGGAAGTCGTATTATTTATGGACAGTTTTGGTTTAAAAAATCACTGGATAAACAAGTATGAAACTAAGGGGAGATAATCTTTTAAGGCGATTCTAAAGATTTTTAGTGATTTGGTCATTTGGTTCTCCACCGTTTTTATGGAAATATTAAGCTCTTCTGCAATTTCTCTGTTTTTCTTATTCTCACTCCGGCTTAATTCAAATACTTTTCTGCACTGTGGTGGTAATCCGTTTAAAGTTCTTTCAATTATCTGTTCAATTTCCTGAAAAATAAAAACAGATGTGTCAAGCTCTTTTAATACATCAATATTTAAATCTAATTCATCTTCTCCACATAAATTGGAATCAAATAACTTTTGACGATAACGCTGGTCACGAAGCTTATATAAGCAATTGTTCTTAGCTACGGAAAATAGGAAGGGAGCTAAATTCGTATTTTCGTTTAATGTGTGCCTCTTTTCCCATAATGTGAAAAATGTATCTTGAACTATATTTTCAGCAATATCTTGTTGTGGTATAAATTCAAGGATGAAATAATACAATTTTGAGAAATAGTCATTATACACTGATCTAAATGCTACTTCATCATCATTCATTATCTTTTCTAGAAATAAAATATTCCTCTCACTCATAAGGCCTTAAGTTTCATCAAGATTGTTTTTTTTATAAAAACTATCATAGGAACTCTAAATATTGGGATAGCTAAAATGCATTTGAACAAGACTTTAAAGCGGTCACGTTAAAGACAAAATCAACGCCTTAGCAATAAAAATACGATTTTCTTTATTTAAACAATAGTGTTCACAATTTAACCTAAAACAGATGTCTCTCTGCCAACAGGCTTTACTATTGGGGAAAGAGTAAACAATACCTTAAGGAAAGGGAGTGCTTGGCATAGACTCCATACCACATAAAAATATGTTTTAATGCAGTTGTTTTGTATTTGTGCTGTTTACTAGGCACTTATGGGGTATGTTTTTCGCCTTTTCAAGAGGAATACAGACTTTAACGTTTTTCTAAAATGAGTTATAATGGATTTATCAATCACTGTGGGACAAAAAAAGTAAAGCGAACATGATCATGTTCGCTTTACTTTTCGCATCAGGTGGAGAATATCGGAATCGAACCGATGACCTTTTGACTGCCAGTCAAACGCTCTAGCCAACTGAGCTAATCCCCCATTTAAGCACGGCAAATATAATAATATTTTTAAAACTGCGATCGCATTAGTCCTTCTTTACAAGTATCCAATATAAAATCAAAGAAATAGCGATTCTAAAGAATTCGCAAAACAGATAAAATTTTCAACCAACCACTCGACCTATGCGCCAATAATCCCTCTACATTGCTGTATAACATGGCATTGTGTGTAGTTTTTCATAATAGAAACCTCTTTATTGATGCCAAATTTTCCTTAACTTTTCATGAAATTTATTCCTGACATAAACCTAAAAGTGAATAATTATGGAACTCAAAAAATCACCGAAAGTAGATCTTGAGAACAAAAAGTGTTATTTCATTCTTGTTGGTTTGATAATTTCATTGGGAACTACCCTTCTTGCATTTGAATGGAAAACAAATGTACAAAAGGTAGCTTCATTCGATCCAATGGATGCTATAGAGATAGAAGAAGAGTATATTCCAGTTACCCGCGAGGAAGAAATACGAAAAACGACCCCACCTCCAACACCCATTTCAATTGAGGAGCTAATTATTGTAGACAATAATGCTGAGATTGAAGTTGAGCTAGAAATTGAGGATACAGAAGCAACAGAGGAAACAGTAATCACAATAGCACCAATCATACAGCAAACTGAAGAAAAAGAAGAAGATAATAAGATTTTCTATGCCGTTGAACAGGCTCCAGAATTTCCTGGAGGAAATATAGCTTTGCTCAGATATCTTCAGAATGAAGTCAATTATCCGGTAATAGCACAAGAAAACGGCATTGAAGGAACGGTTACCATCAACTTTGTGGTTGACAAGGATGGTGGCATTTCTGAAGCAAGAATATTGAGAAGTGTTGACAATTCACTTGATAAAGAAGCACTACGTGTCGTGAATTCTCTCCCAAAATGGAAACCGGGAAAACAAGGGGGAAAAGCAGTAAGGGTGAATTATTCGGTACCAATAAAATTTAAATTGCAATAAAAATTGAAGCCATATATTAGTGAAACCTGACTGCTTGTTAATGTGGTCAGGTTTTTTTTGTGCCACTTCTTTTTTTTGAAGATTATTTTCTATCTTTAGCCCCTCAAAGTAAAAAATGGGTCTGTAGGGACTAAACTTATAAAACTGAATTATGGAAGTAAAGAAATCACCCAAGGCTGATCTGGAGGGCAAAAGAAACATTTTTGTTCAACTAGGATTAGTAATCTCTTTGGGAATCATTTTGCTTGCCTTCGAATGGACAACCAAGGTAACAAAGGTTTCTGCATTCGATGAGATGGAAGCATTCGAAGTTGAGGAAGAAATTATTCCAATTACAAGAGAAGAGCAAGTTGTCGAAACAACTCCACCTCCTGCACCAACAGTAGTTGAGGTGTTGAATATTGTTGATGATGACACTGAGATTGAAGAAGAGTTAGAGATTGAAGACACTGAAGCTGATGATGAAACAGTAATTGAAATCGCTCCAATAATCGAACAAGAAGAGGAGGAAGAAGCAGAAAATACGGTATTTGTTATCGTAGAAGATATGCCTATGTTTCCCGGAGGAGACATTGCTCTCCGTAGTTATCTCGGGAAAAATGTTAAATATCCTGTAGTTGCTCAGGAAAACGGCATTCAAGGCAAGGTTTATGTGAGCTTTGTTGTTGACAGAGATGGTAGTGTAATAAATGCGCGCATTGCTCGTGGCGTTGATTCGTCATTGGACAAAGAAGCACTTCGCGTTGTTAACTCACTTCCAAAATGGAAACCAGGTATGCAAGGAGGTAAAGCTGTGAAAGTATCTTACACAGTGCCTATTAACTTTAAATTGCAGTAAACAAAACTTCTATATGAAAATCCTGGTTTCGATTATTCGGGCCAGGATTTTTTTATGGAACTAATTAGAGTTGAATGATTGACACTTCCCCACAACAAGAAACGGTAGTCTTAATTGGTCTAATAAGTCAGGATCAGGATGAAAGACAAGCCCAGGAATATCTGGATGAGCTTGAATTTTTAGTTGATACCGCTGGGGCAGTTGTAAAGAAACAATTTTTTCAACGTCTGGATTTCCCCAATCCAGTAACCTTTGTAGGATCCGGTAAGCTTGATGAAATTAAAAACTTTGTCAAAAGAAACGAGATTAATACCGTTATCTTTGACGATGAGCTAAGCCCTACTCAATTAAGAAACATTGAACGAGTTCTGGAATGCAAGGTTATTGACCGAACCAATTTAATACTTGATATTTTTGCCAGAAGGGCTCAAACGGCACATGCCAAGACTCAGGTTGAATTGGCTCAATACCAGTATCTACTTCCTCGGCTGACACGTTTATGGACGCACTTGGAACGACAACGTGGGGGCATTGGTATGCGTGGCCCCGGTGAAGCCCAAATTGAAACTGACCGGAGGATAATTCTCGATAAAATTTCACGCTTAAAAGAGCAGCTTAAAAAAATAGACAAACAAAAGGCTACACAACGAAAAAATCGAGGGAAGTTAGTACGTGTTGCATTAGTCGGCTACACCAATGTTGGCAAATCAACCATCATGAATATGTTGGCAAAATCTGAAGTTTTTGCTGAAAACAAATTGTTTGCAACACTAGATACAACTGTCAGAAAAGTGGTTATTGGCAATCTACCTTTTTTATTATCCGACACTGTCGGATTCATTCGCAAACTACCACATGGGTTGGTTGAGTCATTTAAATCCACCTTGGACGAGGTCAGAGAAGCAGATTTGCTTATACATGTTGTTGATATATCTCATCCCGGTTTTGAAGAGCAAATTGACACAGTAACCCAAACGCTTGCTGACATTAATGCCAGCGATAAAGCAACAATCTATCTGTTTAATAAGATTGATATTTTCAACTTCGTGAAAAAAGAGGAGGATGACCTAAGTCCTAAAAAGAAAGAAAACAATTCGTTGGAGGACTGGAAAAACAGTTGGATGGGGAAAAAAAATACGCCCTCTCTATTTATTTCGGCAGTTGAAAAAGAAAATATAGATGATTTCAAGAAAACGCTGTATGAAGAAGTATTGAAAATACACATCACCCGTTTCCCATACAATGACTTTCTTTATGATCCGGAATGGATTGTGCCTTCAGAGTAATGATTAACAACTACTCAATTTTATAATTTAATAAGCTGTGATCTTCACTGCCAACCAGCAAATTTAAATACGGGCTGCCTTCTGTTAAGGAACCGATACTAAATTCTGTATTTCCTTGCAAAGGAAACCCTTCAGAAAGGTTACCATTGGTGCTCAACAGATAAATCCGGTTTTCTTCCTCACACACAATCCCAATTTTAATATCTGCAGTAGAAAAAGAAAAAACAGTAGGAATTTCTGAGATTAACTTATCGAATTTATAATCAAACATCTTCTTTCCCTTGTCAGAAAAAGCGAAGATTTCATTCTCGTCAGCAATAATAAAATCGGTTTTTCCATCCGCATTCAAATCTTCAGCCTTAAAATAATGTGCCTCTCCATATTTGCCGATGTCGAGTATGGCTGATTCTCCATCAAAATATTGAATGTGCACCAGTCCCTCAGCATCAGTTGTTACGATAGCTGTTTTGTTGCCCTCCGCAATTTGAAGGTCATTTCCTGAACGGTTAAAACTATCAGACGTCGAAACGCGCGTGTTGCCCTGCCGGTCTAAGAGGTAGGTTTTATATTGGTCGGAAAAAACAATATAATCCTTATTCTCAACCCTGAGATGTTTAATTGGATTTTTCACTTCGCCTTCAGTTTTATCAAACTTCCATCCGGATACCACATTTCCATCTCTGTCGTAAGCAAAAACCTGCTTGTTCTCACAAGCCACAAAAAAACGATAGTTCCGGCTATTGTCGTAATCAAAAACAGACACTCCATTTGTAGTCGGTGAACTGAACTTGATAGGAAACTTGGCCACGTTTTTTCCATTTCGATCAATAAGAAATAACTGACTTTTGGTATTAAAAAGATATTGGAGTTTCCCATTCCTATAATAATCTACCTGATAAATCTCGCTTAATATTTTTTCAGGCAGGCCTATGTTCCAAAGCGTGGCTCCTTCCTTATTAATTAGATGTAAATTATTTATATCGTCCTGAATAATGACTTCCTTATCTTTAGGATCATTGTGATTAACAACAATCTGAGGTCTTGAAGAAATGGTGCTCTCAAGCTTAGTTTGCCAAACGATTTGCGGTTCTTCTTTTACCACTGGATTAAACTTCAAATAGAGATTATTTAGAAACTCTCCTGAATTTTCTGAAAATTGCCACCCTAATGCATAAAATTTCCGAACTCCCATTTCGTTTAATTTAAGTGCGTCAGCCAGATTATCCTGCAAATAGTAATCTTTTAAATTGAATGCCTTTGAAAGGTTCATGTAGAAATAGAAATTAGAGCGTGATGACATCTCTTGGTTAAATTCCTGAAAGGAAATATCCTTATCCAGTGTCTCAGAGAACTCCAAATCATGAATATAGCTTTTCAATGCTATTTCACTGTCTGCAAATATGATGTAATTATCGTAAAGACACATGTAATTGCTCTCAACAGCTGAAAATACTTTCCCAAAAATCAATTCCGGTATGTCTTTAAAAGGAAACTGATATATTGTATAAGACTTATCACTACTTATTTGATGACTGCTCTGCATATTTTCCAGACTAGTATCTTTTGCCTTTGCATAGTTTTGAAGTATTGGCAACAAAACCTCCTTGGCAACAGATTGTCCTTTTACTTCAACAATAAAGAAACGGTTAATTGTAGGTTCATTTTGAAGTACCTGCCCAAATGTAATTGCAAAGTTATCGTCCACAACATCCTGAAGAAGTGACATAAATGGCTCTTTAGAATACTTCTCAAGTGCTTTTAATTTGGTTTCTCTGGTATAATAAGAACCTTCTTGTTTTAAATACGCTTCATATTTTTCCTGAAATCCTGCAAAATCCTGCAAGTTAAGGTTGATGAAAAGACTCGTATTGGCAGATAAAACTTCATCCATATTAAAACGCCCAGCTTCCTGTTCATTAAAAACATTTAGGTAATTATCATTCGAAAAGCTAAATCCACTGAATAGTAACTCTGAATCGTTCAATTTCACATCCAATTCTGTCCAATCCGAAAAATCAGATATTTGTCGAACCATGCTGCGAAACTTTGAAGCAGACGCCTTTTCAAGAAGCAGAGGAATACTGCTATGGTTAATAAACAGATTAAAGGCAGAACTGCTGCTAACGGTTGTATATAGACTTTGAAAAAGTTCCTGATCGAGTAAATTATCGGCAGATATCTGTCTTATGGCTTCTTCTACAAATAAGGCATAACGACTAAATAAGAAAATGCCATTCTCCTCTGCAAAATGAAATTCCTGGGTTCCGCTTTTATAAAGATATATGTCGGTATTATCGTAGGTGCGTTTAGTAAGTGATGCCGAATAGGATTGCGTTATACTAGAAGCTAGATCAATTAGGCTAGAAACCTCTGAACGATTCTTTAAACTGAATGCGAATAAACACGCGGTGTTATCTTTTCCCTCCAGATTAAAAGCAACAAGCAACGATTTGCCTTGAACGATTTTCCCTAATTGTGGGTTTGCTTCAAAAAGTGTTTTAACACTGTTTACATCGTTCCAAAAAGTTTGGAGGCCTGGTATTGATTGTAATTCATTAACAAGGGGGTTATTGCTGCTAACCTCATTCAGAAATGACTTAACACTTGGCAACTCCACCACCAAAGGTGTTTTTGTTGGAATGGCCATAAATGCAGAGTTTTCGGAAAAACTCTCAGATTGGCGAACAATAAAGAACCAAGCTGCACCAAGAATGATAATAAGAGCAATTATTATAGATAAAACGATCTTGCGCATAATTCCAATTTTAAACCAAAAATAGTAAGAATGCCGGTCACAATGAAGACAAATGAACACAGAATTATTCGGGATGAAAGGATTGCATTTGCCGGACTTACTTTCGTTGCTTTACTTCGCTCGCTTTGACAATTTTATAAAGTTTATCTGATCGCCTGATTTTTTGATCTATGCGAACCGAGAAGAATTCTCCTTTTTGAGTTTCCTGCACCGGCTTTAGATTAACGCGAATTTCTTCGATCACTTTTTCCACAACACCTGTTGTCGGACCAGTAATAAGAATTTTGTCGCCCACTTTCAGACTGCCTGATTCCATCTTAAATTCGGCGACCTGAATATTGGGGAAATAATTTATCCCTTTGCCGATATATAGTTTGCGCTCGGTTGCCATCGATCCGTAATTCTTGCTCCACTCTCCCAAGCGCTGTCCCATATAGTAGCCGTCCCAGAACCCACGGTTAAAGACTGTTGCCAAACGAATATCCCAGCTGTCAATTTTCTCTTGGGTAAATTCTCCATCAAAATAAGCATCAACTGCTTCACGGTAACATTCAGAAACCGTTTTTACATATTCCGCAGAACGGGCACGTCCCTCAATTTTTAAAACAGACACTCCCGCATCCAGTAATTTATTCAGAAAATGAATGGTTTTCAAGTCTTTTGGGGACATGATATATTCATTGTCGATTTCTAGTTCAGCTCCTGTTTCCTGATCAGTAACAGTGTATGCTCTCCTGCATGTTTGCATGCAACTGCCACGATTGGCTGATGAATTCATTTCGTGCAGGCTCAGGTAACACTTGCCAGATACAGCCATACATAAGGCTCCATGGACAAACATCTCCAGTTTCACCAGCTCTCCTTTGGGACCAGTTATATTTTGTTCTTTTATCTGTTTGCTAATTTCGCCAACACGTTCTACGTTCATTTCGCGTGCTAAAACAACAACGTCGGCATATTGAGAATAGAACTTTACTGCCTCAATATTTGTGATGTTTAACTGAGTAGAAATATGCACTTCAACCCCAACAGAACGGGCATATACAATGGCAGAAATGTCGCTGGCAATAATAGCTGAAATTCCAGCCTCTTTTGCTGCATCAATAATTCGATACAGCTTTTCCAATTCACCATCAAAAATTACCGTATTGACAGTCAAATAAGTTTTCACGCCATGTCCATGCGCTTTCTCAGCTATTTCCTTTAAGTCTTCCAAGGTAAAATTGTTAGACGACCGGGCACGCATATTTAATTGCTCAACTCCAAAATATACCGATCCTGCACCACCCTGAATGGCAGCAGAAAGTGATTCATAAGAACCAACAGGAGCCATTATTTCTACATCTCTTCTTTCCATTCCTATATAAATATAGGTGGCAAAAATACATTTATTTTAGGGATACTCCAATCTCTGGGAAGAGATGAAATACAATAAGAGGATTACTAACTAACTGATTATTTATCTACTGAGCCAAAGTAAAACGGAAGCTAACTCCCAGATTACTATTTGATGTAGGGAATGAAGATGAGGTAAATGGTTTATTAATCGTTCTGTCGTAGTACAAACGCAATTTAAAGCGATCGCTTAAGTAGTAGTCAGCACTTGATTCAATAGCAATGGCATTTTGTCCAGCTGTAAGCTGGTCATCAACTTCAACTAACTTGCGTAACAATGTCTTATTCTTTCTGAATGAAAGGGCGACATTAATAGTTAGGTCGTTGGAATAGGCCTTTTGTGAATTCTTAGTTTTTAGGATCAAATCCATTCTTTCAAAACGGTATCCCATTCCAACACTCACTTCACGGCTCAAAACCTCAGTCAACTGGTTATTAGCAAAATTCAAGGTTAGGTTACGTGTCCGGTTTATTTCTACCTGAGTAGAAAGATCATTTAACCAGGTAACATCCAAGTTGATCAACGGATTCAGTGATTCTGTAATACTGACAGAGTTAATATCATATTTATTGATGAAATCACCATTCAATTCACTCATCACATAACTCCAGCCATCATCAAAAGAAGTATCATCATACGAAAGATTCGTTGTAAAAGAACCAACATTATAGCTTGAGCGGTAAGAGTGAGAAATATCAATTGACTTAACAAACTTGTTTAAACCCTCAATGTTTGAGACGATGCCATCATAAGAGACCTTCCAGTTTGGGCGCAAATATTTAATTGACGGGAATGGCTCCAACGAAACTTTATCAGCTGACTGCCCTGTATAAGCAGCGATAAAGGCAGGGATTAATACCTCCTGTGATGTGGAACTGTATCCAACAGGAAAGCCCGTCTCGGAATTCACCATCTCCGGATTATAACCGGCATTTGCATTTGCTACTCGACTCCCGGCCAATCGCTGAGCAATAACAATACGATTTTCCAACATCTTCTGATAGGCACCTGAAGCTTCAATTTCGGCATCTCCCATCTTACTAAAGGCTGTTTTCCATGTGTTAATGGACATGGTGAAATTACCCTTCAAAGTCCGGCTTGTGGGGTTAAATAATCCTGATTCACTATCATAAAAATAGTATTCGCTAATATTTTCTGAATATGAACGGTTCGCAGTTAGTTCAACATCCAAGAAAGGCAAAGGCTCTAAACTTGCACGCACGCTAAAAGTTTCGTTATGACTTAAAATAAAGGGTGCATTTAATGTTGAGTCTCTAGTTATCCAACCATTTTCCGATGCATTTTGAGCAAAATTAGAATTTTGCCATCCAAACAAAAATGGTAACCCCGGAGCAGTAGATGAAGCAATTTGCCCGAATGTGGCCTGATCAGGTGTATAACGACCAGATCCAAAAATAGTTGGCTCTGGCAAAAAGCCCGGCAACACTGTTCCGTCAGTAGATGATAGTGAGAATGAAATACTTTTCAAGCTCATTAAAGTACGAGCAGTATACTGGCTTATTTTATATAAAAGATCACTCTCCATTTTTCGCTGACCTGTAATGCTAATCTTCCCATCTTCAACATTCGCGTTTGGAGTGAAGCTAATCCGATTGCTGCTTAATATCTCCACATCACCCTGAATAGATCTGCCGCTTGCATTCAACACAACTACCTCAACATCTTCGGTTTTCAAATTATGGGTGATAATAATTGCTGTATCTGCTTGCATTTCAAGCTTTGAAGCTGAGTATTTGACTTCTTTTACCCTAAGGTCATCCTCTTTATTTTCTTCTTTTTTGGCAGCAGCTTTAGCTTTACTGCTAGAACTTCGTGCAGAACGCGTATTGCTTCCAATTTTTTGGTTTACTTCTTTTAGAAACGGTACTTTATTGTACAGATTTTGCATGGAAGCTTGCCCGTTTAATTGCATTACTCTTGAATTTTCAATGGTATTACCCAGTTCAATAGATTCATCAGTAATTGCTCCCGCGGTCCAGCCATACTGTGCCTGATATCTTCCGGACATCGTCATCCAGTTAAATATGGGTATTTTATTTATTGGTAATTGGTATGATGCATTAATGGTATGGTTATAAAGAACAGGACGTCCCAAGCTTAAAAGGTTTGTCAAGATAGAATCTTTCTTCAATTGATAATCATCATCCGACCGGTTAAAACGTCCTTCAGGCTCATCAATTCTAGCTGTTCCCTCTGACGAGAAATCAACTTTTAAGGAACGGGTCAGATTATAACGTAAATCAAAGTTACGAGTCCAGAGAAATTCCTTCTCTACAGTTAGTGGTATAATCAAGTTCGTATTGGTAACATCCCGAGCTTGCTCTTCTTTATAATATCGATATAACTCGGTTTGGTAGGAGATCAGTGTTGGCAGAGGTGAAAAATTAAACGATCTAATTAAGCCGAATGCCTTTCCTTTAAATAGTTTTGAATTTTTTAAAGGCTCAACGTAATTCGCACGATTGCTGTAATTATAATTTAATGAAAATCGATAATTCTTCTCGATGCTGTATTTGGTGCTTACATCCCGTGTTTTCTCAATATTGTGTGCGAATGAAAGAGCAAAATTTGTAGGATCATATAAACGAGGACTACCAGATTTATTGCTTTTATCAACCTTGACATTATTCAAGACAACACTCGTGAAACTAGAATAATCCTGAGCCATTTTTTTTACAGAGTCTTTTTCAGCCTGCGTATTTAAATTTCGCAGGGTCTCTTTCATTGTGATATCCGGGTCGAGCGGGTTGTATTTTGGGTTACTAATACTCTTTGACACTCCAACATAGAGAGGAATCTTGACTTGTGAACTCGTAGGGAAAAACTTACCAAGCTCAAAGTTTGAAGAGATATCATATTCAGTTAAATCGTCCATTGAACGTTCACTCACATTCTGGTCTATACTTCCAAACCCTGTTGTACGATGACGACCTGCAATAACCACCGAGCCTAAATCGGCCAGTCGTGTTGACACCCGAACATTGGCAGCCCAACCTCCATCTTCATCAAAATCCGTTAAGCGAAGTTCATTTGTCCAAACCTCAACGGATCTTGCCCCGGGGTTGTATGTGCCTTGATTTTTATGGCGGATACCCATCATCATGACTTCTACATTTCCCAAATTTGGGTTACCCTTTATTTTAACAAGATTATTATTGTTATTCCAACCTTCATGTACCTTCTCGTAAACATCCGACATTGAAATAGTTGATCCTGTCGACCTAAGCTCATCATTTCGATTTAATTTCGCTTCAGTAAACAACGAAAGAGGGATGTTGATCCTGTTTGCATCGGGCCAAACGGCATAGCGGTCTTCTTCATTATCGCTATTGTAAATTCCCATTGGATCTGTTAATGCCAACGGCACTTCGTACTCATAATAGTTGTAACTATAATCCGATCCGATCCGAACAAAGAAATACAAATCATTATCGTCTAATGGATAACCCTCTATTTCTTCTGCATGAACCTCCAGCTTTAAGCGTTTATACTGACGAAAGTCCATCCCTATATTTTTGTAAGCAGCGCGCGCATCTCCCTGTTCTAAATCGGTAACCTTTAATACCATTGATTGCTCATTCAGCTGAAGCATCTGCGCGTTTGATGGA
Organism: Prolixibacteraceae bacterium; assembly: GCA_963662675.2. Lineage (GTDB taxonomy): Bacteria > Bacteroidota > Bacteroidia > Bacteroidales > Prolixibacteraceae. The sequence continues at coordinate 470,178 of CAXXHP010000002.1, forward strand.
TCGATAACCCTGTCGATTCCGGGAGGTAAAACGTAATTAATAGGATCCCTGTCGCTATTTTCTTCAATATTTACTGCCGAAACTTCAAATTCGGTATTCTCAGTTCCAACAACGACCTCATCATCTACCTCGTCAGTATATCTCCTCCAATCGGCACGCACCAAATTAAGTGTTGCAAAGCGCATAATAACCGGATCTTCAAATTCACGAAGAAACATACGCATAAAGCGAATTGATTTAAAATCAGATATACTACCAATTGTCTGGTCCGGTTGTTTAACAGGGACTTTAAACTGATACCATGTCACCTCGCTAACCTGCCCGTTTGCCAGCTCAACAGTTGCTGTTCTACTATCCGCAATGTGATTCTCCCCAACAACCATGTCTTCAGGTCGAATACTTACCCGATATTGATAGTACCGTTCGTATTCATTTAGCGTGTTATCGTCATTAATGTCTTCAACATCGGGTATGGTTGAAGCTGAAGTTGTATAAGATTCAGGAGATTTTGCCGCAGGAACGGAGTTTCCTTCAAGACCGTTATATTTTTTGTAGCGTTCGAGTATGCTTAACTGTTGCTCGTCGTAAATCTCTCCTCGATAATAGTGATAATCATCACCTGCCGGGTCAATAAAAACTTCATTATAAACAAGCGGATCAAGTATACTCTGCACAGACGTCAGGTAATTGTTAAAATATTGTTGCTCATCTGCATCTCCAAGGCCATCAAGCCCAACGTCTTGGCGAAGTACAGCATTATCATCTGTTACAAAACTGTTTGTAATTTGTTGTTGTGAAGAAACGCGCCCCCAAATTGTAGAATCAACTTCTGTAATCACTTCTGTTTCGGGCAATCCGTTTTCAAATGACTTTCGTGAATCTTTCAAAATATCTTCAGAAATATCACCTAGGTTAAGATACATGTCACCACCTTGTTGCACACCCAAAGTGTCATTCACAAATGGATCCATTAACCAGAATTCGATATACTCGATATTTGCAGATTCAAAATTAGTCGTTTCAATCTCACGCATAATACCACCCCATCTTGATGCCGGATTCTGAAGCGTACCGTCAGTATTGATTCCTGAAGAATAGCTTGAGCTTTCAGCATCAAAGTTATATGGGCCACGTTCTTCCGGATAATAAGCCAAATCGAGTACCGATATATTGGTTGGGACTCCGGTTTCTGTTTCTTTTTCAGGAAAAAGTTCTCTCTCAAAAACTTCGCGCACCAGATGGTTTGACTTTTGTGTTTTATCCGCTTTTATATGGGCTGGTGTTTGAGCAGTACTTCTTAAGAATAAAGGATCAATGACATACCAAGCCAACTTGGCACGGTTGAATCCATAGGCCAAATCATCATTCACTTCTGCTTCTGGGAACATCGCCTGTTTTTGTGGCGTACTGGCCAATACCCATGATTGTTTCGACTTGATATTTATTGTCGTTTTTGTTGACTCAAAATCATCAATATACACTGTGCCTTCCTTATCAACTACATTGGAATGTCCCGGAAGTAACTGTGCAAACTCAGCTTCCATTGCAATCGTTGATTTTTCTTTCGTTTCGATAAAGGGAAGTTTGTCTACTAAATTCGTCAATAATTGTGATTCGGTGCTGTACGTTGCATCCAACCCAAGCATGGTATTAGAAATTGGATCTTCGCCATAGTCCACCTTTTGAGTTAGTGGGCGTTCACTTAAATGCAAAACAGTAGCTCCCAAATTAAAATTGTCAGAAAAAGCATAGTTCGCATGTGTCCCAATCATGGTTTTTCGCTGAACCGTAAATAAGTCTTCACTTTCTGTTGAAACAGTAATAGTAGTTCCTGATTCTAATAGTGATTCATTAATAATCTTAACTCTTCCTAAGGTGTAGTCTACTGTATAGTCAATGTTCTCTGTTAATTCAACCCCTCCAGCTGTAACAGTAACCGAGCCCTCTGCCAGATTAAAGGTTCCTAAAGAGATCTCAGAACTTGACGAGCCTGAATAACTTCCTTTTAATACAAATTTATTGTGTGCCGCATCTTGTTCTGCGTATGTTTTTGTGGAATCGTATAAAGATTGATAGACATATTTATCGATATAAGAAGACCCAATGAGTGAATCACTCAGATAACTACCAAACGGTTCAACAGAAGGGAAAATAACACGCCCGGTAGAAGGCAAAACCGTAATTCCTTCAATAAAGTCAAAAACCCCATTACTTCCCGGGTCAAGTTGTGAATTAAGGTTGTCCAAATTCAATACATTTAAAAGAATATGCCCTTTTAGGTTTGATTCGGGTAAATAATTCAGATATGTCCCTGTGGAATCATTTAGGTATAAAACATCCAGTTTAAAATCATCTTCTGTCAATTCATAGGCATCCAAACTATAGATATTCTTCATCATGAGTTTCCATGTCGGCAATTTTGGCGACAAGTTTGTACCCTTCAAAAGCTTCAGAATTAGTGTTTGCGGAGCTTCAACTCCATCGGTCGAAAACTCACCAACCTGAAAAGTTTGTCCATAAGCCGTATAGTTATATGCAACCGCCAGTATTTCATCCGAATTAAGTGCAGAATTCAACGAGATATATCCCAAGTTTAAATCTATGGTATATTCCGATGCACTTAGTTTACGTGCCTGTTCTATCTTTTCAAAATCCTGTCCTCCAACAAAGTTATTGCCGGAAAGTGTCGCCATTGTCTTTGTAATCTGATCTACTTCCCGAATACTGCTGTAATTGGCGAGTAGATCCGTATACATATTATTGGCATTATTGAAAGGATATATCTCTTCAGGATACGCATGTCCACCCAGATCTTGAAATCCGGGGACAGTATTGAAGATATTTCCATCGTGTTCGCCCATGTCCATTAGAGCGAGAATGTTCCTTGACTCATCGTAAGATCCGGATTTATTGGTCACCCAAATTTCAATTTTGTTAATGGTAATCGAAGATTGAATAATCGGAAGGTTCGCTAAGGCATCGTCATAATGATCGCGGAAATATTGTGATAAAAAGAAGTGTCTGTTTTCATCATAGTCAGAAACATCAATCTGGAACGTACTGGTTTGTGCGCCCCCCTCTGTTTCAACAACAGTTGTTTCCCCTTTATTTTGAGATAAAATGGTGGTCAGGTTAAGTTTACCAAACTGCATTTCGGTCTTCACGCCAAAAAGGTTTGTTCCTCCGGTTATCAGCGAACCATTTAAAGGAAGAGATACATTTCCGGCCTCAATCTTTTTAACAATTTCATCTTCCTCTCCCGAGTAATCCAGCTTCATTTTATTTTCGTAATCAAATGTAGCTTCTGTATTGTAATTGACCCGCATATCCATCTTCTCCCCAATGCTTCCTGTCACACTCATTTGAATTTCCTGATCGAAATCAAAGGTGGGAGTTTTCCGCAAACGCTCGGGAATGGAAGGATTTTCAGTTGAGTTGACCTGATAACCAAAGCTTACTTCAACGGCACCTTGTGGGCGAATATCAATTGTGTTGCCTCCAAAAATCCGATTAAAAGCTTCACCACCTACCGTTAATTGGGGGATTAATGAGCCTTGGCTTTCTAAGTCTTGTTGATTGGTTCTTTGCCTCCAGTAATTTTGGATTGAGTTTTCCAGTTGAGATTTCTCATAATCCTGAAGAGACATCGTTTTTGGCAAGCGATAATTAAAGTCTCCAATTTTTTTATAAAAGACATACTCCCCGGTTAATGGGTCATATTCTACAACCGTTTTTATATTTGCAGGATTGTTCAGGTATAAACCAGAACTGTCTTTTTCATTTGGATTTTCAAAAGCTTCTTCGTCTTTAAAAGAATAAGGTAATACTTCAGCATTGCCTATGTCAAAAGTATCAGTCTGTTGAACCCACTTATTTTCAGGTTTTATCTGACTATTAATGGGCGTAGCAGTCCATGCCACACTTAAAATCCCTGAAAAAATGAGTAGGAGTAAAGTATTTTTCAAGCTAGTTCTCAATGCCCTCTTTTTTCAACGTTAAAGGCTTTTTAAAGCCATTTTTATCACCTGTTCGACTGTTAGGTTTGAATTTGCCTTTAATATTTTATCGATTTCTTTCTCAATATTTTTTCGGGCAAACCCCAGCATTACTAATGCAGATAACGCTTCATCACGGATAGTATTGTTTTGTGGTGAGATTAAAATTTGGTCACTTGCAGGAACTTTCCCCAATTTATCTTTCAAATCAATAATGACCCTTTGCGCTGTTTTAGCTCCAATCCCTTTGACACTTTTTAGAAGATTAACATTTTCCTCCAGAATAGCACTTCTGATTTCCTCTGGGTTAAGAGATGAAAGCATCATGAGTGCTGTGTTAGATCCAATTCCATTTACGGAAATCAACAAACGAAAAAGCTCCCTTTCTGCAAGTTCTGCAAAACCATACAACAGATGAGCATCTTCACGCACAACCTGATGTAAATAAAGTTTAGTCTGTTCTTTCCCATTAACCAGCGAGTAGGTATTTAGAGAAATATGAATAAAATAGCCAACAGAGCCTGCCTCAATTACCGCATTGGCAGGAGTCAGACCGGCAATTTTTCCATGAATATATTCAAACATAAAAGTTTAGATTAAATAGATGGAGCGTCATCATCTACTAAATCAATAATTTCATCAACCTGATTTGGATTGATCTCATATTTCTTTAGTGGATTTTTGCTAATTTCTTTGTGCAATACTCTGCTCTTATGAACGTCAATAGCAAGATATAGTGCTTCGCGGAAAGACTCACAAGATGCTTTCCCTTCACCTGCAATATCGAAGGCTGTTCCGTGAGCCGGAGAAGTCCGAATCACCGGTAATCCTGCAGTGTAATTAACTCCCCTCTCAAAAGAGATGACCTTGAATGGCGTTAATCCCTGATCGTGGTACATGGCCAAAACGGCATCAAACTTAGAATAATCGCCCGACCCAAAAAATCCGTCACTCGGATATGGTCCAATTGCTAATATTCCTTCCTCTTTAGCTCGTTCTATTGCCGGAATTATAATTTCATTTTCCTCTGAGCCCAATAAGCCACCATCGCCAGCATGCGGGTTGAGGCCTAATACAGCAATTCGTGGTTTTTTTATACTGAAATCCTGCTCTAAAGAACTAGCCATTATTCGAAGCTTCTTAATTATGGCTTCTTTTGTGATTAGCTGAGATACCTTTCCCAAAGGAACGTGAGTGGTTACCACGCCTATTTTCATCATTTCACTCACCATCAGCATCAAGTAATTGTCTGTTTCAAATTGTTCAGCCAAAAACTCAGTATGACCAGGGAAATTAAATTTATCACTTTGAATATTGTCTTTGCTGATTGGTCCCGTAACCAGAGCATCAATGTGGCCTGCCTTTAAATCTTGTACTGCAGCATCCAATGACATGTATGAAGCCTCTCCTGCAACATCAGAAACTTTCCCAAGTTCTACACGCACATTGTCATCAATACAATTAATGATATTGGCTTTTCGAGTATCAGCCTCTGAGGCACTATGAATTGTATTAAAATTGAAATTATCCATGTCTAGAGCTTTACGATGGTAAGCTGCGACCTTTGGTGAACCATAAACAATGGGGGTACATAAATCCATAATCCGATGATCACTAAGTGTTTTCATGATCACTTCATAACCGACACCATTAATATCGCCCTGCGATATTCCAATTTTTATCTTGTGTTTGCTCATTCTTTCAATGATTGGTGAGAAATTCAATAAACTCGCTTTTAGCACATGCGAATGCGACCGAGCAAATTTAGTTCTTTAAATCTACTTTATCAAAACGTATTATTGCTCGTTCTGCCCGAAAATATTACGATGAATCTTGTCCCTTTGGAGTTCTTCATCCGCTTTCCCTTTTCTCACCTGAGCGGGGTACCCAATACCAACTACACTTAAAACTCTCAGAGTTTCTGGCATATCAAGAGTTCTTTTTACATAATCCTCTGCAGATACATTTTCATTGTGGGCACGGTTACGAATTTGCACCCAACAGCTACCTAGCCCTAGAGAGTGAGCCTCCAGTTGCAAAATGATACTGGCAATGGAACAGTCTTCAACCCAGGCGCTTGTCTGTGAGGTGTTGGCAGCAATGACAACAGCTAATTTCGCACTCTCCAAAAATCTTGACCCTTGCGGTTTCGAATCTGCCAACTGCTTAATTAAATCAGGCTGGTCGACAAATACAAATTGCCACGCATTGCTATTCTTCGAGGTGGGTGAGCGAAGTAAGGCTTCCTCTAGTAGCTTAATTTTTTGAATTTCAATGGATTGCTCAGTGAATTTTCGGACACTGCGCCTATTGCGAATAAGATCAATCATTTTTTTAATCAAAAATACAATTTTAGAATCAATGCAAAAAACGGAGTAATTTGTTTTTAGGTGATTTAATCATTGGCATTTTCAGAAACTTGCAGTATTGAAAAAATGAAGAAAGCAAAAATCATAGTTCTCGAAATGCACATTACTCTTAGAGGTTCTTTTAATCATCTATTTTAGATGACTCCCAGCCGATTATGCTCAGCTTTCGGCCTTGTCCCCATTTGTAGCCACCCAGTCCGCCCAGCCTGCGGATCACCCTATGACAGGGGATTAAATAGGCCAAATTATTATTTCCGATAGCGCTTCCAACAGCTCTGCTCGCTTTCGGGTTATCAATTAATTCTGCCATTTCGGAATAAGATGAAAGCTGCCCAAAAGGAATCTTCAACAAGGCTTCCCAAACCTTCACCTGAAACTGAGTTCCAAACAAGAGCGCTTTAATTGGCCTGTTCTTATTTCTGAAAATTAAATTAACCAAATGAGAAGTTTCTTTGTCATTCCTATGAATAGATGCATTCAACCATTTTTTCTTTAATTGATTTATGACTTCGTCTTCGTTGTCGTCAATAAATTCAATAGCACAAATTCCTTTTTTTGTATTAGCGATTAGACACAATCCAAATGGTGAGTTGTGTAGACCATAATCAATCCGAATACCCAAACCTTTGGTTTTATATTCATTGGGCGTAACTGACTCTATCCTTACGAATAAATCATATACTCTCGACTGTGAAGAAAGACCAACAGTTTCTGATAATTCCTGAATGGATTTAGTCTTGTTAATATTATTTTTGAGCTCGTTTAACGTGATATATTGGAGGAATTTTTTTGGTGATACCCCTGCCCAATCTTTAAACAATTTCTGAAAATAATATTCATTTAGATTAACATGATTGGCTATCTCCTCGATCTTAGGTTGCTTTTTGTAGTTTGCAACAATGAATTCCATGGAAGATTTTATTCGTATGTAATTTTTATCTTCTATCATGATTTAAAAGTAGAAGTATAAAATTGATCACACAACCCGAAAATTGGTATTTATATGTCTGATTGATTTATCTAAGCATTTAAGGGAACAAGTGTCAAGCCAGAAGCTAATCAGAGAATAATGAAAATTAGAATGAGAAGTAATAACAGCATAAACAACACCAATTGGTTCCGCACAAAAAGACCAAGCAATATCAGTATTTCAATTTCTTCGGTGTCTGCCGCATATACTTCAATGGTTCCTTTGTCTTTAGAAAGTAGTTCGTTACTCTGAAAGGTAATAATTTCCTGCCCATTGAACTTCCATGCCCAACGCGACTGCCAAAAATTTTTGATCTCAAGCTCAAAACGCTTACCGTTTATCACTAAATCGCTTTTAGGGTTAAACAGATTAATCATGATGGTAGCGAGCAAGGCCTGATTATTGGCATCTAGAATTTCTAATTTAGAAAGAAAGAAATCACGCGTTAAAACAAAGCGGTGTCCATTCAATGTTGCCAGCGCATCTGAACTAACCATATTGTTCCAGTCAATTACGCCAATTTGCTCATTATTACGGGTAATGACCAACTTGTTTTTAAATATGCCTTTTGACCATAATAGTTTTTCCATCACTCTCCTTTTTTCAACGAAATTGCAAGTTAGAAAAATTGTTGTAAAAAAACCACGGTGATTCCCGGTACAAATTTAAACTGAAAAAGTTTAAACAGATGGAAAGGGTTCTTTGCGTTCCTTAATTTCAAAAACTTCTCATATTCAGTAAAATACCTTAATTTAGTGGCTCAACAAACCAAGTGTTATGACCTTAAATACTGATCGATTGCTACTTCAGGAAATCTCCATGGCCGATCTTGAAATGATCCATCTACTTCACTCTATCCCCGAAGTAGATGAGTTCAACACCTTGGGTATTCCTGAGAACAGGGAAGCTACCCGAAAGCTAATCAAACCTGCCATTGATGACCAAAACAATAAAGTACGCCATCAGTTTTGCTGGAAAATCATAGAGAAAGAGACGAATGCTTTTATTGGACTCGCTGGCATGTTCCCATCGAATAATCGGTTTCGGTTGGGTGAAATTTACTACAAGTTGCATCCTGATTTTTGGGGACAAGGCTTTGCAACCGAAGTTGCCAGAGAACTGGTTTTGTTTGGATTCAACACATTAGAATTACATAAAGTCGAGGCTGGTGTCTCGACAGAGAACACTCAATCTATAAAAATACTTGAGAAAATTGGGATGACGCGTGAAGGTTTGCGACGAAAGATCCTCCCCATCCGTGGTGAATGGAAGGACAACTATCATTATGCTATAGTGGAGGACGATCCGAGGGGTTACTGAAATAGAATTAGTTAATTGTTTTTCACCACTTCTTTCGTTGAGAGTAAACCGCAAGCCGCGTAAATATCCTGCCCACGTGAGGCACGGATCGTGGTAGTAATGCCTTTTGCTTCGAGTCCTTCTTTAAATTCATTCAATGTTTTCTCATCTGTCCCTTTAAGTGGTGTGTCTGGTATGGGGTGAAAACGAATGAGGTTGACACGACATTTGATACCGTCAAGAATACGAGCCATTTCTTTCACATGCTGATGAGTATCATTCAAACCATGAAAAACGATATACTCAAACGAAATGCGGCGCTGAAGTCCAAAGTCCCAGCTACGGATTTCGCGCAATACCTCTTCCAATGGATATGCTATCTCAACGGGCATCAGTTTTTGGCGTTCCTCATGAAAGGGGGTGTGCATACTAATCGCAAGGTGAGCATCGCTTTCATTTAAGAAACGCACTAGCCCTGGAACAATGCCAATAGACGAAACGGTAATGCGTCGCGGACTCATGGCAAACCCCCATTCCGAAGTAAGAATCTGGGTGCTTTTAAGAACCTCGTCCAAATTATCAAAAGGCTCGCCCATGCCCATATAAACAATGTTTGTCACCTCTTGCCACTCTTCAATGTTCCGAATTTGGTTGACAATTTCGCCTGCCGTAAGCTGTCCCTGAAAACCTTGTTTGCCTGTCATGCAAAACAAACAGCCCATTTTGCAGCCCACTTGCGAAGACACACAAACTGTTTTTCGATTTTTATCTGGAATCATCGCAGTTTCAATAAACTTATTCTGAGCTGTTGGGAAGAGATATTTTTTCGTTCCGTCTTTACTTTCCTGAACGCGGGTATGATCAACCAATCCGAAGATGTACTTTTCATTTAACACTTCCCTCGCTTTTTTGGAAAGGTTGCTCATTTCATCAATTGACGAAACTGGCTTTTTGTACAACCAATCTGTCAATTGCTTAGCTGCAAATTTGGGCAATCCCAATTCAGCACAAACCAACTGAAGTTCTTCCAGTGTCTTTCCAAATAAAGCTTCTTTAACCATCTTCCTAAATTTTCGGTAAAATTAGAAATAAATTTCGGCAATGATATTTTCATATGGAACACCCCTTTCAATAAGCAGGTCGCGAACTTCAACCACCATTATAGCTTTCCCACATAAGTAATACTCAATATTAACTGGTATTTTTTCTAGGCTTTTTATGTAATCCGTTACACGTCCTGGATATACATCGCATGAATGTTCGCGCGAACAACAGCGCAAATAATTTTTTCCCATTGCCCAGTCCAGTTCGTCTTCAAAATAAAACTGGTTGAGATTACTAGCCCCGTGAATAAGCACTTTGTTATGCGACAATCCCGATTGAAACATACTGTAAAAGGGTGCAATGCCAGTTCCCGTAGCTATCCACCATGCTGGTTTGTTACTTCCTTGAAAACCTCCATAGGGTTTAGTAATTAAAACCTTGTCTCCGGGTATTAGTCTGGCCAGCATTGGAGTAAGATATCCATCTTCTTTAATATTGAAAAGAATACGAAGTTCATCATCATGATTACCACTACAGACGCTGTATATACGAGGTGGTTGTTCAACTTCAACCGCTAATTTCACTACCTGTCCGGGTATAAAATCGAAACGTCGAAGTACCGAGAGCAGATAAACTCCGGGCGATATTTCCTCATTATTAATCACAATTTCTTCAAAAAGCTCATGTTCCTTTCGTTTATATCCTTCTGTTTTGCGCATTGTATTATATTTGATAATCAAGTAAACGCAACCCAAATTAATTAGTTTGCATCTTGTGAAAAAAGATATGCGTCAAATTATCTTTATCCTGATTTTATCAATTGGCTTAGCATTCAATTCATGCAAAGAAGAAGCAGAAAATGCGACAATCGAATTCCCAGATTGGTTAGTCGAAAGAATTCAGGATCTTGAAATTGAAGATGAGTATTGTAATATTTGCCAAATAACGATCACCCAATACAACGGCATCCAATATTATAACCTTTATTGCAATCTCTGGTCATGTCTATATTGCGAATTTTACGATGCTACAGGTGCACAACCTGAATGGGACAGTGATACATGGGACAATTATCATCTGACAAAAACAGAAATTGCCATTGTAAAGGCATGTGACTGGCCTGACCAATAAGTACCTTACATTGCCGTTTCTTTTCTAATTTCTCAAACCTCAGCAATTTTCGCTAATTTTATCGGCTCAAATATTTTAGAAAAGTGCAGTGCGTCGTTAAATTCATATTGAAAGTTGTAGGCTGGTTACTTTTGTTGCCAGTATACTTTTACAAAGCAGCCATCTCACCTTTGCTTCCGGCATCGTGCCGTCACGTTCCAACATGTTCGCAATATGCTATTGATGCGATTAAGATTCATGGTCCGTTTAAGGGTTTGTGGTTGGCAACCCGACGGCTTTCCAAATGTCATCCGTGGGGAACACACGGCTATGACCCAGTTCCGCCACTAGGGAATATCAAAGTGAAAAAGATGAAATTGAAGAAGTAATAAATGCAAATCCCTCATCTGGCAATCAGTATGATGAGTTTGTATTTATTGATATCATCCGGATAACAAATAGACCTATTGATAATAATTCTCGCTGTCAGATATTATTTCGGAATGAAGACAATTATCTACATTTAAAGAGCAAAATTGTCAACAAACAATCATCTTATGGGTTACTTGAAGGGAAAACTAAGTTTATTATCTTTGAGTATAAATATTGAGCTCCTGAAAAGTCCATGAAAAAAACAATCGTATTTATTCTACTGATCGCATTTGCCTGCACTCCAAAAGTATCCTCGGTTAAACCGATGATTTCAGTAAGCATTCTTCCACAGAAATTCTTTGTTGAGAAAATTGCCGGTGATCTGGTTGATGTCAATGTTCTTGTTCCTCCCGGAGCCAGTCCAGAGCTTTATTCGTTGATGGCCTCGCAAATGATTGATTTATCTAAATCTGTCGCTTGGCTCAGAATTGGGAAAATTGGATTTGAAGAAAATTGGACGACTAAAATTAGTCAGGCAACACCAGATTTGACGATTTTCGACACCTCTTCAAAAATAAATTGGATTGAAAATGAAGAGACCGAGGAAGACGAGGAAGATGAAGATGAACATCAGGAGCATGTGCACCTGCATGGAATTGACCCACACATTTGGCTTTCTCCGGATGAAGTAAAATTGGTGTCAGATGAAACATATCAGGCATTAGTAGCCTTATTACCAGACAATGAGAAATTACTAACCGAAAATTATGAATCATTTTTAAAAGAAATATCCCAACTGGATGTTGAATTAGAAGCTCAGTTTGATCAACTTGAAAATCGGTCGTTTCTTATCTTTCATCCTGCATTGACTTATCTGGCTCGCCAATATGATTTACAACAAATTGCTCTTGAAGTTGATGGGAAAGAACCATCACCTAAATACATGCAAACCTTTGTAGAGATTGCTAAGTCAGAAAACATCAAAGTCATTTTTATTCAGAAAGAATTTGACAAAGACAATGCTCTTCAGCTAGCCAATGAAATTGGCGGTGAAGTCATACAAATTGACCCAATGAACGAGTTTTGGGACACCCAAATACGCGAAATAGCAACGAAAATAACATCTGCTTCAAAACAATGACAAGACTCGTCGAAATAAAAAACCTTAGCGTTAGTTATGTCGAAGAAGAAGTGCTAAAAGGCGTTAATATGGAAATTAACACGCACGACTTTTTAGGGATTATTGGACCTAATGGTGGAGGAAAAACTACGCTAATAAAAGCGTTGCTTGGCCTATTAAAGCCAAGTAACGGTTCAATAAACTTTCATATTCCGACAACTAAAATTGGCTATCTTCCACAAATCAACCAAGTTGACAAGAGGTTTCCGATTAAGGTGCTGGATGTCGTAAGGTCAGGAAAGACAGAGGGTTGGAGATTCAGTTTTCTCAAAAAGAAGAAAGAAGAAATTATATCTGCAGAAAAATTACTAGATGAGATGGGTGTTTTGCACCTTCGGAATAAGCCTATCGGTGAGCTTTCAGGAGGTCAGATGCAGCGTGTATTTCTCTGCCGTTCTCTGATGAACAATCCAGATCTTCTGATTCTTGATGAGCCGGTTACCTTTGTTGACAACCAGTTTGAAAGTGAGCTATATCAAAAGCTGAAAGAACTGAATAAACGCATGGCCATTCTGTTGGTTTCGCATGATGTTGGAACAATCTCCTACTATGTAAAAACGATTGCTTGTGTGAACAAAGAGCTACATTATCACCCGAGCAATGTCATCAGCGAGGAACAATTAGCCTCCTATAATTGCCCCTTACAAATAATTACTCACGGAGAAATACCACATACCGTATTAAAATTGCACGACAAGGAAGAACATCATGGGCACCATCATTAATCTATTTACATACGATTTTTTTATGCATGCCTTTTTGGCATCACTCTTTTCTGCTATAAGTTGTGGAATTATTGGAACTTATATTGTTTCACGCCGCATTGTTTTTATTAGCGGAGGTATTACTCATGCCTCATTTGGGGGAATTGGCATTGGCTATTTCTTAGGATTGAACCCGATTCTTGGTGCAGCAGTGTTTGCTGTCCTTTCAGGCTTGGGCATTCAACTTTTCACCCAAAAGGCCAAGTTGAGGGAAGATTCATCTATTGCAATTTGGTGGTCGTTGGGCATGGCAATCGGTATTATTTTTATTTACATTACTCCTGGCTATACGCCAAACCTAATGAGTTATTTGTTTGGAAGTATTTTAACCGTATCCACGACCGAACTATGGCTCATGGCCGGACTGTCGTTACTCCTTATAGCTTTCTTTTCACTGATGTACCGCACAATTCTTTATGTGGCTTTTGATGAAGAATTTGCACACACCACTGGGCTACCAGTTGCTTTAATCAATTACTTATTAATCAGTCTAATTGCAATTACAATAGTGCTAAATATCCGGGTAGTGGGCATTATCCTAATTCTTTCGTTGCTCACACTTCCTCAGGCAATGGCCAACATTTTCACAAAAGACTTTAAACAGATGATGTTACTTTCTGTTGTTATTGCTTTTGTTGGTTCTTTCATCGGATTGCTTGTTGCATATTTTGCAGACATTCCATCAGGGGCTTCCATTATTTTCACCCTTATTATTTTGTTTGGATTAATAAAATGGATGGTATACCTACGACACAAATGGTTAAAGAATGGAAAGTGAAGAAATATTAACATGCAGCCATTGTGGTGAATCGTTTGAAAAAGACAGTTTGCAGCGCGACTGCAGCAACTGTTTTGCCTGCACTGGGTGCGAAATTTATATATGCCCAACCTGTCGACGTGGGATTGTGGTAAAACCCCCGAGAAAACCTTCCGCCAAAAAATAAATTATTTTAAGATGTAAATCGGTTGTTACGATAATCCGATCAATACAAAGGTTTTATATACTTTTACAAAAAAAAATGACAATGATTACTGCTAAACTCAATTTCACCTTTAGTTCTATCATTTTTTTATCTTCTCTTTTTGTTAGTTCAGCGCAAAGCCGCACAGAAATTGATATCCCCAATGTATTAGGATATCAAACATTAAAGTGCGATTTTCACATGCACACTGTATTTTCAGATGGAGATGTATGGCCAACGGTTAGAGTTGAAGAAGCCTGGCATGATGGTCTTGATGCCATTTCAATTACTGACCATATTGACTATTTACCCCATTCGCAGGACATTATCGCCAACCACAACCGATCATATGAAATAGCTAAACCCTTGGCGGAACAGTTAGGGCTTATACTTATTCGTGGAGCTGAAATTACACGGCAAATGCCTCCGGGGCATTTAACTGCGCTTTTTATAAAAAATGCGAATCTACTTGAACGTGAAGATTGGTGGGAAGCTTGCGTTGAAGCCAGAGAGCAGGATGCATTTGTTTTTTGGAACCACCCAGGGAGAAAAGATCAACAACCAATCCAAACGCTCTGGTGGGAAGAACACACAAGGCTCATGGATGCGGGAATACTTAAAGGAATAGAAATATACTCCAATGATGAATTATCCACCAAATCACTTTTTTGGGTCAATGAAAAAAACCTGACCATTTTTGCCAACTCTGATTTGCACGAACCGGCTAGCATGACATTCAATAGTGAAGAAAAAAAACGCCCTATTACATTGGTTTTTGCTACTGAAAAAACAACAGACGCAATAAAAAATGCAATTGTTGATCATCGGACAGCAGCATATTTTAATGATACAATTATTGGTGACCGTCGATTTTTAACGCCTATTTTTCTAAATTCAATCGAACTGAAAAGCACAAAAATAGAATTGCAAAACCATGAAGTGAAACTTCTAAATATTCATAACAACAGTGACATTACCTTCAAACTAAAAAAACGACAACCTTCTGCTGGTTTTTCCGGACCAGACGAAATTATTTTGGAATCGCACCGAACAGTTTCCATAGAACTAACAGGAACGTCAAATGAAGTAGCTCAAATGAGTACCCTTAAAATGTATTACGAAGTGACAAATATGCTAACAAAGAATGGGAAGAGTCTGCCAATCAATATTGACATTCCAAACAAATAGAAAAGCGGTGGATAAATCCACCGCTTCACTCTAAACAAACAACTAAAATTACCTCTTTGCTTTGCAATTGCTCAACCAATCAACCCCAACAAGTACAAATAATAAAAAACCACTGCAAAGCTGTATGTTAAATACGCTTATTGCGGGCTAATTGTTTCATCTTCACTACTATAATTAACAGTTTTTAACGCTAGTTTTTAAGACGATAAAAGATCCCGAATCCATTGTTATTGTACTAATTATTCCCAATCGTTTGTTTTTGAGCTAAATTTTTCATTTTTTTACAGTTCGAATTTATAAAAGAGAATATAAATACAATATGGCTTCCGTGGTGGGGTCTTCTTTTTAAAAAGAAGTTAACAGCCATATTGGTATTTTAAAAATATTACAATGAATACATTTATGACAACAAATTGGTGGTGGCACAATAACTTTTCACAATACCGTGAAGGGAAGTAGCTATCATGCTGGTCATGAATGAAAAAAGCGGCTTATCGGACACGGTAAGCCGCTTTTTTTTTGTGCAAAAATTAAAATATAATGATATGAATTCAACCCAAGTAAATGTAACCGTTAAGAAAATTCTTGCCGACACTCTCACGCCGGTAAGTGTTTATCTGAAATTTCGCGAATTATTCCCTCAATCTGTTCTCCTAGAAAGCTCAGATTATCATGGAAATGAAAATGCCTACTCCTTTATTTGTATAAAGCCAATTTCATGCTTTACTGCCGATGAAGGAAAAATATCGATAGAAGTTCTGGGACAAAAAGTTCAGGATATTGCTATAACCGACCACCATACGGTTGCCCGGGAGTTAAATAATTATTTTAAATCTTTTAAGATAAAAGGAGACACAAGTGATGCTCCGGCAAACGGACTTTTCGGATACCTCAGCTTCGATTCAGTCAAGTATTTCGAAAAGATTGACATCACTGCCGAAAAAAAAGAAGATTATTCTATCCCTGAAGCAAAATATTGTTTCTACAAATACATTATTGCAATAGATCATTCGAAAGACATGATCTCCCTTATTGAGAATCTTCCGAAAGGAGAAATGGCAGAAATGGATCAAATAGAATCCTTACTTAAAAATCTATCTTTCCCTTCAACAAAATTCGACCTTGAAGGCGATGAGGTTTCAAATATTACCGATGAAGAATACCGACAGATGGTAACAAAAGGGAAACAACATTGTTACCGTGGTGATGTGTTTCAAATTGTACTGTCTCGCCAGTTTTCGCAAAAATACAAGGGTGATGAATTTAATTTATATAGGGCATTACGCTCTGTAAACCCATCTCCTTATCTATTCTTTTTTGATTATGGCGACTATCAAATTTTCGGATCTAGCCCGGAGGCTGAACTTCGTATAAAAAAAGACCGTGCCATCATTAATCCGATTGCCGGAACATTTCGTAGAACAGGCAATGATGAGCAAGATCGTGTTTTAGCCGAGAAACTCTGTGCCGACCCAAAAGAGAATGCAGAACATGTTATGTTGGTGGATTTGGCAAGAAACGACTTAAGTCGCAATGCTGAAGATGTAACTGTGGATAGCTACCGCGAAGTACAGTACTTCTCACATGTCATTCACCTAGTTTCAGAAGTATCCGGACGTTTACCTAAAGATGCGAACATGGTAAGTGTTTTAGGTGACTCATTTCCTGCAGGAACTTTATCCGGTGCCCCCAAGCACATGGCCATGAAATTAATTGACAGATATGAAAATCAGCGGCGCAGCTATTATGGTGGAACAATAGGGTATCTTGGCTTCGACGACAGCCTGAACCACGCCATTATGATCCGCTCGTTTTTGAGCAAAGGGAAAACCTTATATTATCAGGCAGGTGCCGGAATTGTAGCTGATTCTCAGGAAGAAAATGAACTTCAGGAAGTAAACAACAAATTAGCAGCCTTGAAAAAGGCCATTGAAATCGCCAAAGAAATTTAATACCAAGAAAACATGAAAATAGTAGTCATAGATAATTACGATTCATTCACTTACAATTTAGTGCATGCAATTAAAAAAACATCAGGTCTTCCCGTTGATGTAATACGCAATGATGAATTGGTTCTGAGTGATTTGGAGAAGTATGATAAAATTGTTCTTTCTCCTGGACCTGGAATTCCCGAAGAGGCAGGTCTGCTGATGGATATTATTCGTGAATTTGCCCCACGGAAAAGTATGTTTGGCGTATGTCTTGGACATCAGGCTATAGGAGAAGTTTTTGGTGCTAAACTGACCAATATGAGCAAGGTGCTACACGGTGTAGCAACACCGGTTACACAAGTGAGTCCGGATCCTATATTATTTTCAGAGATTCCTGAAAAATTCGATGCTGGGCGCTATCATTCATGGATCGTTGCACCTGAAGAACTCCCGGAAAGCCTTGAAGTTACAAGCCTTGATGCATCCGGCATGATCATGTCCATGAAACACAAAAAGTTTGATGTGCGGAGCGTACAATTTCACCCTGAATCTGTCTTGACTCCTTTGGGCGAAAAAATGATTGAAAACTGGTTAAAAAATTAATATTTATTTTTGCCCGAATAAACTGTTCCGGGGAATAATTAAACCTGAAATTGATTATTATGAAAGATACCTTAAATCATTTATTTGAAGGCAATAACCTTTCCACGAAAGAAGCCAAACTAATACTTACAAAAATTGCTGAAGGCCAGTTTTCTGAATCCGAAATTGCATCGTTCCTGACAGTGTTTCGTATGCGTCAGATCACAGCCGAAGAACTTACAGGGTTCAGGCAGGCACTTCTCGACCTGTGTGTGCCGATCGACTTTTCTGAATTCAATACAATAGATGTGGTTGGCACCGGAGGAGATGGCAAAAATACATTCAACATATCAACAGCAAGTTGTTTTGTTCTGGCAGGAGCCGGTTACAAAGTGACTAAACATGGAAATTACGGATCTTCCTCTGTTAGCGGATCTTCCAATATGTTCGAACATTTTGGTTATCAATTTAGTAATAACGAGGAGAAGTTGAGACGTGAAGTTGAAGAAATAGGCATTTGCTTTTTCCATGCTCCACTGTTTCATCCGGCCATGAAAAATGTAGGTCCAGTACGTAGAGCATTAAAAGTGAAAACCTTGTTCAACATGATGGGGCCAATTATTAACCCATCTTCACCCAAAAACCAATTGGTTGGAGTTTCTGATCTTGAAATTATGGATCTCTACCATCAGGTTTTTAAAGAAAGTGGACAGAATTATCTCATTGTACATAGCCTTGATGGATATGATGAGATTTCGCTGACAGGCGATGCACGTTATGTCTCAAATGATACGGAAGATAATATTTCACCTGTTGATTTTGGATTCCAAACCCTTGCACAAGAGGATTTATCTGGAGGGAATTCGGTTGAAGATGCCGCGAAGATCTTTAAAGGTATTTTGGAAGGGACAGGCACCCAAGCACAGAAAAATGTAGTGATTGCCAATGCAGCACTCGGTATAAAATGTATGTTCCCTGAACGGGCACTTCTGGATTGTGTTTCAGAAGCAAGTGAAGCACTTCAAAGTAAAAAGGCGCTAGAGGTATTCAAAAAACTAATGGGAAGCTAAAGCAGTTTTCAACGTATGAATCTCTTAGATACGAAAACGTTAAATTCAAATAGAAAGATGACAATACTTGACGAGATAAATAACAATAAACGACGCGAGATCGCTAACGCAAAAGCAAAAATAAGCATTGATAATCTGAAAAAATCACCTTTTTTCAACCGGAAGACAAACTCACTAAAAGCAGCACTGAATGTGCCTGGTGCAAATGGAATTATAGCTGAATATAAAACCAAATCACCTTCCAAAGGAATGATCAATGAAGAGGCTGAGGTAACTCAGATAACTTCGGATTATGTCGCAGCAGGTGTTTCTGGCCTTTCGGTACTAACAGATCGCAACTATTTCGGAGGGTCGTTTGAGAATCTGGCTAAAGCCCGTTTTACTAACTCTAAAACACCCATTTTGCGTAAAGACTTTATGCTTGATCCTTATCAGATATATGAAGCAAAAGCACATGGTGCTGATTTAATTTTGCTAATAGCTGCTAGCCTGAGTAAAGAAGAATTGCTCAAATTAACTGAAGTTGCCAAGGAATTGGATTTAGAGGTTTTAGTTGAAGTTCATGCTGAAGAGGAAATTGAAAAACTAAATCCACTGGTTGATATTGTAGGCGTAAATAACCGCAATTTAAAAACCATGGAGGTAGATATTGAAACTTCAATTAAGTTGAAAAAACTACTTCCGGAATCAATGATCCAAATATCAGAAAGTGGTCTTTCGTCCGTTGAAAACATCCAATATTTACGACAAGCTGGCTATAAAGGATTTTTAATGGGTGAGAATTTCATGAAAACAGAAAACCCGGGTTTAGCATGTGCTGAGTTTATTAAGAGCCTGTAACTATTAATTGGCTGAATACTTATCTCAAAATGAAGAATCTCAAAATAAAAGTCTGCGGAATGCGAGACCCTCAAAATATTGATGCGGTTTGTGTAGCCAACCCTGATTTTATGGGCTATATTTTCTACCCAAAATCAAAGAGGTATGTTGGTGACCAACCTGATGTGTCAATATTCAGTAGGGTTCCATCATCTATACAAAAAGTAGGAGTTTTTGTAAATGAGGAGCTGGAGACTGTTATTGACCTATGCAAGAAATACAGTATAGAAGTTGCTCAGTTACATGGAAATGAAAGTAAGGAATATTGTCAGGAAGTGCAAAAAAGCGGGCTATTGGTTTTTAAAGCATTTTCTCTGGATGATAAATTTGATTTCGGTCAACTAAAGAATTACGCTCTATCTGTAGACTATTTTCTTTTCGACACAAAAGGAAAATTACCCGGAGGAACAGGAGAAAAGTTCAATTGGCAAATTCTTGATCAATATTTACTAAATGTGCCCTTTTTTCTGAGCGGTGGAATTGCCCCGGACGATGCAAATGCCATTAAGAAAATTAGACATCCACAGCTTTTTGCGCTAGATATAAACAGTGGGTTTGAATTACAGCCTGCATTAAAAGACGTCCCTGCTGTTACAGACTTTGTAAAACGAATAAAAAATTAGATATGAAATACCAGGTAAATAGAAAAGGCTATTACGGAGATTTTGGTGGTGCCTATATTCCGGAAATGATGCACCCCAATATTGAAGAGTTGCAAGAACAATACATGGCTATCATTAATTCCTACAATTTTAAGCAAGACTTCATCGGCTTACTAAAGCATTATGTAGGTCGTCCTTCTCCCTTGTATTATGCCAAACGCATGTCGGAAAAATATCAAAGCCACATATACCTTAAACGAGAAGACCTAAACCACACAGGATCGCACAAAATAAACAATACCATTGGTCAGATATTATTAGCCAAAGCCTTAGGAAAAAAAAGGATTATTGCCGAAACCGGAGCCGGACAACATGGTGTAGCAACAGCAACAGTCTGTGCTTTAATGAACATGAAATGTATTGTTTATATGGGTGCACTCGATGTTGAACGTCAGGCTCCTAATGTGAAAAAAATGCATATGCTCGGCGCAGAGGTAATTCCAGCTATATCGGGGAACAAAACCTTGAAAGATGCTACCAACGAAGCCATGCGCGACTGGATTAATAATCCGGTTGATACGCACTATATTATTGGCTCAGTAGTTGGACCACACCCATATCCAGATATGGTTGCGCGTTTTCAGGCAGTTATTAGTGAAGAAATTAAATGGCAGCTCGATGAACAGATCGGCAAAGAATTACCAACACGAGTATTGGCTTGTGTTGGAGGAGGAAGTAATGCTGCCGGTGCTTTCTATCACTTTTTGGACCAAGAAAGCGTTGAGCTAATTGGTATTGAAGCGGCAGGTAAAGGTGTTGACACAAACGAAAGTGCAGCAACCCTGACCCTTGGAAAACCTGGTGTTTTACATAGCTCGCGATCGTATGTGATGCAAACAAAGGATGGGCAGATTATTGAACCTTATTCCATCTCTGCTGGATTGGATTACCCTGGAATTGGCCCAATGCACGCAAACCTGTTTGCCTCAAAAAGAGCCAAATACTTATGGGCAACAGACGAAGAAGTTCTGAATGCAGCTCTGGAACTCACCCAATTAGAGGGAATAATACCAGCTCTGGAATCAGCTCATGCTCTGGCTGCATTGAAAAAAATTGATATGAAACCTGAAGATGTCAATATCATCAACCTATCAGGGCGTGGAGATAAAGACATGGAAACGTATTTAAACTACTTCGGTTATTGATTTTATTCGTGGTGTAAAATGACATTAACCCGTGAGTAAACAAAACAAAATATCATGAAAAACAGAATAAATAAACTATTTAAGGATGACAAAGAAAACATCCTATCCATTTATTTCACAGCAGGATATCCCCAATTAAACGATACTGTCCCAATTATTGAAGAGTTGGTGAAAAACGGTACCGGGTTAATCGAGATTGGCATGCCTTTTTCAGATCCGGTAGCCGATGGCCCCGTCATTCAACACAGTAGTTTGGTTGCGCTAAACAATGGGATGACGATTAAAAAACTGTTTGAACAGTTGCAAGGTATTCGTGAAAAAGTTGACATTCCTCTCATTTTAATGGGATACCTCAATCCTGTCATTCAGTTTGGAGTCGAAAACTTTTGTAAGAAATGTGCTGAGGTTGGCATTGATGGGCTAATACTTCCCGATCTCCCAATGAATATTTATCTGGAAGAATACAAAGATCTTTTTGAGCAATATGGGCTGCATAATATCCTGTTGATCACTCCTCAAACATCAGAAAAAAGATTGCATGAGATTGATGATGCATCCAGTGGATTTATATACATGGTATCCAGTTCATCAACCACAGGAGCTAAAAATAGTGTTGCCGATTTTCACTTGGATTATTTCGAACGGATACGAAATCTGAAATTAAAAAATCCTCGACTGATTGGCTTTGGTATTTCAAACAAAGAAACCTTTGATAATGCTTGCAAATACGCACAAGGTGCCATTATCGGCAGTGCATTTGTAAAGGCTCTTGATGATAAAATACCTTTAGAAGAACGGATTTCAGGTTTTGTTAAAACAATCTTAAAATCGGCTTAAACAATTCATCTTTTATTTGGGAAATATTCAGTTAACAAATGTTGTATAACAATTCGCGATTTAAACAAAAAGGAAGATGCTGTCCATCAGCTTTTTACTTTTAAAGTGCGCGATTTACCCATGTTAAATATTGTTAAGCGATGACATTTAGCATACTAAAGTAAATCTCCAAAAGTTATCTTCACAATGCAATTAACTTTAAATGTTCATAAGCTATGTTCGAGTACGCTAAAGTTATTCTACCGAAGGTTAGTTTCAGTCGTGATTTATTTAGAAAGGAACTAACCAAATGTTTGAATTGGGTGGAATCCAATGAACTTGATGATTTTACCCAATGGTGTCGTGAAAATTTCGGGGAAATGTACCCCAAGATCCTTGATGAAGTTTTTTCTACTAGTGCCGCATAATTTAAATAAAAGGCTCCGGAAACGGAGCCTTTTTTATTGGGATGAACGTCCCCATTATCCTATGATGAACTCCAATGAAAGAATTATTTGATTGAATCCGTTTGTGTCCTTATAATTCAATGGCCGTTCCGTTGTAGAAGTCAAGTATTTTGGTTCGGAAGATATACTCATATTTTGCCTGTGCCAAATCACTTTTTGCCGAGGTTAGGTTGTTTTTTGCCTGATTGTAATCTAAAGAATTCACCATTCCTACATTATATTTTTCCTCGGTATATCTAAATGCTTCCTGTATAGATTCAACAGCTTTGTCGCTGGCCATGTATCTTTTTAGGGCAGCAAGTGCGTTTGCGTACGCTTGTTCTATCTCCTTACGCAATAAATTCTTGGTGCTTTGCACTTCCAATTCTTGTGTAGTCACTTGCAAGCTTGCATTTCTAATTTGCGTGCGAACCTGGCCTTTGCTGAAAATTGGGATACTTAGATTTAGCCCGGCGCCATAGCGTTCATTGTTAATGATCTGATCAGAAAAAGGAATGCTGTTTCCTAATGCATCCGAGTATTTGTTATTGTATGAGTTGTAGTAATCGGCTCCTAATGAGAGAGATGGGTAGAGGCTCCCTTTTGCAATATTAACTTGTTTCTTATAGCTTTCTAGCTTTAACTCTGCACTTTTTACTTCGGGACGTGTCTGAACAGCTTTTTTAAATACATCCATTGAGTTAAGCATGGTTTCGTTTGCCGACAGCACCGGAATGAGTGGCTGTTCAACATTGAACTGTTCTGATGCTGGTAGCTCTAAGAATTGATAAAGGTTGAGATAGGCGAGTTGCAAACTATTCTCTTCATTTACCAAATTGAGTTCCTCCTGTGCGTATTGAGCTTCGATTTCTAATAAGCTGCCTTTTGCCAAACTTCCGGCATTAACTAATTTCTGGGTACGCTCAATTTGGAGCTTAGTAACTTCCAGTTGATCTGTGGCGACTTGAACTAATTCCTCAGAAAACAATATTTGCAAATAGGCTGCAGCTACATTTAAGGTGACATCATCTTTCGCTTTTTGCAAATCCTGAAGGCTCGCATTCATGTCATATTTTGCCATGTCAACGGAGTTTTTCAATATCAATCCGTTTAATAGAGTAATGTTGGCGCTTAGGCTTCCTCCGGTCTGGTTCGAATTATAGTTGGCGTAGGTGTTGTCATATTGTAATGTGCGACCAAAACTAAAATTGTTTGAAATGCTTCCGCTCAAACTCGGAAGACGGTTGTTTTTTGCCTGTTTCAATTCATTGTCATAATAGCCTGTGCTTAGGTCTTGCTGCTTAATCTGGATGTTATTTTCCAATGCATAGTCGATGCATTTCTGCAAGTCCCAGTTTCCCTGTGCTTGAGTGGCAACTATTGCAAAGAAGATGACTGTTATTAAGGTCAAGGAAATTCTTTTCATCGTATTTGGTTTTTTGCTTAGCTAATTTAATCAAACAAACTGATATCAACTAAACCCATTTGTGACTCTTTTGAAAAACGATTTTGTATGGATGCAAGAAGACAAATTATTTATCCTTGTTGATTTTGGATTTCTTTCAGTCTTTTAGGATCAATTTTTTCACCCTTAATCTTATCTTCTTTGTTTAGCCCTTCTTCAATTTCTATGTTTATTCCATCAGAGAGTCCTGTCTTTACTATCCGTTTTTCATAAATGCTTTCTACCTCATTGGTGAGAATTTCAACGTATGCAGAATCATTTTCAAATTTCAACAGGCCTTCGGAAATCACCATCACACTGTCTCTTCGATCTAATACAATATTCGCATTGGCACTGTATCCTGCTCTAATGAATTGATTTTCTTTCAACATAACATCTGCTTTGATTTCAAATTGTATGGCACCATTTTCTTCCAGCCCTTTGGGTGAAATGTAGGTGAGTGTTGCGTCAAATTTTTCTTTTTCAATTGCACCAATTTCAAGTTCTATAGACATGCCTTCCATAATTTTCCCTACTTCAGTTTCGTCCACTTTTCCTTCAAAAATCATGTCCTGCATATCTGCTATCGTTGCAATCGTAGTGCCGTCGTTAAATGTATTCGATTGGATCACTGAGTTTCCTTCTTTTACAGGAACATCCAATACCATTCCATCTATTGTTGATCGGACGAGAGTATTGGTTGTTGTCTGTGCTTTCTTGGTTACGCCATTCTTAATTAACTCCAGATTATTTTCAGCAGATGAAAGCTCTTCTTTAGAGGAATCATAGTTAACTTTTGACTGCTTAAAATCTTCGTAAGAGATCACGCCATTGTCAAATAATTTTTGCTGCCTATCGTAATCAATTTTTGCATCTTCAAAATTGATATTTGCCTGATTTAAGCGAGATTCAGCAGTATTGAGGTTGACCATGTCCGGGATGATTTTAATTTTGGCGATTATCTGATCTTTGGTCACGAAATCTCCTGCTTGCACATATAGCTCAGAAATAATGCCTGAAACTTGAGGTTTAACCTCAATTTCCTTTCGCGGAACAACAGAGCCGGTGGCAACTGTTTTATTAATTACGTTGGACACGAAGGGTGTCTTAGTTTCAAAAACATCGGGCTGCGTTTTTGATTTATTATACAGGAACACAATCGTTCCTGCAAAAACTGCAACGATGATGAGGACTCCTAAGGTTTTCAAAATCTTTTTCATGTTGAACGGTTTTATATTTATTTTCTTTTATTTTTCATCTCGAAGGGCATCAATCGGCTTTATTTTAATAGCTCGCTTTGCTGGTATAAGACCTGCAAAAATGCCCGATATAACAAGAATCGCTAGAGCCGATAGAGCCATTATTAGATTTACTTGTGGATGGCGAAAGAATATATCGTCGCCAGCAGTTTCCAATATGGTATTTGTTAACTCAAGGAGTCCTACCCCCAGCGAAAGTCCAATGTATCCGGCTATAACGGTTAGGAAAACACTTTCCGCTACAATATGGGTGATTATTTTCCCCGGGGTGGCACCAATGGCTCGCTGAATGCCAATTTCCTGTGTTCGTTCTTTGATGATAACCAGCATAATGTTACTAACGCCGATTATTCCGGCCAACAATGTTCCAATCCCAACGATCCATGTTAATACCTGAATGCCCATAAACAATGCGCCATACTTTTTAAATTCCGTTTCAATATTAAATGAACCAATAGCTTGCAGGTCGTCGGGAGCAATTTTATGGCGTTCCTTTAAAAGCCGTTGTAATTTTTCTTGAAGGGTGCTTACACTATTCCCTGGTTTTGCGGTAACTGAAAAGAAATGAATGGTTGTGCCGTAGTTATACGTTTTTTGCATCGTAGAAAAGGGAATGAAAATGGTTTCTTCTTTTTCACCATCTCCAATAACGATGGTGGTTTCCGGATGAATTACTCCAACTATCTGAAAGTAAACTCCATTAAGTCGAAGATATTGGCCTATTGGATCTTCATTTTTCTCAAACATCACCTCAACTACTCGCTCTCCAATAATGCATACTTTGCGTTTTTGCATTACATCAATTTCATTAAGAAGACGACCTTTTGTCGGGGTCCAGGTGTCGATCTTAAAAAAGTCGGTATAGTCTCCATAAATGCTGAATGATGAGGTTCTTTCGCCCCGAACTGTGTTGTCTCCCGGTTGTTGCCTGCTAAATAACCGAGGGGATATATATTCAATCTCTTCAATATTTTGGCGGAAATAATTGATGTCATCATTATTCATATTCCAAGTACGGCCTCGTTGAAATCCCTGATGAGGTATGCTTGTGCGCTCAGTCCAGAAAAATGCAGAGTTGGTGGCAAAATCGCCAATTTGTTCCATCATCCCATTTTCAAGTGCCCGGCCAGCTCCAGACATAATTATCAGCATAAAAATTCCCCAGAAAACGCCAAAAGCAGTCATGAAGCTACGAAGCCTGTTTTGCTTTAATGCACTAAGTATTTCTTTCCAAAGATCAAGGTCAAACATAGCTTTTTGTCTTAGGTTTATTCATCGCGCAAGGCAGCGATAGGCTTTATGCTGGCCGCTCTTTTCGCAGGTATATATCCGGCAATTGCCCCAGCAATAATCAAGAGTAAAGTGGCAGAAACGGCAATGCCAAAATCTACCGTTGGATTTAAGAATATAGTATCGCCTCCTTCTTGTGAAGCTACCGTGCCGGATTGAGTCATCATGTAGTTAATGAATTCCATCAATCCTGTTCCAAGCACCAATCCAATATAGCCAGCAATTGTTGTTATTAGTATGGACTCCATTAAAATGAGGCCAATAACGGATGACGGACTTGCGCCAATTGCTTTTCGAATGCCAATTTCTTTAGTGCGTTCTTTTACAACAATCAGCATAATATTGCTCACTCCCACAATGCCGGCAATGAGTGTTCCTATGCCAATTATCCAAATGAATATATTGATGGCTTGAAAAATTTTCATGGTTTGAATGAAATTTTCCAACTTATTATATAGTCCAAGTGCACTGTCGTCGTCTTCATCGAACTTTAGTTTTCGTGAAAAAGTGCTACGTATTTGATCATTTATTTGCTGACTTTCGTCTAGCGTTTGTCCGTTAATGGTGATGGCAAAACTGTGAAGTCGGTTTGTTCCATTGAATACTTTCTGAGCAGTTGTGACTGGCATATAGGCATTTCTGTATTGCGTTGTTCCGGGTTCTGTGCAAACACCAACCACTTTGAAAAGAATATTATTAACCTTTACGTATTCGCCTAAAACCTGTTGGTCTTTAAACAGTGCATCTCTAATGTCTTTCCCTAGCACGACTACTTTTCTGTTTTGTTGGATGTCAACGTCATTTATAAACCGACCTTCTGTCAAGGTAAGAGTCTCAACTGTAATTAATTCCGGGTGACAAGTAACTGTTGTGTACTCTCCCGATTCTTTACCGAAGGAATAGCGTGTGTTGTTTAAATAATAACGACCCGAAGCCGTTTCAACTCCGGGAATATTCTGTATCACGTTATAGTCATCGTTATGAAATTGTACCGAGCGGCCTGTTTTTAAACCCTGATACGGGATGGTGGTTTCTCCAGTCCATATCCACATTGCATTAACAGCGTCATTCATAAAGTTGCTGGCAATACCATTGCTTAATCCATTGCCTGCTCCCAGTAGAATCATCAACATGAAAATTCCCCACGAAACCGAAAAGCCGGTCAGGAAAGTACGCATCTTATTTTTTTTCATTGTCGACAGGATTTCCTGCCATGTATCTATGTCAAACATGATGTGTGGCGTTAAGCATTTTCCAGTTCTTTAGAATATCTGTTGCGAAAATCCATTAAGTCGCCATTGAGAATGACTTCATGGATTCTTCCGTCATTTAATCGTACGATTTTCTGGGTCATTGCAGCAATGTCATGCTCATGGGTTACAATGATAACGGTTATTCCATCATCATTAATTTCTTTTAAAATTTGCATGACTTCATGTGATGTTGTGGAGTCTAATGCTCCGGTTGGTTCATCTGCAAGAATGATTTTGGGTTTTGAAATGAGTGAACGAGCGATTGCTATTCGTTGTTTTTGACCTCCGGATAATTCATTCGGCATATGCTCAGCCCAGGATTTTAACCCAAACTTGTCAAGGTAATCCATGGCGATCAGGTTTCTCTTTTTTCGGTTAACTCCTTTGTAATATAAGGGGAGTGCTACATTTTCAAGTGCATTTTTAAATGATATTAAGTTGAAGGACTGAAAAACAAACCCAACCATTTCATTTCGCAATCGGGCGGCTTTCTTTTCACTCATCCCCGCTATTAACTTATTTTCTAAGTGATAGGTGCCCTCGTCATAATTATCAAGCATTCCTAAAATGTTTAGAATAGTTGACTTACCAGATCCTGAAGACCCCATTATTGATACAAACTCACCTTGTTCTATTTCAAGATCAATTCCTTTAAGGACATGGAGTTTGTTATTCCCCATTTCGTATGATTTGTGGATGTTGTTTAGTTTGATCATGGTTTTTTGTTTTCTGTTAATCAAAATTGCGTGTTTTGTCTATTTTTCGCAGTATTTATTCGATGAATGGCTGATTATTTTATGTAAATACCTTCCCTTGGGCGATATTATAAAGCGAAGTCATCTGTCAGTTAATCATTTAGTTTTTATAACGAGCAATTGTAAAAGTCGTTACAGGGAGTCTATTATTTTTCGAAATGAATTATCGGTGTTGTAGGTTCTGTTCATTTCCCAATCTTACAAGTATGATCGGTTTTTATGAGGCGATTTATAAATTAAGGTATAACTAGAATAATGTCTAACGTTTTTTTTTCAAAGGCGTAAAATGTGTAAAAAATTACTGAACCGATTCATTTCCAGCACCCAAATGGGGTCATAAAGTGCAAATAATAGATCAATTTGTGCATTTAGGAGCTTTTATATCGGTAGTATCTTTATTGCTGCAGCAGTATTGCCATTCTCAGAATGGGTTAGGGAATTATTCCTTAAAAACGGGTTGCTTGTTATTAGAATCGAGAAGTTTGTTGAGAAAGCGAATATGCGAGAGGGTTGAGATTCGTAATGGCTTGTGTGTGAGTTGGTTTGGTGCTTGTTTCGTTGGTGCCCCAAATTTATCAATTGTCGATTACTAATAAACTAAAATAAAATCTTAAAACGCATGAAACTTAACTTGAGAATTGCCCAAACTGGCAAGGATTTTTTCTTCCCCCTTTTCCTTGCGCTTCTTTCCCTTTTTTCCTTTGTTAATTGTAGTGGTCCTGATTCATCACAGAGTATAGGAGATACTCTTGAAGCGGGATTCATTAGTCCACCAGACAGCGCAAAACCGCGGGTGTGGTGGCACTGGATGAACGGAAACATTACCAAAGAAGGAATTGAGGCTGACTTAAAATGGATGAATCGCATCGGTATTGGTGGGTTTCAGAATTTTGATGCGGCGTTTATGACGCCTCAAATCGTTGAGAATAGGTTAAGTTATATGACCCTGGAATGGAAAGACGCCTTTTCATTTACGACCAATCTGGCTGACTCCCTTGGCTTGGAGATGGCCATTGCCGCTTCTCCGGGTTGGAGCGAGAGTGGTGGTCCCTGGGTGAAACCAGAGGAGGGGATGAAAAAGTTTGTTTGGACCGAGACTCCTGTTGAAGGAGGCAAAACGTTCTCGGGAACTCTTCCTCATCCACCAACAAGTACCGGTAAATTCCAAAATATGGGAATGCGGACATCTATCTCATCATCTTTGGAAGGTGAACATGAGTCAGATCTCCCTGAATTTTATCAGGATGCAGTAGTTGTCGCATTTAAGTTACCTAGTACATACATATCAATGTCTGAGCTTCAACCAAAAGTAACATCTAGTGGTGGAAGCTTTAATCTTTCGGAGCTTACTGATGGAGATTTGGCAAAAACTAGTCTTTTACCAAATGCTCCTGCCGGTCAGAAATCGTGGGTTCAATATGAATTTCCTGAATCTGAAGAAATTAGTTCACTAACTATTGTTGGTGGTGGTGCTGCAGGCATGTTTGGTATGGGAGTTGATCAAACTGTTAGAGCTCTTGAAAAAAGTGTTGATGGAAAGAATTTTGAAGAAATTACTGTAATTCCCTCAGGAGGCGTCGGACAAAAAACTCTTTCATTTGAACCTGTAGTCGCAAAATATTACCGCTTTACTTTTAGCTCTCCTGAAGCTTCATCTTCTTCAATGACTGGTGCGATGGAATCGATGGGCCTTGGAGCTAGCGGAAGTGCAAGCCCAAAAGGAATTGATATCGCAGAACTTATTTTACACAAAAACATAAAGGTTGACCGCTTTGAAGATAAGGCAGCATTCTCTGTAGAAAATGATCTTTACACAAGTGTTACTCCAGATTCAAAAGATGTAATAAATCAAGAAGATATTGTCGATTTAACGTCATTGATGTCATCTAATGGTTCAATCAACTGGGATGTGCCTGAAGGGAATTGGATGATAATCAGACTTGGTTATTCTTTATTAGGTATTGAGAACCATCCTGCCTCTCCAGAAGCAACAGGATTAGAAGTTGATAAACTAAATGCAGATCACGTAACAGCATATTTTACAGATTATCTCGATCAGTATAAAGATGCAACGGGTGGTTTAATGGGTGAAAAAGGTCTTCAGTATGTGATTACAGACAGCTGGGAAGCCGGAGCTCAAAACTGGACCGATGATTTAATTTCTCAATTTGAAAAACATAGAGGTTACGATATGATGTCGTGGTTACCAGTACTTACCGGGTATGTGGTAGAGAGCTCAGAAGCAAGCGACCGATTTCTTTGGGATTTCCGTAAAACGTTATCTGACCTCCTTACAGAAAACCATTACGATCTGTTGACCTCTTTGCTTGAAGAAAGAGGCATGGGGCGCTACTCGGAATCGCACGAAAACGGTCGGGCATTTATTGGTGACGGTATGGAAGTTAAGCGCAGTGCTGCTGTGCCAATGAGTGCTACATGGACTCCCGGCGGTCTTACTCCCGGAACTGAAGTTGCAGAATATTGTAAGGTTGATGTTCGCGAATCGGCATCGGTGAGCCATATTTATGGACAAAGCTTTGTTGCTGCCGAGTCGTTAACAGCTATCGGATCTTCATGGGCATGGTCTCCTGAAACATTGAAACCAACCGCCGATATGGAGCTTGCTAATGGATTGAATCGATTTGTTATCCATACTTCTGTTCATCAGCCTTTGGATGATAAATTTCCAGGATTAGGACTTGGACCTTTTGGTCAGTGGTTTACTCGTCATGAAACTTGGGCTGAACAAGCCGAACCATGGATTACATACTTGTCTCGTAGTAGTTACATGCTTCAGCAAGGAGAATTTATTGCTGACATAGTATATTATTATGGAGAAGATAATAACGTTACATCTCTCTTCAGAAACAAATTACCTGTAATCCCTGAAGGCTATAACTACGACTTTGTAAATGCTGATGCTTTGGTTAACGTCCTTTCTGTTGAGGATGGTAAAATCATTACTCCAAGTGGGATGAGTTACAATGTTCTGGCATTGGATTCAAACAGCCAGCATATGACTCTTAAAGTTTTGCGTAAAATTAAAGACATGGTTTCTGCAGGTGCTGTTGTTGTTGGCCCAAAACCAACGCAAACACCGAGTCTGATGGATGATGTGGCAGAGTTTAAAGTCTTGGCAGATGAACTTTGGTCTAATGAAACTGGTGAGAATACGGTTGGCAAAGGCAAAGTTTATGCTGGCAAATCATTGGAAGAAGTGTTGGCTGATATTCAGGTCCCTACCGATTTTAAATACACAAAACCGGAGGCTGATACAAAACTGATGTTTGTTCACCGGCAGTTGGGAGATGTTGATTTCTATTGGGTGAATAACCGGAATGAGAAAGTGGAAGATCTAGAGGCAACATTCAGAGTTGAAGGAAAAACTGCTGAAATATGGCATCCTGAAACGGGTGAAATTGAGCAGGTATCATACAGTATTGAGAACGGTTTAACCACTGTGCCTCTACATTTGGAATCAAGCGATGCTGTGTTTGTGGTATTCAGAAATGAGGCCAGTAGCGATTCTTATGAAGTTGCAAAAGAATCGAAAGAAGAGTTAGACGTAATTGCCGGATCATGGAACGTGAGTTTCGAAGCGGAACGAGGTGCTCCTGCACAAATTACAATTGACAATCTCGAATCATGGTCTGAAAGCTCTGATTCAGGCGTGAAATATTTCTCTGGAACAGCAACATATACCAAAACAGTTCAAGCATCTGCAGACTGGTTTAAGGAGGGTGCTGAATTGTGGCTCGACTTGGGGAGCGTCAAAAATATTGCTGAAGTTACTGTTAACGGACAGCCACTTGGCATTGTTTGGAAAACTCCTTTCAGGGTGAATGTTACAGAGGCTTTGCAACAAGGTGAAAATACCATTGAAGTTGAAGTTACTAACTTGTGGGTGAATAGGTTAATTGGTGATCAGCAGCCTAATGTCCCAATGAAATATACCTACACAACCCAAGCTTTTTATCAGGCAGACTCACCGTTAAAACCATCTGGTCTTTTGGGGCCTGTAACATTAATCTCAATAGAATAAATACCAATAGGATATAATATATTTTAACAATCTAAAAACAAACATTTTTTTAATCTAAACACGAATACAATGATTACAAAATTAAAATCGATCGGATTTTTGGCAATAATTCTATCGTTACTCTTTATGGTCAGTTGTTCACAAACAAAAGACTCTTTGCTCGTTAATAACCTGATGGTTGAGTACACTGAAAATCCCTTAGGGATTGATGTCGAAACTCCCCGTTTTGGATGGCAACTTAATGCTCCCGAAGGTGTTCGGGGTTATTATCAAACCGCATATCAGATTGTGGTAAAAGACCCAGCAGGAAATATTGTTTGGGATTCCCAAAAAATCACCTCCGGAGATGCCCTTGCGATTGGTTATCAAGGAAGTCCTTTGCAAGCTACAACAAAGTACGATTGGACTGTCACGGTTTGGGATTCTTCTGACACTCCTTTTTCTACAACTTCCTGGTTTGAGACAGGGCTAATGAATCCAAGTATCACAGCTTGGGATGGTGCCCAATGGATAGGTGGATCTGATGACGACCTTGTATTCTTTTCAGACTACCAGCTAATCTTTGGCTTGAAGTATTCTATCGAACTTGAAGAAGGAAGTGACAAAGCAAGCTTTGTTTATGGTGCAAACGATTTGCGCCTGATGGATAAATACAAAAATATCTTTCAAGTTGAGAGTGAAAAAGATGAAAGCTATATCAAGCTACAACTAGATATTTCTGATGTAGACGGATCAAGTACCGGAACAGCCAAACTTAATGTCTTCAGAGCCGGATATGCCCCTGAAGACAATCCTGAAGTACCACTTAAAAGCTTTGAGGTAAAGACTTCAGTAATCAATAACCAGAATAAGTATAATTCTCACGAAATTGATTTCCAAAGTGCATTTGGGAACATCTCAATCACTCTGGATGGAGATGCTTCTTTCTTTGTACAGGAACCTGTAGCAGAAACTGATATGGGTGGATTTGGTGGACGTGGAGGAAGCAGTGGAGCCAGTGTTAATCTAAACCCTGTTGGTTCAGGTGGAAATGTCATTCCTTTTGGAATGATCTGTGATATGGGTTTTGCTGCTGAAGCTGGCCAAAAAGCTAAATTCACTAACGTTGAAGTTTATAACAACAGAGCACCTAACAACACATTATTTAAAGAAGATCTTTCTTCAAACTACACTGGAATTTATAAAGACGTCACAATTGAAGATGGTGCTTATGTGATAGACGGTGGTACGGATGGTACGTTTATCGTTACTAATCCTAGCAAAAACTCAACACCCATGATTCGTACAGAGTTTGATGCTGAGGGCAAAAATATTGCGGATGCAAGACTTTATGTTACCGCTCGAGGAATCTATGAAGTTTTTATCAATGGTGAAAGAGTCGGAAATGATTATTATAATCCGGGACAAACACAATACAACAAGTCTCATTTCTACCAAACATACGATGTTACAGACCTTATTGATGAGAATGAAAACGCAATTGGAGCCATGATGAGTGAAGGTTGGTGGAGCGGCCTTTTAAGTTTCGGATCTATCTGGAACCACTTTGGAGATCGTCAATCACTATTGGCAAAACTTGTAATTACCTATAAAGATGGTTCTGAAAAAACAATTGTTTCAAACAATTCAGACTGGAAGTATTTCAATGAAGGACCAATCAAATATAGCAGCCTTGACCTTGGTGAAATTTATGATGCCACATCAGAAGCGTTAATTGAAGGTTGGAGTTCCGTTGGTTATAATGACAGTGCATGGAAAGATGCTGTTGAGGTTAAACTTGAAGGAACTGCTTACCTTGATCCTGAAGTAGCCAGAGATGGATCTGTTACTCCTTTTGGCTATGATGACATGATGTTGATCGGTCAAATTGGGAACAATGCAGGAGTTTACGAAACCCTGACCGCACAAAGTGTTGAAGAAGTACGCGATGGCGTTTACGTTTATAATATGGGTCAAAACTTTGTGGGAGTACCCAAAATAATATTTAAAAATGCCAACGCAGGTGATAAAATTGTTTTAAGGTTTGCGGAAATGTTATATCCGGACATGGATGAGTATGGTGATAATTTTGGTATGATTATGACGGAAAATTATCGTGCTGCTCTTTGCCAGGATATTTACATTGCAAAAGATGGTGCCCAGGTTTTCCAGCCTAAGTTTACATCACGCGGTTATCAGTATATTGAAATCACAGGTATTGATGAGCCTCTTCCACTTGACGCAGTACAGGGAGTTGCCATAAGCTCTGTTCTTGAGCTTACAGCTGATTACAACACATCTAACGAAAGTGTTAATCAACTTTGGTCTAACCTTACCTGGTCAAATGTAGATAACTTCCTTACAATTCCTACGGACTGCCCTCAACGTAACGAACGTATGGGATGGTCTGGTGACATCAACGTCTTTGCAAGAACTGCGACCTACGTTTCAAATTCAAATCAATTCCTACGTCGTCACATGTTTGCTATGCGCGATGTACAGCGAGCTGACGGTAGATTTACAGATGTTGCTCCAATAGGTGGAGGTTTCGGTGGTGTACTTTGGGGAAGTGCTGGAATTACTGTTCCATGGGAAACTTATCTTCAATACAATGATATTGAATTATTGAGGGAGCACTATGATGCGATGAAAGCTTATATAGACTATCTGTATACAACTATCAATCCTGAAACCGGTGTTACTTCTGACGGTGCACTAGGTGACTGGCTAGGCCCTCAAAATAATGCTTTAGGAACTCCTTACCTAACAACTGCCTACCATATATTTGATTTAGACATTATGACCAAAGTCGCAAAATTGTTAGGTAAGGTTGACGATGCTTCAGAGTTTCAGAAGATGTATGATGAACGAAAAGATTTTTTCAATTCAACATTTGTAAATGAGAACCATAAAACGATGGGAATAGTTGGAGGTGGTGGATTTGGTGCGCCACAACAAGCAGCCGAATTGAAATTGGCCGACACTCAAACTTCTTATGCGGTTGGTTTGGCTCTCGGTGCATTTAGTGATGAAAATATTCCTTATGTGACTGAAAGTTTTGTTGAAACAATCAAGCGTCAGAATATGGGCGACGATGGTGTTCTTCGTCCTGAGTATTCATTAATGACCGGTTTTATAGGAACTGCATGGATCAGTAAAGCTTTATCTGACCAAGGATATAGTGATCTGGCCTATAAACTTATTCAAAATAATCAATACCCATCTTGGTTATATGCTATTGATCAAGGAGCAACTTCAATTTGGGAACGCTTAAACGGTTATACAGTTGAAGATGGATTTGGAGGTAATAATGGCATGAACTCTTTTAACCATTATTCATTTGGTGCTGTTGGTCAATGGATGATGGCTTATTCTCTTGGTATCCAAAGGGACGAACCTGGATTTAAGAAGTTTATTCTTCAACCCGAGCCAGACCCAACTGGGGAAATGACCCATGCTGAGGGATATTACGATTCTATGTATGGAAGAATCAGCAGTTCTTGGGAGAATAGTGATGGAACTGTTACTTATAATATGACTGTTCCTGCGAATACAACTGCCACTCTTTATCTAACGAGTTCATCTGCTGATGGTGTTACTGAAGGTGGTGTTGCTGCTTCCGGTGCTGAGGGAGTGACCTTCGTTAAGTATGAAGATGGTAAGGCTGTGTACGAAATACAGTCTGGGAACTATGAATTTGAAGCCCAGTTGTAAAAGAGGTATTTTTTAAAACTGCATATTCATCTTGGGAATAAAGACAATCTTATAACCCGAAGTAAATAATTCTTAGAGGGAAGGAAATCGGATACATCCGAATTCCTTCCCTCTTTATGTTTCACGGAAATGCTATGTTGTTTTGTAATAGTTTGTGTGCTAATAATATCTTAGGGAAAAAGAATTTGATTGATGTAAATATGTAACTTGCAGATATGTTTCTCATTGAACTTGGCATACCT
Source organism: Prolixibacteraceae bacterium (assembly GCA_963662675.2). GTDB lineage: Bacteria > Bacteroidota > Bacteroidia > Bacteroidales > Prolixibacteraceae. Next base: position 506,940 of record CAXXHP010000002.1, read on the forward strand.
TTTAACGCAGCATTAACGACAGTCATATTGTTCAAATTATCTCTTAATGTGTAGTTCTAAATATACACTCATGGAAATAACTCCTGGCATCAGATATGTGATATTTTAAGAAAAGATTTTGAAAAACGATAGCAACAATTATTAAAAGTAAAAAATACTTTTTATATTTGAACCTAATTTTGAATTAATTTAGCTGGAAAATTCCATGAGCAATAATACGTATGACATACATGAAAAACACTATTTAGCAGTCGATTGCGTAATATTTGGATATGAAAAAGAAGAGTTAAAAGTCTTATTGTATCCCCGAGGATTTGAGCCCTATTTGGGGCAATGGTCTCTGCTAGGTGGATTTGTTCGTCCAGATGAAACATTAGGTGATTCCGCTAGGCGTGTGCTTTATAATACAACTGGACTTCAGGGGATTTATCAAGAGCAGGTTCATTCTTTTTCCAAGTTGGATCGAGATCCGGCAGAGCGGGTTATTAGTGTTACCTATTACTCATTAATCAGAGTTAACGATGAAGACTCTAGCCTCATAAATAAACATAGTGCGCAATGGTGGTCAGTTTCAAGATTACCAAAGCTAATGTTTGACCACAAAGAAATGATCGAACATTCATTGTTGAGATTGCAGGAAAAGGCAAGTATGAATTTGATTGGGGAAGAGCTTCTTGGAGACTTGTTTACATTGACTAATCTGAGGAAATTATATGAGGCAATTTTTCAGAGAGAAATAGACACTGGGAATTTCAGAAAGAAGATTCTTTCTCTTAATGTGTTGCATAACACTGGGATAAAAGATAAGTCGGAATCAAAAAAAGGTGCATATTTGTACAATTACGAAAAAGGAACAAATACAGAAATGAATTTAGGGTTAAGATTTAAGAGGTGATTCAGTACTGGAAAATTTCCCTTTTTTTGACCCAATAAGAGTAAAAAATACTATTAATTATGAGAGTAAAATAGATCAGGTTAAGACTAATGGAATCTATTTTATTTCTTTTTTTTGACCCAATAAGAGTAAAAAGTACTATTTATCATAGTAGCTGTGATTAAAGAAGTATCCGTTTTGTTTTTTTTAACCTAATAAAAGTAAAAAATACTAATAATAAACTTAACTGAATATGGGAACACTTGATTGGATTGTGATAGCAATTTTTGCCATGGCGCTTATTGGCATAGTTATATGGGTTTTTAAGCAGAAAGAAGAAACTTCTGGTGATTATTTCTTAGCTGGAAGAGATGCATCATGGATTGCTATTGGAGCTTCAATTTTCGCATCGAACATAGGTTCCGAGCATTTAATTGGACTAGCAGGTGCGGGAGCATCAAGTGGTATGGCGATGGCTCACTGGGAAATCCAAGGGTGGATGATTTTGATTCTAGGATGGGTATTTGTTCCCTTTTATTCCAGAAGTATGGTTTCTACGATGCCTGAGTTTCTTGAAAAGCGGTACAATAAAGAATCAAGATCGATTCTTTCCATTATTTCACTTGTCAGTTATGTCCTTACAAAGGTTGCTGTAACTGTATATGCAGGTGGACTGGTTTTTAAAGAAGTATTTGGCATCGAAACCATGTGGGGAATTGATTTCTTTTGGATTTCAGCCATCGGTTTAGTTTTGCTAACAGCTATATATACTGTTATTGGGGGCATGAAATCGGTTCTTTATACCTCAATTTTACAAACGCCAATATTATTAATTGGATCATTAGTTATTGTTGTTTTAGGCTTGAGGGCAGTTGGCGGTTGGGATGAGATGCTGAGGATCACTAGTGCTGTGCCTGTTAATGAGTATGGAGATTCGATGACCAATTTAATTCGAAGTAATCGTGATGCTGATTATCCATGGCTTGGTGTATTTATTGGATCCGCAGTAATTGGGTTCTGGTATTGGTGTACAGATCAGTTTATTGTACAACGGGTACTGTCTGGTAAAAATGAAAGAGAAGCCCGTAGGGGAACCATATTTGGTGCATACCTAAAGTTGACTCCTGTATTTCTATTTATGATTCCTGGTATGATTGCTTTTGCAATGGCTCAAAAAGGAGTTGTTATAAATGGAGAGGTGTTTACTTTATCATCTTCTGATGCTGCATTCCCAACATTGGTTGCCAAGTTGTTACCTGCGGGGTTAAAGGGGTTAGTAGTGTGTGGAATTTTAGCAGCATTGATGAGTTCTCTTGCTTCATTATTCAATTCATCTGCTATGCTTTTTACCATTGACTTTTACCAAAAATTTAGACCCGAGGCTAGTGAAAAGAAATTGCTACATGTGGGGCGTATTGCAACTGTAGTTGTCGTTGTACTCGGTATTCTCTGGATACCGATTATGAGAAGTATTGGAAGTGTATTATATAATTATTTACAAGATGTCCAATCAATTTTATCGCCGGGTATTGCTGCTGCATTCTTATTGGGAATCCTTTCTTCTAAACCAACACCTAAAGGTGGAATGTGGGGTATGCTTTCAGGTTTCTTTGTTGGAGCCCTTAGGTTAGGAGCACAAGTACTTTATTCAACGAAGGCATCAAATGCTGGATTTGCAGATGTGAAAATGTGGGCAGCAGAAAAAGGGGTAGATAATATCTATTACAACCTGTTTTATGACACTAACTGGCTATTCTTCAGTGGAGGTATGTTGGTCTTCTGTATGATGGTAATTGTGGTCGTTAGTACTTTTACTAAAGCTGCTCCCGCTGCTCAAATTCAAGGTTTAACTTTTTCATCAGCAACTGCAGCTCAAAAAGCTGAAACAAGAGCAAGTTGGACAAAATGGGATGTTATACACTCAGTTATTATTGTAGGGCTAACTGTAGCCTTCTACATTTATTTCTGGTAAAAATATAGAAAGTAAAAAACTGATAAAATTTAAGATAATATGTCGAATTACGTAATAGGGATAGATTATGGAAGTGATTCTGTTCGGGCATTAATTGTAGATGCTTCTAATGGAAATGAAATTGCGAGTGATGTTTTTTATTATCCTCGTTGGAAAAGTGGGAAGTATTGCGATCCAAACTTAAATCGATTTCGTCAACACCCTCTTGATTATGTTGAGGGGTTAGAGGCAACAATCAAAAATGCTCTTTCAAAATCACCCAGTTCTGTTGCAAAAAACATTGTGAGTATTTCAATTGATACGACAGGCTCAACGCCTGTTGCAGTAGATGTGAATGGCGTTCCTCTTGCATTAACTGCTGGCTTTGAAGAAAATCCTAACGCAATGTTTGTTCTTTGGAAAGACCATACAGCTACTCAGGAAGCTGATGAAATAAACAAGCTCTCAAAATCATGGAGTGGAACTGATTATACAAAATACGAAGGGGGAGTATACTCCTCAGAATGGTTTTGGGCCAAGGCTTTACATGTGCTGCGAGAAGACGAAAAAGTAAGAAAAGCGGCCTTTTCCTGGGTAGAACATTGCGATTGGATACCTGCACTATTAACAGGGAATACAAATCCACTTTCTATAAAACGTAGCCGTTGTGCTGCGGGTCATAAAGCAATGTGGCATCCCGATTTTGATGGCTTACCTCCTGAAGATTTTTTAATAAAGCTAGATCCAATACTAGCAGGATTGAGAGAGCGTCTATTTAATGAAACATACACCTGTGAAGTAAAAGCAGGTAATCTAAATTCAGAATGGGCAGAAAAACTAGGATTAAGTGAGTCTGTAGTTGTTGGGATAGGCGCCTTTGATGCTCATTTAGGCGCTATAGGCGGCGAGATTAAGCCCTATTATTTGAGTAAAGTTATGGGTACATCAACTTGTGATATGTTGGTTGCACCAATGGAGGAGATTGGTGATAAGCTGGTAAATGGTATCTGTGGCCAAGTAGATGGCTCAATAATTCCGGGCATGCTTGGTCTGGAAGCGGGTCAATCTGCCTTTGGCGATATTTATGCATGGTTTCGTGACTTATTAATGTGGCCTTTAGAAGAGTTACTGGGAGGCTCAACGATAATTGATGATGCCACTAAAGAGAAGCTGATTCAAGAAATTGGCGACCGGATAATTCCTCAATTATCTAAAGAAGCTGAACGAATTCCAATTAGCGAATCAGGAATTGTTGCCCTGGACTGGATGAATGGAAGGCGTACTCCCGATGCAAATCAGTTGCTTAAAGGAGCCATCTTTGGGTTAAACCTTGGATCTGATGCACCACAAATTTTTAAGGCATTGGTTGAAGCGACAGCTTTTGGGGCAAAGAAGATTGTTGACAGATTTATTGACGAGGGTGTCCGTATCGACGGAGTCATTGCCTTAGGTGGTGTTGCAAAAAAATCTCCTTTCGTCATGCAAGTTGTTGCCGATGTGTTGAATATGAATATTCTGGTTGCTAAAAGCGAGCAGACTTGTGCCTTAGGATCTGCTATGGCTGCTGCAACTGTTGCCGGACTATATCCAACGGTACTAGATGCTCAAAAAGCAATGGGAAGTGGTTATGAGATGGAGTATAAACCCAATAAAGAGAATGCCGAAATCTATGCAAAATTATATCAGAGGTATTCTGATGCAGGTGATTTTGTAGAAGAATTTTCAAAAAAATAGTGCTATGGGAAAGTATGATCAGATAAAACAAATAGCATTTGAAGCCAACATGCAGTTACCAAAGCTAGAACTTGTCGTTTTTACTTTTGGAAATGTAAGTGTTGTTGACAGGACTTTGGGGGTTTTTGCCATAAAACCAAGTGGCGTTTCGTATGATCAATTGACTCCAAAAATGATGGTAATTGTTGACTTAGAAGGCAAAACTATTGACGGTGATTTGAGACCTTCTTCCGATACGTTAACTCATGCTGTCTTATATAGAAATTATCCTTCAATTGGAGCAGTAGTGCATACTCACTCCACTTTTGCTACAGCATGGGCTCAATCACAGCGAGATGTCCCAATTTTTGGAACAACTCATGCAGATCACTTAGCTTGTGATATTCCTTGTACGCCACCTTTAAAAGATGATAAAATTGAAGGAAATTATGAATACGAAACAGGAATTCAGATCGTGGAATGCCTTTCAGAAAAGAATCTAAATTATGAAGAAGTTGAAATGGTTCTGGTAGGTAATCATGGTCCATTCACTTGGGGGAAAACTGCAGAGAAGGCCGTTTATAATAGTGCCATTCTGGAAGAACTTTCAAAAATGGCTTTATATACGGAGCAAATAAGACCTGATTCACCTCGTTTAAAGGATTCTCTTATCAATAAGCATTACGACAGAAAACATGGTGCCGGTGCGTATTACGGACAAACAAAAAAATGAAAAATAATACTAAAAAATAATAGAAATGATCAAATTAAATAAATTGGAAGTTTGGTTTATCACGGGTAGCCAACATTTGTACGGAGAGGAAACATTAAAGCAAGTAGCCTCAAATTCTTCGGAAATAGTTAAAGCATTTAATAAGTCTGCTAAAATACCTGTAAGTATAGTGTTTAAGCCGGTTGTTAAAACACCCGATGAAATATTCAATCTTTTTCAGGAAGCAAATATCTCAAAGAGCTGTATTGGTATCATAACTTGGTGTCATACTTTCTCTCCTTCAAAAATGTGGATTAACGGAATCAAAATTCTGAAGAAACCTATTTTGCATCTGCATACTCAGTTTAATCAAAATCTGCCATGGGGCGAGATTGATATGGATTATATGAATCTAAACCAATCAGCGCATGGTGATCGCGAACACGGGTTTATTATGACTCGAATGAATGTTAACCGTAAAGTCGTTGTGGGGCATTGGTCAGAAGAGGATGTGCAGCAAAGAATTGATGTTTGGACAAGAGCAGCAGCGGCTTGGTATGACTTTCAATCTCTGAAGATTGCTCGTTTTGGCGACAATATGCGTGAAGTGGCAGTAACAGAGGGCGATAAGGTTGAGGCTCAGATTAAGTTTGGGATGTCTGTTAGTGGTTACGGTGTTGGTGATCTTCGAAAACTAGTTGATGAAGTTTCAAATAGTGAAATTGATACTCTAATGAAAGAGTATGAAGAAGAATATAAAATTTCAAAAGAAGGAACAGAAGGCGGAGAATTCTATCAAAATGTAAGGTATCAGGCAAGGCTTGAAATTGCTATGAAGAGTTTTCTGGAAGAAGGCGGATTTGGTGCCTTTACAACAACCTTTGAAGATTTGCATGGTTTAGAACAACTACCCGGATTAGCTTGTCAACGACTTATGGATGCAGGTTATGGATTTGGCGCTGAAGGAGACTGGAAACATTCAGCGATGGTTCGTGCCGTAAAAGTAATGGGGCAAGGCCTAAAAGGTGGAGCATCTTTTATGGAGGATTACACGTATGATCTTGATCCAGAGGGCATGACAGCCTTAGGCGCTCACATGCTTGAAGTATGTCCGAGCATTGCCGAAGGAAATGTAAAACTAGAGGTTCATCCTTTAGGTATTGGAGGTAAAGATGCACCTGCCAGACTTGTTTTTAATACACCTGAAGGAGATGCTCTAAATACCAGTCTTATAGATATGGGCGATAGGTTCAGAATTATTGTCAATTCATTGAAATGTGTAAAATCACCCGAAATGCCTAACCTACCTGTCGCAAGTGCTTTGTGGATTCCTCAACCTGATTTAAAGACAAGTGCAGCAGCATGGATTCTAGCAGGAGGAGCCCACCATTCAGCTTTCAGTATGGCTATTGATGCTGAGTATATTGAGGATTTTGCAGAAATGGCCGGTGTTGAGTATGTCAATATTGGTAAAGACACTACTATAACAGGAATAAAGAATGAATTAAGATGGAATGAGCTCTATTATAAATTAGGGAAATAGCAACCCATAAATCAAACATACTCATGAAGACCATTACAAATAAATTAATCGTACTAATTATAGCAACAATTATTTCTGGTGGGGTAAGTGCCCAACCCGGAAATAAAGTTGTCGTAAATGTAGATAGCCCAAAAGCTGAAATTCAAGAAACCATGTGGGGTTTCTTCTTTGAAGACATAAATTTTGCCGGAGATGGGGGAATGTATGCGGAGATGGTGAAAAACCGATCTTTTGAATTTCCTGAACCTTTAATGGGATGGGATCAAAAAAGAAAAATGTTCTTTGGCGTTGGCGATGTGTTAATAATTAATAGGGATAACGAACAGGCGAATATTAGATATGCCAAGGTTACGGTTACTAAGGATGGTGAATCACCATGCCTAATTAATGAAGGCTTCAGGGGAATGGGAGTAAAAGAAGGTCTGGCTTACAACTTCTCGATTGATGCTCGTTTGCATGAAGGGAGTCAGATTGATATTCGTGTAGAGCTAGTTGATGAAGATGAAACTGTTCTTGGATCAGCAACACTTTCTTCATTTAATAATGAATGGAGAAATTATGAAGTAAGTCTTACCGCGAATAAAACGGCTTCTAAAGCCAAACTAAATATTTGGTTTGAAGGAGAAGGAGAAATTGATATTGATATGATTTCTCTTTTCCCAAGTGATACATGGATGGGTAGATCAAAAGGTCTACGTGCTGATCTTGTTCAGATGATGGCCGATTTGAACCCCGGCTTTTTTAGATTCCCTGGTGGTTGTATCGTCGAGGGTAGATATCTATGTACTCGATATCGATGGAAAAATACAATAGGAGATATTGCCGACAGAGAGTTGATAATAAATAGGTGGAATGATGAAAATGAACATGTTGCTCCCGATTATTATCAAACATTCGGACTTGGCTTTTTTGAATATTTCCAAGTGTCTGAAGATATTGGTGCAGAGCCAATGCCTATAATTAATTGTGGAATGGCATGTCAATTTAATACTGCAGAAGTAGTTGCTTTGGAAGAACTAGATCCATATGTGCAGGATGCTCTTGATCTAATAGAGTTTGCCAACGGAAGTGCAGATTCTGAATGGGGAAAGGTGAGGGCTGAAATGGGACATCCCGAGCCTTTTAATATGAAATATATTGGGATAGGTAATGAAAATTACGGTCCTCAATATATTGAGCGTTATGAAATATTTGAAAAGGCTATAGCAGAAAAATATCCCGATATGAATATCGTAGCATCTGGGTCACTAGGAACTTATGATCAAAGTGGAACAGAAGCAATGCTTAAGGACTATAGTCCACAACTTGTTGATGAACACCGATATGCCGATCCGGATTATTTCTTTGATAATGCAGATGTCTATGATACCTATGACCGTGATCATTATAAGACTTTCCTTGGAGAATATGCTGTACGCGGTGGCGGGATGATGGATAGTGGAGAAGAATTAAACAACACCTGGAAAACAGCTTTGGCTGAGGCAGCATATATGACAGGAATGGAACGAAATGCTGATCAGGTTTACATGAGTTCTTACGCTCCTTCTTTTGCACATGTTGATGCTTGGCAATGGAATCCGAACTTAATTTGGTTTGATAATTTAGATGTATATGGAACGCCAAATTACTATGTGCAGAAAATGTATTCTAAAAATCGAGGAACCCATGTTCTTGAAATATTAAAGGACAATTCGCCTTTAACCGGGCAAAATGACTTTTATGCAACAGCTGCTATTGATAAGGATTCAAATGAAATAATACTGAAATTGGTTAATGCTTCTGCAGAGTACAAAACGGAAGAAATTACCTTAGAAACATCTTCAAAATTAGAGAAAGAAGCTAAAGTTATTCTGTTGCAGAATGATGATCCTACAATGAAGAATTCCTTTAACAAAGAGGATAATATTGAACCCGTTGAGCAAACAATTAGTTTGAAAGGGAAGAATATAACTCTGTCTATGGAGCCGTACTCTTTTTATGTAATCAGAATTAGTAAAAAATAATAGGGGCAACTTTCACTAATTATCAATTTAAAACAGAGTTGAAAATGAGACATATAAGATTTAAAATAGTCCCCTGTTTATTTGTAGTTCTAGCAATGTTTAGTTGTAACAGTAAAAACACTTCTTGTATGCCAATAGAAACTGATGATTGGGGTAACATTGGTTCAGATCAGGTAAAATTGATTACAATGACCAATGAAAATGGGATGCAGGTGAAAATTAGCAATTATGGTGGAGCCATTGTATCTGTTGAGGTTCCTGATAGAGAAGGAGAAATGGAGAATGTTGTTCTGGGCTTCGATAATTTGGAACAATATCAAGGCGATCATCCATTCTTTGGAAGTATTATTGGGCGCTATGCCAATCGAATTGCCGATGCCCAATTCACTCTTAATGACGTCCATTATACTTTAAATGCTAGCGATGGGAAGCATTCTTTACACGGTGGATTAATTGGATATCATAAAAAGGTATTTACTATTGATAGGGTGTATGTTGAAGATAATGCTGAAGTTTTAGAACTCTCTCTCTTAAGTCCGGATATGGATGAAGGTTATCCCGGAAATCTGAAGGTTGTGGTAACTTATGCATTAACAAATGATAATGAACTTAGAATCTCTTACAAAGCCGAGACTGATAAGCCAACCGTTGTGAACCTTACAAATCATAGTTATTTTAATTTAACAGGATTGAAAGAATCTGTTTTAAACCACGAAGTTGTTTTAATTGCTGACTCAATAACGCCAACAGATTCAACACTTATTCCTACTGGAGAATTGTTGTCTGTACTAGAGACCGCTTTTGATTTTACAACACCTCACATTATAGGAGAAAGAATTGCAGAGGTTCCGGGAGGGTACGATGTTAATTTTAAGTTAAATAAAAAAGGGAGTGAGTTGAGTCTCGCTGCTGAAGTTTATGAGCCAACATCTGGTAGATTCATGCAGGTTTTTACAACTGAGCCGGGAATACAGTTTTATTCGGGTAATTTTTTGGATGGGACATATGTCGGACAACAAGGTAAGGCCTTTGATCAGTATTCAGGTCTTTGTCTTGAAGCCCAGCATTTTCCGGATTCTCCCAATCAGCTACAATTCCCTAAAGTTACGCTTGAACCTGAAGAAACATATACTCAACAAACGATATATAAATTTGGAGTAAAATGAAATTAGGACTGTTAATTATCTGCGAGTGTGCTAAATAACACTATGTGGTGGGTTTGAGATAAACATATATGGTTATACATTTGCCAGACACCACAACATAACAGAACAGAACGGAGCTTGACGAATGAATTCTTTGTATGTTAAATGAATTATAATTCTTTTTTGAGATAAAAACAAAACGAGATGAAACGAAGTATAACCTCTTAAAATATTGCCTATGTAATAAAAATGAGTCTTTTCGATTTATCTAGGTAAAGAAGGAGATAGCCTAATACCTCCTTCTAATTCTAGTTTTAAAAACAGTGTATCAGAAAGATACGTAGCTAAATTATTTGTTTTTTTAAACCAAATCGTTACAAATTTATGAAAATAACCAAAACTATTACGGGTTTCAGTTTGGGGTCAAATTGGAAGTCAAGATTATTTAAAGTTGTAAGGGTGGTCTTATTCTTTATCGCTTTAAATGTTATCAATGTGCTTGTAAATAGCACTCCCATTTATGCCGCGGATGAGATTAGTCAGCAGCAGTCTACTATTACCGGTACAGTAACAGGTGAATCAGGAGAATCTATTCCTGGCGTTACAGTGCTGGTTAAAGGAACAACCAATGGTACTATTACCGATTTTGATGGTAATTACACACTAGGCAATGTTCCTTCAGATGCCATTCTTGCATTTTCTTTTGTTGGAATGAAAGATCAGGAAATAAGTGTTTCCGGAAGAACACAAATAAGTGTTGTGATGGAAGAAGACCGGATTGGTTTGGAGGAAGTCCTTGTTACTGGGTATACAACAGAGCGTAAGAAAGATATTATTGGTTCTGTGTCTGTTGTAGATACCGAGGAAATGCTTCAGTCGAACTCTCCTAATGTAAGCGGGATGTTACAGGGTAGAGCATCTGGTGTATTTGTTTCCGGTTCAGGTGATCCTGGAGGTGACTCAAAAGTGCGAATCCGGGGATTCGGTTCTTTTGGTGGTTCTGATCCTTTATATATTATTGACGGTGTGCCAGCCGATGGTACTGCTTTTAATAACTTGAACCCAAATGATGTGCAATCTATCCAAGTATTAAAAGATGCTGCAGCTGCTTCTGTTTATGGGGCTCGTGCAGCTTCCGGTGTTATTATTGTATCTACAAAAAGCGGAAAAGTTGGGGAAGCCAAAATTTCGGTTGACATTTATACCGGAATTAACTATGTAAGTTCAAATGACTTTCCGGACTTATTAAATGCAGAGGAATATGGTGAGTATTGGTGGAAATCTGCAGAGAATGCAGGGGAGACACCAATTCACGCACAATATGGAAGTGGTGCATCGCCGGTTATTCCTGAATATCTGAAAGCTGGTGCATATACAGGACCACAGTTGGAGGCGTTAAAGACATCAGATCCAACCTTATTTAACAGTCTGGTTGATCCCGCAAATTATGATTTTCAAACCAACCAGATCGTAAAGTCTTCTGATACGGACTGGTTTGATGAGATGTTTAATCCTGCATCTGTTACTAATATTCAGATTGGTGCTACAGGAGGTTCCGAGTCGGGAACTTATGCGTTAAGTATGAGTTATTATGATCAGGATGATACATCTAATGAATGGGCCAAATACCAACGTTATACCTTACGTGCAAATTCTTCATTCAATCTTGCACACAATTTGAAAATTGGAGAAAACGTTCAGGTCGCTTTTACTGACCAAAAAGGAAACGGAAGTGGTTCTGGTGGTAGTTACATGAATCCTTTGGTTCCGGTATGGGACATTATGGGTAATCCTGCCAGTGGATCTATTTCAGGCATGGGTAATGTGCAAAATCCGATTACCCAGAGATGGCGTAATAGGTTAGATAAATCAAATTCTTTTAATGTTTTTGGTAATGTTTATGCCGAACTTTCTCCGTTGAAAAATCTGGTATTACGTACCTCCATTGGGGTAAACTACAATAGTCGAAATGCATGGGATATTACTCAACAAACATACGAGCATGCAGAAAATACTTCAATAAGTTCATTGAGTCGCACTTTAGATTACAGAAATTCATGGACATGGACAAATACGGCTAATTATTCTAAAGAAGTGGGCGATCATTCTTTCAAATTATTAGTTGGTAGTGAGTATATTAATGATTATGGAGATGACATCACAGCTGGTCGGGAAAACTACGATATTAACGATGATGAGAATTTTGTGCTTTTAGACACAGGTACAGGGGCTCAATCTAATAGTGGAGCTTTTACCCGTACAGCTTTAACCTCTTTATTTAGCAGGTTTGACTATAACTATGCTGATAAATATTTAATTAACGCAACGATACGTCGTGACGGTTCTTCCAAATTTGGAGCAAATAATCGCTTTGGAATATTTCCTGCGATAGGTCTTGGATGGAGAATTTCTCAGGAGAGTTTTATGCAGGATCTGACATGGCTAGCTGACCTTAAACTGAGAGGTAGCCACGGTGTCATCGGAAATCAAACCGGACTTGCTGCACAAAACCAATATTCAATTTATCAACAAACAACACCGAATGGTTATGCAATGATGGGGGGAAATAACCTTACTGCAGGATTTGGTACTACATCTATTGGTAATCCGGATGCCCGCTGGGAAAAAAGTGTAACGTCCAATATCGGTTTTGATGCAACCTTGTACGATGGAAAATACACTGTCTCATTTGAATATTACGTCAAACAAACGAAGGATCTTCTTGTCGTGAATCAAGCAGCCTTTACCGGGTCAAGTGCCGACCAACCATCAGTTAATGTGGGTAACATGACCAATAAAGGGGTCGACATCAATCTAGGGACCAGAGGTAATTTTACAAACGATTTCTCATATGATATTAGTGCCAATTTGGGGCTTTACCGAAATACTGTAGATAAGGTTCTTGATAGTGATGACTCATTCCTCCCAGGAGCAGCTGATTCTGATATGGGTATTATTACTCGCACTGAGAAGGGAATGCCAATGTCATATATATGGGGATACCAACTAGACGGATTTTTTGAAACACAAGCTGAGGTTGATGCTTATACCGCACAATATACTACTCCAATCCCTGCAGCGGTTGGTCGTTGGAGAATTAAAGACACCAATGGCGATTTTAGTGTAGATGATGATGATAAGGTTCAGTTGGGAACTCCTCACCCAGATTTTCAAGTGGGGTTGAATGTTTCTTTGGCTTATAAGAACTTCGATTTCAGCACCTTTGTTTTCTGGAATCAAGGAGGTGAAATCTTCAATATGTTCCGTCGCGAGATCGACATGAACAGATTCCAATATAACAGAAGTACACGCATGCTTTATCAGTCATGGGATCCTACCCCGGGAGCTGACAACTCGGATGCTTTGCTTCCAAAATTGGATATTTCTGATACACAAACTAAGATGGCTGCAGCCGATTACTATGTAGAAGATGCAACATATGTTAGAATGAAAACTATTCAGTTGGGATATACAGTTCCACAAAGGTTTTTATCAAAAGTAAGCATTGACAGTTTTAGGGTTTATGTACAAGCTCAGAACGTATTTACCCTCACAGGTGGGGATAAACCTTTCTCAGGGCTTGATCCGGATGCCGCTCTTCAGGGTGAAGATACTGATATGGGTGTGGTAACTAACCAGAATCCTACTCCAAGGCAATTTGTTTTAGGTCTAAACCTTAGTTTTTAATCTTAATACTATTTATGATATGAAAAATAAAAGAATAAGATATATAGCATACTTCATGCTCCTTTTTACATTTTTCTCAACATCATGTTCGGATGATCTTATTGATCAGCCGGCCATTGGGGCATATGATGAAAGTGTATTATCTAATAAGGAGGGGATCAATTCACTTTTAATTGGGTGTTATGCCCAGCTTAACGGAACAAACAATGGTTTTTCAGGAATGTTATCTACTCCTTGGTCTAAATTAATGGGTGATGTTCGTGGGGGTGAAGCTCTTGTAGGAACCGAAGCAGGTGATGGCTCTGCATGGGAACCATTTGCTAATTGGAATCTTGGGTCGACTACTCCATTCCTTCCTAATGTATTCCAGTTTTATTATAATGCAGTAAGCATGACTAATCAGCTAATTGGAATTATTCCGGATGTTTCGGATATGACCGAGTCTGAGAAAACGATTGCACTTGCCGAAGCACGATTTCTGCGTGCACATTATTATTTCATGATGAAACGTATTTGGGGAAATATTCCTTGGGTTGATGAAACAAATGGAATTGATGTGAAAGTTCCAAATGCGGATGAAAATGGGAATTATATTGAAATATGGTCAAACATTGAGGCAGATATGCAATTTGCGGCTGATAATCTACCGGATACACAGACAGAATATGCCAGAGCAAATTCTTGGGCGGCAAAAGCTTATCTGGTGAAGTTGAGGATGGCACAGGGAAAGTATGATACACAGACCTATAATCTATGCATGGACGTAATTGATAATGGAGTTACTTCTCAGGGAGAACAATACGGATTGATGCCAAACTACCATGATAATTTTGACCCTGAACAAGAAAATAATAAGGAAAATGTTTTTCAGGTTCAGATTTCTGTGAATGGTTATGCAATGAGTGGTTTTGGCTGGTTTAGTGGTGATAATACAATAAATCCTGAAGGTGTGTGGATTGCCACTCAAAGACCAGGTAGCCCGGGTTATGGCCGTGGATGGGGTTATTATGCTCCTAGTCAGTGGTTTGTTGATAAATTCAGAGTGAATTCAGAAACGGGACTTCCGTACCTCGATTATTATGAGACTAATTCCGATCCTCTTCATAATGATTATGGGATAGCAAGTAGCGAAGAGTTTACGCCTACAACAGAGCCTATTGATCCTAGACTTGACTGGATGGTCGGACGTAGAGGGATTCCATATCTTGATTGGGGTGTGATGCCTGGCCCAGACTGGTTTAGAGATGCTACTGGTTTATATAATGGTCCATATTTACAGAAAAAGTGGATGTATTATGAGGAATTTGAAGGAGTTCACAACTATGATGGATCTCCACTTAATGCGATAAATGGTCATATAATCAGATTTGCAGATGTTCTTCTTTGGGGAGCTGAGCTAGAGGTTCGGGTTAATAGTGATCTTACTGCTTCAGCAACTTTTGTTGATCAGGTAAGAGCTAGAATGCAAAATGCTGATGGTTGGGTATTAAATGAAGCTGGAACAGCTCCTGCTGCGAACTATCAGGTCGGACTTTATGGATCATTTACTTCTGAACAACAAGCTATGGATGCGATCTTGTTTGAACGCTCACTGGAGCTGGGTTTGGAAGGAAATCGCTTTTATGATGTGGTTAGATTCGGATCTGAATATATCCAGAAAGAGTTTCAAGACTATGTTGATTATCAATCACAATACACAACATATCTTAATAATGTGACTTTTGAGGTAGGAAAAGATGAGCTTGCGCCATTTAATCAATCGGCTATTATCAACAGCCAAGTGAATGGAATACCTACGCTTACTCAAAATCCTAACTATTAAAAAAAATATAATTAGAACCGCTCCTTTTTACAAGGAGCGGTTTTTAATACACTAAAAAAGTGTATTTTAACTGAATATTTTAAAAGTAATTTTTACTATTGTAAGATCTGGTCAGAATAATTAAGCCTTCTATAGAAAGACAAGTATTGGGTTGTTCTTTCACAACATCTGGTGAGATAACATTCACAACAAAAGCAGACGGGTTTCAATTGGAGAAACAAATATTGTTTGTGCAAAGACTGTTAGTTAAACAATTAGGCATTTTGAAAAGGGGATGTGAGATTGCGGTTTTTATTTGGTTTATAGATGATTAGAATAAGAAAAGAGAGGGTCTGATGATTGTCCGGCTTTCTTCTTTTCATTACCAAGTAGCTAATGATATTTTAGATTAATCAATCAATTAAAACGATACATGAAACGATTTAAATTTTTACTTTTTTGTTTGGTAGTGCCTTCAGTATTGTTTGCACAGCCAGCGAAGTTTCTCGATGATATTTATTATTACATTGAGAACACTTCGGTATTTGAGCAGAATCAGGAAGAAGGACGAGCCTATTTTTTGCCTGAAAAAACTGTTTCCCTCAATGGCGAGTGGAAATTTTTATATAGCGAAACTCCGGAAGGTATACCAACAGATTTCTACACGAATGGTTTTAACGATAAGAAATGGGGTTCTATAGAGGTTCCATCTAATTGGGAGATGCAAGGTTATGGCGATCGTATTTTTAGGAATGTGAATGCTCCCTTCCCTTTAATAAGAACAAGAACTTACGGTCCACCCCCAGAACCTGATTTCTTTGCGGTTACTCTTCCTAATGTTCCCAGAGAGTATAATCCAACTGGGGCATATCGCAAAACTTTCACAGTTCCAACTTCTTGGAATGGAGATCAGGTTTTCTTAAGAATGGAGAAAACAGCTTCTGCTTCATTTGTATGGGTTAACGGACAGGAAGTTGGTTATAACGAAGGAGCACAGGAGCCTGCTGAATACAATATCACAAAATACCTCAAAAAGGGAACGAACACCGTATCTGTTTTTGTCACAAAATATTCTGATGGCTATTATCTAGAAGCTCAGGATTACTGGAGGTTTGCCGGTATTTTTGATGATGTAAGTATATACGCTACTCCGAATGTCCGCTTGTTTGACTGGTATGTCGTTACAGATTTAGATGAAACATATACAGATGCTGATCTTTCGGTTCAAATAGATGTTAAAAAGTACACGGATTCTCCAGCTACTTCATTTACATTAAAAGCATCTTTATATGATGCGAACAACACGTTAGTGGCTGAAATGAACAGCGACAAGTTTGCAATGAATAATGTTGCAAAGAAACAGATCGAATTGAAAAAGGAAATTATAAACCCCTTAAAATGGACATCTGAAACGCCAAATCTTTATACCTTGAAAATGCAATTGTTGTCAGATAATGGAACAGTTCAGGATATTGCCGAGCAACGAATAGGTTTTAAAGAAACATTAATCGAAGGTGATTTATTCACATTAAATGGTGTAGCAGTTAAAGTAAATGCTACAAACTCACATATGCAACATGCCGATTTAGGGCATGCGATGACTGAAGAGATTATTCGAAAAGATTTCGAAATACTTAAACAATTCAACTTTAATGCAGTCCGCACATCTCACTACCCTCCGGTAAATGAATATCTCTCTTTAGCTGATGAATACGGTCTATTTGTAATTGACGAAGCAGGGGTTGAATCTCATGCAACTGAAAATGTATGTGACATGCCCGAATTCACGGAAATGTATCGGGAACGCGTCCGTCAAATGGTTTTACGCGATAGAAACTATGCGTGTATTTTATTCTGGAGTGCAGGTAACGAAAGTGGCGAGGGGATGAATATCACTGAAGTAGTGGAAGAGGGTAGGAAGTATGACGATACACGGTATTGGATGTATGGAGGAAACTCGTTCTCACACCCGGCTGAAGAGATTATTGGTCCACGCTATCCAAGTCCATTAGAGTTAGATATGCGCGTGGGGCTTGGTGTAAACGAAACAGATATTCGTCCTTCTTTTATGGATGAGTATTTATCAGTCGCCGGTAATGCTGGTGGCGGGTTAGAAGATTATTGGAATGTGATTGAATCACACACAAGAACCATGGGAGGTGCTATTTGGGACTTTGTAAGCCCGGGTATTACAGAAGAAATCCGTCAGGTGGAAGATATTTCACCTAACAATACTCCAGCTCATCTAATGGGTAATAATATCAAATTGGTTGAAGGGAAAACAGGTAAGGCTGTTAGCTTGAATGGTCATGACCAATGGGTTGAAATTTACAGACAGGATAATGTGGAGATTCGTGGTGATAAGTTAACCATCACAATGGATGTTTTTCCACGAAAGCTTAATGCTAGTGGGGGACAATTCATAACCAAAGGAACAAATCAGTTTGGCATTACTCAAAAGAAAAACGAATCACTTGTATTTTATATCTTCACAAATAAGAAGCAAGAACTGATTGTTGACTTACCTGATGATTGGGAAAACAATTGGCATCAACTGACCGCTGTTTATGATGGACAGGAGATGTCGCTATATATTGATAATGATAAAAAGGGAAGTCAGCAAGTAAGTGGGAAAATTAAGAACCTTCCTTTCACGATTAGCTTAGGACGCGATTCCGAAATCGATGGATCGGAAACTCCAGGTTATATGTGCGATGCAATGCTTGACAATGTTGGGATATTTGCAGATGCGGTTTTACCCGGCAATTTTAATCCTGAGAATGCTGCTCTTTGGCTCGATTTTGAGAAAGAAACCAATCAGGGAACTTTCCTAAGCTATGGTGCTGGTGCTCGTAATTATGGACACATTTGGGGAGATCGCGAAGTGCAACCTGAAATGTGGGAGATGAAAAAAGTGGTGCAGCCAATTGTAGTTAGCCTGCTTGATGCTGAAACCGGTATGGTGGAAGTGAAGAATAGAAATCATTTCACGGATGCATCACAGTATGAAACGCGTTGGTTCCTTGAAGCTGATGGCGAAGTATTACAAGAAGGAGTGCTTGAACTTCAGGTTGACCCTTTAGATAAAAAAGCGGTTAAAATTCCATATACAAAACCATCTTTGTCTGAAGGTGTAGAATATCGTGTCACAGTTAGTTCTTCGTTAAAAGAAGATAAAGTATGGGCTGATGCCGGATTCGAAGTTGCATGGAGTCAGCTTGAACTTCCTTGGGAGAAGAGTATCGAGACCGTTAAAAGATCTACCGCAAAAGCTACTTTTACTCAGTCCGATAATGATGTAACGGTAATTGGAGAGGGCTTTGAATACACATTTGATAAGGATTTAGGAGCGTTGGCTTCCATCATTATTGATGGCAAAGAAATGCTTAAATCTCCATTTTTAGTTAGTGTTTGGCGTGCTCCTATGGCTAACGATTTAGATGGTTGGGGATCTAGATCGGCACGATCTTCTAACTGGAAAGAAGGCTATGGTGGCCATGTGGCTACAGAATTTTATTCAACAGGAATAGACAAGTTGAATAATTATCCAATCTATACTGAGGTTTCTGAAGTTGATGGAAAAGTATATATCAAAATTAGACAAATTTCAGTGTTCGGAGAAAGTACCGAAGGTGCTCTGGATCAATATATTTTTGGAAGTCAATATAACGGCTTAGAGAATATGTATTCGTTTATTATTGATGGTGATGGTGAAATTACAATGCATCATACCTCTAAACCTCAGGGAAGTGCGTTGCCATTGTATTTCCCTCGCTTTGGATTGACATTCACGCTTGATAAGAGTCTTGATAAAGCGGAATGGTACGGGCGTGGTCCCCAGGAAAGTTATCCAGGAAGGAAAAGTGGTTATAAGGTTGGTGTCTATAACTCAACTGTTGACGATATGTTTGAACCCTATCTTAAACCTGGAGATTATGGCTTGAGAACGGATAACCGTTGGGTGAAAATGGTTGACAATCAAGGTAAAGGCATCCAGTTTAAGGTTGATGAGTTGTTTAACTTTAACGCATCTCCTTATTCTACCGAAAACTTAACAAAATCGGTTTATACCTACCAGTTACAGAAACAGGATGGTATTACATTTAACCTAGATTATGCGACTACTGGTGTTGGATGCTCTGCCCGCGGAGTGTTCCAAAGCTATAGGGTTTATCCTACAATGTTTGAACGTGAGGTGAAAATATCACCTATCAGATAACTATATGAAACAAGGATGGAGGCTTTTAACAAATGGCTCCATCCTTGTTATTTTTAAGCCTGACAAAAATTATTTTTTTCAAATATTTCCTGAACGTGACATTGCTTACATGTATTTCGTTCATTTTTTTTCAACCATTATCTCAGGTTCAATATCCGCTAAAAGACGTGTTCTCCTGTTTTTTAAATTGATTTTTACTTCTGCTAAATTAGGTTTAGCATAAATGACTATTTCATTACCTTTGTTTTTCAAATTGAGGAATTGTTGCTTATTTGGTCTGTTCGAATAGCAACAACGAAAAATTATGGATTTGTTATTTGAGGCCTGATGCCGGCATTGAGATATGCATTATTCTAATTCATGTTTTTATTCTGAGGGCTCTGTAACGCAAGGTGAATTAATATACTCCAGTTTTTATAATAATAACATTTACACCATATTAACTTACAATTTAATAAAATAAGCAGAATGAAAAGATTTATCTCTTTTATAATGATTATTGGGTTATTTATGTCCGTAATAACAAATTCTGAGGCACAACAGCCGGAAGGAACACCTTCTAGAGGAGGTCTGAGTATGGGCGGATTAGTAACTCCAAAGTTTATTACGCCAACTGATAACAGCACAAGCACCGTTTTGGATAACCTGACAAGCGGCAATTATCAGTTAAGTGAATTGCCTGCTGAAAGTGGGTTGGAACTTACAAAAGATATTGTTTATCATCAGTCGACAGATTTGGATGGAAAACCAATGTCATTGAAAATGGATCTGATTACATACAATGATGGAAAGGAACGTCCATGTGTAATTTATATTACCGGTGGGGGCTTTATGATGGCTCCCAAAGAAGGTGGATTATACAATCGCCATGAAATTGCCAAAGCTGGTTATGTTGTTGGTAGCATAGAATACCACGTTATACGCAATGGAATATACAGCGATGCTGTAAAAGATGTGAAAGCTGCCATTCGATACCTGCGGGCCAATGCCGATAAATATGGCATAGATGCTTCCCAGATTGCTGTTTGGGGCGAATCGGCCGGTGGGTACTTGACTGCGATGGTTGGAACAACCAATGGTGTAAAAGATTTTGAAGAAGGTGAAAATCTGGCGCAAAGTAGCGAAGTACAGGCTGCTATCGATGTTTTTGGATTGTCTGATTTGACTAAGATTGGTGCTGATTATGACGAAGCTGCTGAGCAAGCTCACTTTACGGTTTCTTCGCCTGATGGTCAATACATCCACGGGAAAAACAGTGGTTTAACGAGTCTTGACAAGCCAGACGTTGTGGCAAAATCGAATCCAGCTAATTATGTGGATAAAACTGATCCGCCGTTTTTGTTATTTCACGGCACAGACGATAGTCTTGTATCTCCTAGTCAAACCTTATTGTTACATACAGCCTTGCAGAAAGCGAATGTCCCTTCAGCCCGTTATGTAATTACAGGTGCAGGACACGGTGGAGGTCAATTCTCTTCACCGGAAGTTCTCAAAATTATGATTGAGTTCCTGAATAAATCACTGAAATAGAGTTGGAGATTATTCTTCTTCCAATATAAAAGAAGCTGTCCAGAAAATGAAAATACGAGTCATCATGAACTCGCTTCAGGATCTTAATTAACGGCGAAACGTCATCCCGAAATAAATTAGGGATGACATCTTTCAATTATTTTCTACTTTCTGTCCAGTTTCTTCCATTTCCACAGCTAATTCAATCCTGAAATGCAAAGGTAATTTGGAGATCTGTTTAATCCTTATTTCAATACAAGTCGCGCAGTTCTACGGCTCTTTTGTTCCATGATTAATTGTCTTCCATTTTTTATTTTGACTAATGCCTCATCATTATAAAAACGAACTGTGGCCAAAGTGAGCCCGGTATTATAGAGTACTTCAAATTTTTTGCGAAGCTCAACAACGAGTGTTTCCATACCAACTTCAGGCTCATCAATACATAGCGAAAGGTTTATGGCTGATTGCTGTATGAGATTTACTTTAATATGTCGCTCCTTAAACAAGGAGAAAACATCAGATAATACATCAATTCCGATAAATGAAAAGTCATCCGGAGACAATGTTAATAGGGCTTGTTTTTTTTTCAGAATGAAGATTGGTATCAGCTCTAGTTGGTGACTGATGTTATGAATGACAGTTCCTGCCTGTTCCGGGAAATCGAAAGGTTTTACAAATAACGGAATGTTTTTGTTCCGCAAGGGTTTTATTGTTTTTGGGTGAATTACTTTTGCTCCTGAATATGACAATTCAATGGCTTCTCTGTAAGACAATTCTTCCAGCTTTTCGGTATCTGAGAAATCGATTGGGTCTGCATTCAATACACCCGGCACATTCTTCCAGATAGATACACTTTCTGCATTTAATAAATTACCTAAAATGGCTGCTGAAAAGTCCGATCCTTCACGGCCAAGTGTCGTGGTTTGGTTTGTAATGGTTGCACCAATAAAACCTTGTGTTACAAACAATTCAGTTTCCTTAAAATTAAAGCTGTTGTTTATAAGCATCTCAGACCATTCCCAATCAATAATTGCTTCGCGGAATGTTGAGTCTGTCCGCAAACTTTCACGAATATCCAGCCATTTATTGGCATGTCCGTTCTCATTCAAGAAGGAAGATATGATGGCCGTTGATATTAATTCGCCATAGCAGACCATTTGGTCATATTCATAATCAAAATGTAGCGAAGGTGTTCGGTTTAGCCTATCAGAAAGTTGCTTGAAAAGTTCATTAATTAAGCCTAGCTGAGACATTTTTAATCCTAAATCATGGATAATTCCAAAATGGTAGTCTCTAATGTTTTGGAATAGTAAAGCCGTCTTTTTTTCTTTATTAAAATAGCTTCTCACCAGGTCTTCCATATTATTTGTCGTACTCCCCATCGCTGAAACGACAATGGCTTTTTTACCGGGATACATTTCAAGTATTGCTGCCACATTTTTAATGGCAGATGCTGAACTGACTGACGCACCTCCAAATTTAAATACCTTCATCCTGTTTTTTAAATCGTTTTTATCTTAGCTGATGTAAGTGTTTCATGTCGAGTGGAACAAAGCTCCTTTTAATATTACTTTTTTCTTGTTGAATTAAAAACAGGAAAATACTAGTTTTGTTTATCAATTATCTTGTCAATAAAATTCTAATGATTTTAAATATGAAACATCCAGTTGTAACATTAAGCAATGGAGTTGAAATGCCTAGTTTAGGACTTGGTGTTTTTCTTTCAAAAGAAGGAAATGAAGTGATTAATGCAGTGAAATATGCATTAGAAATTGGTTATAGAAGTATTGATACGGCTGCGATCTATAAAAATGAGGTGGGCGTTGGCCAGGCGATAATAGAAAGTGGTGTCCCTCGAGATGAAATATTCTTGACATCGAAAGTATGGAATTCAGATCAAGGCTATCAATCAACTATAAATGCTTTTAAGGAAAGCCTGAAAAAACTTCAAACCGACTATTTAGACTTATACCTGATCCATTGGCCTAAAGGCGAGCTATCGATTGAAACATGGAGAGCAATGGAAGAACTCTACGAACAAGGCCAAGTTAAAGCTATAGGAGTGAGCAACTTCATGATTCAACATCTGGAGGAACTTTTGCCATCTTGTCGTATCAAGCCAATGGTGAACCAGTATGAGTTTCATCCTGAACTCGTTCAATCAGACTTATTGCATTTTTGTAAAAAGCATAAAATTCAACCCGAGGCATGGAGCCCAATAATGAAAGGACGTGTAAATGAGATTCCCGTATTAAAAGCCTTGGCGGCAAAATATCAAAAATCTCCGGTGCAAATTGTCCTACGTTGGGATATCCAGAAAGGAGTTGTTACGATTCCTAAATCGGTTACCCCTGAAAGAATTAGGCTCAATGCAGAAATTTTTGATTTTGAACTTACAAATGAAGATGTAGCTAAAATTGATGCACTTGATAAGTCAAGTAGAATTGGGCCGGATCCGTATAATTTTGATTTCTAGTGGTGTCTGATAATTGTTAGGTGTCGGTTAAATATTAGTGGCCATTCTGTATGAAATGAAATGTTTTGTTTACGTCTATCGACTTTATCATTACTTTCGCCGCCATATTTTAAGATCCATTGCATAAGAGTAGTTGTGAGAATAATTTACTTCATAGCATTTTTAATACTTCTTGATTCCGGTGTAAATTCATTCGGTGAGACTCAGGTTCTATCAAGCCCTGATATAGGGGAGATTAGCTTTCATAGTTCTCATAAGAACCTTTTGGCTGATTTTTATAAATTAAATGATGCAATAGAAACGGAAGAGGAAGATCAGGAAATAGATGAACTTGTTTTTTTTGAATCGATTTCTCTGGAAGAACAGCAATTTTTGTGTTGCTCACTTATCCTTTTTCCCTCAAGGAATACTTTTCATAAATTCTTTTTTTTAAGTTGGATGGAAGAAAAGGAGAACCTCCCACCTCCGTATTCGGTATAAAACACGTTAGAAAGAACTTTCAATACACGTTTTGTTATTACACTGAACATTTTCGCAATGAATTCTTTACGACAAAGAAAAATAAACTTTGTAATTATTATACATATTATCTCGATCATCGTTTTGTTCGAGGGAATTTTCATGCTCCCTACTCTGGGAGTTTCGTTATTTTATCAGGAGCATATCTTTAATGACTTGCTTGAATCTATCCTGAGCACGTGGCTGATAGGGGGAGTTTTATATATGCTTACCTGGAAATATAGGTTTGCAGAACCAGGTGTTCATGAGAGTTTAATAATTGCCTCAATGGGGTGGGTATTTCTTGCTCTTTTTGGAAGTTTTCCATATTTGTTTACTGGTTCTATCCCTCATTTTGTAGATGCTTATTTTGAGTCGATGTCTGGGTTTACAACAACAGGGTCATCCATCCTAACCGATATAGAGGCTTTACCTAGAAGTATTCTACTATGGAGAAGTCTGACACATTGGATTGGAGGTATGGGGATTATTGTGCTTGTGATAGCTATTATGCCCTTTTTGAAAATAAATGGACTGCAGTTGTTTAGCTCTGAGGCATCAGTTGTTGTTGATGAAAAAATTTCAACCAAAATAAGGTATGTGGCGAGAAATATTTGGTTAATATATGTAGGTTTTACCATTGTCGAAACTCTCTTATTAACTATTGGGGGAATGCATTTATTTGACAGTGTTTGTCATTCATTTGCAACGGTTGCAACAGGAGGGTTTTCGACTAAAAACACGAGCATTGCAGATTATTCGCCATACATTCAGTATGTAATCATCGTATTTATGGCCTTGTCTGGAATCAATTTTTCTCTTCATGTTTTATCGATGCAGGGGAAGATACAAACAGCCTTTAAAAATCAGGAATTACACTTATACCTTAAGATTATTGTGTTTGTTGGACTTGTTCTGACATTTATCTTGTTCTACAGCCAGCCTATTTCATTTGAGAAAGCGTTTCGTGATTCTTTCTTTCAAGTCGTCTCTGTACTTACAGCCACGGGATTCGCTACGACGGATTATCTAATTTGGCCAATTCAAGGAATCATGTTAATTGCACTCCTTATGCTGATTGGAGCCAGTGCCGGATCAACAGGTGGCGGAGTAAAAGTTATTCGCCACGTCATAAATTTTCAATATATCAAACAGAGTGCTAAGCGAATTTTACATCCGAATGCCATTTTCAATATTCGCTATAACAACCAGATTCTTGCAAATTCTCATGTAAATAGTGTGATGACTTTTATTCTTATTTATTACGGTATAGTTGTGATGGGAACATTTGCAATGGTCGGGATTGGGAATGACTGGGGCACTTCATTCGGATCAGTGCTAACAACGATGGGTGGTATTGGCCCCGGATTTGGCAAAGTGGGACCGGCATCAAACTTTGCAATGATCTCTGATTCTTCTAAATATTTACTTTCATTTTTTATGTTATTGGGTAGACTTGAGATCTTTCCAATTCTCACTTTATTTACGAATTGGTTCTGGCGAACATAGTATCATTGTCAAAAGTGGTAGTTTTTGATAATGGTTGATCATCCGATAAAGAAGAATGCATACTTATTGCAGATTTTATTGCTATCCTTTGCTTTTAAAAGCATTTAAAAACATACTGCATTTATTTCAGTTACTTTCTGTTCTGCAAAGTTTTTACTAAACTAGTTTGTATATTTGTGCAAAATTTTGAAAAAATGAACCAGACTATACTATTCATAAGCGGTGGAGAAATTGTACTAGTAATGATACTTGCCCTGCTTTTTTTTGGTGCTAAATCAATACCCGATATTGCTCGCGTTTTAGGAAAAGGTTACCGTGAATTCCAAAAGGCAACTAGTGAGATAAAAAAGGAATTGGACGCCAATACCAGTGATATTAAAAAAGATATTAATAAAGCTAAATCCTCTGTTACTGATAGCACCGAAAAAATGCTGAGTGACTTTAACAAAGCAACTTCTCCCATAAAAGAAGGAACTGACAAGCTAGCCAAAGATATTGATAAGGGGACTTCATCTGTAAAAGAAGGAACAGAGAAGATTACAAAAGACATCAACGAGGAATTGAAGTAAATTCTCAATCTACATATTAGAACTGTATTGATTAAAGCAACCAACATAACGAAGTCTTTTGGCGAGTTACAAGTGTTAAAAGGTATTGATCTTGAAATCCCGAAAGGAAAGTTGTACTCAATTGTTGGGCCAAGTGGTGCCGGAAAAACTACACTATTACAAATTTTAGGAACTCTTAGTTTACCGGATACAGGTTCTGTCGAAATAAATAACAAACCTGTTTTTTCGTTAAACGAAAGACAGTTAGCATCCTTTAGAAACAGTGAGATTGGTTTTGTTTTTCAGTTTCACTATTTACTTCCTGAATTTACGGCTTTGGAGAATGTTTGCATTCCAGCCTTTATTGCTAAAATGTCAAAAAGAGAATCCGAAGAGAGGGCAGAAGAACTACTCACCTTTTTAGGATTGAAAGATAGGTTGACACACAAGCCAGCAGAATTATCTGGCGGAGAACGTCAGCGCGTTGCTGTTGCAAGGGCATTAATGAATGACCCGGCAGTGATTATGGCAGATGAGCCTTCCGGAAACCTAGACACCAAGAACAAGGAAGATTTGCACGATTTGTTTTTCACCTTGCGAGATCAATTCAATCAAACTCTGGTCATTGTAACTCATGATGAAAATTTTGCACGTCAGTCTGATCGGATCATTCGGATGAGAGACGGTCGTATAGAGGAATAGTACCATGGACTATATTGAACTGAAAGACCTACTTGAAGAAAAAGCCAATCAATACAACCAATTCACTTTTATAGAAACCGACCCGATTCAAGTACCAAAACAATTCTCTCAAAAAGAAAATATTGAAATAGCGGGGTTGCTAACTGCCACCATTGCATGGGGACAGCGACAAACAATAATTAGAAATGCTTTCCGATTGATGGATTTAATGGATAATAATCCGTATGAGTTTCTTCTGAATACGGATGAGCCTGAATGGCAACATTTCCTTGAGTTTAAGCACCGCACTTTTAATGGAATCGATTGTATATTCTTTTTAAGATCGTTGAAAAACATTTACGAAAATCATGGAGGGCTTGAAGCTGTATTTATATCCGGCTACAAACAAGATCAAAGCATTGCCTCTGCTTTGCGCCAATTCCGCAACGTGTTTTTCGAAGTGGAGCACGAAGCACGTTCGCAGAAGCATGTTTCAAATATTGATAAAGGAGCTTCAGCAAAACGTTTAAACATGTTTTTACGTTGGATGGTTAGAAGTGATTCGCGAGGTGTTGATTTTGGTTTGTGGAAGGACATTCCTATGTCTGAATTGCTCCTGCCTTTAGATATCCACTCAGGGCGTCAAGCTCGTCAGCTTGGATTATTGACCCGAAAGCAAGATGATTGGAAGGCTGTGTTGGAAGTGACCGACAATCTTCGGCGTTTTGATCAAAATGACCCTGTTAAATATGATTTTGCCTTGTTTGGAATGGGAGCATTCGAATAATACCATCTAAACAATATGTATAGTAGGGTGAGGGTTTATTAGTGCATGGAGTGGTGTTTCTATCCTTTTTGTTTTAGATTCATAATAATTAACTTGTTTATAAAAGCCGAACGTCTCTGTTTAGTCTTTGATATACAGGCTCTTCTAAAAGTATTTTTGTGTGGCAATATATCTATGTCTAAAAACATTTAGATACGCGTCAATAATATTTGGAGAGCAAAACATAATTAATAAATCACTATTTTATTTTAAATAGGAATGTGGTAACTTGTGTAAGTTTTCATAAAAGCTGCCACTATGCATTTCAAAAATCTCAACCTAAAAAAATGCAGGGAACACCTACTCTGTAACGAAAAAATCAAGCCAATATCTTCAGGACGCAGAAATTTCGTTAAGGCCATGGGGCTGGGTGTAGTTGCCTGGAATCCATTGTTTGATTCTGTCAAATTGTTGTCGAAAGATGCATTTGAAATTAAAAAGAAGAAACGTAGCCTGCTTTTTTATCGCAAAAAGAAATTGTGTTGGGAGATTTCTGACCGCATTTTTGAAGATGGTTTTTCTACCAGCTTTAAGCAAGTGGGAGATAAATATCATTTTGGTGCAGATGGTCTTCGATATGTAAATACAAACTATCAGTTTTCTTTAAAAGGAGAAATCTTCTTTGACAACAGTTGTTGGATGCTCAATCTGAATATTCCAGAACTGGAAGTAGAGACAACGGTTGACCTTTTGAAATGGTTAGATGGACATGTAACGGTTTTGGCAAAAACTTCTCAGAATAGGGTTTTGGCTAAGATTTATGGCGAGGATCAAGTTGTTCTTGATGGAAATTTTAATCTGAGTTTGACAAACATGTGGCAGCTTGGTTTTGAAAGCACGAAAGGGATTATCTTAAATTACCAATCTGATGTTTATCAAACAAGCAAGCTAACTATATTGCCTTTTTCTGCCAGTGATATTCCATTTTTGGACAACACTATCTCAAAGGGAACCCATATAGTACTACCTACATTTAAGAAATGGGAGCAACTAATATCAACCATAAGTTTTAAGTCAGATTTGGAGCTGTCTGTGTCAGATACTCCAAACTTGGAAATTTTGTTAGCAGACGATCGCCTGTTGTGGATAACCCAGAATAAAGGTGATCTGTCGTTAATTGCCAGTGGCTTTCATGGTCATGATTTCAAGTTTGATAAGTATTTCTTTTATGCAGAATACGTAGAAAGTGCAGCACCAAGGATTTACTTTTCAGCAAGTTTGCCACATAATGGGCAATGGTTGTCTAATCAACTTGGAACCTTCAAATTTGTTCCTTCACAAGAGTTGCCAGATTTTGAGGCTTTTGGTTATGGGAATCAATTAAATGGTGAAGTTCTTGAACCCCGGTTACATGCGTTTAAGGCTCAGACTCCCAGTGGTATCAGTCTTTCTTCTGTCTATGATGATTCACCCATAATAAGAATTAATCCACAAGAGCCGGTTAGAAGAGTTGGTACTTCTGTTTTACAGAGAGTAACTACACCTACTACTGACGAGGAGGAAAAGGAAGAGGAAAAAACAGACACACAGAATCCGGTTCGTACCATAGGTACTATTATTAATAAGCAACCCGAAGATCAAGAGCCAATCAGGTCTATTATTACAACCCAGCCCGAGTTAAACCTTGAAATAAGCAAAATAAAATTTAGACCCCGCCGCGCTTTAACAGTGAGGGTACTTCGTCCGGAGGATATGATTTTGCTGGAATTTGAATTCCACAATTTCAATTACACCAATCGGGGTCAGGCTCCCTTTATGGAATTAGACAATGATTCGGAGGTTGGTGTAATGATTGTTTATTTTACCAGTCAGCATACTTTGGAAGAGGCATTTTTTGAATCTAATCAACTTCCTGGAACTGGAGATAATAGCACTGTTAGTCTGCCTGTTAAGCATTTGCGTGCCAGACGTAGCCGTTTGGTGTATGAGCTTCCTGCGGGTCATGACGGCTTTCCATTAATGATGTCCGAGTTATTAGACTGGTCGAAGTTTAAATTGCGGGTTAACCCTCGTGCATATATTAAAATTCCACAGCTAACACGCCTTAAAACACCAACTTTTCTGACAGGCAGAACGGCTTCCGTAAAAACACCTTCCAGCGCAAGTTATTTGGACACCGCGTCAAAAGACTATGCCATTAAAATGGTTCAGGCTTCAAAAATTAAAGCCAGTCAACGTAAGGTTTATGATGAAGTACAACTGGCAAAAGTGCTACAGCCATCCGAAATTCAGACGATTCGTCCGGCATTTAATATCGCCTCAATAAAAAATGTGAGCATGAAGGTTGAGCCGGTTCCCGAAACGGACACTTCAATTGAAGCTCCAACTCTCATGTATATCTCACCAAATCAGACTAATGATTTCTTTCATCAGAAGGAGTTACAGCTTAGGGAAGTTGGGTTTGGGAGTAAAATTGTTTCTGCCAATCGTCAATTTGTTTCCTCCGAACTTCGGGTTCTTGACCCACTAGTTTCAACTCAGGGACAAATAGCCGAATTGTGGCATACAACTTTAGGGGTAAAACTGAATGGGGGCAGAGTAACCCGTTCCCTTGCTGACTTTAAAACCATTCGTGCTCTTTGGGCGGATGATGCTAATGAAAAATATGATAATCCGGCAGGTATTGGAAATCTTCCATTTATGACTTCGCTGGATGCTAGCGACAGGCATATTTTGGTTCACACCACTTCTGACTATTCAATCAGAGACTATTCACCAAAGGCTGTTCCTGTAAATAATTTGATGTTGACCTCGTTGGGAGCTTATTTGGACTGGCATGCTTTTTTTGATGTACCATACCCTGCTGATAACATCCTGAGTATCATCGAATGGGAGCATTTGGCAACCCTTGGGCGAGACCATTATGTGAAAGTTGTTCGTGAAGGTTATCTTTTCCCATTTGGGCATCGGGCCGCTTTAGTGAAAATCACTGAGCGTAAATTTCATCAGCAGACTAAGTCCGCAGTGAACAGACAACGCATGTATGTGGTGGTACTTGAAAAGGAAGTACTCTATTCTCGTGTCGATCCACAGAACGAATTTATTGAATTTCCATTTCAGGCAGTTCGCATTAATGTTAGTAAAACTCCGGATATTGATTACCCGGAGCCAATTATCAATGTGTCTTCTTCTTCGGGAGGAGGGATTAGAATACCAAGGCTTACAAGCAAGGCTGGAGGCAGCGAGAATACCAGTTATAATTTTTACATCAATGTTGGTAGTCAGGGTTTTCCATTTGACATTACTGCTACAGACAAAGAAGGTGTTGAACACCAAGTACGTATGCCATTGGCATTCCTTGAAAACCGTGTGGCCCGTGATGTGAGTTTAGCACAACAAATTATTACAAAGTATAATGAGAATGCCATTTATAATCAAACAGATTTTGCAGGACAGGAAATAGCCTATGCCGAGAGTTTGGTAGATGGAGACACAACTTTGGAAACAGATATCATCACCTTTGGGGCACAAACATATCCTACTACAGTGGGCGAAGACATTAAATTTCATCCAAAAATGCAGGAGGCTCAAGTGTACCTCAAACAAGTTGATGAGATGACAGGTGTACGTACCCTAACGGCCATTGGACTGGAAGATGATGAAAACGATGGGATGGTTTTTGCTCGCGTTGCTGATGCGGTTCTTGATTTTTCTGGAGGCTCTGATAAAGCCGGTGGTTTTATGTCTCCAAATATTTCGATTACGGCATTGAGCAAGCTACAAGGGCCTGTTGGTGGATTAATTGAGGATATCAAAAAGCTGATGTTCCTTCCCGACCAGTTCTTTAAAGCAATGGATAACCTACCTCTTGCCAAAATTTTTGGGGTTATTAAGATCTTCGATTTGCTTGGTGATCTTAATTTGGGAGGTGCATTCGACGGTCTTATTAATACGATCAATACCGTCAAGCAGCAAATTGAAGATATAAAGAACCAGATCATGTATTTGGAAAACCTGGCGCGTGAAACTAACGAAAATGTGGATAGTCAGGTCCAAAACCTTCAACAACAAATAAAAGGTAAAGTAGATGAATTGCTAAATGCCCTGAATGGCAATATTCCCAAAATTCCAAACCTAAAAACATACGTTACCACTGAAGCTTTTTATGCTGAATACAAGTGGCAACCGGAATTTAAGAGTAGTCCGATTGTTGTAATCGAAGACATATTGCAGGTAAAGGTTACTGATCCTAAAAAGGCACTAACTATTACCACTAAATTTGAGAAGCCTTTTGATGCTTCTAAACCAGCCAGTTTGAACGGATCTGCACGTTTTGAAAAATTTGGGATTGATCTGGTTCCGCTACTGGCAGTTAATTTCAATTATTTGGAATTTAAAACCGGATCATCGCAAAAGACAGATGTAAAGGTGGATATCGACACCAATGATCCGATCAAATTCCAAGGAGCTTTGAGTTTTGTCAATAATTTGCAAAGTATTATCCCAAGCACCGGATTTTCTGATGATGGTCCATATATCGAACTGAAGCCAACGCAGGTAACAGCCGGCTTTAATATTAGTATTCCGAATGTTGAAGTTGGTATTTGTATGATATCGAATATGAGTCTTGGAGCACGTGTTACGCTTCCATTTACAGGTGCGCCACTTACCATGGGATTCAATTTCTGTACCCGTGAAAATCCATTCTTACTAACAATTTCCTGTTTTGGGGGAGGTGGGTTTTTCATGATGGTAACTACTCTTAAAGGATTGCAATCCATTGAGGCAGCATTTGAATTTGGAGCTGCCATGTCGTTGAATGTGGGTGTCGCTTCCGGAGGAGTATCTGCCATGGGTGGATTCTATTACAAATTTGAATTGGTTGATGTTACAGTTGGCGAAGAGGTTGAACAGATTGGAAAATCCACACTGTCTGGCTATCTCCGCATAAATGGTCATCTGTCCGTTCTTGGTATGATTACAGTTTCGCTGGAATTCTATCTGGCCTTCACGGCTGTCTTTTCTGATGGCGGTAATAAGGTTGAAAAAATTGAAGGTTTTGCCACTGTGAAAGTAAAAGTAGAAGTCCTCTTCTTCAGCAAAACCGTTAAAGTAACTGTTCGTCGCGAACTGAAAGGTGCTGATGCCGATCCGAAATTCATAGAAATGATTGATCAGGATGACTGGCAAGAATACTGCTTGGCTTTTGCCAGTTAATTAAAGTTGAATCCAGAAAAAATAACGATATGCCACAAGAAATCATATTTACCACTTTGCCTCACCAACGAGTTAATAATGAAGGTGAAGACGTTCTCAAGCTGTCAGTTTTCGTATCTGTAAAATTAAATACTCCCAATGATACAACACTGGAAGAATTTGAAGATATAATAGATTGGCCCCAAAAAATGTTGGATGCCGGATTTAAATTCAGGCTTCAAGATGGTACCGAGCTAGAGGCTGAAATGTTTCAGGATCAGATCGACCCGGAACTGTTCCAGAAGATTTTCCATAAGGATGTGAAAGTGGATGACTTTAAGGAGGATGTAGGTATTTCAGATAAGAAGATCTTCTCTTTCCCAATGAAGCATGTGCAGGATTTTGTCTTGCAAACCTATAAGCAGGAGGCAATTGTTAACCCTACCCGGAAAGTGACTCCTGAAAAGTTTGTGGATGAATCAAATTTGGGTGCAATCACAAGATTTAAATTGAATGCTCAAACGATACAACAAGTAAGTCAACCTACTACACGGACAACAAAATTGAGAACACAAAACTTAATGTCTAAGAAGGTTGATAATGATCAACAGTTAAGGTCAACTCTTCAGCAAAATAAGTTCAAGCGCTTCGAAATGAAGATGGATCCACAGAATGACTTCACTCAGTTGAGGCAATTTCACCGTGTAGACAAAACTGTCGGACCTCGTCTCAATATTCAATTGAAGAAGCCGACCTTCGAATTTCACGATATTTTGGCAACGGTAAACAGTTATCCGCAAATTATGCGCAAGTTGGGTTTTGTACTCGACTTTGAGATTCCATATCGATCATCCATTCCAAATAAAGGAACGATAAAGATTATACCTGATGGGTTGGAATTTGACGAAGAAGGAACAACGATCTCTGTTCCTACAACAGCCTATGAAATTACTAATGACGGATTCTATATTGGCGATAAGGTAGATTCCATTTTTAAACAGGGCTTTGTGAAAATTAATACAGACAGTTTTTCTGTTGTTCAAGTTGATGCGGATGGTGCTGCCTTGAAAACATCTAATATGGCAGAAAATAAGGTGCAGCAAATTGCCCGTTTTTATGAAGTGAAGGCTAATCTGGCGATGAGTTCAACCCTTAGAATTAAAGAAATGGAGGAGGTAGAACCACCAGAAGACGAAGGGTTGCCTTTTATGCGATCTGCGGGAATTGCGGTTACCAAAAATGGAATGGCAGAACATCTGTTCTCTCGGGTTCAAACAAATATTCAGCTTAAGCAGGCATTTGTGAACACAGCCCCTCAGATGATGCAGGTGCAACCAAAAATGCGAATACAAGGCGTAGAGCCTATGCCTATTCAACTTAAAATAAAGTTGCCGGAGAAAGTTCTTTATTCGGATGATGTAATTCAGGGATATCAAATGGATATTGCCTATCAGGAAGAGCCGAATCGTTGGCTTTCATTGCATCAGAGACAGGATGAATATAACTGGTATGATGAACAAAATAATCCGCATTCCATTGATGGAATTGTTCCGGATGAGGGATGCATCCAATTGGGAGTTGCCGAAGATCCGGAGAATCCGGATGATGTATTTGTATCTGAAACTCTTGCCCGTTGGGAGGGTTGGAGCCTTTCGGTTAGAAAACCAGGTTTTGCAATTAACGAATCTGATGATTATGAGTTAAAAAATGGAGAGACGATAAAAAAAGATTTTGTTCATAAATCAAAGACTCTGGAAGCCAAAAAATACAGTTATGATCCGGATTTGGATTTTCGCATAAATGCACAATCGAAGAGTGTTCCGGGAACTCTTCCCAAATTACGTTTCGGGAATGATTATCGTGTTCGAATTAGGGCGGTAGATTTGGCAGGGAACAGTGTTTCAAGGGAAAGCCAGTCTGAGTCTGGCGGAGAGACAATTCGTTCAAATATTCGCTACTTGCGCTATGAGCCATTAGCTAGTCCTATTGTACTTGTTGGAAATGAATTGAAGGATGGAGAATTTCTGGAGAGTATGGTTATTCGTTCCAATTACGATCAATCGGTAAGTGAGTACGAGAACAGTCATCCAGTTGATGGGAAACAGCTTGGTGACCATTCTTTGCGCTACATGCTTCCTCCGAAAAATAGCCAGCAAATGGCCGAAAATCATGGTAAATTTGAAAAGGCTTTTGGCAATCCTACAATGGCACAGGATATTTACAAGATTATTACCGACCACGAAGGACTTTATGAGCAAGAAAGAGACAGCAGAGATATTGTAAAAGAAAAAATATACCAACCATCGGAGGTTGAGGTTATTTATTTGCCTGACCCAATGGCTGCCGGTGTTGCTTTGTTTTTGACTGAAGATTGTGAAAATACCCATACTCAGGATTTTGAAGCACGTATGTTTAGTTTCTTTTCCGATAATGAACTGAGTGCGAAAAAAACCAATACGGTTGACAACCCAGATGACTGGTATCATGCAAAACACATCCGTATTCGTTTGGAGGAAGGAGAGCAAGATGCTAGGTGGAATTCAGGACAAAGACAACTGACCATTACCATGCCAAAAGGAATAAGGACACGTATCAGGTTTAGTACATTTTGGCGTGAGGATGATTTGAAACAACTTTCCGCCATATGGCAAATGGTGAAGGATGATTCACCTAAAAATTATACCGAGTTGGAAAATTTGGCATTTAGCGGCCAACATTGGATGGTTAGCCCATCGCGTGAAATGGAGTTGGTGCATGCCCTGCAGCAACCTCTCGAAGAACCTGTAATTCAGGATTTATTGCCAAACCGTGATTTTGCAGATACAACTGCAGACATCAACATTAAATTTAAAATTCATGGTGAGAGTACGGAAAAAGTAGAGTTGCAGTCGCGTTGGACAGAACCATTGGATGATGGAATTTCTGTAAAGATAAAAGAACGGGAAGGGAGCAATAGCATTCCTGATATAGGGGTAAATTACCATGACGAAGTCATTACAAAGGGAACAATTCCGGAACCCGAAGTTTTGGTTAAGCCCCAGATCCAAAATTTGGAGGTAGCACCAATTAAAAAGTTTGAAATGCGTACTCAAACGGAATTTGAGAGAAACCCCCAACCGGGAGCAACACGCATTAATTCGATGTATAAAGTACAAGCAGATACCTATCAGAAATTTGAGATGGAGAAAAAATCTGCTACTAAAACACTAGTCAATCAGGTGAAGTATGACATTCAGGATTTGAAGTTCAGCTTTGTAAAAGGGGTGAAATTCCGCATTATGCCGCTTGAGCAACAGTTTAGCGACACAAAACATCGGTGGGTTGATTACAGGCTGATTGCAGCCTCTCGTTATCGCGAGTATTTTGATAAAATATTAGCAGCTACGCCTGAGCTTACAAGTATCCGCGAAAGCAGTTGGACAGAGCGGGTAAACATTCCCAGCACAGCCCGACCAAAGCTACCGGAGATTGATTATATCATTCCTACTTTTGAATGGCGAAAAACACAAACATCAGATGCTGTTCGTCATCAACGAGTTGGTGGTGGATTACGGATTTTCTTGAAGAGACCCTGGTTTTCTACAGGAGATGATGAAATGTTGGCTGTTATTCTGCCTAACAGAACAAGCAGTCCAAGCTTGCTGAGTTTGAGAGCTTCGGGGTATTCCGATTATTATACAAATTGGGGAATCGATCCGATTTTATATTCAGGAACACCTGCTGGATATGCTCCAACAGATCAGGATTTCCGTCTAAATCCGGTTATTGATGATGATTTACAGTATCCGGATCGAAGTGCTAAGGCAAAGGCAATAGCTTACCCTGTTCATTTTGATGAAGATCGGCAGACTTGGTTCTGTGATATTAATATTAATCCGGGGACGATGTATTTCCCATTTGTCAAACTGGCTTTGGCTCGCTATCAGCCTTATTCCGTGCGTAAAGATGAGGAAGATGTTTGCTTGTCGTCAGTCGTAATGGCAAACTTTACGCAGTTGGTGCCTGAACGGCAAACCACCATCCGTTTTAAAAAGGATGACAGTAATTCGAAATTTACGGTAACTGTGGAGGGGGCAATTTACAATGAGCGCTTGGCAAAATATGGAAACTTCAACTTTTTGCGGATAAGCTTTCAGGATGCCAGCATTGCGCAACCAATTTATGGCTCAGTAAGCGATGGTAATAATGATAGTGATTTAAATGATGAAGGTGTTGAGATTAAGATTAATGCCCGAGTCATTGAAAATAATAAGTATTCCATTAGCCGTGAGTTTAGTTTACCACGTAAATATAAGACAGAGCCATTGCAGATTTTGGTTGAAGAATATGAGCGCGGACCTAATAAAATTGCTGGCTTGCCATCTGATTACGAAAACCGTTTGGAGCAATCGGAAGAAACCGATCGACTCATTTATGCAGATGTGTTTAATGTGAATGCCCCGGATGAGAAATAGGTCCTAATTAGAATCAGTGAAAAAGGAGCTTTAGAAAGCAGGGAAATTATTGAAATACGTTATCCCGAACTTGTTTCGGGATCTGTTTCGCAGTTGGTTAAGATCCTGAAATAAATTCAGGATGACTCGTCTCTTGACTTTTAGAGAACAGCCCCTTTTGTGTATTGCGATTTGTTGTTTTTTTTCAATTTTAGGGCTTAACTAATTTGAGTGTTTTTTCATCTCCATCAGGTTCATTCAATAAAAGTTGCTTGCTTTTTGTGCACATTGGTAGCGTGAGATAAAAACAACTTCCTTTTTCATATTCAGATTCAACCTTCAACTCACCCCCTAATAAATCAGAAAGTCCTTTGCATATACTTAGACCAAGCCCATTCCCTTCTTTAACTTTACTTTCGCCAACTTGGATAAACCGTTCAAATATAGCATCTAATTGTTCTTCTAAAATTCCTACTCCGGTATCCCGCACGAAGAACTCTATAAATCCTTCTTTTTCATGCTCTATAAGTGAATACCCAAACTCAATATGCCCTTTATTTGTATGCTTTATGGCATTGTTGATTAAGTTATTTAATACTTGTTTTAATCGTAATGGATCTGTATCCAAACAAATATCGGAGTGATTATCAATTAAAGGAGGGTATAGTTGCAGGGCTGTATTTTCTTCTAGCTTTTTAGTGTGTTTATTCATTTGATAAACCTCAATGAGTAACTGATTTACAGCACAAGGTTCTTTATGTACGCGCAATTGATTTGAGTCTATCTTTGAAATATCCAGAATATCATTAATAATTTGCAATAATTGATTGCCTGAATTTGTGATGATAGTTAGATAATTTTCAAAGGTTTGCTGATCTAGATTCAACTCCAGTAAGTCAGAAAAGCCTAATATTGAATTCAATGGAGTCCGGATTTCATGACTCATATTTGCAAGGAATGCAGA
Organism: Prolixibacteraceae bacterium; assembly: GCA_963662675.2. GTDB lineage: Bacteria > Bacteroidota > Bacteroidia > Bacteroidales > Prolixibacteraceae. Next base: position 545,168 of record CAXXHP010000002.1, read on the forward strand.
TTTCAAATGATCACTTTCTTCTGCTTTGGCAATGGCTTCTTTTAGTTCAGAATTTATCTTTTTAAATCTTTTATTTTGAGCTTCTGTTTCCAGATTACTTTTGATATCATCAATCATCATATTAATTCCCATTGAAAGAGAATCCAAGTCGTCATTTTTTTCTGACAGTTCAATTTGAGTGGAATAGTCTCCTCTGGCAACTCGCATTACCGCGTCAATAATTTTGTTAATCCGAGTCTTTTGGTTCGTGTCATTCATACTATGATTATTTCACTATTTTTTTAAATGATCTGGAGATAATAGAGGTTCAATTATTCCATAAGCCACTTTAATGCATCATTTCTAGTGTTGAAAAATCTCATTTCTTTATTGCGGCTTACTCCAATTACGAATGACGCAAGTACTCTGGCAACAGGGTGAAGACCAAAAAGTGCGATTTTCCCGGTTCTGCTTTCTTCGCTAATTTTCGTCCATTGTTTTCTTGCTCCCTGCGAATTTTTGCCTGCCAAATTCAAGTCAATTAGAAAATGTAATACCTCTGTTGTTGAGGCAAGTAGCTTGTAGTTGATGTCATTTAATGCGAATGCCGTGGCGTCTGATTGAAATCCAACTGCGACAACATTTACAATATTTTTTTCAATAAGGGTTACTTTATTTTCCCCCACCCATATTCCCGAACTACTTAATTCTTCTATAATATTGGTTTTAAGCATAACCCTTTTCTCCTTGGAACAGACAAATTTATCGATGTGATTGCTTAAAATTATAAATATTTCTGATCTATCGATATGTTTTGATGACGAATATATAGGTTCCCAAATCCTGTTAATAGGGTAAGGGGGAAACTGTTAATTATGTAATATTAGTTGTTGGCATGAAGTGAATGTCCGGTTGTTTTATGGATGAGTATAATTTTAAAGGAGCAGCCTGCTAGTAGCTGCTCCTTTGGGTTTATACTTGGAAAAAGGGAGCGATCTTCTTTATGGAGATATTTAAAAAAGTGATTTTTTCATACAACTTTACCGACCGCGTCTGCCAGACTTTCTACCTGAACTTGTTTCTGCTTCCGCTGTACTATCATCACCTTTACCTTCGGGTTTTCGACTGTGATCAGGTTCAACGTACTCAAATGAGAATGGCGAGTCATCGGTATTTAAAGCATCAGTACCACGATCCCAAGTTGGTGTAGGCATTTGCCAAGGTAGAAATTCCTCATTGTTATGCACAACTTCAAGCGCTTGAACATAGTCGTCTGCCTGATTTGCGAAACCAAGAGCGCCATCAAATTGAACTTTAGATTCGTCTACCTCTGTATATCTATAGCCGTCAAGTATTCTAGCACTTCCTGTTAAAATATTATCCACTGATAAGTTAGGAATGATTGTTTCCAGATGGGTTCCGGCAACTGTCCCATCATCATTATAATCTATAACGATGGTGCAAAAATCGACCATAGTATGATAAAATTTATCTCTGGTATAGCTAAAAAAAGTATAGTCAACATAGTACCGTGTTTTAGTAATCACATCTTTGTTAGTTTTATTGATCATACGAACATTTTGCGTAACATATGGGAAGTAGCAGGTAACAACTCCTTCTTTAACTTTAGGAATGCCCATAAATTGATTTAGGAATATAATTTCATCAACGGTAAGTGTATTGGATTTGTCAGATCCCGCAGCTAAACAAGCAGCAGCAAGATTGGCTACTATTTGCTGTTTGTCTGTTAAGTCGTTAATGACTTTGGGACCCTCATCCCATTGGTTGTCGACATGACATTTAAGCCCAAAACCATGATCTTCATTACTTCTTGTTAAGAAGCCTAATCCATTTTCATCTTCTGAATTGTCAAACCCATTAATCATCAACTCATAATAAATAGCCAGATTTTCTAAAGGAGAATCTATTGGTTTATGTTCGGCTCCTTGAGAAATAGCATCATCTGTACGAACCATGAATAACCTACCGCAATAGTCACGAACAACATCGCCAACAGTTCCGTCCCCAAAGTTTTTAATAACCTCAGTCATCCGTTTTTCAAGTACAGCTGCAGGCGATCTGATAATATTCAGCCTTCCTTCTTCAACTGGGTATACATGGAGGGCAACATCCGGAAGAATCTCACCTTCCAGATCATAAAGGACAGCTGGCGTCAATACATCTCCAATAATTGTAGCATACCCGTCAGCATCCGGTATGATAGTGACCGTAGCTTCTTTGGGTTCCCCATCTTCGAAAATGATTAGGCCACCTGCATCACGGCAGATAATATTCAGATCAAATTCGGCATTCAGCCTTGGGTTTACAATGTTAATGGTGTCTTGTTTTTCAATATCCTGAAAATCTGCAAGGTACTCTAAGGTGTAAAGGACTGGGACTCCGCGGTCATCGCGTTCCAGTTCCCATAAATCACCATAAAGGTCACCTTGTTCTACATCAGCTGGTTTACCTCCTTTTTTTAAGTTGAGTGAATCATCTTCAAAGGATTCCATGAGAGGGTCTTGGCAGGAGAAAAGTAGAAGTGTTCCAACGATAAAAGCAGGAACAAAAGACCGAAAAGTAAGCACATGTTTCTTCATAGCAGATGGGAATTAATTAAAAATTACAAACGTTTCTCTGGCAGAGGTGTTAACCAGTTTTAGGGGGGAGATACAAGGTAGGCAAGCCACAAGAGAATGGCAATCGGCATTTTGTGTGTTTTTTTTGTCGTCTTTAGCATGAGTACATCAACAAATGAGTACGTATTTTCCATACTGTGCTAACCTGTAAGAGTTTTTTCTGGGCTGTTTTTTGTAACTTGTATTACAATTTTTAAAGATGACAAATGCAAATCAAATTCGTGTATTGATCTCATTTAATCAGCAGTTGGTTGCAGATGGCTTGTCTGCTATTTTATCGAAATCCAAGGGTTTCCATTTGTGTGGGCAATTGAAGCATAAGACTTTCCCACTTAATAAGTTATCGGAATATGGAGCAGATGTTTTAATTCTGGAACTTTGTGACATGTCGGTGAAAAACATTGAATTTGTTAAGCAAGTTCATCAATCAAATCCAGAACTAAAACTTCTTGTAATATCTTGTCCCATTTCGCATACTTTTCTGGAAGAAATTATGCACTTTACCAACGGGTATTTGCTGAGAACTTGTTCTTCTGAAAAGTTATATCAGGCGATAAATGAGATATGTGAATCAGGAAAATATTTGTGTCCACAACTTATTGACACCCTACTCAAAGATGATCATAAAGATTTGGTGGAGATAGAACTTACAGCTAGGGAGAATGAGGTTTTGGCATTATGGTTTATCTTGAATAGCAATGTGGAAATAGCAGATCAGCTCAATATTAGTAATGCCACTGTGCGTTCTCATATTAAAAACATCAGGCAGAAATTTGGTAATGCCAGCCAATTGCAGATGATGATATATGCCTGTCAGGAGAATATTTTGCCAGGTAAGTTTACTCCGATGTGTCCTAATTGTAGGTCATTCTGTTCCGTGGTTTCCTGATTGTTATCGTTCGTATTTATGATACTTCCGTTTCTGTTTTCTTCAGAAAGGCATTTTAATATAAGAGGCTATCCTCCTCCGGAATGGCCTCTGTTCTATTTAAAATTATTCAGCTGCTTTTTAATAAAATATTTACTTCTTCCCCTTTTGTGCTTGAACTTCCTTATTGTACCTTCTTGCTATAATACTGATATAAAAAAGTTGAAAAGCATGATATATCATGACAGGAACCAAAAACAAACTGCCAACTGTAGTTCCTGAGAATAAAACGCTTGCCATAACAGAACCGTGTACAAGCGATTTTTTTGATCCGCAAAAAAGTATGGTAATCCGGTCTTCCCGATTGAAATGCATGAGCCGAGTAATTATTTTTGTTCCTTCAAAAATGAAAAAGAAGAGGGTAATGACACAGCCAGAAAGGACAATAAGTTCGTAGGTTTTTATGCTGCTAAAAATGCCATTTTGAAATGAATTGCTGAAGCTGTGATAAACTATTGTGAGAATTACAGACTTGTCGAATAAACCGAGGTATCGTTTGTTTTGGGTGGCCCACTTACCCCAAAAACGATGAAGCAATAATCCAACTACTAACGGAATAAGAATCTGCATGACCAAATCATGCAGTACTTCAGCAAAGGCAAATGCTTCGTTTTGTTTTTCAAGGAATATGCCCATCCATAAAGGAGTGATGATTATACCAATAACCCCGGAAATACTTGCATTAAAAATTGCACTCGGGATGTTGCCTTCCGCGATGGAAACCATCACCACCGATGACGAAACGGTAGATGGGAGAGCTGCCAAAAAAAAGACAGATAGCCACAAAATTTCATTTTCTGTGCCTTTAAGCAAGGGGAGAAAAATTAGGATGACAAGTGGGAAAACGATGAAAGTGATGCTTTGAATGATTAGGTGGAGTTGCCAATTGCTAAGGTCATTTATCAGTTTTTCAGGACTAAGTCTTAATCCATAAAAAAAGAAAAGAAGGGAGATGCCATAGCGTATTAACACTTTTAATTCGATGAAATTGCCTTCTTCTCCAACTGCAGGGATGAGATAAGCGAGAAGGATCATTAGAATGATGCCAAGAATAAAACCATCGGGCAGAAACCTCTTTAAAGACTTCTTGTTGACTTGTTGCATTTACTCCAATTCTGGGATTTACTTCACAAAGATGAGGATTTTAAACCATGGATGAATAATATAGGCCAATCATAACTACAAAATTTGTCGTAATTTTAAGTGGTCTCAACCAAATTGATTGCTTTAAATCACTTAAAAGTCAATTCTATGCAGCAGCGAAAGAAAAAGAAAAACAAGATGCTACCATATATGGTCGCATTGTTAATCGTACTTATTATTGTTCTCATCATTGGAAGAAAGCAAGGTTGGATAGGTAAAGATTTTGAAGTGAAGGTAGTCTCTCAGGTTGTGGAAAGTAAGACGATAACAGAATCAATCTCTGCAAATGGTAAAGTTCAGCCCGAAACGGAAGTCAAAATTAGTCCGGATGTGTCGGGGGAAATTATCGAATTATATGTTGACGAGGGGGGACGGGTTACAAAAGGTCAGTTGTTGATGGTCATTAAGCCTGATATTTATGAACAGGCTCTTAATCGGGCAGAAGCGAGTCTAAGCTCGTCAAAGGCGATGTTGGCTCAGTCTGAGGCTAGATTTATAGAAAGTGAACTGGCTTTTAGCAGAGCTGAAAAGTTGTACCAGCAGCAAACCATTGCTCCGTCGGACTATGAAACGGCTGAGGCTTCTTATAAAATTGCCGAGGCTGAAAAGCGATCAGCTGAATTTTCTATAAAATCTGCTGAGGCATCTGTTGCAGAAGCCAAACAGGAACTTACAAAAACTAAGATTTATTCTCCAATGGGAGGCATTGTTTCGCAATTAAATGTAGAAAAGGGGGAGCGTGTTGTTGGAACGAATATGTATGCAGGAACTGAAATGATGGTTGTTGCTAATCTTGAAAAAATGGAAGTGAAAGTAGAGGTAAATGAAAATGATATTGTGAAAGTTTCAAAAAATGATACGGCTCTGGTTGAGGTGGATGCTTACCTGAAGCGAACCTTTAAAGGCATTGTAACAGAAATTGCCAATTCGGCAAGTACCGTTGGTGCTGCAACAGATCAGGTGACCACTTTCGATGTAAAAGTTCTCTTGCTGAAATCATCTTATGAGGATTTAATAGACAATTCAAGCTTGACATCTTATCCTTTCAGACCGGGTATGTCTGCAACTGTTGACATATTAACGGACACAAGAGAGGGCGTGATTTCTATTCCGATACAAGCAGTTACAACAAGGGTGAAGGATGACGGAGAGCAGACAGAAGAAAAAGAGGAAGTTGTATATGTTTTGGAAAATAACCGGGTTTGGGAACGACCCATTGTAACAGGTATTCAAGATAATGTGAATATTGAAATACTTGAAGGGCTAGAAGAAGGTGAAGAAATCATTACCGGTCCTTACAACATCGTAACACGCACGCTAAAAGATAGCGTTCTGGTTAAGGTAGTGGATGAAGAAGATCTGTATGACATAGAAGAATAAAAAACGATTGATAATTCTTAAAGCTTCATGGGACTATTAAAGCTGTTCCAAAAGCGTTCTTCATAGGTGGCATTTTCAAAGAAATTACGTCCTGTAATTTTTTTCGGTGATTTTTTAAGTTCTAGCACACTCGCTTTACGACTGTATGAAACTTGCTCTCCTTTTTTGTCGGTGTAGGTCTTGTCACAGTCGATGTAATTGATGGCATATTTATTCCCCTGCTTCTGATATGTTGTTGTGAAATGATACCAAACATTTTGCTGTTCGTTGTTTTTAGTGAAAAGGGAACGGCTTTGTGAATTATTCAAGCTCGCCTCAATGATACATTCATTGCGAACTAATGCAAAATTACTTTTTAGAATGTACATTTTCCCATCCATCTTTTGTGCATTGAAATCGCCGGTGTGTGCCAAGTCTAACTCATTTGTTTTGTATGATATTATCCATGCTGAGTCACCATCATAGGCACTTATGCCTTCAAGGTGCAAATCATAGTCATTTAGCAGATCAACGTTAAATATTGTATTGGACAAGCGAACCATGTCCATATCCAATAACTCATCAAAGCCTGTTTGCCCTGCTGGGAAAGAATATGATTCAAAATTCTTATTTACCTGAATGAACTGAAAATGTCGGTTTTGATAAGCATCGGTAATTGATGGATTGCTGTATCCTGTTTCATCATACACATCAATGATTGCCTCACGTTTTTCAGATGAAGTGCCTGTCAATTTTTTCTCCTCTTTGTAATGAAATTTTAATCCAATTGGTTCAGCGTAGTAGTTTTCAGGAATTCGTTCACTAGCTGTTGTAATTATTCTGAATAGCACGCGTGATAAAGCGGTGATGTCAACTCCTTCAATACTGTAAGTTTGTTCGGTGAGTGATATTCTAATAAAATCCTGAGACAATAACTCACTTATTTCAAATGACAAGTTCTGGTAAGCTACTGCTGAAATGTATAATATATCATTGCTTTGATTATCGTTGATTTTTAACTCGAAATATCCATCTACATCACTTGCTGTCCCAATAAATGTCCCTTCAACTCCAATGCTGGCAAACCCAATCCCTTCCTGTGATTTTGAGTCGACAACTCTCCCTTTTAGTGTTTGAGTTTGTGCAAATGCCTGAATTGAGATCAATATAAACAGAAATATAACGGATCGTTTCATGTGCGCGTTTTTAGGTTTTCCAATTAAAATTTTATTGGATTGATAAAGTTAAGCTTTTTAGAACTCAATATTTAACAGATTAGCGGGAATAAGGCATATCTCTTTTTAATAACTGTAAGTTTTTGTCTATTTTAGTTAAGCTTTTTAAGTAACGTCAAAAGGAATAATAAATTACTGTTAGAATAACATATTTGCAACAAAGACGTTATTTACGAGAGCATCTAACATTATAAAATTCACCCAAAATGAAAATAACCCGACTGTATCAATTTGTAATTTTACTGATTGTCCTATTGCCATCATGCGTTTCCAAAAAGAAATATCTGGATATGGAATCATCCAAGTTGAGGGCAGAGCAGAGAGTCCGGGATTTAACGGGTGAAAATGAGGCAAAAGCCAGTCGCATTGAGCAGATGATTGCTGATTTTGAGCAAATGAAGCAGGAGCTGATGGAAAGCAATGCTCAAAAGGATCAAATGATCAGCGATCTTAGCGGACAAATAAATACGTTGTCTTCAAATGTGAAAGAAAAAGATGCTACAATTGAAGAAAAGCTATACGCATTTGAGTACGAAAAGAGGAGGATGGAGGAAGATCTTCAAAACAGTAAAGACCTTCAAGCAAATCTGAAAACACAAAATGCAAGCCTTTCAAGTGAAATCAAGCTTGTTAATGATGAAATGTCGGATCTTAAATTTGATTTGAACCGTCAAAAAGAAGATGTAACTAGGTTAAATGCTCAGTTGACTCTAAAAGATAAAAATTTTGAAGATCAAGCAGCTCAACTTTCAAGCCTTAAGGCAGAAATTCAAAAGCTAAAGAATGAAGGTGTAATAAAGGATGAAACCATTGAAAGACTAAACAATAATGTAAGCCTTTTAAAGAACCAACTTGCCAAATAGTATTATTGAACTTTCGAGTTGTTACCCAATCAAAGACAGATTTATCCCTTTAATTTTTCGATATAAATCGAGCGCATAAATATCTGTCATTCCCGTTACAAAATCGATCACAGACTGTATTTTCTGATAATCACTTTGATGATCTCCTCTGTATTGCATAGGCATAAATGATAAAAGTCTTTTAGACATTCCTGTTTTGGGTGTTAAAACGGCTTTGGTATATTCATCCAAGAGCGTTTTTATGATTTGATGCCCGGCCAATTCAATTTCAACAACCGATCGATCTTGATAGATTTTTTGAATGGAAATTGGTTCGATTATGTCCATTGCCTTTTTTGATGTTCCTCCCAGATTATCAATCAGAGCAGTTCTGAATGTTCCATCGAGAATGGCTGACTGGTTTTCCCAAAAGATGTCAATACATTCATGTACCAATTTATTGATTACGCCGGCACGTAAAAAAGATATGCGCTCATTCAAATCGGTTACAGACTTGAATGTGTTCTCAATCTTTTCGATGCTTTTGTCATCCTCTTCTGGGTCATAAAAATTAAGGAACAATTGGCTGGTTGTTTTATAGTCCAATATTTTGAGTTTGTGTGCATCTTCTATATCCATAATCTGGTAACAGATATCATCAGCAGCTTCAACAAGAAAAACCAGAGGGTGACGGGCAAATTTCATGGGATTATTTTCAAGTTGAATAATTCCCAATTGAGCGGCTATGCCGTGGTACAGATTTTTCTCAGATTGGAAAAATCCAAATTTTTGTTTTTTTATGCCAATAGATTCATAAGGATACTTTACAATTGAAGACAAAGTCGTGTAAGTTAGGGCAAAACCTCCTTCACGTCGACCTTCAAATTGATGACTAAGTAGCCGAAGTGCGTTGGCATTGCCATCAAATAAAATAAAATCGCTCCATTCTTCTGGCGATAGCAAGTCCTCTAGTCTTTTTCCATCCCCATCTTTAAAATAGGTTGAAATTGCTTCTTCTCCAGAATGCCCAAAAGGTGGATTGCCCATGTCGTGTGCAAGGCACGCAGACGAAACAACAGCACCCAACTCACTTAATAATGGATTATTTTCGCCTGCGTTTATCAGCTTCTCAGATAGTATGTTGCCCAGAGAACGTCCCACGCTTGCTACTTCCAAAGAGTGCGTAAGCCTATTGTGCACAAAAATGCTTCCAGGCAGCGGAAATACCTGAGTCTTGTTTTGCATACGGCGAAATGGCGATGAAAAGATAATTCGGTCGTAATCCCTCTGAAACTGTGTGCGGTTATATAAATCAATTTCTCGGGTGGCTGGTTTTGAACCCAAACGACGTGTAGATATGAGTTGATTCCAATTCATCTTTTGAGGATTAGTCTTATTATCTGCCATGAGGGTGTAGTTTAAAAAAGGTCAATGTGGTATTTACTTAGTTCTTTATTCAGTCTTTTCGAACCGGGACAAACTTTCTCAAGCAATTGCCAGAATGATTTCCCATGGTTCTTTTCAACCGTATGCGCCAGTTCATGAAGAATAACGTAATCAATCAGAGGGCCTGGCAGTCGCATTAGGTGAATGTTTAGGTTGATGTTGTTAATAGAGGAACAACTCCCCCAGCGTGTTTTTACATGCTTTACAAACACATTTTCATAAACAAAATTGTGGTTTTGTGCCAATTCCTTTGTTCGTGTTGGGAGATAAATTTTTGCTTCTTGGCGCATTACCTGCGTTATTACTCTTCGTATAAATTGTTGAATTTCGGGTGTTTGATGGTCGCGACTTTGCGGAATATTTATCTGGATAACTCCATTGCCAACCATTGCCGAAGCTTTGTTGTGATCAACCGTAATTATTTTTAAGTTATGAAACTTTGTCGCAAAACTGGTATCTTCACTAAAAATCGTTAAACTAGTTTGTATGTGTTTTTGTTGTTTTATTATCCAGTCTGCTTTTGTTCTGACAAAGTCGAGAGCTTTTTGTTCCGAAACCAAAAGTGGCATGGAAACCTGAACCTGCCCATCGGGTTTTACCTGGAGGCGGATACGTCGGGAACGATTATCTTTTAAGATACAAACCGGTCCAACGGGGTCAACGTGAAAGTATTTTTGAGTACTCATCATGAAGTATTGATGACGAAGATAATGAATCCCTTATAATTAATAGAAATGAAACGAACTTGTTGTTGTCAATACAAATAATTTATAGGATAACCGGTAACAGCAAGTCGACTACGTCGAATCTAATAAATTAAAGACTAATGAATAAAGAAAATAAACTTGAAGTATTTGGGACACTCAGCAAAGAAGAGCCTGTTCTTACAATTAGTGATAGAATAGTTCCAGGGACCTTAGTCTTTGAAGCATTGGCGCCATTCCCCGGATATTATAATGATTCACCTCTTGCAACAAAACCAATCTATATGTATTTGGCGTTGCAGGAGCAATATACATTAGTGGATATACTTCGTGCTACCGAAAAAGTTGAGAAAGTATTCGATAATAAATTTGAGGCAGGGAAAGGCTTCCTGCAAATTTATGATCAGAAGTATCATGTTTTAAGGGTGCGTCATTTAGAGCATTATGACCTAATTGGGAAACTTCAGGAGGCATATCAGGATCAAGGAATTTTCCCGTTAAAAAAGACAAGGAAAGGGCTTGAAGAGCCTGCTCAAATTCGGGTTATTAAGTTTTTCAATTTGACAAAAATTGATGACGGAATCTATCTGGATAACAAGGAGGATTTTCATGCTTATTTAGAAGTGCCACAGGGGCATTCGTGGGAGGGATTTAATGAGCTTACAAACCGGGTTAAGTATAACTGGGTTGAAAGTAAGTTTGATGCTGCATTGGGCGCATTTTATCATAATGGGAAATTGCATGAGTTTATTCGTATTTATTCAAACAAATTAAATCTACCCTATCTGCAGGAACTTAGAAAATTGTACCTCGAGAAGTTAAAATAATTTTTCATTGTTGGTTTATAAGGAAAGATGGGGCTGTCTATAAAGTAGAAAAATCATTGAAAAACGTCATCCCGAACTTGTTTCGGGATCTGTTTCATAGTTTATTAAGATCCTGAAAACAAGTTCAGTATGACTCGTGTCTTTACTTTTTGGACAACTCTATCTTTCTAAATAGGATATTTTAATTCGAATTTACCCTAAAATTGATGTCGCTTTTTGTATGCGGGTCAGTGTTTCTTCTTTGCCTATAATATCACAAATGTCAAACAAGTCTACGCCTTGGCTACTTCCAACAAGCGCCAAACGCATGGGAGCCATCACTGCTCCAAATCCCCATCCCTTTTCGTTCATAAAAGCCGAAAAGGTCTCTTTAATATCGTTTGCATTCCAATTGTCAACATCTTGTAAAACTTCTGCAATGGCATTTAGCATACCTGAAGTCTCTGTTTTCCATTTTTTGCTGACTGTTTTTTCATCATAGCTTTCGGGGGTTGCAAAGAAATAGCACCCTTGTTCCCAAAGGTCAGAAACAAACTCACAACGTTCCTTGATAAGTCCAACAATCCTGTTTAGCTTTTCATCCTCAATTGGGATGTTCTTTTCTGCTAAAACAGAAGTAAATAGAGCAGATAGTTCTGTTTCTGTTTTTTGTTGCATATAATGGCGGTTGAACCATTTTGCTTTTTCCGGATCAAACCTTGCTCCTGATTTAATGACGCGCTCAAGGCTGAATTGATCAATCAGCTCATTCATGCTGAAAAATTCTTGTTCAGTACCTGCATTCCAACCCAATAAGGCCAACATGTTTACGAATGCTTCAGGGAAATACCCATCTTCCCTGTAGCCACGTGAAACATCACCTGTTTTAGGATCTGTCCATTGCAAAGGAAACACAGGAAAACCCATTTTGTCACCATCGCGTTTACTTAATTTACCTTTGCCTGTTGGCTTTAGTATGAGTGGTAAATGAGCGAACTGTGGACGGGTATCGTTCCAGCCCAGTGCTTTGTAAAGCAGAATGTGAAGTGGCATGGATGGCAGCCATTCTTCTCCGCGAATGACATGTGTGATTTGCATAAGGTGGTCATCTACCACATTGGCCATGTGGTAGGTTGGCATACCATCGGCCTTAAAAAGCACTTTGTCATCAAGCTGGTTGGTGTTAAATTTTACATTCCCACGTATCAGGTCAGCTTCAGTAACATCTGTATTCTCTGGCATTTTAAAACGAATAACCCATGGTTGTCCTTCTTCAATTTTTTGTTTTACAACGTCTGCCGGTAAAGTCAATGAATTCTGAAGTTTGTCACGAGTGTGCAAATCGTAAGAAAAAACAGTTTTATTTGCTTCGGCTTCAGAACGTATGTTGGCTAGTTCTTCAGGGGTGTCGAAAGCATAATATGCATTTCCATTTTCGATTAGTTGATCGGCATATTGGCGGTAAATGGCTTTACGTTCGCTTTGTCGATATGGTCCAAGGTCGCCTCCAGCTCCGATGCCTTCATCCGGCATTAATCCACACCATTTCAACGCCTCAATGATATAATCTTCCGCTCCCGGAACATATCTGGTTTGGTCGGTATCTTCAATCCGTAACAAGAAATCACCTCCCAATTTCTTAGCAAATAAGTAATTAAATAAGGCCGTGCGGATACCTCCCATGTGCAGTGCCCCTGTTGGACTTGGGGCAAAACGCACCCTTACTTTTCGTTCCATGTTCAATGCTTTTCTAATTTGCTGGCAAAGATAGGTATTTTTACACCTACCAAAAGAAGAAATGGGACGCTTAGAACTTTTTTATAAACTTTTGGTTTTTAGTTGTAATGAATCTGGGAAGATGAAAACATATACTACGGATTTTGATCTTTTAGGATTTATTAAGGCATTCAACATGAATTATGCCTTTACATATATATTTGTATCTTTAAATATCACAAACTGTATTAATCATAATGGGATGAAGAAGTTTTTAGCACTTATTATTGTTTTTATTATTTTCTTGAATGGATCTGTACGCGCTGATGAAGGAATGTGGCTACCTTCATTAATTCAAAAACTGAATATTAAAGATATGCAGCAAATGGGTTTTGAACTAACTGCTGAAGATATCTATAATATTAATAACTCAAGTCTGAAAGACGCAGTGGTTGCACTGGACAGGGGGTCGTGTACCGGAGAACTAATTTCAAAAGATGGCCTATTGTTGACAAATCATCATTGCGGTTTTGGCGAAATACAGTACCACAGTTCAGTAGAGCATGATTATTTGCGTGATGGTTTCTGGGCCAAAAGCTTTGACGAAGAGTTGCCAAATCCGGGCAAGACGGTGTCCTTTTTAGTTCGTATTGAAGATGTTTCTGATCGGGTGATGGCAGATTTGCGTGATGATATGAGTGAAGAGGAACGAAATGGCTTAATTCGTAACGTTTCTTTAACGATTGAAAAAGAGGCAACAGAAGAAACCCATTATGATGCCGATGTTGAGTCGTTCTTCAATGGGAACAGCTATTATTTGCTAGTCTACGAAACATTCAAAGATATTCGTCTCGTTGGTGCACCACCTGAGTCAATTGGAAAATTTGGAGGAGATACTGATAACTGGATGTGGCCTCGTCATACTGGAGATTTTAGTATGTTTAGAGTCTATTGTGGACCCGATGGTAAACCTGCAGATTACTCCGAAGATAATGTTCCTTATCATCCCAAATACAATTTTTCTATTTCTTTAGAAGGGTATGACGAAGGTGATTTCGCCATGGTCATGGGATACCCTGGAAGCACAACTCGTTACAAGTCTTCTGTAGGTGTAAATTATACGATGACCGCAACAAATCCTATACGTGTTAATGTGCGTGAAAAGAAACTTGACATCATTTTGGATTATATGAATACAGGGCAAAAAGCAACTATTCAGTACGCTTCAAAATATGCAAGCAGTTCAAATTATTATAAATATAGCATTGGGCAGAACAAAGGGCTGGCTGCACTTAATGTTATTGCAAAAAAGAAAGCCATAGAAGATAAATTTACAGATTGGGTAAATGCTAGTGACGACAGAAAAGCAAAATACGGAGAGGCGCTTAGTCTGATAGAATATTCATACGAAGATGTGACAGATGAAAAGGCCTCTGAGTATATGCGAGAATCAATGTTGCGGGGGCCGGAAATATTTGCATTTGCTTACGGAGCAATCGATATATCTGAAGCACTTAAACATCCGGATGATAAGGATCGTATTGACCGTGCCGTTATGTATATGAGAAACGTACTTGATGATTATTTTAAGGATTATGATGCATCAACCGATGAGAAAATCACAGCAGCACTTTTATCCATTTACGAGCAAAATGTGGATGTTGAATTTCATCCAGATTTCTTTAATGAGGTTAAGTCAAAATATAAAGGTGATTTTAAGGCATACGTTGCCAAAATGTTTGCCAAAACCATTTTTGCAGATAGAGCCAAATTGGAAGCTTTTCTAGATGAGCCTAAGTTAAAAACGCTGGAGAAGGATCTTGCCTTTAAGGCCACAATCAGTATTTTCGACGAAATGTCCGAAATTGGCGAGGCGACAAATGAAACGGTAGAACAGTTGTTGAAAGGTCGTCGTTTATTTTTGGCTGGCCGTATGGAAATGGAGAAAGATAAGACTTTCTATCCTGATGCCAATTCAACAATGCGATTGACTTATGGAACAGTTGGTGGGTATGCTCCCAAAGATGGGGTAGAATATGACTATTTTACGACACTTACCGGCTATATTGAAAAGGAAATTCCAGGTGATATGGAGTTTGATGTTCCTGCAAAGCTGAAGGAACTATATTATGCAAACGATTATGGTGATTATGCAGATGAAGATGGTTCTTTGCATACTTGTTTTATCACTAATAATGATATTACCGGAGGTAATTCGGGAAGTCCAGTGTTAAATGCAAAAGGGGAGCTTATTGGTATTGCCTTTGATGGAAACTGGGAGGCTATGAGTGGCGATTTAGCTTTTGAGGACGAACTGCAAAAATGTATAAACGTTGATATTCGATTTGTGCTGTGGATTATTGACAAATATGCCGGAGCCACAAACCTGATAGATGAAATGACAATTATAAGATAGTGAATTGCGATGTGATGGGGTGAATTATTTTTAGGAAGTCACTAATCATTTAAAAGTGGGGTATGATTATCATATCCTGCTTTTTTTGTTTGATTTTGCTGTAATCCCACTTGTCGGCACTATTTGGATTTTCGTGTTAATGGTATTGAATAGTAAGCCTGGCGAAAACGCATATGGACTTAGTCTCAAAGAAGTTTTGGTTGAATAGGCATACTTAAAAAGTCTAAAATGTCAAAGGAGATCTGTTTCGAGAAAATGAAATGATCTCCTTTTGTATTTTTCAATATAATTGGCTGTTGAATTGCAAACTTTGTTGCATGAAAATAAAGCGATTTTATAGAAGCTGACATTGCAAAAATGCCCCTACATTTGGAGATATTTTGAATTCATTACCGGCAAAACGAATATCCATGGCTAATCCATACTGAAACCGCCCTTGTGAAAGGCCACTTCTCAATGAAAGTCTACTGGAAACATGCTCGTGAAAATTCAAAAAACCTAGCAATGACATTTTTGAGACAAAATCAGTTTTTGGGCTTAGAAAAGTAGAATGCTGCAGGGAGGATCTCATTAATATCTCAGTCTGCTCTGAGAAAGCAAGACTTGGAGCAAAAGCTGCATTGATTTTATTAAGCGATCCTGAAAGCTGAATTCCAACAGTTGGTTTTACTGCACTCCCATAAGCATACAGTGTTCCCATTGTCGTTGAAAAATGAGATGTAAAAGCATATCCCAGGCTACTTAAAAGCAAAAATCTATTTTCTGCAGCATAATAGTCATAATACTTACTAGCTCCTGTAAAGCTTAACTTGTCATTTTTAGTCAAATCAGCCCTGACAGAACCACTAAAAGTGGTATAACTATCCATCCCTGACAATTCTGCCGAAATAGATTGTGCAGAGGCACTTAACGCAAACAATGCAATTAATAAAATTAAAAGAAAATATAGAGGTTTCATTTAGTATAGGTATTTATAAGGTTCAAATTTTCTTTATTCAAGCTCCAAATACCAACTATATAGACACTATAAACTAATATTATACTGCAAATACACTCCTACAGTTGAGGATATTTCTATGTCATCACCATCAAAAGCCTTCATGTCAATATCAGCAGCTAAGCCATATCCCAGTTTACCTTTCGTCAATCCACTTCTTAATGACAACCTGCTAAAAACATCTCCATTAAAGCCAATCATACCTAAAAGCATTGCTTTAGATACAAAGTCAGTTGCTTCTTTTACAGGCTTTAAATATTGTACTTGAGAAATCATAAGTACTGAAAGATCTTCTCCAAAAGTCAAACTAGGTGCAAACATTCCAGTGACAGCTTTTTTGCCAAACATAGCCTGTATACCAGTCATCGGTGTTGGTGTTCCTCCAAAATACATAGCTCCTGCTGTTACTGTAAAACTTGGAGTTAAGCTATAGCCGAGGTTTGAAAATACGGCAGCCATATTCTCATCCTCATAATTTAAATAATACCTGCTAGCAGCTGTGAAACTTAATTTGTGATTCTTTGTAATCGGGGAATAAAATGATCCTGTAACCGACGTGTAACGGGTCATGCCTGCAACTTCGGCATTGATATTTTGACCTGAAACCTTTACACAAGCCAAGACCAGTATAATAGAACAAATAGCTATTAATTTCATTTAGTAGTTAGATAATTTAGTTTTTCTTATTCTCTTTTTTGCCTAAGATTAATTTAGGCGATGCAAAAGTAATGACATATCTCAGTACTTACATGTAAAGTATCAAAAACACTAAACTTATAATTATTACTTAAAGTAATCATAAAAAAAGCCCCTTGATTAATTCAAGGGGCTTTCTTTATAAGATATGTAGACTCAATATTATTTGTACTTTGTTACACGTTCGTCATTAATTACACCACTCCAGCTCATACCGTATGCAAAGTCATAGGTATTTCCTTCAGAGTCAACATGACAGTCCATATCCTGAGGAACATCCTCATATTGTTCTTCAACTGTTTTCATGTTTGCAGGCATTTGGAATGGCAACAAACCAGAAGGTTCTGACTTGCCAGTTAATACATCCATAATGGCCTGATCTTGAATCCCAAAGCTAACAATGATCGCATCAGTTTTATCTTCGAACTCTGTGAAAATCATAGGTTTTGAAACGTTAACAACAACTACAACTGGTTTGTCACCCATTTCTTTCTTTGTATCCAATACCAAATCTAAATCAGTTGAATTTGTTGCAGTAACAGTTTTTCCTTTATAAGAACGGTTCGTGAAATCTTCCAAAGGATCACCACCGGCAATACTCACTTCACGTGCATAAGTTGCAGTATACTTGCGATATTGAAGAGAGATTGGCACATACCCATTACCTCCTTTTTCAACATCATCAGTACTATATCCACTTCCACCGTTTGGGCTATCAATAAATACCAAGGCATAATCAGCTTCATCTGCATTATCGGTTACATTCACGAATTTCTTGATGATATCCATATTTACAGGGTAATCCCATCTTGCCTCTGAAGAACCTCCAAAACCGAACATTCCACCACCTGAGGCTGGATAATATTTTTTAGGTACATAAACAGTAGCTTTTTCACTTAAAGGCAAAGCATTTTTTGCATTTTTAAGCATCACAACTGATTTCAACTGAGCTTCATAACCAGCAGCCATAAAGTCAGGATTACCAACAACATCAACAGTTGTTTCAACATCAAGATATGGGTTTTCAAATAACCCTCCTCTGAAAATATTTCTTAGAAGTCTTACTGCCGATTGCTCAAAACGGTTACGTGCCCATTCTTCACCATCATTTTCAACCATCATATTATAGGCTTCAATAACAGGACCTGAATCATTATTACCACCAAATTGATCAACACCTGCCATTAATATTTTGTAGTGTCGTTCTGCAACAGTCAGACTTTCTGCTCCCCAAGAGGTAGTCCCAAATGAATCCATTGCAGTATTATCTTTTGTAATGCCCCAGTCAGTACAAACTACACCTTCATATCCATATACTCCACGAAGAAGATCATTTATTAGGTATGAACTATAGCTATTACCTACATTTTCACCATTTTCTTGATCTTGACCAAATGAGATCGTATAATAAGGCATAACCGCAGATGCAGCACCAGTCCCACCATTTAGTTTAAATGCACCTTCGGTAAAAGGAATTAAATGTTCATCAGCGTTATTGCCTGGATAAACAGCATATTTACCAAAGGCATAATGAGCGTCACGACCACCTTCTTCAGGTCCACCACTAGGCCAGTGTTTTACCATTGCATTTACACTATTGTAACCCCAGCTTCCTGAAATTTCAGCATCACCTTCTGATGTTTGGAAACCATCAGCATAAGCGCGAGCCATATCAGCATCCAATTGAGCGTTCTCTCCAAATGTTCCACTAAAACGTCCCCACCGTGGTTCAGTTGCCAAATCAATTTGTGGAGACAAAGCTGTTGCAATACCCAATGCGCGGTATTCTTTTGACGCGATATCGCCAAAATTCTGAACAACGCTTGGGTCAAAAGTGGCTGCCATCCCTAAAGAAGATGGCCACATAGAAATATTGCCTCCTGCTCCTGCATTAAATTCTGCATCAGCTGAAGTTCCATGGCGAGGATCCGAACTATTATTTGCAGGAATACCAAGACCAATTCCTTCAACTAGAGCTTGCACATTGTTACTCCATCTTGCTGCTACTTCAGGAGTTTCTAGGCTTGTTACCAATACATGACGTAAGTTGTCATCTACTAAAAATTCCTTTTGTGCATCAGAAAGATCCCATGGATTTGCTCCACTTTCAGCATATGGTTTACCATTGTAAGTACCCCCAAAACGACCACCACCTGCAGGAACAGCTTGGTGTCCGCTATATAGCATTAAACCTGCAATTTGCTCAATTGACATTTGCGAAGCAAGATTTTCAGCTCTTTCATCAAATGATAGACGCCAATCTTCATAAGAATCCAGTGTCCCGTTTTTATTTAAATCTTTAAAAGCATATCCACCATCTTCAATAATGGTTACGCCTGAATTTTGAGAATACCCTAAGGTCTGTCCGTCCTCATTGTGGACAATGATAAGATCTCCTTTTTCTTCAGTTGTAAATTTTGGGCCACAACTAAAGGCCATAAACATTAGGCCTATCAGAGCCGGGAGTAAAATTGATCTTTGTTTGTTCATTTTAGTTTATTTTTGGTTTGTTTGATGAATCAGCAACCTTTAATGTATGCATTATGCAATGCCTTTCAGTTACCTTTTCGTACTTTCATGTCAAAGATAATAATCTTAGCTATAAAAATGATCCTCTACTAGTGTGCATTGTATGGATTGCTCTTGTTTCTATGACATTAGAAAGTTTTTAACTTTATATTTGATTGTGATTTTTCACTCTACATAACTTGAAAAAAACCTTGTGAATAACAGCCCTTTGAAAAAGGGCGAATAAATTGGAATTATGGATGAATGGTTAGGGCTTGAACGGATTGGGGAACGCGAATTCCGTGTGATGCAGAATACAATAAAGTTGTTGGATGATAATATCCTGTATATTGAAGCCGTTGGTGAGCAAACAGACGAATTAGCAGACATAATACAAAATAATTATAAACGTATCTATTCACTTTTTCCGGGAAAGGTAAAGCAGCTTGTCAATATTAATAAATCAGGGAAAAGTTCAATAGCTGTCAGAGAGATGTATAAAGAAATGGGTGAAGATGAACTTACCGAGAAAGTGGCTGTTTATGGTGCACATCCTGTAGCAAGAGTACTCGCTGCTTTTGTTATTGGAGTTTCAGGGATGAAAGGCACTCGGTTTTTTAAGACAGAAGAAGATGCTTTGGCGTGGCTAAAAGAATAAAGTAGCGGATTTTCTCATTTCGCTATAAAAGATCATTGTATAAGCAGGATTAAAAGAAAACTCTAAAGGCGTTCTATAAATAACCGTTTTGGATACTTTCTAAAAGGATGAGTTGACAATAATAGTTTGAATTAAATAATACGCATTATGGCAAGATTTCTAAAAAGTATAAAAAAGGCAAAAGGGGCTGCCCCCGGGAGTCTGATTTTTATGGGAAGTCAAAAAATGGATGAGTCAAAAATCAGACTCTTTAGTTATAATGATGAAACATTGGTCGAAGCGAATTACAAGACAATAGAAGAGGCTTTTGATCACATAGATCTACAATCTATAAATTGGCTCAATATCGATGGTATTCACGATACTTCCATTGTTCAGAAAATTGGGAAACAATTCAATATTTCCTCACTTGCGCTAGAGAACGTTTTAAACACAGGACAGAGATCGAAATTTTTTGAAGACTCAGATTCAATAACATTGGTAACAAAAGCTGTTTATTTCAATCCTGAAGAACAGGATATTTCCGTTGAACAAATCTCATTCATTCTGTGTGCAAACACATTGATCTCTTTTCAGGAAAAAGTTGGTGACCATTTTGAGCCTGTTCGTGAAAGAATAAGAAATAAGATAGGGCGTATCCGAAAATCATCTGCTGATTATCTTTTGTACACCTTAATCGATAGCCTTGTGGATAATTACCTGATAAATATTGAGCAAATTGGGGATCTTGTTGAGCAATTGGAGCCAAGATTATCTAATCCTGATAAAAAGGTAAGTGCTGAGTTATTCCATTTTAAAACCGAAATTACCTACTTCAGAAAAACAATACGTCCTTTGAAAGAGGTGATGACACGACTACTCCGCTCAAATTCTGAACTAATTAAGCATGAGTCTATTGTTTATTTTCAGGAATTGAATGATTTAGTAGAACATGCCTATGAAGCAGCAGATACCTATTTTAACATGATAGGTGACTATTTTAATATATACAATACAAATGTGAGCAACCGTGTGAATGATGTTATGAAGGTACTCACCATTTTTGCCTCTATATTCATTCCTTTGACTTTTATCGCCGGAATATATGGCACCAACTTCCAATACTTACCCGAGTTAAGTTATAAATATGGCTATTTTGTAATGTGGGGGGTTATGTTATCGGTAGCTATAGCCATGTTGTACTATTTTAAACGGAATAAATGGTTTTAGATGATGACAACTTATTTTATTTGGTTGGGAATTGCATTTTGCATCACTCAGTCGGCCATGTTTTCAGGATTAAATCTGGCTTTTTTCAGTCTTACCCGCCTTCGGTTAGAGATTGAAGCAGAGGCTTCACCTTTAACGGGCGCCAAAAAAGTTTTGGAAATGAGACACGATTCAAACTTTCTGCTTACAACTATCTTGTGGGGGAATGTTGGAATTAATGTATTACTGACTTTATTATCTGACTCGGTAATGGCAGGAGTTCTTTCATTTGCATTTTCAACGGTTATCATCACCTTGTTCGGAGAAATATTGCCACAAGCATACTTTTCAAGAAATGCTTTGAAAATGGCTTCTTTGTTAGCCCCTGTGCTTAGGTTCTATCAATTTGTTTTGTATCCTGTGGCGAAACCTTCAGCACTTTTGCTTGATGCATGGCTCGGAAAAGAATCTGTTCAGTTCTTTGCAGAGAACAATATCAAGCTATTTATCCGAAAACATATGGAAGAGCAAGAAAGCGAAATTGATCATGTTGAGGGAACAGGAGCAATTAACTTTTTTTCAATGGATGATTTAAAGGTTATTAATGAAGGGGAACTTATTAACATAGAAAGTATTATTCCTCTGGAAAGCGAAAACGGGAAACTTATTTTCCCGAAGTTTACTGCTACTTCGAGTGATGATTTTATTCGCAAAATAAATAAATCTGGAGAAAAATGGATTGTATTAACGGATCTGGATAATGTGCCAAAATTAGTATTAGATGCGGATGGTTTTATTAGATCAGTACTTTTTTGCGAGGGTTGTGAAGAGATAGAAAAGTACTGCCATATTCCACATGTAATTACCGATAAGGAAACTAATCTGGATTATCTCATCATGGAATTGAAAAGTGACAGAGAGCAGGATATTGATACACCCATTGATCGAGATATTGCCTTGTTTTGGACTGATGAATGCAAACGGGTTATTACCGGAGCTGATATTTTAGGCAGGCTATTAAAAGGGATATAATCTGCTAGTTATAAATATAAGCTAACGAGGGTCCATCATTTTCTTGTTTCGAAGATCCCTTCTTTATTGGGCAAGTTTCTTGAATTTTAGGTATTTTCGGGATCCAATAAATCATTTATAAATAACAGATGAAGAAAATAATTATAGATCAGGAAATATTTGATAAGTTCCCGGATTTTAAGCGAGGGATTATTGTTGTTAGCGATATTGAAAATGCGGTAGGCAACAAGCGAATTAAAAAACCTTTAAACAAACAAATTGAAGACCGAATGGGGACGGATTGTTTAGAGTTTGAACTGGTACAAGGATGGGACGAGGTACATCGCCAATTCGGATCCAACCCTAACAAATATCCACCGTCTATTAAATCATTACTTAAAAGAATTCAAAAGGGTGGGGGCTTTCCGTTTATTAATTCGGTAGTTGCCCTATTCAACTACATCTCTATTAAATATCTTATTCCTTGTGGAGGAGATGACGTAGATGCTATTGAAGGAAATTTACGCCTTGGACTTTCCAATGGCCTCGAAAAATTTGTTCCACTTGGTAGCGAGGAGCAGGAAAATCCGGAAGAAGGTGAGGTTATCTATTATGACGATAAAACCCTGAATGTAATGTGTCGCCGGTGGAATTGGAGAAATGGA
This sequence comes from Prolixibacteraceae bacterium, assembly GCA_963662675.2. Lineage (GTDB taxonomy): Bacteria > Bacteroidota > Bacteroidia > Bacteroidales > Prolixibacteraceae. Next base: position 568,104 of record CAXXHP010000002.1, read on the forward strand.
GACTTGACTAAGATTACTGAAAACTCTAAGAAAATAGTGATCAACATTGATGGAGTTGGTGTTGCTTCTCATTCCCTGATAGAGGAAGCTCGTGATGAGCTTGCCCTATTTCTTAAAGAGCAATGCAAGGCTACATTAACTGTTGATATGCTTGATAAAGATAAACGGGAACTAGATCTTGATTTTTAAAGCTCGGTAAAACCGACAAAGTATAATTCATCGTTTTCTTCATTCGGTAATAAATTTATCCTTAAATCTGAATTTTCAAACTCGGAGAATTGACAGACTATGAAGAAAAAAATTGTTTTTACGACTTTATTTGTTCTTGTTTTGGGAGCTGTAGTTTATTTGGATCAGCTTATGCCTGTGATTACCGGATATGCCGCTAAAAACTTAGCCTCAGGTGTTTTCGTTGCCGGTCGCTCGCAGGAATCGATGGAAGTAGAGGACCTTGATTTTTCGGTAGTGAAATATACCAATAACACTATCGATTTTGAAAAGAAAGAAGTTACCAGCCGGTTTCTTTGGGGTGAGTCAAAGGCAATTTATATTGACGGTTTTGGCTGCACATTGATAGAGGGATATTCAGAAGAGGAAATAGAAGCACGTCCTTATCAACTTGTTGAATCATCCCCTGAGAATCCTGATACCATTCCTTGGCCGATGGGTGATTTGTTGACGGATTCTATTCCTTCTGGAATAGACACTGTAAAGCTTAATGAAGCTATAAAAATGGTGATGTCGGACACAATCCCATACAAAGGAACTTTTGCCTTAACGGTCGTTTATAAAGGCGAACTCATTGCCGAGGTATGCCGGGAAGACTTTTCATCTGATACCAAATTTTTAAGCTGGTCAATGGCAAAAAGCTTTACCAATGCATTAATTGGAATCCGGGTGAAGGAGGGAAAATTGGACATTCAAAAACCCTTGAATTTGGATCCTTGGCAGCAGGACAATCGGAGAAACATCACTTTGAATAATTTGCTGCACATGAATAGCGGACTGGACTGGAATGAAGATTATGGAAATCTTTCAGACGTGACCATCATGCTGCATAAAGAGGGAAACATGGGGCAATACACAGCAGATAAACCATATGCATTTCCCCCTGATTCTATATGGATCTATTCTTCGGGAACAACGAATCTTGCCAGTTTGATTTTGCGTCGTTCATTTCTGTCGGATGCAGACTATTTTCGGTTTCCTCGTGAAGCATTATTCAATAGAATTGGAATGAAGAGTGCCATTTTTGAGCTTGATGCATCCGGCACATTTGTGGGTTCATCATACTTATATGCCACTATGCGCGACTATGCACGATTTGCACTCCTTTATATGAATAAGGGCAATTGGTTGGGTGAACAAATACTTCCCGAAGGTTGGGTAGATTATTCCGTACAGCCAGCCCTTGGCTCTGAGGGAGGATATGGTGCTTTTTTTTGGTTAAATTTATCAGGCGATCAACCCGATGCCCCTGAGGATACATACATGTGTAAAGGGCATGATGGTCAATTTATTTTTATCATCCCTTCTAAAGAATTGATCGTTATTCGGACGGGCTTTTCTAAGAGTGGTGAATTCGATAGCAACCTCATGCTAGAAGGAATTTTGGACAGTTTGGATTAGGGGAATTAAGTAATTAACCAAGGTCATTTTGTCACTAAATTTTGGGACAGAATGACCTTGGTTAATTACTATGTTGAGTGGCTAAAAGTTATTTGCTAATCAAACTTTAAATATACTTAGGGCCTTTTAACATTTTCACATCATTTACAAATTGACGTATTTGCTGTTCGTCTTCCTTTTTGCAAACGAGCAAGGTTCCTTCCGATTCCACAACAATATACCCATCTAGTCCTTGAAGCACAGCAAGTTTGTTGTTAGGCACATTGACAATGCAGTTTTTTGAATGGTACATCAATGTGCTATCGCCGGTTATGGAGTTGGCATTTTCGTCTTTCTCCTGATTTTCATACAGAGAGCCCCATGTTCCGAGGTCGCTCCAATCAAAGTCGGCACAAAGCACATACACATTGTTCGCTTTTTCCATGATGGCGTAATCAATGGAAATATTTTGACATTCGGAATATGTTTTATTGATGAAATGAACTTCATCACTGGTTCCGTATAACTTTTCTCCTTTTTTAAAGAGCATGGCAACATCAGGGAGGTAGGCGTCGAAGGCTGATAAAATACTTTTTAGCGACCATATAAAGATGCCAGAGTTCCAAAAGAACTCGCCACTTTCCATAAATATCTTGGCCATTTCTGCATTAGGCTTCTCTGTAAAGGTTTTTACTTTGTAAAAAAGTCCTAGCCCATTTTCGGGCATTCTGGATTCAACTTGAATATATCCATATCCTGTCTCTGGTCTGCTAGGCGTAATGCCTAAGGTCAGCAATGCATTGTTCTCATTCGTAAACTCCAACCCATTTCTTACCTGCTTTAGAAATTCTTCTTCTTTCAAAATTAAATGATCAGAAGGGGCAACAATTACCTGTGCGTCAGCATTGATCTTTTTTATTTTATTACAGGCATATGCTATGCAAGGGGCTGTATTTCTTCGTAATGGCTCTAAGAGAACCTGCTCCTCTTTCAAATCTGGGAGCTGACTTAATACGAGTTCTTTATAGTCAACACTGGTTACAATCAAGAAATTTTCGATAGGGCAGACCTTTTTGAAGCGGTCAAAAGTCATTTGTATAAAAGTGCGACCTGTTCCTAATATATCCAGAAACTGTTTTGGCATTGAGCTTTTACTTAATGGCCAAAACCTACTTCCAATCCCACCGGCCATGATCACACAATAGTTATCTTTCATTGAAATTATTTTTGTTCTTTAAAATTCAAATATACCTAATTTGATAATGATAGATTAGCTGTTTTATTGCTTTCATAACATGATAAATTTATTCAAGCCTAGAAAATAAGATACCTTATATAATCTTTTCTGATAATTAGTACCTTTAGCCAATCGTATAGCTTACGTAAGTAGTCTGTCTATGTTTGCTCGTATATTGGGTTAAACAAATGAAGGCTGTTTTATACGAGGTTTAATGCGATTTTGATTATAGTCACTTAAGTTTTTCTAGATGAAATTCTTTTTTCATATGGGCAGATATTTTGCAATGCTCGGCCGGGTTTTTTCAAGACCTGAACGAACACGGATCTATTTGCGCAAACTACTTCTTGAAATAGAAAGCCTTGGGATTAATTCTGTGGGTATTGTTGCAATTATTTCTATTTTTATGGGGGGCATTATTACCCTTCAGGTAGCATATAATATGTCAAATCCCTTACTGCCTGTATATTTGATTGGGCTAGGGAATCGTGACACCCTGTTGCTTGAGTTTTCATGTACAATTATGGGGCTTATTATGGCCGGTAAAATTGGATCAAATATTTCATCTGAGATTGGCAGCATGCGTGTGACAGAACAGATTGATGCTCTGGAAATATTGGGTGTGAATTCAGCAAGCTATCTTATCCTGCCGAAGATTATGGCGGTTGTATTTATTTTCCCCTTTCTTTTTATTATAAGCGTATTTTTTGGTTTGCTTGGAGGTTTGTTTGTTGGGCCGGCAGTGGGTGCAGTTTCTGCCCCTGATTACATCAATGGTATTCAGTATATGTTTGAGCCATACTATGTGTATTTCTCCATGATTAAAACCCTTGTATTCGGATTTTTGGTTGCCTCAATACCTTCTTACTTTGGGTATTATGTGGAAGGTGGTGCTTTTGAAGTTGGGGCGGCCAGCACACGCGCAGTCGTAAGCACAAATATTATGATTTTGGTGTTTGATTTAATTTTAACTCAATTGCTATTTTAATGATTAGAGTAGAAAATATACTAAAGTCATTTGAAGGAAAGACCGTTTTGGAAAATATCACAACGGAATTTAAACAAGGACAAACCAATCTCATTATTGGACGTAGTGGATCAGGTAAAACCGTTCTTCTAAAATCAATTGTTGGATTACACGAGGTTGATAGTGGAAGCATCTATTACGATGACCGCAACTTTACGACCATGGAGATGAAACTCAGGAAAACGTTGAGACAGGAAATGGGAATGGTTTTTCAGGGCGGAGCCTTATTTGACTCTCTCTCGGTAGAAGAGAATGTTCGTTTCCCTCTTGATATGTTTACAAATCAAACTACGGAAGAGAAGCAGAAAAGGGTTGAGTTTTGCCTTAGTCGTGTGAATATTAATAAAGATGCACATAGGCTTTCTCCATCTGAAATATCTGGAGGAATGAAAAAGAGAGTTGCAATTGCTCGTGCAATTGCCCTAAATCCCAAATATCTATTTTGTGATGAACCTAACTCTGGGCTTGATCCTGAAACATCAATAGTCATTGACAGCTTAATCCATGAAATTACGGTCGAGTTTAATATGACAACAATCATCAATACGCATGATATGAACTCTGTTATGGAGATCGGCGATAAAATTCTTTTTATCAGTGATGGTGAAATGTGTTGGGAAGGTTCAAAAACAGAAATTCTGCATGCTGAAAATAAAAAGCTACAGGACTTTGTTTTCGCAAACCGCGAATACCGTAAACTTAGGGACGAAAAAATCAAAGAAGAGTCTTAACTCAACTTTTCGGTGAAAGTGTGATTACCGGAATTATCATTTCTTCCAACGAAATACCACCATGTTGGAAAGTATCTTTATAGTACTGAGCGTAATAGTTGTAATTGTTCGGATAAGCAAAGAAGTCATCATTCATAGCAAAAATAAATTTTGAGCTAACATTCCTACCTGGCAGGTAAGCCTTTTCGGGATGGGTAATTTCAAATACGTGTTTAGGATTGTAATTAAGATTTCGGCCAAGTTTATAACGAAGATTGGTAACTGTTTCTCGGTCACCGATCACTTTCACCGGATTATCTACCCGTATCGTTCCATGATCAGTTGTAAGGACAACCTTTATGTTATTTTCGGCTAAGCCTTTTAATAATTCCAAAAGGGATGAATGATTAAACCAAGTGAGTGTAAGTGAACGATAGGCTTTTTCATCACTGGCCAACTCTTTCATCATTTCCATTTCTGTCCGGGCATGCGACATCATGTCTACAAAGTTGAAAACCATTACAGATAGGTCGTGTTGTAGAATAGTCCCCAGATTGTCCATCAGTTTTTTACCTGACTTGACATTGGTTATTTTTTCAAAATATAGTTTTTCCTTTCTTCCCAAACGGGTCATTTGAGTTTGCATCAATTCTTTCTCATGCCTATTCTTGTTCCCCTCATTGTCATCATCTTCCCATAAGTTGGGGTAATTTTTCGCAATTTCGGCAGGCATTAAGCCTGAGAAAATAGCATTTCGAGCATACATTGTTGCTGTAGGAAGAATACTGTAATAGAGTTCCTCTTCTTCACTTCTGAAATATTGGTTTACCACTTTACTAAGTACCCTGAATTGATCGTATCTGAGGTTGTCAATGACCAGCACAAATACTTTCTGCTTTTTATCAAGCAGAGGAAAAACCTTATTGCGAAAAATGTCAGGAGAAAGCATTGGACGATCTTGTGTCCCTTTCTCAAACCAGCTCAGGTAATTGTTTTTAATGTAGCGACAAAAGGTATTGTTTGCTTCTGTCTTCTGCATTTTTAGTACCTCGTCCATTGTCGAGTCCTGTGAAGAACCTAGTTCCAGTTCCCAAAAAACTAATTTTCGATAGATGTCTTTCCAATCATTGAAGTCGAGGCGTTCATTTAAGCGCATTCCTATTTTTGAGAATTCACTTTGATAATCGGAGGTAGTTTTCCGGGTGACCAGTTCGCGCTGATCTACATTCTTTTTTATCGAAAGAAGTATTTGTTTTGGGTTGACCGGTTTAATTAGGTAATCAGCAATTTTTGACCCAATTGCCTGATCCATAATTTCTTCCTCCTCGCTCTTTGTTATCATTACTACCGGTACATTGGGCTTAACTGTTTTTATCTCGCTCAAGGTTTGGAGACCAGTTAGTCCAGGCATGTTTTCATCCAGAAAAATAATATCGAAATGGTTATCACGCACCAAATCAATAGCATCTGCACCATTAGTGGCAGTCATGACATCATACCCTTTTTCTTCCAGAAAAATAATGTGTGCACGTAAAATATCTATTTCATCATCAGTCCAGAGTATACGGATCTTCCTCATATTATTATTTGAATATTGTAAGATGGTAAATTTTATTCCCAGCAACGTATCTATCCATCAGTTAAATGGAAGTGATATGTGTTTCAGTTTGTTCCCGGATATCAGTAATGTAAACAAAAAACTGTCTATTAAAGTATGTCTTTAACAAAGATTAACTCGATCAAGGAGTCAGATAGTATGCTTTGTACATTTCTAGATATTCTGAAATGTTCTTATTCTCAGTGAATATTGAATAGTTTTCTTTTGAGATGATGAAATTTCTGTAGTTCACCTCTGTTAAAATTCCATACACCTGATTGTTTCTTACAATGCTACGTAAATATTGCATTGCTACTTCTTTGCTTTCAAATCCGGAAACTTTTATAAGGTTATTTTGAGCATCCAATGCTGATTGCTCTGTAGATAAAGAAAGGGACGAATAAGTTTGTTGGTTAAACATTTCAACTGCAGTTTTAACACTTTCGCTATTAATTTCTTCCCTTGGTATAACGAGTATAAAATAATGATCACCAGTTGTTTCAGTCTTGTAAGAGCCTTCATATTCCGGTATCTCAACTCTGGTGGCTGCTGGTGCTGCAGACGTTTGTGTGATTTCCGTTTTTGCAGGTTCACTTGCCGGTCCTTCAAATTCACCACTTATATAATAATCACGGAAAAAGTCCATGTAGTTATCCATTTCTGCGTTTTCAACCAGTTTTTCCAAATTATCATCAGTAATGATAAAGTTTCGGTAGCTTCTTGTTTCCAGCTCTTTAAAAAGTCGTCGGGTTGCAACTACCTGACGGAAATAAACCACTGCTTGTCGGATATCTGTTAATGGTTTAATCACGAGAAGTTTGTATTCTCCAACAGACAGTTGCTGCATCGTTAGGTTGTAGTCATCAAAGTTTGATCGATTATAAGACGTGAAGTCAGGCATTAAATTTCGGAGATCAAAAGAGGCATCGTTAACAGCAATGACAAAATTTTGTGAAGCTTCGTTGTCTTTTGTGAAAGAGGCTTTCCCGGTTTCTGCTTTTACAACAACAAAAGTGCCTCGTTCTTCTAGTTGGTTTTCCTCTTTCTGTGCTTGAGCCATTAATTCCTCAGGCTCAGGTAGTTCATCTTCGGGGAAGTCGCTGCCAATAAATCGACTGTAGTTTTTAATGAAAAACTTGAGATAATCTGTGTAATTATTGTCTGACAATATTTCCCGGTAATTATAGGAAGAAGCAACCATGTTCAGATAATCAACATCATTTAATGTCTCAAATACTTCCCGGTTTCGGATAATGGAGCGGAAATAAATTAAACTTTGTTCTTTGTTTTCCAATGATCGGACAATAAGTAGGCTTGTCTGGGAATTCAGGTTTTCTGTTTCAAGATCAAAATCGATCTTGGTGTAGTGGTCAATATTGTAATTGGCAATATCAAATTTCAGTCGGTTAATATCAATGTTGGCAGTTCGAGGATAAGCTATCACAAAGTAGTGGAGCAAGTCCTCGTCGTATGAGAATTTACCTCCAAATTCATCTGTTTCTGCCTGATCTTCAAGTAAGATCTCTTCATTTTGAATTTCTTCATTTAAATACCCCATGGCTACCAGTTGTTGGTAGTTCACAAGGGTGCTGTCCTGTATAAGTTTATAAATACTTTCAGCGAGGGGCTTTGTCGGACTTTCAGGATATGTATTGATGTAGTTCTCTAATCCTTTACCAAACTGGTCAAGATCTGTTTGTGTTCCTTCCGAAATAGTATTAATAAAGGCTACTTTGGGTAAAAGCACACTATCTGGATCCATGCTCATGATTTGTCTGGAAATTGTCCCTGCATCAGCGTATTGCCCTTGTTTGTAGTTGTAAAATGCTTGCTGGTAAAGATTGTTTAGGCTATCGTTGCGTGCTTCCAGTTCAATAAAATAATTTGGATTGATGAGGTATTTCGCATACTTGCTTTCCGGAAAGTTGTTGATAATTATATTTCTGTAATAGTCTGATTTTTCGGTGTTCCCAATTTGTGCGTGCAAATCCCAAAGCTCAAAATAGGTTATTAATTGGTAGGTGTTATTTTCATACCTAAGCAGCAAATCTTCATAGGATTCTATGGCACGTTCATAATTTTCAAAATCTTGTTCAAAAATTCGCCCTGCATTAAATAGAGCATCCCTTATTTTTAGGTGAGAAGTTTTCATCGCTTCTTCCGTCATTGGGAGATCCTGAGTATAATACTCCCGACTCAGGCGATCATCTATTTTAGTAACTTTAGGTTCGTCGGTTGCCGTTTTTTCAGCATTATTACTATCGTCTTCAACTAGATCAATTGTTGTATTAGATGAATTTTTATTTTTTCTTCTCCAGTTATCTTCAAGTTTTCGTTCGCCCCATATTTGCTTAAATTCGACCTTCCCATAGGTTGAAGTTGTTGTATTGTAAAAATACCAGCCTGAGCCTGAATTTTGCTGGCTTAAGCCAAGTCTGCTTTGGTTCGCACGATAATAACTGCTATTAGATTGGTTTAATGCCAAAGCTTGTTGTTGTCGTAATTCTTCTTCTCGTGCCTCCTCAATCCATTGGCTAATTTGTTCATTTCGCTCGGCCTCGCTCATTAGGGCAATACGTTGCAGGCTGTCCTCAAGTTCAATCGTATACAGATTATCCGTTAGCCGTGTTAGGCTGCTATATCTTTCAGAGATAGTGGTGTAATTAGGATATTCCGTGTCAATTACAACCATTGCGCTGTCGTAATAACTTTGGGATCCCTTGTAATTTTGTTCGTCAAAATAAATATCAGCAAGAGTCAGGCACGATAAAGCGCGTTGGTAGGTGTTGATACTGCTGTTTGCTACTGATTTAATGTAATTATCAATGGCTGTCTTTTTATTACCCTCCTTCGAAAATATATTTCCCAATGCAAAATATATCTGATCCTGATATTCAATATTTTTATCATCACGAAGCATTTTCCGCAATTCTTTCTTTAGCTTTTCTCCATCGGCATTTCCGGTGAATGCATCTGCCGCATTTATTCTTGCGTTAAAAGCCATTACATATGCGGGGTTCATTTTGGAGATCTCGCGGAAAGTCGAAGATGCAAGCTCGTCTTTACCCGTTTCCTTATACAGTTGAGCCAGAATGTATTTATATCTGATTTTGTTTTCCTTCCGATGAGATTTTTCAATAGCAACTTTTAATTGAGGGATGGCATCATCATACTCTCTCAGGCGGATATGAAAATCAGCAACTGCTAGCGAAAAACTTTCATCAAGACGTTGAGGGAAGGCCTCAGTTGCGTCAATATTCTGGATAATTTCCAGAGCATCATTATATCTTTCAAACTCAGTGTAGCTGCGAATCATCCATACATATGCTTCGTACTTCGATTCTTCTTCGCTGAATTTGCGGACGACATATGAAAAATTCTCAAGGGCTGAGACATAGTTTTTTTGATAGAAATAGGCTTTCCCCATGAGGATGTAGCTATCATCGATCCAATTGTTGTACTCCTCTTTACTAGCTAGCCTTTTATACGCTTCTGACCTATTTCCCCTACGTTTGGGTTTTTGGGTTATTGAGTGGATGTTGATTAATTTGGATGCCTTAAGGATGGCTGTTTCCATATCAGCCGATGAAACTTGCTCTGTGCCGGGTTGGCTTGATTTGTAGATTGGCAGAAGCTCCGTGAAATCATCTTCTACCGAGTTATTTATCTTGTTAACACCGGTTTTCAAGCTTTCTTTTCCATTAAAGTAGACATTGTAATGGGAGGTTACATTGTGGTAAGTTCGTGAAGTCCAGGTGTTTTTTTCTGTTGAGCATCCACCAGCAATTACCAGTAGAATAAACAGCAGGAATATATTTTGTATAATTTTTTTCAATCCGTAATATTTTGCACTGTAGGATAAACTAAATATTTCAAATTATATTGTTTCTATCTCGGGTAAAATCGGGAAAACAAAGTGCAATGAGAATACTTGTTTTTCAAGCCTTTTGAGGCGCATTGATGTCAGTTTTACTACAGCCTTTTATCAGCTTACAATAATACAAAAAACGAGTTAGATAGTTGGAGCGAAAATGCGAATTTGAGAAATTCTATTTCATTAGGTAGAATAATGTTCCACGAGATTTCGTATCAGAAGATCTTTGTGCTTACTCCATCATGGAGGGCTTGATTTTTAGTCAATCCTCCATGAGGAAAATGCATCTTACTTCATTAATTTCAGGTACTTGTTTTTGGAAAAAAATGAGTGCTTACTTTTTGCTGATTTTCACTTTTTTGGTTGGGTCGATTGCTGAATTCCGTTTTTCAACTTGCTTAATTGTATTGGCAGCAAGTTCTAGAAAAGCTTTCCCCATGGGTGATTTTTCGTCAGCAGCAATGGGTTTCCCCTCATCGCCACCTTCTCGAATGCTCTGCACAATCGGTATTTGTCCTAACAAGGGCAAGTCCATCTTTTCTGCCAGATCTTTCCCTCCATTTTTCCCGAATATATAGTATTTGTTGTCAGGGAGTTCTTCCGGAGTAAACCAGGCCATGTTTTCTACAAGTCCTAAAACGGGCACATCAACTGTTTTTCCGCGGAACATACTAACGCCTTTTATTACGTCTGCTAAGGCAACATCTTGTGGTGTTGTTACGATAACTGCACCAGTCACCGGGACGGTTTGTACAAGGGTAAGGTGAATATCGCTTGTTCCCGGAGGAAGGTCAATGAGCAGATAATCCAGTTCGCCCCAATGGCCATCGGTAATAAGCTGTTTTAGTGCATTTGAGGCCATTGGTCCACGCCAAACCAGTGCATCTTCAGTGGCTACAAAAAAACCGATTGAGAGAATTTTCACGCCAAACTGCTCTACAGGTTGAATGACTTCGCGTCCGTCAACTTTGTCACCCAATGGTCGGATGTTTTCAGCGCCAAACATTTTCGGAATTGAAGGGCCAAAGATATCAGCATCAATTAAGCCAACTTTAGCCCCGGTTTTAGCCATGGCTACAGCCAAATTTACGGCAATGGTTGATTTTCCAACGCCACCTTTACCCGAAGCCACAGCGATGATGTTTTTTACTTTTGGTAGAATTGGTCGTTCCATTTGGTGAATAGCTTTTGCTGTAATGTTTCCCCGAACTTCCACTTCAGAACCAAGCGAATTTTCGATTGCAGCAACACATGCCTTTTTTACTGTTTCAATATTCGTATCATCAGAACGTTGAAAAACCAAGGAGAAACTTACTTTTTTGCCAGCAATACGTATTTCTTGTACCATATCCATAGAAACGATATCTTCTTCAGATCCTGGAAACTTTACTAAACGTAAGGCATCAGTAACATTTTTTGGAACAATTAATTTGCGAGGTATATCTGCCATTATTGTATTGTTTAAAGTTCAATTTCTAATTCTTTGCCCGGATCCCAATGCAATTTGTAAAAATCCATAATCTCGTCATTCTCTATGCGAATCCCTTCATTTTCGAGAAGCTTCTGCATGGCTTCCGGATGTCCGAAATGGTGCTTGCCGGTGAGTAGTCCTTTGGAGTTTACAACACGGTGGGCAGGAACATAAAACGGATGAGAGTGAGCTTTGTTCATGGCCCAGCCAACCATTCGTGCAGAACGTCCTGTCCCCAGATAACGGGCAATTGCTCCATAGCTAGTTACCCTTCCAAGTGGCACTAGTCTAACTACTTCATACACCAGTTCGAAAAAATCATCCATACTTATTCACGTGCTATCCGTCCAAAACTTCGATATGGATCTAATTCAATTTCGACATCCGGTTCTCGAAGTGGTTCATTATGGCTTAATCTAAAAGACAAGTATTTAATTGGAATTCCACGATCTTTCCATTGCTTTTCATAAAAAGTTTGTATGGAAAGTACTTCAGTCAACAAGTCGGAATGGTAAAGATCTTCAGTCTCGGCAAGAATTTGAAACCCATTCTCTTTAACCATCTCCAAGGTATATTGATATTGAAAATTGCTGTCTGTTTTTAAATGAATGATACCATTTTCTCCCATGATCCTTCGGTACATCTCCATAAAGTTAGTTGCAGTTAGTCTTTTTCTAGTGCTTTTCATTTGTGGATCCGGAAAGGTGATCCATATTTGTTCCACCTCTTTCGCTTCGAAAAACCGATCAGTTATTTCAATGCTAGTTCGTAAAAAGCCAACATTTTTGATGTTTTGGTCTAAAGCATCTTTGGCGCCCTTCCACATTCTGGCTCCTTTTATATCAACACCGATGAAATTTTTATCAGGCATATAATTGGCTAGAGACACTGCATATTCGCCTTTCCCACATCCCAATTCCAGGATCAGCGGATTTTCATTCTTGAAAAATTCTTGGCTCCATTTTCCTTTCAGGTTGTGATCCGGTTGATCAGGAGAATAAAAGGGGGCCTGAACCACATTCTCGAAAATTGCCAGATCGGCAAACTTCTTCAACTTATTCTTTCCCACGCGTTAATTAATTTATCTTTTCAATGCGAAAACCTATGTCTTGAATTCCTTTGAGTTTGGTTGATCGCATGCCTTGTTTAATGGATATGCTATATTCTCCGGCAACCGGGAAGAATATATTTTGCTTGTATGAAAACTGATTGTCGAAAAGATCTCCAATTCCGCTGCCGGTCCATTTTCCCGTTTTGTCAGCCAAAGTATATTCAATCGTGTCCGTCAGCATTGTCCCATCGGGAGATGTTATGTCAATAAAAAGCCAGATGTTGCTGTTTGGATATTTACTATTGTTTCGTATGTTCACAAGCAAATTGCATCCTTGTTCAGTATTATCCAGATTGATCGAAAAAACGGCTGCAGAGTCTTTATGCCAGCCATCTGTCTCAATTGTCTCATATTCCTCAAAAACCCTGTTTGAGTCGCACGAAGCAAAGATGAATGTCAGTAGTGTCAGAAAAATTAGTGTTCTCATTTCTGATCTTTGTTTGGTCGTCTGTTTCCTGGATTTTTCTTAAACTGTCGTTTCTTTTTGCGAGATCTCCCTTTAGGTTGATCAAAACGAGTCAGGCTGTCTTGAGATAAAACATCTTCATATTCTTTGGGTTTGGCGATTGTTTTTTCCTCAGGCTCGTTTAAAAGCATGTTCGGTTTTTTCCCTTTTTTATTCAGCTTAATAATTTCTTTAACTCGGTCAATTGGAACAGCTACTGGCCCTGTTGAACTTGGCGAGTTTTCTGTATAGAACATTACTCGGTTAAAGATGTCTGTTTTGAAAAAGTAATATTGTGCTTTTTCTGTATATAAGGAAATATTGTTTGGCGGGAAGTCTCTTTGGGCGTCAATATAAGAATCGACTTCGAAATTCAGACAACATTTAAGTTTTCCACATTGTCCGGCTAGTTTTTGTGGGTTAAGCGAGATCTCCTGGTAACGTGCAGCGTTGGTTGTTACAGAAACAAAATTACTAATCCAGGTGCCACAGCAAAGTTCACGACCACAAGGACCAATTCCTCCAATGCGTCCTGCTTCCTGACGTGCTCCAATTTGTTTCATTTCAATCCGTATCCGGAAAGTTTCAGCCAAAACTTTAATAAGTTGCCTAAAGTCAACACGTCCTTCAGCAATATAGTAGAAAATAGCTTTGGTTCTGTCTCCTTGATATTCAACATCTCCAATTTTCATGTCAAGCCCAAGATCTGCGGTGATCTGCCTTGATTTTATCATTGTCTCATGTTCAAGGCTCATTGCCTCTTTCCATTTGTCAATGTCTACCTGCTTGGCTTTACGGTAAACTTTTCTTAATTCTCCGTTGATTAAGGTTACCTTATGCTTTTTCATCTGGTGCTTTACCAGTTCACCTATCAGGCTTACAACGCCAATATCATGACCCGGATTTGCCTCTACAGCAACAATGTCCCCCGTCTTCAGTTTTAGGTTGTTTGCATTCTTAAAGTAATCTTTGCGTGTATTTTTAAATCGAACCTCAATGATGCCTTCATTGTCAGCTATATTTGCGACATCGCTTAACCAGTCATATACTTCAAGTTTGGCACATGTCCCGGCTTGCTTTCTGCAACATCCTCGGTCAATAGTTAAGTTGTCATCCATAATTTAATTGGTTACCACTGAATCATTTTTGATTGCAGTAAAAAGCCGAAGCTAAGAATACAAAAATAGTCAATAATGCTGATATACAAAGTTGGATTAGTTCAGGTTTGTATTTTATTGAGTATGGATATGATATAAACGTCTTTGATCGTCTTTTTCGTAGCAGGGCATAGATATCATACATGCTGTCTGGGTCATGAAAAAAAGTATTAATTTTAGATAGGTTTCCAAGACTGTTATATGAAAAGTGATAAAGAAAATACACCATCTATTTCTAAGTGCAGAGGTACTGCTTCTAGTTCAAAACAATTTAGTGGACAGATTTTGGCTGGCAGACATGAAGGAATTTGGATCACAGATAAGGATGATAATGTATCATTTATTGATTCGGGAACCGAAGTCATCATCGGACTGGAAGTGGAAAGTGTGAGAAATCGGAATGTATTAATTGATTTTGATCCAAAGCTGGCCGGTGATTTTCTTTCTTCTTATTGCGAAGCTAAACTTAAATTGAAGCCAATGTCATATCGATCGGAGGTGGAGCTTTTGTCTGGGGGGATTCATGCTCAGGAAGGACAACTGACTCCTGTTGAGAAGGATGGGGCGTTTAATGGCATGATATGCACCATTGTGGATGCAACAGAACAAAAACGGATAGTTCGAAATTCCGGAGAGAAAGAAGAAAACCTAAGGAAGATAATTGAGAATAGTTCGAATGTGTTTTTTTCGAGAACGACAGACCATACGTTTACGTATATCAGTCCGAAAATTGATCGCATTATTGGTTATTCTCCTGAAGAGGGATCAACAAAATGGACCGATCTGACATCAAGCAATCCAATTAATGAGTTAGGGCATGAGATGTGTGACAAGGCGATTAAAACAGGTCGAATACAAAAACCCTATGAGTTAGAATTAGTGAAGAAAGATGGCGGTGTGGCAAGAGTAGAGGTGCGAGAAACTCCTGTTGTTGAGAATGGGAAAACAACGGCTATTGTTGGAGCAATGATTGATATTAGTGTGCGAGATCGGATTGTCAAGGAGCTTTATGAGAATAAAATGGGAATGAAGGTGTTGATTGAACGATCTCCGATTCCAATTGTGATTAGTCGTTTAGATGGGCAGGTTGAATACATAAACAATAAGTTTACACAGTTATTTGGGTATTCCCAAGAAGATATTCCTTCTCCCGACATTTGGTGGTCTCTGGCATACCCTGATGAAAATTACAGGAACCAAGTAAAGGATGAATGGATTAATAGAATAGAAAATTCGCATGGTCTAGAGGAAGAGAAATCAATGGAAGTCGATATTACGTGTAAAAATGGATCTCATAAATTTGTTCAGATTATATGGAATGAAGTTGGAGATAAATTGTTGATTTTTTTAAATGATTTAACGAGGCATAAATTATTGGAGCGCGAGGTTCTGCAGAAGAACAATGAACTAAAAATTGCGAAAAAGAAAGCAGAGAAAAGTGATGCCCTTAAATCTGCATTCCTTGCAAATATGTCTCATGAAATAAGAACTCCAATGAATAGTATTATTGGATTTTCAAATTTATTGGTTGAAGATGCTGTTACCGAAGATCGAAGGCTTCGGTATCTAAATTTCATTAAAAATGCAGGTGAGCATTTGTTGCGGATTATTGACGATATCATTGATGTGGCTAAAATGGAGTCGAGTCAGTTAAAAATGCAAAAAGGGTGGGTGAATGTTGATTCCTTACTTGAACGTATTTTTGAATATCATTTGCAGAGTAATCTAATTTTGAAAAAGCCTGCAGTTACATTGCAGATGAATAAGCACGCATTAAAGAAAGATCTCCGGATTTATACAGATGAAGTTCGGTTGAAACAAGTGTTTGATAATTTGATTACAAATGCAATAAAAAACACACTTGTCGGCTATATAGAACTTGGATTGTTTGAAGTTTCTGTTGGTAGAAATGAAATTACTTTTTATGTGAAAGATACAGGTGCCGGAATACCCAAAGAATTTAAGAAAAATTTATTCAAGCGCTTTTCGCAGCTTGATAATCAACCGTCAAAACAGCAAGGAGCAGGCTTGGGACTGAGCATTATAAAAGGGATTTTGATATTGCTCAAGGGAGATGTTTGGTTTGAGTCTGAAGAAAATAAAGGAAGCTGTTTCTATTTCAAAATACCTTTAACGGATTGATTCTTATTTCCTGATCAACTTTACAATTTTTAATGAGAAGTCAGTGAAGATAATTCTGGGATTTCCGTTCATTGCAATGTGCTTGAATGCGTTTTCCAATTCCTCTGTGATTTGCAGAATGTTTCGCTCATTAATAAATGGGGAGAATTTCGAGGAGAAATCCTGCTCTTCTTTATCCATGAAAACGAGTTCCGGAGTGTTCATGTTGTTCATGAAGTTTTCACGAACCGAGCCCATTGCATATTGTAAAAAACTTTTTTGGCGTTCCCTTCCTATGTTTGATAATTCTGTAACCCAGCTAAATAAATCTAAAAATTTCCGGCCATATGCAAAGCGCATCAATTCTTTAAAGCGTTCAATGTTGTATTGATCCGTTTCATTCGTGTTTAGCAAATTGGCAGCTTTCCTGAGATTCCCTCTGCTTAGATGTACCAATTTTTCGATATCCTGACCAGATGCTTCAGGCAGTGATTTTAGCGCAGTAGCCATTGCATTAGAATCTATGCAAGGAACTTTTATGAGCTGACAACGAGACCGTATTGTAGTGATGATATGTTCTTCATTTTCTGTAACCAATAAGAATAGAGTCTTTGCAGGAGGCTCTTCAATTATCTTCAATAATTTATTCGCACAAGAGCCATTCATTTTTTCCGGCATCCAGATAATCATGATCTTGTACTCTGATTCGAAAGATTTAAGATTTATTTTTCGAAGAATCTCGTCACTTTCATGGGCGTAAATTATTCCTTGTGCATTTTCAACACCAATAGAATCAAACCAGTCTTCTAGGTTGAAAAACGAATTGTCTAATACCAACTTTCGCCATTCTTCTATAAAATGGTCACTTACCGGTTCTTTGATTTTTTTTGTTTTTATAACTGGAAAAACAAAATGAAGGTCGGGATGAATCAGTTTTTGAAACTTCTTACATGAGGGACAAGCGCCACACGAATCATTATCCTGTTTGTTTAAACAAGATAAATATTGTGCGTAGGCCAAAGCTAGCGATAGTGTTCCTGAGCCTGAAGAGCCTGATAGCAATTGCGCATGACTCACCCGCCCTTCAGTAACTGACTGGATTAATCTTTTTTTTGTGGCTTCTTGCCCAATCACATCACGGAAAAACATAGGCTATTTTTTTAAGTACCTGGAATTTTGTCTGTCCTATTCTTAAAACTTTTTTTTTTAAAAAAAAGTGTATTTCTTTTAAAGCAATATTAAAGCGCCATAAAAGAGACGAACTCGGATTAGATATTGCAAACAAAAATAATAAAACCAACTTCGTTTTTAATTCATTTTGAGCGAAGTTTATAAACATGCCTCAAAATAGTCAGTCTCTTTGTTTTACTTTACCTCTGCATTAATAATTTTTAGATAAAAGATTGGACTGAAAGTCTTAAATGATCTTTTTCTTATCTTTGAGTTCGATTTTTAAGAAACCCAAAAAAATATATAATTATGCAGACGATTGATACTTTCAATTTTTCAGGCAAAAAGGCAATTATCCGTGTTGACTTTAATGTGCCCTTAAACGAAAACTTCGAAATTACTGATGATACTCGTATCCGCGCAGCTTTACCAACCATTCAAAAAATTCTTAAAGATGGCGGTTCTGTAGTTCTTATGTCTCACCTTGGACGTCCTACAGATGGTCCAGAAGATAAATTCTCTCTTAAGCATGTTGTTTCTTGTCTTTCAGGACATCTTGGAATTGACGTGAAATTTGTTGATGACTGCATTGGAGAAAAAGTTCTTGAGGCTAAGGCAGCGTTAAAGCAAGGAGAAGTTCTTTTGCTTGAAAATCTTCGTTTCTACAAAGCTGAGAATAAAGACAAAGAGGCAATGCCAGATTTCGCAAAACAACTTGCTGAGGGTTGTGATGTATACATTAATGACGCTTTTGGGACTGCTCATCGTAGTCACGCTTCAACTGCTGTAATTGCACAGTTTGTTGATGTTAAGATGCCTGGTTACTTATTAGATAAAGAAATAAAATTTTTAGGTGACACTGTTGCAAATCCTGAAAAACCTTTTGTTGCAATCGTTGGTGGTGCTAAAGTTTCAGGTAAACTGGAGGTTTTGAAGTCACTGATTGAAAAAGTTGATACTATCTTGATTGGTGGTGGTATGGCATACACATTCCTTAAAGCTCAAGGACATGGTATCGGTGGTTCTTTGGTTGAAGAGGATTTGATTGATACTGCAAAACAAATCTTGGTTGATGCTAAAGCTAAGGG
Source organism: Prolixibacteraceae bacterium (assembly GCA_963662675.2). GTDB lineage: Bacteria > Bacteroidota > Bacteroidia > Bacteroidales > Prolixibacteraceae. Next base: position 586,720 of record CAXXHP010000002.1, read on the forward strand.
TGTAAACTTCATGCTACCTGTTGATAATCTAGCTGCTGATAAATTTGCCGATGATGCAAATATTCAGGTTGTAGGTGTTGAAATTCCTGAAGGAACAATGGCTTTGGATATTGGTCCAAAAACTATCGAAGCATATTCTGCTGAGATTGCAAAAGCTAAAACAGTGGTGTGGAATGGCCCAATGGGATGTTTCGAAATGCCAAATTTCTCGAAAGGAACTTTCGGAATTTGTGAGGCTGTTGCTGCTTCTAACTCGATTTCAATTATTGGCGGCGGAGACTCAGTTTCTGCAGTTAACAAAAGTGGATTGGCTGATAAAATGAGCCATATCTCGACAGGAGGTGGAGCTTCTCTTGAATTCCTTGAAGGGAAAGTTCTTCCAGGTGTAGCTGCTGTTAGCGGAGAATAGATAAAATATTTGCGCAACAATATATTGTTAAGCCCGGGACTTTGTTCCCGGGCTTTTTTATTCAGTCCCAAAAAGTTCCGTAACTTTAGGATAAAAGTGATGAAAAAATCGAAACTAGCGATGTTGAAGTTTGCGGAGAATAATTGTTGTCAATCCGTATTTTCTGCCTTTGCGAACGACTTTGGCATGGATGAAAGCATGGCCTTAAAGGTTGCTAGTGGTTTTGGTGGTGGAATGTCGCGCGGTGAAACCTGTGGGGCTGTGACTGGAGCCTACATGACAATCGGATTAAAATACGGGAATTCGGTTAATCCTTCTGAAGCAAAGGTTATAACCAAACAAAAAGTGCAGGCATTCAATGATCTATTTATTAAAAAGCATGGAAGTCTGACCTGTAAAGAATTATTGGGGGTGAATATCTCTGTACCCGAAGGTTTGGAAAAGGCAGAGGAAAGGAATTTATTTGAGTTGATTTGCCCTCGATTTGTAGCAACAGCATGCAAAATCATAGAAAGAATATAATGAAAAAAGCCGCTCCAATTTGGAACGGCTTTTTTGTGATCGTATCTGTAATAAGGTTTTTCTTATAACAGTGCCGACCTGAGTTTACTCAGCTTTTGCTTCTCCTTCAGCAGGAGTTTCTTCAGCTGGTACATCTTTAGCTTCTTCTACCACCTCTTCTGCAGTTTCTTCAGCAACAACCTCTTCGGCTGCTTCTTCTTCTACTACTTCTTCAGGGGCTTCAGCGGCCGCAACGGCTGCAGCAGCATCAGCAATGACTGCAGCAGCATCAGCTTCTCTTTTGGCAATAGCAGCAGTTCTTTCTTCGCTAATTTTTGTTTCTGCTTCAAGACGTGCCGTTTTAGATGCATCAGCATCTTTGGATAAACGGTCTTTCTTAGCTTGGATTTTAGCTTCTTTATCAGCAATCCAAGTTTTGAAACGGCTTTGAGCTTCTTCTTCAGAAAAAGAACCTTTTGCAACACCACCAAGAAGGTGTTTCATGTACATAACTCCTTTGTAAGATAAAATAGCTCTTACAGTGTCAGTTGGTTGGGCACCTTTGTTCAGCCAGGTTAAAGCTTTATCAAAATCAAGATCGATCGTAGCAGGATTAGTGTTCGGATTGTAAGATCCTATCCTTTCAATGAAACGACCATCTCGTGGTGCCCTGCTATCAGCTATCACTATGTGATAGTAAGCGTAACGTTTGCGACCAAATCGCTGCAATCTGATTTTTGCTGGCATTGAATTAAAATTTAGTTGATAAACATTATTAAAATGTGGCGCAAAGATAATCTTTTATTTTAAAACCGAAAACTAATACACTTTGGGACAGAATGTATTTCGGATATTTCATCCTATTTTTATGCATTGAAAATAACCTTGAGGGTAATTCGTTACATGCTTGATTGGGTGATCGTTCAAAATGTTATTTAATTTGAAAGTCATGAAAAAGATAATGTCTTATAGCTTTTTGTTATTGTTGATTCTTGCAGGGTTGACATCCTGTGAAAGTGAGGAGTTTATCTCCAATGCAAGGGGCGATGCCTTTGTTGTTGCTAAAATCGTGGAGGGAGATACTGTTTTTGGTTTGATGTTACATGCTGTCGGAAATTCATCTTTCTCAAGTGTTGTTGTAACTCCCAATAATGATCATAGTGAGTTCTATCAGTTAAAATCTTATTTTGGGTCATCCTATGAATATTATTATGAGCCTGAAGAAAATAACTACAGTTCTGAGCTGTTATTTGCTGGTGATTATGAATTTACAGCAACCTTTCAGTCAGGAGATGTAGATACATCTACCGATATTTTGACAGATGAAATTATCTATCCACCAGTAATTACTTTAAGTGAGTTTGCCTCTTCTATTTCTCAAATAAACCTTGAATGGGAACCCAATGACGATGTTGATTATTATGTGATAGCCATTCTAGATGAAGATGGGGATCTGTCGTTTGTAAGTGAGTCACAATCTGGGGATATTTCTAATTTTCAAATATATCCGTTATCAGATGGATGGATATCCGGTGCAACCCCTATAAATGGAGGCCTTCTCAATATTGAGCTTGCTGCATACATGTATGAGACAGGCAAGACAGGGGTAAATATTCAAGCAAAATCAATTGCCAATACAACTGTTGTGTGGGAATAGGTATTTGTTTTCAGAGATGAACTTGAATAAATAGTTTGTCAATGAATATCTATTAAGTTTTGCAGACTTCATTATCGTTGTTGTTTTGCTATTTTTGTAAAAAATAAAAAATATAATTTATGATTTTAAAGGAGCAGCTAAAACAGCTTGCTGAGCGCCGGGATGCGCTGAGGAGGCATCTTTGACTACGATGCAAAATTAATCCAATTACAAGAAGAAGAATTAAAAACGCAAGACCCGGATTTCTGGAATAAACCCAAAGAAGCGGAGGAACAGATGAAAGCTATTCGTTCAATTAAAGTGTGGACGGATGGTTTTAATAAGGTCGATCAGGCTTTGGAAGATTTGCTTGTATTGTTTGATTTCTTTGAAGCCGAAGAAGCTAGCGAAGAAGAAGTCAATGTCCAGTATATTGAGACATTGGCATTGGTTGAGCAGTTGGAAGCAAAAAATATGCTTCGAAAGGAGGAAGATAAATTAGGGGCAGTAATTCGCATTAATGCAGGAGCAGGTGGAACTGAAAGTAACGACTGGGCAGATATGTTGATGCGTATGTACTTGCGTTGGGGAGAGAAGGAAGGCCTAAAAGTGAAGGTTTCAGAATATAATGCCGGCGATGAAGTGGGGGTGAAAAACTGTACCATTGAATTTGAGGGGGACTTTGCATATGGTTACTTAAAAAGTGAGAATGGAGTACACCGACTAGTTCGTTTATCTCCATTTAATGCACAAAATAAGCGGATGACTTCATTCACCTCCGTATTTGTTGCGCCATTGATTGATGATACTATTAATATTGAAATAAACCAAGCAGATATCACATGGGACACTTTCCGTTCTGGAGGAGCAGGAGGACAAAATGTAAATAAAGTAGAAACGGGTGTTCGATTACGTCATGCCCCTACTGGTATCATAATTGAAAATACTGAAAGCAGGTCTCAATTAGGAAATAAGGAGAATGCACTTCGTTTGCTAAAATCTCAATTATACGAATTGGAACTTCGTAAACGGCGTGAAGCTGTAACTCAGGTTGAATCGCAAAAAAAGAAAATTGAGTGGGGGTCTCAAATTCGCTCATACGTCCTTCAGCCTTATAAAATGGTTAAAGATGTACGTACCGGCTATGAGACAGGGAATGTGCAGGCAGTACTTGATGGCGAGATCGATGGTTTTATTAAGGCTTATCTGATGGAGTTTGGTGATGAATAATAACCCGAAAATACGCTTGGTGACGCTTGATGATGCTCAGGAAATTCTTGAGATTTATAAACCTCATATCGATACAGCTGTTACTTTTGAAGAAGATGTTCCATCGTTGAGCGATTATAAAAAGCGGATAGGAAGCATTTTGGAAGATTGTCCGTTCTTGGTTTGTGAAATTAACAATCAGGTTGTGGGATATGCATATGCATCTGAATATAGAACACGTGCATCTTATCGATGGAATCGGGAAGTGACAGTATATGTTCGTGATGGTTTTTTTAGGAGAAACATTGCAGGAGCTCTTTATCAAGCTCTTTTTGAGATATTAAGAAGGCAACATGTTGCCAATGTTTTAGCTATTATTACTTTGCCAAACGAGGCGAGCATAAAATTTCATGAGAGTTTTGGCTTTAAAGCATGTGCTGTTTTTAATAAGGTTGGGTATAAGTTAAATCGGTGGCATCAGGTTGGTTGGTGGGAGCTTTCTTTTATTGATGATGAGGAGCAAATTCCACAGGAGACCATTCCATTTTCATCGATAAAAGAAACGGATTTTGTTGCTGAAATTTTTGAAAAGGCAGCCTTGATGGTTCAGAATTAGTGGAATTATTGTTGAACGTTTTATAAATAGAATTTTTCTTGTTATGAAAGGTACAGTGATGAAGAATATCAATAGATATATAAACCGGGAAATTAGTTGGTTGTCATTTAATGCTAGGGTTTTGCAGGAGGCTGAAGATCCAAGTGTCCCTTTGTTCGAACGTCTTAGGTTTCTGGGTATCTTCTCAAATAACCTTGATGAATTCTTCAGGGTTAGGGTGGCATCTGTTCGTCGTATGGTTGATTTTGGGAATGACGGTAGTTTGCTTGGTAATTTCACAGCAGAAGAACTACATGAAGAGATACAGGATGTTGTTTCTCAGCATCAGCAAAAGTCGCAAGATATCTATAAAAAGATTATCGAAGAGATGGCTGCTGAGAATATATATATGATTGATGAAAACAGACTCACCTATGAACAAGGCATTTTCGTTAAAAGGTATTTTCATGAGAAGGTACTGACAAACTTAGTTCCCATCATGTTGAATAAGAAGATGAAGTTCCCTTATTTGCGTGATCGATCTGTTTATTTGGCTATAAAACTTTCACGCAAAGAAAAACCGGATAAAGTTGCATATGCGTTGGTGAGAATACCGAGCATTACTTTATCCCGATTTTTAGTGTTGCCCGATCTAGGGAAGAAAAAATATGTCATTATGCTTGATGATATTATTCGTTATTGCATGCCAGATATCTTCCCTCTTTTTAATTATGATAAGTTTGAGGCCCATACCATAAAAGTGACACGCGATGCTGAGTTAAATCTCGATGATGATATTTCAAAAAGCTTTATTGAAAAAATGGAGTTGAGCCTAAAGCAGAGAAGGACAGGGGTTCCTGTGCGTTTGCTTTATGATAGGCATATTCCGGAAGACTTAAAGACCTTCATTGTTAAAAAGATGAAGCTTGATTTGGAAAATATGGTGCCAGGAGGTAAATACCATAACCATAAAGATTTTATGGATTTTCCGGAAATCGGGAAGCCAGAGCATTATTATAACCGATTAACTCCCACGCGAAATAGGGAATTACCACCGCATGAAAGTATCCTGAAAAAGATGCGAAGAAAGGATATCATGCTCCATTATCCATACCAAAACTTTAGTCATTTTATAGATCTTTTACGTGAGGCAGCTATCGATCCTAAAGTCTCCGAAATTGGAATTACGATCTATCGTGTGGCCGATAATTCACGTGTTGTTAATGCCTTACTCAATGCTGTCCGTAATGGGAAGAAAGTGACCGTTGTTATTGAATTACAAGCACGTTTCGATGAGGAGGCTAATATCTATTGGTCAAACAAATTGCAAGAAGAGGGAGCCCAAGTAATAAATGGTGTTCCCGGGTTAAAGGTGCACTCAAAAGTGGCCTGGATAAAGCGTAAGGAGAAAGGACTTTTTCGCAATTATGCCTATGTAGGTACAGGGAATTTTCATGAGTCGACAGCGCGTGTTTATGGTGATGATGGCTTGCTTACTGCAGATTCCCGTATTGCAGATGAGGTAGCTAAGTTGTTTAGTTTTTTCAAACAAACCTACCGTAACTATAAGTATGAGCATCTGGTTGTTAGTCCTTATCATATGCGTGATTTCTTTACTCAAATGATTGATCGAGAGATTGAGTTTGTTAAAACAGGAAAAAGAGGGCTAATGATCCTGAAGATGAACAGTCTGATTGATCCGGGAATGATGGATAAGATATATGAAGCTGCCCGTGAGGGAGTGAAAATTCGGTTGATTGTTCGGGGTATTTTTGGAATGCTTATGGAAATAGAGGGTGTAAGTGAGAATATTGAAGCAATCAGCATTGTAGATAAATATTTGGAACATTCGCGTGTGTTTTTGTTTGGCAATGGAGGCGATGAGAGGATCTTTATTTCGTCAGCCGACTGGATGCCTCGAAATCTGAATAGAAGGATAGAAGTAGCATGCCCAATCTATAGCGAAGAAATTAAGCAGGAATTAATAGAAATGTTGAAGATTCAACTTCGGGATAATACAAAATCACGAATTCTTGATAATGAGCTTTCTAATACATACAGCAGGCAACAGTCAGACGGACGTTTTCGGGCACAAGAAGATTTTTACCAATACATCAAACAAAAACACCAGATCATTATGAAGATATATCACAACCCCCGTTGTTCGAAAAGCCGGGCCGGGCTTCAATATCTTGAAGAAAATGGGTACAAGACCGAGATTGTCAATTACATGAAAGATGGCATTACAGAGGATGAAATCCGGCTTATTATACAAAAGACAGGCATGTCTGCTTTTGATTTAGTTCGTACACAGGAGGAACTTTACAAGTTAGAATACAAGGATAAAGAAATAAGCGAGAGTCAATGGATTTCAATTATAGCAGAAAATCCAAAATTATTGAAACGTCCAATTGTGGTGAATGGGAAGAAATCTGTTCTTGCTCAACCACCAGAATCAATCGAAAATATATTGTAACTAACTTACTCCTTTTCGAAATTTTGTTGGATCCATTCGGCAATGCTTTTGCTATCTTGCTGAAGCATGCATTTAAAATGGGTTTTAGGGCACTGGTGTTTGCCTATCTTGGTGCAGGGTTGACAACGAAGCCCACTAACTTGTTGCATCTTAGAATCGGGGTGAGGTAGGTAGGGGTACATGCCTAAATTGGGGGTTGTACTTCCCCACAATGACAATATTTTCTTTTCGAAGGCAGCTGCAATATGCATTAATCCGGTATCGTTGGTAATTACCAGTTGTGCATTTTTTACAATTGACGCAGATTCGTTAATGCTGAGTTTGTTGCAAAGGTTTAATACTTTCCCTGTTGATTTCTCGGTTATGTCTTCAGCAATTTGACGTTCCGCTTTACCTCCAATTAAAATATAAGGCACGTCAATAAGCGACATGTATTCCAGGTGTTTTTCAGAGGGAAGTCTTTTGGTTAAGTAAGTTCCGGATAATGCAATGGCTACATAGGATTGTCGAAATTCTCTAGGAAGCTTTTCAATGTCATATTCTTCATTTTCCGGAATGAAAAAATCGAGTCCTTGATAGTCGTTTTTTATGCCAAGGGAGCCGACTGTCATCAGCAATCTGTCAACAATGTGCACTTCAGGGACAACATTCATTTTTAATGTTACAAGCAGCCACTTTCTTATGTTGATTTTGTTTAATGAAAATGATTTAGCTTTCAGGTTTGATTTAACAACCTGAGTGCGGATGTTGTGGTGGAGATCAACGATATAGTCGAATTTTTCCTCCTGGAGTTGAGGTATGACATCTTGCAAGTTGGATTCATACAAATGAATCTTGTCAATGTAGGGATTTGCTTCAACCAGATCAGCGTGTTTGCTTTTTGTTAGAAAATGAATTTCAGCATTATCTAGCTGATTCTTTAAGCAACGGACTACTGGACTTGTTAAAACAATGTCTCCAATCGAGCTAAATCGTATTATAAGTATTTTCGTTTTCAATATGCAAAGCAAATAAAAGCCCTGAAGATAACTCTTCAGGGCATATATTAGTTCGTAATTATTGCTTATGCAGATTCAGCTAAAACAATAATTTTATTGTCTTTAGATTCAACAATCCCGCCATTCACATCGACATAGATGGTGTGATTGTTCATGTCGATATATTTAATTTGACCCTTATTAAGTGTAGATATGATAGGGGCGTGATTTGTCAGGATCTCAAAAGCACCTTTTGCTCCGGGAAGTTGAATTAATTTCACTTCGCCTGAAAATACTTTTTTGTCTGGTGTGATTATTTCGAGAAACATAGCTTGAGTTTTCAAGGATTAAGTAGTTGCTTCTGCCAACATTTTTTCACCTTTTGCAATGGCCTCTTCAATAGTACCAACCAAGTTAAAGGCCGATTCTGGATATTGATCAACTTCTCCGGACATAATCATGTTAAATCCTTTGATTGTATCTTCAATAGATACCAGTTTACCCTCTAGTCCGGTGAATTGTTCAGCAACAAAGAATGGTTGAGACAAGAACCTTTGGACACGACGCGCACGGTGTACAACAAGTTTATCTTCCTCTGAAAGCTCATCCATACCAAGGATCGCAATAATATCTTGAAGCTCTTTATAGCGTTGCAAAATTTCTTTAACGTTTTGTGCACAGTTGTAGTGCTCATCTCCAACAATGTCTGCTGTTAGAATTCGCGAAGTTGAATCCAATGGATCAACCGCAGGATATATACCGAGTTCGGAGATTTTTCGACTTAGTACTGTAGTTGCATCTAAGTGGGCAAATGTTGTAGCAGGAGCCGGGTCGGTTAAATCATCTGCAGGCACATATACTGCTTGTACAGAGGTGATTGATCCGTTCTTTGTGGATGTGATCCGTTCTTGCATTTCTCCCATTTCAGTTGCTAGAGTTGGCTGATAGCCTACTGCTGATGGCATCCTGCCTAAAAGGGCAGATACTTCAGATCCAGCCTGAGTGAAGCGGAATACGTTGTCTACAAAAAACAGGATGTCTTTTCCTGATCCTGGAGTACCGTCGCCATCACGCAAACTTTCAGCAATTGTTAGTCCGGAAAGGGCTACACGAGCACGTGAACCAGGAGGTTCGTTCATTTGTCCGAAGACTAGTGCCAGTTTTGATTTCTTAAGAGCTTCCGGGTCAACTTTTGAAAGATCCCAGTTTCCTTTTTCCATTGATTCTCGGAATTCGTCACCATAGTCAACAATCTTGGCCTCAATCATTTCACGGAGTAAATCATTTCCCTCACGAGTACGCTCCCCAACTCCGGCAAATACTGAAAGTCCACTGTGTGCCAATGCAATGTTGTTGATGAGTTCCTGAATTAGTACCGTTTTTCCAACACCAGCACCCCCAAACAAACCGATTTTTCCACCTTTGGCATAAGGTTCAATCAGGTCGATAACCTTAATCCCGGTAAAAAGAACTTCTGTTTCAGTTGTCAGGTCTTCATATTTTGGAGGTTTGTTATGTATGTGCAAGCCTTCTTTGGGAAGTTGCTCCAATCCATCAACGGCATCTCCAGTCACATTTAATAAGCGACCTAAGGCAATATCACCTTTGGGCATCGTGATTGGTCGACCAGTTGCTATTACATCCATCCCACGACGAAGTCCATCTGTCGAGTCCATAGAAATAGTTCTGACCGTATTTTCACCAACGTGTTGTTGGCACTCTACGACTAAGTTAGCTGCATTTTCACGAACAATCTCAAGAGCATCATGAATTTGAGGAAGTTCACTTCCTTCTTTGTCGAAGCTAATGTCAACTACAGGTCCAATGACCTGAGCAATTTTTCCAATATTTTGATCCATGTTTAAGTAGGTTTAATCCTGTGGTGGCGGAAATTACGAAAACAAGATTAATTGAACAAATTTTGAAACTGAATAATGATTCTTGAAAAAGAATAGTAACAAATGAGCTGTGTTTTGGGTTTAATGCTCTCTTTTTATGATGGTTCTTGCAAGGGAAGCGAGCCCTTCCTTTCTAGTCTCAGCAATGCTTACAGCGTTTAACTCCTCTATTGCTTTTCGATAGTAGCTATCCATTAGCTTTTCACTGACCGTCTTAACATTAGTTTCACAATAGATGCTTTTTATGGCTTCTATTTTTGCTTTGGCATCAAAATCTATTTTTTCAATCCAATATTGTATTTCCTTGCGTTGTTCTGGTGAGGCTAATTCTAACGATTTTAATAGAAGGAATGTTTTTTTGTTGGCAATGATGTCTCCTCCAATTTTCTTCCCAAATTTTTCTTGATCAGCAAATACATCAAGGAGGTCATCCTGTAATTGAAAAGCAAGTCCCAGGTTTATGCCAAATTGATAAAGGTGTTCTGCGTCATTGGTCGTTGCACCCCCGATCAATGCCCCCATTTTTAAGCTACATGCAATCAGGACTGCAGTTTTTAGACGAATCATTTCCAGATACTCATCAATGGAAACATCCAATGTATCTTCAAAATCCATGTCATATTGCTGCCCCTCACATACCTCTAAGGCTGTTTTTGAAAATAATTGAACCAATTCCTGAAAAGCAGGATTTTCTGTTTTTATCAAATATTGATATGCCAGAATTGACATTGCATCTCCGGAAAGTATCGCAACATTTTCGTTGTATCTTTTATGAACAGCTTCTTTGTTCCTTCTCATGTCTGCATGATCCATAATGTCATCATGGAGCAGAGTGAAGTTGTGAAAGATTTCAATTGCTACTGCAGCATTTATTGCATTATCAATTTCTCCACCAAAAACATCGCAAGCCATTAAAACCATGATTGGACGAATCCTCTTCCCGCCCATGCCCAAGGTGTATTTAATTGGTTGGTAGAGATTTGTTGGAGAAGTGTTACCAATTAACTCAGCTTCTTTTTCAAGTTGCGCAACAATAATTCCGTGCAATGATTCTAAAGGCAGCATTATTTACCAATTTTTTGTTTGGGAAGTTTCTGAATTTCTAAATCGTCCAGTTCAATATCTTCTTCTTCATTATAAATTGCTAAGAGTGGTTCGCGGAAAGAACGGGTTGTTGTTATTCGTTGGAGTCCTATAAGCAAGCTAGGTAACAATACTAGATTTGAGGAGATAGCTACAAGTAAGGTCAATGAAACTAAAACGCCCAATGCTGCGGTTCCTCCAAATTGGGACACGCTATAAACACCAAATCCAAAAAATAGAACAACAAATGTATACATCATGCTTACTCCGGTTTCCTGGAGTGCTAGCTTAACGGCACGCTGTATGTCCCAGCCTGTATTATTTAGCTCCTGTCTGTATTTTGCCAAAAAGTGGATTGTATTGTCTACGGAGATACCGAAAGCAATACTAAATACTAATATGGTTGATGCTTTTATCGGAATGCCAGTAAAGCCCATAATAGCCGCAGTAAATATTAATGGAATAATATTTGGTATTAACGACATGAGAACCATTCGCCATGAATAGAACATTACTGCCATAAAGCAGGAAATCAATAGGATAGCTAAAGCTAAACTCGTGAATAAGTTTTTTACCAGATATTGTGTGCCTTTAAAGGATGTAACACTCGACCCGGTTATTGTTACGTCGTATTTATCTGCAGTGAATATTGAATCGACCTCCTGTTTAAAATTTGCATATAGTTCTTCCATTCTATTTGTCCCAACATCTTCCATTCGAATGCTTACTCTTGTAATTTGCTGGGTGCTGTCTATAAATGAATGAAGTGTGTTTATGCCAGATTGAGAATCTTGCGTTGAATTATTGGCGTAGGCAAGGATAAAGTTTTTCTCCTGATTGCTGGGTAGAGTATAATATTTTTCTTTCCCATTATAAAAAGCCTGTTTGGAAAATTTCAATAAGTTGAGGATGGACAGTGATGGAGATAATTCATCGTAGTTGGCCAGATGTTCTTCAAGTTTATCAATTAGCTTAAATGTTCCAATGTTAATTGCTCCGTTTGGCTTTTTTGTGTCGATGATTATTTCTAATGGCATAATGCCGTCAACGTGTTCTTCAAAGAATTTTAAATCTTTATAAATGACATCACTCTCCGGAATGTCTTCAACTATGTATCCAGAGCTTTTAATCAAGGTAATTCCATAAAATCCAATCAAAAGAACAAAGAATGCTGAAGCATATACCCACTTGATATGATGATAGGTGATGTCGACTAACTTAGTTATGATTTTTTGTATGTTCTTATTTTCAAGATGTTGTATGTGACGGACTTGTGGTGGCTTAATGAAGCTGAATATCGCAGGGATCATCAATAATGAAAGAATAAAAAGCCCTATGATATTCAATGACGCAATTACGCCAAATTGACGAAGAATTTCACTATTTGTGATTACAAAGGTTGCAAAGCCTGATGCTGTTGTGAGGTTGGTGAGGAACGTGGCATTCCCAATCTTAATGATTACACGTTGAAGGGATTTTATTTTATTACTATGAGCACGGTATTCATGATGGTATTTATTTAACATGTATATACTGTTGGGAATACCAATAACGATGAGCAAGGAGGGAATCATCCCTGTTAGCAGCGTTATTTTGTAGCCAAGCATAGACATGGTTCCAATAGCCCAAATTACGCCCGTGGCAACTATTAGCATTGGGATAAGCACAGCTTTGAATGACCTAAAAAACAAGAATAAGATCAATGCACAAAGACCCATTGCGAGGGCACTGAATAAATATATCTCTCTCTTAATTCGTATTGAATTGATGACTTTGATATAGGGCAGTCCCGAATAATGAAGTTCTAGGTTTGTTTCGGTCGAAAATATCTCACAGCGTTCTTTAATGGCAAGAATTAGTTCTTCTCGTTTTTTCGATTTCATTTTGTCTTTATTGACAGTAATTGCCAACATGAAGACATTCTCCTCAGAACTATATAATAGGTCGCGGTAAAACGGTAAGGAATAAAGAACTTTTTGTAAGCTGTCTAATTCTTCCTGAGTATTAATTTCTGGCGGAAAAACAGACTCTAACGTAAATTTGCGTTCAAGAGCATTTTTATCCAAGTTGTAGGCACTTGAAGCCGAGAGGAGGTTTTCAACGCCGTCAATCTTTTTAAGATCGTAATTTAACTGCCTCCATTTCTGGAAATGTTCCAGCTCAAAAAAGTCTGGATCTACAACTCCTACAGCAATTAGATTGCCTTCTTCCCCAAATGTATCTTTAAAGCGCTCGTAGTCAACGTATGCACTGTCTTTTTTTGGTAGCAATTGAGCGGATTCATATGACATTTCCACCTTAGTGGCCTGAAAAGCCATAAAAACAGTTACGAGGAATAATAAAATCAGTAAGAAGATCCTATTTCGGAGAATAAATCGCGATAGCCAAACCCACATATTAGTAATTTCTTCAAGAATATAATAGGCGAAAGTAGTTAATATATTGTGATTACGAAAGAATGTTTAGGGGGATGTTAACCATTCATTAACCTTGATAAAACGGTCTCCTCACATGTTAAAGGCGTGTGTTGATAGTGAGGTTGTTTCATTTTCACATAAGGCTAGTTCTTGCTTTTGGGCAGTATCTTTATTTCTAGGTTAGATACTAGATGCATGATTAACTTTTATTATCCGATTTTCGTAATCTATGGTGAGAAAAATCCAATGTCATGAAAAAGTATTTTTACCTCGTTGCGACACCGGAATCATTAATTGTTTCACATCTGTCGCCTTTTGATTTTGGCAATTATCTGTCAGTAGGAGCGAAAAAGCAGATTCGTGGGCAAGCTGTCTTTTTTGAGATTGATCCAGACAGAACCAAGTTGCACCAAGATTATGTTAATGCAAAGATGAAGCCATATGATAATGGTGAACCTAAACGTTCAGTGTATCTGTTAATTTACAGAGCTTTTGAAAATGTTCCCCTAAAGGCATTGCGAAATTTATATCTGGCGACAGATGATGGTCGGGTTTTAGAAATAGAGCCTCGTGATTATGTGGAAAATAAGAAAGATGAGATCCATCTCTACCAGCAATTAGCGCCAATCACTACCAGGGTGGCCAGTAGGCTATCTCCTATAGAGTTTATTCGGTTCTTGACAGATGTGAGCAAGCCTGTAAATGCACCCAAGGTTTTTATGGTTGATTTGAAACTGAATGAGCTTGTTACAAATCCTAATGCCCCATTAAGTAACCTTCCATACCCAAATCCAGACCATTTAAGGGAATGCATTATAAAGTTGAAAGAATACCCCGATCGGAAAACTAAAACTGTACTCCGATATTTTCGTGATGATATCTCCTATAGAACAGTAAAATCGGGATTCTACATTGGAGATAAGGATCACTATCTTTTTTATCCTTTTCCTTTAGTTGATGAGTTGGAAGGAAAACATTTTTTGTGGTGGAGATCTGCTCTTGTGAGACACTATTGATTTGAGTGATGGTGTTAATCTTTTATTAGTCTGAATGATAGGTTTAGATGTATAGTCATGCCGATTCGTAGGATTGTAAGTTTTGTTGAGAATAAAGAATTTTTCTTGAAAAAATATTTTTTGTTTAGAGAAAAGCTATTATTTTTGCATCGCTTTTGAAACACAAAGCAAGTGTTCTAAGCATCGAAATTCCCTAGTAGCTCAGTTGGTTAGAGCGGCGGACTGTTAATCCGTAGGTCGTAGGTTCAAGTCCTACCTGGGGAGCTTGCTAAATAAAATCAATAAAATGCTTGGAATCAATGAATTTCAGGCATTTTTTGTTTTTAGCCTATCCTGAAATATGGTGAAATTCACTAAACTTACTGAAGTTTAGGCGTAGTATTCGGGAGTGTTTTTCGATTTTTAAAACAACTCACCACGACAGCCATAACCATCTCATAATATACATATTAATGCATCTTTTTGCACTTCTTAAATCTCTTAATCGGGAGTAATTTATGCATGAAAAAGTGAGTTCCCCATAAATATCATTTGATTCTATAATTGCACAATCAACTTGCACTTACAGACAAACTTTCATCTCCTCATATTTTAGGCACAAAAAAAGGCCTCACTGTTCGTGAGGCCTTAATTTCATTTATCTATGGTTTCAGTTATGCAAGTTTTACATTCACTGCATTTAGACCTTTTCTACCTTCTTCAAGGTCAAAAGTAACTTCATCATTTTCTCTGATTGGTTCTTTTAATCCATTTGCATGCACAAAATACTCTTTTGGTGAATCTGCGTCTTTGATAAACCCGAATCCTTTAGATTCGTTGAAAAATTTTACTGTTCCTTTATTCATAACTATTTTGAAATTAATTTGTTTGCAAGCTACACTTATTTCTCGATATATTCCAAAAAATTTTTGAAAAATTTATGCTTTGTAATGTTAAATTTAATTTTAAATGTCAGGTTTACAGTTCCATATGTGGTTTTTGTCTTGTGTGTGGAATCTGAATATTCTACTTAAAAATTATCGTTGACCCCAAAAAATGAAGCCATACAACTCATTCCTATGATTGAGCTTTCAAGTCTGAATCAAAATTCAAGTCTTTTTTTCTTCCTTTTCAAGGATTCAATCACGAATTCATTCGTTTTTTTTCAGTTAAAAAAAGTTCGTAGGGCAGAATCGTCTGTCAATTAATTGCGTACAATTGCATTGCAGACTTATATGATGTTTGTGTCGGCTCAAGTGGCTGAAAAATAGCAGTTTGTTTGGTTCGTTTTGATTGTGAAAAATGAATCAATGAAGAGTGATCACAAGTAGATTATTTAAAATGTATTTATTGACCGTATAAAAAGATGCAATCAACTCTGATCCTGTTGGATTCGTTAGTGCAGTGGAAGCCATACTATGAAACAGAAACGATAACAACCACTGCAGACTATCTGCAAAATGAGACCTTGAGCAAGAAACCATTGCTCATTATAAACTTAAGCAACAATCTGAACTATCATTCTGAAGGTTATTATTGTTCTTTGCTGGCGCAGGCTCGTGGGCATAAAGCATTGCCGGATGTCGATGTGCTTAACCGGATTGAAAGTGGTGCCCTCACTCGTATGGATAACTCGCTACAAAAGATCTGCTATAAATGGATGCAAAGCAAAAATCTGGAAGAAAACGAAACTGTTGAGCTTGATATTTATTTTGGGACAAGTTTAGAAACCGAGTTAATAAAAGTATGCAGGTATATTTTCGAACAGCTGCCTAGTCCGCTATTGCGAGTGACTTTTGCAAACAGGGCAAAAAGTCAAATTGATTCAATTCGGCTATTAGGGATGAATGAACTTTCTGATGAGCAGCAAGATCTTTTTGCAAAAGCTTTGGATAACTTCAATAAAAGGGTTTGGCGACAACCTCGTCATCATAAAACTTCGCGTTTCGACTTGGCTATTCTCTACGATCCGGAAGAGAAAATTCCTCCAAGCAATAAGGGGGCTTTAGCAAAATTTATAAGTCAGGCTAAAAAAATGAACATCAATGCGGAACTAATTACTGAGGAAGATACAACTCGTCTTTTGGAGTTTGATGGGCTTTTCATTCGTCAAACTACAGCACTTAATCATATTACATATAGTTTGGCACAGAAAGCCAGACAGGCCGATATGGTGGTAATAGACGACCCAGTTTCTATTATTCGCTGTACAAATAAGGTTTACCTAAAGGAATTATTAGAGCGCGAGCGTATTCCAATCCCGAAATCAAAACTTGTTTTTAAAGAGAGCCCGGCAACTTTCTTAGAAATTAGTGATTGTTTGGGAACTCCCATTGTTTTGAAAATACCGGATGGATCCTTTTCTGTTGGGATGCATAAAGTTAGCAATGAAGCAGAATACAGTCAGGCAATCGAACTCCTGTCTGAAAAAACGTCCGTATTTCTGGCACAGGAATTTCTGCCAACCACTTTCGATTGGCGAATTGGAATTCTGAATGGCGAAGCCCTATACGCGTGCAAATACTTTATGGCACGGGGGCATTGGCAAATATATAATCATCAGGATTCTGGAAAACCTCGAAGTGGGGCGTTTGAAACTGTTCCTGTTCGTAAAGTTCCAAAACATGTATTGCGAAATGCGATTAAGTCGGCTTCTTTGATTGGGAGAGGTCTTTATGGTGTTGATTTGAAGGAGATTGATGGAGGCTCTGTTGTGGTTGAGGTGAATGATAATCCATCTATTGATCAGGGAATAGAAGACGAAATTATGGGTGATGCTTTGTACCAACGCATATTATTTGAATTCATAAGCCGGATGGAACAAAGGGGGAAATAATAATGGGCAAAGAACATCATATTCGTAAGGTTAGGTCATCAGACTTGTCCCAAATATTCCAATTGGAACAGATTTGCTTTGGGGAGGACAGCTTTTCCAATCGGCAATTTCATTATCTCGCCACAAAAGCAAAAGCTGATTTTTTGGTCATTGAGGATGCTGATGAAATTTCCGCATTAATTATTATACTATATCGAAAGAATAGTTCCGGCTTACGTTTATATTCACTTGCAGTTTCACCAAATCACAGAGGGAAAGGTCTTGCCAAATTGTTGCTGGACGAGGCTGGGAGAAGGGCTGTCTCCGGTGGATATAAATTCATGACCTTGGAGGTTAATGAAAATAATAAGAATGCGATTAAGCTTTACCTGAAAATTGGATTTGAAGTTTTTGGTGAAAGAAGTTCTTATTACAAGAATGGCAGTAAGGCTCTACTTATGCGAAAGGACGTGTAGCTTTTTTATAGCAATTCCTGAAAGGGCAGTTTATCCAGATCTACATTGCCTCCACTTAAAATAATACCAACCTTTTTGTCTTTTACGTCAACTTTATTTTCGAGAATGGCAGCAAGAGGAACTGCTGCCGATGGTTCAATAATGATTTTCATGCGCTCCCAAACCAGACGCATAGCACGAATGATTCCACGTTCTGAAACGGTTACAATCTCATCGGTATTCCGCTGAATGATACGGAAATTTATTTCCCCAACTGAAGTTAGTAGTCCGTCAGCAATGGTTTTCGGGTTAACCGAAGGGATTAACTTCTTGGCATGGAATGAGCGATAAGCATCATCAGCACCTTCTGGCTCTGCGGCAATTACCAGTCCTTTGGGGTTCATTTTCCGACTGCTTATGGCCGTCCCACTTAGCAATCCACCTCCCCCAATTGGACAAAGAACAATGTCTAATGGGCCAAACTCTTCAACTAATTCTTTGGTGGCTGTTCCCTGTCCGCAAATCACTTCTATATTATTGTAGGGATGCACTTCTATTGCTCCGGTTTGAGCAACAACTTCAGCAAGAGTATTTTCTCTCGATTTAAGTGTAGGTTTGCAGTAGGTTACTTTTGCTCCATAACCGATAACGGCTTTCTTCTTCACCTCGATGGTTGTTTCTGGCATGACGATATGAGCCTGGATTCCGCGTATTTGTGCTGCTAATGCCAAGGCGGCAGCATGGTTGCCAGAAGAGTGTGTGCACACCCCTTTTGATGCTTCAGAATCGGAAAGTGAAAATACAGCATTACATGCACCCCTAAATTTGAAAGATCCTGTCTTTTGAAAATTCTCGCATTTGAAATACAAATTGGCTCCGGTAATCTCATTCATTAATATAGAAGTCAATACCGGTGTTCTCTTCACAAATGGCTGTATGAGCTCGTGAGCTTTTATTATCGCATCAAATTCAGGGATATACATGTTGCTCTGGTTTGTTACTTTTTAAAAAGATTCTGCCCATCTCCAAAATCATTTCTGTATATGGAGTTATCGGAAAGTTGGTTCATTTTTTTAATTCCTATTTTCCACATGAAAAATACAAATGGCAGAAATATAATCAAGGCTTGTGGGTGTTCCGACATCAAAATGAAATCATACAGGCCATGAAGTGCTAATGGGTACAATAATGCTGCACGCATTAAGCGTCCTTTCTTATCTGGATAAAATTTAGCCATTCCTACAAAATAGCCCATGTTTATTCCGAATAAAAAAT
Source organism: Prolixibacteraceae bacterium (assembly GCA_963662675.2). GTDB lineage: Bacteria > Bacteroidota > Bacteroidia > Bacteroidales > Prolixibacteraceae. Next base: position 605,461 of record CAXXHP010000002.1, read on the forward strand.
GTGCGGGAATTGCTGTTAGTGCCCGAATATATCCAACTTGAGTTCCATAGTCAAATACATACATGATGTTCTCTATTGCTGCAAAACCAAGAGATATGAAAACTGCATAGACAATGCCATCGAATTTTTCGTTGAATTCGGTGCTTTTCCAAATCAATAAATAGAGAAGCAGTAATTTGAATAACTCCTCAGTGAAAGCTGCCACAACAAATGAATTCCAGAATACCAGAGTCATTCCGGAAAATAAAGGATTGAATACAGAAAGGAATGTTTCAACAAAGATTACTGGGATTGTGGAAACAGCACCTAAGAACAGAGCTTTTACTAACATTCTCCAGGGTTCTCTTTCGTATTTATCACGAAAAAGAGTGTATGCCAGTAAAATGGCAACAGGAGCAAGAGCCAGTATAAGCAATTTTGCTTCCATTCTTAAAGTTCTGCAATGAGGTTTTTCAATATCAAGGTCATATGTGGTTCCGATTTCATGGCTACTTCCTGTACTTCTTCGTGCGAAACCTCAACAATTTCACCAGGAACACCACTATCGGTAATAATTGAAATTCCAAATACTTTCATATCCATATGGCGTGCAACAATTACTTCAGGTACGGTTGACATACCGACCATGTCGCCTCCCAGAATACGGAACATCTTATATTCGGCGGGTGTTTCGAAGGTTGGCCCTTGTACGCCTACATAAACACCTTCTTTAACTGGAATGTTATTTTTTAAGGCTATGAATTTTGCCTTTTGCCGCAGCTCTTTATTATATGCCTGGCTCATGTCGGGAAAGCGAGTGCCAAGTTCTTTAAGGTTTTTCCCATGAAGCGGATGTTCCGGGAACATATTGATATGGTCGTTTATGATTACCAAATCGCCGATTCTATAATCAGGGTTCAGTCCTCCCGAGGCATTGGAGACGATTAGAAGGTTTATCCCCAGTTGTTTCATTACTCGCACCGGAAAGGTTACTTCCTTTACAGAATAACCTTCGTAATAATGGAAACGTCCCTGCATGGCAAGGATTTTTTTACCACCCAGCTCACCCAGAATCATATGCCCATTATGCCCTTCAACTGTAGACACCGGGAAACTGGGGATGTCTTCGTATGGGATTTTCAGATCAATATTAATCTCGTTGACTAAGCCTCCAAGTCCCGAGCCTAGAATGATTCCAACCTCAGGCTGATGCTTTGTTTTACTTTTTATGTAGTTTGCGGTTGCTTCGATTGTCTTTAACATAGCCTACAATTTTTTTATTAAAACTTTTTCCGTCACTTTCTAAAAATGTAATCTTCACAGGAATAAAAAACAGGCGTGATTTGATCTCATCTGAGAGCGAATTGTTATTCCGTAGACGCATAGCATCTTTTTCGGTTGTTAGTATAAAAGGTTTCTGAATTCGGCAACTTTCATATTTTGCAGTAATCAATTTCCAGTCTTTCATTCCAAATTCGTGATGATCCGGGAACGTTATTTCGTCAAGTAGATTAGTTGTGGTTGAAAGGTATTTCCGGAACTGATCGGGATTAGCAATGCCCGTAAGCATTAACGAAGGAACGCGTTGTTGTTTAAACGAGGGAATTTCCTGACCCAATTCAGGGAAGACGGCTTGAGGTTCATCATATTTCATTGTTGTAAAATATAATGATTGGTATGGGCGGAGGTTAACATCTTTCATGATGATTCGCTTTGTAATTGGCGTAATCTCATCCGGACATTTTGTGTAGATAATAACATTGGCTCTGCGTTGTTGGTATTTTCTTTCCCGCAGTCTTCCCATAGGTAAAAGTTGGTCTTGGTCAATGGGGCGGTTATAATCAATCAGCAGGATGTTAATGCCCGGATTCACCCTTCTGTGTTGGAATGCATCATCCAGAAAGATAACATCAGGCGATTGTTCCTTGTTTTTGAGTAATTGGTTAATTCCATGCACTCGGTTTTCGTCAACTGCAACTGTAACGTCTGGATATTTCCTTTTTATTTGCAGAGGTTCGTCGCCAACATTTTGTGTTTTTGATTCAGTTTGCACCAATAAAAAACCTTTGGTTTTTCTTTTATAGCCACGACTCAATGTGGCTACTTTGACATGTTTTTGCATTAACTCTACCAAATATTCAGTATGTGGTGTTTTGCCTGTTCCTCCAACAGTAATATTTCCAATAGAAATTACAGGAATTTCAAATTCTGTAGACTTAAATATATTGTAATCATAGAAGGCATTTCGAATATAAACAACTATTCCATAGATTAAGGAAAGTGGGTACAATAGTAGTTTTAGCATAGAATGGTATTAAATTACGAAGGTATCAAAAATCATAGGTTATAAATGAAGCTGTCTTAGTTTAGACAACTTCATTTTTTTGAGTTTAGTGTGAGGATTATTTTGTTTCCTGAAGTTTTTATCAAGATTAATTAATCTGCACGTCAAACGGAGTACGCATTAAAATACCTTTCGCATTCGTAATGGATTTTAATTGTTGGTATATATTATATTGATCTCCTAGTTCATTCTTCATAATTCGCATGTAGGCAGTGCCGGATAAGTTTTTCAGAAGCTCTTCCAGTGGGTCGGCAATTTCCGGGAGTTTTACAATTCTATAGCGATCCACTCCACTTATTTTGACTGCAAGATCTATTGCATCGTTGATTCCTCCATAGATATCCACTAGTCCGTTGTTTTTTGCATTTTCTGCATCCCACACACGGCCTTGGCCAATTTCATCAACTTGTTCTTTGCTCATATTGCGACCTTCAGCAACGCGACTAATAAAGGTGTCGTAACCATCTTCAATATATTCTTGCATGAGGGCTTGTTCATATGGCGAAAGTTTTCGTGTTAATGAAAGAATGTCTGAATGATTGTTGGTGTTAACTACGTCCTGAGTGATGCCTAGCTTGTCGTTCATCAATTCTCCAATATTTGGGATAAGTCCGAAAATGCCTATTGATCCTGTAATTGTGGTACGGTCTGCCATAATGGTGTCGGCAGCGGCAGCAATATAATAACCCCCGGATGCGGCATAGTCGCCCATAGATGCGATAACCGGTTTGGTTTCGGAGGCCAATTTTACTTCTCGCCAAATTACTTCAGAGCCATACGCACTTCCTCCTGGTGAGTTTATACGAAGTACTATTGCCTTTATGGATGTATCTTGTCTAGCCTCTCTTAGTGTGCGTGAAAGTTCTTCTGAGTCAATTCCATCCAATCCTCCTGTTCCCATGTCAATATCGCCGCTAGCATAAACAACAGCAATTTTATTACGAGCTAATCCTTTGCCATCCGTTTTTGCAGGGACATTACTATATTCGCTGATATCAGTTACGCGCAAATTGCTACTTTCTTTTATGCTTGTCATTGTCTTTAGCTCGGTAAGTAGTTCGTCTTTATACATGAGTGTGTCAACCAAGCCGTTTAATCTCAAATCCTCAGCTCGTTGAAAAGAGGTCACTCCATCAGCCAGCTTATTCAATTCATCCATACTTAACCCGCGTGATGTCGAGATGTCCATGAGCATTTGATTCCATAGGCTTCCAATGTAAGTTTCGGTTTGAAGGCGGCTTTCATCACTCATCTTGTCGAGAATATAGGGTTCTACCGCTGCTTTAAACTTTCCATGTCGTATCACCTGAACTTCAACACCAACTTTTTCAAGAGCTCCTTTAAAGAAATTGGACTGAGCGCTTAATCCCCGAAGTTCAACACTTCCCTTAGGATTAAGGATGATTTTGTCAGCAACGGAAACCAGATAGTAAGCCTTTTGTGACCATGATTCTCCATATGCATAAATAAATTTGCCGGATTCCTTAAAGTCGATCAAGGCATCTCTTATCTCCTCAAGGCTTGCAATGCCGGCATTCACGGTCGATGGATTAAGGTAAATCCCCCGTATTTGGGCATCCGTTTTTGCTTTCTCAATACATTCCAAAATATCATCAAGACCAGTTTTTCCAATACCAGAAATTCCTGGGATGCTGAGGGCATCAAACGGATTTTTATTTGTTCGCTCAACTATCTCGTTGTCCAAACGAAGAATTAATAATGATTTGTCTTTTATACTGACGGGCTGGTCTGACATGGAAATCATGGCAGAGAAAATACCCATCAGCAACATAAATCCTAGAAACCCTGCTATCATTACACCTATGATTGAAGCAAGCGTGTATTTTAAAAAGTCTTTCATAGTGATGGATTGTTCTTTTGTGTTTATAGCTTTGTAGTCAAAATAATACTTAGAACGAAAGTAGTTAATTTTAAAAATTTTGTTTAAAAGATGGCCAGGCTTTTTTTGTTATTGGGTGGAAACATGGGGAATAAGAGGCAGTTATTTGAAAAAGCACTTTCCCGTTTGGGTGATGAGTTGGGAGAGATTACTCAAATATCTTCAATTTATGAGACAGAGCCATGGGGTTTTCAGTCTGACGATTTGTTTTGGAATCAGGTTGTTGTTTTAAATACAGGATGGAGTCCCGAAGATATTTTAAAGAAAACACAGGCTATTGAATTGGAACTTGGGCGGACAAGAAAAGCAGAGCAGTATGTCTCTCGTCTGATTGATATCGATTTGTTGTTTTATAATGATTTGGTTCTTCGAAACCCTTATCTCGAACTACCTCACCCCCGAATGGTTGAACGACGTTTTGTGTTGGAGCCTTTGTCGGAGATTGCCCCAAATTTTATTCATCCAGTTTTTAATCAAAGTATTAAGACATTGCTCAAGAATTGTTCAGATCCACTTCAGGTAATGAAACTTCCTTTGCATTAAATGGAGTTAATTAATTCTGTGATTGTGTCTGGTCTAATTCTTTGTATTGTGCTAATTTGTAGTTTTTTGTTTTGTCGGCACAACGTATTTGTATCTGTAAGTGGGTTTTGGGCGCCCAGGACTTAGTGATTTCCATGCAATTATCTCTATGTCATATTCGTTAAAGGTGTTTCTTTCAAGGGTTTCCTGAATAATCTGGTTTAGTTTCTCAGGCTTCATCTCGACTCGGGCATTTATTGTTACTTGGGCTTGTTCTCCTATTCCTGCAATGCCTTGTGTGCTCATCGTGTGACTTCGCCCAGTAATATTGCCCATCATGAATTTTCCCTCTGATTCAATAATCATTTTAACATGACCGACAGCGGCATTCATATTATCAAACTGAAGGCTTAAGTCAAGTAAGAAGTTGTTTGCAAACAGGTTCCAGTCTGTTGTATTGCCTTTTAGAAGCACACTCCCATTTAACCATCCAAGTACTGCTTCACCTTTTGCATAAATATCATAGTCAATATCAGCAAGCTTTTCCCCGGCGTTAGTGCTTTTTTGAACAACATTTAGCCAATCATTTATTCCATCACCTGTTTTGGAACTGGCAGTCATTACATCAGATTCTGGGTATTGAATTATAACCCGCTGTATGAGTTCTGATAATTTATCGTTTGAGATTAAATCCGATTTGCTGATTAGAATAATGTCGCTTTCTTCCAGTTGCTTGCGAAAAATATAGGCTGCATCCGGATGTAAATCTGCATTCCCTCCATCTAATATATCTGTCAAGCGAAGAGGATCAGCTAAAACAGTAAGAGGACTAATTAGTAGATCATTGCCTAAGTTTGCCCGTAGCGGTTGAATAATTGTGGCAGATAGGTCGGTACAGCTACCTACAGGTTCTGCGATTATAATATCTGCATCCACATCGGATTTTACTTTTTGAAGAGCATCGATGAGACCATTGAAATTACAGCAGAAACAGCTGCCACTCACTTCTACTACGTTTGTCTTATTCTGTGAAAGGAAAGCGGTGTCAACTAGTTCTGGAGCCTGATCGTTGGTTATTAAACCAACTCGTAGCCCTTGATTTTTAATCTGCCTGGCGGTCTCCCACAGAAGATTGGTTTTGCCGGCACCTAAGAATCCACCAACTAATATAAGTCTTGTTGTTTTCATGATGCATTTATTGAGGAAGTAAATTTAATAAAAAGACAGTCAGGTGTTTATGGGTTATGAATTGTTAACAAAAATTATTAAATGGAGGCTTAATTGCATCTTGATATGAAGAAATGACATCCCTAATATTCACTCAAACAAATTTTTTCATCAATATGGTAGTATTAATATGAAATATGGGCATTCAATTGAGTGCGAATTTTTTATTGATAAAATTTCCATGTTATTTTGTGATTCTTCAAAAGAATAGATTGAATGCTGCGTAAGATATTACTCCCATTTTTAATGCTTTATGTATTTGCGAATCTCCCTCAAATGGCGGTTAGCAAAGAGAAAAATATTAAGCTAATTACAGATTCCATTAATTATGCCGAAAACAGGAATATTTTGCGTTCATCTTATCAGGTGACAATGGTAAATGATTTTAACCCTGTTATGGGGCAAAAGTCAAACGACGAAGGATACACCTCTGGCATCTTTCATGACATTCGAGTGTTCAATAAAAAGAAACTTCGATTTTACGACATCTCTTTAAAATCTGATCTATACACTGAATATCAGTTTTCGCAGGGTTACATGCTTGATAATCGGTGGACTATCCCACAAAAGTTCACAGAGATCAATACTTTGAAATTTTCGGTTAACCAATATTTAAAGAATAAAAAACTTTTTGCATCAATTGAGTTAGGCACAGGAGTTCGGAATAAAAAGCAACCAATATGGGGGCTTTCTCTCTTCCTTCAGGGAGGTAGTGATGGTTTGGGTGGAATTCATTCTCATTTGGGTGAGCATGGTGCTGAAAATCTGGAGACAGGAGAAATAAAGCCATTTGTATATATCGCTCCTTCAATTACAAAACACTTCATCTCCAGATTCTCAAAAGTAAATAGAGATCAATTTTTTTTAGAACTGAAAGCTGGGTTTGCCTTGGGGACTTCACAAATAAAAAGTACAGCATTTATTAACGCGTATTCTGAATTGCCAATCTTTCAGATTAATGGGTTGAGGTCAAGGGTATTTAAGTTATCCTCGGTATATAGAGGACTTGTGCTTGCTCATACCTCAGGACTATTGTTTAATCCTGAACTTGGCGCTGAAGTGACATTGTTTTGTGTGACTTTAGGGTACACTTCGATTTTTTATTTGGGGAACCAACAAGCAGAGGTAATTAACTATTATGATGATGAGTCAAGCATGAGAGCATATCTGAAAATTAATTTTTAGGTTGTCTAACTTCAGATTAATTTGAGAGGCCTTTATAATCAATGTTTTAAACAAATCATGTTTGTTGGGGTTTTCAAATAATTTGCAGATAGATAATCAGACCTAGAAATAATAACAGAAACACATTTCCCCAGAATTGTCGACGCATAAAAATCAGATAATTTGAAATGAGTGAGGTGAGTGGAATAGCCATGATAACTAGAATTTCCTGAGAAACGGCTGGTGTAAATAGAAGCAGGGCAACTGAGATTAAGAATATCAGGAAGAAAATTTGAAAATACTTACGGGTACTCACTTTTTTTTCATCGTACTGGAGAAGAAGGAAAAAGCTGCTCAACAAAGTCATAATTATTAGAAATCCCACATAAACTTGAAGGTTAAGATTGTCTCGCAGAAAGTAGTTCCGGGTAAATATGTTTTGTTGAATGATTTCTCCGGGTTCATTTAGGGAGTCAGTCATAAAATAGTAAGTGAAAGTAAACAGCCACGGCAAGGCTACTCCAATCAAAGGCATTACAAAATTTCTCCAATTGGGACTTTTGCGTATTAGTATTGTTCCAACCCATATAATTGGGAAATAAAAAATTAGATTGAAATAAAATAATGAGCCCAATCCAATGAAAAAGCCGGCGTCAAAAGTACTGGAATGTATGACTTGCTTTTGGTATGTGCTAAATAAACGATCAATGGAAATTAATAAAAACAAAGCGCCAAAATAGACAGGATGCAGAGTATGTAGTGCCAATAACCCACTTACAAACAGAACATAGATATTAGACGGCAGAAATGTTCGCACCTTAATGAATGCATAAACGGCATTTATCCTAAGGATTATAAAGGAAAGCAGGATCACAAAGACAATGGCCACCAAGTTGCTCGCAAGAGGTGATCCCGACATGAAATTGTATACGGGCTTATACAGTGGCATCAGGTTTTCACCTTCAAAAAACGGATATAACTCCGGGTGAAGGTAAGACCTGAACCATAAGCCCAACACAATCAGTGGGATCAAGATAAAGTGGTATGCCTGGTTGCTTTTGAGAAACCTGATTATCATGTGCTATAAATCAAAGCCTAAATCTTTACGATAGTATTTCCCTTCGAAATTAATCTTATTTGCATTGGCGAAAGATTGAGCAAGAGCTTCCTTCATATTGCTACCATAAGAGCTAATGGCAATTACTCGTCCACCATCTGTTTGTATTTCGTTACCAACTTGTTTTGTTCCTGCATGAAAAAGGATACTATTTTCGGTGTTTTCAAATCCACTCATGACAATCCCTTTTTGATAATCTCCCGGATACCCACCAGAAACCAACATGACTGTTACGGCAGAGCGCTCATCAATTTCAATGGACTGAGAAGCCATTGTGCCATCGGCTGCCGCTTCTAATAAGTCTACAAAATCAGATTTCACACGAAGCATAACCGCTTCGGTTTCAGGGTCACCCATTCTTGTGTTATATTCAATTACATAAGGTTCACCACCACAATCGATTAACCCAAAGAAAATAAAGCCATTGTATGGAATGCCATCCTTCTTTAGTCCTTCAACAGTTGGTTTGATGATGCGATCTTCAATTTTTTGCATGTATGCTTTGTCTGCAAATGGTACTGGACTAATTGCTCCCATGCCTCCGGTGTTCAGTCCTGTATCACCTTCTCCAATACGTTTGTAGTCTTTTGCTTCAGGTAAAATTTGATAATCTTTTCCATCGGTAATGGCAAATACGGATAGTTCAATGCCCGACAAGAATTCTTCGATTACCACTTTGCTGCTTGCAGCCCCAAACTGTCCATCGAGCATCTCTTTTAGTGAAGCTTGTGCTTCAGGGAGGTTGTCAATAATAAGAACGCCTTTGCCGGCTGCGAGCCCGTCTGCTTTAAGTACGTATGGGGCTTTCATGGTTTCCAGAAAGGCAATTCCTTCTTTTATCGTTTCCGGAGTTACCGTTTGGTATTTTGCAGTTGGAATACCGTGTTTTTGCATAAATATTTTGGAGAAGTCTTTACTGCCTTCCAATTGTGCGCCTTCTTTTTGAGGGCCAACCACTTTTACTCCCTTTAGGTCGGCATCAGCCAAGATGAAATCGTGCAGTCCTTCAACCAATGGCACTTCAGGACCAATGACCACCAAGTCGATTTTTTTGTCTAGGATAACGTTCTTCAACCCATCAAAATCTAAAACACCAACTGGAATATTTTCACCTAATTCTGCAGTTCCCGCATTTCCCGGAGCAATGTACAATTGATTAACTTTTGGTGATTGCTTTATTTTCCATGACATGGCATGTTCCCTTCCACCAGAGCCTACAACTAGAATATTTAACATGATCGTTTGTTTTATTTTCAGATTTATATTTTCTCTTTATATCAAATGGCTACTTTCATCTTTTGCTCCACACGTGGAAGCTTACCAAATACATAGCCCCTCTTTTTAAGTTTTCGAATGACCACAGGTAGTGCTCCGGTCATATTTTTTTGTGCTTTGTACGAATCGTGAAAAACAATGATTGATCCTTGCCTTACTGTTTTAAGCACATTTTGGGAAACCTCCCGCGGCGTAATATCGCTTCGGTAGTCACCACTTATAATGTCCCACATGACAATCTGGTATGTGTTGTTGATCTGCTCATATTGAGAGTGTCTCATCCAGCCATGAGGAGGTCTGAAATAATCAGACTTGATGTACTTTGCAGCTAGTGCTGTGTTTTTTATGAATTGACTATCCTTAGTTTTTAATCCCTGTAAGTGATTGAAGGTGTGGTTACCTACCTGATGTCCTTCATCCAATATGCGCTGATAGATTTCGGGATAACGTTTTACATTTTCTCCAACACAAAAGAAGCAAGCCTTTATGTTTTCTTTTTTCAACAGGTCTAAAACCCAAGGTGTCACCTCAGGAACAGGGCCATCGTCAAAAGTCAAGAAAACTTCATCTCCACTCGTTTGTACCCGCCACAGGGCCGATGGAAAAAAACAGTTTAGAAACTGAGGTAACCTGATTCTGGGATCGAAACGCTGCATTAATAAATTGTACTATAAATGTCATAATACTTGCCGAAATCGTCCATGATTTCTTCTGCCAATTCTGTTTGTTCGTATTGGTTGGCAGATATGGACATTTCACGCATAAAATATAGGAGACGCTGAATTTCTTCGTCAACTGAGGCTAGGAATTTATCATCAAGAGCCAAATAATAGTCTAAATTTTCTTTGTAATAATCAATGATGTCGTGGGTCAAAGCAAGACCTTTTTCTGTAGCTCCAGCCTGAAAATAGAACTCGGCTGTTTGTTGAGAGAAGTAGTTGAATGGAACAATATTACTTTGGATTAATTCCAAGCTTTTGTCTAAAACTTGAATGGCCGAATCATTCTTATTTTCGTCAAGCAGGCTTTCTGCCAACCGGTTAAAATTGTTTCGGATGTTGGTCATCATCCTTTGATTGTTTTCATCAATGTAAACATCCGGATCTTCCATATTGCCCCATTTGAACTTGTTCATCATGTTGTCATACATCTTCTCGGTATGCACATTTCCAAAGTAAAGTCCAGAACTGGATGACGTAGTTAAGATCGGAGTAAAACGATATGCAAAACCTTCAAGTTGAAAATAATCTTGCAAGCCTAAATATTTGCTTGAACCAACAGTAATGGCAAAATAAAGCGGACGTTCCCAATTTGAGTTTGCGATCATGTCGAGTAGGATTAGTTCATCTTTAACCAGATAACTTTTGTTGCTTAGATCAATGAAAATAGTATCTACAATTTGATCGTACATGCTTTCAGGCACTACTTTATTGCGTATAACTGCTTCTTTATCTACTTTGAAAAATAATTTTTTAGCAGGGATATAGGCTTCGTTGTCATATTGGGTAAGTTTTGTCTCTGGATCATTATCCTTAACAAATTCCAGCGCTTTCTTAAGTTCAATGGCACCTTTAATTCGAGGATCTTCCATCAGGTAAGCGACATCACGGGTTCCTTGTACATAGGCGTCATGCTCCCATGAGATTGGCAATGGTTCTGAATCGTAGGATTGACGCTTCATTTGATCGATGTACCAGTCGGTTTGCAGGTAGCTGAGGTTGCAAACACGCATGTCGGTTCTCACGCCTTCTACTTCCTGATTGTACCATAGCGGGAACGTGTCATTGTCGCCATTCGTAAAAATGACGGCATTTTCAGCGCAAGTTTCCAAGTAGTTGGCTCCAAAGTCGCGAGCCGTGTAACGGTTAGATCTATCATGGTCGTCCCAATTTTCACTGGCCATAATACCTGGCACTAAAACCAGACTGAGCACGGTTACGGCAATGGCACTAACCGTTTCGGGCATCCATCGTTTTAAGGCTTCGGCAATAGCCATTACGCCAAGGCCAATCCAAATAGCGAACGCATAAAACGAACCGGCAAAGGCATAGTCGCGCTCACGTGGCTGGTGCGGATATTGGTTGAGATAAACAACAATGGCAAGGCCGGTCATAATGAAGAGAAGCATTACCACCCAAAAGTCTTTTTGGTTTCTTTTATAATGAAAGAAAGCTCCTATTAATCCAAGCAAGAGGGGTAGGAAGTAATACGTGTTACGAGCTTTATTGTTCTTTAATTCATCCGGGATGATCGATTGGTCTCCTAGTCGGGCAGAGTCAACAAAGCTAATTCCGCTTAACCAATTGCCACTTAATATGTCTCCATGTCCTTGAGTATCGTTTTGTCGACCTACAAAGTTCCACATGAAATACCTAAAGTACATATGAACAACCTGATAGCGAATAAAAAAGGTTAGGTTTTCACCGAAGGTTGGTAGTTGGATGGTTTCTTTTTCGCCATTCGTATTGGTTATGGACACTTTTTTACCCGTTACTCCGCCCCAACTTTTATAGTCATTGATGTGTTCTGCTTGACTGCTCCACATACGAGGAAAGACGGTGGTATAGCGTGAGTCGTAGTTTGAGCTTGAACGGATGTCGGCAACGACATATTTCCCGTCTTTTTGGATATAATATGGTTTGTTCTCAGAGTATGGGTTTTGTGTGTCTAAAGGACTGTTGTAATACTGTCCTGTAATCAGAGGGCGGTCGCCATATTGCTCGCGGTTCAGATAGTCCAGAAGTGTGAAAACATTGTCAGGGCTATTTTGATCCATAGGGGTATTTGCCGACGAGCGGATAACAATCATGGCAAATGAAGAATAGCCAATTAGTATTACTGTAAAGGCAATAAGTACTGTATTCCAGAGAACCATTCTCTTTTTTAGAGTGTAATGAATACCATAAACAACCAACCCAACTAGCAAGATGGAGTAAATGATTACACCTGTATTATAAGGTAACCCAATGCCGTTTACAAACATTAGCTCAAACCATGAGGCTACCTTTATGACACCCGGGACAATACCGTACATGATTAAAGCCAACATGATTATGGAGATTAAAAAACTAAGAATAACTCCATTTCTGGTGACCTCATGTTTTTTGAAATAGTATACAAAAACAATGGCAGGAATAGCCAATAAGTTCAGGAGGTGAATTCCGATTGAAAGTCCCACCAAATAAGCAATCAAAATGATCCATCGGTTTGCCTGAGGTTCATTGGCTACATTCTCCCATTTCAGTATGGCCCAAAAAACCAAAGCTGTAACCAACGAAGACGTAGCATAAACTTCACCTTCAACGGCTGAAAACCAAAAAGTGTCTGAAAATGTATAGGCAAGTGCGCCAATTGTTCCGCTGCCAATAATTCCGATAGCCTGACCAATAGATAGTTCTGCTCCTGAAATAACCATTTTTCGGGCAAGGTGTGTGATTGACCAGAATAAAAACAAGATGGTAAAAGCACTTGCCAATGCTGATAATGAGTTGATCATTAATCCCGCATTGGATGCGTCAGCAAAGATGGTGAAAAACCGACCAAGGATCATGAAAAAAGGCGCGCCCGGAGGATGGCCAACTTCCAATTTAAATGATGTTGTAATAAATTCTCCGCAATCCCAAAAACTCGCAGTTGGTTCTATTGTAGATAAATAGGTGATTGAGGCAATCAAGAATACCACCCAGCCAGTGATATTATTAAGTAATTTATAGTTCTTCATTCGTGGCGTAATTTTATGTTTGCGAAGATAGTATATTCTTTCTACTCAGACTAATCAGAATTTGAATTTAAACCTTTTTAACGACCAATGAAACAGGCTGTATTAACACTTATTTAAATGCAGCTTATCTATCTAATCGCTACTTTTACATCAACATATTTTAAAAACTATGGAAATTAAAGTTTTAGGTTCGGGTTGTGTGAAATGTAGAGGGCTATATCATCGGGTACAAAAGGCTGTTGCAGAACTTGAAATAAATGCACAGGTTGAAAAAATTGAAGCTATTGATAACATCATGAGCTTTGGCGTATTACGTACCCCTGCATTAGTGATAGATGGTACGATAATCATAAGTGGAGAATTGCCTACATATACAGAGCTGAAAGAAGTGTTAAAAAACCAAAGTCTTTCCAAATGAAAGTTTTAATGTTAATGTCGTTTTTGCTAATTGCCACATTGGTTTCTTGTACTCCCGATAAGCCAATTGTGAGTGATGAAATGGTGTTGCCCGAGCCTGGACAGATAGGCATTTACTATTTTCGTTTATCGGTACGCTGTGAAAGTTGCGATGCCGTAGAGGCATTTATTAAAGAAGAATTGGGAGATCGTTATGCTGATAAAGTAAACTCGGGTAAAATTGTTTTTCGTCAATATAATATGGATGACCCGGGGGTTGCAGACTTTGCTCTTGACTTTAAGGTGGTTTTTAAATCCTTGATAATATTGAAGGATGAACAACGTATAAATCTGACAAGTGAATCCTTCTTATATGCGATTTCCAAGCCCGAGAAACTAAAGCAAGTCTTTGAAGAAACACTGGATAAACTCTGATGCAAGAATACATTACCACCCTTTTTGATCAATCGAATTTCCCAATGTGGTCGGCTTTTTTACTGGGAGTAATTACCTCGTTGGGACCTTGTACCCTCACGACAAATATTACGGCTATTGGGTTTATTAGCAAAGATGCTTCGGGTGGAGCCCGTGCATTTTTGGGTGGCGTTATTTATACTTTGGGACGTGCCTTTACATACACAAGCATTGGTGTTATTCTGTATTTAGGAGCAAACACATTGCAGATTTCCGGAGTGTTGGCAGCCTATGGGGATAAGCTTATTGGTCCTTTGCTGCTTTTTATTGGTTTGGTGATGCTGGATTTGATTCCAATCCCATTTCCTTCATTTTTGAAATTGACTAAAAAGTTTGAAGCTAAAAAATCACGAACTTATTTTCATGATTTTTTACTGGGTGTCGTTTTTGCTCTGGCCTTTTGCTCGTATAGTGGTGTTATGTATTTTGGCTTGCTAATACCGATGACAATTGCCAACCCCTCCGGATTACTGCTCCCTGTTTTGTTTGCCTTGGGAACCGGATTTATCGTCATCCTGTTTTCGTGGCTCATTGCCTTTGCTTTTTCGGGTATCAATAAATGGTTTGTCCGGGTGAGGAATTTTGAAGTATGGTTGAGGCGAATTGTTGCTGTGCTTTTTATTGGGATGGGCCTCGTAAATACAACCCGATTATTTCTTCTATTTTAGATGCGTTAATACTATCTATTAACAATCAGCAGTGATTAACCAAACAATATTAAGTACATATTTTATTATATGCATTTAATGTGACGCGCAGGCACTATATATATGTTGTATATCTTACAGCGCTACTTTGCTTTAGATAGACAAAAAGGCTAGTTTGATAGCTCGTAATGGTCTTTAGATAAAAAATATGAAGATAATGAGTTTGTGATAGATTCATTTTTTATTACTATTGCAATAACTATTATTACTTCAGCCTTCAATCAACTAAACATAAGTAAATGAGTCACATGTATGTTCTACCCAAGAGTAGAAGACAATCGTTGTCAAGAGTTCTTCATTTTATTTTTATTGCTATAGCAATTCAGTTGTCATCATCAAAAACTCAAGCCCAAAACAATGCGCTAAGTTTTGATGGGGACAATTCTTATATCGAAGCAAACAGTGTGAGCAATGCTTTAAGTGGCGCAAGTACATTAAGCATGGAGGCCTGGATATGGCGGGATGATAATCTGACTGAATCAAAGTTCATTTTAACCTTTCATCAGTCCGCTGCAAATGCTCATCAAAATATCTTATTATTTGGAACTTCGTCTGATGGAAAGTTGGTATTGAGTTTCAATAATGGAGTAGATAATGATTACCGTGGTGCTACAATCATCGAAAAGAATAAATGGACACATATTGCAATTACAATAAGTGCAGATAATACCTCATGTTTTTATGTGAATGGTGTGCTTGAGTCAATGACTAAATTTGATACAGGTGTACCTTTGACATCGATACCAGTTCGCCCTGTAAGTGGGGGCTGTTTCTCCATTGGGCAGGACTGGGATGGTTCGGTAGCAACAAATGATTTTATAGGTAAGCTGGACGAAATTCGTGTGTGGAACACAGTACGTTCTGCAGATGAAATTCGCAGTAACATGTATAAAGAATTAACGGGAAATGAAACAGGACTGGAAGCATATTATAATATGAATGCCGGTTCTGGCAGCTTCCTTACGGACAATAGCGCAAAAGGGAATACCGGAACATTAATAAACAGCCCACTCTGGATTACATCCGGAGCCTTTAGCGGACCGCGAAATGCATTGAGTTTTGATGGTGTAGATGATTATGTATCAATACCAACTAGTTCAAATCTTGATATTCTGGGGGATATTACATTGGAGGCTTGGGTTAAGATGGATGCTCTTCCTAGTAGCTATTGTAGATTTATTTGTAAGGGAAGTACCGATAATAACGAGGCAAACAATATTTTATACGCATTAAACATAACTTCTACTGGGGTGCTTGAATTTGCATATGAACAAGGTCTAGGAGGTGCAGGGCAATACATATATCTTCCAGCGAATGGTGGCTCAATACCTGTTGGAGTATGGCAACATATTGCCGTTGTTAGAAAGCAATCATCAAAGGAAGTCACATTTTATGTTGATGGAAAACAATTTGGGACAATCAAAACATACACTATTGACCCTACCGGAGGAACAACTGGTAAATTAACGATTGGGGCTTTTGAAGGAGCCTCTGCTGCCAACCCTTTTAACGGTGAAATGGATGAAGTACGTATATGGAGTAAGACCCGAACGGCATCAGAAATCCGCGAAACTATGATGCAAACGTTGGCAGGAACAGAGACAGGTTTGGAAGCATATTACCGTTTTGACGAAGTTGACCTAACAGATATCTATGATTTAACCCCTAATGGAAGTCATGGCGAAATGACCAACATGGATGTTGCTGCCGATCGTGTGAGTTCTGATGCGTTTACTACCTGGTTGGGTGTAGAATCTTCAGCTTGGGCAATCGCAAATAACTGGTCGGATGGCGTTCCTTCTGTTACTGCCAATGTGGGGATTTACAAAACTGATTTAGGAAATGAAATTGCCATAAGTGATTCGCCAACAGTTGATGATTTAATGATTTCAGCTACTGCAATACCAACCTTGTCCACCGGATTAACGGTTAACGGCAACTTGATTTTAAAAAGTGATGTTGATTTGAATGGTCAAGATGTCGTTCTTGGAAATTCAGCTTTTTTAATTGAAGAAAACGGGACCTTTTACGGAGCTTCCGGTACAATCTCAACAACCCGGAATCTGTCTAACATCAGTTCCGAAAATGTAGCCGGGCTTGGCGCAATAATTACCACTGCAGCTGACATGGGATCAACAACGATTGTTCGCGGACATAACGCCTACCCTTTTGGAACGAACAACAGCACAAAACGCTATTTTGACATTACTCCCACAAACAACATTGAATTAAGTGCTTCCCTTTCATTCTTATATAGAGAAAGTGAACTTAATGGGAACACTGAATCCGGACTGGAGCTTTTTAAATCAACCGATAATAAAAGCACATGGATAAATCAAAACGGAACCGTCAATACAACATCAAACATGGTTAGCCTGAGTGGAATTTCTGCCTTCTCCAGCTATACGCTAATTGAAGATACTCAGTTGCCAAGCGCGTCAATTACGTATTCCCCAACAGGTCCTTACCATACTGGAGACAATATAACCCTCACAGCCACCTTTTCAGAGGATATGAAAGATGCTCCGGTTCCGCAAATTGCCATTGGTGGAAGCAACACGGTCAACTCTTCCAATATGGTCAAAACGAGTAGCAAGGTTTATACTTATTCGCATACAGTACAGGCAGGACCTGGCGATTGTACCATATCTCTTTCTACAGGTACTGACCTTGCTGGTAATGTTGTAGAATCTAATCCAACAAGCGGAGCAACATTCACGATTGAAAACCAAAATCCTGCATTTACATCAACACCTGTTACTTCGGTGAATGATAACCAATCATACGAATACTCAATTACTGCAAGTGATGAGGATGGTGATGGTGTTTTAATTTCCGGAACCGCTATCCCTTCTTGGCTTTCACTATCTCAATCAATAACAAAGAATGTTTTTGCTGGATCAGGTAGCGCCGGAAGTGTTGATGGTATCGGTGTTGAAGCTTCATTTTCTAGTCCAACTGGGGTTGACATGGATAACAATGGAAATATGTATGTCGCTGATTATTCTGGTGGGAAAATTCGGAAAATTACTCCAGAAGGAAATGTTTCAACGCTTTCCGGGGCTTTTTCTTTACCTAACGGAATTGCTGTCGATGACAATGATAACATATTTGTAACAGAATGGGGGAATAGAATAAAGAAAATTTCTTCAACTGGTATTGTTTCTACTTTTGCTGGTTCTGGGGTTGCAGGATACGCTGACGGGATTGGCACCTCGGCACAGTTTAGTAATCCGTCTGATGTAGAAGTTGATGCAGAAGGTAATTTATATGTTTCTGAGCACCATGGAAATCGAATACGGAAAATCACTCCGGCAGGGGAAGTTTCGATCTTAGCGGGTTCAATAGATGGAACAACTGGATCAACCGATGGAATCGGGACTGCAGCTAGATTTAATAATCCAACCGGAATTGCCCTTGACGGTGCCGGTAACATCTACGTGGCAGATTTTAGCAATAACAGAATTCGGAAAATTACCTCAAGTGGAGTTGTTTCTACCTTTGTGACAGGGGTGACAAGTCCGAGAAAATTAGAATTTGACGCCTTTGGCAATTTGCTTGTATCTCTACAAAATACGGGGAATATTATCAGGATAACACCTTTAGGAAATATTTCGACATTTGAGAGTGGTTTTTTGAGCCCGAACGGTCTCGTCTTCAATAATACAGGGGATTTATTTCTTGCAGAATATAGTAAGAATCAAATACAAACAATTTCAGAAGAGAATATACTGAAAGGAAGTGCAGTTGGGCATGTAGGTGTCTATCCCGTTTCGCTAAAAGCTACAGATACAAACGGGGGTGAAACTTTACAGAACTTTACGATTACCGTGAGTGATGTTACACCACCAGCGGGCTATAGCGCCAGTATTAATCAGGATCCGATCAATTCAATAAATGAAAATGCAGTGAGTTTTACCTTGATAGGTGCTGAGTTGGGAAGCAGCTGCAATTATGCTTTTACCAGCAGTAACGGAGGAACCCCAGTTAGCCAGTCAGTAACAGTCACTTCGACCTCACAGACCATTTCCGGAATTAATTTAAGTGGACTGGAAGATGGAACCATAACATTGACTGCTACATTGACTGATGCTGCCGGAAATAAAGGCTCTGATGCAACTGACACTTCAACAAAAGATACAGCACCTCCATCGGGCTACAGTGTTTCTCTCGATCAGAGTTACATCAACTCCACGAATAAAATAGCAGCTTCATTCACCTTTGCCGATGCAGAAATCGGAGCAACATATAATTATTCAATTACCAGCAACAATGGCGGAATAAGTGTTACAGGAAGCGGGACTGTTGTAACAGCAACCAACCAGATTTCCGGAATCAACCTTAGTGGGTTGAACGATGGAACCTTAACCTTAACTGTTACATTAACTGATGTTTCTGGGAATAAAGGTTCTGAATCAACTGACACTTCAACAAAAGATGCAGTTAAACCGGATGTTACAATTACCGCAACAGAAGGAGTTGATGGTTTTGCCTCAAACGATGAAACGCTTTCGCTCACTTTTACCACAAGCGAAGCAACAACTGATTTTGCGGCAGAAGATATCACGGTTACCAATGGAACCTTGAGCAACTTTAATGCAACCAGTACAACTGTTTATACTGCCACTTTCACTCCAACCAATGACGGGGCAAGCTCAATTAATATTGAAGCAGGAACGTTTACGGATGAGGCCGGTAGCACCAACACTGCGGCTACCGAGTTCAACTGGTTGTATGACAACACTCAGCCATATGTTACGATTGCCGCTACTGAAGGGATTGATGGTTTTACCTCAAATGATGCAACACTATCGCTCACTTTTACCACAAGCGAAGCAACAACTGATTTTACGGCAGGAGATATCACGTTTACCAATGGAACTTTGAGCAGTTTTAATGCGACAAGTGCAACGATTTATACCGCAACTTTTACCCCAACCAATGACGGGGCAAGCTCAATTAATATTGAATCTGGAAAGTTTGCGGATGCGGTAGGGAACACTAATACCGCGGCTACGGAGTTCAGCTGGTTGTATGACAACACCCACCCGGATGTTACAATTACCGCAACTGAAGGGATTGATGGTTTTACTTCAAATGATGCAACGCTTTCGCTTACTTTTACCACAAGTGAAGCAACACCTGATTTTGCGGCAGAAAACATCACGGTTGCCAATGGAACTTTGAGCAGTTTTAATGCAATCAGTACAACTGTTTATATTGCCACTTTCACACCAACAAATGACGGGGCAAGCTCAATTAATATTGAAGCAGGAAAGTTTACGGATGAGGCTGGTAACACCAACACTGCGGCTATGGAATTTAACTGGTTGTATGACCATATTGCCCCAGCTGCAGATATAACTTACACACCATCTGGCGATTACGATGTGGGCGATGAAATTACCATTACAGCAACATTTAATGAGAACCTAAGCGATTTACCATTGCCACAAATTTCTCTCTCTGGTGGGAATACATTAACGCCCACTGAGATGACAAAAATTAGCACAACTGAGTATTCCTATACTTACACGGTCACAAGTGGAGATGGCCCGGTTACTGTAAGTTTAACTGAAGGGTTAGATTTAGCGGGGAATGTCCTTGTTTCTTCGCCGGTATCCGGGGAAACATTTAGCTTCAATTCTGCGCCTATTGCTGAGAATAACCTCATTAACACAGATGAAGATGTAACGCTGGTACTTACGGCTGAAGATTTCAGATATTCCGATCCGGATGATGACACGTTTGTTAAGGTTCAAATTATTAGTTGGAGTGGACAGGGAGAGCTATTTATTGATTCAGATAATAATTCCCGTTTTAACATCCCAACAGAGTTAGTTGTTCCTGAGCAGGAAATACTTGTTTCCGAGTTTAATAATCTAATGTTTCTGTCAGGTGACAATCTTTATGGAACTAATTTTGGGACTATTGTTTTCAAAGTGAGTGACGGTTCATTATACAGTACTGATAGTTACACCCTCACCATTGATGTGAATCCCATAAATGATATACCTGTATTAATTACTCAAATACCGACCATCCATATCGGTAGCGAAGGTAATTTTTATAGCCAGGATTTTAGCGGCTACTTTGGTGATCGAGAGCAGGCATCGCAATCTTTGACTTATTCGATAAAGAATCAAACGCATACGACACTTTTATCAGCAATCAGTTTTTCGAATTCCGTGATTTACATTACTCCAAAGAACAACACAGAAGGAGAGACAATTATAACGTTAAACGTTTCTGATAATTCTGGTTCAACTATTGAAACCAACTTCAAGATAGTTGTTACAAACACAAATACAGCGCCATATTTTATTTCTGAAATTAATGCCCTTCTGGATGGTACAGAGCAGGATACAACCATCGTGCAATTGTGGGATCTATTTGCTGATGCTGAGGATATTGCCCAGGAATTAGTTTTCGAATTTCCTGAAAAGTCAGACTCCCTTGAGCTAACATTTGACTCACAAACCGGAGAGCTGGCGATATCCACCAATGTAAGTTGCCAGGATAGCCTGACATTTCTGATTCGGACAACCGATTCTGGGGCGATTTCTACGATCCAGAAAATGACTTACGTTTCCGACTTCTTTACTTTAAGTTCTCAACTTGAGCAGGGAATTAATGCAGTCAGATTGGGCCAGAATTCACCAAACCCAGTTTCAACGACAGCAACTATTGGTTATTATTTACCAGAAAGAAGCACAGTAAGCCTTGCGCTGTTTAATTCCAGTGGTCAACTGATCAAATGGTTAATAAACCAACAAATACAGTTGCAGGGAGAATACGGGCAAGCGGTTCAGTGTTACGATCTGCTTCCCGGTATTTATTACTATCAGCTAACGGTCACTCCCAAATTAAATGGAGAACCAACCCAATTAAGCAAAAAAATGATTGTCAGATAAACATTACATCTTCCGCTGTCTTTTCCCGCAAAATCAGTCAATAACCCGCTAAGGATTGTTTCCTTAACGGGTTATTTGGTATTTAATCCCAGTAAACAAAGGAAGGGCATCTATTTTCGAACGCCCATTTCTTTTCCTCCCATCAGATTAAAATAAGGATCTTTTGAATATTCAGCTTCCTGTTCCCGATTTGCACTCTTCACCCAAAATCGAATCAGTCAGTCCCTCAATGTGGAGAAGTCATGCTGAACTTGTTTCAGCATCTGTTGGAAACTGAAATTCCCTTGGTAGAGTTGAGCCATACAGATCCCGAAACAAGTTCGGGATGACGTTAGTAGGGGACGACGATGGCTAGGTGATGTTGCCTTTTCGGGTATCAATAAATGGTTTGTCTGAATCTGAAATGTTGAATTCTGGTTACGCAAGCTCGTTTCTGGTCTCTTTGTCGGGATAGGTCTTTATAAAACGGCACAGCTTCTATATGCTGCTTTTTAGGTTTTCTCGAGTGGGTTTTTAATAATTTGTTACGAAAATCTGATTTATTCTGTCTTTATGCAGCCTTGGTGTTTTGTATGGATGTTTCTTTTTTCGATTAGTATTTGATTGAAAATTAGCATGTAATGAAATAAATCGATTTTGTTTTTAATATTTCTTTAATT
Source organism: Prolixibacteraceae bacterium (assembly GCA_963662675.2). GTDB lineage: Bacteria > Bacteroidota > Bacteroidia > Bacteroidales > Prolixibacteraceae. The sequence continues at coordinate 627,860 of CAXXHP010000002.1, forward strand.
CTCTATGTCGACTTCAAGTGTCACGTATGTAGTTAGTTATGTGGTTTGTTGTTGGCGTATTTGTATGTGATGGATGGCGAATTGTATCTTTTGTGAAAAAAAAAGTATTTTGCGTTCGTGCATTTTTAATACTGGCTATATAGCCATATTAGGTAGTTTTCAGGTAGTGAAATTATTGTGAAGTAGAAAAGCGGACAATAGTTTAGTGGGCTATTAAAAAAAATAGCAAAAATTCTTGTTCAGAATAGGGAATTTATCAGTGTTGAACTCCAAATAAAAATAGCAGAATATGAAATTAAAACAGTTACTTTTTTACTTCCTTTTTTATCTGGCTACAATCGCATTGCTGCCGGGTAATGCCCAATCACAAGTGGTCACCGCAACGTCCGGTGGCAATTTTGACGGGAGTGTTCATTCCATCTCCTACACCATTGGAGAAATGGCAACCACCACCCTTGATGGGGGAGGTATCATTTTAACGCAAGGGTTTCAGCAACCCCGGTTAATTGTGACTGCCATTAGCGAATTGGTTGGGATTACATACAGTATCAAAGCGTATCCAAATCCTACCACTGATGTCGTAAATCTGGCAACCGACCGTGAATTACCTGCCGGGAGTTTATATCAGCTTTTTGATATGAATGGTAGCCGCATGGACGAAAGTCAGTTGGATGGGCTTGTTACTGAAATTTCTGTCGAGGCATTGGTTCCGGCAGTATATCTTTTAAAAATCATCAATTCCAATCAGACTTTAAAAACATTCAAAATCATAAAAAAATAACGTATGAAAAAATTGCTATACCTTTTATTATCCCTGCTTATTTATACAAGTGCCATGGCTCAAACGCCGGGTACATTTAATTATCAGGCCGCCATTCGCGATGCTTCAGGTGGAATTTTGGCGAATGAAGACGTATTTATTAACATCTCGATTTTACAAGGAAGTTCTGAAGGAACAGTTATATATTCTGAAGATTGGGACACTCAAACCAGCGCATTAGGACTGGTTAATTTAGAAATTGGTTCAGCAGATCCTCAGGAGTTTGCAACAATTAACTGGTCAACCGGACCATTTTTTGTTGCTGTTAGTGTTGATGATGAGTTGCTAGGTACAAGCCAGCTGCTTAGTGTTCCTTTTGCCATGCAAGCTCAAACGGTGGTAAACGAGAAACAAAATATTTCGTTGAATGGAGACCAGCTTAGCATTACCAACGGATCAACAATTACATTACCATCCGGAGGAACAGATCAAACCCTAACGATTGTGGGACACGATCTAACAATTAGCGGAGGTAATACCATTACCATCCCAGATCGGTACAACGATGCTGATGCTGACTCGCAAAATGAGATTCAGGATTTAGACTTAACGGCTAATGTGCTGACAATTACCGGTAACGCTTCAGCTACCGATATTAGCCTTGCTTCTTATTTAGACAATACGGATGACCAAACGCTTTCTGAAATTTTAGGCGTTTCAACAAGTGCAGGTGATTCTAAAATTAGCAGTTTGGCAAATCCAACTGACGATCAGGATGCAGCCACAAAAGATTATGTTGATGTTGCAGTTACTGCTGAAACCAGTCGTGCTACTACTGCCGAAGGAGTAAATGCTACAGCAATTAGTGACGAAGTAACACGCGCTACAGCAGCTGAAGGTGCAAATACAACGGCAATTGCAACAATAAACACTCTCGAGGATGGTGCAATTTATCTTGGTAATGGCTCAGATGTAGCTACAGAGGTTGCATTGACAGGAGATGTTACTATGACAAATGGTGGCGTAACTTCTATTGGGGCAGATAAGGTTACTACTGCAAAAATTTTGAATGCAAATGTGACAAATGCAAAAATTGCATCAGGCATTGATGCTGTTAAGCTAGCAGATGGTTCTGTAACCAATACCGAATTTCAACAATTAGGATCTATTGGTAGTGCTGTAGTAGGAATTTCTGATACACAGACATTAACGAATAAAACATTAACCAGCCCAAAAGTGAATGAGGATGTTGTTTTAACAGCAACAGCTACGGAGTTGAATACATTAGATGGTGCTACTGTTACAACGGCAGAACTGAATACATTGGATGGCGTAACTGCCACTGCCGCTGAGTTGAATATTATGGATGGAGTTACAGCTACAGCTGCTGAATTAAACTATGTTGATGGAGTAACAAGTGACATACAAACACAATTAGATGCTAAAGTAGATGAGAATGTTGCAATAACCGGAGCAACACATACAAAAATCACTTACGATGCTAAAGGTTTGGTAACTGCGGGTGCTGATGCTACTACTTCAGACATTGCTGAAGGAACAAATTTATACTACACCGAAGCTCGAGTTACTGCAAACACAAGTGTTACAGCCAATACTGCCAAAGTAACCAATGCGACACATACTGGTGATGTGACAGGTGCTACGGCATTAACCATTGGAGTCGACAAAGTACTTGACACCCATGTGAATTGGGGTACAGCAGCTACTCAGGTAAGTGCAGTAGACGTTCCAATTGCTGATGCTGGGACTATTATCACGGCTGGAGACATTGAAGGGGCTTTACAAGAAAATAGAACTGCCATTGATTTAAATACAGCCAAAACTGGCATTACAGGCACACAGGCAACAGCTATTACAACCAATACAACGCACCGTACTACTACAACCGGAAACCCACACTCTGTTACTTATGCCAACGTAAACCCAATGACCGCAGCTGGCGATCTTATTTACGGAGGTGCAAGTGGAGCTGGCACTGTTTTAGCAAAAGGAACTGCGAGTCAAGTACTAACAATGAATGCAGGTGCTACTGCTCCTGAATGGAAAACCAGTGTGTCTGGGAGATCGCCAGTGATCGGAGCCTTAACAGCCACGCCAGTAACAATTACGAGTACTGTAGGGGCTTATACTGGGTGTAGCATAACATTACCTGCTGGGAAATGGTCGGTCCAGATATCCATGTTACTAACTGAAGATGCAACATCATTTTGGATGAGAACATCTTTTTCAGACAGTAATTCAAGCGGTACCATTTCCAGTGATATCATTGGTGGTGGTCAGGCTTCAGGTTATAAGCCAGTATCCGTTTATAGTATGTTGCATGGAACTATAGTCATCGATAATACTTCAGGATCCGACAAGACCTATTATTATTGGACTGGAGCCGTTAATGAGTATGCTGGAACAACATTCAATCTTACAACTTTTGGGAACTCAGCTTATGGCGAGAATCAAATGATTGCATATCCTATGAATGACTAGATAATGAGTCCTGAAATAATTGGATTTTCCCTTTTCTTCAATTTGAAAAGGATGTAATAAAGGCTGCTATCTTAGAAGATGGCAGCCTTTATTCAAACATTTAAATTGTCATTTTGGTGATCTGGGTTTGTACTCTGCCCCCAAAATCGAATCAGTCAGTCCCTCAATGTGGAAAAGTCATGCTGAACTTGTTTCAGCATCTGTTGGAAACTGAAATTCCCTTGGTAGAGTTGAGCCATACAGATCCCGAAACAAGTTCGGGATGACGTTAGTAGGGGATGATGTTGACTGGGGATGACGATGGCATAAAATGAGGATAGCCGAGGATGATAGTCAGTTCCTTTGCGGTTTATATTCGGATCGAAACAAACACAAGGCAAAAAAATATAAAGAGCGTAAATCCCAACTTGTTTTGAATGAAGCAAGTGTGTTTTTAAAACGCCCGGATGGCACGAACCTTCAATTTTTCACTTTTAGGCCATTGAAGTGGTTTGCTATTCGACAACGTAAAATCATACGCCCATGCATAAGGTAAACTATATGCTGAATCTTCCGTAGAGCTCCAATATTTTTTATTTTTAAAAATATCTCCTCCATTCATAGAGGCTAGCGTATCTATCCAACTCCGACTAATGTTAATAAGCGCAAGCTCTCCTTTTGATGGTAAATACCAGTCACCATAAGTTGTTCCGTCATCTCCCACAACTTCTAATTCAGCACAAATACGCGCTGCATACATTGTATTGTCGGTACCGTATCTGTAGGTTGTAAGAATCAATATGGTGTTCATTTCTCCTGAATAAGTACCATCTCCATATGACATGGTGCGGATCGATGTGTCTGTTATACCTTCCCAAGCAAAGTCTGAGTTGTAACTTACAACACAGTCATTAAGCGCACAAATCAAACCATGCTCTCCTGTATCATCGACCCAACATATAATGCCTCCACGATAAAGATCACCCACATAATGTGCTGCCCCCGATCCTCCTGCATCGGCCCAGCTGGTGCCGCCATTTCCATCGGTTGTTAATACCTGTGCATTTGTACCGGTAGTTGTTGGTAAGGTATACGCATCGCTAATTTTAGTGGTGCCATATAGAGTAATGCTTCTTGCTGAACCATTAGATGCAGTACCCAAATCACCTGTAATTAAAGGTGTTGCTTGATAGCCGACAAGCAGTTTATTATTGAATACCGGAATATCGTCAGGACTAAACGGGTAGTTATTAAGAGAAGGATAGGTGCCTGTTCCCAGAATAATATTATTTGACCCGGTAACATTCATTCCTGCTTGATACCCAAGGTATATGTTATTATCATCAACAGTGGTTGTGGCACTCGAACTTTTTCGCCCTGCTTGATACCCAAGATAAGTATTACCATCTCCATTGGAATCAAATCCTGCCATACTACCGAGGGCCACATTCTTTATTATTGTTGATGATGTTGAAATGTTGTTTGCCAACGCTTTTTGGCCAATGGCTACATTTTCTGTTGCAGTACCAAGGTGATTTGCCATGGCATCCATCCCTATTGCTGTATTATAACTCCCTGTTGATTTATTCCCGGTATTGGGTCCCACACCAACATTCCCTAGTTGAGTAGTTAATGCCATAAAAGAATAATTACCAATGCCGACATTTAAGAATCCGGTGGTTACGTTTCTTAAGGCTGAAGGGCCAATACCCATATTCCAATCACCACTTGTAAGGCTACTAAGTGCTCCATCCATAATTCCAAGGTTGGCTCTGGAGTCACTTAATGTCCCGGTTGTGGTGTGCCCGATTAATAACCCGTCTGTGAAATTGGTGCCTCCAAATTTCACATCGCTTAGCCCATCTAGATTTGTAGCGCCACCCAATGCTGATAAGTCAACAGAATTGCCACTGCTAATAAAGAGCGTTTTATCGGTCACCGATAAATCTTGCAATTCATTGGTTGCATCTCCATCCACTTCCGATTGTAAAAATCCTGAAATGGCCACCGATTTTGTACCCCCGGCATCGGTTACCGAAATTGTTTTTGTTCCCGAATCCCATGCCATGGAGCTATTTAATTCATTGGTTGCACTGTTGTCCCCATCAGCCACGTCAAAGCTGACTGATGTTCCGCCGGATATCGCAATTGTTTGCGTTGTTCCAGTTCTCCCTCCGTTTGAAAGGTTTTGGCTGTCGGTATTGTCCTTAAAGGAACTTAGATCAACAGCTGTTCCATCATCTGTTAATGAAAGGGTGTTGCCAGATAAACTCAAATCCTGAATTTCGTCTGATGAAGCTCCAACTTCACGTATGTCAGTGTCTAATACGCATGTGCCAATTGTTTTTGCCGATGATAGCGGAACGAGAGAAATATATTGTTTCCCTGTACCAATGTTTATTAATAAAGTTCCACTTGGTAAATTTTCAGTAAAAGTGACTGTACTACTGGAAACTTTAACAATTTTTGATGGAGTAACCTGAGCATGGCAGGCTATACCGATAAAAACGAGTATTATAAATAACTTTAACTTCATCGACAATAATTGTTTGATTAGTAGGTGTAAGAGACAGTAACCATATCGTATTGGTAAACGGGGATATTGACTGTTACTTTATTTGTTGAGACGGTATATTGACTGGCCTTTAGCTCGCCCCCGTTTAAGCTAACTAAAACTGATGAACTGGCTTTTGGCGTATTTGTTAGCGTATTATCTTGTCCGGTTGCTCCATTTGCAGCTTCCGAAAAGCTTTCAACCTTAAACGTGGTGTTGGTTGCTCCGGTATCTAAATTATCAAGTTTTGCTTTATCTGCTCCCGAAAGCAATCCGTCGTTACCGCCGCTAACAGCTGTTGGCAATGATACTCCTGTACCACTTAATGAAATACCCAAAGCATTTGTTGCTGCATCGTAGCTTAAATCCTGAAGCTCATTGGTAACGTCTCCATCCACCTCTGTTCCGGTAACAGTAATGGTTGTTCCTGAAGTAGTCACGGTATTTATTCCACCGCCGGCAATTGTAACGTCTCCACCTGATTGACTCAGCGAAATTGTGTTTGTAGTAACACCAATGGTTTGCAAATCATCTGGATTCAATTGGTCAAAAGAACCAGATGCGGAAGTTAGTGTTGCAGTGCCAAGAACCCCAGCAGTGGCAACAAAGTAAGTTCCATCGGCAACATTGTACACTTTGGTTCCAACAGGAATATTATTGCCAAAGGTGGTTGTTGCATTGGCAATGCGTAATTCAGATACTGGTGTTGATTGGGCAAAAACGCCAATGCTCAATATCAAGAATGCTAAAATAAAACTAATCTTTTTCATAATGTATTTAATTTAAGATTGTTATGTTATCGTAAATAAGTGGATGTATATTTAAGGTTATTGTGCTTGTTCCTGCTCCTGCCCATTGTGTGTTGCTTATCACTTTCCCATTTACATAAACTAAAGCCGTATTTCGAATGACAAAAGGTGTTGTGTAGGTTTTTATTCCGGCTGAACTGACATTGATCTCAAAAACACTATTCAGTTCATTCGTATTGTCTGTATCTCCATCATCTGTTCTAAGCTGGTATCCATTGTTTTGTACAAAATCATCTACTTCAGATTCCGAGAGTTTGGTGTCAATGGTCGTTGGCTGCCAACTTACACCACCAGCGCCATCTGCTACGAGACCCTTGTTGGCATCTGCAGATTCTTGCTCGGGCAATTCTATTTCATTAAAAGGATTAGAATCGGCATCGATATATCGATCTGGGAGGGTAATGGTATTTCCGTCGCTAATACTTAATTCATGTCCGATAATGGTAAGTGTTTGATCGGATCCTCCATTTGGCAAGGTAACAGTCGATCCATTGGTAATGCTTAGTTGATTTCCATCCAGAAAAATATTTTGCTTTTCATTGACTACCGTTTGCGCTTGCATGGCAAAGGGAACACTCAACAACTGGCTAGTTCCGAGTAGTTCGTCATTTACATGAACGGCCATAAAAAATGGGCCATTTCGCCAATTTATCAACTCAAAATTATCCGGATCAACGGAGCCAATTTCAAGGTTTATTAATCCTAGCGAATTGGTTTCTATATCCCATTCTTCCGAATAGATTAAGATTCCATCTGCACTTTCCTGTAGAATTTCTATGGTTACCAGCATTTGCGTGTTGGACAGAATTCCGCCAGATGCATCACGCAGCACGGCCTGGTAATTGAATGTGCCGGGAGTTTGAGCAAAACTGGCGGTTGCACAAAAAAGAAAAATGATGAGGTATAATGCTTTCTTCATATTTATCTTTTAACGATTTTAAATATTTTTATAACCTGATCGTGATTAATGATGCTGATAAAATATACAGCCGGAATTAGTCGTTGAAATGAAACTTCGGTTGTTAATCCATCCACTGATTTTTCATCAATGAGCGACCCATTTATATCGGACAACCGGTAATAACTCGTTGATGGCAATTCTTTGTTTGTACTAACATGAACAAAGTCTGTTGTTGGATTTGGGTATGCTTTAATTTCATAAGTTCGGCCACTTAAATCATTCACTTCAGTCACAATTAATCGGGCTTGTTGAAATCCTTGGGTTAGCATCATGGTTTCAGATTGCAAGGTTTTTACAACAGGTTCTCCAACGGTGAAGGAAATAGACGTTTCGTTTCCCTGAAAATATCCTCCTGAAGAAGAAACGACTTCTTGTAATTGTGCTTTCCCCTGTATTGAGACTATGCAGAGGGGAAAAAGCAAAAGACAATATTTTACCGTTGAGGGAATCATCTATTTTATAAAATTATTAATCGTACATTTTTACAATCGGTACGACATTGGTGTCTTAGAAAATATTGACGTGTAAGGTTTGTAAAAAATGAGAACTCAGCTAACACGAGTGTGTCTCAGTAAGTGAAAAGATGTCTCAATAGATTAAATATTAGAGGATAGTATTATTTATGTATTGAAATAGGGGCTGAAAATGGGGCAATATCAATAAAATGTACTTGGACTTTCAAATTTTGGCAAGCTCCTTGGTCAAGCCTATTCGAGCAAGAAATGTCGTGTTGTTTTTCCATTTTATAGGATAAAAAAGCATCTGAGTCTTGTTCGTTTTATTCGCAGATTCGAATCACGAGTATCGTATCTTTATATTTCCACCCGGTATAAAATTCAACAAAATGCTTTTGTGTAGGTTGAAAAAATGTAATTTCGCGGGTCTTAAGAACGTATTTGTTAAATTTTGAATCGATATTTTAGATCTTTCTTCTAGTCGGAGAGGGGTTGACTATTAGTGATTTACTTATCCTTGTTTAATGGAAGTTGCATCAATTCTTTTTTTTATTCTTGTCGTCATTTACTTCTCTTTTTCACTCACTCTAGCCTTTGTCTCAAAAAAGTTGCAAAAAAAGGGTTTGGGGTATTTATACCTTAGTTTTCTGCTACAAGCATTAATTCTATTAGCTCCGGCACTATTGATCTTCCGTCTTGATATTTCGTTTTCGGCGTATATCACCGGACCGATAAAGGTGATAATCACGCCTTTGCTCTATATCTATATAAAAAAGCTGTCGCAAAAGAATAAACGCCTTACTTCCAATGAATATTGGCATTTTTTACCTTTTGTTTTAGACTGTATTTTAACCTTGATTATTGCTCCGGGGCATGCCAGTGAAATTGTACGAGAGAACAACGAGGGGGCAAGGGAGTTTTTGAAGATATTTATTGATGGGAATTTTTACTTTAATGTGTTGGCGATTTCTGCGCGAACAATCGCGCTTGCTCAAGGCTTGTATTACTCGTTTCTCATCTACAAGTTATATCAAAAATATGCTTTGTTAATGCATCAAAACATATCCGAAATTTCTCCTAATAATTTATTTTGGATAAGGTTTGCAGCTATCCTTGTCGGTGTTAAGGGAGTAGTCTCGGGGGGAGAATTGTTTGGGGTCTTCAACATCCCTCTTGTCTTTGTAGCCATGTTTATTTTTATGGCTTCATTTGGCTTCTATTTCTTCAACCATGCGATGGTTCAGCCTGATATTTCTTTTTTAGAGGACGTCAGCAAGGATGATCCGAGCCCAATGGATTTGGAGAAAGATGAGCCTGAGACAGATCTTCATGTATTGGAACTTTTTAAAGAGAGGAAGCTGTTTTTGAACCCAACTTTGACACTTCAGGAGGCATCTGATGATTTATACATTCCAAAATATCGATTGACCAAAAGTATAAAAGATGGAGGATATCAAAATTTTTATGCTTTTGTAAATGAGCAACGTATACAATATAGTAAAGAGTTATTGCGTAATTTGCCGGAGAACTTATCATTAGAGTCTGTTGTAGGCGAATCCGGATTTCAGGCAAGATCGACTTACTACCGTGTATTTAAAGAATTAACAGGTTTAACCCCTAAGGAATATATTGCCAATAGCCGAAGCAATAACTCTTGATTTTAAATACAAGAAAGGGCATCCGTTTCCAGACACCCATTTCTACTCTTCCCAACTAATCAATCACGCTATAAAATATCCATAGTTATAAGTTTCTTAAGCGGTTTCCAAAAACAATTTCATGTCTTCGTCAACAGTTGTGATACCGCCAATTCCAAAGTTTTCTACCAAAACATTTACCACATTTGGCGATAAGAATGCAGGTAATGTTGGTCCCAGATGAATGTTTTTCACGCCAAGTGAAAGCAGCGCCAATAGCACAATTACGGCCTTCTGTTCGTACCAGGCAATGTTGTAAGCGATAGGTAAATCGTTGATGTCTTCCAGCTCAAAAATCTCTTTTAATTTAAGAGCTACAACAGCCAACGAGTATGAGTCGTTACATTGTCCTGCATCAATCACTCTTGGAATTCCATTTATGTCACCCAAAGGCAATTTGTTGTAGCGGTACTTGGCACAACCCGCTGTTAGAATAACGGTGTCGGTTGGTAGTTTTTCAGCAAACTCTGTGTAATAATCACGGCTCATCATGCGACCATCACAACCTGCCATCACAAAGAACTTGCGGATGGCGCCTGTTTTCACGGCATCAACAATTGGCCCTGCCAGTTCAAATACCTGATTGTGTGCAAATCCGCCTACAATTTCGCCAGTTTCAATTTCAGTTGGCGTGGCGCATTTCTTGGCGTGCTCAATAATGGCTGAGAAGTCTTTCATCTCACCCGGTTTGCGGTCAGGAATGTGGATGGCTCCTGTTAATCCACTTGCTCCGGTTGTGTAAATTCGAGTTTTGTAAGCCGCTTTTTCCATTGGAGGAACAATGCAGTTTGTCGTAAAGAGTATTGGTCCGTTGAATGACTCAAATTCTTCTTTTTGTTTCCACCAGGCGTTTCCGTAGTTACCCACCAGGTGTTTATATTTTTTAAATTCAGGGTAGTAGTTGGCAGGTAGCATTTCACTGTGCGTATACACATCCACGCCTGTTCCCTCAGTTTGTTTTAGTAGCTCTTCCATGTCTTTCATGTCGTGACCTGAAATTAGGATTGCCGGATTGTTGCGCACGCCAATGTTTACTTTACTCACTTCCGGATGTCCATATGCTGTGGTATTTGCGGCATCTAACAAGGCCATTACATCTACACCAAACTTGCCGGTTTCTAATGTTAGGTTTACCAACTCATCAACCGAAAGGTCTTTGGTTGTTGCGACTAATGCCTCTTGCAGAAAGTCAAATATTTCTTGTTTTTCATGACCTAAATTGTAGGCATGCTCTGCATAGGCAGCCAATCCTTTTACGCCATAAATAATCAATTCTTTTAAAGAGCGAACGTCTTCGTTTGCCTCACTAAGTACACCAACTTCTTTTGCTTTGGCCTCAAACTCTTCAGCCGTTTTCCCAGCCCAATGCAGCGAATCATGTTTTCCAATTGCCAGTCCGGCATCAGCTACTTTTGTTTTTAGCTCGTCGCGCAGTTTCAATGTTTTTTTAATACGAATGACAAAGGCAGTGTGGTCAAAGTTGGCGTTGGTAATGGTGCTGAACAAACCATCAAAAATCACTTTGTTGACACGTTTCTCCGATTTCCCAACTCCTTTTAGCTGGCTGTTTAAAATAGACACTCCTTTTAGGACGAACAACAAGGTGTCCTGAAGATTTGCTACATCACTCGGTTTTCCGCAAACTCCTTTAATGGTACATCCTATTCCTTTGGACGCTTCCTGACATTGGTAACAAAACATGTTTTCCATAACAATAAATTTTTTCGGGTATGTTGATTAATATCTTTTCAAAAACAACTAGAGAAAGTCATCCTGAACTTGTTTCAGGATCTACTTGCAAAACAACTTCACCTAACTATTTCAGATTCCGAAACAAGTTCGGAATGACGTCTTTTAATTTAAATAGATCGATGTGGGCAAGAAACCGGAAGTCCTAAGACTTCCGGCTGCTCAGTTAAACCCATTCTTCAGCCAATATGTCGCCCTTAATTCCTATTACAATTTCTTTTACCGGTACTTTGCGTGTTGCACGTTGCGTGGCCATTTGTACCATTTGCGACAGTCCGCCACAGCAAGGTACTTCCATTACAACCACACTAATTGTGTTTACTTTTGCTTCATCAATCAGGCGAATGAATTTTTCCAGATAGATATCTTTTCCTTGATCTAGTTTAGGACAAGCAATAACCAATTTTTTGCCTTTAATAAATGTGTTGTGAAAATCACCATGAGCAAATGCTGCACAGTCAGCAGCAATCAATAGATCCGATCCCTGAAAATATCCGGCTGCCGGATTGATCAGATGTAATTGTACTGGCCACTGTTGCAATTCAGATTGTCCTGCCTGCGCTGTTGTTGCTTCAGGAGCCATCATGAAAGCTGGTTTTTCAAAGCTAACAGGTGCCGATCCGGGACATCCACCGGAAGCACATCCGCCACTTTGCGCTTGCTGAACTTCGGGTTTGCTATTGTGTACCTCGCTAATAATTGCAGACACATCAATTTCTAACTCATTTTGATGGGCACGCAAATAGGAAACTGCCTCTTTCAAAAATCCGGTTTCACCATGGTCTTTTAAATGTTTCAGGTGTGCAATTATCAGATTTTGTCCTTTCGGTATCATTTGTTTGATGACTATTGTTTCATCATATTCATCAGCTTCACGCTTTTCAATTTCGATCGCTCCCTCAGGGCAATGTCCCAGGCAGGCTCCTAACCCATCGCACATCAATTCACTAATCAACCTTGCTTTGCCATCGATTATCTGTAATGCCCCTTCGTGGCAGTTAGGGATGCAAAGTCCACACCCATTACATAAGTCCTCATCTATCTTTACTATTTCTCGTATCATCTTTTTTTCGTTTATTTCTGAAACAAATGTAGTGGGATGCTGTTTCTCGAATTGTACCATTTGTTACAAACGCTTCTTTTTTATGATTGATTTCGAATTATTGGTTAAATCCCCTGTTTTTTCTGGGTTGTTAGTTGACAAACTGAAGTCAACATTTACAGATATCCATTATCAGGTACGAAAGTTTGAGAAAAATGATTTGGTTGTACAAGCCGGAACGGAATGTTCACAGCTGATAATTGTACTTTCAGGGAGTGTAAAAGGCGAGATGGCCGATTACACAGGGAAGACCATCAAGATTGAAGATATTGAAGCTCCTCGCCCTTTGGCTGCAGCTTTTCTATTTGGGCAGAACAACCAGTTCCCGGTTACTGTGATCGCAAATAACGATGTGGAATTACTCTATATTTCTAAACCGGAATTTCTGAAGCTGTTGCAAAAAGATCAGCGGATTCTGACAAATTACTTGAATTCCATTTCGTCGAGAGCACAGTTTTTATCACAGCGGATTAAGTTCCTGTCTTTTAAAACCATTCGTCAGAAAATTGCGCATTACCTACTCGACCTAGCTGGCGACCGTTTGGCAATTGTTGAATTGCCCCTTTCGCAAGAGCATCTTGCTGAGTTTTTTGCGGTAACCCGACCTTCGTTAGCAAGGGCGTTGGGAGAGATGGGGCATGAAGGATTAATTGATGTGCAGAGGAGAACTGTTCGCATTTTGGATAAGCAAAAGATGAATAATTTGCTGAAAGGCTGAAGTTGAGGTGTAGGCTGTGAGAACGAAGTATGGGTTATTTAAATGAATTGGTCATTTTTGAAAAACAACTGAATTATTCTGCATTTTTGTACTGTACGAAAAAGCATTAAACAAGATGAACCAAATTCAGTATGGACAAAAAATATTTTTAAAATTTGAGGGGCTCACAAAAGCCGGAGTATTCCATTTTTCATCCACAAAGCAAGGTTGGGGGAGTGACGGGAAGTCTCGTTTTACAGGAGATGATCTATCTGTTTATGAGCCATTCCGCAAGGAGCTGGCACAGGCATTACACGTGAATCCACAACAATTTGTTTTTCCTCGACAGGTGCATGGAGATCGGGTTGAGATTGTCAATGAACCTATGGCTTCTGCAGATATTCCAGATACTGACGCACTGATTACCAATATGCCGGGAATATGCATTTGTGTGCAAACTGCCGATTGTGTGCCAATTCTATTATTCGATCCCAAACAGAAAGTTGTGGCCGCAATTCATGCCGGATGGCGAGGTGCTGTAAATAAAATTGTGGAAAAAACCATACAGCGAATGCAGCAGCATTTCGGATCGGAACCTAAAAATATACTCGCAGGAATTGGGCCATCCATTAGTTCGGATGTGTATGAGGTTAGTGAGGATGTCATTCATTTAATCCGGCAAAATTTTAGCAATCACGACCAGTTATTAACAACTTCTTCAAATACAAATAAATTATTGCTTAATCTTTGGGAGGCCAATAAAACAATTTTAGAGGATGTTGGACTGTGCGAAAATAAAATTGAAGTGCTGGGATGTTGCACTTATACAGATAGTTATGCTTGCTATTCTGCTCGTCGCGATGGCGCCGAAACTGGGAGGATGGTAACCGGAATAATGCTCACATAACATGTTCTATACATATGCTGATATGTATCATGTTAACAATGTTTGGTGATGAAGAATTAGTTTCCTAATTTGCCTGAAAATTAAACCCTGACATATGAAACATTTATTTGGAAAAAGAACGACTGTGATTTTGGTTTCGTTGCTTTTGTGTATTCCTGCAATGGCAACAGATGGATATTTTAGCCTTGGTTATGGAACACAAAGTAAAGGACTTGCTGGTGCTGGTGTTGCCATGTATTCTACTTCACTTATTGGAGGAAACCCTGCTGCTAATGTATTCTTAGGTAATAAATTTGCAGTTGGCGTTGGTATGTTCAACCCAAACAGAGAGTATACAGTTGCAGGAGATCCTTCTGGAGCTCCTGGTGCATTTGGACTAACTCCTGGTGCTGTTAAAAGCGATAAACCCTTATTTTTTATTCCATCTATTGGTGCAAATTGGGGAATTGGCGAAAATTCAGCAGTAGGTTTCTCAATTTATGGGAATGGTGGTATGAATACAGAATATCCCACATCTACCTATTATGGTGCAGATCCTACAGGCATAAACCTTTCTCAATTATTTACAGATCTAACTTATTCGGTTAAGCTTGGTGAGAACCACAGTGTAGGTGTTAGTGCCATGCTTGGATTTCAAATGTTTGAAGGAACCGGTTTAGCTGCTTTTGCCGGATTCTCTCAAGATGCAACCAAACTGTCTGATAATGGTGTTGATTATTCATATGGATATGGATTTAAGATTGGTTATTTGGGGCAGTTGACAGAGCAATTGAGCATTGGATTGAAGTACCAATCAAAAATGTACATGACTGAATTCGATGAATATGCCGGGTTGTTTGCTGAGGCAGGTGATTTTGATATTCCTTCCGTATGGACAGCAGGTTTGGCATATGATGTAAATCGCGAATTAACGATTGCTTTTGATGTAAAACGTATTAATTATTCTGATGTGAAATCTGTTTCTAATCTAATTGGAAACTTCTATACTGGTGCTGAAGGTGCTTTAGGTGGAAGTAATGGAGCCGGATTCGGATGGCAAGACATGATGATTTATAAAATTGGAGCAGAATATAGTCCTTATAGGTCAGATTGGACATACCGTGTTGGAGCTTCATATGGTAAACAACCAATTCCTAAGTCTGAAATGATTTTTAACATTATTGCGCCTGGTGTTAGTGAATCACATGTTACAGTTGGATTCTCTAAAATGCTTGATAGCAAAAAAGGGAATGCGATTCATATGTCAGCGATGTTCTCTCCTGAGAGCAGTATTGTTGGGCCAAATGCTATGGATCCCGTACAAACAATTGAGCTTAAAATGAATCAGTTTGAACTTGAACTAGGTTATTCATTCTAGATAAATATTCAATCCTTGTCAAAGGCCTCGCATTAGCGGGGCCTTTTTTTTGTTACTGCTATTTTTTGATTATGCAGCCTAGTCAAGGCTTGCCCCTTACATAAAAGTAGATTTCGTAGTCATAGAGTTGTCATGTATTAATCTGTGGAATTGATGTTAATAGCACTATAGATAAATATATGTTTGAATTAGAATGCACTTTAGAGCAGAAGGAATCAGCATAATATCAACCAAGTCGTGTTGTAAGTAAAACCACTAGTCGGTTTAAGAATGGGGAATCTGAGTCTTTAAAACCTCTGTGCCGTTTGTATGTGGGAGGCTGTTTACTGCAATGTTATGCATCGTATTCAGGCCTCCTTCAGAATAATTATGCCCTTTTCTAGAGCTAAAAAAAGCCGCCCTAAATAAATAGAGGCGGCTTTCATATTTGATAATTTTATATTCTTATTTCTTTTTGCTTGCAGCTTTTTCTACACGTTGTTGTGTATCGTAAACAATAGGGGTTGCTACAAAAATTGATGAGTATGTACCTACTGCAACACCAACAAGTAAAGCAAACGTAAATCCTTGGATAGACGTTCCACCAAACAAGAAGATAGCTAGAATAACAACAAAAGTACTTAACGATGTACTAAAAGTACGACGAAGTGTTGAATTCATGGCCTCGTTCATATTAATGTCCGTTTTACGTTTTGGGTGAATTTGCATAAACTCGCGAATACGGTCAAACACAACCACAGTATCATTAATAGAGTAACCTACTACCGTTAAAATTGCTGCGATAAAGGCCTGGTCAATCTCAAGTGAGAATGGCAATAAACCATGTAATAGCGAGAAAATACCGAGTGTAATAATCACATCATGGAACAATGCGGCAACTGCACCGATACCATACTGCCAGTTCCGGAAACGGATCAGGATGTACAGGAAGATGATAATTAATGAGAAGAAAATAGAAATCAATGCATCCTTCTTGATATCATCAGAAATGGTTGGTCCAACTTTCTGTGAGCTTTGTCTGTAGCTGGCGTTAAATTCAGTCATGTCAACATTATCATTGATGAAACCTCCCTGCTTTAATCCTTGCAGTAGTAACTGTTCCACTTCATTGTCTACATCATCAGTAAGCTCTTCAATTTTATATTCAGTTGTGATTTTCACCTGATTGCTTCCACCATAAGTTTTCACTTCGGGAGCTTCGTCATAAACGACAGATAGTGCATCACCAACATCAGCAACCTTTACGTCCTGCTCAAAAAGAACAACATATGTACGTCCTCCTTTAAAGTCAATTCCATAGTTAAACCCACGTGTAAAGATTGATAGTAACGATACAACAATCAATGCAGCAGATATCATATAGAAAACTTTGCGCTTCTCAAGAAATTTGATCTTGGCATTTCTTAACCAGTTGTCTGTTATTTTTGATGTAAACGTAATTGCTTTGTTTTTAGTCAACTTACGCTCGAACATTAAGCGGGTTAAGAAGATGGCAGAGAACAGTGATGTGAAAATACCAATGATAAGCGTTGTGGCAAATCCTTTGATTGGACCTGAACCGAACATATATAGTACGATACCTGTAAGTAACGTGGTTAACTGTCCATCAATAATTGCAGAGTAAGCATTTTTATACCCATCAGCAATGGCAAGTCGTAAGCCTTTTCCTGCTTTTATTTCTTCCTGAATACGTTCGTAAATCAAAACGTTAGCATCAACAGACATACCAATTGTCAGAACAATACCCGCGATACCAGGCAAGGTTAATACCGCTCCAACAGAAGCAAGCACACCCAACACAAAGAAAAGGTTTGCTAATAGGGCAAGGTTTGCTACTAAACCAGCCTTTTTGCTATAGAAGAAGAACATGTAGCTCAATACTATCATAAAGGCAATAGCGAATGACCAAAGGCCACTGTTGATTGCTTCTTGTCCCAATGAAGGTCCAACAATTTCTTCCTGCATAATACGAGCAGGAGCAGGCATTTTCCCTGATTTAAGGATGTTTGCTAAGTCATTTGCTTCTTCTACGGACTCTAATCCGGAAATACTTGAGCGTCCACCGGTAATTTCACCATTAACCGTAGGATAAGAACGGACATAGTCGTCAAGTACAATGGCGATAGATTTGCCAATATTGTCTTTTGTTAGACGAGCCCATGTTTTTGACCCTTCGGCATTCATACTCATGCTTACAACCGGGCGACTTCCTTCGTAATCCTGACGTGCATCTGTGATTGCGTCACCATCTAATGGCGCTTTCCCATCACGACTGGTTACTTTAATTGCGATCAGATAATAGTAGTTATCTTCAGCATCAACAGCTTTTGAAGTCCATTTAAAATCAAGGTTTCGTGGAATTACACTTGCTACCTGTGGTAGTTTTAAATAGCCGTTTACTGTAGCAGTATCTTTATAATGAGCAGTACCAATAACTGGGCCTGAGTATAGTTGTCCATCTGCAGAAATGCTTGGAGTCAATACCATATAAAGTGGATATTGATTTTGCATGTCACCTAATGCATCAACAGACGTTGAGTCAGAGTCAGAGCCTTGCAATTCTTCGAGCAAGCTGCCTTCTTCTATTTGTGTAGTCTCTTCAACTACAGCTTCAGACGAAGCCTCATTTGTTGATTCTTGTAGGCTAAGAACTTCTGTTAATTTCTGGTTGACATCATCCAATACCGAGTAAACTTCGCTGTTGTCATAGGTTTCCCAAAATTCCAGTTTTGCAGTTCCTTGTAATAATTTACGAACACGTTCTGGATTTGCAACACCTGGGAGTTCAACCAAAATACGTCCTTTTGTTTGAAGCTCCTGAACATTTGGTTGAGCAACACCAAAACGGTCAATACGTGTACGGATAATGTTGAATGAATTGTCAATTGCTGCATCTGTTTCTTCACGAATAACATCAAGAACCTCTTTGTTTGTGGAGTTAAACTTCACTTGTTCTTTCAGCTCCAGAGTATTAAAGATGGCAGCCATACTTGCATTTGGATCAATCTCCTCAAAAGCTTCTCCAAATAAAGTCACAAAATCATCCTGACTGTCAAGCTGTAATTCCTGTGCTCGCGCAATTGCGGCATTGAAAGTCTCATCGGCACTGTAATTTGACAAGGATTTGATAAGGTCAACAACCGAAACTTCAAGAGTTACGTTCATCCCCCCCTTTAAGTCAAGTCCGAGGTTCATCTCAAGTTCCTTAATTTCCTTATATGTGTACTGTTTAAGTCCTAGGAAATTATACACCGTTTCTCCCGAAATTGAATCGAGGTAAAGTGCCTCTTGTATGGCGTCTCCTTGTGCATACTCAGCAGCGTCATTTTCAACCTGACGCACTTTCACTGAAAACATCAGCTGGTAAGCACAAACCAATGCCAAAAGAATGGCAAAAATTCTGATTGGTCCTTTGTTTTGCATTTGTATAAAATTTTAGAATTATTTTTTGAAATATTAGTTGAGATGGAGGTAATGTCCACCCATAGCAGAATCAAGCTTAATCGTTGAAATTATGCAGCCCTAAAAGAATCATCAGGGCAGGAGTGGTGGCAGCAGTTGAATTTCATGAAATTTGCTGTCAAAATAAAAGGAAGCCGATGGTCTGGCCTTTCAGCCTTAAGCAAATGAAAATTTCTGCAGCTGTGATATTGGGTGAGGAATAAATTTTGGCTTGCAGAAAATACAAAACCTGAAAATAGTTTATCGACACCTGAGCGCAATTTGAAACTACTTACGGAATTAAAGAAAAAGACCTTACTTGCCTGAATATTATGTGGCTCAGTTTGGTGGCTGGCAACATCAATAAGTTTTTCAGGCTTGTCATGAAAAGCATCGAAAAGTACAGCAGAAAGAATTATCGCCAAAAATATGATGAGGCGATGAAACTGTATTTTAGATATGGTCTTTTTTATTCTCATTTTTCAATAGCTCGCAAATATATTGAATTTAATAACAAAGTGGTTTATTCTCGGACTATTTTTAGAACAGCTTTTACTGAAGGGGTTAATTTGAAGATTGACTTTGCATTTACTTGAAATCGTATTTCATTGTTTTGCGTTTTCAAGTTCATCAATAAATGTGATTTTTTCAGACTGATAGTCAATCATACATCCGTATTTTTTTAATATGTCGCTTCCCAAAAGTCCAACCACCTTTATGTCGCTGTATTTATTATATATCTCATTGACATGGTTGAGGTCAATGAGTGCAACCGTTAGTTCTTCTATTTCTATTTCACCCAAACAAAAAGAAATACAACCTAGGCTAGTTTCAATATGTCCAACACTTATTCCTGCACTATGGAATTCTTCATCAGACTTTGCTTCAGACGGAGTGTAGTACTTTTCTAAAGTGCTGTCGAAAACTGTTTTTGAAGCTCCGGTGTCTACAATCCAACATGCTTTTTCTCCATCAGGGAAAGCGCCTTCCACAATGAGATGATAATTGTCTTCTTCAAGCGCTACTAGTTTCAACGGAAGCTCGATCATGTTCTGGAAAGGATTAATATTTTTGTTTTTTATATTTAAAAAGAAATGCCTCTGCTAGGCAGAGGCATTAAATATAGTAGAATAAATTTTTCTTTTTGCGAAAGATTATAGAATGTTCATGTCATCCAAAGCATCCATAATACCTTTTACTGCGGCAGCTGATTCAACTAATAATGTTTGTTCATCTTCGTTCAATTGAACTTGAATAATCTCTTCAACACCATCTTTACCTAATTTAACAGGTACGCCTACGAACATGTCATTTAAACCGAATTCACCTTCCAATTTCACACAGCAAGGGAAAATACGTTTTTGATCCATCACGATCGCTTCAACCATTTGTGCAGCTGCAGAACCTGGAGCATACCATGCTGAAGTTCCCATCAAGTTTACTAATTCGCCACCACCTTTTTTAGTTCTATCAATAATAGCATCTAATTTGTCAGCATCGATCAATTCTGTTACAGGAATACCTGAAACAGTTGTGTAACGTGGAAGTGGTACCATTGTATCACCGTGTCCACCCATCAATAATGCCTGAATATCACGTGGAGATACGTTCAATGCCTCAGCAAGGAAAGCGCGGTAACGTGCAGTGTCCAATACTCCGGCCATACCCATTATCTGGTTTTTTGGGAATTTCGCAGTAACAAATGCTGCGTAAGTCATTACGTCCAATGGATTTGAAACGATGATGATTTTTGCGTTTGGGGAATATTTTACAACGTTCTCAGTTACGCTCTTAACAATACCTGCGTTGATTGAAATCAAATCATCACGGCTCATGCCTGGCTTACGTGGCACACCTGATGTGATAACCACAACCTCAGAACCGGCTGTTTTTGAATAATCGTTAGTAGATCCTGTAATGCGGGTATCGTAATAATTAATAGGTGCTGTTTGCCATAAATCCAATGATTTTCCTTCAGACAAACCTTCTTTGATATCGACCAAGACAACTTCCTGTACAATGTTCTTTTCAGCTACAATCTGAGCACAAGTTGCGCCAACATTTCCAGCACCAACAACTGTTACCTTCATAATAATTATCTTTTTGGGTTATATATAAATAATCGAGTGGCAAAGATAAAATGTATTTTGAAATAGAGTATGATTATCATTGTTCGTTAACAATTTGATAACTGACTTATAATCTCTGAAATGAAAGAGTTTACGTTGTAGCCTAAAATTGGTTCAGATAAGCTTTTATGGATATTTTTTCGAGATTATGAACCTTTGTTTTTACGTCTGATATGGATCTTCGAATGGTATTAAAATCAATATCCCATTGTTCTGGATTTACCCCTCGCAATTAGGATATAGGTGACTAAAAAAAGCAAAAAAAATGCGGATCTCTTACGAACCCGCATTGTGATGATGTATTGTCGAAATATTATTCCACCTCAAAATTATACCCATACGCTTTTTTGCCTATTGCCAAAACAACTCTGTAGTTTCCGGCTTCAAGTTTTGACAACCCAAGTGCCTCATTTACTCCAAAAGTATTTTCCAGTACTTTTTCATATACAATTGCGCCATCATCGTAAATTGAAATATCCATTGGCTGATCAGCATAGTTTAAATAGGCGATGCGAAGTGTGCTTTCGTTGCTAGAGAAATATGGGTCAATGTTCGTTGTCATTTTACCAACATCAATCGACTTGTTTTTAATGCTGAATTCACGTTCGCTCACAGCACCATCCATTGTAACAGTCATGGTGTAGTCTCCTGATGTCAACTTTGAAAAGTCATATATTTTGCGGTAATCATTAACTGTGCCTTCTGTTTCCTTATAAAACACTTCTTCTCCAAATCTATTCATAATGCTGATTTCATATTTGCTTTCGGTGCTGTTCGATATGGCTACAACGGCACGTTCTTCTTCTATCGGACGAATGTCAACACGAAGGTTTCCAGTTCCAGTTGCCAAGGCAATGTTTGCGATAACTGTTAAGGCAAACAGCATCGTGTAAATTTTAATTGTTTTCATAGCTTTACCTTTTAAATTTATTATAATTGTTTCATTGCAAATATAGATTGACACAAGGAATATGTCGTTAAGCGTTTATTAAGTCTAAATTAACATTGTGTTATCTAACATGTAATGATTGTTAATGACTGTTTGTGTGTGTTAATATATAGACTGATAGAGAGTAGGGTTAAGTGTGGAGGGGAATAAGAAATTAGGATATCATTTATGGAAATTAAGATTTTACAGTTATTAGAAGGAGCAAAGAATGCCGAGGGTTTAACGGTGATAATTGATGTATT
The DNA here is from genome assembly GCA_963662675.2 of Prolixibacteraceae bacterium. Lineage (GTDB taxonomy): Bacteria > Bacteroidota > Bacteroidia > Bacteroidales > Prolixibacteraceae. The sequence continues at coordinate 650,150 of CAXXHP010000002.1, forward strand.
TAGAGCTTTTTCAGTGGCATGTTATGCATATGAAAAAGGTGTTGAGCGCATTTATCCAGTAGGTGATATTAATGAAGCATATCGCTTGAAGCAAAAAAATCCTGCTCATATATTAGTGGGAGAGAGGCATGAACGAAAACCTGAAGGTTTTGATTTTGGAAATTCTCCTTCTCAGATTTTAGCAGGTGATGTTTTAGGCAGAACAATGGTGCATACAACTAGCTCAGGAACACAAGGAATTGCCAATGCCACCAATGCCAAAGAAATTATTACAGGAAGTTTTGTGAATGCAGGAGCAATTATAAAATACATCGAAAAGCAGCAGCCCGATAAACTCTCACTGGTATGCATGGGGTATGCTTGCACATATCCAACAGATGAAGATACGTTTCTTGCAGAGTATATTAAAGCAAAGCTGGAGGGGGAAGCTGTAGATTTTCCGCAGATGATTGAAAAACTTCGCATTGGTGCCGGCTCCCGATTTTTCGTCCCTGAAAAACAAGAGTGGGCTCCTTCTTCCGATTTTGATCTTTGCCTTAATCTAAATCATTTTAATTTTGTGCTGAAGGTGGAGGATGAAAATGGGAGCAATTATTTGAGAAAAATAGAGATGTAGAGTTTGTAACGTTGATAAAGCAGTATGATGAGATACAATTTTGATGAAAATATAGAACGAGAGGGTACGAACAGTTTAAAGTATGATGCTCGTGAGTTTATCTTTGGAACAAAAGATCTTTTGCCGCTTTGGGTGGCCGACATGGATTTTAAAACTCCCGATTTTATTATTGATGCATTAAAATCAAGGTTGGAGCATGAAATATTAGGGTATACCTTCCGTCCCGATTCATATTCCAATGCGATTATTAATTGGGTGAAGAAAAGACATGGGTGGACCGTGCAAAAAGAGTGGATATCTTTTAGTCCGGGCGTAGTTGCTGGGTTAACTCTTGCCATTGAAACATTTTCAAAAAGAGGAGATGAGGTGGTGGTTCAGTCACCTGTTTATTTTCCATTTTATGATTCGGTGAAATCCACCGGGCGGAAGATCCTAGAAAATCCATTAAAGAAGGTTAGTGGTCGGTATACTTTTGATTTGGAAGATCTCAAAAGCAAGATTAGTGCGAAAACGAAACTCCTGTTGTTGTGTAATCCCCAAAATCCCGGAGGGATGGTTTGGACAAAGAAAGAATTGGCTGATTTGGCTAATCTGTGTCTCGAGAATAATATTTTAATTATTTCAGATGAAATTCATTCCGATCTCATTTTTGATGGTCATAAACACACGCCACTTGCGTCACTTTCTGATGAGATAGCCCAAAATTGTATTGTTTGCATGGCTCCTAGTAAAACATTCAATATTGCAGGACTGACCACTTCTTTTCTTGTCATTCCCAATAAGAAGCATTTTGTGCGTTACGAACGTAGTCTGAAGATACCACATTTGCATATGGGTAATATTTTTGGGACAGTTGCCCTCGAAGCTGCATATGATAATGGTGCAGATTGGGTTGATCAGCTAAATGACTATTTGCAAGACAATTATCAGTTTTTGGAATCTTTCTTAAATGAAAATTTACCCGAAGTTTTTCCAATGAAACCCGAAGCTACATATCTTATCTGGCTTGATTTTTCACTTCTTGGACTTTCTGATGATGAGTTAAATAATACGCTGGTCGATGCCGGGGTCGGATTAAGTCGTGGTGTGCAATTCGGGAAGCCGGGTTCTGGATATATGCGGATTAATATTGGTTGTCCTCGAAACACTCTCGAGAAAGCATTGACTCGAATTGTTAAGGCATTTAAAAGTGAAGAAGGAAATTAATTGACTTAATCAACCAACTTTTGATTCTAGGGATTTTACTTCAGCTTCTAATGTGGCTTTGCTTTTGAGTCGTTTTGATAGTTCTTGTGCGTCAATGACAGCTTGCTTGTCGTACTCTTCTAATATGATGTAGTAATAGCGGTCACCAAGAAAAACAGCTTTCAGGTTTTTGTCTGCATTTTGGGCTATAAATTCAATAACGCCATTGTCAGTTCCATTTGTGTAAGAAACCTTTTCCCATTTTGTTTCCAAAAAATCACTCCGATGGTTTAAAGGGTTGTCAAGTTCTATGGTTTCTGTTTTGGCTTGAAGATCGTTGTCGTAAACCCGAATGGCTGTATGGTTTAGCCATGCTTCGCCATAGTAATTGCTAGAGAGATAAAGTTCACCCTTTTCATCCAAATGAATCTGAATGAACGACTTGTTCCAACGTCGTTTAAACTCCTGTTTTTTGTGAATGTATTGTGTGTACCGATCAAATTCAGTTTTCTCCTTAACAAATTTGTTTTCAAGCACGTTAATCGTTTTTATCAACGTGTCTAATTCATCTTGTTTTCGGTAGAGCAGCTCGCCATAAATTTTATTCTTGAACTGATTGGCAGATGAGATTTCCTGTATCGCAGTTTTGTATAGAACACGAATAGAGTCAATCTGCATTAAGGCATTTGTCGTGTCTCCTTGAGCGTATAGTGATTGTGCAAAATTTAATTTTTCTAAGGCCAGTTCTTGCTCTGATTTTCCGCATGAAATTAGCTGGAAGATCAAGCTGAAAACAAGAAAAACTTTAATCAATTTCATGGGTAAATGCTTTTTTATCGTTTCTTTCGTAATCACAAAACGTTAAAGGAAATTAATAATTATCAGGATGGAAACAAATTCGGTTAATTTTTTTCAATCATGTGATTACCCCGATATTTATTCAAAACCGATTGTTGCAGCATGGAAAATTAAAAATCCACAGAATGTGGGCAGTTTGATTCGGTTAATAGATAATGTCGGTGGTGAAAAGTTGGTGTTGTTAGATGATGAAAATCCGAAGCGGGAATCCTCTATAAAGAAAACAGCAGGGTTAAGCTATGGGCACGTGACGGTAGAGTACATGTCCAGCGATGAGTTTTTTGAAAAAGCTACGGAAGGTTACACCGTTTGTGGCATTGAGACTTCTGAGAAATCAACCAATATTTTTGAAACAAAATTGCCTCCTTCAATTGTGTTGCTCTTAGGAAGTGAGGCTCATGGATTACCTCCTCAGTTACTTCAAAAATGTCATCAAACAGTTCATATTCCCATGATCGGGAAATGTAAGTCTATGAATGTATCCCATGCATTATCGGTTAGTCTGTTTGAATGGTTGAGGCAGCAATTATTTACTTCAAAATAGTTCAGATAAATAGATTATTTCTATTTTTATCGAAATCAAATAAGAAACCATGATAACGCTAACGCAGTTGGAATATATTGTAGCCGTGGATACTTTCCGCCATTTCGGTCGGGCAGCAGAACATTGCTTCATCACTCAGCCTACCTTAAGTATGCAAATCAAAAAACTTGAGGAAGATCTGGAGGTAGTCATTTTTGATCGTAGTAAACAGCCATTAATCCCTACTGATGCCGGCAAAAGGATAATTGAACAATCACGAATTGTGCTGGGAGAGTCAGAGAAGATTAATAATATTGTCAAAGATCATAAGAATCTTATCTCAGGAGAGCTTAAGATTGGCATCATTCCTACGCTAGCACCCTATCTGTTGCCGTTGTTTATTGGAAACTACAAACGCAAATATCCGAATATACTTATTAAGGTTGAGGAGTTGACCACTGAGAATATTGTGGATCGTCTCAATCGAGATTTGTTGGATGTCGGGATTCTTGTTACCCCATTAAAAGAAAATCGCATCAATGAAAAACCAATTTTTTATGAAGAAATGATGCTTTATGTGCATGACAAGCATCCTTTGCATGATAAATCGGAAGTAGAAATAAAGGATATTGCAATTCCTGAAATTTGGTTATTGAGCGATGGGCATTGCTTTCGTAATCAGGTTGTTAATCTCTGTTCTTTTAAGGGTGCCTCTAATACAGGCTTGCCATTCCATTTTGAAGCCGGTTCGTTAGAAACTCTCATGAATATCATTGATAGAGAAGGTGGTATTACGCTAATTCCGGAATTAGCAGCCATTGATATGTCAAAAGAACGCTCAACTCATGTACGCGCTTTTGATGACATGACTCCTTTGCGAGAAGTGAGTTTAGTTTATTCACGACATTTTGCAAAGAATAAGTTGATTGAACTGCTTTGGAGAGAGGTTGTTAACTCAATGCCGAAGGGCCTGCTAAATAAAGAGCGAGGAACTATTGTTGAGTGGAAGTAAATTTTTTTCATCTTTTTATTTGAGAATATAAAAATCTTCTATTTCTTTGCATCGCTGAAATCAAGAACGGTTGATCTAAACGAAGAGAAATCAGATTTCAGAAAAAATCCTGATAAAATGTTTGGCGGCTTCGAAAAATGATTTATTTTTGCAGTCCCAAATTCAGGGAATAAAAATGATGGCCCGTTCGTCTAGGGGTTAGGACGCCAGGTTTTCATCCTGGTAGCAGGGGTTCGAATCCCCTACGGGCTACTTTTTAAAAAAAAAACATCTGAGGAAAAAATAAAATGGCAAATCATCAATCTTCAAAAAAGAGAATCAGACAAGACGAGAAGAAAAAAGTCTTGAATAAGTATTTCGCAAAGACTATGCGTAATGCACTGAAAAAGTTGCGTGAAACTTCTGAAAAAGAAACTGCTGTTGCAGAGTTGCCAAAAGTAACTGCTATGATCGATAAGTTAGCGAAGAAGAATATTATTCATAAGAACAAAGCTGCTAACTTAAAGGCAAGTATTTCTACACACGTGAACAAGCTGTAAGAAATTATTGATATATATGGAAAGCCTCTTCGTACGAAGAGGCTTTTTTTATGCTTAAAAATACGGAGTCCCATATCCGGGATCACTTTAAAAAATTGATCTATTTTCATTAGGCGGGTTAACTCCAATCGTAACTAATAATGGTAAAGTTCTCATTTTGCTATCAGCCTTGACCTTTTTTTTGTTCCGTTTTTTTGTCAAGCAAAAAAATGAAATCCCGTTCGTAAGAACAGCCAAATCCGGGAATACTCATCTTCATATAACCTGATTAAAGGTATTCGGCATAATAAAAGGAGTTGATTTGATATTTTTCATATCTTAGTTTGCATAATAAAACACAATGTATAAAAAACTAAGTATAAAAGATTGGGCCGTTGAAGATCGCCCACGCGAAAAACTCCTACTAAAAGGTAATCGGTCACTGTCTGATGCAGAGCTTCTTGCCATATTGATTGGCTCGGGCAATCCTTCCGAATCTGCTGTTGCGCTTTCTCGCCGAATATTAGTGTCAGCGAATAATAACCTGAATGAATTAGGGAAAAAGCAAGTTGCCGATCTGATAAAATTCAATGGGATTGGAGAGGCAAAAGCTGTAAATATTATGGCAGCTCTTGAGTTAGGGCGAAGGAGGAAAGATCAGGCTGTATCCGGAAGAATAAGTATTACACAAAGTCAAAATGCTGCCGATTACTTCCGGCCACTTTTAGAGGATTTGAGCCATGAAGAGTTCTGGATCTTACTGCTGAACCGTTCAAACACTGTGATTGATAAAATCATGATTAGCCAAGGCGGGCTTTCGGGAACTGTTATTGATGTGCGGATCATCCTGAAAACAGCTATTGAAAGGCTGGCAAGTGGTATAATTCTATGCCATAATCACCCATCGGGGAATGTTGAAGCTAGCGATGCAGATAAAAAAATTACCCAAAAGATAAAAGACGCTGCAGTTCTTATGGAAATATGCGTGTTGGATCATGTAATTATCGCACATGATCAGTATCTTAGCTTTGCCGATGAAGGCATGCTCTAATTTGAACCATGATAACCGTCTTTACAACTGAAATAAGCAGTAGGCTGCGTTATATCTTTGAGCTTTATTTTGAAGAGCTTTTGCAGATAGCATTTAACGTAACTACTGATCCGGATTATTTTGAGAAGGCTGAGGGAACGAAGTTAAACTACTCACATCTAAATTTTCGATTTGGCCAACTCAATATGCGGCCACACCCCCTTTTGTTTGAAAGGGGGCTGGATTATCAGGATTTGTCAATTGTGTCTTGCGAGGAGCAGTTGTGTTTCTTTAAAAGTTCGGAAGATTCATTTATGCCTTTTGACCCTTTTGCTGCAGGGTTTTTTCTCGTAAGCCGGTACGAGGAATATCTGGAAAGACAGTTTGGAAAGCATCGCCGTTATCCTTCGCACCACAGCGTGCTTTCGCGTAATCACAACTTGAACAAGCCAATTGTGAATCAGTGGGCACAATTAATTGCGCATAAAATTCAGGAGCATGATCCCACTTTTCATCACAAGAAACCTACGTTTGACTTTTTAACGACCATTGATGTTGATAATGCATGGGCCTATAAGAATAAGAGTTGGAAAAGGTTAGTTGGTGCGTCTTTGAAAAGCTTTCTGCATGGGAATTTTATGTCGAACAAAGAACGTTTTCTTGTGTTGGCGGGGAAAAAGCAAGACCCATATGATACTTACGATTTTATTTGTAGTAAGTACACGGAGCAAGATAAGCATCTGCATTTTTTCTTCTTGCTCGGTAAGCCAGGAAGGTATGATCGGAATGTTTCGCCCCAAAAGGAGCATCTTCGTCAATTGATCAGGCATTTGTCGAAAGATTACGAAGTTGGCATACATCCATCTTATCGTTCAACCCAAAATAAGAATGAATTATTACGTGAAATAAAAATTTTGGAAGATATCATCGGTAGTCCGGTGAAGTCAAGCCGTCAGCATTTTCTGAAACTTGAACTTCCTAAAACATACCGCAGATTAATAAAGGCTGGTATTCAGTATGACTATACTATGGGATATTCGGATGTGTTGGGTTTTCGAGCAGGAATTGCGAGTCCGTTTTGGTTTTATGATCTGAGGCATGAAGAAAAGACTAAGCTTCGTATTGTACCCTTTCAGACTATGGATGTAACCATGAAAGATTACTTAAACCTGACACCCACTGAAGCGATCTCAGAAATCAAAAAAATCATGTATGAAATCAAAAAAAGCGGAGGAACTTTTATAAGTTTATGGCATAATGAGAGCCTAAGCAATAAGGGAATGTGGAAAGATTGGAGAGCTGTTTTTGAGGAAATGACAGAATTGGCATTAAAATTAAAGAATGAATCAAGTTAATATCCAATACCTTAAATATGACGAGATTGATCAGACGAAATGGGATGAGTGTATGGTCAATGCATCTAACTCTCTCGTGTATTCACAGCCGTGGTATTTGGATAAGGTGTGTGATGTTTGGGATGCCTTAGTGGTTGGTGATTATGAATATGTAATGCCGATTACCTATAGAAAGAAACTAAACGTATTTTACCTTTATCAGCCCATCTTTTGCCAACAGTTAGGTATTTTCCCAACCCCGACAAAAGAGATTGTGCATTTGTTTTTCGAGGAACTGTTAACCCGTTTTTCATTTGCGGAGATTAATATAAATGCTACCAATATTACGATTGCTGAGCTGCAGACGGAAGATCGGCATAATTTTCTATTACCGTTAAATTTGGCTTATAGCCAGTTGGTTGAAGGCTATTCGAAACATACGAAACGAAAGCTTAAGAAAGCTGAAAAAAATAAACTGAGCTATATCTCCAATCTATCGATAACGGAATACTTGCAGTTTAAAAAAGAGAATGCAGTTGTGAGTTTGGCCAAGCAGACTTTTATGCGTTTGCATAACTTGTTGGCATTTACAACTTCCCGAAATATGGGGCAAATATATGGCGTATATACCAAAGAAAACCAGTTGTGTGCTGCTGTTTTTTTTGTGCGATATAAAAAAAGGGTTACATATCTAAATGCCGCGACCAGTAGTGAAGGGAAGGAGTTAAATGCCATGTATTTTTTGATTGATCGTTTTATTGAGGAGCATGCCGAAAAAGAATATACTATTGATTTTGAAGGATCGATGGTGCCAGGTGTTGCTCGTTTGTACGAAGGTTTTGGAGCTAGCTCCGAAATATATTATCATGTGCATTGGAACAATCTTCCTCCGTATATAAAATGGCTGAAAAAATGAAAAGAATAGTATATGATTTTGTTGAGTCAGCAGCACCGCTATTGCCATTTCGCTTGCTGACTGCCGGTAAAAAGTTGCCAGTTCTGCTTCCTTTCTACCATGTGGTGAGTGATCGTGAATTACCTTTTCGTTCCAACTATAATTACCCTTCGGTTTCTAAGTTTGAGGCTGACCTTGATTTTTTGCTGAGTAAATTTCGACCTATAGAGCTTGATGATCTGCTTTCAGGAAAGAACCTTTCGAAACGTTTTCATTTGAGTTTTGATGATGGATTGGCAGAATGCCACGATATCATTGCTCCCATATTGAAAAAGAAAGGTATTCCTGCTACCTTTTTTATTAATCCTTCATTTGTGGACAATCGGGATTTATTCCATCGTTATAAAGCAGCTGAAATAACCAATCAGTTAAAGGCAAAAAACATTCAAATAAAACTACAGAAAACGTATGCCGACATCAATTCGTTGGATGATCTGGCTGCAGATCTGGAAATGGACTGGGCTGAAATGCTGAAAGAGAAAAAGCCTTATATGTCCAAATCTCAAATACAACATCTCCAAGATGAAGGCTTTACCATTGGTGCTCACAGCATGGATCATCCTGAATTTTGGATGTTGGATGAGGAAAGCCAGTTAGAGGAAATACGAGAAAGCATGAATTGGGTATCGCAGATGTTTTCTCCAAAAATTAAAGCGTTTGCCTTTCCATTTACGGATGTGGGCGTGTCTGACTTGGTTTTCAAAACATGCCATGAAGAAAACCTCTTTGATCTTAGCTTTGGTACTGCCGGTCTTAAAAAAGACCGTATTGACAGGAACTTTCAGCGTTTGCCAATGGAGAATAATAGAGGTTTGAGTGCGCGCGATCTTCTAAAAGAAGAATATCTGGGTTATCGCTTGAAGAAATTGGTAAACCGCCATGTTGCCCGAAGAGATTAGCATGGAACTAAAAAAAATATGCATCAAAGAACTGGATGATTTTATCAGGAGTGACTGGTTTCATACGCTTCCCGATAAGCCCATCAGTTCGTTTCGTGTAAACTCATACCTCAAAAATCCACATGCACTTCCCGATGACCCGGTTTTGTACTTTTTAAAGGAAGATAATCGAATATGGGCCTACCGAACCGTTTTTGCCGGAAGGCTTATTAATGACGAAAATCGTTTTGCTTGGCTTAGTGGAAATTGGGTGCATCCTGATTATAGAAGAAAGGGTCTATCAGAGCAACTACTAAAAGAAATTATTGTTGATTGGAAGAAGAGGTTGGTATTTACGAATTATGCCCCTGCATCTCTTTGCCTGTACCAGAAGACGCAGCAATTTTTTTCGTTTTATGAAGCGTGTGGCAGAAGGTTTTACTTGTTTGCAAAAACTCAAAAGCTTTTCCATAAGCGATATCCAAAGTTTTCTTTCATCTGGAAATTGGTTGATCGGTTTATTTGCTTATTTGCCTCTGTAAAGGTTTTGTCTTTCAGAAGAAAGGATAATAAGAAGTTTGTATTTGAGAAAATGGATTGGCCGGATGACGAATGCTACGAATTGACAGAAATACAAAAACAAAAATATCTGTTTTCGAGAGGGAAGGAAGAGTTGCAATGGATTTTAGCTAATCCATGGATTTCTACGAGCGATAAAAAGTTTGTGGAAAGTTATGCCTTTTCATCTTTTTCACATCAGTTTGAATATCGAACAGTTAAGGTTTTTCAAAGGGAAAAATTCATCGGTTTTATGTTGTGGTCAATTCGTGATGGGCATTTAAAACTGATGATTAAACTATTCAATATTGATTGTAACCCTTTACTGTCTTCACTTGCCCGTTATCTTGTTCGTGAAGCAGTCGACGAAAAATTAGAGGTGATGACTGTTTTAGACTCGGAATTGGCTCATGCAATTCAAAAGCAAACAAACCCATTTCTTTTTTCCAAAGGAATTGATCATCACTTTTATTCTTCCTTTGCCATTGATAACAAACATTTGAAAATACAGGATGGCGATGGAGATTATATTTTTAGCTAAATACAGATACGTTATTTTTGTTTCATTCCTAAAACCAGAAATTCATGAAACCACAATTACGCATTCATTATTTTCAGCAAGTATCTTTTGAGAATCTGGGCTGTATTGAAGATTGGGTAAATCGGGAAAATCATCTGCTATCTTGCACGCGTTTTTATGAGGACGACCCACTCCCGTCAATTGATGACATAGACTGGCTGATAATTATGGGTGGACCAATGGGAATTTACGATGAAGATAAATATCCCCGACTTTCCGAAGAGAAGGAATATATTCGTTTGGCTATTGCAGCAAACAAAGTGGTGCTTGGCATCTGTTTGGGATCACAACTTTTATCTGATGCACTTGGAGGTAGGGTAAGGCCGGGTAAGAATAAGGAGATTGGCTGGTTTCCGGTTTCAAAAACAGAGGCAGGAAAATCATCAGCACTTTTGAGTGACATGCCCGACCAGATGGACGTATTTCATTGGCATGGCGATCAGTTTGAGATTCCTAGCGGTTGTCACCACTTGGCTGAGAGTGAGGCCTGCCCGAATCAAATTTTGCTGTTTAAAGATCGGGTTATTGGGCTTCAATTTCATTTTGAAGCAACCGAAAAATCACTTCTGTCTATGGTGGCTAACGTGAGAGATCAACTTAACGAGAAAGGGCCATTTATTCAATCGGAGGCAGAAATCATAAGTGGTTTTTCAAATTGTGTGCAGGGTAACAAAATTATGTTCTCGCTGTTGGATAAGTTAGCGGCAATATAAACTGACCTTATTTGTCTAGAAGCAAAACAACAACATCAGGCAAGGTCTAATGTTGTTGTTTTGCTTTTAAGAGATCATCCAGATTTTAGTATATTACATCAGGCGTAAGGTGTTAAAATCATATCACATCATTATTTACTTTTTCTTTTCGGATTGAATCCAGTAACATGTCGAATGGCTTAATGAAATTTGCGATCCCTTCTTCGGTGAGTTGGTCTGTTATCTCTTTCAGGTTGATACCGACCTGGTCTAATCCGAGCAATACATTCATGGCTTCATCTATTCCTTTTTCAATGGTGTCTCTAACAACTTTCCCGTGATCTATAAATGCTTCAATAGTAGCTTCGGGCATTGTATTCACCGTGTTTGCGCCTATGAGCGGTTCAACATATCGGGTATCGCGATACCCCTTTATTTTATTGCCTGTACTTGCCCATAACAGGCGTTGTGTACGAGCCCCCTTCTTCATTAATTTCTCCCATCTTTTTCCACCAAATATTTCTTTGTAATTGCGATAGGTAAGTTTGCTGCTGGCAATTGCTGCTTCACCCAGTAAGTTCTCAGCTAATATCTTTTTACTTCCTGTAAGAGAAGGTATTATTTCCTGATGTAGCTTCTGGTCGATCAAAACATCAATACGGCTTAAAAAGAAGCTAGCGACAGAGGCAATGCGATCAACAGGCAATCCTTCATTAATTCTACGTTCCAGAGCATGTATGTACGCTGCGGCTACTGCTTCGTAGTCTTCAATGTCAAAAAGCAAGGTGACATTGATGTTAATCCCTTCAAATAACATTTCTTCAATGGCTGGCATGCCTTCCGGAGTGCCGGGGATTTTTATCATGCAGTTGGGTCTGTCCACTGCTTTAAATAAGCGTCGTGCTTCAATTTTTGTTCCTTCCGTATCGCGTGTTAGGTAAGGTGAGACTTCCAAACTGACATAGCCGTCAATCCCATCTGATGATTCATATACCGGTTTCATCAAATCGCAGGCATCCTGAATGTCTTTTATTGCTATCGTTTCATAAATTTCTTTTCGGGTTTTTCCTTCGGCAAGTAGTTCTCCCACTTGAATATCATATAGTTCGCCCATGGAAAGAGCTTTCTGGAAAATACTAGGATTAGAAGTTATTCCCCTTAATCCTTGTTCTTCAATACGTTTTTTTAAATCACCATTTAGAATGATTTCTCTGGACAAATTGTCAAGCCAATAGCTTTGTCCATACTCAAGTAACTTATCAAGTTTTTCCATGCTATGTTGTTTTATTTATTTCTGATTTTAAAAAAAAATAAGGATCTCTAGCTGATACGCATGTCTTATGTTAATGGTTTGGATTCATGTATAATCTTATCTAATTCATCTGATTTATAAAGAGAAGATGAAGGTTCGAAGTATAACAAAAGGCAAGTTGAAACAATTATTATCTTTGCACGGATGGAAAAATCGGAAATCTATATTCCAGATCTCAGCTCTGAATTTGTTTTTCAAACGTCCCGGAGTAGTGGCCCTGGCGGACAAAACGTAAACAAGGTAAATTCGCGTGTTGAACTACGCTTTGATATCCCGAATTCGGTATTGCTGACCGATAATCAGAAGGAATTATTGCAGAGAAAGCTAGCAACAAGAATTACTGCTGAAGGCGTTTTTCTAGTTGTGAGTCAGGAGGAACGTTCACAATTAAGAAATAAAGAGCTTTCCATTCAAAAATGTTACGTACTTATTCGTCAGGCATTAAAGCCTGTAAAAAGACGACGTGCAACACGGCCAACAAAAGGCTCTGTTGAAAGACGTATCCAATCAAAAAAAGCAAAGGGCGAAAAGAAATCATTACGAGGACGAATTGATTTTTAATGAGATGTATTCTGAATTTGTTTTGGGATTTTGTGTTGAAAAAATTAGTGCAAATTCAGTATTGTCAGAATTATAATGTAAAAATATATAATTGGAGATGATTGAAAATGAGACGGATAATTATTGTTTGTGTTGCTTTAATGACTTTGGTTGTGAATAGTATCGTGGCTCAGAATATTTCGTTGCAAGATGGAGATATTCTCTTTCGTGAAGCCACAACCGGGAAACTGTCTGATGCTATTGATCAGGTTACACAAACGTCTGTAGAAACTCATTTTTCACACATGGGACTAGTTGAAATACTTGCAGATAGCATTTGTGTTTTGCATGCCGATACTGAGGGTGGATCTTGTCGCATATCATTGACTGAGTTTTTGCACCCTGAAGGAGATTTGGTTGAGGTTGTGGCCTATCGCCTAGAAGATGAATGGCAAGCCACAATTCCCTTAGCGCTTGAACGGGCTAGGCAAATGCTGGGCAAACCTTATAATTACAGCTATATCTTGTCAGACACATCGCATTATTGTTCTGAATTTGTCTTCCGGGCTTTTGAGACAGATTCCGTTTTTGAGATGAATCCGATGACCTTTAAAAGTCCTCAAACAAATGATTTTTTGCCAAGCTGGGTTGAGTACTATCAAAAGCTAAAACTAGAAATTCCCGAAGGGCTACCCGGCTGTAATCCAAACGGCATGGCCGCTTCTGAAAAATTGTTGAGACTAGGGGTAATAGAATAGAACCCGATTTGTCCATAACTCGATTAAAATCAGAATACGACTTCTTCCGAGTTATGTTGAGGTATTTTAATTTTGGAAGATACTTTAAAACGACGCACACCTTCCCATACAATTTCGGCTACGTCGCGCACAATAATGTCAGTCCCTTTACTAAAGGTCTTTTTGCATAACGGGCAGGCAGTTATCAGTTGATCTGCATGGTATTTTTCGTATTCTTCCAGTACTTTATTCCGGATTTGATCCCGTTCACTCATCTTTATCTTAATGTTGCTCAAACTGCCCCCACAGCAAAAAGCATCCGCTTTTTCATGTTTCATTGGTATTAGTCGGACATAGTTTTTCAGTAAATCGCGGGGTTGTTTGTAGATGTTGCTACCCCTACCCAGTTCGCAGGGATCGTGATAGATTATCCGGTGCGGAAGCTCGACGGTTGGCAGTATTTCTTGCTGAACCAGTTCCAATAAGTATTCTGAATGGTGTACCACACGAACATCAGGCAAAGCATAATCTTCACGAAAAACCTTGTAGCAAATGGGACATGAGACAACCAATGTTTTTGCTCCGGATTGAATGATTTTTTCATGGTTATTGTTGATGATTTTTTTGGCAGCTTGATATTGGCCTGCCTGCATCAGTGGGCGTCCGCAGCAAGGAGCCTTGTGCTCATCCATAAACCAGTATTTTACGTTGGCGTAGTTGAGTAATTGCTGCATGGATTTTTTTATGGAAGGAGTGAGATGAGTCATGCAGCCGCCAAAATAAATAACATCTGCTTGTGGGCTAGGCCCATTTTTTAGATAATCGTAGGTTGAATTGTATTCAATGGTCGATTCAATGCGCTGCGTAATGCGCAGGTCATTTAAGTCCAGTCCTACCGGGCAATCTTTCTGACAACGCCCACAAAGCAAGCAGTTAAATAACTGCTCATCACTTAGCCTTCTTCCCCGTATTTGCTTTAATACGTAAACCGACTGTGTATTTCGAATATTGGCGTGGTTCATTTGGCAACTGTCCAAACAAATGCCACAGCGTGAACACGAATATACCTGAACCCTCGTGTATCCGTCAACATGCTTTTTAGGGCGGACGCCGTATTTGCGGAGAAAGATAAGCATGACTTCAACCGGAATATGCATGTACCGAGAAAAGGGCATCGCAACTAAAAATACACCCAGCGACAAGGAATATGCCCACCAAGCAGGCATTTCCATAAACTGAAGTGGGAGATCGGCAGCCATAAAATTGCCGGCTGTTTGCGTGAGGAAACTTCCATTATGGTGCAAGCCAGCACTGATACTTTCAGATGCAAATCGAAATGGGAAGATAAGCCAAAGTGCCATCAGGGCAATGCGATCCCCCACTTTCAGTTTTGTCGTTTTTTTCATGCCAAAGGCACGTTTGTTAATTCGTTTGTAGTAAGCAAGACCTACTCCCGAAAGAATGATTAAGAGTAAAAAATCCATTGAGCCTGCGAAAAACTTGCCTTGGAAACTTGATGTTGCAGATTGTTCAGCATAGCGGAAGAAAACAGATTTCCAGAAGGGAAAGGACAGACTCTTGTAGTGTAAAGCAGCTTCGATATGCCCAACAACGATTAGTAAAAACCAACCAAAAGCCAAGCTTGTGTGCATATAACCTAAAACCGGATTTTTGCGGAATATTTTTCGATGAAGCAAAGCTTCCATGCCAACTTCCTTCAGGGCTAAAAGTGATTTTCGGGTAGGGATATTTTTAAGGATGCGGATTTTATCAATTCTCGACAGCCCCAAAATCCAGATCAGGAATACAACAATCAGAAAGGCTGAAATATACAGCATTCCTATTGTAAAAGGCAGTGTGAATGGAGGGGTTTCCAACATTATTTATTCCCGTTTTTTAGCGTTACAATCTCTTTCTTTATCAGCATAATCACATTTCGGATGTTAATTCCGCGAGGGCATACCAGCATACACTTTCCGCAAAGCATACATTTGTCAATCTCTTTAGATAAAGCAGCAATTTCGCCTCGGCGAATCATTAGGTTCATCTTTCGTATGTTGAAGTCGATCAGTGTTCCTGCATTGCAGGTAGCCGTGCATCCTCCGCATGATATGCACGTCTTAAATGAAGGCTCTTTCTCGAGAACTTCATCCAATAGGCGGTTGTCGAATTGGTCAAAGTCGATACTTCTGGGCTCGATTATATTGAATCCAAATGCATTCATTTGTTTTGCAGATAATGATGAACATCCAATGCTGCTGAGCGGGCGTGTTCACGAGTTTCACCAATGGTCATTGGACCGGTACATGTTCCTGCCATAAATACTCCTTTGCGCGATGAGGCATTTCTTTGCAGATGAATGTCATCAACTTGCAAAAATCCATTTGACTCGCGTTGTAAGTCGAATAAGTCAGCCATACGTGTGGTTTCTTTTCCGGGAACCATTCCAACCAAAAGCACCATCAGATCAACTTTCATTTTTAAAGGACGCCCTGAGAGAGTATCTTCTGCCTTTATCAGTAGGCTTTCATCCAAATTTTCAGCAGCTTCAGATAGCCTTCCTCTTATGAATTGAATGTTGTGTTTTTCTTGTGCCTCGCGGTAAAGCGATTCATAAGAAAGACCAAACATTCTCAAATCCATATAGAAGCAAAAAATCTCGGCATCAGGTAATTGTTGGCTGAGTTTTATGGCTTGCTTTACCCCAGTAACACAACATACCTTTGAGCAATGGTGATTTCCCGATTTTTCATCGCGCGAACCTACGCAATGAATAAAGGCAATGCGCTGGGGGACTGTCCCTTGAGAAGTTTTTATGGTTTTTCCGCTTTTAAATTGCTGTTCCAAGTCAACGGAGGTAATTACATTCTCATAAATTGAATAGCCATATTCTTCTTTTCGCGTAGCATCAAAAGTTTCAAAGCCTGTGCTTATTACGATTGCATCGCCTTGCAATTGCTGTTCACCATTCGTTTCAAGTAAAAATATTCCGTTGCCTTGAAGAACGCGGGACACCGTTGAGTTTTTTATGAGATGAAATCTATTGTCGCTAATTTTATGCTGAAGTGAGTTTGATACTTCATTGGCCGGACGCCCTGTTGGAAACAAATAGCTCCAGTTATTCAGGTTCCCTCCCGTTATTCTTTCTTTTTCAATCAAAGTCACATCGTAGCCCAGTTCTGTCAGTACTGTCGATGCTTCTATCCCTGCCGTTCCTCCGCCAATGGTGATTACTTTTTTTCGACTATCTGTTTTCATCAGGTTGCTCTTTAATAGTTAAAGTGAATGAACTGGCTCTTGCTGAAAGCAATTTGGAGTAGCTGGCTGGCCCATATCCAATCCATCTTTCCCTTTGTATTTTAGCTTGGGATCATAATCAATTCCTATTTTCAGAAGTAGAGGTTCACAATCTACCTGATGCATTTGCAGCCCTAGGTCCCACGGATCGTAGCCCAATACCAGACCTGCCAGTTCCTCGTAAGTTAAAACGGGGATGCCCTGCTGATTGCCTCCATATGTTTTGTCTTCCATTTCACCAATCGTATATTGCCACTTGTCGAGGAACATAGTACAACCCGGGCAGTTACAAATAATGGCATCCGGCTGATAGGGTTGCATCGATTCAAACTTCTTTCGTGAATTGGAAACAGAGTAGCCCCGGTTAGCCATAATGAGATATTGTCTAAATCCAAAACCACAGCAATGTCGACGTTCCGGATAATCAACAACTTTTCCTCCCCATGATTCAATCATACCACTTAAAACGCATGAGAATTCTGCACCTCCAACCCCTTTTGTTGGGAACATTTTTGAATAATGACAGCCAATATGTTCTACAATCTTTAATGGGGTTCCTGTTTGCTGGTTTATAAGTTGATATTGGCGTTTGTTCGAAATTTGGTTTCTAAAATGGTAGATGATATCACTGCAATGAGCCACATTTTTGGGAATGGCCAGCTTGCGTCCGGTAGCTTTCAATAAATATTTGCGAGCCTTTTCTTGTTCTTCCGGAAACTCTTTCCAGGTCTCCAGTACTTCAGAATAAATACCGAATGAGGTAACACAGGAAACAGCCAGATTTTCATAGCCGGCTTCGTCCATAAGTGCAAACTGACGGGCAACAACCGTTTGCAGGGTTTCAAAAGGCAATAGGTCTGAATGGTAGGCAATGCCGGTGCATGTGGTGTGTCTTGGGTCGTCCATCACATTTTTTCCGAGATCCTTTCTCATGATGTTAAGGAATGCCTGTTCCGAGCCTGGGAAGAAATTTTGTCTGATACAACTTCTCAGATAATAAAAATCATCCTCGGGAATGGATTTTTGGTAATCACCCCATATTTTAGATCTTGCCTGAAGTTTCATTGATCTTCCGTTTTTTTTATGCGATTAAATTTGACGTTTACACTGTTGTGTAAACATGCATGAAATAAGATTCCAAGCTTCCGTTTTTGTCCAAAAGCTTCATTTCTTGTGCTTTCATCCGACTGAAGTTTTCAACTTTGTCAAGAAAATCGGTTGCGCCAGATTCATCAAATATGGCTTTGAGTTCAGCTAAAACAGGTTTCGATGTTTTTCGTAAAGTACCTGCTCCAGCTTTGTTAAGGTTTGCATTCATACGTTCGTAAATTCCTTCCTGATTTTCATAGATCCACCTCCAAACTGGCCCTTGCTCTGGATGTAGTTCCGGCTTTACACAGTCTGGGTGTATGCAGTATCCTTTTTCAAGAATGTTGGGAATGAGTACTTTTTTGAGAGCATACTGCTGACGGCCATGAGCGCTATCTGTAAAATAGCCCAACTCTTGTGATAATTTCCGGAGGGCATTTATGACCATTCCCGGACAATTGCCTCGGGGGCATCGGGTTTTACAGGACATACATTGGCCGCAGTACCAGATTGTTTCGCTACGAAGCAGTTTTTCAATACGTTCTTCATTTCGTGATTGAACTTCGATCACTACCATTCGTGGATCATAATCGAAAAATTCGGCGGCCGGGCAGATTGCGGTACACACACCACAGTTCATGCAAGCCTTTAATCCTTCCACGAAACGGACATCTTGCGTCAGCTTCTCATATAGGGTCATGTCAATTAATTTTGTGTAGTAAAGCTACTGCCGGAGGTTATTGGGACAAACAGCAAAAAGGCATATTTTGAAATACGTTTTTAAACGTAGCCAAACATAATATGCACATAAACAGTGTTTTATGATTGTTGTTTTGTTGCGTTTCTTTTGGAAAGGATCTTTATTTTTCTACTTTTATGCCCATGCGGCATTTCTTTTTTATTCTATTTTACTTGATTTCGTTTCATGTTTCAGCCAATATTCCCGATCCGGTAAAGGCATTTTTACGTGATTCTCTTCACCATTTTGCCAAGGAAATGGTGATTCATGAACATCATGAATTGGTTGATTTATACAAAAACCAGGCTCTGATTGCTTTAAGTTATTATCCTGAGTTAGCGGATGTGAAAATTCAGTTTCGGGAGAAAAATCTAAAAACAACAATGGCTGCTATTCCAAGAAATGATTTCTTTTTGCGGAAGAACGGAAAGCGAACCTATCGAATTTATATAGATAATAAAGTAAAGGAGAATAAGGGATTACAATTGAAAGATGTGCCGCTTAATGCGCAAATTGGTGTTATTGCACATGAATTAGGTCATGTGGTTGATTATGAGAGTAAATCTGCTGTTGGGATAATACTTACAGGATTGGGATATCTATTGCCTCCATTTCGTAAAAAGTTGGAACGAAAAGTGGATGAAATAACGATTGCTCATGGGTTGGGACATCAGGTAAAAGAGTTCTCAGACTATGTGTTATACCAAGCCGAAGTGAGTGAGAAGTATGTGAAGTATAAGCGAAAGTATTATTACAAACCGGTGCAGTTGACTCAATTAATGATGGGGTATTCGATCTATTAGGCTGATAAAAGAAACCCTCCAAAACCTAAGCTTTGAAGGGGTCAATAATTGTTTTCTGTTGATAATTGTAAATATTCCTAGTTTAATTCAGAGTTTGAAGCAATATGATTATTGCGCATACTATCCTCCGGAAGAACTCCAAAGAGCTTTTTAATTCGGTAGTTGATGCGTATTGTAAGCATGTACATTACCGGAGAAATCACCAGTGTTAGGAATGTTGCAAAGGTTAACCCGTAAATAACAGTCCAAGACATTGGTCCCCAGAATGCAACCGTTTCACCACCTATTGAAACCTGCGGATCGAAATGGGTAAATAAACTGAGGAAGTCAAAGTTTAATCCAATGGCCAGAGGGAAAAGTCCGAGTACTGTTGTGACAGCAGTCAGCAATACTGGACGCAATCTGGTTTTTCCTGCTTGTACCAAACAATCAATTTCATCGCTAACAGATAAGAAGGCTTTTTCTGATAACCCCAAATTTTCTCTTCTACGTTCACGTAATTGATCAATGTAGTCAATCAATACAATTCCGTTGTTTACCACAATTCCTGCCAAGGATATAATGCCGACACCAGTCATAATAACCACAAATTCCATATTAAAGAATGCTAGTCCTAGGAATACTCCGATGGTACTAAAAAGAACTGTTGTCATGATAATTAGAGGACGGATGAATGAATTGAACTGAGCCACCAGTATGATTGTAATTAAAGCCAAAGCAATTAATAGAGCAGAGGCAAGGAAAGCCATGCTCTCGGCTTGTTCTTCCTGTTCTCCTGTATAAGCGATGCTATATCCTTTAGGTAAATCGTAATTGGCGAGTACTTGCTTAATCCGGTCATTAATGTCAGTGGCATTGTACCCGCTAAGAATGTTCGACGAAATGGTAACAACTCGTTGATTATTTATCCGGCTTATCTTGTCATAGGTTGTTGAGTACTCAAAGCTTGCGATTGAGGCGATAGGTACTTTATGCCCTTCGGTCATTAATTTTTGGTTCATTAAGGCAGATACATCATTCCTGTATTTTTCCTCTAAACGAGCATAGATGTCATATTCATCTTCTCCTTCCTTGTAGGTGCCTACTTTATTGCCGTAAAGAGAGTTTCTCAGTGCCATTGCAACGGCTGAGGTTGAAAGCTGATAAAGACGCGCTTTTTCACGGTCTATCTTCACAAGCATTTCAGGTTGGTTAACGTCAATATCAATGCTTAATCCCTCAATTCCCTGAATTCTGTCGTCTTCGATTATGGCGATAAGGTCATCAGTGATTCTCACCAGCTGCTCAAAATCATCACCTGCAACTTCAATATTAATTGGTGAACCAACCGGAGGACCGCTCTCATCTTGTTCAACATAGATCTGGGTGCCTGTGATATTGTCAAGATTATCGGCGACGGTCTTCATAATATCAGTAGTGTTAATGCCATCACGAAGCACATACTCTACAAAAGAAATAGTTGTCAGTGATTTATTCGGGCTTGTTGAAATTTCAAACATACCGGCTTTCCCACTTCCTACATTTGTCGTAATTGATTTTACAATGCCCATATAGGGTTGAAGAATCTCTTTAATTTTTGATTCAACCTGAAGAGAGACCTCATCTGTTTTATCAATTGAAGTACCTAGTGGCAATTCCATCGTAACATAAACGGTTTGCGGATCAATGTCGGGGAATAGAACAACCTCGGGGTCGCTTACTGCATAGTAGGTAAGCGATGCGATTAAGACAAAGATTGTTCCGAAGAAATAGACAAGTACCATCTTCCCTTTTAATGCAAAACGCAGTTGTTTTTCGTAGCCACGTTCAAGCCAAACAAGAAATTTATTTTGAAACCAGCGTGCAATAGCGCGGAATGCCAACAGGTTTAGTAGCATTATGATGACAATTAAAGCCAAGATGTTAGCAAACCAAAACACTCCCAGTGCATAAAATGGAATGGAAATTAGAATTAGAATCCCCGCATTCTTAAGCGTTTTATTGATATTTGCCTTGTCATTAATATCGTCAATCCTCATAAATGAAGTAATGAATGGCGGTGTTAGTATTAATGCGACAAAAAGTGACGAGGCTAATACAATGATGAGTGTTTGTGGTAAAATACCCATAAATTTCCCCATAATTCCGTCCCAGAATAGGAGTGGGGTAAAAGCGGCCAATGTTGTTAGTGTGGATGAAATGATTGGAAATGCGATCTCGCTCACACCACGTTTCGTTGCATCGATTAATGAATAACCGTTTGAATAAAGCCGGAAGACATTTTCAACCACGACAATAGAATTGTCGACCAACATCCCAAGAGCCAGAATCAGACTGAACAAAACCATCATATTTAGCGAGATGCCCATCTGCTGCAAAATAACAAAGGATAGGAACATGGACATTGGGATGGATATCCCCGAAAAAAGCGCATTCCGGAAACCCAAAAAGAGGAACAGGATGAAAATCACCAGTATCATTCCCATTATTATACTGTTCTCTAAATTTGCAATCTGATTTTCAATGTAATAAGAATTGTCGTCAGTAATAATAACATCTAGGTTTTTGGGTAATGCACCCGACGCTTGGTAGTCACTAATTATGGCTCGTATTTTTTCTGTGGCATCTAGTATGTTCTGTCCGCTTTTCTTGGTGATAGACAATGAAACTACGGGTTTGTCATCAAGCCTGGATATAGAAGACTTGTCTTTATATCCGTCAACGACTTCAGCAATATCGCGGATATAGACCGGTTTGCCTTCGTTTAGTTTGATGATGGTGTTTTTTATCTGGTCAATGCTAGTGTAATCAGCCTCAGTACGAATAATTCGGCGAGTTTCGTTTGCCGTGAACTCTCCCGCACCCATTGTCAGGTTTTCCAACTGGATGGTCATGGCAATATCAGAGAAGGACATTCCACTGGCTTCCAATTTGTAAGGGTCTACATTGATTTGAATTTCACGTTCGTCAATTCCTTGAACTGTGGCCTCTGAAATTTCATTCAACCCTTCAAATTCATCCTTTAGATCTTCAGCATACTTTTTCAGTTCAATCATACTGAAATCACCGGACAGGTTGACATTGATAATTGGGAATTCAGCAAAATTAAGATCCTGAACAACCGGGTCGGTAAGCAGATCATCCGGTAGTTCCGAATTAGCCTTGTCAACCCGGTCTTTGGTGTCTTGAAGTGCCGTTTTTATTGGCACATCGGTGTTAAATTCAACAATGATCATACTGAAATCCTGATAGGATGCAGAAGAAACATCTTTTATGCCTTCCATTCCTTTGAGTTCTTTTTCAATAGGAATAGTTATGAAATTCTCAATGTCAATGGGTGAGTTTCCAGGATATGATGTTTGAACAATGATTGTTGGAACAACAATTTCGGGATATAGCTCCCTTGGCATTTGTTGGTAAGAATATATTCCAAATAAGATCAGCAACCCAGTTATGATATAGATGGTTGTCTTATTCTTAACGGCCATGTAAGTTGGTTTAAACTTACGGTGGATATTTTGTACGTTACTGTGTTTTTTGTCTTTCTCCATGATGAAGTATTTTCAGTCTTTTTGTTTTAAGTGTACTGATTAATTTTTGATGGCACTTCCATCAATCACCTGGTCAAATCCTTCAGATATCAATTTCATACCGGCTTCCAGTCCACTTTTGACTTCAGTCAGGTTATTATTTGTAACTCCGGTTTCGATATAAACTTTTTTAGCATATTGTTTATTTCCTTCTCCTTCAGTTGTGTATGTGTATTTGCCCTGAAAGTCTTCCTTAATTAGCAGTGATGGAATTACCAAGGCCGATTCAGCAACATAGTCACGGATTTTAAGTATGGCAATCATGTTTGGTTTGATCATACCATCGGGGTTTGTTAAATCAGCACGAACTCTGAATGTGCGGTTATTGGGGTCAATATAATTCCCAATTTGTGTAATTGGTGCGTTCATTTGTTTTGAGAGTGCCGGGAATACGATTGAAACCATATCATTCTTCTTCACTTTTGTTAGGTATGATTCGGCAACATCGCCATAAATTTTGATTTTGCGGATGTTTATTACTTTGGCGAAAGGCGTTTGAGCACTCGAAATTTCGCCTTGTTTCTGATAGATGACATCTACCACTCCTTCGACAGGCGATTTAATAACTGCCATTTCTTTTTGTGCTTGAAGGCTTTCCAATTGGCGTTCCATGGACTCTTTGCTTGATTTCGCTTGCAGGTATTGAATTTCAGAACCGATTTTTTGGTTCCATAGGTTTTCTTGTCTTTCGAAGGTCGTTACTGCTAAGTCAAGACCAATTTTTAATTCATTGATGGCTTGATCAATTATTTCAGTGTTTAGTTTGGCCAATACACTCCCTTTTTGAACTGTCTGTCCTTCTTCAGCAAGTATGTCTATAATTTTACCTGCGCTTTCAGGACTTACGTTTACTTCCTGATCAGCCTCAACGCTACCCGTTACTTCAATGAAATGCTCAAAAAGTTGAGGTTGTATATCAGTTACTTTTACATTGATATATTCAACTTCAACTGTTGCATCCAATTCTTTTTCCAACAAGGCAATCTTTTCTTCTAAATCATGAATTTCTTGCTTGTAGGCGCTTAGTTGGGCTCGTTTTGTGTCAGGGCTATTGTCTGGTGTGCTAGCACATGAAGCCAGCGTAAGGCTTAAAAACAAGGCTATAAGTTTGTTCAAGCTCATCATGTTTTTTAACGTATTTGTTTTCATATTTTATTTATTCTCCGATTGCTTTATCTAGATTTATTTTTGAATTTAACAATTGCATTACCGAAGCAACCCATGATCCTTGTGTTTGCACGTATTGGCTTTCTGTTTGAGACAATTCCGTACTTCCGATAATTCCGCTATTGTATTTAATCGTGGTTTTGTCGTAAATCCGTTTTGCCAATACTTTATTGTCAATGTCAATTTTTAACTGGTCAACAGAACTTTCCATATTGGCCACAGCGGTCAGGTAATCTTTCTGCAATAACTGCATGGCTTGTAGTTGGTCGTTCTGTGCTTTCTCCAAATCTATTTTGGCTTGATTGACTTTGGATCTTTTCATGCCAGCTGAAAAAATTGGAACAGAAACATTGATACCCCACATGGATGATTTATACCAAGGCGTACTTTTGCTAAATAAATTGGCTTCGTTTCCATAAGCTGTTTTTGTCCAACTATAAAAACCACTAATCCGTGGCAGATAAGCCGATTTCTCCAGTAGGAGCAATTTCTCTGTTGCTTGTGTTTGTGTATCCAATAACTTGTAGTCGATGTGGGTCACGTAATCGAATCCAAAGCTGACATCTTCATCCGCCATCAATGGAGCAATAAATTCGTCTAGTTTATTGCTTAACTCAATATCTGCATCCATATCATAGCCCATAGCATATTTCAGTACCATATGGGCCACTTGAATTTCGCGTTCTGCTTTAATGATTTCATTCTCTGCTTTTTGAACATTTAAACGCATCTGTTCTATGTCCATTTCTTCGACAAAGCCATTTTCATACATAGCCTTCGTATCGCTTTCCAGTTTTTGGGTGATGAGTAAATTGCCTTTTAAAACTGCGAGATTTTCTTCTGCAACCAGCGTTGTGTAGTATGCTTGCGCAACGGCATGTTTTATTTCAATCTCCGTTTTTTCTTGCGCTTGTGTTGAAAGCTGAACATATATTTGTGCTGAACTAACCCCAACGATGTAAGAACCATCGAAAATGAGCTGATTGACTGTTAATCCAAAATTAGAATTATAATCCTGTCCAAATTTAATAGAAGCGTATGTTCCGGGTTCTCCGCCAAACATCTCTGCCGGAATTAGAGAAACAGGAAGATTCAGGTTGTTGGTGTAGCTTGCATCTCCCGATACTTGTGGCAATCCGGAGGCAATGGTTTCCCACACCTTCTTTCGGGCAGAGGCAACATCAAGATCGCTATTCCGAATAACGTAAGAATTCTTTAGAGCAAATTCCTGTGCTTCCAATAAAGAAAACTTAAGTATATCCTGCGCACTTGTTGTTCCTGCTATAAGCAGAAATAAGAGCAAGGTAAATAGTTGGGTGAACTTAGTCTTCATTCTAAACATTGTTTAATTGTTGTGTATAATATTTTAATCCTTTTTCAGTGCAAAGACCATGAAAATGGCAGTTAATTACGTTGTAAAATAGCTTTATGTCTCAAACTTCTTTTACCATGTAAATCTAATTGTAATGGTTAAAAATTATTATAAATATGCCAGCTGCTAAGCGTGAAATGGAATTGGTCTCAATGTCTTTGCTCCTCCCTTGTTCCATTACTAATAGTAGAACATTTTTCGTTTAGAAGCAATTGTCTTTTTATGTGACTTAAGATAAAAGTTTCTTAATCGTTATTCTAAAATGACAACTGCTATTGTATTGCACATAAAATACACGAAAGTATATTTAAGTTTTCTCCTAAAAACTATATGAGTACCAAAAGTTTCTCTAGTTTGTATTAACAATAGGTATATTCTTTTGTTTGTAAAACTAGTTTGATATTGTGCTTTTTGTTTTAGGGAATCGGCAAATGACGAAATAAGTCGATGAGTGGAAGAATTTCAAATTGAAACCAATATTGTGCTAACTATTAACCTTGTTATTTGGATAGAAAAGACATTCTGCAATCTTTAGATCTGAGGGCAGAGTTATTTTAATATTTTCGGAGTTGCCATTTACCAATTGGATTGTATGGCCTAACGACTCAAAGACAGAGGCATCGTCGGAAAACTCAGGATTTTCCGGTTGTAGATAGGCTTCTTTTATCAATCCAATACGAAAGGTTTGTGGGGTTTGCACCAACCGAAAGTTGCTACGCTCAACATGTTTGTTTTTTTTACCATCGATTTGTCGAAGCGATTCAATCAAAGGCATTACAGGCAAAGCATTTCCTTTATCTAAAGCAGTATGCTCGCAATTTGCGATGGTTTGCTCCGAAACAAGTGGTCTCACGCCATCATGAATAAAAACAAGTCCATTTTCGGGTAATTTTGAGAGCCCATTTTTCACCGATTGAAAGCGGCTGTTTCCTCCTTCAGCCAAAACGTGGGGTAGGGTAAAATCGTGTTTTTCACAAAGTTGTTTCCATAGCATAACTTGTTTAGTGGGAAGTACCAAAACCACCGAGATTGAATGGTTATATGAGTGAAAACATTCAATGGTTCTCATTAATATTGGTTTTCCTGCCAATTCAATAAATTGTTTTGGTAACTCATGTCCCATTCGGGTACCAGTTCCTCCGGCTACAATTAATGCAAACTTTTTCATGTTATAGAATGTTAACAGCAAAATTAGCAATCCATTTGTAATGCGTTTCAATTACAACGATATTTCACTAATTTGGAGCGTAATAAATTAAGAACAATATGAAGGTATTATTAGAATTCTTGTCAGATCTCCGTGATAATAATAATAGAGAATGGTTTCTTGAAAATAGAAAACGATATGAAGAAAGTAAAGAACAGATGTTGTTTTTTACAGAATTGATGATTCAGGAAATACGAAAGTTTGATTCGGAAATACCGATGTTGAGTCCAAAAGATTGTTTATTCCGCATTTTTAGAGATGTTAGGTTTTCAAAAGACAAATCACCATATAAAACACATATGGGGAGTTTTATTGCAGCTGGAGGACGGAAAAGCACGAGGGCTGGTTACTACATTCATATTGAGCCCGGCAATTCTTTTTTAGGTGGAGGTATTTGGTGTCCACAGCCGGAACCACTTCGGGCTATCCGATCTGAAATTATGGATAATGCTGAGGATTTCAAGAAGATTATGGAAGACAAAGAATTTAGGAAGTACTATAAAATGATTGAAGGGGACAAACTTAAAATGGCTCCTAAAGGATTTGATAAGAACTTTAAGGACATAGAGCTGCTAAAATATAAATCGTACGCATTTGGTTCCCAAATTGGGGATAAACGGATTTTGAACGAAAAGTTTGCTGAATATTCAGTAAATGCGTTTAAAGAATTGTATAAAGCAAACCGTTTTTTGAATATTTCGTTGGATAAATGGCTTTGAAGTCAATTCGTTTATATCCTAAAATGGTATCATTCGTGTATTGAAAATGGCTGTTCGTACAGTATACATGTATACTCATGCAATTTGTAAAAAAGCAGGGTTACATTTGCATTACAGAGTGAATTAACTCATAGGTTAGTTTCTTCCCAATCAACCCATTTCACAAATAAAAGAAGCCAGTATTCACTGGCTTCTTTTTATTTTTATGATCTTTTGATCAGAATATGTGTCTGAAATGATTAAATGCAGTTATTTAACTTCTCCATTTTTGATTAACCATTCTGCAATTTGAACAGCATTTAAAGCGGCGCCTTTCTTGATTTGGTCACCAACGCACCAAAAAGTAAGACCTTTAGGGTTTGTTAAGTCTTTGCGTAACCGCCCAACATATACATCATCTTTGCCAGAGACAAACAAAGGCATTGGGTATTCCTTGTTTTGAGGGTTGTCAATGACTGTTAACCCTTCAAATTTATCGAAAGCCTCACGTACCTGAGCTACGCTCAATTCGTCTTCAGTTTCAAGCCATATGGCTTCAGAATGAGAACGGGCAACAGGAACGCGTACACAGGTGGCACTCACCTCTATATTGGAGTGCATGATCTTTTTTGTTTCCCAGTTCATCTTCATTTCCTCTTTTGTGTAATCGTTGTCAAGGAACACATCAATATGAGGGATGATATTCATGGCTAGTTGGTATGCGAATTTATCAACAGTTGGCTCTTCTCCATTTGCCAATTGTTTTGTTTGCTCTTCCAATTCGGCGATGCCTTGTGCTCCCGCACCACTGGCTGCTTGATATGTTGCAACCTGAACTTTGGTGATTTTTGATAAATCATTGATGGGCTTTAGTGCAACTACCATCTGTATGGTCGAGCAGTTAGGGTTTGCAATAATATTGCGGGGTCTATTTTTAGAGTCTTCAGCGTTTACTTCTGGAACAACAAGCGGGACATCATCCTCGTTACGGAATGCAGATGAGTTATCGATCATGATTGCTCCGTGTTTCGTGATAGTTGATGCAAAATCCTTGGAAATAGATCCACCAGCAGAGGTTAGGGCAATATCAATGTCCTTAAAGTCATCGTTGTGCTTTAATTCTTTAACAGTAAGTTTTTTGCCTTTGAATTCATATTCATTTCCGGCACTCCTTGCCGATCCAAATAAAACTAATTCATCCAATGGGAAATTACGTTCAGCCAATACTTTTAAAAATTCTTGGCCCACTGCTCCACTTGCACCAATAACGGCAACTTTCATAATAATAATGTTTTCGTTAATTTAACCTTCAATTATTCTGTTCTTCAATAATGTATGATATAATCCCCAAAATTAGCAGTTTACTTTTAAATTTTCACTAGATAGGGGGCGATTATGCATTTTTTCTGTTTTTGATTGCAAATTTCTTAACAATTGAAATTAGCAAGGGAAAATAGGATGGAGATAATTATAGGGGGCGATTGTAAAATCTGTTACCAAAACTGATTCTACACTTTATTAACTAGACGCATTTTTTAATTTGTTGTGGAGAAGATCCGTTTAGCATAGATGATTGCGCTATGTTAAGCAATCATGGTGGAAATTAATAAGACAAGTTGTTTTTCATGTTTTCCATGAACATATTATCATGCGGATCAATTAAGGTGTGGTAGAGTCAGTAGATGCCTAGGCGTTACGTCATTAACATACTTCTTTTTTCGTAGCAAGGAAACAAGCACTTCATGTTTTCCGTATAACCTAATTAAAATGAAAGACAGCATTCTTATCATTTCATTTTGTCATTGTATTAATTGTCATGAACCGTGTTCATTACCTCAACCATGAGGAATAAGTATATACAGGATCCTTCAAAAAGGGTAGCTCTCCCTTTTTCGCGACAAACAACTACCAATAAAAATTTATGTATTTACCCAAATAAACAAATATCATGGAAGTAAAGAAATCTCCTAAAGTGGATCTTGATAGGTATCATAATCTCTTTGTCGAAATTGGGTTTGTTTTGGCCTTAGGAATCTGCTTTCTTGCATTTGAGTGGAAGACTGAAATTAAGGAGCCACCTAATCTCGGGCAAAGTGTTGTTATGGACATCGATGCAGAGATAATTCCTATTACAAGACAAGAGCAGGTGCAACTATCTGCACCGCCTCCTATGCCCGTGATGGCTGATGTGATAAATATCGTTTCAGACGATGTTGAGATTGACGAAGAACTTGTTATTGAAGATACCGAAGCTGACGAAAGCACAGTGATAGAGATTACTCCCATTCTGCTTGATGATGCAATTCGAGCAGATGATGAGATAGAGGAAGAAACGAAAGTTTTTTACATCGTTGAAGAAATGCCCGAGTTTCCAGGAGGGGAGTTGGCCTTACGTAAATACCTTTCGAGTGCAATAAAATACCCCGTAATTGCGCAAGAAAATGGTATTCAGGGTAAGGTGTATATTAATTTTGTTGTGGGGAAAGATGGTCAGGTTACTGATGCAACTATTATGAGAAGTGTTGATCCTTCCTTGGATAAAGAAGCCCTGCGAGTCGTTAACAGTTTGCCAAGATGGAAACCTGGGAAACAAGGAGGAAAATATGTGCGGGTTTCATTTAGTGTACCCATTAATTTTATTCTTGAGGGGTTGTAGTGAATTCTGAGATTTTAAAAAAGGAATAGGCTCTTCAGTTTGAAGAGCCTATTCCTTTTTTAAAAAGTGGATAAAAAGTTGATTTAGTTTTAGAGTGAATAAAAGCAGAATGTTATTTTTTATTCTGTTGGCAAATCTTATTATTTTTGCACGTAACATACGTGTAGCTGACATTGGAATAGTAGTATTCTACTTATCGTTAAAAAAATCATTTGTATTTTTATTGAATCTTTCGCTGAAACACTAATTCAATCAGGTCAAAATATGAAAAATTTCTTTGTGAAATCACATGGTTTGGGGAACGACTACATAGTAATGGATTCTGAGAATGTGAGCTTCGATTTTTCTGAGAGTAATATTAAAGCCATCTGTAATGTGCATTATGGAATTGGGTCGGATGGAATTTTGGTTTTGAAGGATTCAAACAAGGCTGACTTTGGACTGAGGATATTAAACCCTGATGGTTCCGAGGCTGAGAAAAGTGGGAATGGGCTGCGTATTTTTGCAAAGTATTTGTTTGATTATGGATATGCAAAATCGACTACTTTCAGCATTGATACATTGGGAGGCGTCGTAAATGCCGAAGTTGTTGAGCAGGAAAAGGGGAAAGCACGAACCATTCAGGTAGATATGGGAAAGGCGATTTTTAAAGCTGATAGGATCCCTGTAATAAGTGATTCCGATGAATGTTTGGATGAAGAGCTTCAATTGGGTGAAAAAAGTTATTTAATCAATTGCGTGTCGGTTGGTAACCCGCATTGCATTGTGTTGAAGGATGAATTGTCGGTAGAAGAAATCCTGAAGTACGGGCCACAAATAGAAACCAATTCAAAATTTCCAAACCGCATTAATGTTCAGTTCGCAAAAGTAATTTCGCCCGACTTGGTTGAGATTATTATTTGGGAACGGGGTGCCGGGTATACGCTTGCGTCTGGCAGTTCGTCGAGTGCGGTGGCAGCGATGATGGTGAAAAAAGGCTTGGTTAATAGTAACCTGAAACTGAAAATGCCCGGGGGGGAATTAAAATTGGAGATTGCGAAAGACTGGCAAATACGAATGACCGGGGACGTGCGTGAAATTGCATCTGGGCATTTAAGTCACGAATTACTTCACGAACTAGAACCCTAACTCGTTTACTTTTATTGACATTTTGATGAACAAAACAATCCTAAGATTGTCAAATCTCTGTTAAACGAGTAGGAATAATTTCAATTTATTAGAAAAGAGAGGTCTTATAATTAATATCTTTGTCTTTTCCTCAAAACAGATAAATATGATCGGTAAAAAATTACCCTTTACAAAAGAACAAATAGAGCGGATTATTGAAAAGTACCCAACACCTTTTCATATTTATGATGAGAAAGGTATGTTGGAATATGCCCGTAAATTCAACGAAGCATTTTCGTGGAACGAGGGCTTTAAAGAGTATTATGCCATAAAAGCAGCACCCAATCCTTTTTTGATGAAACTACTTCGGAAGGAAGGGTTTGGGATTGATTGTAGCTCAATGGCAGAATTGGTGTTGGCCGAGCGATTAGGAATGCGTGGTAATGAGATTATGTTTACATCGAACGACACTCCCGCCTACGAATTTCAGAAAGCAGTTGAGCTGGGGGCAATTATCAACTTGGATGATATTAAGCACATTGACTATCTGGAAACACACGCAGGATTACCTGAGTTAGTTTGCTTTCGCTATAATCCTGGGGCTTTGAAAGATGGCAATGTAATAATTGGAAATCCGGAAGAGTCGAAATATGGTTTTACTCGCGAGCAATTGTTTGAAGGATACAAGAAGTTAAGTGAAAAAGGCGTGAAACGTTTTGGTATTCACACGATGGTTGCATCTAATGAGTTAGATCCTGATTACTTTGTTGAGACGGCTGAAATTGTATTTGATCTTATCGTGGAAGTCTCAAAAGAATTTGGAATTAAATTTGAATTTGCAAATCTGGGTGGAGGTATCGGCATTCCATATAAAAGCGAGCACAAGCCAGTTGATCTTCAAAAAGTAAGTGATGGCATCAAAGATAGATATGAGAAATTGATTGTTGCCAATGGGCTTGATCCGATCAAAGTATTTTTCGAATCAGGGCGGGCCATTACAGGGCCATTTGGGTATTTGGTTTCAGAGGTACTCCATGTCAAAGAAACGTATAAAAAATATGCAGGATTAGATTCGTGCATGACCAACCTGATGCGTCCTGCACTTTATGGTGCTTATCATCATATTACAGTGATGGGTAAAGAAAATCAATCGCATAAATTTCTATATGATGTAACCGGATCGTTGTGTGAGAACAATGACAAGTTTGCGATCAACCGCTTACTGCCGGAAGTTGATCCGGGAGATATTGTTGTGATTCACGATACCGGAGCACACGGTCATTCAATGGGTTTCAACTATAATGGAAAACTTAAGTCTGCGGAGTTGTTGCTTCGTGAGAATGGAGAAGTAGCACAAATACGTCGGGCAGAAACTCTTGAGGATTATTTTGGCACTCTTGATTTTGATGCATTACCGGCATTTGAATAATTCGAAATGAAGATATTGAGAGCCGGGAATCTTTGATTTCCGGTTTTTTTATTTCAGTAAAAGCCCTAGGATAACTGCCTTTTAGTAACTTTGGGGCATGACGCGGAAACTTAAAATCGGGTTTGATGCCAAGCGAGCATTTCAAAATGCTGCAGGTCTGGGAAATTATAGCCGGAATGCCATGCTTGGGTTAGCTGAACAATTTCCGGGTAACGACTATGTTTTATTTGCGCCCAAAGCCACTCACGAATTGTTTGTTCCTTCCGCAGAATCAAAAATTATATCTCCTTCAAGTATCTGGTGGAAGAGCGTTAGCTCGTTGTGGAGAACATATAAAATTGCAGAGCTTGCAAAGGCCGAAGGGCTGGATGTTTATCATGGGTTGAGTCATGAGTTGCCTGCAGGAATCGAGAAAACAGGAATTAAAAGTGTGGTGACAATTCACGACCTTATTTTTTTACGTTTTCCGGAATTATACAAAACAGCTGACCGTCGTATCTATTTTAGGAAGTATCGGCATGCTTGCCGGGTGGCTGATAGAATTATCGCCATCAGCCAACAAACAAAACAGGATCTGATTGATTTTTTTCATATTGCAGAGGAAAAGATAGAAGTGGTTTATCAGTCCATTAATCCGATCTTTTTTCATAAGAATTCGCAGAATGAGCTGGAGATGACAAGGGCGAAATATAAATTGCCAAGAGAATTCATATTAGCTCCGGGAACCATTGAAGCACGGAAGAATTTAGAAAATATTTTTAAAGCGATGGTGAGTGGAGATATCTCAACCCCGGTTGTGGTCGTTGGGAAAGCAACAAAATATTTGGATGAAATCCAGCCTTTGGCGGATCGTTTGGGGAACAAGCTTATTCTTCTACACACAGTTAATAATGGGGAATTGAGTCATCTCTATCAAATGGCAGAGTTGACTGTTTATGCTTCTGTTTTTGAAGGCTTTGGCTTGCCAGTTGCTGAGGCGCAAGCTTGTGGTTGCCCGGTTGTTACATCCAATATTAGCAGTATGCCTGAAGCTGGAGGAGACGCTGCACATTATGTCGACCCAAGTAGCCCTGATGAAATTGCAGCAGAAATTTCAAAGATATTGGAAGATCAATCAATTAAAGAAAAAATGACTGTTCGTGGGCTGAAAAATGCCGAACGTTTTCAACCCGAGAAACAGGCTATTTCATTAATGAATACTTATAAAAGATTATAATATGCATGAGGATATAAAAAAAGCACTAGAAGTGCTTAAAAATGGTGGCGTTATTTTGTACCCCACTGATACAATTTGGGGAATAGGCTGCGATGCAACTAATGAAGCTGCAGTGAAACGAGTTTATGAAATTAAAAAGCGTGTTGATTCGAAAAGCATGCTTGTTCTTCTGGAGAATGTCAACTTTATTGAGCGATATGTAGATGAAGTTCCTGAGATTGCTTATAGCCTGATTGAGGTGACAGACAAGCCAATGACCATCATCTATCCGGAAGCAAAAAACTTGGCAAAAAATTTAATTGCAGAAGATGGGACGATTGGAATTCGGATTACGGAAGAAGACTTCTCTCGCCAATTAATTCAGCGCTTTAAGAAGCCTATCGTCTCCACATCAGCCAACATCAGCGGAGAAGCCTCTCCGACTACATTCAATGAAATTGATGAGAAAATAAAAAGTGCGGTAGATTACGTGGTAAAATTCAGACAAGATGAGTTGGAGCCTGCAAGTCCATCAAGCATTATCAAACTTGGAGTTGGTGGAGAAATTCAAGTTATAAGAGAGTAAGAAAATAGTCTATAAATCCAGAAAAACAACAAATCATCCATTTGTTACCCCAAATGTGTTTCGGAGCAAGTGGATTTATTAATTGAGATCCTGAAACAAGTTCAGGATGACATTCATTTTTGTCTTTCTGGATTTTTGATTGCTTCTTAACTATTAATATTTCATAACTCCCCCGGAGCCAACAATCGACTGGTCAATTTGGGGGTTCCCTTTATATTTTACGTCACCCGACCCTGCAACACGAATGTTTAGTGTGCGTTCCGCATATACACTAGCTCCACCCGATCCTGCAATTTTAACCGAAACATCGTCAGCGGCAAAATCAATTCCTTTAAAATCTCCTGATCCTGAAATAGCAATGCTTAAATCTTCTGTTTTGCCTTTTCCTGTCAGTTCGATGTCGCCACTGCCCGAAATGGAGGCTTTTAAGCGCTCTGCTTTTAGGTCGTTCAACAAGATGTCTCCACTTCCACTTATGGAAAGAGTTAAGATTCTGGAGCTTATTGCACCATCGTTTATGATATCTCCTGAACCTGAAATGGACAGTGCGTCAATCTCTGGCGAAGTAATGTAAATTTCAATTTTCCCGGGGGTGAAATCTTGCCACATATAGTTCTTACTTGGAAAGCGAATGATAAGTTCACGTCCTTTAACCTCCGTAATAATATCTTCCAGAGTAGATTCTTTTGCGACAATCTCTATGGATTGTTTGTCTCCCTGTTCCAAATATAGCTTGGCCGGAATTCGTAATGATATTTCAGAGAAAGCTCCAACCTTACGATCTTCATTTGCACCGAGGGCAGCAGAACTTACGCCAAAAACCAGAAATAAGAGTGCTAGAATTGTTGTTAATCTTGCTTTCATGTTATTCATGTGTTTTTGTTTTCAGTTAATGTTTTTTGCACTTACTTTAGAAAGACGTGTACCTACAGGAAACGTTGCATTGTGAGTGAAATTGTTTAATTCAAGTCAAATATACCTTGAGGGCATTCGAGTTCTATTTCTTGCTTTTCTTCATCAATTCTCACTAGAAAATCTTCATTAAAAGGGATTAATATTTCTTGACCTTTGTATTTTAGTTGAAATATCAGGTTGCCGGAATAATCATCCACTCGCTCAACCGAGCCGATCAGTCCGATTTTTGTGTCGAACAGTTGATAGCCCACAAGTGCATGTAATGAAAGTTCTGCGTCTTCAATTAGAATATCTTCCTGTTTTAGATAAACAGAAAGCCCGCATATTTTTCGAGCCTGAATGTCATCCTCAATCCAGTCGAAGTGGAGAAGAGCTGTTTCGTTAGAGCGGAACCTGATCCCTTCAGCTTGAAGAAAGTACGGGACCAAAAGCCCATCTATTTCAAGAAAGAAAATAGGCTCTTCTTCAACACTTGCGGCATATCCCGGTTCTAGCTGTAAAACAACTTCTCCTTGAATTCCATGAGGTTTTTGGAGGTAGCCAATTTTTTGGCATTCATCTTTTGGTATGGTTTCCATTCAAGCAAAAATAGGAAAAAGAGTATGATTTTGTACTGCTTTAGTTTTCGATTTTTAATTGAGATGAAATGTGGGCGTTAAAAATTGAAAAGTAGGGAACAGCTAGATAAGCCATGACTTCTTCAAAGTTTGTCTTCTGCTACTACATCAAGTATTCCCAGAAGTTTAAAGAAAAACAATAAAGGCAATTAACAGGAAACTCAAATGTTAATCCCTTGTATATGTATAGGTCTCCTGTACTTAAAAATTTTCTATATTTGTACACTTTTACAAAATACGTCAAAATTAGGATTCCGATGAGCGATAAATTCCGCGAATACAAGCAGTTAGATCTTTCCCAAATCAATAAGGATGTGTTGGAAAGTTGGGAGGCAAATGATACCTTTCATAAAAGTATTTCAACACGGGAAGGAAACCCGACTTTTGTTTTTTATGAAGGGCCACCCTCAGCCAACGGAATGCCAGGTATTCATCATGTGATGGCTCGGGCCATAAAAGACACGTTTTGTCGCTATAAAACGATGAAGGGCTTTCGTGTTCATCGAAAAGCAGGCTGGGACACACACGGGTTGCCTGTTGAACTGAGTGTTGAAAAATCGCTTGGAATTACAAAAGAGGATATTGGGACAAAGATTACTGTAGAGGAATATAACTCTGCTTGCCGCCGCGAGGTTATGAAATATACCAAAGAGTGGGAAGAATTGACCCGTAAAATGGGATATTGGGTGAATATGGACGATCCATATATCACTTACGATAACCGTTACATTGAATCGGTTTGGTGGTTATTGAAGCAGCTTTTCAATAAAGGGTTATTATATAAAGGGTATACTATTCAGCCTTATTCTCCTGCTGCCGGAACAGGATTAAGCTCACACGAACTAAATCAACCAGGCTGCTACCAAGATGTGAAAGATACAACTGCTGTAGCTCAGTTTGCCGTTATTCGAGATGAGAATTCAGAGTTTTTATATGAAGGAGTAGATACACCACTTGCCTTTCTGGCTTGGACAACTACACCTTGGACACTTCCTTCAAACACTGCGTTGTGCGTTGGCTCAAAAATTACATATGTGAAGGTGAAAACCTTCAACCCATATACCGGAGACCCGTCAACGGTGATTCTGGCAAAAGATCTATTAAATGCACATTTCAACCCAAAGAATGCTGAATTGGCATTTGATGAATATAAACAAGGCGATAAAAAAATTCCTTTTGAGGTATTAGGAGAATGTTCTGGGGAAGAATTGGCAGGCATAAAATATGAGCAACTTATTAATTGGGTAAAACCCAATGGAGATGCTTTTCGTGTTATTACAGGTGATTTTGTAACGACTGCCGACGGAACCGGAATTGTACACATCGCCCCAACCTTTGGTGCCGATGATGACCGCGTTGCCAAGCAAAATGGGATTGCCCCACTATTAGTTACGGATCAGGAAGAAAAACCACAGCCTCTTGTTGATAAGTCCGGCCGCTTCTTTTTGATTGGGAAGATGGATGCGGCTTTTGTCGGATCAAATGTGAATACCGAAAGCTATGCTGAGTTTAGTGGACGTTTCGTGAAGAATGCTTACGATGAGGATTTAGGGGAAGATGATTCAACAGTAGATGTTGATATTGCCGTTATGTTGAAAAAGGAGAACAAAGCCTTCAAAGTAGAAAAGCATGAACATAGCTATCCGCATTGTTGGCGTACCGATAAGCCGGTATTATATTATCCAATGGACAGTTGGTTCATCCGCACTACTGCCGTAAAAGAAAAATTAATAGCCTTAAATAATACGATTAACTGGAAGCCGCAATCAACCGGAACTGGACGTTTTGGAAATTGGCTCGAAAATTTGGTTGATTGGAACCTTAGCCGTTCTCGTTATTGGGGAACACCTCTTCCAATTTGGCGCACCGAAGATGGTTTGCAAACAAAATGCTTTGGCTCTGTTGAGGAGTTGATGATTGAGATTGAGAAAGCTGTAGCCGTTGGCGTAATGGATAAAAACCCATATGAAGGGTTTAACGTTGGGGAATATAATTCAGAGAACTACGAAAAGATAGATTTGCACCGTCCGTATGTAGACGATATTGTATTGGTAGCTGAGAATGGAGAGAAAATGTTTCGTGAACCAGACTTAATTGATGTTTGGTTCGATTCGGGCGCAATGCCATATGCTCAAAATCATTATCCATTTGAGAATAAAGAAAAATATAACCCGGCTCAGGGTAAAGGCGTATTTCCTGCTGATTTTATAGCCGAAGGTGTTGATCAAACCCGTGGATGGTTCTTTACGTTGCATGCTATTGCTAGTATGATTGATGAGTCAGTAGCGTTTAAGAATATTATTTCGAATGGTTTAGTCCTCGATAAAAAAGGCAATAAAATGTCGAAACGTTTGGGCAATGCTACTGATCCGTTTGAGACTATTGAAAAATACGGTTCTGACCCATTGCGCTGGTATATGCTAACAAATTCACAACCTTGGGATAATTTGAAATTTGATGAAGGTGGAATTGATGAGGTGCGCCGAAAATTCTTTGGAACACTTTATAATACATACAATTTCTTTGCGCTATATGCCAATATTGATGGCTTTAAATATCAGGAGGAAGAAATTCCAGTTGGCGAACGTCCTGAGCTTGACCGCTGGATTATTTCATTGCTTAATTCGCTGATTAAGGAAGTGGATGAGAGCTTGGATGCCTATGAGCCAACACGGGCTGGGCGTATCATTTCTGAATTTGTGAATGAAAACCTGAGCAATTGGTTTGTACGCTTAAGTCGTAAACGTTTCTGGGGGGGAGAGTACGACCAAGATAAGATCTCTGCCTATCAGACTCTTTATACTTGTCTGGCAACAGTTGCTAAACTTTCTGCGCCACTCGCTCCGTTTTATGCCGACTTGCTTTATTCCGATTTGAATAAACTTACCGGCAAGGAGACTGATCAAAGTGTACATTTGGCTGAATTCCCAAGTGTAAATCAGGTCTTTATTGATAAAGACCTTGAGCAGAAAATGAATATTGCACAACGTGCTTCTTCCATGGTGTTGAGTTTACGACGGAAAGAAAAATTGAAAGTTCGCCAACCACTTGCGAAAATTATGGTTCCGGTATTAAATGACCAGTTTAAGCATCAATTTGAGGCAATGGAAGGTATCATCCTTTCTGAAGTAAATGTGAAGGAAGTTGAATATTTGATCGACACAGAAGGTATTATTAAAAAGAAAATAAAGCCAAACTTTAAAACTTTGGGCCCTAAATACGGTAAAATCATGAAACAGATTGCCGGGGTTGTTGCAAAGTTCAGTCAGAATGATATTTCAGAACTGGAAAAAAACGAGCAATGTTCATTGATTGTTGAAAATCAAGATGTCTCGCTTTCATTGGCAGATGTGGAAATTACAACAGAAGATATCCCCGGATGGTTGGTTGCTTCTGAAGGTGAGTTGACCATTGCCTTGGATATTAACGTGACTGAGGATTTGAAACAAGAAGGGATTGCACGTGAGTTTGTCAATAAAATACAAAACATTAGAAAAGACAGTAATTTTGAAGTGACTGATCGCGTAACATTGAAGATTGTAAAAAACGACTTTTATAATGAGTCCGTAAAAATCTTCAAAAATTATATTTGTAATCAGACGTTAGCTGAGGAATTAATTCTTGTGGATAATTTGGAAAGCGGACAGGGGACTGTTGTCGAAATTGATCAAAATAATGAGGCAATAATCTTGGTCGAAAAAAAGAATTAACAATAAATGAAGGTATGTTTAACGAACTGTCTCAATTCAAAATATTTTTCTAATTTAGAATCCGAATGGAATTTCATTCTGGTTGCTTGAGAAATGGATATAAATTTTTAGGTTATGGGCGAAAAAAACAGATACTCAGATGCTGAATTAGTTGAGTTCAAGGAACTTATATTAGATAAGCTTGCTAAAGCTCAAGCAGATTATGAGCTGTATAGAAATTCAATTACACTTAGCGATGGTAACGATATTCAAGATACTTCTCCAACATTTAAAGTATTAGAAGAAGGTGCTGCAACATTATCAAAGGAAGAGGCAGGGAAATTGGCTCAGCGTCAGTTAAAATTTATTCAGCATTTACAAGCCGCTATGGTTCGAATTGAGAATAAAACATACGGAATTTGTCGGGAAACCGGGAAATTGATATCAAAAGAAAGGTTACGTGCAGTGCCTCATGCCACTCTGAGTATGGATGCGAAGATGAATCAAAAGTAAATGAATAACCAGATAATATTAAATGATTGGTAGTGAGTTCTTCCAATCATTTTTTTTGAAATTATATTGATCATGTCTAAACTTTCAAAATCCATTCTTTTAATTACAGTTATCCTACTAGTTGACCAAATTTTAAAAATTTGGATTAAAACTAATATGTACCTTGGAGAGGAATTTTCAGTAATAGGAGATTGGTTCATTATTCATTTTGTTGAGAATAATGGAATGGCATTTGGGATTGAGTTTGCAGGAGATTATGGGAAAATATTTCTTAGTGTCTTTCGTATTATTGCTGTGACAGGAATTGGCTGGTATTTGCTAAAGCTGGTTAAAAGAAGCGATATTCCAATGGGTTTTATTGTTTGTGTCTCATTAATTTTTGCGGGTGCAGTAGGTAATATTTTAGATAGTGCTTTTTATGGATTGATCTTCAATGATAGTTCAGGGCAAGTGGCTCAACTTTTCCCTGATGGTGGAGGGTATGCTACTTTTCTACATGGGAGAGTTGTAGATATGTTTTATTTCCCATTATTTACAGGGAATTATCCAAGCTGGTTACCTTTCTGGGGTGGCCGTAGCTTTTTGTTTTTTCGGCCGGTGTTTAATATTGCCGATTCTGCGATTACCATGGGAATTTTAAGTATCGTAATTTTTTACTGGCGCTTTTTTAGTCGTCTTGATCAGCAAGATACTGTGGAGTAACTGAAAACACCGTAAATAGCGGTGATTAATCTGTATCGAAAGTTGCTTTTTTGCTTGTGTATTTTCCGGTAATGTTGTAAACTTGCAAACCGAAAAAGGAAAGAGATTTTGTGAGATATCAAATATAACTTTTCGGGCCTATAGCTCAGTTGGTTAGAGCACCTGACTCATAATCAGGGAGTCCCTGGTTCAAGCCCAGGTGGGCCCACAATAATAAAAGGGAAGAGATCATGCGATTTCTTCCCTTTTTAATTTCCTCCATTTTTTATCCTAATGACTCCGGTATCGCAAGATTGCCCAGTTGATGCATAAATCTGTGATCCGTTATATGCTTTGTAAAAACAAAAAACCAACGATACAAGTGATTAGTAGTGAGATGATTTCAATGAGATAATTTACTGTTGTTAAGTCAAGCACAACTGAGCAAGCGAAAAGGGAATATTGAATAATATTGACCGAATAGCTATGGCGATTACAAATCCGCGCCAGCGAGGAAATAGATACAAAAGATGGTCATAAGGGAGCAAAAAAAAGGCTCCTTCTTCAGGCATTTAAAACCTATCAGAAGGAACCCTTTCAAAAGGTATTCTAGAAATCCGCTAGCGTGTTCTCAGTATATTATTTTACTGTTACACCACTTGCCGAAATTGAAAATTCGAAACTTCCGGAAACCAACTCGTACTCGGCAACAGGCGTGTTGTTGTGAGTTGTTTTTCCTTTAAATGTAACCCCGTTGGTAGTAGCAAAGTTGTTAAGGGTTGCATTTACAGGCAGATAAAGTGTTGCTGTTGTATTAGCAGGAACTACCGTGCTGTATGAAGTCATTGTTCCTTTGCCGTCAGCTTTCCAGCTACTAATGATTGCACCATAGTTTGAGTCGTAGCTACCTTTTAGAGAAGTAAAGTTTGCACCGGTAGAAGGTTGCAATACAAAGTGTTTGTACCCGGCTTTACCATTTACATGATCACTGGTTATCCCTAATTGGAATTCATACATCCATTGTCCTACTGCACCCAATGCAAAGTGGTTAAACGAGTTCATGTTGTTTGAGTTATTCTCCGCAAATGCGGCTTCATAACCGTTCCAGCGCTCCCATATTGAAGTAGCACCTTTCGTTACCGGATACAACCAAGATGTATAATCTGTACAAGCGAACATGTTGAAAGCTTCATCAACTTTTCCACCACGGCTTAGGGCAGGAAGAATGTTCGGAGTACCTGAGAATCCTGTTGTAATAGTATAAGGTAAGAATTCCTCTGTTTTTGTAATGCTTGGAGCTCCGCCAAAACCACCTCTGCCTTCAGCAACTGGGTATTCAACGCGAGATCCGTCAGCATTTGTATTGCTTAATGATGGTTTAGCTGCAAGCTCTGCCAGATACTGTTCTGCCTTTGCTTTATTCTCATCACTAAAAGCATTGAAGTTAAGAGGAGTTGCATAGGATGATTGTGAATGAACAATATATCCTTCAGCATTTCTTGTTCTTCCGGATACTGGATCTACATATAGATCATTCCATTCCGCTTTTGCTTTGTCATGACGGTCTCTAAGGATTTCAGCATATTGAGTTTCTCCAATAGCATCAGCCATAATTGCGGTTACTTCCATCATGTAGATATAAATGGCATTATTTACCATTTCCGGAGGAGTATTACCATCAATAGCTAGCCAATCAGCTAAACCACCAGCTTTTCCAGACAAGAATGTATATTTCTCACTGAAATCATAGAAGTCCATGCCATTCAACCAGTTCATCATGGTCTCCATATTTTCTTCGATGATTTGAGTATTTCCATATTGAATGTACAATTGCCATGGAACCTGACATACCGCAGCGGCCCATGTTGTACCATTGGCAAACGTTTTGTCATCAGACTTATTATAAGTCGGAACTGTACTGCCAATTCCACCCGGAGCTTCAGTATTGCTACCAATGCCCTGATC
Source organism: Prolixibacteraceae bacterium (assembly GCA_963662675.2). Classification (GTDB taxonomy): domain Bacteria; phylum Bacteroidota; class Bacteroidia; order Bacteroidales; family Prolixibacteraceae. Next base: position 692,772 of record CAXXHP010000002.1, read on the forward strand.
AGCCCTTAATGCAACCATCCATTGACGGAAGAAATTTTGTGCTTCAGAATTGTATGTGCCAGTACGTGTATACGCCTGGGCATCACCAGTCCAACCCATACGTTCATTACGCTGAGGGCAGTCAGTCGGAATTGTAAAGAAGTTACCGAGCTGGCTGCGTTGAATATTTTTAAACAATTGGTTCACCAAAGTTCCTGTTTTTCCATCGGCAGTTGTAGCTTCGTAAGTTCCGGAAGGGAGCTTGTCTGAAGATAGTACCAGTCCTTTTATGTTTTCTAAAGGAAGAGCACCTACGTGGCCAGGGATTGTGATCTCAATGTACTGATAGCCGCGATAAGTGCTGGTTGGTTGAATTACCACCTGATCGCTGTTTTTGGCAATGTAAAAATCAGTAGACAGAGCAGCTCTGTATGTTTCTGTTAAGATTCTACCCGCAATATTTTTACCTTTTTTGCCGTACAGATCTACATAGGATTTTTCATCATCTTTAAACCCAGGGTATAATTGTTCACCAAAACGAAGTATTACCACATCACCTTTATTTAACCAACCTGCAGGAATTGTAATTGATGGTACACCAACCATATTTATACCCATGTCATAAGTAAAAGTGTGGCTATCATCGCTATGAATATCCATCACTTGTTTCGCAGTAAGTGTTTCTCTAACTTTTACGGCTTCATCGTAACGGGAAACAATATCAAAGTTAATCCAGTCACGTTGTTCAATAATATCAGGGTTGCTCCATTTACTGCCATCATAATCACTTGTTGACCAGCCGTTTATGTCGCCATTTAATGAAATGTTAGCTTCTTTATTTGCATCGTAACGTTCTCCTTGAAAGAAACTTCCATATCTTATTGGACCATCTTTATAGGCTTTCCAAGTATCATCATTCGTGACAATTATTTCTTTAGACCCATCGTCATATGTTACAACAAGCTTGGCTAAAAGTGCTTCATTATCGCCAAAGAAGTTGAAATTACCCGGAGTAAATGTCATATAGCCAGTATACCAACCCGGGTTCAAAATTGCACCCATGCTATTTTCTCCATCTTTAAGCATGGTTGTAACATCATAAGTAAAATAACAAAGTGTTTCACGGAACTGGCTATCTCCAGGTGTAAACCAGTCATTACTCATTCTTTCACCATTAATATACATTTCATATGACCCCATTGAGGTAACAAACATTTTTGCTTTAGCAATTTTCTTTTGAGCATTGGTAACAAAATCTGTTCTTACCATTGTGAGAGCTCCATGGCTAGGATCTTCGTATCCAATGATTGTTTTATTTGTTTCATTTTTGACAGTAATCTTAGACCCATTGATTGATACACCAGATATCTTCTCAAAGATTGAGTAGTTTGCTTCTGTAGTTGCATCAAACAATATGTTGTTTTCCGAACTTTGACCTGCGTTTTTAATCACGTAATTCGAATAAACAACTTCATCTCCCGGATTTGAGGCAAAGCCAACAGAGTTTAAGTTTGGGAATGAATTAAAGTTATTGCCACCACCATAATTTGATATTTGTATTTGTGATGCGCGTGGCCCTTGTGCTTCAGCACCCCCAATTCCTTCAAATGCTGGACCTCTCCTTTGAGCTGGTTGATCTGTAATAAGTCCAATTCCATCTATTATTAATGAAATATTGCTGGCATCAACCTTTATTTGAACGTTGTGTTTCTGGCTCTTATTCGATGCAGTGAATATTTCATTAATATTTGTTGATGAAAAATTTTCGGAAGAGACAGTAATGTATGGCTTTTCAGCGGTATCACCTTTGCCGTAACCAACACGATAAATATTTAAAATCGCACCTTTTTCTGTCCCTGCACCAGAAAGATCAAATTCAAAACGCACATAGTTTTCACCTTCTACATTTTCAATGTTTAGGAAATTGTCATTTAAACGGAAATCATTAGCTCCCAAAATCAAAGAAGCACTATTCCCACTTATTATTTGAAAATCTGTTACAAGATTAAACAGCAGATTGGAGGTTGCGTCAAGTGATAGTTTTTTTGAACCAATCCATTCCGCGCCATCCCATGCGTAGATATCCGGGTTCATTAAGCCTGTTTCAAATCTGGATGATTCGGTATGCGTTTTACCTGCTCCATCCCAAACGGTTACTTCCCAACTGTATTCCATTTCAGGTTGAAGGGCAACACCCATGTATTTGATGTTGTTGGAAATACCACTTTCAACTTTATTGCTATTCCAGATAACCTTATTGTCGCTCTCTCTGGAAACAGTAATTTGATAAGCAGTTTGCTTTTGCCCAACTTCCGTTGAACTCATTTGCCAGCTAAATACCGGATGCGCATCTTCAATCGCGAGTGGCATAACCGTTGCTTGAACCTTTAAATTCTTTATCGAAGTTGTTGATACTTGATTTCCTTCTACGGCCAAAGTTGTGCCGTGAAAAAGAGTCATGCTTGCAATCATCACTAGCATTGCAATAAAAAAACGCTTGCTAAATTCTAATATGTCTTTCATAGTTATTAATCTAATTGGTTTGAGCCTATATATATTCTATTATTCATTTATGCTTTTCAAATAATTGATAAGTTTTAATAAATCGTCCTTTTGGTCGAAATTTATAGATTGCTGTTTGATGAAATTCTTCACCTTCTTTTTAGAATCTGGATATAATTTCAAGATATTTACACGTTTTGCAGGAGTTAATTCTTTGGTATTGCCTAGGATATAGTACTCTTTTCTTTTTGCATATATGATGTCCTGATTTACTTTCAAGTCATAGGTTTGGGTACTATTTCTTACAGTCCCTCCATTATTTATTGATGTCAGGTTATCAGTGGATGAGGTTGAGCTGCTGAGCCCATATGGTCCTATGTTTCTAATATCTACCATCTTGAAAAATATTTTTTCATACAGATTAACACTGCCATTACTGGAAATAAGTTGATAATAACTCTTGTTAGAATAGATAAATGTATCTTTCTCCACAACGATAAAATCCAATGTGTTTTCATTCGCAATTGCCAGAGTATCGTTACCATTTATGAATTGCATCTCTTCAGTCAAATAATTATAATTCAATCTGGCTTCAGAAACATTTCCATTTTTATGGAAAACCTTTCCGTCCTTAAATTCCAGATAGCAAAATAATTCCTGCATTGGAATTACCTCTGAAACAGACTTTCCAGCCTTGATTGTATATCGACTATTATTTTGCTGAGCTTTTGCTCCAATACAAAACATCAACAATAGTAAGAGCATTGCATTTTTAATAATTCCGTTCTTGTTGTGCATATCAGTATTGTTTATATTGGTTTCACCCGAAATCCGAAAAAATTAAATTTAGCACAATAATTTTTAATGATCTTTTTTCATAAATCATTTGGTACAAATTGTCGTATGTATTGCACTCCGTATTTATTGGTGGAGGAGTTCTATATTTAGTTGATTGCGGCAATAATGTTTATCGATTCATACGCAGTTATCTTATCCATTATTTTCTCTTAGAAGCAAAAGAGGGCTAGCTAATAATGCTCAGCCAGCCCTCCTAAAACTTAATCTCTTAAATCCATTATCAAATTTAATTAATTTCGATTAACTAATCTTGTTGTTTAATCAATGTAAGGATTATATAAAACTTCGTTGTCAGGAATATTAAATTTAGTTCTGAAATCAGTAAATGCAGTAGGTACTATTGGAATACCGGCAGGAAGATAATAAGCTTCCTGGTCTGCTTTTATTGCGTTGCCATAAGCAGTAATAACATCCTCAACCATGTCAAAACGAACTAGATCCCAGAAACGTTTGCCTTCAAATGCTAGTTCAACTTGCCTTTCCTGAAGAATAGCTGCACGTACTTCCAACATCGATGATGCTGTTGTATTATCTGTAAGACCTGCTCTGCCTCTAACCATGTTTACATAACTCATTGCTTCTGCTTGTCTTCCATCGTTTTGCTCATTAATAGCTTCAGCTAGGAACAGTAGAGCTTCAGCATATCTCCAAATAGGCATATTCTCATTTGCTTGGAAATATAATGAATGTGGATGTAAGTACTTAATACAAGTAGGAACAACATTGCCATCACCATTGGTCACATCCATTATTGTTGCAGTAAATCTTTCATCTCCTGATTCGTATGCAGCTATCAAATTAGGACTAGGAATACAATACCCTTCGCCTTCTGCAAGAGCAGTTGCATTGCTGGTTCCCGTAAGCTCAGCCATAACTTCTGCACTCATTGGATAAGGAGTCATTGGATAAAAGAAATTACTTGAATAACTAGCATCAGCCCCGTCATACTGAATCTCAAAAATAGATTCTGCATTATTTTTCTGAGTAGGATCAAAGCAATCCGCGTAATTATCCATTAATGAATACTGACTGGAAAGACTTTTTAGAAGAGTTTCTGCAGTATCATAATCTTGTCCATAGATGGCAATTTCAGAAAGTAACATGGTAGCTGTACCTGATGTGAAACGTCCGGCTTGCTGTGCTGATTTATCCAACAACAACTGTTCAGCTAAAGTAGCATCCGTTTTTGCTTGTGCCATTACTTCCGCTTCAGTACTTAAAGGAACGCTGGCCTGATCAAGTGCAGTAACAGGTTCAAGGTGAATACAGGCATCTCCGTATAATGTGGCTAGCCAATAGTAGCTCCAACCACGCATAAATAAAGCCTGACCTTTTAGATTGTCCCTTACAGTCGTACTTTCCCATTCGATACTCTCATCATCAATCGTAGCAAGTACTTGGTTACAACGGGAAATCCATGAATAGTAATCATTCCAATAGCCTGAAAACTGTTGGTTTTCAGGAATGAAATCAGCAGGAGCTTCATTTACAGCCCTATAATTTGGGTTGTAATAATACCTTGCATTGTCTGAATGCATATCGCCCATTTGCAAATTGGGTGGAACCCAGGTGTTCGTTCTGGTTTGATTGTTGTAAAAAGCTTGGAGCGGTGAATAAATACCATTCACTGCGGATTCAAAATCTGCTTGCGTTTTAAAAAAGACAGCCGTAGTCAAAGATTCCTGTGATGGTTTATCCAGAAAATCTTCAGAACAAGCGCCAAAAATAAAAGCGATTAGGCCTGTTAATAATATTATTTTGTATTTCATATCTTTTTAATTTTTTTGTTAAAATATCTGTACAGAACTCTGATGACTAAAATCCTACATTTACACCAAATGTCCATGTTCTAGGAACAGGATAACCAGCTTGGTCATCTCCTAATCGCAACACACCACTGTCGTTCTCATTACTAACCTCTGGGTTGTTTCCTGAGTATTTTGTGAAAGTATACAATTGTTGCACGGAGCCATAAATTCTGCACCTACTTATAAATGAAATATCAGAAACATCTACACTATAACCAAGTGTAACATTCTTAACAGTCAAAAATGATCCGTCTTCGATGAAATTAGAGCTGAACCAGTCACGCTGCATGCCTGTTTGATACGCAGTTGTACCATATTTCCCAGCTCCCGGATTTTCTTCTGATCTCCATCTGTCTTTAATTTCTGTTAAAACATTGAACGGACCATCCAGATTGATAGCACCCTGGTAGAAACGGTTGGCAATATCATTACCTACTGAACCAGACAGCACAACGCTAAGATCAAAATCTTTATACCTGAAATTATTGGTCATACCAAAAAGGAAAGATGGCGTAGGGTCACCGATAACAACGCGGTCACCACCTACATCTGAATTAAGAATCTGATCATCATTATTCATGTCCTTGAATTTGATTGTACCCACAGCTGAATTTGCAGCTTTAGCACTAGCGTCATACTCCGCTGTTGTTTCATATATGCCGTCAGCTACTAATCCCCAGAATAATCCAACACGCTCACCTACTTTTGTAATGTGTCCGCCACCGTATATTGCATCGACATTGTCTGCCAAAGATATTACTTCATTGTCTGAAAGAGTAATATTTAGGTTAGTAGTCCACTCAAAATCACCAACAAAATTTCTTGAAGTTAAGGCAATTTCATGTCCCCAGAATTTTAGCTCACCTGAGTTGCCCTGAAAGCTACTAAACCCGGATGACTGAGGGATACTGAAATTATATAACATTTCATTGGTGTTTTTTACGTAATAGTCATAGTTTAGGCTGATTCTGTTGTCAAACAGACCTAAATCAAAACCAACGTTAAGTTGATTTGACTTTTCCCAACTTAGAGTTCTATTTGCTAGGTTACCAACAGAAGATCCACTAGCAACAGAACTTCCAAAAATATAGTTATCTCCTAAGTTGACAGATGCATACTGTGTGTAGTTACCAATACGGTTATTCCCTGTAATACCATAAGATCCGCGGAATTTAAGGTAGTTTAGAGCTTTGTCCTGAGGGAAGAAATCCTCGTCAGAGGCGATCCATCCCAATGATGCAGAAGGGAAGTTACCCCAAAGGTTATCCTTACCAAAGCGGGAAGAACCATCACGTCTGATTGAAAAGCTGGCTAGATATTTTCCTTTGTAGTCATAATTAACTTTTGCCAAATATGAAAGGAGTGACCATTCGTTAATTTCTCCAAATGTATCTTCATTTTCATTTCCTTTTACAATTGTAACAGCAGCATCTACATCACTGATTCTATCGTCTGGAAAGTTCTCTACAGATATACCTAAACCTGTGGCAGAGTATTCTTGTGCAGAATAAACGGCTATTGCTGATAGGTTATGTGTATCATTCCATGATTTAGTGTATGAAGCTGATGTTTCAGACAACCAGTTAATAGACTCGGTTGATCCGTATTCAGCAAATGCAGTTACAGGAGGTTGTCGAGCAAAACTAGTAGATACTGTTGATGGATTAAATAATTTAGAAGTACCGCTTGTATATTGTACATTTGCAGTTTGCTTAAGCTTAAGTCCTTCTATTGGTTCAATTTCAATGTATCCGTTAGTCAAAATGTTGGTTGAACTACTTGTGTTTTTAACCTGCTGAGCTGCTTCGTAGTAATTCGCTTGAGGGAATCCACCCAATGCACCTTTGTCATTAATGGTATACCCTGTATCGCCAATATTTCCATCTTTGTCAATGATTGGCCAGTTTAGGATGCCCAAATATAAAAGGTTGCCTTGGAAAAATGCTCCGTCGCCACCTGCAGAATGCCTTTTACTATATGTTGGTGCCACGTTAAAACCAATAGTGATATTATCGTTTACATTATATGCCGTGTTAACACGTAAAGAAAAACGCTCATACCCTGAATTAATCATGATACCATCTTGTTTCGTGTATCCAGCAATACTAGATGCGCTAAACTTATCAGTACGAGATGTAAGAGAAACAGAATAATCTTGCATTGGTGCATTTTGGAACATGATGTCATACCAGTCAGTTCCTTCTCCATATTGTGAAGGATTTTGAAATGCGAGAGGAACTTCCTGTCCTTTATCTTCATACGACTCTTTCTTAAACTGAGCAAATTCGGTTCCGTTCATCATGTCCGGGCGACCAGCTTCAGGCATAACTTGAAAACCGTAATTTGAGTTGAAACTCACTTCTGTTGTTCCTGCCTTTGCCGTTTTCGTAGTAATCAAAACAACTCCGTTTGCTGCTCGCGAACCATATAATGACGTTGAAGAAGCATCTTTCAAAACAGAAATAGACTCAATTTCTTCAACATTAATATCCGACATATCGCCATCAATAGGAAATCCATCAACTACATATAATGGGTCACTGCCACCAGAAATTGAACCGGCACCACGAATACGAATCATCATGCCTTCTCCAGGTCTTCCAGATGTTTGATTAATTTGAACACCAGCAAGTTTACCTTGTAGCGTTTGAGCAGCGGAAGACACTGGCATGTCACCAAGTTCTTCACCACCAACCGATTGTATTGCGCCAGTTACAGCTCTTTTGGTCTGTGTACCATAACCTACAGCAATAACTTCGTCCAACCCAATGGTTGATGATTGCATCACCACATTTATTTGTTGTTTTCCTGCTACAGCAATTTCTTGAGGCTCCATGCCAACAAAAGTAAATTGTAACGTAGCATTTTCAGGAACATTACCAATGGTATAGATTCCGTCAAAATCTGTGATTGTACCGTTTGTCGTTCCAAGAACTACAACTGTTACACCAGGTAATGGTTCACCGCTGTTGTCGGTGATTGTTCCTGTCACGGAAGATTGTTGCTCGCTTAGATTATTTTCTGAAGCATTTGATTCAGAGCTAGAAGCGAAAGATTGACTTGCTACTAAAAGCAATACAACCAATGTCGTTCTAGTCACCATTAACATTTTGGATTTCCACAAACTGTGAAATCCTTCCATTAATAGGAAACATCTTTTTTTCATAAATTTTTGTTTTTTTGATTAATAAAAAAATCCAGTAGGATTTTGTTTAAGAAATTGTTAGGGAAGTTCTTTCTTCTTTTAGTAAAATAGAATTTGAAGAAGTTTTTTCATAAATTTGATCGTTTTTAGATTAATAAAAATGTCTGTTAGGTCATTTTTTTAAAGGAAATCGTTGCCGCGGTTTCCTTTTTTTTTGAATTATACACCTAGATAACTGTTGCCGCAGTTTTCTAGATAATTCATTAAGAACGAAGAACCAAACAAGACGTTGCCGCGATTTGTTTGCCTTTCGTTATAAGTTCATGTCTACTATCTATATTCATATGCTGTGTTAATAGTGTTTTATACCTTATCTCTTTGATATTGTTACTTTTGTTTTTTGAAAAGTACCGTTTGTTAATTGAGTCGAAGGTGTTATTTCATATTCGATAGGCGAAATCATACTTATATATTGAAGTACATCTTCAAACGTATCGTTTACGAAAGTTGCGTTTATTGAATATTGGTTTAATTCAGATTCAGGGATTTCGACTTCAATATTGTACCAACGTTCAATTTTTCGAGCCACCATCAGCATGGATTCTCCCTCAAAAACGAGCTTGCCTTCAGTCCACATTTTGTAATTTTCGGGATCGACCTTAGAGATAACCACAGATTGTTTATCCTTCTCAAATAATAATCTATCGGAAGGGGAGAGTAGTATCCCTTCGCTATTGGGCTTGTTGTTGTTTAAAAATTGAATACTGCCCTCCAGAAGTACGACCTCCACATGATTATCCATCGGGTATGCAATCATATTAAAGCTTGTGCCAAGCACTCTTACAACTGATTCTCCGGCTGTAATTTCGAAAGGTCTGTCTTCATCATGAGCTACATCAAACCAACCTTCTCCTTCAAGCGAAATTTGTCTTTTATCACCGAATGGGATAGAATAAACGAGATTAGCCCCTCCATTTAGCCATCCGGAAGTGCCATCTGGTAGTTGGAATGATACTCTTGACCCAATAGGTGCAAAAATGGTTGTTTGCGCTATTTCGTTATTTAATATGTCCGCGTTATTCCATAAGTAACCGAGGGTGAGGCTTCCTGCAATAAGAAGAGGGATTAATAGTATTGCAGCAATTTTTGTGTAGGTTGATGTCATTCGACGTATAAGCGATTTTTTCTTTTGATATTCTTTTTTCCTGATTTCGTGGTGTACGCGGTCAAGTGTGTGTGCATAATTCATTTTCTCAACGATATCTGTGTGTTGAAAACTGTCCCAGTCTCTACCTACATAATGTTGTAATTCTGTATGATCCTGTCCGTTTGCAAAGAGATCTTGCACCCATGTATTATCATCTTTACTTGCGGCTCCTCGCAGGTAGTTTTCTAGTCGGTATTTATCTTCTTGATTCAGCATTTTTCGATATTGTGGATGCTTATTACATCCCTTTACATTATACTATACAGTTGGGATGCCAATTTCTCATCAGAAATTAGTGTGTTTTTTTAGAAATAATAAAATAATGGGATTTCGAGTGGTGTTGGGTTCTGGCTTAAGCCGTTGTTTGTCATTTTGTTGCAATCTTTTTTTAATATTGGGGGAGTTGAGACTAAATTGCATAATAATTCGAAATTGAGATGCCGAAAATTATGAGAAGGATAAAAATGGATTACTAGAAGGAATGGAATTATACGTTCTGGTTATTGTGTTAGATAAGATATAATGAAAACAGGAGAACAACGGTTATGTGATTGTCTTGCATGTTGCTGCGAATAAATTTGACTGCTTTAGAAATGTAATTATCAACGGTGCCTGGAGTAACCCCAAGCTCTTCTGCTATCTCTTTTGCTGATTTACCATCGAATCGGCTTTTAATGAAAATCACACGTTGTTTTTCTGGTAGCCTGGCAAGTATTTGTTCAATTTGTTCTAGCGCAAATCTATAGTCGATTTCTTCTTCAGTCCCGGCAGATACATCAGATTCTGTTGACATCGTTTCTTTAACAAATTCACTCAAGTATTTTTTCTTTCGAAATTTGTTGCAGATTTCGTTGTATGCAATCGTAAATAAGAAAGACTTAAAAGATGTTCCTTTCTTCAGCTTGTTTCTATTTTCCCAGACTTTTAGAAAAACCGACTGCACCAATTCTTCTGCCTCTTCTTTTGACTTTAGATATTTCCATGAAAATGCATAAAGTTTTTCTGCATATTTTTCATAGATAGTATCAAAAGCAAATACGTTTCCGTTGCTTAATTCATGAATGAGTTCGATGTCAGTTTGAGAAGCTTTCAATGGTTCTTTTATAAAAATGTTAATACATTAATAAAGGTAAAACCTAATATTTTGTTGTTTTCATCTTCTGGATAACCATTAATAAAGCCTGATGTAGATAATTTGATTCTTGTACTTTTTTTTGTGACGCCAGCAAAAGTGCTGTTGGAATCAAGTTAAATCAACTTGTCTTATTGTTTGTTAGCCATTGTGAAAGGAACAAAAATAGGCAGATAATTTGTAATTACAAGTTTGAAGGAAGTTAATGTCTCGCTGAGGTTGGTATCGTGTTAAGACATGGCAAAGTTTGCTTTTATAATGATGCTTGGTGTTTCTACTTGTTGTTACATGTGTTTTAGGATCACATCGAAATGTTTATACCAAAAGTGTATGTTCTTGGAACAGGATAGGAAGAATAATCATCACCTAATTGAAGCACAGATTCGTAATTGCTAACTTCTGGGTTATTTCCATTATAATTAGTGAATGTATACACTTGCTGTATGCTTGTGTACAACCTGAGTTCGGATATTACACCTGATTGTTTTAATGGAAAGTTATATCCAAGTGTAATGTTCTTTATTGTCAGAAATGATCCGTCATGAATAAATCGGCTGTTAAACCAATCGCGTTCCATGTAGGTTGCAGTTGTCGTAGTGCCGTATTTCCCACTTCCCGGGTTTTCTTCAGATCGCCAACGATCTTTTACTTCGGTCAGGATGTTGAAGGCTCCATCCAGATTGGTTGCACCTTGGTCAAAACGATTCGCAATATCATGTCCAATAGATCCTGTTGTAGTAATAGAAAGATCCCATGCCTTATAACTGAATGAGTTATTGATGCCAATTAAAAAATCAGGGGTAGGATCTCCAATAATAGTACGATCGCCATCTAATCTCTCATTGGATATTTTGCCATCGCCATTAACATCTATAAACTTTACTGTACCTATATTTGAGGGTGTAGCCTTGGGGGAATTATCAAATTCTTCCTGATTGTCATAGACCCCATCATGAATTAAGCCCCAGAATAAACCAATTCTTTCTCCAACCTTTGTTACATGTCCCCAATTATAAATTGCATCAATGTCTGGAGCAATAGAAATCACTTTGTTGTCGTTGAACGTTAGATTTATTTGAGAATTCCATTTAAATTCTCCAATAGAGTTGTATGTCATTAAAGCCAGCTCATGTCCCCAGAATCTTAATTTACCCGTATTACTCATATAGAAATTATATCCTGTTGAAGGGGCAATCCCTAGTTTGTACAATAACCCTGAGGTGTTTTTTAGGTAGTAATCATAGGTCAGGCTTAGGCGATTGTTTAAAAAAGAAATATCTGAGCCAATGTCCCATTGCGTGGTTTTTTCCCAGCCCAAATCTGAGTTTCCAATATTTTCAACATAAGAGCTGCTTTCAATTGTTGATCCAAATACGGTTTTTTCGTCCAGACCAACGTTTACAAGATGTGTATAGTTACCTATATTGTTGTTCCCGGTAAGTCCATAACTCGCGCGTAATTTTAGGGCATTCACGAGTCTATTTCCAGGATACCAATTTTCATCTGACATGTTCCATGCGGCTGATATTGACGGGAAATTCCCCCACAAGTTATTCTTTCCAAAACGTGAAGACCCATCCCGTCTGATAGTGGCTTGTAAAATATATTTCCCCATATAATCATAATTTAAACGGGTCAGGTATGAAATCATAGACCATCTTTCGTCGCCTGTGTCTGTTCCGTCGTTTTCTATGGTTACTGCAGTGTCGATATCACTAATTCTGTCATCCGGAAAATTTTCAGCATAAATACTCATCGTTTTGTTTCCAAATTCTTGCGCTGTATAGCCCCCAAGTATTTCAAAATTGTGTTTGCCTAAAGATTTTACATAGGTTGCTGTATTTTCAAAGAGCCATGAACTCGATGAACCATTGCTCAGTCTGGCATTTGCTATTACCGGGGGAGCTATTGCAAAACTGATTGAAGAAGTCGATGGATTGAAGAACTTCATATTTGAAATGCCATATTCTATGTTGATGGAAGACTTCACTGTTAAGCCCTTTAGTAGCTCAAGCTGAACATAGGCATTTGACAGTAGTTGTAGGTTTGTGGTTGTTGTTTTAATTTCTTGAGCTGCTCTGTAGTAGTTGGGAGAAGGAAAGCCTCCCAAGTCCGGAATCCATGCGGTTAAAGGCAGAGAGCCATCTTCCCGTTTGTATGAAAATATTGGCCAAGTCTGCAAAGCCATAGCAAGTAAGTTCTCTTGAAAAAATGGATTGCCAGTTGACATACTATGTAGTGATGAGTACGACGTTGAAACATTGAATCCCATGGACAAGTGATTATTGACTTTATACAACGTGTTTGTGCGAAATGAATAGCGTTTAAACCCTGAATTGATGAGTATTCCATCCTGATTTAAGTAGCCAGCAACAATTTGCCCTCCTAGCTTATCCGATTTGCTAGACATAGATAATGTGTAATTCTCGATAGGGGCAACATGGAACAAAATGTCATACCAGTCATTTCCTTCACCATATTTTTCAGGATTTTGAAATACTTCAGGAACCTCTTGTCCTAGATCCTCAAAGTATTCTTTTTTGAATTGAGCAAATTCCGTTCCGTTCATCATGTCGGGTCGGCCTTTTTGAGGCAGAGTTTGAGCTCCATAATACGCACTAAAGCTAACATCCATTATCTTGCGTGCCTGTTTTGTGGTAATCAATACGACTCCATTTGCTGCTCTAGATCCGTACATGGCAGAAGATGCAGCATCTTTTAAAATTGAAATGGATTCTATTTCGTCGGTATTGATATTGCTTAAGTCTCCGGAAATTGGAAATCCATCAATTACATACAGTGGTTTATTTCCGGCTAATATGGAGCCAGCTCCTCTCACTCTTATTTGTATACCTTGCCCCGGAATACCTGAGGATTGGTTTATTTGAACTCCCGCAACTTTCCCTTGTAATGCTTGTGTGAACTGGGCTACTGGCATTTCGGTTAGGTCTGAAGATGAAACAGTTTGAATTGACCCAGATACAGTCTTCTTGGATTGAGTGCCATAACCAACTGTCACAACCTCCTCCAGACCAAAGGTGCTTTCTGGCAGAGAAATGGTCAAAGAGGATTGGTTTGAAAAGGCAATCTCTTGGGTTTCTTTTCCTAAAAAAGTAAATATTAGTACAGCATCTTCCGGGGCGTTTGAAATTGTAAAATTCCCGTTAATGTCAGAAATAGTTCCGATTGCAGTGCCCTTGATGCTTACTGAAGTGCCGGGTAGCATCTGCCCATTTTCATCCGTTACAGTTCCTGTAATGGTTTTTCCTGATTCTGGAAAAGGTTGACCATCTGTATTGTCAATCGGAGAAAGAAGGATTTTTCTGTCAATTATCGTAAAACGAATATCTGTACCGGTAAATAGCTCTGATAAGACCTCATCAAGGTCTTGATTTTTAATGTTGATCGATTTCTTGTGTTTGGCATCTACTGAATTTTCGTCATATAAAAAGTAAAACCCGGTTTCATTTTCAATTTGTTCGAAAATGTGGAATAATTCAGTGTCTGAAAAATTGAGGGTAAGTGTTATTCCTTGCGAATATGCATTAAATGCGATTGTTTGTAAAAATCCTATGAGTATAAAGATTAGTGCAATTCGCATAGCAGTCCAATTCTTCAGAATAGTATTTTTCAGGTTCACGGAGTAATCCCCTCTAGTTAGGTTATTTGGTTATCGGAATCGCATACTTTGCATTTTGTGCATGAGCTGTAAATATACAATTGATTGCAAAGTGCATAAATGCACAATATGACCCATCATTTGCATAATTTGACCCATGGCCTTGTCTGTCTTGTTTCTTCTTTGGTGATGATTTTCATAGTCTGTAAGGGTTTGATTATTTAGTTTTTATGTTGGATTTAGTGTTGGTTTAATGGTTGTCGCTATTTATATTTCATCTTTTTAAAGATATCCCAGAGTACTATTCCTGCACTTACCGAAACATTGAACGAGTGTTTTGTCCCAAATTGTGGAATTTCAATGGCTCCATCACACAGATCAACAATTTTTTGCTGAACTCCTTTTACTTCATTCCCAAAGATCAATGCTAGCTTTTCATCATTGCCGGGATTAAAATCAGGAAGCATAATGCTTTTTTCAATTTGTTCAATGGCATATATCTTGTAATTTTCTTTTTTGAGTGAAGAAATGGCATCTTCTGTATGTTCGAAATATTTCCAACTAACAGATTTTTCGGCATCCAGAGCTGTTTTATGAATTTCTTTATTAGGAGGTGTGGCAGTAATCCCACACAAGTGTAATTCTTTAATTAGCAATGCATCCGAGGTTCGAAAAAATGAGCCGATATTGTTGCAACTTCTAATATTGTCCAATATCACAATAATAGGTAGTTTGTCGGTTTGTTTGTATTGGTCGGTATTTAGTCTGTTAAGTTCGTTCGTCCGTAATTTTCTCATCGCTTATAATCGCATTTTTAGTTTATTTCTTTTCTACGGAAGGGCATGGTCATACACCTGGCGCCTCCTCCTCCTCGTGCCAACTCAGAACCGGCAATAGTAATTACACATTTTTTATTCTTGAGGATTTTGCTTTCCCCGGTTATAATATCTTGAGCTCTGATTACTTCAAATCCGTGATTGTTTAGTTCGGAAATTGTGTTGACGTTACGCTCATAACCAATGATTTGGTTGGGAGCTATAGCGAAAAAGTTAGCTCCACTGTGCCATTGTTCACGTTCTTGTACCCACTGATCTTTGCTGCCGCCACAATAGATGGGTTTCATGTCCATCCCCAGTTTTTGAAGGGCTTTAAGAATGTTCGTTTCCTCCGTAATTTTGATGACTTTCCCATCTTCAATCTGAATATGAATGGTGTGATAGCGGTTGGTGCCTAAGATAAGTGGCTCGTAAACCATGCAGGTGTCATTGCCAAGAAAGGTAAAAGCCATATCCAGATGGATGAATGATTCTGGCATATCTGGTAATTCTTGAATTATAATGTGTTGGATGGGGCGCTTTCTTGCCTTAATGTTTTCTAAAATGAAATCAATTCCTTGCGTTGATGTTCGCGCTCCAGTTCCAATTACTAACACATCTTTTTTTGCAATAAGTATGTCTCCTCCTTCTATCGAAATCTTCTTAATTGCCTGAATATCTAACGATTTTTGTGGATTGATGGTTTTAGTCCTAAGCTCTGAATGGTTATTGAAAATAGTTTCCATGATCAAGGCTTCTCGGTCGCGGACTTTATTGGCCATTTTGCCAATTAAAATTTCGTTCCCATAAGCGATGGATGCATCGCGTGTAAAAAGGGAATTGTGCAATGGCAATAAGCTGAAACGCTCCTGGCTGAGATAGCGTGTAAGGTTGTTGCGTTTTATGGGTACACCTTGTATTAGTTGTTGTGCCAAATCGGTAGCCTTTAATTGTTCCAGATCTTGCATAATGTCGGTGGCATTTTCTCGGATTTGGATTTCGTGGAGTAATTTCGTTTTAACCTCGTCTTTTTCCAAAACCTCGGTGAGCAAATCTTTTACCTCAAAGCATTTACATACCTGAGATAATACACCTTTCAGTTGTTTGTATTCATCCTGTGCAACAGACAGGTTTAATATGTCACTATAAAGTGCCCGTTTTGCTGTTTCTGGGGTCATCTCTTCTACTTCTAATCCGGGTGTATGAATGATCACTCCTTCGAGTTCCCCAAACTCGGACGTAATGTTTGTTTGTATTTTTTTGTCCATAATTACCCCTTTCAGTCAGATGTCAACAAATATAGCAACTCTTAATGTACCAAAATCTGACTTTGATATATTCGTTTTGGTTTAATAACATGCTATCTTCGTAATTGTGATATGCGCATAATTATTTTTGTCATCGGCTTTTTCTTTTCGCTGCAAGGTATTTCCCAAGTGAAAGATTCCGTCACTTTTCTTGAGATGATTGAGAATAACGGAGATACATTACCTCATGTCGAGTTGGATGAAATACCAATCTTTCCAAGAAAATTTAGCTCCCGGAAAGATGAACGAAAATATGGAAGGCTGTTGGCAAAAGTGAAAAAAGTATATCCTTATGCAAAAATAGCGGCTGAACTCCTCGGTGAATATGATGAGAAATACCAATCGACAAATGATTCGAAACTGAGACGTAAATACGTAAAAGAAGCCGAGAGTAAGTTGTTTGATCAGTACGGTGCACAGCTTAAAAAGTTGACAATATCTGAAGGGCGCATATTAATAAAATTGATTGACAGGGAAACCGAGCATACATCTTTTGAATTGATAAAAGATTTAAAGGGTGGTTTGTCTGCCTTCTTTTGGCAGGGAATTGCCAAGATTTTTGGGAATAACTTAAAAGATGCATATGACCCTGTAACCGAAGATCGTATGATTGAGGAAATCATCATTTATATAGAAGCCGGAGTAATCAAATGAAAAGGGTATTTGTAGGCATAAGCATTCATTTAAAGCCGGAACTTATAGAAAGTATCGAGTTAATAAAAGAAGAGCTGAAGTCTGAGAGGATCAGATGGGTGTCTGAAGACAACCTTCATTTGACGTTGAAGTTTTTAGGTGATATTTCGGATGAAGATATCACTAAAGTGAAAGATGTTCTGACTCATAAATCCAAAGAATTTACTCACTTCTCTTTCGAGTTAGAAGGCCTTTCGTATTTCAACCATAAGGGTAACCCTAGTGTTATTTTTTGTCATGTCCCGCATAATAAGCAGCTAGTAGATCTTGCTGTGTCTCTCCGCGATAGCTTAACGCAAATCGGATTTCAAAAAAATGACAAGGAATTTAAGCCTCATCTTACGCTTGCTCGCATCAAAACCCTTAAAAGGCCAGATCAATTCTATGAAGTTATAAGGAAGCCAAGAAAAGGAGTGCAGCAGGTTGTGCCTGTTAATGAGTTTGTATTGTACGAAAGTATTCTAAAACCTTCTGGGGCATTTTATGTTGTCATGCAAAAATTTCCTTTGGCTTAGCCCTCTTTTTATTTCCCTTTTGCACGGAATACCTCAAGAAAGGTGTGGATGAGAATCTTGAAATCGAGATATAGAGAAATATTTTTCAAGTAAACAAGATCGTATGGTAGGCGCTCTAGCATTTCGTCAACGTTTGATGCATAGCCATATTTGACTTGCCCCCAAGAGGTAATTCCGGGCCTTATCTTTTGCAGCATAGTGTAGTGGGGTGCTCGTTTTTCGATTTGATCAATAAAGTATTGGCGTTCTGGGCGGGGGCCAACCAAGGACATTTCTCCTTTAAGGACATTGAAAAATTGGGGGATTTCGTCGAGGTGGGTTTTTCTCAAAAATCTACCACAATTGGTAATTCTAGGATCGTTATGTCCCGAAAGTTCTGGCTTTCCATTCTCAGCATCGCTAACCATTGTGCGAAACTTGTAAATGACAAAAGGCTTTCCAAATTTGCCTATGCGAGTTTGCGAATAGAATATTTTTCCTGAAGAATCTGTTTTTATCCAAATAACAAAAAAAGCAATAAGAGGGGAGAATAGAATCAACGCAGAAATAGAAAAAATAACATCTATCAGGCGTTTCATATTTTCTTGCCAAGTAGGCATTAAGCCGTTGGATATTTTTATTAAAGGGCTACTAAATATGATATTGGCCTTTTTGTTTCCGGAAAGCAAATCATAAAGATCAGGGATTCCCCATATTGTTAATGTGTAGTTTTGTAAAGAGGTTAGTATTTCGCTTAAGAGTTGATGTTGAGTTGATTCAATGGCAATAATAATTTCTTCTAATTTATGCTGATGAGCAATATTGCTGAAATCTTTGAAGGATCCCAATCGAGGCAAATACCCTTCCATGGGATAATTCTCCCTGTCTTCAACTGATAAAAAACCAATGAATTTATTCCCGGCAGGGCGATGCTGGGAACTTAGCTCGTTATAAATGTCTACTGCTTTTTCGTTGCCACCTATAATTATAGTGCTAAACCCAATTTTACGTGAATGGATCTGACGTACAGTTCTGCTTGTTTGAATGAGCCGAAAAAAATATGTCATCCCAAAATGGAGGAAGAAAAGAGTGAAAAACAGGTTGTAATAGTTTTTGTACGACTCAATAAAGTCATCAAGCAGCAATGCAAAGAAAATTACAATTACGCCTGATAATGAAGTAATAAAAGTTTGTCCGAATTCGAGAAGACGAGATTTTCGGTATATGTCGGTATAATATCCGCTTATATAATAAAATGTAATCCAAAACAAAGGAATCAGAAATAGTCCTAAATAGAAACGAGTTGTGAATTCGATGGGAATATCAATTCCAAATTTTTGTGGCTCGATGTATATTTTCCGATATAGGTAAAACAAGACCCAGCTTCCTGATGCAGCGAGTAAGTCAAAAAATAAGTACTTGATAACATGTACTTTTTTATTCATAGAAATAAACTGGTTTGGTCTGTGGATTTGCACATCTTGCACAATAAATGGAACGACTCGTCTTTATTTATATTGCAGTAAAATTAGGTATTTTACTGCAAAAGCAAACTTCCGCGTGAATTTAGCTTCTCTTTAACTTCCTCAAGAATTTGTTTGGCTTTTAATAGCTCAGTCAGCGATATTGTTACGGCTGATTGCTTTTTTGTGGCTTTTATAAATTGTTTGATCGCATTTTGTTCTGATAACAGATGCTTATCCTCACCTAAAGGTGCTACTTGAAAAGATCTAATTGGTTGGTCTTTGGGGAATAGATCCACTGTCGAAAGGTTGTTCTCAAATTGGGATGAAAACAAAATTCGTGCAACTGATGCTGAGGAAAAAGTAATACGAATGTCAAGAACAAATGACTTGTCTTTGCCTTCAATTGAAAAAATATCCAGCTTTTTTAATTCACTTTTATCAAGCAGAGATAGATAAAGGAAGGTGTTCGTTAATTGATCCTCCATACCTTCTCCTGGCATTGTTGATGTGGATACATTTATAAGTAATGGAGCTGAAATTTGTCCATATATCTTCATGTTCTCATTTAGAAAAATGTATGGGTTGAAAATTTGAGTAATACAGTCTGCTTCACGCTCCAGATTGATCAGTTCTTTGATTTCTTGGATACATAACTTGGGTATTGTGCGAGAGAAGATGTGGTTACTGCTGCGGATAATCATCTTTAGTAATTTAGATCCGGGAGCAGGAATATCTAAATAGATACCATCTGAGGTGTCTGTCATGCTTTCGGCACTATAAAGTATTGATTTTTCATTGTGCACATCAATGTCAAGAGCAAGATCTGTAATTTTTAACTCCTTGAATTCTTGTATTAACTCAATTGATTTGCTTCTAGAGTGATTGGCTGAAAGGATTCCCATTTTGATCATAGCTGCAAATTAGAAATAAAAAGCTATTTTAAGGGTTTGCAAAAGGCATAACTTTTCAACCGATTTTGTTGATAATGTGTTTGTAAAGATGCGTATTGCCGAGATCTTTTTAACCTATTTTTACAGCTATGAAGAGAGAGATGGATTCCCGAGATACAATGAGACATCAAGGCATGAGAAAGCGTTTGGTAGAAGGCCTTCAGATAAAAGGCATTCGGGATCAAAAGGTGTTGGATGCAATTGCGAAAGTTCCTCGCCATTTGTTTATGGATAGCAGTTTTATTCAGTTTGCATATAAAGACCAGGCTTTTCCTATTGGAGCTGGACAGACTATATCTCAGCCGTATACTGTCGCTTTTCAAACCATGATGTTGCAATTGGAACCCAATGAGAAAGTTCTGGAGGTTGGTACCGGATCTGGATATCAGGCAGCTGTTCTTTTAGAAATGGGTGTAAATGTTTTTACCATTGAAAGACAACGAGAGCTTTACTTGAAAGTTCAGCAATTGCTACCTGAAATTGGCTACCACCCAAAGTTCTTCTATGGCGATGGGTATAAGGGGTTACCAACCTATGGCCCTTTCGATAAAATTATTGTAACTGCTGGAGCTCCTGTCGTTCCTGAAGATTTGCTGAAACAACTTCGCATTGGCGGGAGAATGGTTATTCCTTTTGGTCCATCTGAAAAGCAAACAATGACTGTCATTGTTCGCGAAGGTGAAAATGATTATAAAAGAGAGTCTCATGGAACATTTGTCTTTGTTCCTCTGTTAAAGGGTACAGAAAAATAATAGATACATGATATATATTCAAAAGTTTACATTTAACCCAATTCAGGAAAACACATATGTTTTATATGATGAAACGGGAGAATGTGTTATTGTTGATGCGGGTTGTTATTTCGAGAATGAGAAAGATGAATTAACTCGCTTCATTGAGGAGAAGAATTTAAAACCGGTAAAATTGGTCAATACCCATTGTCATTTTGACCATGTTTTAGGTGTCTCATTTTGTAGGTCTAGATATAATATTCCATTTCTGGCGCATAAAAATGATGCTGCGATGATTGACGATGCGGTTGCTCATGGTGATGCATTTGGCGTTCCTGTTGAGCCAATTGAACTGCCGGATGAATATTTAGACGAAGGGGATGTAGTTAAGTTTGGTAATTCGGAGCTGGAACTTTTCCACGTGCCGGGCCATGCTCCAGGCAGTCTGGTTATTCATCAACCGGAGCAGAAATTTCTTTTGGCTGGAGATGTCCTTTTCTATGGAAGTATTGGACGAACTGATTTGCCAGGAGGGAGCTATGAGCAATTAATAACCAATATCAAGAAAAAACTACTGGTTTTACCCGAAGAAACAATTGTTTATAGTGGTCATGGGCCTGAAACAAATATTGGATTTGAGAAAAAATCCAATCCTTTTTTAATGGACTAACAGGCAGATAAAAATCATATTTTCCCATGGGGAATGAACCTATTTTTGACACAAAAGAAGATATAAAATAACGAATGGCAAGCGATAAATTTGTAACCCGGCATATTGGGCCACGAGATCAGGAGATTAAGGAAATGTTGGCAAAGATCGGAGTCGGATCATTGGATGAGCTGATTGAGCAAACTGTTCCGGAAAATATTAGGCTAGATAAATCATTGCAGCTGGAAGATGGGCTCACCGAGAGGCAGTATTACCGAAAGATATTGGCATTGGCGCAAAAGAACAAAGTCTTTAATACATACATTGGAATGGGGTATTACGATACGATCACCCCTGCAGTTATTCTTCGAAATGTATTGGAGAACCCGGTTTGGTATACCTCATACACGCCTTATCAAGCAGAAATATCACAGGGTAGGTTGGAAGCTCTCCTGAATTTCCAAACAATGGTTTGTGAACTCACAGCAATGGAACTTGCTAACGCTTCTTTATTGGATGAGGCAACTGCAGCAGCAGAGGCGATGATTCTGATGTACAATGCGCGTTCAAGAGCGAAGGCAAAAGCCGGAGCTAACGTCGTTTTGGTTGATCAGTTTATTTGGCCTCAAACGCTTGATGTATTGAGAACCAGAGCGATTCCTTTAAATATTGAATTGAAGGTGTTGGATGCCAGTGATTTTGTCTTTACAGATGAAGTGATTGGATGTATCGTGCAGTACCCGAATTCGAATGGCGAAGTTGTTTCGTATAAAAAATTGGTTGAAGCTGCCCATTCTGCTGACGCCAAGGTTGCCTTTGCTGCAGACTTGTTGAGTCTTGCAATTTTAATCCCTCCAGGGGAGTGGGGGGCTGATGTAGTGTTTGGGAATTCACAACGGTTTGGTGTACCTATGGGGTATGGTGGTCCACATGCTGCTTTCTTTGCTGCAAAAGGTGAATATAAACGAAACATGCCCGGACGTATAATCGGTGTTTCGAAAGATTGTCATGGAAACAGAGCTTTGCGAATGGCTCTGCAAACACGTGAACAGCATATTAAGAGAGAACGTGCTACGTCTAATATTTGTACTGCTCAAGCCTTGTTGTCAACAATGGCCGGTTTTTATGGCGTCTATCATGGGCCCGAAGGGATTATTCAGGTGGCAGAGCGTATTCATTACATCTCGGCTTTTTTGGAAAAAGAAATTACGGGTCTTGGATATGTGCAATGCAACGAGAACTATTTTGACACGATTCGATTCTCATTGCCCAAATATGTAAAACGAGAGGATATTGAATGGCTATCTCATGAGCTAGAGATGAACTTCCGGTATTTTGACAATGGTGAAGTAGGGTTGAGTATTGATGAGACGACCAATTTGGATGACATTAACTGGATCATTGAAGTGTTTGCCAAGGCTGCCAATAAACCTTATCCATCAATAAAGGCTTATC
This sequence comes from Prolixibacteraceae bacterium, assembly GCA_963662675.2. Lineage (GTDB taxonomy): Bacteria > Bacteroidota > Bacteroidia > Bacteroidales > Prolixibacteraceae. The sequence continues at coordinate 715,582 of CAXXHP010000002.1, forward strand.
CAGAAGTGTGCACGATCAGCTCAGATAAATTGCGGACCAATAAGTTTATGCAACAAGAGGTATTCAATAAGTACCGTTCTGAAACTGAAATGGTAAGATATATTAAGAAACTGGAGCATAGGGATATCTCATTAACTCATTCTATGATCCCACTTGGTTCATGTACCATGAAGTTGAATGCGGCTACCGAAATGTTACCGTTAAGTTGGATTGAGTTTGGGGGAATTCATCCCTTCGTTCCCAAAAACCAAGCGAGAGGCTATCAGGAGATGATGGAGGAGCTGCGGCGTGATTTATCAGAAATCACTGGATTTGCGGATGTTAGCTTGCAGCCAAATTCTGGAGCTGCGGGTGAATATGCGGGGCTAATGGTTATTCAGGCTTTTCATCAGAGTAGAGGAGACTTTCAGAGGAAGGTCGTTTTGATCCCATCATCAGCGCATGGAACAAATCCTGCAAGTGCGGTAATGGCCGGAATGGAAGTTGTGGTTGTTCCTTGTGATGAAAAAGGGAATGTTGATGTGGAAATACTTCGACAAAAAGCAAAGGAATATAAAGAAACACTTTCTTCATTCATGGTGACTTACCCATCCACACATGGCGTTTTTGAGGCATCTATCATTGAGATGTGCGAGATTATTCATCAATATGGAGGACAGGTTTATATGGATGGAGCTAATATGAATGCTCAAGTGGGGCTTACAAACCCAAAACGAATAGGTGCTGATGTTTGTCATCTGAATTTGCACAAAACGTTTGCAATACCTCATGGTGGTGGTGGCCCGGGAGTTGGCCCGATTGCAGTTGCAGCGCATTTGGTGGATTTTTTACCTTCTCATCCTGTGATGAACAATGGACACGTCGGCATTTCTGCGGTTTCTGCGGCTCCTTGGGGGAGCGCATCCGTATTGCCAATTACATATGGCTATATTAAGATGTTGGGCGCTGATGGGCTTAAGAGGTCAACCGAGATCGCGATACTTAATGCGAATTATATTGCTGAATCGTTGAAAGAGACTTATGGTATTTTATATACTGGAGAGAAAGGACGAGTAGCGCATGAGATGATTTTAGAATGTAGGCATTTTAAAGCAGAGTCGGGCATTACAGAGGCTGACATTGCTAAGCGTTTAATGGATTATGGATTTCATGCTCCTACTTTATCATTTCCCGTGCACGGCACATTGATGGTTGAACCAACAGAGAGTGAGTCAAAACGCGAATTGGATCGTTTTGTTGAGGCTTTAGTGTCTATTTTTCAGGAGATTAATGATATCGTTCTCGGTAATTCAGATAAAGTCGACAATCCACTTAAGAATGCTCCACATACTGCAGAAACTGTAACTTCAGATACATGGGAGCATAAATATAGCCGTCAGCAAGCTGCCTTCCCATTGGTCTGGCTAAAAGAAAATAAATACTGGCCTCCCGTAGGAAGAGTCAATGATGCTTTTGGGGATAGAAACTTGGTTTGTACCTGCGCGCCGACCATTAGTTATCAGTAGGTTGCGTTAAGTCAATAACATTTTGTAACTTTGATTTAGGACATAAAAGTATGATTACTTATCCAATTGCAAAAATTAATATTGGGCTTTCCGTGACAGGAAAGCGAGCCGATGGTTTTCATAACCTTGAAACTGTTTTTTACCCTATAAAAATGCAGGATGCATTAGAAGTGGTAGAGGCAGATGAGCTTGGGTTCAATATTACTGGGTTGGAATTAGATGACGACCCAATGCAGAACATTGTTGTTAAGGCCTATGAATTAATAAGAGCTGATTATGATATTCCGCCAGTTCAAATTCATTTGCATAAAAATATTCCTGCTGGTGCTGGGCTAGGTGGGGGTTCTTCTGATGCGGCTTATATGTTGATGTTGTTGAATGACTTGTTTCAGCTTGAAATTAGCGTTGATAAACTATTGGACTATGCATTGCGATTAGGAAGCGATTGTCCTTTCTTTATTCATGGCAAGCCGGTTTATGCAACAGGGAAGGGTGAGATCATCGAGGATCTTTCTTTAAACCTTACAGAATACTATCTCATCGTAGTAAAACCTCCAGTTCATATATCGACTGCTGAAGCTTACCAAAACATCATCCCAGGTAGAAGCCGTTTGTCACTAAAGGGATTAGTTGGGTTTCCTGTAAATAAATGGAAAGGAAATGTCCTAAATCAGTTTGAAAAATATGTTTTTTCAAAACATCCGGAAGTGGGAGAGATTAAACAAAAGCTGTATGATTTGGGGGCATCTTTTTCTTTAATGTCAGGTAGTGGGTCTGCTGTTTATGGGCTTTTTAGAACTGAGAAAAAGAATATTGAGTCTCAGTTTCCTTCAGGCTATCAGGTCTTTAGGCATCGTTTGTGATGACGCTTCCAATACTTTAAGATTTCCGCAATAAAAGTTTTGTTTTTGTTAATAAGGGTTGATCGTAGCAACTTGTAGCTTTGTATTGTCTAGTAATTAGAGAAATAATAATACACAAACAAAGCCACACAGTTTGACTTCCATAGAGCACATGCACATGCATTTTTGAATATTTTCACTGCAGAACAAGAAGATGAAATGGAAATTGAGAATTGGATGAGCAATGATAGTGTTGGGGTAAGTTCGTTGTAGCGTATTCTGAAATTGAGGATTTATCTGTGATGGAACAAGATCCGGAATTGGAGATCGAACGGTGGATGGCTGAGGGTTATCTTTGGTCAAATTTGTTTGCGCATTCAGATCGGGAGTCGAATTCATTTTTCGATCATGTTCATTGGAACAAAAGAGATCGGTTCATGAGATCGTTTTATTAGTTGATTAGAGTTGTTGGTTTTAGGGGAGAGGGCACTTTGTGGTTTCTTCTTTTTTCTTTTTGTGGGTGTATGATAAACACTTGAGGCTACAGGCTTTTTCTTTCATAAATAACCATTAAGTTTCCTTAAGAAAATGTTTAGAATCGTTAACAGTCTGCCGAATAACATTTTCTATGTTCATTTGTCTTAATGGGTAATTATGGGGTTTAAATAATGACACAAAAATTAAATAGAATGAAAAAGCAAATTAATCGCATCACTTTAATCTTGGGAATCGCAGTCGTTGCGTTTACAGGAATAAATGCAAAAATTAGCACAGGTGTTTTTGTTGCAGAGCAAGAGCCCGAACTAGAAATTGAGGGTTGGATGGTAGAAGATTCGTATTGGTTCGGTTCAATGGTTGAAACGGAAACTCAAGTAGGCACAGCAATGTTTGTTGTCGAACAAGAAGACGGTATGGATATTGAACAATGGATGATTGATGATGGTTTTTGGGGGAATTCAGTTGCTGAAAATGTTATGGATATAAATCTATTTGCAGCTGAGCAAGAATCTGAACTTGAGATTGAACGTTGGATGGTTGAAAATACAAATTGGATAAATTCTAAAATTGAAATTATTCCAGAGGAGGACGGTGAATTAACCATTGAAAAGTGGATGCAGAACGATTGTTATTGGAGATGATTTTTGACTGGGATAATAGTATCATAGAAACATTGCTTTTTGTCTAGTGCTATTCCAAGACGAGAAATTCGTAATAAAAAAGAAGGAGCCAATTTGGCTCCTTCTTTTTTATAGTGGTTTGATTTCAATCATCAAATGTTTCTTAGGGATAACATCACCAATTTTAACATTAACGGAAACTATCTTCCCATTAAATGGCATTTGCACTAAGTTGTGCATTTTCATTGCCTGTAACGTTAGTAGTGGGTCACCTTCATTTAATTTATCACCGGGCTTTACATATATGTCAATAATAGTTCCCGGGATAAAAGAGAAAAGTTCATTTTCATTTGGCTTTTCCCATTTTACACGTTGCTTGTATTTTCTGGTATATTCCGTTTTATATACAGCGCTGTGAACGATAATCGTATCGAATTTCTGTTCTTGATCTGCCATAATTCTTCCTTAGTATGATTAAAATGGAGGAACTCCATGTTTTTTTGATGGACCACTAACTGATTTGTTTGCTGATACTTTAAGAGCATGCAATAACATTTTACGTGTATCGGCAGGCTCAATCACTTCATCAACATATCCTTTTGATGCAGCTACGTAAGGATTGGCAAATTTGTCTTTATATTCCTGAATTTTCTGCTGGCGCATTGCTTCGGGATCTTCTGCATCGGCAATTTCCTTGCGGAATACAATATTTGCAGCTCCCTCAGGTCCCATAACCGCAATTTCTGCTGTTGGCCATGCAAACACGAAGTCTGCACGTAAGTGACGTGAGTTCATCGCAATATAACCTCCACCGTAAGCTTTACGGATGATGACAGTAATTCTTGCAACCGTAGCTTCGCTGTAGGCATAAAGAATTTTTGCGCCATGGCGAATAACACCTGCATGTTCTTGATCAACGCCAGGTAAATAGCCTGGTAGATCTTCCAATGTGATAATTGGGATATTGAATGCATCGCAATAGCGAATGAAACGGGCAGCCTTATCTGAGCTGTCGCAATCAAGTACTCCTGCCAGAACTTTTGGCTGATTTGCAACAAATCCTACAGTTTCTCCTTCCATTCTACCAAATCCAATCACTACGTTCGGAGCAAAGAGCTCCATAACTTCAAAGAAATCAGAATTATCGGTGATTGATGTGATGATGTCGCGGATGTCATAAGGCATTTTAGGGTCACCCGGAACAATGCTTTCTATTTTCTTTTTTGTGGTTGGAGCAGCTGGTTCTGTTGGGAAAGCTTTCTGAGTGTTATTCCTAGGAATATAGGAAATAAGTTTTTTGATTTGATCAAAGCACTCTTGTTCGCTTTCTGAATAGAAATGAGCATTACCCGTAATTTCTGCATGTACTCTTGCCCCACCAAGGTCTTCCATCGAAATTTCTTCACCTAAAACGGTCTTTATTACACTTGGCCCAGTGATAAACATTTTTGAAATCTTATTTACCACAAAAACAAAGTCGGTTAGCGCGGGAGAATATACTGCGCCACCGGCACAAGGTCCTAGTATAACAGAAATTTGAGGGATTACTCCTGATGCTAATGTATTACGGAAGAATATTTCACCATAACCTGCAAGTGAATTAACACCTTCCTGAATACGAGCACCACCAGAATCATTAATTCCAATCAGTGGAACACGCATTTTTAATGAGTGATCCATGATTTTTGTGATTTTCCGAGCATGCATTAAACCTAGGGATCCACCTGCTACTGTAAAGTCTTGGGCAAAAATACAAACCGGAGAGCCATAGATAGTTCCAGTTCCAATGATAACACCATCACCGTGCAATTTCATTTTATCCATATCAAAATCGCGGGCGACATGTTCTACGAACATATCATATTCGTGAAATGAACCTTCATCCAGAATGTGCATGATCCGTTTGCGGGCAGTGAGTTTCCCCATTGCTTCTTGTTTCTCAATGGCTTTTTCGCCACCACCCTTGAGGACCTCATCTTTTCTTTTTCTAAGATCCAGGATATTCCGTTTCAACGACATAGTAATATAGTTTATAATTTTTTTAAAAAAATCCTTCGGTTGCCCGAAGCTATGTATTCCTTCATTGAAGGATAGTCAGTGTAAAAAATACGGGAGCAAAATTATAATTTTTTCACAGACAAATGTGTTTTATAAAACATTGTGGTTGTTATATGAACTTTTCGGGAAATGTTTGGTTTTGAATAATTTTCTCTGAAAGTTGAAATTTTGAGTTAGCGACTTGCTCTTTTGTATAAAATGGCAGCCAGACCGCCGAAAATTAAATTCGGAATCCAGACTGCAACAATGGTAGGCAATGTGCCTGAGCTAGCAAATACTGTCGATATTTGCATGAACATGATATAGGAAAAGCTAAATAGTATGCCTAGCCCAAGGTGAAGTCCTATTCCTCCTTTCACTTTGCGCGATGCAAGTGACATACCGATAAGGGTTAGAATAAAAACCGAAAATGGGCTAGCGATACGAGTGTGTCGTTCTAGTTCATACTCCACGCTATTTACACCCCTGAGCTTCATGCTTCTGATCTCTTCACTAAGATCGGGAATTGACATTGTTTCAACCTCGTCTCTTATGGTTTTATAATCTTTGGGGAGCATATTTAGAGTTGTGTCTTTCTTGTCTCCAGTAGTGATCGTTTCTTTGTACCCATCAATTTCCCGGATAACGTATTTATTAATCGTCCATTTTTCTTTTTCAATATCCCATTTGATGTAGTCAGCAACCAGTTTTGAAACGAGTTCTCCTTCTTCAAACCTTTCTAGAGTGAATTTATAACCCACGTCATTTGACGGGCTGTATGATTTCATGTAGATGTAAGTTCCAGGAGTAATTTGCCTGTGGATGTCTTTTTCAAATTTATTTGAATTTGAGTTGATGTAGGCATTTCTAAAGTCAACTCTTTTAACATTGGCAGGAGGGATGATATATCCGCCTAAGAGAAAAGAAAACAAGGCAATGATAAAAGCTGAGATAATATATGGACGTGTTAAGCGATGAAAAGATACGCCACTACTGAGAATCGCAATTATTTCAGAATTAGATGCCAGTTTCGAGGTGAAATAAATGACAGCAATGAAGGTGAAAAGTCCACTAAAAAGATTTGCAAAGTAAGGGATGAAATTTAAATAATAGTCAAAAATAATAGCATTTATAGGAACGTCCTTTGATATGAATTCATCCAAATTCTCTGAGATGTCAAAAACAATAGCAATGCTAATTATTAGGGCAATCGAATAGAAAAATGTTCCTAGGAACTTTTTTATAATGTAGGTATCTACTAATCGGAAGTTCGGTATTTTCATGCCTATAGACGTTGTGCAAGTTTAATAACCATTTCTTCTTTCCAGTTTTTAAAGTTCCCTGTAAGGATTTGGGTTCTGGCTTCTTTTACTAACCAAAGATAGAATGATAAATTGTGTTGGCTTGCAATTTGGGATCCTAGCATCTCATTTGAAACAATTAGGTGACGCAAAAAGGCTTTTGAGTACTGATGATCTACAAATGAAGTGCCATCTTGGTCAACAGGCGAAAAGTCATCAGCCCATCTTTTGTTTTTAATGTTGATAGTACCATTTTGGGTAAACAGCATTCCATTTCTTCCATTGCGAGTTGGCATTACACAGTCAAACATGTCAATGCCTCGGTCAATTGCTTCAAGAATATTTACTGGTGTTCCCACACCCATAAGGTAACGTGGCTTATCCTGAGGTAGAATTGGGGCAACCACATCAATCATGGCATACATATCTGCCTCTGGTTCTCCAACAGATAATCCACCAATTGCATAGCCGTCACTAGGGATGGCTATTATATTTTTTGCTGCTGCCTCTCGTAGGTCAGGGTACACACCACCTTGCACTATTGGGAATAGTGATTGCTGATGTCCATAACGCGGCTGTGTTTTTTCCATTTGCTCTACGCATCTATCGAGCCAACGTTGCGTCAGTGCCAGAGATTTTTTTGCGTAATCATATTCGGCATCTCCCGGTGTACATTCATCAAATGCCATGATAATGTCTGCTCCTATCTTTCTTTGAATGTCGATAACGCTTTCAGGAGTAAATAAGTGTCGTGATCCATCAATGTGCGATTGAAAACGAGCACCCTCTTCTGTGAGTTTTCGAATGTCGCCTAGTGAAAAAACCTGATAGCCCCCACTGTCCGTTAATATAGGGCCACTCCATCCATTAAATTTGTGCAGTCCACCAGCTTGTTCAATAATGTCAGTTCCGGGACGAAGGTATAGATGGTATGTATTGCCCAGTATAATCTGGGCACCAATATCGTCTTTTAAATCACGGACATGAATTCCTTTTACTGAACCTGCAGTTCCTACGGGCATAAAAATTGGAGTCTCAATATCTCCATGTTCAGTATGTAGGACTCCTGCACGGGCAGCCGTATTAAATGCCTGATGTTTAAGTGTGAAATTCATGTTTGTTTTTTTGAGTGTCCAAAGATAACCATAAAAGTTAAACCATATGAAAAACTAACATGTCTGAAGCTGTTAATTTATATGAGAAATGCCGTGATTTAGTCGATGTGATTATTAATTTTGTTGGCAAATTACGACCATGGTGCCAGACTTTTTTGACCGAACTTTGCCTGAATGGACAGGTTATATCATTTTATCTGTTGGCTTTGTTTTCGCATTGATTGTTCAATTTGGATTTTATTTTAAGCTTCTATTCATTAAAAAGCATGAACATAAAGAGACTCAGAATTCAATAAGTGTTCTCTTGAGTGTCCGAAATGAAGAAGAACGAATTGAGAATGTCCTACAGCAACTACTTGCTCAGAAATATGAAAATTATGAGGTTATTGTTGTTGACGATTTTTCAGAAGATGCAACTTTGACAATCATTGGAGTGTATGCTCAAAAATATCCAAAAATAAAGTTTAGTTCCCTGAGTCAGGAAACCTTATTCTCTGAGAAATTAGCTATTAATCTGGCATTAAAAGCAGCTTTGTTTGATTGGGTTGTTTTTGTAGATCCGAATATAGATAACCTTGATCCGTTATATCTCCAGAAACTGAATAATAGCATATATACGACTGACGCTTTTACGGTGGGGTACTCAAATTTTACACAGCAAAAAGGTTTTTACAATAGATGGTGCAGGGTGGAGCGTTTTAATTCGTTTATGAAATCTGCTGCGTATTCATCACGCGAGGTGTCTCTGTTTTTTCATGATGAAAATGTGTTATTTCCGAAACAAGTTTATTTTGACACAGATGGATTTCGAGGGAATATGTATGCTCACTTTGCCAATCTGGAGCTTATTTTTAACCAAATGAAAAAACGGCAAGTCGTTGTGTCTGTTGATGGGGAAACTCAAATAAGGGAAAAAGTTGATCTTCAGAAAAACGATTTTATTGAATCTGTAAGAAAAAGAATATTGCTTTACAGGAGTTTGAGGTGGGAGAAGAAGATTTTGTTGCAAATAGAAGGGACGTCGAAGCTTTTAATGTTTTTCGGATTGCTATGGTTGTTAGTCACGGAAATTCAGAATTGGTTTATTTATACAATTCCGGTGTTATTAGTCGTTCTTATTCATGTTTTTATGGTCAAAACTCTGTTGAAACGTTTGAATGAAAAGAAAATCTTTTTATCTTCGTTATTATACGTTTTGGCAAAACCGGTCATTAATATATTTCACCGGGTAAGAATACAAACTCATGTTCAGCGAAATAAATGGAATTAAATTCGAAACTTTCCGATAAAGCTCAGCAGGATTTTATTTTGGTTGAAGCGGCCTTGCGGGGTGAAGAGAAAGCGTTTGCTAAATTATTGAGTAAATATAAAGATGCGATTTATTACATGTTGCTCAAAATGGTCAATAATAAGAGTGATGCAGAAGACTTGACCATTGAAGCTTTTGGGAAAGCCTTTAAAAATCTCCACCAATATTCACCAAATTATGCTTTTAGCACATGGCTTTTTAAAATTGCCTCCAATAATTGCATCGATTTTTTAAGAAAGAAGAAAGGTGTCCATGTGTCAATTGAGTCCAATCAGGATGGAAATGACAATGACGCGCCTATAAAATTAAAATCTGTAGATCCCGATCCAGAGCAAAAGTTGATACGAATACAAAAGGCGATATTATTGCGTCGGATCGTTCATCGCTTGAAGCCCCGCTACCGCACGTTGGTTGAATTGCGATATTTTCGTGAATACTCTTATGAAGAAATCGCAACAGAGCTAAATTTGCCACTCGGAACCGTAAAGGCCCAGCTTTTCAGGGCTCGTGAAATGTTATTTAAAATGATTGAGTCAACCGAGATGGATGACCAAAGAGATTAGCTGATTTATGGAAATCATTAATAAATATTTTCCTGGACTGACTGAAAAACAGGCTGGGCAGTTTGCTGCATTGGGTGAACTTTACTTAGAGTGGAATAGTAAAATAAATGTTATTTCCCGGAAAGATATTGATCATCTATATGAGAGACATGTGCTGCATTCACTTGCAATAGCAAAAGTTATTCAATTTGTTCCTGGAACAAAAATCATGGATGTTGGTACAGGGGGCGGATTTCCCGGCATTCCACTGGCAATTATGTTTCCGGAAACGCAATTCTTCTTAGTTGATTCTATTGCCAAAAAAATTACTGTTGTTGAAGGGGTGGCAGAGAGTCTGGGGCTGAAAAATGTAACGGCGCAGCAATGCCGGGCTGAAAAAGTGAATGGGCAATTTGATTATATCGTAAGCCGGGCTGTGACTGCATTCCCTAAGTTTGTGGCTTTAGTACGTTCAAAGGTAAGTGCCGTACAAAGAAATGAATTATCTAATGGTATCTTATATTTGAAGGGTGGTGATTTCTCGGAAGAACTGCAACCGTTTGGTAATCTGGCGAAATTGTATGATTTGAGTGTCTTATTTGATGAAGCTTTCTATGAAACTAAGAAACTAATTCACCTTCCTCTGAAAAATAAACGAAAATAAGCCTCGATATTTTGGAGGGAATCAAAAAAGATTTATTTTTGCAGTCCGAATTAAGGGATAGTGTATTCATATAAAAATATTTACCGATGAAAAGGACATTTCAACCATCAAATAGAAAACGCAAAAACAAACATGGTTTTCGCGAAAGAATGTCTACTGTAGGAGGACGTTTGGTTTTAAAATCACGTCGTGCTAAAGGTAGAAAGAAACTAACAGTTTCAGACGAACCAAGACATAAGCGCTAAGGTCACCTTAACTGTATTACTGTACAAAAAGGTAAAGAATTACGATTCTTTACCTTTTTGTGTGTATATATACCTCATTTGAGCGGAATTTTGTTTTTCTACATTTCTTTCGAGAAAAATCTCGATGTCGAATACTAAATTTTAAGCTATTTTTGTTTCTTAAGAAGAATAAATATGCTTTCATCATGAGTTTTAAAGCTTTTCTAAAAAGTAAGTCTTTCTTGCTAACCCTTTTATTTGCGATTGCTATCACTGTAGTTATTGTTGTAATAACGATTTATTCGATTCGAATATATACTAATCATGGGGAATCACTACTTGTCCCGGACCTGCTTGGAATGGAATTGGAAAAGGTAGATGAGTTGCTAAATGAGAATAACTTGGTGTATGAAATATCAGACTCCGTTTATTTTGGTGGAGCAGAGCCAGGAGCAGTGGTTGATCAGGTGCCTCTGGCTGGCTTTCGGGTTAAAGAAGGGCGCACTATTTTTATTACGATTTGTGCAAATGCTCCAGAGCAAGTGCCCATGCCAAAATTAACAGACATTTCTTTGCGACAAGCAACTAACATTTTGCGAAATGTAGGCTTGATTACTGGTGACGTCAGGTATGTCTCTTCGGAGTATCCGAATTTGGTATTGTCACAAAGATTGGATGGAAAGGAAATTGCCGTAGGTACTATGATAGGCAAAGGTTCGCAAATCGATCTTACTGTTGGGCAATCAATGTTAGGCAAGATGACCATCGTTCCAGACTTATTTGGTGCAACACTTGAGCAGGCTGAAGGTGAAATTACATCGCTATTTTTAAATGTGGGGGCTGTAATTTATGACGATTCTGTATTGACATTAGCGGATTCATTGGATGCTCGTATTTGGCAACAGCGACCAGAATCCTCATCCCAAGAAAAAACAGAGCAAGGAACTTCGATCGATTTATGGCTAACTGCTGATCAGGAAGTATTATATCCGGAAACGGATAGTGAAGAGATTGAAAATGATGGAGCTGAAAATAATTTCTTTTAATGGTAGACGATAGAGACGATATTTTTGAGGAACAGGATGAGAGCGTCCTGTATGAACATTATAAATTATCAGTAGATCCTGGTCAAACTCAACTACGGATTGATAAATATCTGGTTAACCGAATTGATAATGCTTCACGGAGTCGCATTCAGTCTGCAGCAGATGCCGGAAGTATTATTGTGAATGGCGAATCAGTAAAGTCAAATTACAAAGTTAAACCGGGCGACGAAATAAGTATTGTTATGGATTTCCCTCGTCGGGAGATACAAATTATCCCGGAAGAAATCCCTCTTGATATTGTATATGAAGATGACGAGCTTATTGTTATCAATAAGCAGCCAGGCCTAGTTGTGCATCCAGGGCACGGAAACTATTCCGGCACTTTGGTTAACGGACTTGCGTGGTATTTTAAAGATTTGCCACTTTTTAACAGTGCTGATCCGCGTCCGGGATTAGTACATCGCATTGATAAGAACACCTCAGGATTGATGGTTGTGGCTAAAACTGAGATCGCTAAAACCAAATTATCTCTTCAGTTTTTTGAGAAAACAACAAAACGTCAATATGTAGCATTGGTTTGGGGGCGGTTAAAAGAACCAATAGGTACAATTGAAGGTAACATTGCACGGAGCCAGAAAGATCGCCAGGTTTTTAAGGTTTATGAAGATGAGGAGCATGGAAAGCATGCCGTAACCCACTATAAATTAGTAGAAGAGTTAGGGTATGTTAGTGTGGTGCAATGTCAATTAGAAACAGGGAGGACACACCAAATCCGTGTTCATATGAAACACATCGGTCATCCTTTATTTAATGATGACACATATGGGGGAGACAAGATCCTGTGGGGTACAACGTTCTCAAAATACAAACAATTTGTTCAGAATTGCTTTAAAATATTGCCAAGGCAGGCTCTTCATGCCAGAACATTGGGATTTATACATCCTACAACCGGGGAGGAAATGTTGTTTGAATCAAAACTTCCGGCTGACATGACAGAAGCAATTGATAAATGGAGAGATTATATTTCAAACCGTGATATTAACGGATAAATAATCCAGCATTATTAAATATTAAGTCATAGTATAAAATACTTATATAGGTGGTTGGAGTTTTATATGCCAACTGAAAATCAATTATAATCAAATGAAAAGGAATATTGCTGTTGTTTACGGTGGTGACTCTTCAGAGTTTGTCGTTTCAGTTCAGAGTGGAAAAAATGTATTTCAGTCAATCGATCAGGAACTGTTCCAGCCTTGGATGGTGGAGATGAAGAACAGTGATTGGAAAGTAATGGTTGATGGAAAGAAAATTGCCAATGTAGATAAAGGTGATTTTAGCTTCTTGTTGAATGGTCAAAAAATAAAATTTGATTATGCCTATATTATTATACACGGAACTCCTGGCGAGGATGGTATTTTACAGGGCTATTTTGAATTGCTAAAAATTCCATATTCCTCCTGTGGTGTGCATGCTTCTGCCCTTACCTTTAATAAATATTTCTGTTGCAATTACCTTCGTAACTTTGATATTCCAATAGCAAAATCGGTAAGGTTAATGCAAGGAAATCCAATTGACACCAATCAGTTGATGAAAGATCTTAGTTTACCTTTATTTGTTAAGCCGAATGCGGGAGGTTCAAGTTTCGGGATCACAAAAGTAAAATCAAAAGAAGCTCTTGCCGAAGCCATTGAAAAAGCTTGGGAGGAAAGTCCGGAAGCATTGGTGGAGGAGTATGTTGAAGGCAAAGAATTTACCTGTGGTTTGGTGAAGTTAAAAGACAAAGAGATTATCTTTCCTGTAACGGAAGTGCTTCCAAAGAATGAGTTCTTTGATTTCGAGGCCAAATACACGAAAGGAATGACGGATGAAATTACTCCTGCACGAATTTCTCCAGAGCTGACTAAAGAGTGTCAGCAATTAGCTTCAAAAATATACAACCTTTGTAATTGCAAAGGAATTGTTAGGGTTGATTTTATTCTGAAAAATGGAGTTTTTTACTTTTTGGAGGTGAACACAACGCCTGGAATGACTGCCACAAGCTTTATCCCTCAACAAATTGAAGCGATGGGGAAAAATTTGAAGGATATGTTAACTCTGATAATTTCAGATGAATTGGCGTAAATTTTTTTTAATATTATATAACAGGAGACCATAGGTCTCCTTTTTTTTTACCTTTAGAATCCGTTTCGTCAAATTTTCTTATGCGAAACGAATACTTGACTATCAACCCTTTTACTATATTTTCACATGGCAGGAGAGAGAAAAAATACCAAAACAAATTCCACACTCGAACAGATAAATGCGCAGTATGGGAAATTGCCGCCGCAGGCAATTGACGTGGAGGAGGCTGTTTTAGGTGCGTTAATGCTTGAGAGGGATGCCTATGTGACGGTAGCTGATATTATTGATACGCAAAGTTTCTATAAAGAAGAACATTGCAAAATATTCGATGCTATAAAGTACTTGTCAACACATGAAAAACCTGTCGATCTGTTGATGGTTACTCAGGAGCTTAAAAACAGAAATGAGCTGGATGTTGTTGGTGGCCCTCTATACATTACTCAATTAACAAGCCGAGTGGCTTCTGCGGCACACATTGAGTTTCATGCCCGGATTATTGCGCAGAAATTTATTCAACGCGAGTTGATACGTGTGTCTTCTGAAATACAGACAAAGTCATACGATGCCAATATGGACGTTGATGATTTGATTGATTTTTCGGAAACTGCACTATTTAAAGTGGCAGAAGGAAATATTAAGAAAGAGACATTGCCAATTAAACCCATTTTGAAGGAGGCTGCTCGATTGATAGAGTTGGCTTCGCAAAGGGACGATGGCTTAAGTGGTGTCCCAAGTGGATTTACAGCACTTGACCGGATTACTTCGGGGTGGCAAAAAACCGATTTAATAATTATTGCTGCACGTCCGGCAATGGGGAAAACAGCTTTTGTTCTTTCTATGGCCAGGAATATGGCTGTTGAGCATCAAAAAACAGTTGCTGTATTCTCATTGGAGATGTCATCAGTACAGCTTGTAAATCGTCTTATCTCTGCCGAAACTGAATTGGGGTCGGATAAAATTAAAAACGGTCGTTTGGCAGAATGGGAGTGGGAGCATTTTAATCGAAAATTGAATGTATTGGAGGATGCTCCCTTGTTTATTGATGATACTCCGGCACTCTCGATTTTTGAATTTAGAGCAAAATGTCGTCGATTAAAAATGCAACACAATGTTAGTGCGGTTATTGTCGATTACCTTCAGTTGATGACTGCCGGGATGGATGGCAGGGGAAACAGGGAACAGGAAGTTAGTATGATATCGCGCTCCCTGAAAGCGATTGCAAAAGAACTCGATATCCCAATTATGGCTCTTTCTCAGTTGAACCGTTCCGTTGAGTCGCGAGAAGGGAAACGTCCTCAGCTATCTGACCTGCGTGAATCGGGTGCAATTGAGCAGGATGCCGACCTTGTGCTTTTTATTCACCGTCCGGAGTATTATGGAATTACAGAAGATGATAATGGAAATTCATTATTGGGCGTTGCTGAAATTATTGTGGCAAAGCACCGTAATGGATCCGTTGGAGATGTGCAATTGGCATTTAAGAAACAGCAGGTTAAATTTTGTGATTTGGAGAGTGTTATTCCCGAAGAGATTGGTGGGGGCATAATGGGACAAACTTTCAGCTCTAAAATGAATGCTGACGAGGGAGCACCTGCTATGCCTATAAATACAGGCT
Organism: Prolixibacteraceae bacterium; assembly: GCA_963662675.2. Classification (GTDB taxonomy): domain Bacteria; phylum Bacteroidota; class Bacteroidia; order Bacteroidales; family Prolixibacteraceae. The sequence continues at coordinate 731,021 of CAXXHP010000002.1, forward strand.
TTGAAACAGAAAAATCAGATTCTTATGGCAGACCGAGTTCAGACAATATCCCGTTTTAAAAAATATAGAAAACCACTTTTACTCCTACTTTTTTTTCTAATCATGGTGCAGCAGTCCTTTGCTGTTTACCTTGTAATTCCAATGGATGATCAGCAAAAAGATCACTTAAAATCATATGGCATTGCATTCTGGGCTTTAGAACAGGTGATTGAGGTAAAATGGCTTCTCAATTACCGGGGAGGAAGTTTCCTGATACCGTATTCTTCTGAGGTTGAAAATGAATGTTTGATTCGTGGGGTGAGTGTTGAAAAAATTGCAGATGCTCAAGCCAACGTAATACTTACTGAGATAGCTCGGGCAGAAGTTAACCAAGATGCCATTAGTATGCAAAAGGCTCCTAAAATTGCGGTTTATTCACCTTCAAATAAACAACCTTGGGATGATGCTGTGACAATGGTGTTAACCTATGCTGAAATTCAATATGATGTGATTTATGATGAAGAGATCTTAAATGGTGACTTGAAAGATTATGACTGGCTGCACCTTCATCATGAAGATTTTACAGGACAATTCGGCAAGTTTTATGCCAATTATCAGAATTTTTCATGGTATAAGGAAGAGGTGGAAACAAATAAAGAGCTTGCCCAAAATATGGGTTTTTTAAAGGTGTCCGAGATGAAGGGAGTGGTAGTAGACCGTATTAAGGAATATCTGGTTGGTGGTGGCTTTTTGTTTGCTATGTGCGCTGCAACAGATACTTACGATATTGCGCTGGCTGCAAGCGGAGTTGATATTTGTGAGCCGATGTATGATGGAGATCCGGCAGATCCGGACATGAATTCTAAACTCAATTATGATAAGACCTTGGCATTTACTGATTTTAAAATTGAGGAAAACCCGTATACTTATGAGTTCTCGGATATTGACGTTTCTTCTGTTCGGAATGTCCAACAGAACGAAGATTTCTTCACTCTGTTTGATTTTTCGGCAAAATGGGATCCTGTTCCAACCATGTTAACCCAAAATCACAAACGTGTTATTAGAGGCTTTATGGGGCAAACAACGGCTTTCGACGAACGATTGCTAAAAGCGGATGTGTTGGTGATGGGTGAGAACAAAGCTGCGAATGAAGCTCGCTACATACATGGAGAGGCGGGGAAAGGGTTTTGGACTTTTTACGGAGGACACGACCCTGAAGATTACAGGCATCTGGTAGGCGACTCTCCTACTGACCTTAGCCTTCATCCAAATTCTCCGGGTTACAGGCTTATTCTGAATAATATATTATTTCCAGCCGCTAAAAAGAAAAAGCAGAAAACTTAAATGCCTGCTTTAATAATTTTAACCGTTGCGTCTGCTATAGAATCCGACTTCTCAATCTGATTTGTTTCAATCTGCTGCTTCTCAATTTTGGAGGGATTGTTATTTGCAGTTACTGAAGCATCATTTCGGTTGCAAGCTGCATATCCAATCATACAAACCAATAACCCCATGATGTAGAAATCTCTCTTTTTCATATCGCATTAAATCCGTTATGCAAATTTGTTTCTTTCCTTTAAAGCGCGTGCAAAAGTAAAAAATACATCATGTGGAGTTCATCCTTCAACAAAAAAGAAGCACAAAGTTGGGTTTATTAATACTTAGGTAATATTGAAAAGCGGTGTTTAACATGCTGATTTGTGTAGGGGATGGGCGGTGTCCATGCAGAAACGATTCCTGAGTAAAACTTCACCGTCAATTGTGAACGCAGTGACGCAATCTTAATAAAAGTTAGAGATGAAACATTCTGTGTGGTGCAGACTATCAGAATCTGAAGTTTAAAGCCCTGCCACTTTTAATTTTCTTTTAAAGCAACATTGAAAAGGCGAGCAACATTTTCCCATGGAATCAATTTGAAGTTCTGGGGAGCTAATTTATTTCCATCATAGTTATGCCCGTCCTGAACAACCATAAGCCCATGCTGAAAATCCTGATTTAGGGCATAACTGTAAATTTCAACCCCATCGGTTTCTTCTGCGCCGTCAACAATTCCATCAACAATTCGGAAGTTCCCTAAATAATTGTGTGGCGTATTTCTTTCGTAAATATTAAAATTATTGTTTCCCTGATTTGATACAATGAGGTAACCTGCGTTGTCCGGTAAGTAATAAATAGCTAAGCCCTCTTGGTCGGAAGGGGTATTTCTATTCTCCGACCCATTATTTCCCACAATTTTTTCACCTGTGGTGCCGGCATCAGGTTCAGCTGCAAATTTCCATATCCCGCTGAATTCTTCAGCAATAAATAAGCTTTGGTTTTCATCATCCGCAACCATGCCTTCTATTTGTGTGTTAAGCTTAAAACTACGAACCAATGAGGCAGTAATGTTTTCCGAGTTGGGTATTAGTTCCCATTGTTCAACTTCACCGCTTATGCTATTTACAAACGCATAAAAAGTGCTGGTTACAGGACTTTTATACATGCAAAAACCATAAACATTTCCAATCATTTTGGTTTTGATGACTTTTGAAGCAATATCTGTTAATGATCCATCCTCACTGATTTTGTAAATAGCAATGCTTTTATTACTGCGATTGCTGGCACAAACCACATCAATTGTGTCATTTCCCAAAATGAAGTCATATCTAAGGTCAACATTATTCATATTGCCATGTGGGTAATAAAAAAGTTTTTCTCCTTGTAGGTTATAAACCACAAGTCCGCCTAATTTATCAGTTCCTATAATTCTGCTTTCTGCTGTTCCTTTTCGGTTAATCCATATTGCAGGATCGTCGGCAGAATCGTCTGTATTTTCATGTAACATTGGTGAAGTTTCGTAAAGTGCTGTTGTTGAGGGCGTATTTTCATTAGAGGTCTTTTGGAATCTAGCACTTATCTGGATGTATGATGTTAGGGTGATGAAAAGTAGACTGATGATGAAGAATTTATTTTTTATACGCATTGTCGAAATGGAATTATTACATAATAAGAATCTCTACGCAAAATGGACGAGGGAGTTCTCTTACTTTGACTATATTCTGAAAATCGGTATAAATTTTCTTCATGGGAATGTGAAAATATGAAACTAGTTTGCGATTTTTGGAGCTTGATTAAAAGGGTGTATGGCAAGAAATAATTTTTTTCAATTTAAACAATTCCGGATTTTACAGGAAAAGGCTGCGATGAAGGTTGGTGTGGATGGTGTCTTGTTGGGAGCGTGGGCAAACCTGAACGGATCTGCACGTGTGTTGGATGTTGGAACAGGCACTGGACTCCTAGCGTTGATGGCAGCGCAACGCTCCACGGCTATTGTTGATGCTGTTGAGATTGAACCGGAGGCCGCTTCAGAAGCTCTTCGTAATTTTGAAAATTCAACATGGCACTCTCGTATTAGGTTGCATGCTTGTGCCTTCCAAAACTTTGAAACGAATGAAAAATATGACCATATAATTTCAAATCCGCCCTTTTTTGAGAACTCGTTTCAGTCTCCTGATAGTGCACGCTCTTTGGCACGACATTCAGGTAGTTTGAGCATAAAAGAATTATTGGAGAATTCGATGGTAATGTTGACTGAAAGTGGAAAGATAAGTCTGATTTTTCCGGCAGAAAGTGAACAGATATTGAGGCGTTTGACTGGGGACTTGGGCATGTTTATCAATAGAATTAGCTTAGTTTTTCCTAATAAATTGAAAAAAGCAAATAGGATATTAGTTGAGTTATCCTTCTTTCATAAAGAAGAAAGTAGGAGCGAAATATTTATTCGAGAAAATAATTCTTCAGTCTATACTCATCAATATCGTGAGTTGACCAGCGATTTTTATCTTGCCTTATAATAAATCTTTTTTTTGATTGGGTTTTGTTTATAAAACCTAAGAGAATCAACCCTAGATAAGCGTCATAAATGGAGTAAAGGTTTTATCCAATTTCTTTGCAAAGTGCTCTATCGCGTCGTGGTTCACTTTGCTAACTGTATGGTCTGTCTTTGCCACTTTTTTTACAATCAATTTTTCAAAAAAACGCATTTTTTCAAAATTGAATTCACCACCTAAAATGGCCTCTGTTTTGGCGTACTGATGTAACTTCTCGGGGAAAGCATTATTGAGTTGTTGGTGAGCTTGCTCTCCTTCATACATGCAGCAAATAAAAAGTCCGATTTCCTTCTGCCCAAGTTTTTCTACGTTGATTTCGCAAAACTCACGAACTTTACGCTGAATTTGCCCGGCATGAATGGATCCTCCAATAACTACGCGTTCATATTCCTGAAAGTCAGGGTTATTGTCTTCTTTGAGATTTTTGATTGTTATTTCACCTGTCAGCTTGCCTGCCAGCTCATTAACTACCTTTTCAGTGCATCCGTGGGTCGACATAAATATAATCAGGGTTTTCATGGCTGATGGATTTTCTACCCAATTTACAACTTTTTTATAAAACAAAACTTAAGACTCAGTGGTTAAGGATTGATAATAAATAGCAGGATGCAAATAAAAGATAAAAATATCCGCTAATTTTAAAATTGTTATATTTGTCCAAAATTTTGAATAACATGTCTATTGATTTACAACAAGAAATAAAAATTGATCAACGGTTCTACAAAGTAGAGAAAATCAGAAAGTTAACAGATGATACATTTGTTTTGTGTCTGCCTAAAAACCGTTTTAAATACCGGGCCGGACAGCATGTTTCCGTTGCAATAATGGGAGGATACCAAAGCCGGGAATATTCAATATACAGCAGTGAGAATTCAGATAGTCTGGAGATTCTTGTCAAAGAAGTGGATGATGGTCATCTCAGTCCAAAATTGGGACAACTAAAAAAGGGTGATCTCGTGGAAGTAAATGGGCCGTTTGGCAAGTTTAGAATTGACGAGAAAAAAATAGAGGATCATAAATTCGTGTTTATTGCCAGTGGAACCGGGATATCTCCATTTCACAGTATGGTTTATTCTTACCCGAAATTAGATTATAAATTGATTCACGGAGTGCGCTATGGAAATGAATCATATGAAAGAGACCATTATGAGAAAGGTCGATATGTGCTTTGTACTTCGGGCGACCGAAGCGGAGATGTACATGGGCGACTTACCAAATACCTGAAATCTGCCGATTTTGAGGAGAACACCCAATTCTATTTGTGCGGAAATAGTAATATGATTTTTGATGCTTTGGAGATACTTATTTCCAAGGGAGTTAGTCGCGATCAAATTCACAATGAAGTATATTTCTAAGAAAATAGATATTAATTAGTTTTCAGGTTAAGAATAAGTTGACTAGAGTTTGTTTTCGTATCGAATAGTTTTCCTCAATAAAATGAACATCTGTCCTATTTTTTTGTCGTAATAGAAGATGTTTTGGTCTTTTATATTGAGAATAAATGAGGGAGATTCAACAACCAAATACAGAAAAGGCAGAAACGGGCAAAAGTCTAGTCGGGATTGATTATCAATCCATCATGGCAGAATTCAGATCCCGTCTAACACAGGTTTGCGCCCACGGATCGGAGCAGGCTGTAATAAAGCACCGCGAGCGGGGAAAGCTGTTGGCTCGTGAAAGAATTGACTTATTGCTTGACCCTCGCACTCCCTTTCTTGAGCTTTCTTCATTTGCTGCATTTGGACAATATAATGATGATTTCCCGGCTGCTGGAATCGTAACCGGAATTGGCATAATTCATGGGCGTGAGTGCATGATTGTTGCTAACGATGCCACGGTTAAGGGAGGAACATATGTTCGCGAAACCATAAAGAAACATGTGCGAGCTCAGGATATTGCGCTAAAAAATAATTTGCCCTGCATTTATCTCGTTGATTCGGGTGGCATTTTTTTGCCTGAACAGGCTAATGTTTTTCCCGATCGTTTTGACTTTGGGCGGGTATTTTTTAATCAGGCACGTTTATCGGCTCAGGGCATTTCGCAAATTGCTGTGGTGATGGGATCGTGTACTGCAGGAGGGGCTTATGTTCCGGCCATGAGCGATGAAACCATCATTATTCGCAATCAGGGAACCATCTTTATTGGTGGCCCGCCACTAGTGAAAGCTGCCACGGGCGAAGACGTAACTACCGAAGAATTAGGTGGGGGCGAAGTGCACACTCAGATATCTGGGGTGGCTGATCATTTGGCAGAGGATGATGCCGATGCATTGCGAATTTGCCGCAACATCGTGTCGGTATTACCGAAAGTAGAGAAGCAAAGAATTGAATCAATCTCGGTTAAAGAACCTAAATTTCCAACTGAAGAAATATTAAATTACTTGTCGCCCGACCTGAAAAAGCCAATTAATGTGAATGCGATTATTGAACGGCTGGTTGATGGCAGCGATTTTCATGAATTTAAAGCCAATTATGGGACACCATTGGTGACAGGGTTTGCCCGGTTGAAGGGAATTCCTGTGGGTATCTTGGCTAACCAAAGTTTCCTGACTGGAGAGAGCGCTAGAAAAGGGGCACACTTTATTCAACTGTGTAATCAAAGGCATGTGCCACTTCTGTTTCTACAGAATATTGCCGGATTTATTGTCGGTAAAAGATATGAACATGAGGGCATTGCCCGTGATGGCGCCAAGCTAATAAATGTGGTTGCTAACGCTAATGTGCCTAAGATTACTGTAGTGATTGGAGGCTCATTTGGTGCTGGAAATTATGCTATGGCTGGTCGTGCTTTTGATCCCGATTTTTTATTTATGTGGCCACATGCACGAATTGGGGTGATGGGGGGAGAACAAGCGTCATCTGTGCTGCAATCTGTTGGTGGAGCTGGCAAAGACAGCCTTAAACAGCAATTCGAGAGAGAAAGTACGGCTTATTATAGTTCATCGCGTCTTTGGGACGATGGCATTATTGACCCGGCAGAAACTCGCAATATTTTAGGGTTGGCTTTTACAGTAACCCTTAATCAAAAAATAGAATCATCGCGTTACGGCGTATTTAGAATGTAAATGATGAAAAATTTCCAGTACATAAAATTAGCAAGGAATGGCAATCGTATCGATTTGCGATTAAGCCGCCCCAAACTCCACAATGCCATCATTCCAGAAATGGTAGAAGAGATTCACCATGCACTAGAGGAGATCGAGAAGTTGGATGAATTGCAGTTTGTGGTAATCAGCGGAGAAGGAAATTCTTTTTGTGCTGGAGCTGATATTAATTGGTTTTCTGGAGCTGTTAACTGCGATAAATCAGAAAGTTTTCAGGAATATTTACGTTTGGCTGAGCTTCTGAAGCGTCTGGCACAGTTTCCAAAGATAACCATTGCTGCAGTTCACAAAAATGTAAAGGGCGGAGGTAATGGATTGCTGGCTGCTTGTGATTTTTCCATTGCTGAAGAATCCACTTCATTTGCATTCAGCGAGATAAATATGGGAATAATTCCAGCTACCATATTGCCTTTCGTAGCCAAAAGGGTTTCTACACAAAACCTGAAAAAACTAATGTTTTCTGGTGAAGCGTTTTGGGCTCTTGAAGCCCGTCTAATTGGGCTGGTTGACTTTATTGCAGATGATGGCAACTTGATGAAAACCGTTGAAAAGTTAGTTGGTGAATTGTCAGTTATGCCGCCAAATGCCCTTAAAGCATGTAAAAATCTAATTCTAAAGATTGATTCTGGCGAAGTGGGTATTGAAAGTAGTGAATATACTGCTGCCGCATTAGCAAATTTGGTTTACTCGGATGAAGGACAGGAAGGTCTTAGAGCTTTTCTTGAAAAAAGAAAGCCGGATTGGATTCATCAGAGAGTGGATAAAAATTGAAATTGATGTTTCAAAAAATACTAATTGCCAATCGGGGTGAAATTGCAGTGAGGGTGATGCATACTGCCAGAAAACTTGGCATAAAAACCGTTGCTCTTTATGCAGAGGATGATGCAGGCAGCTTGCACGTTCAGATGGCAGATGAAGCTTTTCTATTGCCAGGCTATACCTTGCATGAAACCTATCTAAATCAGGGAAAGATAATTGAACTAGCGTTACAGTCAGGTGCTGAGGCCATTCATCCGGGGTATGGGTTTCTGTCGGAAAATGCGGCTTTTGCAAAAAAAGTGGAAGAAAACGGGCTGGTTTTTATTGGAGCTACTTCTGATCAAATCAGTCTGATGGGAGATAAGTCTAAGGCATTCGAGTTTGTAAAAAAACTGAATATTCCTGTCATCCCAAGCCTGCATGGAACAACGGATCAAATTCACCTAAAGGTGGATACTGTTGGTTTTCCATTGTTAGTGAAAGCATCAGCTGGTGGAGGTGGAAAGGGAATGCAAATTATTGAAAAGCCTGAAGAACTATCAGTGGCTTTGCACAAGGCACAGCGACAGGCAAAAGCATACTTCGGGAATGATAACCTTTTTGTTGAAAAACATTTGCCCTATGCCCGTCATATTGAAGTGCAATTGTTGGGCGATGGTTTAGGCGGTGTAATCCATTTGTTTGAACGTGAATGCAGCATACAGCGTAATTATCAGAAACTGATTGAAGAAGCCCCGGCAATTGCGGTTTCTCCAGAATTGAAGGCACAGCTATTTAATTCTGCGGTGCAAATTGCCAAAACGATTAATTATAGAGGAGCCGGAACGATTGAGTTTTTGGTTGATGACGCTGAAAATTTCTATTTCCTTGAAATGAACACACGCTTGCAGGTGGAGCATACCGTTTCAGAAATGATTACTGGTATTGATTTGGTGGAATGGCAGTTGAGAATTGCCGTAGGAAACGGACTTTCAATTTCACAAAATGACATAAAGCAAACTGGACATGCCATTGAGCTGCGTATTTGCGCGGAAGATCCAACTGCCGATTTTAGACCATCTTCAGGGATGATTGAGGCATTAGAAATACCGTCACACGTCCGGTGGGACAGCTTCATCTCCGAAAATATGCATTTGTCATCGGCCTATGATTCGTTGCTTGGAAAACTCATTGTTTATGGGGATTCACGCCTGAAGGCAATTGAAAAGATGGTGAATTTATTGCCAGATCTACTCATCAGCGGCGTGAAAACGAACCAGTCGTTTCTAAAACAGATTCTTCAACACAAAATTTTCAGGCAGAATAATATTGACACACGGTTTGTGGAACGGCAATTGCCTGATTTAATTGATGGAATGGCATCCGTGAAAAGGGATGTTCCAACAGATTCATTGCTTGGATCGTATCTGTTGCATCATTTTTACAGACCAAATGAGAAAACGGATAATTGGCATCAAACTGGATTTTGGCGCATGTATGTAGCTTTTCAGATTGAGGTGGATGGAGAAAATCATAGGCTGACGGTTTTAAATAGAAATGGTAATCTGCTATTGTCTTTTGGAAATGAACAAATGGTGTTGAGTGACATTCAGTTCCAACGAAATAAAATTTCATTTAAGCGAAACGGAAAATACGAATCTGCATTTGTGGTTGAATATCACGACAAATCGTTGGTTTATTACCAAACATACCCCTTTGAGCTGCATAGCCGGCATGTTGCTGGTCAGGTTAAACTTAAAAAACAACATGTGAACATCACAGAAAAAGCAAAATCACAAATCGTGGCTGAGCTTTTTGGAAAAGTTATAGATGTGATGGTTTCTAAGGGTGATCGCTTAATTAAAGGTCAAAGCCTGCTGGTGATTGAATCCATGAAAACGGAGTTTACAATTCAAAGTCCGGTAGACTCAATTGTGAAAGCAGTTCATGTTGTTAAAGGGAAAATGGTTCAGGACAAAGAAATATTGGTGGATTTGGACATCGATAATACTTAGAATATAAGTGGTAGATCATGAGGTAGAGGATTAACCTCATATTGTGAGCTGAAACCTAAAACGGAATTGGGGGTGATAGGGGTAATGCCCCTAATGATTATTAAAAATAAATACGATTCAAGAATGAATGCACTTTTGAAAAAAGCACACAACGAACTTAGGGGCAAGGTGAGGGCATTTGCCGAAGAAAACGTGAAGCCGATAATTGGTGATTTTGAATCTCGTGAAGAGTTTCCGGTGGAGCTTATTAAGTCTATGAAATGTCTGAACGTTTTCGGAATGCAAGCACCAGTAGAATATGGAGGCCAAGGAAGCGATTACCTGTCGTTCATTGTTGCTGTTGAGGAACTTGCCCGCGTTGATAGTTCTGTTGCCGCAACGCTGGCGGCTCACAATTCATTGGGCGTTGGTCCAATTTTGGCCTTTGGTACGGAAGCTCAGAAGCAGAAATATATTCCGTCGCTTTGTTCTGCTAAAAACCTATGGGCTTTCGGCCTAACGGAAGAGAATGCCGGCTCCGATGCGCAAGGAGTGGAAACATTGGCAGAAGAAAAGGATGGGAAATGGCTGGTAAACGGTCATAAAAAATACATAACCAATGCGGCGTCAGAAATTTCGTCAGGAATCAGTTTTGTTGCACAAACAGGTATGCGTTCAGATGGGAAAAAGGAGTTTACAGCTTTTTTGGTATCAAAAGGAACACTTGGATATGACAGAAAACTCATGAAAAATAAGTTTTTGTGGCGGGCTGCCGACAATGGGATGGTGTACTTTAACGATTGCCAAATTCCGGTCGAAGACCAGTTAGGAGAACGTGGGCAAGGAATAAAGATCATGCTTAAAACGATAGATTCTGGTCGCTTGTCAATTGCTGCGATGGGGTTGGGTCTTGCACAAGGAGCCTATGAAATGGCTGTTTCCTTTGCTAAAAAACGCCAGCAATTTGGGAAAGCAATTTCAGATTTCCAATCCATTTCATTTAAATTGGCCGACATGGCCATGAAAATTGAACATGCGCGTACTTTTTTATATCAGGCCTGTGCGCTCAAAGATAATGGGAAACCTTTTGGCACTCAGTCTGCCATGGCGAAGTTGTTTTGTTCTCAGGTGGCCAGTGATGTGGCTGGTGAGGCCATGCAGATTTTTGGTGGTGCCGGCTTTTTCCGGAATGATGAATACCCAATTGAGCGTTTTTTTCGCGATCAGAGACTTTTGTCGATTGGCGAAGGAACTTCGGAAGTGCTTCGTATGGTGATTGCAAGAGACGTTCTGAAGTAATAGGAGCCTTTTTATCTGGCGGATACTATAGAAACGATGCTAATACGCAGGAGTATGTCATCCTGAACTTGTTTCAGGATCTCTGCTCATAACAGAACAGACCCCGAAATAAATTCGGGGTGACATATTTAATTTATTTGAAGGGTAATTCCACTTCACTATTTTATAAAAATATCCGCACTGAAATGAATTAGAGATGCATATTTCAGAATAAGAGATCGAATAAGGAGGTAAAATCAGCTAACATATTTTATTTTTGCCTCTTACAGTCACACATTCAACCGTAAAAATGAAAAAAGACCGCAAACTCGAACATATTCAATTGGCATTTGATTCCCAAACAGCAGCGCAGGAACAAGACAACCGTTTCATCTACGAACCTTTGCTGGCGGCACATCCTAATGGAAATGCACCGTCTTTTCAATTTTTAGGAAAAACCATGAATGCGCCCATTTGGGTGTCGAGCATGACGGGAGGTACTGGTGCCTCAAAAACCATTAATAAGAATATTGCCCGGGCTTGTCGGGAGTTTGGTCTAGGAATGGGTTTGGGTTCATGTCGCAAAATTCTTTTTGACAAAACGCACTGGGCAGATTTTGATGTGCGCGATGAGTTGGGGAATGACCGGCCATTCTGGGCAAATCTTGGAATTGCTCAAGTGGAAAAGCTCCTGAAAGAAAAAAATGAACAGTCCATTGCTAATCTTGTAGGTGATTTACGTGCCGATGGACTGATTGTTCATGTTAACCCTCTGCAGGAATATTTTCAACCGGAAGGTGATGAAATAACACAAGCTCCATTGGAAACAATTCAACAATTATTGAAGAAGGTGGATGTGCCGCTAATTGTAAAAGAAGTGGGGCAGGGAATGGGGACTGAAAGCTTGAAGGAGTTGTTGCAACTGCCTTTGGCTGCTATTGAGTTCGGTGCTTTTGGTGGAACTAACTTTTCACGTTTGGAACTGATGCGTGATGATGAGCAAGCGCAGGAATTATTTCAACCTTTTGCCTTTGTTGGACAAACAGCAGAGCAGATGTTGCAGTCGGTAAATATCTTGTTAGACGATGTGAAGCCTGCCTGTAAGCAACTGATTATTTCCGGTGGCGTTAAAAACTATTTGGATGGCTACTATTTGGTTTCAAAAAGCGAGTTACCAGCTGTCTATGGCATGGCTTCGTCGGTATTGAAAGAGGCAACCAGTGATTATGAGACCTTACGTGAATTTCTCGAAAAGCAGATAAAAGCATATCGTTTGGCGCAGACTTATCTGCGGCTGAACCCCAACTATGAAGGACAATAGAACCATATCCGGATTCTCAAAACTTTCCAAGTCAGAGAAAATAGCATGGCTGGTTCAGCAACTTGGGTTGAGTGAGTCTACTGCCAATTTTTTATCGAACTTTGAAATGCAAAATGAAAAGTGGCAGTCTGTAATTCAAGGACTGAGCGAAAATCACCTTTCAAATTATCACTTCCCATTTTCGGTGTCCCCCAACTTTTTAGTGAATGGCAAACTGAAGGTCTTCCCACTAGTGACTGAGGAAAGCTCGGTGGTGGCTGCTCTCTCAAAGGCTGCCGGATTTTGGGCAAAGCGGGGTGGTTTTCATGCTGAGATTTTGGGGACAGAAAAGAAAGGCCAGCTTCATTTTTCATGGAGGGGCAATCCGGATAAGTTGAATGCCGCATTTCCAGAACTCAAAGAGAAGCTATTGGCTGATTCCGCATTTATCACCCAAAAGATGACGAAACGCGGAGGTGGCATACTTAATCTTCAACTAAAATATTTACCCGAGATATTGCCTGATTATTACCAGATTGATGCGTCGTTTGATACGCGTAATGCAATGGGAGCCAATTTCATAAATTCGTGCCTGGAGCAGTTTGGCAAAAGCCTGAAAAATTGGATTTCCGATCAGAAGAGTTTGACAGATGAAGAAAAAGATTGCGAAATCATCATGGCCATTCTTTCGAATTACGTACCCAACAGCCGTGTAAAAGTTTGGGTTGAGTGCGATGTATCTCAACTTTCTGAAAAGAATGATGCCGAGGAGGCACGAAAATTTGCTGATAAATTTGTGAGGGCAGTTCACATTTCAAGGCACGACGTCTCGCGTGCTGTTACTCACAATAAAGGAATTTTCAATGGAGTGGATGCCTTGACTCTGGCAACTGGGAATGATTTTCGAGCTATTGAGGCGGGAGGTCATGCTTATGCAGCACGGAATGGTTCGTATTCCGGGTTGAGTGAGGCAGAAATTAGGGGTGATCGTTTTGTCTTTTCAATGGAAATTCCCCTAGCCGTTGGAGTTGTTGGCGGCGTAACAAGCCTTCACCCAATGGCTAAGCTGGCTATGCAAATACTGGAAAACCCAACGGCTGAAGAGCTCATGCAATATATGGCTGTGGCAGGACTTGCGTCCAACTGGTCGGCGGTTCGTTCACTGGTAACAACGGGTATTCAGCAAGGGCATATGAAGATGCATCTGAGCAATATCTTAAATAGTTTTCAGGCAACCGATGAACAAAAAGAGGCCGCACGCCTTTATTTTGAAAACCGCGAGCTGAGCTATGCTGAAGTGGGGTTGTTCCTGAGAAATTATGCAAACAAATAATCAGACATATTACGCGCATGGAAAGCTGTTGCTGACAGCTGAATATTTTGTGCTGCGTGGAGCAAAAGCAATTGCTTTACCACTAAAATATGGGCAGCACATGGTGGTTGCTTCCGGAACGAAAAAAGGCATTCTTGATTGGAACGCTTTTTCGCCTGATGGGCTTTGGTTTGCTTGCGAATTGACCTTGCCCGGATTTGAAATAGTGAGCACCACCGATGAGGCAAAAGCGGTTGTTTTGCAGAGAATATTCCAAACAATACAGCAATTAAAGCTAGGCTTTGAAATCCCTTTTTCTCTTGATGTTCAAACTCGCACCACTTTTAATAAAGAGTGGGGAATGGGCAGCAGTAGCACATTAATTGCCAACTTGGCAAGTTGGGCAAAAGTGGATGCCTTCAAACTGAATGACCTGATCTTTAATGGCTCGGGTTTCGATATGGCCTGTGCAAATGCAAATTCTCTAATTTTATATACCAAAGGGCAAGCTGCTGAAGCAGTCAGTCTGAATTTTCCATTCAAGGATCAATTATACTTTGTTTATTCAGGAAAGAAGAAAGCAACGCAAAATGAGGTCATCCGCTTTTTAACAAATGAGGAAATAACGAGCGAAGATATTGGAAGAATAGATCGACTGACCGACCAATTTGCAAGTGCTGCTACCCTTAACGAGTTCCAGCAATTGATGACAGAACATGAAAATATGGTGTCTGAATTATTAGGAGTACCAACTATTAAATCAACCGATTTTTCGGACTTCCCCGGCGAAATAAAATCGCTTGGCGCTTGGGGTGGCGACTTTTATCTGGCAGCCTCTAACCAGAGTGAGTCAGATGTAAGAAAGTATTTTCAGAGGAAAAACTTATCGGTTGTTTTTGGTTGGGACGAGTTGGTAAAAGAAAAGGATGTCATCTCTTATTAAAGATGACATCCTTTTAGCTTTTTTTTAATAAAGTATCGGCATAATTTTCGGTTCGCTTAGCAACATGCCCGGTTTTTCATTTCTGATTTCTTCTATCGCTTTTTCAATTTGAGCGAGGGTGCAAGGCATGGTTGCCAATGAGAATACGGCTTTTTCTTCTGAATGACGGTTATGACTAACTGTTTCAATATTTATTTCCTGTTTGCCAATCGCTGTGGTTATAAACCCGGTTGTACCCGGCACATCGCTTGTGTGGAATGTAATCAGGTAAGGGAATATAAATTGGTTGGCATCGGCAAGGTTTCGTTCTTGAATAGCTGGAGTGTTCGTGATTTTATCACCGTAACGGGTGATGAAAACGATGTCGGAAACGATAGACATGGCTGTTTCACTTGAGCCGGCTCCTTTGCCTACCAAAAAGTGAATTCCCGAATATTTATTATTAACACGCACGGCATTGGTCGCTCCACCTACTTCAGCTAGGAAGTTGCTATTCCTTACTAGCATGGGGCTTACAGTTGCATAAATATCACCGTTAACTTTTTTCGCATAGCAAATCAGCTTGATCTTGGCATCAATCTCGTTGGCAAAATCGATATCTTCTTTGGTAATATTTTCAATGCCTGTGATAGAAAGCTCTTCCATCGAGATATCAACACCATAAGCCAATTTGGTAAGAAGGATCAGCTTGTGCCCAGCATCACCACCATTAATATCAAGACTAGGATCTGCTTCGGCATAACCTTTTTCCTGTGCCAGTTTCAGTGCTTCGTTAAATTCCAGATTTTCGTTCTGCATCTGGGTTAAAATATAGTTACTGGTGCCGTTCATAATTCCTGAAACGGAAAGTGCTTTGTCGCCAGTAAAACTTTCGTTGATGGTTTTAATTATTGGAATAGCACCGCATACTGCTGCTTCAAATCCTATTTTAACATTTTTAGCTTCTGCTGCTTCGAAAATGGCTTTTCCCCTTTCTGCAAGCAGCGCTTTATTGGCAGTCACCAAGTGTTTTCCCGAGTTCAGAATGTCAAGGCAAAGATTGTACACAAAGTCGCCTTTTCCACCAATGGTTTCAACCACCAAGTCAATGTCGTCTGATGAAATAATTTCCCGGATATAATTGTTGGCTTCGTCAGGAGTCAGGTTTTTTCCTCCGCCACAAAACAAATCAAGGGGCAATTCAAAACGTTTGGCGGCATCTGCTGGGCAAAGCTCAACAATTTTCTTCAACTCAATTTTCTTCTTTGCTTTAACAGCTAGCTCGTTGTTCATCTCACTAATGATTTGAGCAACGCCACCACCAACAGTTCCACAGCCTAAAATGGCCACATTTAAAGTTTCCATGCTTACAGTCTTTCTAAAAAAATCTTCGCAAGATAGCAAAATTTACAACGACTGCCTTTTAATAGGTTTCATCAGGAGTTCAAAATGACGATTTATGTGGTAGTTTTTTTATTCCCTTTTCCTAGTGCTGATTTGTAAGCGGGTTATTTTGATAAAATGCCTCGTCTGAAATAAAATCATTCAGTGGCAGATATGGCAAATTCTATCTGGGAGCTACCAATCTGAGCGAAACTCGTGTTGATGCATAAAAAAAGGGAGGCTTTACACCTCCCTTTTAAACCAATAATTCTATACTATCTAACTAAACTAAATTATTTCCAAGAAGTTTCGTCTGTCATCCACGATTTGATTGCCAAATCAGAGTCGGTGTCCATTTGAATGTCTGCAAACCGACTGTTCCAAACATAGTCGTTAGTCATCCAATTCTCGATTGCTAAGTCGCTCTCTTGTTCTGGTGTAAATAAGGCCTGACTTTCATTATCCTGAACTGAAGCTGTCCATGTTTCGTCATCGGTCATCCAGTTTTCAATATTAAGTTCCGATTCTTGTTCAGTCCTAAACATCATTGCAAGTTCTTTAATAAAGTGAATGCGCATGGCAAATGCCTCTTTTTCTTGAGCCATGCCTGACTTGAATTTATTGGTGAAATGCATCTGGTGTTTATCTGAGTTCATGTGGTAAGCTGAATTTGTCCAAACATGATCTGAAGTCATCCAACGTTCAATATTTAATTCCGGATCCTGATCACTTGCAAACATATCTGAATTGTTGCCTGCTGTTGCTCCGGTGATTGTCAATGCTGCGATTGCAATCAATAATGCTGCGCGTCTAATTTGTGCTTTCATATCTTTAATTTTTTTATTTGTTTTTTGTTATTCTTTACACTTACAAATGTAATAGGTAGTTCTTTAAAAGGCTGTTAACGAAAACACAAGCTTTCTTAAGGAAATCTTAAAATGACTATTAAGTATCCGATCTTTCCAAAATATCGGATCCTTAATACTTTCAGTAGCTCCTGCTACTATTATTTAAAAAACTTAAATATTTAGAAAGTAAAAGATATTAGTTGGAATTCCAACTAATGTGATTAGGTTTGTTTCATGGAAAAAGTGAATGACAAGAAAGAAGCATCTGCAGGACGATTAATCAATGAGCTTTCAAGGGGTGCTCATATTTATTTTCAGCATGAGCTCAAAACATACAATATTGGCCATGCACAAATCAGAACACTCTTTTACATTGCGAATAATGAGGGACAGACACAACAGCAATTAGCAAATTATCTGAACCTTGATAAATCGTCTATTACATCTCAAATTCAAATTTTAGAGAGAAATGGTTATGTCAGTCGCACTGTTTCTAAAGTAGATGCACGAATGCAAGTTATTGGCATAACAGATAAAACGAGAGAGATTCTAGACCCCATTAAACAAGTGCTTTCGTCGTGGACAGAGACATTGCTCGATGGATTTAGTGAAATCGAACGTTCTGATATTTTCAATTATTTAGAAAGGATGAAGGGTAACGCAAAAAGCAAACTATCTCAAATTCAAAAAACCAAACAAGAACAATAATAGTTTATGGCAAAAGGAAATAGGAATCTAACTCAAGGAAATATTATAAAGCAACTGTTTGATTTAACATGGCCAATGTTGCTTGGAATGATGGGGATGGTGATTTTTAATCTTGTTGACACTTATTTTGTTGGTCAACTAGGTGTTCATGAACTGGCTGCAATGAGTTTTAGCTTTCCGGTGGTTATGTTTCTCAATAGCCTTTCACAGGGTGTGGGTATTGGTACCAGCTCATTAATTTCACGAAATATTATTCATGTAGAACGCAATGACGTTAAGATGATGGCAAGCCGGGCAATTTTACTTGGGGTAATTGTTGTTCTGGTTTTTGTAGTCGTAGGGTTACTTACTATAGACCCTCTTTTTAGAGCTTTAGGAGCAGAGAAGGAGGTTCTGGGTTATGTTCATGACTATATGCGTATCTGGTATTTTGGCGTGCCCTTTGTCGTTATTCCAATGATTGGCAATAACATTGTTCGCGCTACCGGCGATACCTTTACTCCGGGTATGATTATGGTGGCCATTGCCATCGTAAATACAATTCTCGATCCACTCATGATTTTCGGATATGGACCATTTCCTAAAATGGGAATAAAAGGTGCTGCTCTGGCTACGGTTATTTCTCGTTGTATCGGTTTAATTGTGATCCTGATAATTTTAGTAAAGAGAGAAAAACTATTTACGTTTCATTTTGGAAAGCTAAAAAGTATTCTAGCCACATGGAAAGATGTATTGCATATTGCCGGCCCAGCATCACTAACGATGCTGATTACTCCCGTTTCAATAGGATTCGTTACAAAAATTTTGGCTGGATTTGGGACAGAAGCAGTTGCTGCATTTGGTGTCGGTTCCAGAGTTGAGATGTTTGTTTTAATGGTTGTCATGTCTCTTGGTTCTGTCTTAATAATTTTTGTGGGGCAAAATATAAGCAAGCAAAAATTCAACCGCATTAACGAAGCACTAAAAATTGGGTTAAAATTCTCAATGATATGGGGGGCTATAATTTTTATTCTATTGGTGTTTTTTGGGTTTGCAATTGCCTCTGCTTTTACCAATGATGCTGTTGTAATAGAAATAACACATAAATATTTCCTTATTATTGGAGCCAGTTATGGGTTTCAGGGACTTGTCGTGCTAAGTACGTCAACTTTTAATGGTATTAATAAGCCATATCCATCCACTCTTTTTTCTATTGTAAGAATGCTAGTTCTATACGTTCCTTTAGCATGGATTGGGTCAAAATTGTTTGGTATAAACGGGGTATTTTGGGCCGGTTTAATTGCAAATGTAATTGTAGGTATTATCTCCTATAAGTATCTATTTACTACGATTAAGAAGATTGAATCTGATCATCGTGATTAGTTTTCCCAGACTATGTTCGGCTAAGTTTTTGAGTCTAAAAATCTCTTTGTAATGCCATCATTTTTATACAGATCTATTTGTTTTGTGAAGACATATCTTAGGACTAGTTGGCTATTGTGTGCTACCAACATATTTCACAAACTTGTCTAAAGTCCAAATATTATCCTGATATTCTTTTGGGAAGCTTTTCAAGTAGGGTTTTGGAACAACCAAAGTTACTCCAGAAGTCTTCATCTCTTTAAGTTGATTTCCTGAAATTCCTTGTTGCAATGTAAATAAATGCTTTTGAGGAATTCTGTCAGCTTCTCCGACTATCTGTCTCCATCGGTCTTTGCATGTTGTTTTTGCTCCAAGAAACACTAATTTATTACTACCTGCCGGTTCAGAAAAGTAGGTTTCAATATTTGGAAAAATAAAATCAGGTTTCTTATTGCCTTCTGTAATGGCTTGTGAAGTATATGATAGTTCCCAAGTGTTAAAGATCTCAGAAAGATGATGTTCTAATGATTTGCCAGCTCTTGATTTTCTGCGATTAAGTATTGTATTTGCTGTTTTTATCAAATGATCCACTGTGGAAAATGGGTTTTTAATCAGATCACCATACCTGTCATTCTCTATTGCCTTAAATAAGTCAAACTCTGTTCCAAGCCAATTAAGAATCTCAGTATCTGGTTTCTTTAAAACAACATCATGATTCAATCCAAAAGCTTCGAAGAAAATTTTTCTTGCTCCTGTTGCGAGTTCAATTGTTGGCGGAAAGTCAACGGTTAGCTTTTCGATAAATGTTTGAAAAAGAAGTTGTAGCTTTTCTTCAGCTGTTAATTCAGTAGATTTAGGAAGTATTCCGTTTGTTTCAGTTGACGAGATACCAAAAGCATTAAAAAACGCCTCAATATCTTCATCGCTGGATAATACAAAAGCCTCATAGTATTTTCCCTCAATCTTCGCAATTACAAGTAAATCACCAACATTATCATCACCTAAAAATGGAAAGCCTCGGCCAAATCGGGTTAAGCGATATTCATTTCTTGTACCTACTCCATAATGGATGAAACGACTATCAGTTTCGAAATCATTTTGCCATCTTATTTTAATATGAACATCCTTGTTCTGTCCTTTTGCTCCAGGCTCATCAAAGAAAAGCTGCCAAGAATGCTTGTGTACATGAAAGCCTGCTTGATGTCCACCTGTTACACCAGCATCATTGGCTGTAATAAATTTACTGAATGCAATTGAGCTTTCATTGCAAGTTTGTATGGCTGTAGATAGAATATTATTCATTGAAATTATCAAATACTTTTACTACTTGTTTTGCGACAGCATTCATTAATGGCATAACTACGGAATTGCCAAATTGACGATATGCTTGATTGTCAGAAACAGGAATCTCAAAATCATCAGGAAAACCTTGAAGCCTAGCACATTCCCGTGGTGTTAATCTTCTAGGGTTAATTCCTTCTTGCGGAATTAATATTTCAGACCCATCTTTATAATATCTTGCACTTATTGTACGACTAATTCCATCTAAGTCCGTTAATCCAAAACCAAAGCCATTACCCTTTGCTTTATGTTTTGCTGCATAATCTTGCAAGTAATTCCAAAGTTTATCAGACAATGTATATTTTGCTTCAGGTTCTTCTTCTAATATCCCTCGAATTACTTTTTTAGGTATCGGCAATTCAGGGAATTCAAAATTTTCATTTCCTTTAAATACTTTGCGGTCAAATCCAACAATTATTATTCTTTCTCGGTGTTGTGGAACAAAATGTTTACCATCTAAAACACGAAAATGAACTGAATATCCTAATTCATCAAGTGTGTTATAAATAACTTCAAAGGTTCTACCCTTATCATGAGAAACTAGATTCTTAACATTTTCAAGCATAAAAGCCTTTGGCCTTTTCTCTTTAATAATTCTTGCTAAATCAAAAAATAAAGTCCCTTGTGTTTCATCAAGAAAACCATGTTTCCTACCTAAACTTTGCTTTTTAGAAACACCTGCTATTGAGAAAGGCTGACATGGAAACCCTGCTAATAAAATATCATGATCAGGAATACTTTTTTCATCAATTACAGTTATATCCCCAAATGGCACTTCCCCAAAATTCTTTTCGTATGTTACTTTTGCAAACTTGTTGTATTCTGATGAGAAAACACATTTTCCACCAACTTTTTGATACGCTAATCTGATACCGCCGATTCCAGCAAATAAATCAATGAATTTGAATTTTGGATTCTTTGGAGACGGGAAAGGAATATCCCATTTGAAGTTTAATTTCTTTTGTCTACTAATGTCGTATTTAGTTAGATACGACATTGCTGACTCTTCAAAATATTGCGTAACACCATTTCCTAAATTATGAAGATAATGAGTCACAAAGGCTTGTTCATTATTACTGTCTTTGAGTGGCTCAATATTTATCTTTTCCTTTAGTTCAGAGTATTTTAACATGTTTTTTTATCTTCTATTGCTTGTTCAATTTTCATCAAACAAAAGTCAAGATTTTTTTTGATTTCTTCGCCCCAAAAGCGGATTACTTTCCATCCGTTTTTCAACAGAGTTTCATTTACAAGTTTATCCCTTTCGATATTTCCTTCTATCTTTTTATGCCAGAACTCAGTATTTGTCTTGATTCGCAGTTTTTGTGTTTCCCAATCTTTTCCATGAAAATATTCGCTATCACAAAAAACAGCAATCTTGTATTTTTTGAATGTAAAATCTGGTTTTCCAAAAACATCCTTATTGTTTTTCCTGTATCTGCAACCTCTTCTCCACAATGCCTTTGCGAGTAATTCTTCAATTTTTGTACCCTTACTCTTTATGGCTTTCATGTTTTTCTGTCTCTGTTCTTTTGTCAACACATCCATGATACAAAGTTACTTAATCCAGTATGTGTATGCAAAATTTGACTCTTTTGCAAGCTGAAACAGTTGGGTTTACAAATGCGCCAAATGTGTGTTGGGTGCGCAGCTCGCGGCACGAAGCACAGTCTTTTATATGTTCACCAAAGTTATCTATTATATTCTTATGATGAGTTTACTTTTCTTCTCAATAAAAAGCAATAAGCCTGAAGGGCTAATTTATTGAGCTCAGGGCATTGGTTCCACAAACAAAAACACGTTCATATTTTATTGTTCTCAACAATAAGCTAAAGCTCTCTGTTACTCTGTGTATTAATTTGGCATGAGATGAAAGATGGAGAAATGAGTGATTTAAAGGTGAGTTGGGAATGTCCGGCAAATATAGCGTTAGTGAAATATTGGGGTAAAAAACCGCATCAATTGCCAATTAATCCGTCCTTAAGTTTTAGTCTGGAAAAGGCACGCACCCGTACCTCTGTTCAACTTCAACCCAAAACAAAAAGGAAAGTGCAGTTTTCATTTGAAGGCCAAGCTTCGCCGTTTGGTGTGCGCATTGAAACGTATCTGTATGAACTTTCTCTCGACTTACCCTGGATAAACGACTATTCGTTTCGTATTGAAAGTGAAAATACCTTTCCGCATTCCGCAGGCATTGCTTCGTCGGCCTCGGCTTTTGGTGCGTTGGGCTTATGCCTTACCGATTTAAACGGGCAACTATCAGGGAAAGAAATTAGCCAACAGCAGTTCTTTTACGATGCATCGCGTCTAGCACGTCTGGGGAGTGGTAGTGCTTCGCGTTCGGTTTATCCGGCTTTTGCCTGGTGGGGGAAATCTGCCACTTTATTAGGTTCTACTGATTGCTATGCGCTCCCTGTTAAAAAGATACACGATAGCTATTTTCGGCTGAGCGATGCCATTTTATTGGTAGACTCATCAAAAAAGGAAGTTTCCAGTTCATCGGGGCATGAGCTAATGAACAAGCATTTCTATCGTGAGTCTCGTGTAAAGCAGGCCAATCAGAATGCCGAGGAACTGCTGACTGTGATGAAGTCGACAAACCATTTCCGATTTCTTGAAATTATTGAGAATGAAGCATTGAGCTTGCATGCCCTGATGTTGAGTTCTTCACCTTCGTATTTTTTACTAAAGCCTGCGAGTTTGCAGATAATTGATAAAATCCGTGATTTTAGGGCGCAAAGCAGATTGCCGGTTGGCTTTACAATTGATGCCGGGCCTAATATTCATTTGCTTTATTTTGAGGAGCACAGAAAAGAAGTTCATCAGTTTATTAAATCGGAACTGCTTGCATTGTTGGAAGATGGGAAATGGCTGGATGACCGAATTGGCTCAGGAGCGAAAAAAATAATCTGATGGTGAAGTTTCATTCAAAATTATTGCTGTTTGGCGAATATGGTCTCATGTTTGGCGCAAAAGCTTTGGCTGTTCCTTTTCCGAAATACAGCGGGCAACTGGTCTTTTCAGATGGTCCGAAGGGTGATGAGCAAAGTGCCTCTGAACTAAAACGTTTTGTCGCATGGTTGGACGCAGAAAAAATAAATGAACGCCTGCACTTTCCGCTTGATCTTTCTCAGTTGAGGCAGGATGTTGGGGCTGACCTGTATTTTCAATCTGATATTCCCTTGCAATATGGAGTTGGCAGCTCGGGGGCGTTGTGTGCCGCTTTGTTTCAACAGTATAGTTTTTACAACACCGAGTTCGATCCAACGAACCTTAAAGCAGATTTTGCAGTGCTTGAATCTTATTTTCATGGCAAGAGCTCTGGTCTCGATCCGTTGGTTTCATTCCTGAATAAACCGGTTTTGTTGGAGAAAAATAAGCTGGTATTACCCAACCTAACACTGTTTGCAATGCCATGGTCTGTTTGCCTCATTAATACCGGAACAACAGCCGCTACTTCGCCATTGGTCAGCATCTTTCTGCGGAAAATGGAAGATTCTGTTTTTGCAGATTTATTTAGAAATGAATTTTTACCGGCGAATGATGGGGCAGTGGATGCTTTTTTGCGAAAAGATCCGGATAAGCTATTTAGGCACCTTGATGCAATTGTCCGATTTCAGTTGGCACATTTTTCTGAAATGATTCCTCCACGTTTTATTAAAACGATTGAGCAGCTTCGTACCCAAGGTATCTATGTGAAATTGCTTGGTTCCGGTGGTGGTGGTTTTTTGCTCGCTTTTGTGCCCAATGGGGTGCAATTCCCCAAAATGGAAAACTGTCCCCCTATTTTTCTGATATAGAAAGTATTTGCCCCAATTAGTAACACCAGAAAGTCATCATCCTAAAATTGTTGGAGTCAAATTTGTGCGTTTGGACTGTATTATCTCTTTGTGTTTTTAGACTGAGCTGAATGTCTGCGTTTAGGCTTCCGTTTTAGCTTTATGACTTTTTTCTCCTTTATCAATTCAATATTGACAGAACCAACGCTCATCTCGTTTTCTATTTTTGCTTCAACTTTGATGTAATTGTCTAGCGATGGTTTTTCTCCTTTTTTATTGAGTTGAATGATTGCTTTTACATCTTTCAGATCAAGAGCAAATGGTCTGGAATCGTAAGCTTTATCCAGTGTGTACCAGATTTTTTTATTGAGAATTTCCGTTTTAAAATGTTTGGCCAGTCCTTTTTCTGTTTCCAGCGCAAGCAGTTCGTACGGGAAATCTTCCTGTGCTTCCAGATAGGTGTCCAGTTCATACATTAGGCAACACTTCAGTTTTCCACATTGCCCTGTCATTTTCTCTGCATTGGGCGAAAGTCCTTGTTTTATGGCTGCTTCGGATGTAACACTCGAAAAGTCAGTTCGCCAACTTGAGCAACAAAGTTCCCGTCCGCACGAGCCAATACTCCCAACGCGTCCTGCTTCCTGACGTACGCCAATCTGTTTCATCTCAACTTTAATGTGAAACTCGTAGGCGAAGTGTTTTATCAATTCTCGAAAATCTACCCTTCCATCGGCTATGTAATAGAAAATGGCTTTCGTATTATCCCCATGAAATTCGACATCCCCAATTTTCATGTTCAAGCCAAGTTCCGCCGCAATTTGACGAGATCGCACCATAACAGCCTGTTCCCGATTTTGGGCATCTTTCCATTTTGCAATGTCATTATCTGATGCTTTTCGGTAAATTTTATGCCAGACGTGTTGGCTTGGCCTTTTTATTTTTCGATCGAACTGTTTTTTTGCCAATGTGCCTGTTAGTGAAACAGTGCCTACATTATGTCCCGGAGAACAAGAAACCACAACAAGGTCACCAAGCTTTAAGGATAACTTATCTTCATTCTTGAAAAAATCTTTATGTGTTCCTTTAAAGCGAACCTCAACAATGTTGCTGAGGTGACTTGTGTCGGGTAAATCTTTTAGCCAGTTGGTCGTGCTCAGCATCTCAGGCCGATCACTATCCGTATTTATTATACATTCATTACATCCCATGTCAAAAATCTTTAATGCAGACAAATCTATCTAAAATTAACCGCACTTGCTATGTTAATTGAGTCTAAATAAGAGCGAGTCGCATCTTTTTTGTAAATTAGGATGTTAATGCGAATGTGAAACTAAATTGATGATTATGGACTTATCTACTGTTTTTAATGAGCTAAATTATTGGGCTGTTCTTGTAGCTGCGTTAAGTAACTTCGTGGGGGGCTTTGGTATTCAAAGATTTTGTTTGGAGCAAGATGGATGGAACTAAATGGATTCACTGATAAAAACATCCACGAGGGCAGTTTGTCTATGCCTGTTATTTTTGGAACTTCGTTTGGAACCTCTTTTCTTTCAGCAATTGCGCTTGCTATGTTTCTCGGAGCTTCGGCCAATATGGGCTTTGGTATTTTTGCTGGAGTTATGATTGCCATTTTTTGGATAGGTACCTCACGTCTTAATTTGGTTTTATATGAAAAACAGAAGCTTTCTTTGTTTATGATTCATGCAGGTTATGATTTGGTGGCGTATATAATTATGGGAGCCATTATTGGTGTTTGGCACTAATTCGTTTTGTAATTCTAGAAGAGGGAGTGTTTGAAAATAAAGCGTGTAATAAATTTTTTAGTTGAATTGTCCGGGTTTGTTCTCTCTTTTTATTTCTTTTGAATAAAAAAAGGTGAAACGTAACATTCTCATTTTCGTCTGTCTTCTATTTTTATACTTGCCTACGCAGGGTCAGTCAATAAAACTTAGTAAATCTGCTGAAGTTAGCGTATTAACCTGTGGAGCAAGTGATCTCATTCATGCGATTTATGGACATACTGCTATTCGGGTAAATGATCCGGCTCAAAATTGGGATGTCGTTTTTAATTATGGCGTTTTCAGCTTTAGTGCTCCTAATTTCGCATATCGTTTTGCCAAAGGGCAAACTGATTATATGCTGGCTGCTGAGTATTATTCGGACTTTTACGATGATTACAAAAACAATGGGAGAAGCATCAATGAGCAGGTTCTAAATTTTACTCAGACCGAAAAACAGCAACTTTTAGATTTTCTAATTACCAATGCTGAACCTGAGAATAGAGAATATCGCTACAATTTCTTTTTCGATAATTGTGCCACACGAGTGCGGGATGTAATAGAAAATCAAGTTGATGGATCGGTTGTCTTTCATGAGGAAAATGGTGAAGATAGAACGTTTCGGCAACATGTGGCTGATTACCAAAAAGTGCTTCCGTGGACAAATTTTGGCATCGAGCTAGCTCTTGGGTCTCCGGCAGATGAAATAGCGTCAGCCTATCAGGAAATGTTTTTACCAGAGTATCTGATGAAGCATTTTGCTACTGCTGAAATTAGAACGGAAAATGGAACTCGCCCTTTGGTGAAGAAAACCAATGAGATTTATGTTGTAGAAAAGACGGATAACGCCATCAGCTTACTTTCTCCATTTGTTATTCTAACGGTTTTACTTTTGGTAGTGATATACGTTACTTATCGACAATACCGAAGGAAAATATTTAACTATTCACTTGACTATCTTTTATTGTTCTTTACCGGTATTGTTGGGATCATTGCTCTTTGGTTTGTTCTTTACTCTGAGCATCCTGCTATGCACCCAAATTATAACATGTGGTGGGCTGTTCCTACAAATATGCCGTTTCTGTTTTTATGGATGGTGAAAAAATGGAGAGGGCATTTAAAGTGGTATTGGGTAGCTTTGTCTGCATGGCTAATTGTATTTTTACTTTTCAATTGGCTGGCACCACAATCATTTCATATTGGCTTTTATGCCATTATATTGATGATGCTTCTTCGTTCGTTGTATCATTGCTTGTGCTTTTCAAGAGTAAAGCAAGTGTCGTAATCTGTTATTGTAACTTGTTGAAAAGTTTGATTGAAGAAAAAGCAGTGCTGTTTCCTTCGTATCATGAAACGGTTATCTTTGTTAATCAATTCGAAAATATCATTTAAATTTTGGCTGGAACTAAAAAATACGTCGAAACTCCTTTGATGAAACAATACTACGATATCAAAGGGAAACACCCTGATGCGGTGTTACTTTTTCGTGTGGGAGACTTTTATGAAACGTTTGGAGAAGATGCCATTAAAGCTGCAGGGATTTTAGGCATTACCTTAACCCGAAGGGCTAATGGATCGGCCAGCTATGTTGAGTTGGCAGGGTTTCCACATCATGCGTTGGATACGTATTTGCCAAAGTTGGTGAGAGCCGGTCAGCGGGTTGCCATTTGTGAGCAACTGGAAGACCCAAAAATGACCAAGAAGATTGTCAAGCGGGGAATAACCGAGCTGGTAACTCCGGGTGTCTCAATCAATGATAATATTTTGGAACACCGCGAGAACAATTTTTTGGCATCTGTTCATTTTGACAAAAAAATGGCAGGTGTGGCTTTTCTTGATATATCTACCGGTGAGTTTTTAACAGCGGAGGGGAGTTTCGAATACATTGATAAATTACTGAACTCATTCAAGCCTAAAGAAATCCTTTTTCAAAAAGGGAGGGGGAATGACTTTGTTTCCTTATTTGGGGACAAGTTTTATACCTATTCGATGGAGGATTGGGTTTTTACAGAGGATGCTGCTACAGACAGGCTCTTGCGCCATTTTGAAACCAAGTCGCTGAAAGGTTATGGTGTGCATGAGTTAAATTACGGTGTAATTGCAGCCGGTACCGTTCTGCATTATTTAGATCTGACTCAGCATCTACAGGTGCAGCATATTACAGCCTTATCGCGTATCGAAGAGGATAAGTACGTGTGGCTTGATCGGTTTACGATACGAAATCTTGAATTGTTTGGAGCCATTAACGAAGGGGCTAAAACGGTGGCTCAGGTGCTTGATAATACCATATCGCCAATGGGCGCACGTATGCTTAAACGTTGGATTGCTCTGCCTTTGAAAGAAATTACTGCGATAAATGAACGGCTTTCAGTGGTTGAATACTTTGTTTCAAACCAAGAGGAAAAAGAAGCACTTGAAGATTATATCCGACAAATTGGTGATTTGGAACGCATAATCTCGAAAGTGGCTGTTGGACGCATCAATCCAAGGGAGGTTGTTCAGTTAAAGAATGCCTTGATTGCCATTGAGCCGATTAAGGCTTATGGAGCCAGTGTTGAGCATGACATACTGAATCGTTTTGCAGAGCAACTAAACCTTTGCCTTTCCATCAGGGATAGGATTGAAAGGGAAATCACAAATGACCCACCCATGCTCTTAAATCGTGGGAATGTTATGAAATCTGGTGTTTCTAATGAATTGGATGAGTTGCGGGCAATTGCCTATTCTGGCAAAGACTATTTAGCAAAAATGCAGGAAAGGGAGTCTCGGCGGACTGGAATTCCTTCATTGAAAATATCATTTAATAACGTTTTTGGGTATTATATTGAAGTTCGGAATACCCACAAGGATAAGGTTCCTGAAGAATGGATACGCAAGCAAACACTGGTAAATGCCGAGCGTTACATCACGGAGGAACTAAAAGAATACGAAAGCAAAATTCTTGGGGCCGAAGAAAAGATTATGGCCTTGGAAGCTCGCCTTTTTAACGATTTGGTCATCGCTCTTTCAGAATATATTCAAGCCGTGCAGTTGAATGCGGTGGTGATTGCTAAAATGGATTGTCTGCTCTCATTTGCAAGTTCGGCCATTCGCAATAATTATTGTAAGCCGGTATTGAATGATTCTAAGGTGATTGATATTAAAGAAGGACGACATCCTGTGATTGAGCAACAATTGCCTGTTGGCGAGGAATACATTACCAACAACGTTCTGTTGGATCAGGATGATCAGCAGGTGATCATTATCACAGGGCCAAATATGGCAGGTAAGTCAGCTTTGTTACGGCAAACTGCTTTGATTGTGCTCATGTCGCAAATTGGTTCGTTCGTGCCTGCTGCTTCTGCTAACATTGGGTATGTCGATAAAATATTTACTCGGGTAGGGGCTTCCGATAATATTTCTTTGGGCGAATCAACCTTTATGGTTGAGATGAATGAGGCTGCCAGTATCCTCAATAACCTTTCTGATCGTAGCTTAATCCTGTTGGATGAGTTGGGGCGGGGTACTTCAACATATGACGGTATTTCCATTGCTTGGTCAATTGTTGAGTATATTCACGAGCATCCGCAAATGAAGGCAAAAACCTTATTTGCAACGCACTATCACGAATTAAATGAAATGGAGAAGTCGTTTGCAAGAGTGAAAAACTATAATGTGAGCGTAAAGGAAGTAGGCAATAAGGTGATTTTTCTACGTAAGTTGGTCCCTGGAGGTAGCAACCATAGTTTTGGTATCCATGTTGCAAAAATGGCAGGAATGCCACCTTCTGTCGTTCAAAGGGCCGATGAGATTTTAGTTCAGCTGGAAGATGCCAACCGGAAAGATAGTCTTGCCAAACCTTTAGATGGAATGGCTGAGAAGCGTGAAGGCTTCCAAATGAGCTTTTTTCAGTTGGATGATCCGGTGTTAAAGTCCATCCGCGACGAAATAAAAACCCTTGATATTAATAATCTGACTCCGATTGAAGCATTAAATAAGCTAAATGAAATTAAGAAATTGACTGGCTTAAAATGAGATAGCACAAAGAAATTTTGATCAGCGGTAATTTTTATATTTTCGTTTTGGAGAAACGAAAATTAGCAATATATTTGCAACGCTGTTTTCAGAGCTGGAAGCAGTAAGTTCTTTAAGGATTGGTGTCCGTTTTAATATGCAAAAAAGCTCATCCTGATATCTATCGGGAAAGAAGAGCACATAATTTTTGCGAGAATAGCTCAGTTGGTAGAGCACGACCTTGCCAAGGTCGGGGTCGCGAGTTCGAGTCTCGTTTCTCGCTCAATAATTAGGATGCCCGGATGGTGGAATTGGTAGACACGTTGGACTTAAAATCCAATGATTATTATGATCGTGCGGGTTCAAGTCCCGCTCCGGGTACATTTTTTTATATTAAGAGAATAGCTCAAATCGAAAATTTCGGGGTATTGGGCAGATATCCATTCTTTTAAGTATTCTGCGAGAATAGCTCAGTTGGTAGAGCACGACCTTGCCAAGGTCGGGGTCGCGAGTTCGAGTCTCGTTTCTCGCTCACAAAAAAGCACTTCATGAAAATGAGGTGCTTTTTTTGTTTCCGTTTTTTGGATCAAGCCAAAAAATGAAATCCCGTTCGGAAGAACAGCTAAATCCAGAAATGCTAATTATGTATTTATCTTCATACAACTCTGCTGAATCATTCGACATAAAAAAAAGACGGGGAAGCATAAAAATGGGATGAAGAAAGAAAGCATGTAATTACTAAAAGTGAGAAGTGCGTAGCTGAGCTTTTTATGGCCAAGGCTGTCCATAAAAGGGACTGCCTTTCTGCTCTTTTTGTGAGCGAATATTAATTTTAAGCCAATATTGCAATTAACTGTACTTTCCAGAATTTGCCCTTTTGAATTTAATTAACTTTGCCGCCCTCAAAATTGATAGATGCCATGGCATATCTTAGCAATACAATGATCATCAGACATGAATTGATGGCGCGACTGGTGAAGATGTTTAAGAAGGGGGAATTAGCTTCAACGATTAACAGTTTGCCTGTTGAGTTGTATCCGAAAGAAAGAAACCCTCGTGGTCGATGTTGTGTTTATAAAGAGCGTGTAATTACGCGTTATAAGCTGTTGCCCTTATTGGGATACGAGGTGCCGGAGGACGACATTGAGTTTCACTCTTTGGGTGAGTACGCTACGCAGGCTTTATCGCGTCAAGAACAACCGGATAAAATACTAACTCTGGTGGACGAATCTTGTACGGGATGTGTGCAGGCAAATTATGTGGTAACGAATTTATGCCGTGGTTGCGTTGCTAGTCCTTGTGTGATGAACTGTCCAAAAAATGCGATTCGTTTTACGGCTACTGGCCAAACCGAAATAAAACCGGAGTTGTGCGTGAATTGTGGTTTGTGCCAACAAGCATGCCCGTATCATGCCATTATTTATATGCCAATTCCTTGTGAGGAAGTTTGTCCGGTGGGAGCGATCAAGCAGAATGAGCGGGGCATTGAAGAGATTGATCCTGATAAATGTATTTATTGTGGAAAGTGTATTACTGCTTGTCCGTTTGGGGCAATTTTTGAACTGTCGTCTGTAATTGATGTGCTGAGTGCCATTGAACGAAAGCAGCAGGTGATCGCGATGATTGCTCCTGCAATATTTGCTCAATACTCCGAAGTTCCGGGAAAGGTTTTTGCTGCCATAAAAGAAATTGGGTTCACCGAAGTTGTTGAGGTTGCCCGTGGTGCAGAAAAAACAGCCACGCATGAAGCAGAAGAGCTCAAGGAAAAACTGGACCAAGGACAAAAATTCATGACGACTTCTTGTTGCCCATCTTTTGTTGAAACAGTCCGGAAGCATGTTCCAGGGCTGAATCCAAATGTCTCACACACACCATCGCCAATGTCTTATGTGGCTGAAGAGATGCGTGGAAAATATCCAGATGCCAAATTGGTTTTTGTAGGCCCCTGTGTTGCAAAGCGAAAGGAAGCACGTGATCTTGGTTCTATAAACTATGTCTTGAGTTTCGAAGAACTGGATTCAATCTTGATTGGAATGGACATTCAACCAGAAAAGATGGAAGAGATTCCGATGGAACATTACACAAAAGAGTCTCGTGGTTTTGCGAAAAGTGGAGGTGTTCTTGGCGCTGTTTTGGCTGAGAAGAAGATTGAGAATTTTAGCTTTGAGACAATTAATGGAATTGATAAGAAGGCCATTAAGTTGTTTAAAATGATGGAGAAAGGGCATGCTAAGTCTCAATTTTATGAAGTGATGGCATGTGAGGGGGGATGTATTTCGGGTCCAGGAGCTTATGTGAAATCGGCAAAAGCCAACCGGAACTTTATAAATTCGCTAAAAGGCTTGCAATAGGGGGACTTATTCCTGAATGTAAATTCGCCTTACCCTTTGTGATATTCCTGTGAGAATTTCATATGGAATCGTTCCCATCCATTCAGATAGTTGCTCAAGATGAATGTTTTCTCCCATTAGTTCCACTTGGTCTCCTGCATTAATATTCGTTCCGGTTACATCGATCATGGTCATATCCATGCAGATGTTTCCGATGACTGGGTATTTCTGCCCATTAATCCAAACCTTTCCGGTTCCATTGCCTAGCCTTCGGTCGTAGCCGTCAGCATAACCAACAGGGATAATAGCAACTTTTCTAGCTTGATCAGCTTGTCCTTTTCTGTTGTATCCAATTGTTTCTCCGATGCTTACGTCTTTCACCTGAGAAATAACAGTTGTCCATCGCGCAACAGTTTCAGCTTGTATTGCCGGAGATTGAGATACTCCGTAAAGCCCAATTCCTAAACGTACCATCTCCATTTGAAAATTAGCAAACCTTTCAATTCCAGCAGAATTTAGTATGTGCCTAAAAACCGGTTCGGGCTGCAATCGCACAATTCCCTCACTAAGCTTAATAAAACGGTCATGTTGCCTTTTTGTGAATTCATCATGTATTTTATCGTCACTCGCTGCAAGATGAGAAAATACAGATTTGATGCGCAACCGTCCATTTTCGGGAATTTGCTGCGCAATCATTTTCAGCTCTTCTTCTGAAGAAAACCCCAGACGATGCATGCCAGTTTCAATTTTTAAATGAATTGGAAAAGCATAAACAGCCATGCGCTTTGCGGCTAAATCGAACTGATGATAAAGCTCAGTAGAATAGATATTAGGTTCCAGTCTGTATTCGAGCATTATCTCGAAACTGTGTTCCTCCGGATTCATGACAATGATGGGGGTTTCAATTCCGGCTTGTCTTAGTTCAATTCCTTCATCGGCAACTGCAACTGCCAGATAGTCCACTTTTTGAAATTCTAGGGCACGTGCAATTTCTATTGTTCCACTTCCATAGGAAAAAGCTTTTACCATTACCATTATCTTTGTTTCAGGTTTGAGCAAAGCTTTGTATTTGTTTAAGTTATCAATTAGGGCATTGAGGTTTATTTCCAACTGAGTCTGGTGATATTTCTTCTGTAAAAGTGTAGCAATTCGTTCAAATTTAAAATCACGAGCCCCTTTTAATAAGATGTGCTCCTGATTGAAATCAGAAGGCCGGAAACTGCGGAGGAAATCAGTTGTGTTCCTGTAAAATTCTACTCCTGTTGGGAAAAGTGCTTGGTGTTTCCATAGTTCGTCGCCAATACAAATGAGGCGATCTATGCGATATGTCTTTGCTAGTCGTACCACCACTCT
This sequence comes from Prolixibacteraceae bacterium, assembly GCA_963662675.2. Classification (GTDB taxonomy): domain Bacteria; phylum Bacteroidota; class Bacteroidia; order Bacteroidales; family Prolixibacteraceae. The sequence continues at coordinate 764,370 of CAXXHP010000002.1, forward strand.
GGCTAATTCTCCCGCAGTGTAGCCTGATTGCCTAATGTCAGAAAGAATTAAAGTCTGGCTTTGTTTTCTGGTTATGGATTGACTGTTCAGAAATTGAAGGGCAATCTCCAGTGAGTTTATGTCTGAGTTGTAATAGTCATTTATTAACGAGCAGTTATTGATCCCTTCCTTCATTTCCAGTCGCATGGCTATTGGTTGCAATTTTGAAAATCGAGACAACACTTTTTCGTTTAAAAGCTTTGTGGCAACCATAAATGCTATGCACTGGCAGGCGTTTTCAATTCCAGCTTCATCGGTGAATGGAATTTCCACCTGCTTTTCTTCTCCCAAAGAAATAAATTTCAGAATTGAACAATTTCCTTTTTGCTCTAATCGAATATGTAGGTTTGCCTCTGAGTCCACAAAGGACCAGGAAAATAATTGAGGCGATTTCTTCTTATATTTTAATTGAATACGTTGATGTATTAATTCATGGTCTTTGGGGTAGATAATCATTTCGCACAATTCAAAAAGCCTAAGCTTTTCATCTGCTTTTTCAGCCTTGTCCTTAAAATTTTCTTGGTGAGCGTCTCCAATATTCGTGATCAGCCCGATGGTCGGAGCAATTACATTCGTCAGTTTTCCCATTTCGTCAGGATGAGAAATGCCTGCTTCAAAAATGGCCAAATCAAATTTTTCGGTCATGTTCAGTACAGAAAGTGGAACCCCTACCTGTGAATTGAAACTTTTCGGGCTACGAATGATGCTCATGTCATCTTGCAATAATTCGTAAAGCCATTCTTTTACAATTGTTTTCCCGTTGCTTCCGGTAATCCCTAAAACAGGGTATGTGAATTGGTTACGAATCCATGCTGCTAATTGCTGTAGGGCTGTTAATGAGTCCGGAACTAATAAACAGCAGGCGTCAGTGAATTTGGAAAGATCAAAATCAGGGTTGGAAATAACAAAGTTCCGGACACCTTTTGCGTAAAGTTCCTCCATGTACAAATGTCCGTCATTGCGAACGCCTTTAATTGCAAAGAATAAGCATGATGCCACATCTGCTATTGTTCGGCTATCTATCGACACTGACTTGATAACATTGCTCTTAGCATATTCCTCGCCAGCAATGAAATGACTTTTCAAAATGCCTGCAATCTTGTCAAACTTTAGGTTTTGCATTACGCTTTTATTTTAAGGTAGCAACTTCGGCACAACGGTTCATATTCATTTTTTTCGCCTAATACTATTTGTTTGCTATCGGAGGTTAATCGATGTGTGAACTGGGCAACGTTGCCACATCTCATGCAAATTGCATGTACTTTTGATACATAGTCAGCAATAGCCATCAATGAGGGCATTGGGCCAAATGGCATTCCTTTGTAGTCCATGTCGAGTCCGGCAATGATCACTCGGATTCCCTGATCAGCCAACTTTGTGCAAACTTCAGCCAGTCCGGCATCAAAAAACTGGGCTTCGTCAATGCCAATGACATCAACGTCTCCTGACAATAATAAAATAGTGGATGAATTTTCGACAGAAGTACTGGGAATTGAGTTCTCATCATGAGATACGACTTCATCTGTTGAATAACGGGAATCGATAACCGGCTTGAAGATTTCCGTTTTCTGACGTGCCAATTTGGCTCGTCTCAATCTGCGGATCAACTCTTCTGTTTTCCCTGCAAACATTGAGCCTGCAATTACTTCTATACTTCCTCCGGGTTTCCGGTGACTGACATCCCTTTCAAGAAACATTTAACGTTATTCAATTTAGATTTTAGTACTTTTACAAAAGTAACGAATTTGTTGAGTAATATTGTTTGACGCAAATTATGAATAAAGATAAACTGCTTCATATCATCCGAAAAGATCTCCTTGAATTGAATGAAATGACGAGTGATTTAGTTGGCAAAAAAATACTTTCTACCCATGAAATTGAATTTGCTCTGAGTAAATCACGAATTGTTCTTCAGGAATTTGAATTTTTGAAAGAATTAAATGCCTCTTTCTCTGAAGAAACTGCTGTTAGTTCAGAACCTGAGATTTCGGTTTCAGATAATCAGCAAAAGGCAGAACATATTAATGAATCAGTTGCTGAAGAAAAATCTGACTTTTTAATAAAAAGAGAAGTCGATGTTGAAGAAAAGAACGGAGAGCTTATTGTGCCTGATTTGAATGATAATCGTAATCTTCAGATGGATTCAGAAACTGAAACGCCAGAGATTTCAAATTCATCTATTGAACCAGATGAGCCAGTTGTCGAAGAAATTGGAGATGCTAAGAAAATTGTGGGAGAGACATTTATTAAAGGCAAATCGTTAAATGAGATATTGACAGATACTTATAAGCTGGATCAAAAACTAGCTAGCTCACCCATAGAAAAGTTAGAGTCAGGTATTGGATTAAATGATCGGTTTCAGTTTATTCGCGAACTATTCGATAATGATGCCAACTTGTTTCAGCAAGTTGTTCAGCAAATTGATAAAATGGATAGTTTAAATGATGCTGTCAGTTATCTTAGTGGTAACTATCAGTGGAAAAAGAATGACACCAGCATTAAATTTGCTCAGTTGGTGAAACGAAGATTTACAAATTAGGATGGGAAAATTATATTTGGTGCCAACTCCTATTGGCAATTTAGATGACATGACGTTTAGGGCAGTTAAAGTGCTAAAAGAGGTAGATTTGATTCTTGCTGAAGATACCCGGACATCGTCAAAGCTGCTACATCACTATGAAATAAAGAACAAATTGAGTTCTCACCATAAATTTAATGAGCATAAAACAGCAGAAAGTGTTGCCAGTCGGATTCAGGCGGGTGAGAATGTTGCTTTAATTTCGGATGCCGGCACTCCCGGTATTAGCGACCCCGGTTTTTTGTTGGTGAAACAATGTCTGGAGCTAGGAGTTGATGTAGAATGCTTGCCGGGAGCAACAGCACTCATCCCCGCATTGGTCAACTCAGGTCTTCCATCAGATCGGTTTTGTTTTGAAGGTTTTCTTCCAGTAAAGAAAGGTCGCCAGAAGAAATTGCTGTCATTGGCCGAAGAGGAGAGAACCATGATATTCTATGAGTCTCCGTATCGTCTTGTAAAGAGCCTGGAGCAATTTTCCGAATTCTTTGGTGCCGAAAGGCAAGTTTCCGTATCTCGCGAGTTATCTAAGCTATATGAGGAGAACTTTAGAGGAACTCTTCCCGAGGTTATTGAACACTTTAAGTCGAAAACAATTAAGGGCGAAATTGTCATTGTCATTGAAGGAAAGACAAAGAAATGAGTGTTATCCGAAAATACGATCACATATTTTTTGACCTCGATAATACACTGTGGGATTTTGATGTCAATGCCAAAATAACCATGGCGCAAACGGTTGCCGAACTCAATATGTATGAGCAGATTGTTGACTTCGATGCGTTTTATGCCTATTACGAGAAAATTAACTCAGCTTTATGGGAGGCTTATCGGAAGCAAGAGATTCGTAAGCCGGAACTCATAAAAAAACGATTTGAAGACACACTCGCACATTTTAATATCAAAGGTATTGATCCAGTAGAAATGAATGATTTGTACTTGGATATTATGCCATTGCAAACGACTCTCTTGCCTGGAGTCATTGAAACATTGGATTATTTGCAGTCAAGACAATATCAATTACATATTATATCAAATGGTTTTAAGAAAGTACAGACTCAGAAAATGAAAAGTAGTGGTTTGTCTGACTACTTTGAGAAAATGTTTGTTTCGGAGGAAGTAAGTGCCCCCAAACCTGATGTTCGCATTTTTCGACATGCACTGATGAATTGTAATGCTTCTAAAAAGAAAAGTATCATGATTGGGGATTCTTTCGAGACCGATATTATTGGTGCGATGGATTTTGGAATTGATCAAGTTCACTTTGTTAGAGACGATTTTATGAATAGTTCCTCTTTGAATTATCGACATGTGTCTGACAATCATTTAAATGTCAAAAACATCAACTCCTCAAAACCAACACATATAATTAACGATATAACAAAGCTGTGTATCATACTGTAGAACATACCTATCCTTTAAGTAATCTATATCACACTTTCAATATCTAAGATCGTTGAGTTGAGAACATATGTTCTTGAACACGAAAGTTTATGCGTTCATGACAATTATCATGTGTGAATGATGTTATTTTACAGAATATCTCTTTAAAGATCTATATAATTTCATATTTTTGTATACATTAAGATTATTTAACAATCTTGAACTTTGGTTAACATTCTGTGTTTTAGTATTCCGAATGTTAATTTACTAAACAATACAAATAAGTTTGGGGGAACTAAAGGTATTGTAGATAAAGGGGGAATATTCATATTTCTTGGAATTTGCTTTAAAAAATCGATGCCGTTTTAATTATTAAAATTATTTCTATGAAAAAAATCGCATTATTACTTGCAATTTTCACAATCGGTTTGCAGTCTGTTATGGCTCAAACCAAGGAGATTACAGGTACCGTGACTTCTTCAGATGATGGGACTTCCATGCCCGGGGTTACAGTGTCTGTTAAAGGAACTACTCTTGGAACCATAACTGATTTTGAAGGCGCTTATGAAATCAGAGTGCCTCAAGAAGCTAGCACGTTAGTTTTCTCTTTCGTTGGAATGCAAACACTCGAGGCTGCAATCAGCGGATCAATAGTTAATGTAGAGATGGAGCAAGATATTGTTGGTCTCAGCGAAGTTGTTGTTACTGCGCTTGGTATTCAGAAGGAGAAGAAAGCTCTCGGATACTCCGTTGGTGAGGTTGGATCCGAACTGCTTCAGAACAAACCTGAAGTTGATATTTCAGCATCATTAACCGGGAAAATTGCTGGAGTAAATATTATTAAAAGTACGGGTGTTGTTGGTAGCGGTTCAAGTATAAACATACGAGGGAACTCTTCCATCAACGGAAGTAACCAGCCATTGTTTGTTGTTGATGGTGTCCCATTTGATGCAAGTACCAATGAAATTGGTGAATTCTCTTCATCAGGAGGTTCTAATAACATGTTTTCCAGTCGTTTTTTGGATCTTGATCCAAATAACATTGAGAGTGTTAGTGTGCTAAAAGGACTTAGTGCAGCCAACCTTTATGGAGAACAAGGCCGTAATGGTGTGATTATAATCACGACCAAGGCAGGTGCCGGTGCAAAAGCCAAAGGGTTGCAGATTTCAGTCTCTCAATCTTTATATGTAAATCAAGTTGCAGGACTTCCAGATTACCAGAACTCCTATGGTCAAGGTGGTGATAATGCGGCTAGTGTTGGTTATGTTGGGAATTGGGGGGCTAAGTTCTCTGATAATATTACGGTTGACCATCATTATAACTTACCTCGTTTTGCTTCATCTTTCCCTGAATATCAAGGGGAGGAAGTCCTTTATCAAGCATATCCGGACAATGTGAAAGATTTCTTTCAAAATGGTTTCGGCTCAAATACATATTTAAACTTATCACAAGGGTTTGACAATGGAAGCGTAAATTTCAATTTAGGCTATACCGATGAAGATGGTTATATCCCTAAAAATAATGTTAACCGGATTAATGTAGGTTTTGGAGCTAATATGCAAAAAGGTAAGTTGAGTGTTAGCGGAGGTCTAAACTTTGTACGAACGGACTATAAAACACCACCTTTCTCTGCAAGTGATGCGAGCGGAGCCGTTACAATTTTATATCGGTTACTTTTTATTCCTAGGAACCTTGATCTAATGGGATTGCCATATCAGGATCCGTATACAGGATCGAATGTATATTATCGTACAGATCAGGACAACCCGTTGTGGTTGCTAGATAATTCAGCATTTGGTTCAGTAACTGATAGGGTATATGGAAATGCAAAATTCGGATTTGACATTCTGGATAATCTAAATCTTTCTTATCAGATTGGCTTAGATACCTATAATGATAATGCGAGATACTATATTAATAAGGGAGGGGTTGCCTCAACTCAAGCAACTCAAGGATTTCTGCGAGATTTGATGTCTTCCAATACCATATGGAACCACAACTTATTGCTGAATTTTGACGAACTTGAATTGGCAGATGGCTTAAAATTTGATGCACAAGCAGGAGCTCAGATTAGACAGGATATTTATGAGACAAATGGTATTGCCAGTTCCCAACAATTGGTATTTGGAATTTTACAACACGACAATTTTAAAACATCAAGTAGTGTTGATCCGGTAACTGGAACTTTCCTTAATTATGAATCCAAAGAAAATCAAATTGGTGTATTTGGACAGGTTGGTTTAGATTACAGAAACTATGCATATTTAACGATTGCAGGACGTAATGACTGGGGATCAACAGTTGAAAAAGAAAACAGATCTCTATTCTATCCAAGTGTTTCAATGTCATTCCTTCCAACTTCTGCTTTTAGTAGCTTGGAAAGTAACACTTTGAATTATTTAAAGATTCGTGCAGCATATGCGTCATCAGCCGGATTTCCTGATCCATATTTAACCCGTAGCGCATATATTTTAGATCCTTCATCTTTTGACGATGGTAATGGATCGCAACCTTCTGTTTCAGAATCAGACAGATTGGGTAACCCAGAATTAAAGCCTGAACTTCATAAAGAATTTGAAATAGGGATTGAATCGAATCTATTCAATAATAAAATAGATTTAGAAGCAACATACTATTATCGGGTTTCCGAAGATCAGATTGTTAATAAGCGTTTAGATCCTTCATCTGGATATAGTAATACATGGGCGAATGTAGGTCGTGTTGATAACTGGGGAGTTGAATTGAACTTAGGGTTAACTCTGGTGCAAACATCTGATGTCACATGGAAACTCAACAATATTTTTACTGCAACAGAGTCCGAGGTGAAAGATCTTGAAGAACAAATCATGTATAACGGATTCACCAACTTGGGGAACTTTGCTATAGAGGGCAAACCCTTAGGTGTAATTGTTGGTACATATGCAGCTAAGTTGGAATCACTTGATGATCCAGACAACGCCTATGTAGACAGCCGTAACTTCTTGGTTAATGCGACTGATGGGTTCGTTATTGATAGCGAGGATCTAGGATGGGACAATTTGGTGATTGGTGATCCAAACCCGGATTGGAAATATACTGCAATCAATACTGTATCATACAAGAATTTTACATTGCTAGCTCAAGTTGATTACGTGCATGGAGGCGACTTCTATTCAAGTACAATAACAAGTATGTTGAGACGTGGTGTTACAAAAGACACCGAGGATCGTGATGGTTCATGGATCATTCCTGGGTATTTAGCCGATGCGAATACCGGTAAATTAATACTAGGTGATGACGGTAACCCAATTGAGAATGAGATACAAATAGGAACAAACGACCTTTACTTCCTGAATACACAGGATCCTAGTGGGCAAGGTATTTATGATGCATCTGTTGTTCGTTTAAGAGAGGTTTCATTGTCCTATAATTTGCCGAACAATATCTTGAGAAATACGCCATTTAGTTCCGTTTCATGTACTGTGTCGGGGCAGAATTTGTGGTATTACGCTCCAAACGTCCCAGAATACACAAACTTTGATCCAGAAACAATTAGTACTGGTGTGGGTAACGGTCTAGGACTTGAATTTGGATCTGCTCCAAGTTCTCGAAAATTCGCTTTTACGATTAAGGCTAGCTTCTAATGTAAATCATAAAAAGTAACAGAAATGAAAAAGATGATTAAAAATATATTCCTATTGTTAGCGGCCTTAATGTTAACAACATATGGCTGTGTGGATCTGGATCTACTTGACAGTCCGAATAATCTGAACGAAGAGCAAGTTGACCTGGATTATATGCTGAATGATGTACAGGAAAATTTTGCTTTGTACATTTCCGGAGATAAAGATGCAAACGAGTCTGGCATAAATACTGCTACGACCGAATTATCGCGCATGAAGGCAATGTTTGGATCTTATACGGGAGCATTTACTGATTTGACAGCAACATCAGTTGATCAGTTATGGTATTATGCCTATTTGGAAGTGTTGCAGAATGGTCAAACTTTAATAGAAAAAGCTGAAGCAACCAGTATGTATCATCATGCAGCAATTGCTCAGGTACTGTCAGCTTATACATTGGTGAATCTTGTGGATTGTTTTGGCGACATCCCATATTCAGAGGCTTTGGATGCAGTGAATAATACCAATCCGAAAGTAGATGATGGAGAAGAAGTATATAATGTAGCTTTTTCTCTGTTGGACTTAGCCGAAGCAAATTTTGATGAAACAGCAATTAGTGATCCAAATGATTATTTTTATGGAGGTGATACTGATAACTGGAAGAAGCTTATAAATACTTTAAGATTGAAGATGAATCTGCAGATGAGGAAGCTTTATCCTGCCGCCTCAAAATTAGCGATAGATGCAATCATTAGCTCAGGCGATTATATCAAAACCGCAGATGAAGATTTCCAATTTACGTACTCAAAAACAGCAGCGAATCCTGACAGTAGACACCCTGATTATAAATACAATTACGGTGCTGATGGAGGAAATGATTATATGGGCAACTGGTATATTAATGCTCTAATTAATGAAAAGGTAAGCACAGATGACCCGCTTCTTATTATTGTTGATCCACGGGTTCGATATTACCTTTATCGTCAGGTAGAGGAAGAGCCGTCTGGAGATAACTTGAGATGTGATGGGGATCCAGATTACGATTATTGTTATGTTGGAGATTATTATTGGGGACGTGATCATGGTGATGACGAAGGTGTTCCTCCTGATGGATTCCAACGTACATTACCAGGGGTATACCCAGCTGGAGGAGCATTTGATGGAGATGATTTTCTGTCTGCACAAGACAATCCTGGAGCAGAGGGAGCAGGTATCCTTCCAATCATGCTTTCATCTTATGTCGACTTTATGCTAGCTGAAGCTAATTTGGTTCTTGAAACAACAGGTGATGCTCGTGATTTATATGAATCAGGGATTCGGAAATCCATTGATAAGGTTATTAATTTTGGTGCTGAAGAAGTCAATAAAGTAGATAGTTATGAAGATTTTGTTCCTACGGAAAGCGAAATTGATGAATATGTTGCGTCTGCTTTATTCTATTACGACAATGCAGCTGATGATGATGAAAGATTGGATTTTGTGGTGAAAGAATACTTCCTTGCTCTTTGGGGATGTGGAGTTGAAGCATACAATACACTCAGAAGAACAGGTTATCCTTCGGATATTCAAGATCCAGTTATTACAGTAGGGGCTTTCCCTCTCACATTTCAATACCCGGCAACGATGGTTCAGCTAAACAGTAGCGTTACTCAGAAATTGGTTACTGAAAAAGTATTTTGGGATGTTGATTCACCAACTTTAAATTGATTCTACTATGAAAAGAATAAGTGTAATATTATTAAGTATTGTTGGAATTTCATTCCTAATGCTGAATTCCTGCCAAAACGAGGATTTGCTATTTTTGGATGATTTCCAAAAGGGAGCATTTCTTAAGTTTGTTGATGCTCCGAATCCTGTTCTTGGAGTAAACACAATTGACGAGTTAGTATTTAATGGAGAGATCGAAGATCCAACAGGGAATGTTGTGAAGTATGATCTAAAATTAGTTGCTACTCTAAGTGGAGTAGAACAAGATACCGTAATCATTGGCACATATACATCATTCCCACTAACGTTGAACTTAACGGTTGATGATTTCTCAAGTCTATTAGAAGTAACTATTTCGGACATTACTTTTGGAGATAATTTTCAATTTATAGGTTCTGTAACTCATAAAAACGGAACGGTTTATTATGATGAGTCTCCTGATGTTGAGGTTATTGGTGAGGATGAAGATGGTCTTGATATCGTGAAATTTATTCCTGGAGGATTGACACATCCAACATTGTCTGATCCAACTCTTGGTTATAAAAGTGCCCTCGGTTTTGAGTTCACAATTGGTTGTCCTCCGAATACTTATGATCCAGCAACGATTGCAGGCACTTACAATGCGTTCAGTGCATCTTGGGCTGTTGATGGGCCTGTTACTATTACAGTTGATGGAGATGATCCCTATACCTTGTATGTGGATGGTGTGATTGAAGCAGAAGGTATTCCGGGGAATGGTGAACCCATGGTTTGGCATGTTGATCCAGAGACAAATGAAGTAACTTGTGACCCGGAGATTATTGCTTCTGATTATTATGGATATGCAGATATGTATTATGAGGGTAGCGGTACTTTATTCCCTTGTGCTGGGAATACCTTTAACATGGCATTATCCCCACAAATTCTTAATGTAGGTGGATGGGGGCCACAAGGTTTTACTTTTACAAAGCAATAATAATTGTACTTATCTAGGAAAGCATAAAGAGGTTGGCTCGGAAGAGTCAGCCTCTTTTAATTTACGCTCAGTACTGTTCAAATTTGATAGAAATGTGTGGGTTTTATATTTGCTCCCACCCCTGACGGTAATTATGGCGGATCCATCTTTCTGCCATTTGTCTGGCCGGCAAGGTGGTAAATTCTTGTTTGTTTCTGGGGTCTCCACTTACAATTGAAAATTCGTCATTAACTAGCATTTTCAATTGGTCTTGATCGCTGATATTTGTGAAATGCATATTTTTCCCATCCCACTTTAATGTTTTGTGCAGACTTTGCATTCGAACCGTTATTGCCCCGAGAGCTACAGTTTCATTTAAAAGACTTGCATATGCAAAGTCCGAGGAAGCCTTTACTCTGTTTTGCGGAGTTTCTTTGCAAGCCCGAACCCAATCTTTTTCATGTCCACCCTCAAAAGCATTTTCAATTCTTCGAATTGACTTAGTGGGTTGATCAAAATGATTCATTTCGTTTAAAGGGAGCAGTGTCGGATTTTTTGCGAATGAACCACACATGATTTTGCCTTTTGTTCCATGAAAAATACAGCCACCCTTTTCATCACCCATTTGTTCTCCGTCTTCAAGTTCGTCAGGGACAGAAGGTTTCATTCCGCCATCATACCATGTCACTTTTACAGGAGGCATGCCCACTTTGGGAAGGTTATCTCGAGCCGGAAATTCATATTCTATCTTTTCTGCAATAGGTGCAGAATCAAGATAGACTGGAGTGGAGCTTGCTTGAATTGCTTCTGGATATTGTAGTTGCAATGCTTTGAAAACTGGGTCAAGAATGTGGCATGCCATGTCGCCAAGTGCTCCGGAGCCAAAATCCCACCATCTGCGCCAGTTCCAAGGATGGTACATGTCGTTATAAGCACGGTATTTTGCAGGCCCAAGAAATAGATCCCAATCTAAGGTTTTTGGAATGCGCATTTCTTTTTGGGGTGTTTCCAACCCTTGTTGCCAAGTCGGGTTGTTTGTCCATGCGTCTACGTGTGTTACCTCGCCAATTTTTCCTGCCCAAATCCATTCGCAAATTAGTCGGAAGCCCTCTCCTGAGTTTCCTTGATTACCCATTTGGGTGGAGACTTCATATTTTTCAGCCGTTTCAGCCAGAATGCGAGACTCAAAAACAGAATGGGTGAGTGGTTGTTGTAAATACACATGAATCCCATTTCGCATAGCAATAAGAGCAGGTAGTGCATGACTATGGTCAGGTGTGGCAATGACAACTGCATCAATGTCATTTTGCTTTTCAAACATCACCCTGTAATCTTTGTATTGGGGGGCTGTTGGCCACTCCCTATAAGAATTACGTAGTGCATAATTTTCATCAACATCACACAAAGCCACAATGTTTTCCAGCTCCATACTTTTTAGATTGGTGTAGCCAATCCCGCCAACGCCAATTCCTGCGATATTTAGTTTGTCACTGGGAGCGCGGTGTCCTAATCCTGCAATCACATGATTCGGAAGGATACTAAATCCGAAAAAGGCAGCTGAGGTTGATCCGATAAATTTTCGGCGATTTATGGGTGGATGAGTTTCACGCATAGGTGTTTTATTGAAAGGTGTAAATCAGCAATTTAATGACAATTGCTGATTTTGTGAAGAAATGTATCTAAGTGATGCTATATCTCTTAGATATATAAACAATAATAGGCAACTTGTCCTTTTGCGTTTACTTGAAATCGTTCGCCTTTTTCTATACGGAATGTTTCGCCTTTTTTGTACGTTTTCCAACTTGTCGCCCTTGGGAGTTTAACATCTAATACTCCGCTCGTAACAGTCATCAACTCTATGGTTGAGGTGCCAAATTCGTATTCGCCAGATTCCATTACGCCAATTGTGGCTTTGCCTTCTTCATTTTCCAGAGCAATTGATTTTACTGCCCCTTCGAAATACTCATTTACTTTCAACATAAATACATTTTTTAATGAATTATTTAGGCTACCAAAAATAATGGAATTATACATTATAGCTCAAATTTGCACCAATAAAAAGTTAAGCGGGTCATTATCTAATAGTTGTTAATTATCTGTCTGTTGTGTTTTGTTTGATATAGGTTTTGTCTATTTGGAATAAAAAAAAACGATTTGACTGGCTTTGCAGACAAAGATATCTTTGATAAATAATTCGTTAAGGAGAAACGAAAATATGAATGATTTTGAAGAGTTTAGTTTATAACATTAAGAGAATTATTTATGAAAACGATTGGAGATAAGTTCCCGGAATTTAAAAAGACGGCTGTTGTGTCGATGGATCCGGGCAAAGAATTTGATACCATTACCCATGAAAGTATGATGGGAAAGTGGAATGTTATTTTTTGGTGGCCAAAGGATTTTACCTTTGTTTGCCCTACTGAAATCACAGGGTTTAATGATTATTATGACCATTTCTCAAAACTTGATGCCAATTTGATTGGAGCTTCAACAGACTCTGAGTTTGTGCATCTGGCCTGGAGGAACGACCATCCGGGGTTAAAAAAGCTTCGCTTCCCGATGTTGGCAGATACTTCAAAGTCACTAGCTGAAGATTTAGGGATCTTGGAAAAAGAGGAGAAAATTGCTTATCGTGCTACATTTATTTCAGACCCTGCAGGCGTTATTCGTTGGGTAAATGTAAATGATTTAGCAATTGGGCGGAATGTGCCAGAAGTACTTAGGGTTTTAGAAGCCTTACAAACCGGGAAGTTAACACCCTGTGATTGGAACCCGGGAGAAGATACGTTGTAATCTCTCTTGTTAAAGTAATAAAGGGGCTGTTCCAAAAGTAGAATAATCATTGAAAAACGTCATCCCGAACTTGTTTCGGGATCTGTTTCACAGTTGATTAAGATCCTGAAACAAGTTCAGGATGACTCGTATTTTACTTTTTGGACAGCCCCTCTATTTATATTCAAATTTGCTCTTTTACTTTTCTTTCAACTCAACCTTCAGGTTTAGTTCATCCAATTGAGCATCTGCAATTTGTGATGGAGAATCGATCATAACATCGCGTCCCGAATTATTCTTTGGAAAGGCGATGACATCACGTATGCTATTTAAACCTGCGAACATTGAAGCTAAACGATCGAAACCAAATGCAATACCTGCATGTGGAGGGGCGCCATATTTGAATGCACTCATTAAAAATCCAAATTGAGCTTCTGCTTCTTCTTTCGTAAAGCCTAATAGATCAAACATCTTTGATTGAAGTTCTGAATCGAATATACGAACAGAGCCGCCACCAATCTCAACACCATTGATAACCAAATCATATGCGTTAGCACGTACTTCTCCTGGAGCTGTCTTAAGTAAATCGAGATCTTCAGGTTTTGGTGCTGTAAATGGGTGGTGCATGGCATGGTAACGATTTAGTTCATCGTCCCATTCCAATAAAGGGAAGTCAACAACCCAAAGAGGGCTGAAAATATTTTTATCCATTAGCTCTAACTGACGTCCCATTTCAAGACGAAGCTCGCACATCTGAACTTGCGTTGTCGCTTTGTCTCCAGATAAAACGAGTATTAGATCACCTGCTTCCGCATTGCATGAAGCAGCCCATTTCTGAAGTTCTTCGGCATCGTAAAATTTATCCACAGATGACTTGAAAGTGCCATCTTCATTACATTTTACATATACCATTCCTTTAGCTCCAACTTGTGGGCGTTGGACATATTTAGTAAGTGCATCAAGTTGTTTGCGTGAATATGAAGCAGCACCCTTGGCAGTAATTCCAACGATGTATTCAGCATCATCAAATATTTTGAAATCTTTACCTTTAACAAGCGCTGTAATATCATTGAATGTCATACCGAAACGTATATCTGGCTTGTCGCTACCATATTTCTCCATTGCCTCAGCATAGGGCATGCGAGGAAAATCTTTCAATGAGATTCCCTTCATGGTTTCGAAGAGGTGCTTGGTTAATCCTTCGAAATTTGATAGTACATCTTCCTGATCGACGAAGGCCATTTCACAATCAATTTGTGTGAATTCTGGTTGACGGTCTGCACGTAAATCTTCATCTCGGAAACATTTTACAATTTGATAGTACCGGTCAAAACCGGCAATCATTAATAATTGTTTAAATACCTGAGGTGACTGGGGCAGGGCATAAAATTCGCCAGCATTCATGCGTGAAGGGACAACAAAATCGCGTGCTCCTTCGGGAGTTGATTTTATGAGAACTGGAGTTTCAGTCTCAATGAATTCTTTATCATTCAAATATGAGCGGATTGCATGAGCCATCTTTGAGCGTAGGATCATGTTTTCGCGTACAGGATTGCGTCGTAGATCAAGGTAACGGTATTTCATGCGTATTTCGTCACCGCCATCACTTTCGTCCTCAATAGTAAATGGAGGGACAGCTGATGGACTCAATATCTGGATTTCTTTTACTTCTATTTCAACCTCTCCAGTTGGGATATTTTTATTTTTGCTGCTGCGTTCGCGTACAGATCCTTTTGCTTGAATTACAAACTCACGTCCTAACCCTTTGAGTTTTTCATTGACCTCAGGGGCAGTGTTTTCATCAAAAACCAATTGAGTAATACCATAACGGTCACGCAAATCCACAAAGGTCATTCCACCTAATTCGCGTTTACGTTGTATCCATCCGGCTAGGGTTGTTTCTGTTCCCTGATGTTCGAGGCGCAATTCACCACATGTGTGCGTTCTGTACATATCGTCATTTGTTTTTTGTTCGTCTGCAAAAATAAGGAGTTTTTAGCAATTAAAATTGTAGGTTTGTCATTAATGTTGAATTGAAATGAACGATGGACTTATTTGATGATGTTTACTTCATGAAGCGGGCTTTTCAGGAGGCACAGCTTGCATATGAAAAAGGAGAAGTTCCAGTTGGGGCTATCGTTGTAGCCAATAATCGTATCATCGCACGTGCCCACAATCTGACAGAAACTCTAACCGATGTGACTGCACATGCCGAAATGCAGGCGATTACTGCTGCTGCTAATTTGCTTGGCAGTAAATACTTGAATGAATGCACCCTTTACGTCACTTTGGAGCCCTGTGTGATGTGTGCCGGGGCACTTGGTTGGGCGCAACTGGGGAAGCTTGTTTTTGGCGCTAGCGACGAAAAGCGAGGGTTCTCAAAATTTGCACCCAAAGCACTACATCCAAAAACCGAAATTATCTCAGGCGTACTGGGTGATGATAGTGCGGATTTAATGACTGCTTTCTTTCAGGAAAGACGGTAATGGTATGATCAATATTTCGTGTTTTCTAACTTTGCCTTATGCTGTGATTGTCGTTCAATAAGATTTGGAGGCATAAATAAAGCAGGCAAAATGCCTGCTTTATATGTTGTGACTTTGTTTTTAATATGCTCTTCCGGCAAAACCTTCAACATAATTTATGAACGATTTATTTACCACCTTATTTCCGCCAGGAGTAGGGTAGTCTCCGGTAAAATACCAATCGCCTGTATCATTAGGGCAAGCTTTGTGTAGGTTTTCAATACTTTGGTACACGATGTTTACCTCAGCCTTACATCCTTCCGGTTTTAGCAGCTCAGCTATTTTCTCTGAAACTTGCTCTGGTGTAAATTGGCGATATATTTCCTTCACGTAATTTACAATCTCCTCTTTAGGTAGGTTTTCTTGTGCCTTACATTTTTTGTATACATCATCAATTACCTGCTCTTTACCGTGATCTTTTAGTAGTTCAATTGCGGCATTGAAGGCAATGAATTTTCCAAGAACAGCCATGTCAATGCCATAACAGTCGGGATATCGAATTTGAGGTGCTGATGAAATTACAATAATTCGTTTCGGATTTAATCGGTCAAGTATTTTTAGGATGCTTTTCTTAAGGGTTGTGCCGCGAACAATAGAATCATCGATAATAACCAAGGTGTCTTTGTTTTCTTTAATGATGCCATAAGTGACGTCATACACGTGGGCCACTAAGTCATCACGGCTAGCATCATCTGCAATAAACGTACGTAGTTTTACGTCTTTAATTGCAATCTTTTCAACGCGGGGTTCCAGTGAAATTATTTCTTCAAGTTCCTTTTCTGGCATTCCTCCATTTTGTGCACGTATCTTTTCTTTTTTCCATGCTAAAAGATGCTCACGCACGCCTTGCATCATTCCGTAAAAAGCAGTTTCTGATGTATTCGGAATATATGAGAAAACGGTGTTTTTCATATCGAAATCTATCGACTTCAGAATTGTTGGAGATAGCAGTCTACCCAACTCTTTTCTCTCTTTATATATGTCCTTGTCACTTCCTCTTGAGAAATATATACGCTCAAATGAGCAAGATCTTCGTGGATGTGGTACTCGAATTAATTGGGTTGAAACATCGCCATTCTTTTTGATGATTAATGCTTCGCCCGGATTTACTTCCTTTACTTCGCTTCCTTTAACATTCATTACAGTCTGAATGACTGGGCGTTCAGATGCAACAACAACAATTTCATCATCGACGTAGTAATGTGCAGGACGAATTCCCCATGGATCCCGCATCACGAAAGCATCACCATGACCAATCATACCTGCCATAGCATATCCTCCATCCCAGTCTTTACTAGAGCGTTCCAAAACGCTTTGTACATCTAGATTTTGCTCAATTAAAGGAGATATTTTGCGATTAGAGAAACCTTCATTTTTATATTGGCGAAAGCGGAATTGATTTTCCTCATCTAAAAAGTGACCAACTTTTTCAAGTACGGTTACTGTGTCAGTATAGTTTTTGGGATGTTGTCCCAATTCAATTAACCGTTCAAATAATTCGTCCGTATTTGTCAGATTGAAATTCCCTGCCAAAACCAGGGTTCTGGATTTCCAGTTGTTTTGACGCATTACCGGATGAACAAAGTGGATGCTGTTATTTCCAAACGTACCATATCTTAGGTGACCCAAATAGATTTCAGCGGCATAAGGAACGTTTTCATAAACCCAGTTAATATCGTTAACATCGGTTCCTAATTTCTTTGCTTTTTTTATGCTCTTGCCAATTTTTTCAAAGACATCCTTAATTGGGTTTGACTCTATGGATCGATATCTGTTGATATATTCGTATCCCGGATCTAAGTCCATTTTTACACTGACTACACCGGCACCATCCTGTCCCCGATTGTGCTGTTTCTCCATCAAGAGATAGAGCTTATTTAATCCGTATTGCCATGTTCCATATTTCTCCTGGTAGTAGCTTAACGGTTTTCTCAATCGTATTAGCGCAATTCCACACTCGTGTTTAATCAATTCGCTCATTGCTTAGTATCTGTATATAATTTAGGAAACTGTATGATGTCAGAGACGATAAATGCATTGGGGTAGTTTTTTGAGATCTTTTCTTTCAAATTCAAAGCTTCGCTTTTTGTTCGGAAGTCCCCAACGCGGATCTTAAAGTTTGGAGTTTGAAATGACATATATGCCGTTTCATCTGGGAATTGCTTTAGAAATTCGGTTTTCACTTTTAGTGCGTCACTTCTTGATCCTATTCCAGAACTAAAGAAGATCTCAATCCGATAGCCGCTTGTCCCTTCCAAGTGGTTGTTTATTTCAATGTGTCGTTTTAATAACGCATTGATGCGTTTGTCCTGATGTACATTTGTTTTTTCAAACAATGCTTGGCTTTTGTCTTGATTAAGAGAGGGTTCGTTGCTTACTTCTTGGGCTGATATGCTCAAGGTTGTGAGGAGAAAAATAATACCTACTATTGAAAGCTTCATAGACGGCGTTCTTTTATAAGTTGCAAATATAATGCGAAAAGATTTAAATAGAGAATGGTTTGTTTTTTCAGATACAGAAAAGATGAAAAATTTACATTTCCAAATCTCTACCTAAAGAATACTAGAAATAGAGTGATTTTGTTGTTCCTGCATTGAAATCTATTGACGTTTTATCTATAAATCACATGCGGCAGTATTGAAAATTAAGATTAAGCATCTTAGATTTACTAAAAAAGAAAAGCAGGCTTAAGGCCTGCTTTTCTTTTTTTAGTGACAAATATTTTAATAAAATTTAGCTCTTTTATCTTCAATATCAACAGCGTTTTTTTGCGCTTCGTAAGATGAAGTAAGTGCTCTGGAGCTAAATGTTGCTTTCAGTGTTTGTTTTTCGGTAAGGACATCAGTGGTGTTTTCGTCAGACGAAGAAACAATCTTTGCAAGGTATACTCCATAATTTCCTTTGATTGGAGCGGACATTTGATTTTCCTCTAGGCTTGAAATAGTCCCAATTAAGGCTGGCTCAATACCGATTCCAGAGATAGAGTTTTGGTTGAAAATTATTCCATTTGCGTCCATCACTTCAACATTCAGTGTTTCAGCAATACTTCCTAAATCAGACGATGTTGCTGCTTCCTTCATTTTAGCAATTAATACCTCTGCTTTTTTCTCTTTTTTCACAGCAAGTTCAACACTAACTTTTACATTTTCATATGGAGCAGCTCCTTTTTCATTGATTTCTGTTAATGTTGCTACAACGAAATCATCACCAAATTCGAAAATAGTAGAACCTTCGCTGTTAGTCAGAATATCATCAATGTCAGCTTCATATGCTGCGCGTACTAATGAACGTGGTTGATCCAGTCCTGCAATTTCACGATCACCTTCACTTACTGAAACTATCTTTTTGTTTAGATTTTGTTCTGTTACAGCACTTTGGAAATCATCACCGGTTAGATTTTCGCTTACAAATTTACTAGCCTGTGCATATACATTCTGGTAGGTTTGTGTTCCGGGCTCAATTGTGCGAGCTAAAATAGCCAAGCGAACTTGTTTAACTTCTTTACCTTTTTGAGTTGGTTTTATTAGGTGAACACCATAGTTTGATGTTGTGATATATAAATTGTTCACGTCTCCATTGAAGCAAGCTTCTTCAAAAGGTTCTACCATCTGATTTCTGCGGAACCAACCTACATCACCGCCATTAGCTGCAGAGCCTGAGTCTTGTGAGTATTCTTTAGCCATAGCACTAAAGCTAGCTCCATTTTCGATCAGTGTCTTTATGCTATCAGCTAATGTGAGTGCATCTGCCGATGTAAATAGAATGTGGCTTGCTTTGACAGAATCAGGTAGATTTTTAATGTCATCGATTTTAGCGATTCTATAAGTATTGCCTTCTCGGTACGGACCATATGTGTCATTTGTGTTTCCACCAAATGCAAAAGCTGAAAGTTCTTCTGTTAGGTCCTCTTGCTTATAATATGAATTGTCAAAACGAATGTCAGAGTTGACGTTTACGTATTGTTCATTGTCTTCTATCGTGGCAAACTCTTCATTTGCATCCTCTATCCACTGAAGTGTACTTGCATCGTCTGCATCTGTAGCTACGACAGAGAAGGTTATGTATTCAATTTTTCTACTGTTTTCTTGCTCATATTCATCCAAGTGTGCATTGTAGTAGGCCATCTGTTCTTTTTCTGTAACAGAAATAGAACTGTCAGCAACTGATGAATAGTTTAGCGAGATGTATTGAATATTTGCTTTTTTCGCTTTGCTAGCAGCGCTTAATTCAGCTTCGGGGGTTGTAACAAACAGTCCCTGCCCAACTAAATTTTCATATTTGGTTAAGATTTGATCTTTTTTTATCTGGTCTTCAATATATAGCCAATATGCTTTTTGATCCTGAGTAGCGCCATTATCTAACGATTTTAAAAACTGAAGTACCGCAGTTTTGTCGAACTGACCAGTTGTTGAGTTGGCAAACAATTGTTGAATTATGGGGTGGATATTAGTTCCCTGCACCATGTCAAACATCTCATCACTTGATACCGAAAGCCCAAGGTCGTCATAGATATCTGTCATAACAGCACTCTGGACTACTTCAGCCCAAACTTGTTCGCGGATTTGCACCATTGTGCTTTCATCTAGTTGGTTGCTGCCAGTATTTAATTTGTAAATCTGGGAGGTTTCGTCAACCATGGTCTGGAAATCAGTGTATTGGATTGATGTCCCATTGATATCCCCAATTTCCATTTGAGATGAATTTAATAATGAGCTTCCTGTTTTTAACAGGTCTCCCAAGATAAAGGCAACTAATGCTAGACCAATAATAATTGCTACTAATAACCCAGCGCGATTTCGAATTCTCTGTAAGGTAGCCATTTACTGATAGTTAATGAATTATGTTTTTTTACTAGTTTTTTTCGAGCTACGAAGATAACAATTTTAGATACGATTCTTAAAATTTAGATTTTTATTTTAAGTGTTATCTAATATCTTGAGGTTGACTAACTCAATTCTTGTATTTGAAGCTTTGAGTATCTTAATTCGATATTGATCGATATTGATGACGGTATTAATTTTGGGAATGCTTTCGTGATTAAAAAGGATAAAGCCGGCCAATGTCTCAAAGTTCTCATCGACAGGAAACCCGAGGTTATAGCGATCGTTTAGGCTATCTAATTCTATCCGGGCCGAGAAAATATATTCATCTTCACCTATCTTCCGATCAACTAGGTCGATTGTGTCGTGTTCATCCTCTATCTCTCCAAATATTTCTTCCAGAATATCTTCACTGGTAACCATTCCTGATGTTCCTCCAAATTCATCTACAACTATGGCAATGCTTCTGTGCTGCTGAATAAAATTGCTGAGGAGTTTACTTGCAGGCATTGTTTCAGGAACAATTGCAACTTTTTTTAGGTTTGGACGAATAGAATCTGGGTTGGTAAAGATAGTTGAGTGATGGATATAGCCCAAGATATTATCAATATTGTCTTCATAGAATAAGATTCGCGAATATCCGGTTTCAATAAATTTTTGTCGAAGGTCTTTCATTTCTGAATGAATGTCCATGACAATCATTTCTGTTCGAGGGATCATAATTTCACGAAGCTTTACTTTTGAGAAGTCGAGCGCATTACGGAATAGTTTTACTTCATTTTCAACATTGTGTTCTTCTAGAGTCGAAAAGTTGTCTTGCGTATTGACGAAATGATCCAAGTCAATTCTGCTAAAAACTATTTTTTCTTCTTCTTTGTCAATATTTGCCCTGAATATGACATTCAATAAAAGTTTTGAAAACCCAATGGTAATTCGGGTTAAAGGGTAGAATATGTAGTAAAATACAATGAGGGGAATAGCAAAAATTCGAAGGAAGATATTTGGCGTTATGCGAAATAATGTTTTTGGTAGAAATTCAGCTGTAAGTAGAATGATTAATGTGGACACAATGGTTTGCATGATAAGTACAGCTCCATCAGAAGATGTGAACGTGTAAAGAGTGGGCTCTAGCACTTTTGCAAAAGCGACACTGTATATCACCAATGCAATGTTGTTTCCAACAAGCATGGTTGCAATATATTGCCCTGGGTTTTTTGTGAATACAGTTAAAATTCTGGAATTTAATGAATCGTGCTTTTTGTCGAGTTCTAAACGGAGTTTATTGGCAGATACAAAAGCAATTTCCATTCCCGAGAAAAAGGCTGAGAATATGATGGTGACAAGAATGGTAATAAAAAGTATTTCCATGATTACTCTGTAGTGTCCAGATAAATTTGGCCTTTAACTTTCGTTATTTCCCAATTAGACATTTCTTGATCTGATTCAAAGCCGATGCCCGTAATTATTTGGTCTTTACGGATGATCTTAACGAATTGTTCAGAATATAGTAGCTCTTTATTCTCTTCCCATATTAACTCTTCTGTAATCAGGGAATCACCTTGCATGTTAATAACAACTACATTGTTTTTTGCGATCCATTTCTTTTCTTTTTCAAAATAGCGGGCATAATCGGAGGTGATTTTTGAGATAATACTCATATTCTCATCATATTTCTCAATCTCAATTCCTTCAGGAAACTCCATGAACGGTTCTTGCTCCTTGTCGTAATTTTGTAGTTTTTTTGCCTGAATTTTAAATCGGACTATTGTTGAGTCAGAATAGATCATCTCAAAGCCTTCGGCCTCCATCGTCGGGGCATCGTCGCTTTTCGAAAATTCCTTGATCTTTTCAATCTTATTAGCACATGAAAAGAAAAGCATCGCAACCCCCATGATGAGAGTTGCAATGCTTATTTTTGAATATCTACGTTTTTTTATGGACTTGTTATTTTGCACGTGCTTTTGTTGATTCATTGATCCAACCTTCAACTGTGAAAGTTTGGCCTTTTGAAAAACCTTGCATGAACATTGTTTCGTTATCAGGGAAATATACTTTATACGTATTTATCCTTGAATTTGCGGTTTGGAAAACATCAGGATCATTACGTTTTGCTTTTTCAAAATAATCAACAGCTAACCAATACAATGTTTTGTGATCAAAATCTGTTTCACCGTATTTTGGGGCATACTGAGCGTAAATATCACCTAAAAGGATTAATGCATTCCCATATCTTGGATTGTTGTCCAATGCTTTACGTGCATAATCGCGTGCTTTTTGGTATGCAGATTCTTTTGCTAATGTAAATGCACCTAATTCATAATAGTATTGTGCAAGTAGTTCTTTGTCGGTTTCTGCACTTATGGCATTTTGGTAGTATTCTTTTGCACGGGTAAAGTCATCACGTTTTACAAACAAACGAGCCATGTTGAAAGCTGCTTCAGCCGATGGGTCAAGATCGTATAGCTTCTCTGATGCATTTGCATAAAGTTCACTATCAGTACATTTTTGTTTCCCTAATACGCGAAGCATATTTTTAAGATCATCAATGTTTTCTGAGATGGCATCAAATTGTGGCTCATATAGTGATATTAATGCCTCACAGTCGGCAGCTCCACTGGTTTGGAATGACTCATCTACATATACTTT
>CAXXHP010000003.1:0-262505 GCA_963662675.2 Prolixibacteraceae bacterium
CTCCAACCAAGAGAAAACAACTTCTATTATTCTTAACGATTTATCTCCTTTATTTAATTGGAATGTTCTTTTGCAAAGATATTAAGTGGGGTATCTATGATCTGAAAAAAAATATACCTTTTCTTATTATTCCCTTGGCTTTTTTTGTCGGGAAGCGTATAAGTTCCGATCAATTAAAAAAATTGTTACTTGTTTTTTCTTTCTCGGTAGTTGCCTCTGCTTTCATTACTATTATTGGTTTTTATCTTAGTGACCAATCCTCTGTGTTGGATGCTCAGGAACAAGGTTTTATTCATCATATACGATTTAGTTTTCAAGTGATTTTTGCCATAGTAATATTATCTAATTTCTTTGTATTAGATAGAGTAACAATGGGGAGAATCTGGAAAGTGGGGGGAATTACAAGTATTCTATTTTTAGTCTTGTTTTTAGTTTGGCATCAATCCTTTACTGGGATTGTTACGTTTGTTTTAACTGCATTTTTAGGAATTACTATTATCGTATTCAACCTAAGGAAAAAAGTATGGAAGAGGCTTGCTTGGACAACTTTGATATTATTGTTCGCAATTCCAGTCGGTTATTTATATTACGCTATTGAAAAATTCTACGATGTTGATGCTGTAGAATTTTCTCAATTGGAGAAAGTAACGAGTCAAGGGAATAGCTATTCACATAATTTACAGAATAAGAAAACAGAAAATGGACATTATGTGGGATTATATTGGTGCGAAGAGGAGATGGAAAAAGCATGGGATAAACGTGCAAATATAAAATATTTAGAGATTGATAAAAATGGGTACCAAGTTAAGGAAACACTGGTAAGGTATCTTACTTCTATGAATCTGCGGAAAGATGCAGAAGGAATTCGGCAATTGAGCGTGGAGGATATAAGAAATATTGAATCTGGAATAAGTAATTATATTTTGGCACAGAAGGGACTTTCGCTATATCCTCGCATTTATGTTAGTATATGGGAATTAGATACATATTTTAAAACGGGTTACGCAAACAACCAATCATTATCCCAGCGTATGGAATATGGCAAAGCTGCGATTACAATAATTAAAGAAAATTTTTGGGTTGGAGTAGGGACTGGAAATTGGAAAAAAGCATATTACGATGCTTATGTGAAAAATAAATCTCAAATGGATGCAGAACGATATGCGGATGCTCATAATCAGTATTTGAATTATTGGGTGAAATTTGGTTTTCTGGGCCTAATGTGGATATTGTTTGCAATTATGTATCCAGTTATAAAAACCAAAGCGTATAAGAATCCTGTATTTTTATTATTCTTAGTTAGTATGCTTATTGGCAATATGGGTGACTCAAATTTTGAAACCCATGTTGGAAGTAGCTTTTTTGTATTGTTTTATTGTTTGTTTATTTCTGCCGAAGAAATGAAGTTAGAGACATCGCATATATAGTCCTCTCGGATTTTCTTTATGGATTGGAGCTATCAGAAGTTGAGAAAAGCCATTTCCTTTAGAGCTAATATTTCGTGTAATTGACTTTTAATTTGAAAACAATTGAGTATTTGCCTTGTTCTTCTTTTTGAAAACAAAATCTCGTAAAATGGAAAGAAGAAATTTTATAAGCGTTGTCGGTACTGTTGCTATGGCAACTCCAATTGTGGGATCTGCATTGACAGCTTGTAGTAGTGAAAGTAAGACGTTTGAAGGACATGTTTTTCCTGAACTACCTTATGCCTATAATGCGTTGGAGCCATATATTGATGCCCAAACCATGGAGTTGCACTACGATAAACATCACCGTGGCTATTTTAGCAAGTTTACTGCAGCAATTGAAGGAACCGATGCGGTTTCATTGACAATGGAAGATGTTTTCGAAAAGATTTCTGAATATGGACCTGCTGTTCGAAATAACGGAGGCGGGTATTATAATCATAAATTATTTTGGGAAAATATGAGCCCCGAAAAAACTACTATTTCGGAGTCATTGAAGGAAGCCATAAATGCGGACTTTGGATCAGTTGATCAATTGAAAGATGAATTTTCCAAAGCAGCAAAAACGCATTTTGGAAGTGGATGGGCTTGGCTTGCAGTTGGTGATGATGGCAAATTATTTGTAGCATCAACAGGCAATCAGGATAATCCGTTGATGAGTGACGCCGTAAAAAAAGGAAAACCCTTGCTTACCATTGATGTTTGGGAACACGCTTACTACTTGCATTATCAAAACAAAAGAGCTGAATATGTTGATAATTTCTGGAATGTTATTAATTGGGAAGAAGTGAATCGAAGATACGAGACTATCTAATTTTGAAAACCGGTTTTTAACCGGTTTTTTTGTTACTTTGAGTTTCAGAATAAAAAATAATGATTAGATCTATTACATTAATTGGAGCTGGGAATTTGGCGACACAGCTAGGGAAGGTGCTTGTAAAAGCAGGGTTGGAAATTGTGCAGGTTTATAGTAGAACTGAACAATCGGCTAAGGAGTTGGCCTTGCTATTGAATGCAGACTTCACGAATAACACGAATGAAATTAATTTGACTTCTGATTTAATTATCATTGCCATAAAAGATGGTGCCATTACTAATATTCTTACTCAAATAGACTGCAAAAATACGTTTATTGTACACACTGCAGGGAGCATTCCAATGAGCTTGTTGAGCAATTTTAGTACTCAATATGGTGTTTTTTATCCGCTCCAAACCTTCTCAAAGTCGAGGGATGTTGATTTCTATGAAATACCACTTTGTTTGGAGGCAAGTTCTCCTGAACTTTTGGAGGAGTTGAAAAAGTTAGCGGGATTAATCTCAAGAAATATACATGTAATCGATTCTGTTCAACGAGAAACGTTACATGTATCAGCTGTTTTTGCCAATAATTTCGTTAACCACTTATACCTTTTAAGTGATCAATTGCTTGCCATGCAGGGTATTAGTTTCGATCTTCTAAAGCCGCTTATTAAAGAAACGGCTGCAAAAGTTGAAGAGCTTAGTCCTTATGACGCACAAACAGGACCTGCCAAAAGATTTGATGAAACAATTATTAATAAACATATAAAGCTATTGGATAAACAACCTGAACTCAGGAAAATCTATAGTTTTGTGTCTGAAAGTATTTTTCAAGCACATAAAAAGAGCGATAATGACATTCTTTAAAGAAAAACTCGAACAGGTTAAGGCATTGGTTTTTGATGTAGATGGTGTGCTTTCGTCTGATATGTCTCCACTAAATGAAGATGGAGACCCTGTTAGAACCGCGAATGTGAAGGATGGCTATGCCATACGAAACGCTATAAATATGGGATACCACATAGCGATAATTTCAGGCGGCGCAGTTGATCGTGTACGTTTGCGGTACGAAAAACTGGGAGTCTCTCATATTTACATGGGGGTTCGTAATAAGGTTGAATGTCTGCATGATTTCCTTGAAAAAACGGGGGTAACAGCTGATGAAGTTCTTTATATGGGAGATGACCTAATTGATTACCAAATTATGGATCAGGTGGGCGTTCCAACTTGTCCGATTGATGCAGTGGCTGAGATTAAAGAAATTTCTTTATATATTTCAGAGAAAAAAGGTGGCGAAGGGTGTGCTCGTGATGTATTGGAACAAGTCATGAAATCGCAAGGTACATGGATTAATGCAAAAACATATTATTGGAGGTCAACTTGATGGTACTGAGTAATCTGAAAAAATACAAGCTTATTTTAGCATCAAAATCACCAAGACGTCAACAATTGATGCGTGATTTGGGACTCGATTTTGAGGTGCGCCAAGCTGATTTGGATGAGTTTTATCCTGAAGAATTGGGAATGACTGCCATTCCTGTATTTTTGGCTCAGTTGAAAGCAGATCACTTAAAGGATAGTATGAAAGACGATGAACTTTTAATTACTGCAGATACGATTGTTTGGAGAGACAATAACGTTTTAGGAAAGCCCACAGACCGGAAAGAAGCTATAGAAATGCTTCAGGGATTATCAGGCCATCAACATCAGGTTATTACCGGAATGCATCTTCAATCCAAAACAAAAAAAATCTCATTTCATGCCGTAACAGAAGTTTGGTTTGATGATTTGACTGACGAGGAAATAATCTATTATGTTGATAAGTATAAACCCTACGATAAAGCTGGAGGATATGGTATTCAAGAGTGGATTGGTTTTGTAGGTGTTAATAAGATTGAAGGATCATTTTATAATGTAATGGGCTTACCTCTACATAAGCTTTACCAATACCTCAAAGAATTTTAGATCGCATAGAAATTGTCCGGGAATAATCGATCCCTTTGGTGTCAACTTTTTTGTGTCATTAATGTTGAGAGAAAAAACGAAAACGGAATTCAACTAATTTTATCCGTATGACAAAAATCCAACTTAGTATTTTATTTCTGTTAATCTCCAGTTACTTGTATGCCCACGAAGGAATGTGGGTTCCTACGTTACTCGATAAATACAATATCGAGGAAATGCAACAAATGGGATTTAAACTTACGACAGAAGATATATATAGCATAAACCAAAACAGCATGAAAGACGCTGTTGTTCTGTTTGGGAGTGGATGTACCGGAGAGATGGTATCTTCGGAAGGGCTACTTTTCACAAATCATCACTGTGGTTATTCATACATTCAGTCTCATAGTACTCTTGAGAACGACTACCTTACTAATGGTTTTTGGGCAATGTCGAAAGATGAAGAATTAAGTAATCCGGGGTTGAAAGTTAGGTTTTTAGAGTACATGGCAGATGTCACGGATTCAGTAATGGCTGGTACGGATGGGCTGGAAGAAAGTGCATTGTCTGAAAAAATTGCTGATAATATTCAGGCAATTGAAAACGAGGCTAGTGATAGTACTAAATATGAAGCCATCGTAAAACCCCTGTTTTATGGGAATCAGTACTTTGTGTATGTATATAAAGTATATACAGATGTCCGTTTGGTTGGTGCACCACCATCTGCAATTGGGAAATTTGGTGGTGATACAGATAATTGGATGTGGCCACGTCATACTGGAGATTTTTCAGTTTTCAGGGTCTATGCTGATGAAAATAATGAACCGGCTGATTATTCTCCATATAATGTGCCATATCAATCGAAATCTTTCTTGCCAATTTCTTTAAAAGGGGTGGAGCAGAATGATTTTGTCATGATTTATGGTTTCCCTGGGAGTACCGAACAATATTTACCATCCGAAGCAGTCGAGTTGGTTATGAACCAAAGCGATCCGGATAGGGTTAAGATTCGGACTGAGAAACTGAATATTCTATCTAAACACATGGAGGCTGAGCCCAAAGTGCGTATTCAGTATGCTTCAAAATATGCTCGTGCTAGTAATTCATGGAAACGTTGGCAGGGAGAGATAAAAGGACTTCAGCGCATGGATGCCCTTGCAATAAAAGAATCTTTTGAAAATGAATTTCAGAATTGGTATGGGAAAAACGATTCGTTGAAAACAATATATTCGGAGTTATTATCCAATTTTGAGGAACAATATTCAGAATTAAGGGATTACAACCGGGCTTACAATTATTACTCCGAAATTGTGTCACAGGGAACCGATGTGCTATCATTAGTTCGGAGTTTTTCTCAAATAGGGAAAAGCTGGTCTAGTAAGGATGAAGAAGACCGGCAACAATACATCGAAAAACTTCAAGAAGAAATACAGGATCATTTTAAAAATTATAATCTGGAAACAGATCAGGAGGTTTTTATTCGTTTAATAAATCAACTAAAGGCAGATCTGGATCCGATTTATTTACCTGAAAAATTCCATGAGCTATTGGAGTCAAATACGGATGAAGGGTTGCGAAAAAAAGTGTATCAAAAATCAAAATTTACGAACCAAGAGAAACTTCTAGCTTTGGTCGGAAATTTGAATGATGCTAAAATTAGAAAGTTAGAGAAAGATCCGATAATGCTGATGTATTTGGATTTGATTGATTATTACAGATCTAATATTGCCTCAAAATATAATGCCATTCAATCTGAAATTGAAACTCTGCAAAAAACATATATGGCCGGAATTATGGAGATGAAGCAGGGGCAAACTTTGTACCCGGATGCAAATCTTACTTTAAGAGTGGCTTATGGAAAAGTTGAAGGTTATCAGCCTTTAGATGGGGTTAATTATAAACATTACACAACACTAAAGGGCATTGTTGAAAAAGATAATCAGGATGTGTACGATTATAAAGTTCCCCAGAGATTAAAGGATTTATACCAAAGTAAGGATTTTGGAGACTATGGAAAAGACGGGGAGATGCCGGTTGCTTTTACTGCTTCGGTACATACTACAGGGGGAAATTCGGGCAGTCCGGCCATTAATGCGAACGGTGAACTCATTGGGTTAAATTTTGACCGTTGCTGGGAAGGTACAATGAGCGATATCATCTTTGATCCGGATCAATGTCGTAACATCATGGTTGATGTTCGGTATGTTCTTTTTTTGATTGACAAGTTTGCCGGAGCTGGCTATTTGCTAGATGAAATGCAGATCCGTTAAGTTTAATGGGGGACTTCCTCAAACCATCGTTATCGATTTTAATTGGAAGTGTTGCCAAACTTATATACCAATGATAATTGCTGAGATTGGTCCAATGTGCTTCCATTGATCAGATGGAACGAAATATTAAAGCGTCCTTGTATGTTATCATAATTAATGAATTTCCAATAAATATCTGTGCGTAAATAACTTTCCGCATCATAAAAACGGTCACCGTTCATCAAATTGTGTCCATTACCTTGGTGGAATGTTGTTTTAAGTGCAAAGTCTTTGCTTTCACCATAAAATTCTCCTATAAAACTCAGTCCGGTAATATAACCGCCAGTAATACCACGTTCACGAAGAGATGATTCTAGGAACCCAACTTTGATGTATGCTCTTTTAAGAGGTACAATCTTCTCCAAATCACTTCCCAGAAAAAGTGCCATCCCCAAGTTGTCGCTAATGTGTTCTCCCTCAAGTTGAATGCCTTTGTTTGCATAATGGAACATCAATAAATAATTTTCAAAGAAGAAAGAGCTTAGTTGTATTTTGCCTGAAAAACCCGCCATAAAGGTTTCCCTCTTGTTGTCTGTTTGCCGGCTTGTCCAATCTACAAAACCACTTTGGTTGCCCCACACCCATTTGTATTCCCCATACATTCCTTCTAAATTAGGTCGATAGTAATTTAGAGTATCTGTAAGTAAGGCAAGTGGATAATTAATTAAATTCATGCGCGGGAAAGCCCCAAAATAGAACGTTTTCCGATTGTCTGAATATCGGTAATATGCTGTCAGTTTTGGTTTCAGATCATCTATCTCGCTCCCAAATTCATACATATGACTTAGGCCGACCCTGAATTGGTGCTTTTCTTCCAGAGTTGTTCCAATTTCGAAACTGCTTCGTTCTCCTAAAATTGTTTGTGGAGTAGCATACTCTCGGGAATATTCTCTGTTATCCCCAATGCCATGAAAAAGAACAGAATATTCTAATTTTTGAGCAAAGGTTGACACTGAAAGAAGCATGATGGTCGCGAAAAGAATTAAGCGCATGGTGTCTGGTTTTTCATTATTGTTTACAAAGGAAAAATAAAAATATGATTATGCCTACGCTTTTTTTAATTTAGTCAGTAGGTGAATTAAAGTTGTCTGGCAGCTAAAATATTAATCACACAAAACATACATATCTTTTTTGGGATTGATGCAGAGCACAGGAAGTGTGCCTGCTTTTTTTATGATTTTAGTTTCAGGCAACCCAATCATTAGGTCTAACAGGCTGATATGTTGGCTTGATGGAATAATTAGTATGTCAAAATTATTTTTTTTGCATACATCGAGTGCTTCAAAAGGTAATCCAAAACTTCCTTTTGCTGCAGGTTTAAACAGCACATCTAAGTGTAGTTTGTATAGTAGTTGTTCAATGAAGACTGTGTTGTTTCTAGTTCGCTTCTTCAAATCTTTGTTTTTTTCAGAGGCAACCATAACTTCAATCTCAGACTTGTTAAACCGCCCAAAATACGAAGCCCACAGCGAGGTCTCTTTCATTACTCTCCGGAAATCAACAGGTAAAATAACTCGTTTATATTGTAAGAATTCGCGATTACTCCCTTTGACAAATAAGAATGGAATCTGGCTTTGTTGAAGTGCCGGAAGTTTCTTTTTAATATTTTCTGAAGTTAACACAAGCATTACCCCATCATACTGTTCAGCAATACGATCTATGTTTTGTTGCAAAGTTCCTTTAAGGGTAAGACTTGAAATTGTCATTTTGGGAAGGTCATTTTTCAATTTTCTGATAATTGTTCCCAAAGCTTTTTGTGCCGGAAGCTTCTTCTCTTTTGCGTTTTTACCCAAAGCGTGAAACAGACAAAGTTCTTTATCAAAAATTGCTGCCATTCGGACTCCATGTATGATTGTGTCATTCATGTTTTCCGAAAAATCGCAATGAACCATTATTCGTTGTTCCGAAGTGTTACTCATAGAAATGCTAAAATAGTAAAGACCATAGACAAAAATGAGATTCCCAATCGTTTTTATTGTTGAAATGTCTATGAAATCAATCTGAAAACCTTGTACATAATAGTATCTTCGTAGAAGCGAATAAATAAAACGAATAATATCTCCCTAATAATTTGAACGTAATAAACATCAATTAATAATAAATCAACTATTTAAATTATGAAAAAAGTAAATGGTAAATTGGTATTGTCATTTGTGGTATTAATGGCAATGTTAGTTTTTAGTTCTTGTGGCTCTAAAACTACTAGTAGTCAGGGTGAAAGTTCAACTGATGCTGAGCAGGAAGGTCCTTATACTGTTGCCGTTATTGATGCGGAAAATGGATCTTACACAATTAGTCCTGAAATTCCTGCTGATAGCTTAGTGGCTGCCGGCACAAAACTTACAATTACAGCTACTCCAGCATCAGGATACAGCCTCGATTGTATCTACCAAACGTTTGCAGGTAGTATGTGGGGAACAATGAGTTATGAATACTTTACCCCTGAAGCAACTTTTGCCGTTGATAAAGATAAGTCGATAGGTGCAACTTTTGTTGAAAATTCATTAGTGGAAAATATCAATGTGACACACGATGTTGTTTATGCACA
Source organism: Prolixibacteraceae bacterium (assembly GCA_963662675.2). Classification (GTDB taxonomy): domain Bacteria; phylum Bacteroidota; class Bacteroidia; order Bacteroidales; family Prolixibacteraceae. The sequence goes on from CAXXHP010000003.1 coordinate 9,066, forward strand.
ACCTGGAGTTAAACCATTGAAATACGATGTATTCTCTCCAAAAGGAGCAGAAAACCTTCCTTGTATTGTTATTATCCATGGTGGAGGCTGGGGATCGAATGTTGAAGATGTTATGCGTGGTTTGGCTCGCGAATTGGTAAAAGGCGACCAATATGTTGTATTCAGTATTGACTATCGCTGGCTTAATACTGGCGACGGTGACGAAGTTCCAAATACAATGAATATGTTGATTGAAGATGTTTATGGTGCGATTGCCCATATTCAAGAACATGCTGCTGAATATGGTGGCGATGCAACTCGTATTGCTGTAACCGGCGATAGTGCAGGTGGTCATTTATCTGCATCTGCAGCCAATATGACTATGAGCATTGGCGACGGTGGTTTTGGTGTAACAGAAGGCGTTTACGAATTTTTGCCTACTTACATGCCAGCAGGAAAAACAGCCGATCAGGTAAGAGACGAAATTACCAGTGCAATTCAGGTAGCAGCTCCTAGTTATGGTGTATTTACAGCTAATATGTTGGCTGGTCGTGCAGACACTACTAGTCAGGCTTCTATTGATGCTATTTGCCCGATTTCATATGTTGCAAAATTGGGAGCTCGCAAAGTTCCTCAACTTTTGTTACGTGGAACAGAAGATGGACTAATTACAAATGAAGAAGTTCAAACGTATACTGATGCCTTGAAAGCTGCAGGACAAACAGTCGAGTATGTTTTGGTTGAAGGTGCAGGTCATGCTTTTTTCGATTGGAAACCAGATACACGTACAATGAGCACCTTTGCTCAATATGGAGTTCCTTATGCAGCAAAAATGAAGTCATTCTTTGATGAAGTATTTTATAAATAAGAGATTACTTGAACATCGTTATTTTTTCGATATGAAGCCGGGAATGTTCCCGGCTTTTTTTATGATCAGGTTTTCGGAAAGGGTTGAGTTCTGTTCTTCCAATATCTGGGGATCAAAAAAATAATCAGAAATGTGATTTTATAAAGCCTTTGTCTATCGAGTTAAACTGTCTATGAAATCTATTTATAAGCCTTGTAAATATTAGGGCATTTGCATATCCTTAATACAAATAATATTTCTTCCATAACTTTATGGATAGAAACAACAACCTTTAGTAATTACAAATTAACCTAATGTTTAATTTATGAAGATGGTAAATAATAAATTGATCTTGTCATTTGTCGCATTAATGGCAATTTTTGTGTTTAGTTCCTGCAACTCAGGTACTAGTAGTAAGGAAGAAAGTTCAACTGAAGCAGTGGCAGAAGGTTCTTTCACGATTACTCTTGATCTAGCAGAAAACGGATCTTTCACATGCAGTCCTGCTATTCCTGAGGGTGGAATAGTGGATGCTGGTACTGTTATTACAGTCACAACAGCTCCTGCAGAAGGCTATGCGTTTGATAGCGGATATTATGCTATTCCTGGCAACTACGGAAAAACGGCTTTCGAGTCAATGACTTCGGTATTTAAAGTAACAGTTGATAAGGATATGTCAATTGGTGCTTCTTTTATTGAGGAAAGTGCATTGAAAGATTTTTCTGTAACTCAGGATGTTGTGTATGCACAGCCGGGAGTAAAAAAATTGAAATATGATGTTTTCTCACCTAATGGTGCTGAAAATCTTCCATGTATCGTTATTATTCATGGTGGTGGATGGTCTTCAAATGTTGAAGATATTATGCGTGGATTGGCTCGTGAATTGATAAAGGGAGGACAGTATGTTGTTTTCAGCATTGATTACCGTTGGATTAACACCTTAGATGGCGATGTTGAACCCAACAAAATGGAAGACTTAATTGGTGATGTTTTTGGTGCAATCGCTCACATTCAGGAACATGCTTCCGAATATGGTGGCGATCCTACTCGTATTGCCGTTACTGGCGACAGCGCAGGTGGGCACTTATCGGCTTCTGCAGCAACCATGTGTCCATTTATTGGTGATGGTGGCTTTGGGGAAACCGAAGGTGTTTATGAATTCATGCCTACCTATATTCCTGAGGGGAAAAGCGTTGAGCAAGTAAGAGCTGAAATTACAAGTGCTATTCAGGTGGCTGCACCTAGTTATGGTGTTTTTGATGGTGAATTGCTTAAAAACTTTGCTGCAGCAACAACCGATGAATACTTGAATGCAATTGCTCCATTGCGCTATGTACAGAATGTAAGTGAACGCGCTATTCCTCATTATTTAATTCGGGGAACTGAAGATCCGTTAATTACTGACGAAGCGGTTCAGGCGTATGCCGATGCTTTAGATGCTGCTGGACAAACGGTGAAATACGTTCAGGTTGAAGGTGCAGGTCATGCTTTTTTTGACTGGAAACCTGATGTTGTTACAAAAGCAACATTTGCACAATATGGTGTTCCTTATGCAGCAGACATGAAAGCATTTATTGATGCTGTTTTTTACAGATAAGAGAATATTTGAACATCGTTTTTTTGATATCGAAGCCGGAGTTTTCTCCGGCTTTTTTTATAGGATGAAGAGTTTCCCTTATCTTTTTTGTCACAATTGCGTCTCAGTATAGGAAATGGATGTAATCAGCTTTAAATTTGATGGTTGTCAATTATTAGTCTTGAATTAAACGAGAATAAAATGGAAACACAGGAACCTGCAAAATTCGATTGTTGCCCACCTTTTGACCCGATTCCCTGGGATGATAAATTTATTGAATGGAAGGATAAGAGGTTCATAAAAGATCATGTGTTCACGTTTTTTTATATGCCCATAAACTTTGGATCGGTCATGAGGCGGCTCGACCACAAAGTTAGAAATGCCGATGCAAGTATTCCCGATTGGTTGTGTTTGTCTGATCATACCTCAAAATGGAACATGGATTTGTACTTGGCTATTGATCGAGATGTGCCAGGAGTAGAGAATACAAGCTTAAGTGGGAAGTTTTATAGCAAAGTTTACGAAGGCCCTTTTAGCGACACCGGGAAATGGAGTAAGGATTACGAAACACATATTACATCGAAAGGACTGAAGATTAAGAAATGGTATATGTGGTATACCACCTGCCCTAAGTGCGCAAAGAAATATGGAAAGAATTACGTTGCTATAGTTGGAGAACTTGACAAAATTAATTGAATAAGCTTATGGAAAAGCCACTTTTAAAGGACCCTGATATTTTCCCTAATAATGAAGTCCTAAAAGCTACGCTAAAGCAAAGTTATAAGGCTTTTGAAATGCTAATGTCAACTATTGCGAAGCCTGATTATGCTTTAATTCCCGAATGGAGATATTATAACGATGGTAAGGCATGGCTATGCAAAGTTTGCTTTAAAAAGAAGACAGTTTTTTGGCTGTCAGTTTGGGAAGGACATTTTAAAACAGGCTTTTACTTTACAGAAAGATTTGTTCCGGGTATAATGGGATTAGGTATTGATCAAAGCATAAAAGACGATTTTAGTAATAGTAAGCCAATTGGAAAACTTAAACCACTTACTATTAGTGTTTTTTGTGAAGATCAGATAAAAGATGTTCTGACTGTCGCTGAATTTAAAAAGGATTCAAAATAATGCCTGTCAAATACATTCATATTAAACAGATAGAACACAGGCTGTTCCATTTTCGTTTTTCTGAATTTCAAATAAAAAAATAGAGATATTGTGTGATTTTTTAATTTCAATTGCGAATAATTAGTTAAAAGTCTAATTATAGATTTACCTATGAAAAGTCACAACATTACATCTATATCGAATCGAATCTTTATTTCAGATTTTCTGTTACCTCCGATCTGTCTTAGAGGCCAGTCCTTTAAAAATATGTACCTGAAATGTCTCAAAATATTTGAGAGTCCAATTTCTCAAATAGACATTTTTAGACCCATGTTTAATGGATATGTACTTGCTCCAGTAGTTGTTTTGCCCTTTTATAACATGTGGTTTAAAGCTATTATAGATTGGAAAAGAGTAATAAACGTGTTTAAGGTGGAGAATTATGACTAACCAAGTAAATCGGGACGATTTTCTAAAAGTGATAGAGAAGCACAAAGGAATCATTTATAAAATATCGAGAGCATATTGTAAGAATGAGGACGATAGAAAAGATTTGATACAAGAGATTATAATCCAGATTTGGAATTCATTTCAGAATTATAACGATCAATATCAACATTCAACATGGATATACCGAATTGCTCTTAATGTCGCCATTTCTATGTATCGAAAAAATTCAGTTCGACAGGGTAAAACCGTTCTCCTTTCTGATACTGTAATTTTTATAGATGATACTCAAACAAGCGAATTGGAGGGAGATGTTGTTTTACTTTATCAATTTATTCACGAATTAAAAAGTCTGGATAAAGCACTTATGCTGCTATATCTTGAAGAAAAAAGTTATAAGGAAATTGCGGGGATTCTTGATATCTCAGTAACAAATGTAGCGACCCGAATTGGGAGGGTAAAAAAGATTATTAAACAGAAATTTGAAACAATTAAAAACTAAGTCAGATGGAAGATATGAATTTGAAACATTTATGGGATAAGCATAGCGGGAACTTGCAGTCAGATCTAAAACTGGATTATGATTCATTTAAAAATGCGAATTTTAAAAATACCCGTTTGCAATTGAACCGATTGGTGATAAGGCGTAGTCTGGAAAGTTTAATATTTATCATCGCAGTTACTTTTTTGATGAATTTTATTTTAAAAAATAGAACAGAGCCTCAATATGTAATTTCAGGAGTAACACTCTGCATTTTTTCTATCGTAGGAGCAATTGGTAGCCTATGGCAAATTGGTCTGATATTTCGACTTAATTATGCGAAGCCGGTTACCAATTTTTTGATGCAATTAGAAAAATTAAAAATATACAGTTTGCAAACACTCCGACTACTGTTACTATCTATTCCTTTTTATTTTGCATACATTATTATCGGATTTAAAGTGCTAATTGACTTCGATATTTTTAGCAATTCAAATTCAAGTTGGTTAATATGGAATGCTGTTTTAAGTGTGCTATTTATTCCACTTTCAATTTATTTAGTGAAGCAGTTGCGAGTAACTGCAAAACGGAATTGGGTGAATAAATTGATGGCAGATAATGGAGGCAAACAAATTGATGCTGCAATTCAATTTATAAATGAAATTATAGGCTATAGAAATGAAGTTCGCTAAAGTTGAATCTCTCTCTGGATAATTCGACAAGTTTAACAACCACCTCCCCCTCGCGTTGCTCGGGTACTCCTCCTTAAAAGGGAGGATAAATTTCGGACAGTGCAAAGCATGAGTTCAGCTCTTTTTCCTGCAAAGTAGTCACAGGCTCAATTTTCCCCTCTTTTTGTAAGGAGGGGTGGCATTCGCTCTGCGAATGACGGGGTGGTTTGTATAAAATCTCAAATAGATCAAACCTAAAAGTCAATATATAGGATGAAGATTATAGGCTTGCAACCACTACCAATGGCAAATGATTCCCTCCATACGGAGCCTTGGCAAAGTTTGCATAAAACCTAATTTGGTTGAATCCGGCTGTCGCTAGTTCTTTCTCCAGTTCGACCTTCCGAACAGGCAATAGCAACGTGCTATTTTGTATGCTTTCTCCGGTAGCCTTAATGGTGAGTTTTGTGTTGAATTCTACTTTTGTTTCTTCTTTTTCCGGAAGTTGATATTGGCGTTCAAACCGAATGTGTGTGTTGTCAATTGGTGGAAGTTCTGTAATTCTTTCGTCCAGTATGTAATCGTAGTTTAATACCTGAAAGAGCAATTTTCCTTCTGGCTTTAAAATAGATGCTGTTTGCCTGAAGAAATTATTTATTTCAGAGAGTGAGTCTAAATGCACGAGTGTGTTTCCAAAACAGATGACCGCATCAAAAAGGAGATTTGGGAAAGACTTTTTTAGATGAAGCATATTCATTTCCCTAAAGTCAATCGCACTTGATTTAAAATTATTGGATGCCTTTTTAATCATGTCATTATTTAGATCAATGCCAACACCCTTTGCTCCATGTTCTGAAAGCGCATGAGCCAATTGCCCGATTGAACAACCTGCGTCTAGGAGATTAATCCCGTTTAAAGAGTCAAACTCTGACTTCACAAATTCTACCTGCTTTGGGTTAAGCGGGAAGATATGCTCATAAAATGCTGTAATTGAACTGTAAAAACGATCTTGATCCATGTTTTCTTCGAAATTCATTCTATTAATACAATAATGATGCTTGATAGTTTTTAAAAATGACAAAAAGTTAGAGATAATAAAAGTAGGAATTGATCTGTGTTTTGATCAGATAGTGTCAATTAGTTTCTGATAAATTATAAAAGGAGCTTTCCAAAAGCAAAGAGATGAGTCATCCTGAACTTGTTTCAGGATTTTAATCAATTGAAAAAACAGATCCCGAAATAAGTTAGGAATGACAGATTTATGTGATTTTTTTAGAATTATAACTTCATCTGTCTTTCCTCTGTAGACGATTTATACACTTCAAACACTCCGGGAGTGGGTGTTAATGCGCATATTGTTAGAGATATATGTTTTTTTATGTGTAAAAAAGTCGAAATGTATTTTTGTGTGGATTGATAACTTGAGCCACTAGTGTAAGCTTTTTGTAAAAGCCGAATAAATAAATTAAAAATTAAATCAGCAAGCAAAATGCTGTTGAAAAACACATAGATGTGACAATCTATTTATCTTTGGCTGCTGTTTTAATAGGAGAGTATGTAACAAGCATGAATTTGGTAATCCTGAGTCATTTGAAACAATTACAATTCAAGTTTAAGTTGGTTTCTTTACATGTAATTGATAAAAAATAAATATTGTTGAGAACTTGTATTGATTTCATAAGTATAAAGGATTAAAAAACAGATGAATGGAGCATGTTGAGTGATTATGGACATTTAGATTTTAAAATATATTTTATCAATACTTTAAAGAATGGGAATAGGTGATTTTTTAATAAATCTGGAAAAGAAAAACATTAGTTTGCCAAACAATGTTTTGGAAATTCTAGGAGGATGTAAGTCTTACAAAACGTATGATACTGTAAAGGAATTGGCAATTGCTGCTGTTGGAGGTGATAATAGCAGTTATGACGTGAAATACGATGTGCCGGGGAAAGGTGAAATAACCGAAGCGGTGGTTCATAAAGTTAACAACGGGATTTCAGCAAATTATACCGAAGCTTATATGCGCCGCCGTGATCCTAACACGATGCTTATTGCAGATGATTTACCTAGCGATAAAGAAAGATTCTCTGATCGGTTTGATTACGAGTTCGACACATTACAGAAAGAAACAATCGAGTGGCTTCAGGGACAGGAATTGGCAGTCTTCTTCTATTTTGCAGGTTGGGACAATATTGGTTCTGGTGGAATTGCTATTGCACCTGCAAATGCCGGATTTTTTGCAATGGGGTTGGCCATGCTACAACGAATTATTCCGATTGATGAACTACCCGAGGGATTTTTGGTAGAATCAACAATTTATGTAGCTCCTACATTTCGTCATACTCATTTTGATGGTAAACAAATTGTTGTTCATAAACGATCTGAAAATTTGCATGAAATATTTTCATATAACCTATATCCGGGGCCTAGTGCAAAAAAAGGTCTATATGGAGCTTTGTTGACCAAGGGAGAAAAAGAAGGCTGGATAACCGCTCACTGCTCTACTGTTCAGGTTGTTAGTCCTTACGATAACGTCACAACATTTATGCATGAAGGTGCAAGTGGTGGCGGAAAGAGTGAAATGCTTCAAAATATAGTTAGAGAAGTAAATGGACAGGTGTTGATTGGTGAAAATACTTTGTCTCACGAAAAAAGGTTAATCAACTTGCCTTTGTTTTGTTCATTCAATTCGGTAACCGACGATATGGCTTTATGTCATCCGTCTATTCAAAAGAACAATGGTAAATTAACTGTGCTTGATGCTGAAAATGCTTGGTTTATCAGGGTTGATAGTGTAAACGATTATGGTGATGATCCTTTTCTTGAGAAACTTACAATAAAGACCAAAGATCCTTTGTTGTTCCTAAACATTAAATCGAATCCAAATTGCACTGCACTTATTTGGGATCATATCGAAGATAGTCCCGGGAAAACGTGTCCAAACCCTAGGGTAATTGTTCCACGATCTATTGTTCCAAATGTTATAAATGAACCTGCAACTGTTGATATAAGGAGTTTTGGAGTTCGTACTCCACCATGTACATTAGATAATCCAACCTACGGTATTATAGGAATGTTTCATGTTTTACCACCAGCATTAGCTTGGTTATGGAGATTAGTATCACCTCGTGGTTATGGTAATCCAAGTATTGTTGACCAGGGCGGAATGGGAAGTGAAGGAGTTGGTTCTTACTGGCCTTTTGCTACCGGTAAAATGATAGACCATGCTAATTTGTTGCTGGATCAAATTATTGACACACCACTAGTGAGATATACGCTGGTTCCGAACCAGCATATTGGAGCTTGGAAAGTTGGTTTCAGACCTCAGCTGCTTATGCGTGAGTATTTGACCAGAAGAGGAAATGCGAAACTTCGTAGCGACCAATACCAACAGGCACGTTGCTCTGTGTTGGGCTATGAATTGAACTACCTTACTATCGAAGGAGCAAAAATACCTTCACGGTTTTTAAAGGTGTATAAACAGAAAGAGGTTGGATTTGATGGTTATGATGCTGGTTCTGAGGTTCTGATGGATTTCTTTAAAGCAGAATTGCCAAAATATCTTACTCCTGATTTATCTGAAACAGGACGGAGAATTATTGAGGCTTGTTTAGCTGGAGCTACAGTAGATGATTATATTGATATTATCCCAATGGATTAGCAGTAGCTATTATAACCTTGAAAAAAACTTCGAATAAAGGTGAAATAATATTTGAGACGTAAAACGACTCACTCAAAAGCGCAGATCTTGTATCTGCGCTTTTTTTATACAAAATGATGCTTGTTTTTAAGTGATATTAAAAGGAGATAATCATAATTTATCAGTGTTTTGATCCAGAAGCGTTACTGTACCTGATAAATACAAGAGGAGCTGTCCAGAAAGTAAAGATACGAGTCATCCTGAACTTGTTTCAGGATCTTAATCAACAGAAGAACGTCATCTCAAACTTGTTTCGAGATGACGTTTTTTAATGATTTATTTACTTTTTGAACAGCCCCATCGTATTTAAGGAGAGACCATTTATGCCGATTGTGCATTTGTGCATCTTTCTTGGTATTCGGCAATAATTTTTGAAACTTGTTGTGCCGATACCCTGCCATAAACTTTTTCGCCAACGAGTACTACTGGTGCTAAACCACAGGCGCCAACACAACGAAGGCAGTTTAGCGAAAACTTACCATCAGGTGATGTTTGTCCCACTTCGATGCCTAATTGACGTTTAAATTCGGTCAGTACTTTTTCTGCTCCACGCACATAACAGGCCGTACCCATACATATGGAAATAGGATGTTGTCCTTGAGGCAACATGGTGAAGAATGAATAAAAAGTAACCACGCCATATACTTTAGCTACAGACATGTTTAGTTCCTTGGCGATAACTTCTTGTACTTCTGCAGGTAAATACCCTAGTTTGCTTTGTACCTGATGAAGAACGTTAATTAATTCAGTTTCCTGATTATTAAATTGTATACAGATTTCCCTGATTAATTCAATGGTTTTTTCTGCGAGTTTTATTTTTGACATCTTATCTTTTTTTTAATACTTAAATTCTGATTAATGACTTGTCACTCGTTAATAATACTCGTGTTAGCTTCTGTCAAAATATTTTGTATGAAGCAAATGATGGGCTTTTTCACTCATTGGTTCACCCAAAAATTCTTCGTACAGCTTAAAAATATGTGGATTTTCGTGTGACTTCCGGAGTTTTTTCCCTTTGTCTTCGGCATAAATAGCGCGTTGTCGTTTTTTCAGAACTTCCACATCTCCATGATGATAAGGCTGGCCGCCGCCACCAATGCATCCTCCCGGGCATGACATGATTTCAATGGCATGGAATTCACTATTGCCTGCTTTTATTTCTTCTAATAGTTTTCTGGCATTCCCAAGTCCATGGGCAATGCCAATGTGAATTGGAGTTCCGTCAAAGTCAATGGTTGCCTTTCGCAAGCCTTCCATCCCACGAAGTTCTTCAAAGTCGAGTCGAGAGAGTGTTTTTCCGGTTTGTATTTCGTATGCCGTACGAACAGCGGCTTCAATAACTCCTCCTGTTGTTCCAAAAATTACTCCAGCTCCTGTAGATTCACCGAGTGGTTGGTCAAAATCTTCGTTTGGTAATGATTTGAAATCAATATTGGTTAGGTTGATTAATTGTGCCAATTCACGAGTTGTTAATGCGTAATCGACATCGGGATTTCCGTTTACGGCAAACTCATCGCGGCTGCTTTCGTATTTTTTAGCAACACAGGGCATAATAGAAACGACAACCAGATCTTCTCGTTTTACTTTTATTTTGTCAGCAAAATAAGTTTTTGCAATAGCTCCAAACATTTGCTGTGGTGAGCGGGCGGTAGAAGGGATGTCCGTCATGTCGGGGAAATGATGTTCGAAAAATTTCACCCAAGCCGGACAGCAGGAAGTTAATATAGGGAGCTTTACGTTTTTATCTCCGCCCAGATGTTTATTTAAACGCCCTAGTAGCTCTGTCCCTTCTTCCATAATTGTGAGGTCGGCAGCAAAGTCGGTGTCAAAAACGTAATCAAAACCTAATCGGCGAAGTGCCGCAGCCATTTTCCCTGTAACCAATGTGCCGGGCTCCATGCCAAATTCTTCACCTAAAGCAGCACGAACAGCAGGAGCTGTTTGCACAATTACTGTTTTTGAAGGATCCGATAACGCACGAATGACTGCCCCTGTTTCATTTACTTCCGTTAAAGCACCGGTAGGGCAAACAGCCACACATTGGCCACAATATGTACATGCGGAGTGATCGAGGTTCATCTCGAAAGCCGGAGACACAACTGCATGAAATCCTCTATTAATGTTTGAAAGAACGCCAACCGTCTGTATTTCATTGCACATCATTTCGCAGCGGCGGCACAAAATACATTTGTCCATTTCGCGAATGATGGCAGGGGAGGTGTCTTCACGATAGTGAGACTGCTCCCCTTTATAGTGGATCTCTCGGATTCCTAAACGATGAGCTAGATCTTGCAAATCGCAGTTCCCCGATTTTGCACATACCAAACAATCGGCAGGGTGGTCAGATAAAATGAGTTCAACCAGTGTACGACGAGCATTAATTGCGCGAATTGAGTGCGTGTTAATTTCCATTCCCTCTGCTGTGTCTGTACAACAAGCTGGTGCAAGATTACGTCTGCCTTTCACTTCAACAACACAAACGCGACAGCCACCTGGCTTGTTTTCAATGTTCATGTCGTGAAGTTTCATATGGCAAAGTGTGGGAATTTCTATTCCAATGCTTGATGCAGCTTCCAAAATTGTCGTTCCTTTTTTTACGACAATGGATTTATTATCTATTTTTAAATTGATCGTTTCCATGAGTTCCTCCTGATTTTAAGCTATTTTAATTGCATCAAACTTACACTTGTCATAACACAAACCACATTTTATACAAAGTGACTGATCTATGTAGTGAGGGCTGCGTTTTTCTCCAGAAATTGCTCCGACCGGGCAATTTCGAAAACAAAGTGTACAGCCTGTGCATTTCTCGTCATCAATAATATACTTCATCAATGCTTTACATTGCTGTGAGGGACACTTTTTGTCAATCACATGTGCTTCATATTCAGATAGGAAGTTCTCAAGGGTTGACAACACTGGGTTAGGAGAGGTTTGGCCAAGTCCACATAACGAGGTGTCTTTTATCACCTGACTTAGCAAGCGTAATTTGTTAATATCTTCTTGGTTGCCTTTTCCTTCTGTTATTTTCACCAAAATTTCGTGCAGGCGTTTGTTGCCAATTCTGCAAGGTGTACATTTCCCACAGGATTCTTCAAGCATAAATTCCAAATAGAACTTTGCAATGGAAACCATGCAGTCGTCTTCATCCATTACAATCATTCCTCCAGATCCCATCATGGATCCTGCAGCAAGAAGGTTGTCATAGTCAATAGGAGTATCTAAAAAATCCTTTGTCAGGCAGCCACCCGATGGCCCTCCTGTTTGTACGGATTTGAATTTTTTTGCATCTTTTATGCCACCACCAATATCATATATTACTTCACGCAGTGTGGTGCCCATTGGAACTTCAATTAAACCAACATTATTGATTTTACCTGCCAATGCAAAGACTTTCGTTCCTTTTGATTTTTCGGTGCCAATGCTACTGAACCAGCTTGCCCCTTTGTTAATTATTGGAGGAATGTTGGCAAAGGTTTCCACATTGTTCACGTTTGTTGGTTTTTCTAAATAGCCGCACTCTGAAGGAAATGGAGGCTTAAATGTAGGCTCACCGCGTTTCCCTTCCATGGAATGGATCAGTGCCGTTTCTTCACCACAAACAAAAGCTCCGGCTCCATAGCGGATTTCAATTTCGAAATTGAAATCTGAACCCAAGATATTATCCCCTAAAAGGCCATATTCTCTTGCTTGTGCCAAGGCTGTTTTAAGTCGTTGAATTGCCAATGGATATTCAGCACGGATATACACAAGACCTCTGTCGGCCCCAATACAATATCCACAAATGGCCATTGCTTCAATTACTGAGTGTGGGTCGCCTTCTAGAATTGAACGATCCATAAATGCACCAGGATCACCTTCATCAGCATTGCATACTACATATTTCTGATCACATTCAACTTTATGTGTAAGCTCCCATTTTAATCCGGTTGAGAAACCGCCACCACCTCGGCCACGTAATCCCGAATCTTTCACAATCTTGATGGTTTCTTTCGGGGAATACTCTTCGAGGCACTTACCAAGGGCTGAGTACCCTTCATTTCCAATATATTCATCAATATTTTCAGGATTGATAAAACCACAGTTTCGGAGAGCAATACGGACTTGTTTTTTATAGAAGTCCATATTTTTACTTTCACTAATATGCTCTTTAGTTTCCGGATTTTTATAGAGCAACCGTTTTACTTTTCGGCCTTTGATGAGGTGTTCTTCAATGATTTCTCGGGTGTCTTCAGGTTGTACAGAGACGTAGAACGTATTGTCGGGTTGTATTTTAACGATAGGTCCTTTTTCACAAAATCCAAAGCATCCGGTTTGGATAACTTGAATTTCATCAATCAGGCTAAGTTCGGTTAATTGAGCGATAAAATTGGATTTTATAAGTTCGCTTTGTGAAGCTTTACAGCCTGTGCCCCCGCAGACTAGGATGTGGGTATTATATTCAGCCATTTTTTAGATCAGGTTAATTATTCTTCAATTGTTTTAAAAGTAATTGGAATGATACCATCAACAATCTGATTTAATTTGATGTGTTTGTCGATTATTTCCTGAGCTTTTGTTTTATCAACAAAGCCGTAGATTGTTGGTTCTTTCCCGGGAACTATTACTTCAATGGTTGGTTCTGCATAGCAATATCCCATACATCCGGTTTGAGTTACAATTGCATCAATTCCTTGATGGTCAAGTTCATCAATTAAGTAATTCATGATGTCTTTCGCTCCAGCTGCAATTCCACAAGTGGCCATTGAAACTTTTATCTGAATAAGTTTCTCCGGATGATCTCCTTGTGCCCGTAATTTAATTTTAGACTGAACATCTTCTTTCAATTTTTTGAGTTCAGCTAACGATTTAATCTTGGTCATATTATTCATTATAGTTTTATGTCTGTTAATTGAATGAATTTTTATTCAAATATCCGATGTTTAGCTTGAAAAAGCATTTGAGTATTATCATTATTCGCTTATTTGGATTTGTTCCAAATTTTCATGGATCATTTCTATTAAGTATTTTCTTATTTCTGGAGAAGAGATGGGCATTTCTCCTAGTATTTCTTTTACATCTCTTGAGTCAAAAATGTACTCTCCTTCAGGGGTTTGGTGCTTATACCTGATGTCTGTTTGATTTTCATTTGTCATCAGGATGAGCACAGTGCCTGCAATGTCTCCCAGTATGGGACGGTCAATGTGACTATACCCAAAGCTAGATTTGATGTGTGTGCCTTTCCCTTTCTCTGAAATAATCTGAATAGAACCTCCACTTAATTCGGCATTTTGTTTAAAAAGGGGAAGACCCAATCCTACTTTTCGGCTTTTACGTGATGTGTAGAAGGGATCGTCGACCTTCTTGATTACCTGTTCATCAATGCCTGGTCCATCATCTAGTATGTCAATGAGATATTTGTCTTCACTTGGTTTTTCTGTAATGTATATCTCGATTAAACCGGCTTTTGCTCGGATTGAGTTTTGTGCAATATCGAGTATGTGTAGTGCCAGTTCTGTCATGATTCAATTTTTACTGATCTTCCGTTTTTTCTCTGAAAAGCCCATCTTATTTCTTGGAATGTTGGTTTATTCATGTTGAAAACAAAGTGTGCAGATCCAATATCCTGTGGATAATGTGCATCCGAAGATGTGATGATATTTATGTCTTTCGGGATATCATAAAGTTTCCGGATTTTAGATTCGTCGGCATGAAAGCTGATCTGCAAAGCGTCAATATTCATTTCTTTAGGAAGAAATCCCAACTGGCTGAATATGCTGTTTATCGGTCGGTCTATATGAGCCGGAATAAAGAGCCCGTTTAGTTGGTGTGTATATTTTTCAATTAATTCTAGATTTGCATGAAGAGGATTTCCTAAATAGTGGGGAAGTTCATCTAAAATATTATTGTGTTTGTCAACCAGTACCTGGTATCCAAAATAGTCAGGTTTGTTGGGTTCGTGGGGGAGGTGATCGTTCAGGAATTTCTGAAATTCATTTCGGCTGTAATCATCTTCAAAAAGGCAGAGGGCATGTACTTCTTCACTGCTGTTGACTTCGCAGCCATTCAAAACAACCAGCCCTGTATCTTCTGCCATTTTTCTAACTATTTCACATTGCAGGGTACTGTTGTGGTCGGTTATTGCAATAATATCCAATTTCTTTTTTTTTGCTAACCGAATAATTTGATCAGGGCTCATGTTCAAGTCTGCACATGGGGACAATACGGTATGTATATGTAAATCAGCCCTGAATTTTTTCATTAGTCAGTATTCAGAAGTGCATAAAGTTTACCGGCAATATCAAATGTTGAGAGTGTTGTTGATAGGATTGGGATCTGTTCTTCATTGCTGTGTAAAATTGTATTTTCATTGGGCTCCAGCCCTTTTACCAGAATAACAGCAGCCATATCTTTTAAAGATGCAATGGCCATTACGTTTTGATGAACCTGAAGAGTTATCCAAACATGTCCTTCTTTTGCATTTCCCATTACATCACTTAATAGGTCGGAAACATAAGCACCACACACATCTCCGTCAAGTCCTTTCTCTCCGGAAATTACTTTCAATTCTAACTTTTCGACAATATCAGAAACCTTCATTTCTTTTTCCTCTTTTATTACAATCTGCTTTAAATCGTTCATGGCCCCATTTCTTCTCAACATTTTTTAATGCTTTGGATGGGGATATTTTACTTTCTTCCTGCCAAAGTTGTTGCAGGAAGATACAATCGGACATTTTTGCCTGTCCGCAAGCCATATCTTCTGCCAATGCATGGCAATTGGGGGCGCCGCAAGCTCCACAATCAATGCCTGGAAGAAAACAAATGATGCGATGTGCTTTGTCCAATTTTTCAAGAGCCTTTTCTCTATTTTCATCCAATTGGAATGCAGGTCTAGGTAGAATACTGTCTGCAACCAGTTTGGGTTTTATGAGAGGGGCAAATTGTTGTATGGGGTGATTTTTGAATCTGATGGATGGCAAGTAACGTTTTGCCCGATTTTCTAAGCGGGAAACGGTAAGAAACCGATTGCCCGTCATCAGATTGCCTCCGGCACAGCTTTGGTCGCAAGCTCGAAGTTCTAAAAAATCAAGTTCAGGAACTTCTTCGTTTTCTAGCCGTTCTAAAAATTTAATAACGTTGTGAATTCCATCAATAGCCATGCTTCGTTCTCCAAAGTGTCTTGCCTCACCACGCGTTAGGCTCCAAAGTATACCATCGCTGGAGAGGTTCTGTCGTAATTGGCTCGTGTCTGGAACTTCGTCTGTGCTGATGTTTTTCATGACTTTGTTGTACAACTCGTTCATGTTGATGATTCCATCAATAATCGACTCTTTTTCACCCAATGGACTTTTTATTGAGGTCATCTTTGCAATGCAGGGCGTCACATAAAACAATCCGATCTCATTTTCATTGGCTCCTTGTCCCTTTAATTGTTCAATTGCAAAGTGAGCACACAGATCATGCGGAACTTTTCTAAGTATCAGGTTTTCGACAAGGCTTGGGTACCTGAATTCGAGAAGCCTGACAATAGAAGGACAGAATGTTGAAATATGGGGCTTATTATGCTTCGATTTTTTTCGATATTCCCGAATCGATTTTTTTAAGATGCCAATGGGTTGTTCCACTTCATAGATATGAGTGAACCCAATTTTTAGCATAGCGTCATAAATGTGGTCTTCTGTATATTTCTCGGGGAATTGACCAATCATGACAGCGGGGAAAAGGAGTACCCGGTATTTAAACGTTTTGATTTTATCAATATCATCTTGTTCAATATAGATGGCGTCTGCTGGGCAAACGCGGATGCAGTGTCCGCAGTCAACACATCGTTTTTCCTGAATGACAGCAATACCATCTCTTATGCGAATTGCCTCGGTAGGACAAGCTTTCATGCAGTGGGTACATCCAATGCATTTTTTCTCATCTACTTTTAGGGCATGATATGATTGTACCGTATTCATTTAAAATAATTCACCATAATTACTGTTGTTCCTTCACCAACTATTGAGTTGATTGTAAGTTCCTCGGTGTTTTTCTTGATGTTTGAAAGCCCCATTCCTGCGCCAAAACCCATTTCTCTCACTTTTTTGCTAGCAGTCGAGTAGCCTTCTTGCATGGCCTTGTCAATATCAGGAATTCCAGGTCCTTTATCAATGATTTTTAATTCTATTTTTTCGGTGTCAATTTTCACTAAAATTTCCCCTTCCCAAGCATGTGCCACGACATTCACTTCGGCTTCGTATAGAGCTATTACAATATTTTTTATGCATTTGGGGTCAATGCCAAGTTGCTTTAACATCTTTTTCACTTCGCTCGAAGCATGTCCTGCTTTCGAAAAATCCCCTCCTTCTATATTGTAGCTTAATTCCATTAATACACGGGGTTTAATCCAGCCATGAATAAAAGTCCGCTAGCTTTAAACAAGGTAAAGGGTGATTGAATAATGCAGATTCCATGCTCTTTTGCCAAGGTAATCATTTCGTCAGTTGCTTTCTTGTTTCTTACAAAAGCAATGTATTTGATGTCTGCCATTTCTGCCGTTCGGATGGTTTGAAGGTTGCACATGCCGGTGATTAAGAGTAGTTTGTCTGTATCCAGAGTTAATACATCACTCATAAGGTCAGAACTATACCCCTTTTCTATTAGGAAATTACAATCTTCATTTCCACAAATTAAGGTAGCTGATAATAATTCGCAGACTTCACAAACTTTCATTTATCGTATATTATTTCTGCAAATATGTATGATTTGTCTCAAATGATCGTAATAATTTGGCTTAATATTTAGTTATGGAGTATATTTAGATTGAATTGAAATAAACCCTTGCTAATTTGGGGTTTACCGTGAAAATATGTGTGTGAATATCGCTTAAGTCTACATATTTTATGTATTTTTTAGATGTATTAACCATGCAGTATTTCAATAAATATTCAGCTTATGATCTACGATGATAAATCATTTCAATCGGAAATGTTAGATAACCCGGAACTACACCAGAAGATTATTGATGCTTTGCCCATTCCAATTTTTTACAGAGACCTCCAAGGAACTTATCGGGCAACAAATAAAGCTCACGAAGAATTTATTGGTCTTAGTAAAGAGCAAATCATTGGGAAAACCGTTTTCGATTTACAGCCGGCAGATATTGCTGAGATTTATGCACGTCGTGATCAGGAGCTTATTGATAGTCCAGGTAATCAAGCATATGAGACAAAGTTTCGCTTGCCAGATGGTTCTATGCATGATGTCGTTCTGAATAAATCTGTAATTAGAAACGATGAGGGAAAGACCATGGGGATTGTAGGGTCAATTTTCGATGTGTCTGATCGTAAAAAAGCGGAACGTAAACTGGAAAAGGCCAAGGAGGCTACGGTTATTGCTTCAGCCATGCTTCATAAAATCAGAGCCGGGATTATTATTGTTGGGAGTGATTTTAAGGTCATTGATTCGAATGAAGGTTTCGCTAAGTTACTTGGTGAAGAGATTGAAGAACTGTATGAAACTATTCCGGGGCTAATTGGTGCAGACCTCAAGGAATTAATACCAGAGGTTGTTTACAAGATGTTTTCGTCTATCATGGTGTCGGGTGAGAATATGCTTGAACGAGATATAAAATTTCAAAATAAATTGCTGCATATTTCAGTCATCAGTATATATAAAAACAGGGTAGTGGGAGCATTAATTCGTGACATGTCTGCACCGTCTTTGGTTCGGGAGGAAATTATTAGCCGTGCACAGAGAGCCAATAAACAAAACTTGGAAACTGTTCAGAAAATCGCTTTTCTTTTGGGTGAGAATGCCTCAATTACAGAAGAACTGCTAAATTCTATTATTGAATCATACCAGTATGGGGAGGAAGATGAGTAATGGTAGATTTTCATATTGATATTGATTTTCAGCAAAAACAAACCAAAGGAGAGGTCGTTTGTGGAGATGTTTTCCACACAAGACCTATTTCAGAGGAAGGACGTACTATCCTTGTTTTATCGGATGGGATAGGACATGGTGTGAAAGCAAATGTGCTGGCTACATTAACCGCATCAATGGCATTGAATTATACCTCTTTTCATACTAAACCAGAAGTGGCTGCCAATATATTTATGCGTGCATTGCCACGTAGTAGCGAGGGGAAAGAAAGTTATGCGACTTTTACCATTATTGAAATTGATAATGACGAGTTAGTACGCATCATCAATTACGACAATCCTCCGACCATTATTTTACGCAACGGGAAACCATTTGCTCCACGTGAAGTAGAAATGAGCATTAGAGGTGTAGAGAATGTTGGGAAAATTTTAAGGATTCGCGAATTTAAGCCAATGAAAGGGGATCGCGTTATTTTTATGACTGATGGAGTAACTCAAAGTGGGCTAGGTGGTATTCGTTATCCTATGGGATGGGGCCAGCCCGATGTCTCCGAATTTGTACAGAAACAGATTTCCAGAGAACCTGAAATATCGGCCACCAGATTAGTTCGTAAGGTTCTAAATCAGGCATCTATGAATGATGGTTTTGAAATGAAGGATGATACGAGTTGTGGTGTTGTTTATTTCAGGAAACCTCGAGAACTGATGCTTATTACAGGCCCTCCTTTTTATAAAATTAAGGATTTTGACTTTGTTAAACACGTTCAGGATTTTCCCGGAAAAAAAATCATATGTGGGGGAACAACTGCTGAAATTATTGCACGGGAATTGAACTTGGAAGTTAATATACAGCATCGTTATACCGATTCCACCATTCCGCCTGTTGCTATGATGGATGGTTTTGAGATGGTTACTGAGGGAATACTAACAATGGGTAAGGTTGAAGAAATTCTGGAAACCCATACAAGTGATAACCGCCTAGAGAATTCGCCGCCCGAAGAAGTTGTGAAATTATTGATGGACCACGATATAATAAATATCATTGTTGGAACCCGTATCAATTGGGCACATCAAGACCCAGATCAGCCGGTTGAGATGGAGATCAGAAAATTTGTAGTAAAACGAATTGTTAAATTGCTTGAAGATCGTTTCTTCAAAAAAGTGAATGTAGAGTTTGTTTAAAAAAATGATTTCTTTTTAATCGTGTTAAAAAAGATAAATAGAAAAGAGCCTTCTGCAATAAGTCTAATGCATGGAGGCTCTTTTTGTTATTTTGGTAAATTTTAACTTATTATACCATCGGGTGTTTTTTAAATACTTCTTCAGATTTCATCAGAATGTCAACATACTGAGCGCGTTGGTAACTGAAAGGGTCTTTCATGTATTTCCTTGAAAGTTTGCCTTTAAAATCAATTATTGATTTATATCCTTTTTTATCCATCCATTCCGTAATCCCATTTAGCATAGTTTTCACATAAGCAGGTTGGTTCCTGTATATTGCAGATACTACCTGAACAACGTCAGCTCCGGCAAGTAACATTTTTATTGCGTCTTCAGCTTTAGAGATACCACGGCTACTGCAGATACTTGCATCCAGATTGCCATATAATAGCCCGGCATACCTGAGTGAAAGCTGATATTCTTTTTCTTGAGTTAAATCCCAGGGGAAGTGAAATTCTTCATCATCAATATTAATTTCCGGTTGAAAAAAACGATTGAACAGAACATATCCGTTTACGCCTGCCTCATCTAATTTTTTAATAAAATTGAGAGTGTTGGTATAAAAAGGGCTGAGCTTTACGCTTATCGGAATATCAATTGCTTTTTTTATGCTCTTAACAATTTGTACTTGCTTATCTTCAATTTTGCATCCATCAACTTCAAAGTATCCAGGAGTCGCATATAGGTTAATCTCTAATGCATCTACACCTGTTTGTTCAAGTTCCTTGGCATAATCTACCCAGGTTGACTCATATATGGCATTCAAACTGGCAATTACAGGAACATTAACTTTACTTTTTAATGTCTTTAAATTGAAAAGGTGTTCTTTCGGGCCTGCGTGTTCCATGTTTGGGAATAACCTTGTCATTTCAGCATTCCGGTTTTCATACTCGTGTAATTCTTCTTCAAATTGAAGTGATTCTAACTGTATTTGCTCTTCAAATAACGATTTGTAAACAATTGCAGCAATTCCTGCTTCTTCAAGCTGTTCTATAATATCCGGTTTGTTAACGAGGTTGCTGGCACCTAAAATGATTGGGTTTTTTAGTTTTAGTCCCATGTAAGAGGTTGATAGATCTGCCATAATACTGATTTTTGAGGTTATTTCCTTTTTTATGAAACTTCATTAAACACGCTTTTGTTCAGCAATTTCGAAAGAAAAATATATAAAGTCAATGCATTGATCCAGAATCTTAATTGAATTGAATAAAAGGGACAGTATGTTGTTTAGAGATGAAGGGTGGCAGATTTTCTATTGTCTGACTAGTTTTAAGGGAAAAGGATGGTTAATTATTTTATAAATTTATTTTCATCTTTTCGGTAAACGATTCCATTAAAACAGGCTATCGTTTGATCTTCTTCATCCGTAATAAGGACATTGTATGCGCCAATTCGTTTAGGATCACCAATTTCAGTAGCTGTAGCATATAGGGTGCCTTTCGTTTTTCCCTTTAAAAAAGAAATGTTAGCATTAATGGATAAGGCCAATTTCCCGTGGCTGTTTGAGGCTACTGCAAAAGCCATGTCTGCAAGAGTAAATAATGCTCCCCCTTGTACAACATTGGCAGCATTTAGGTGTTGGTCTTTTATTTCAAGTTTTGCCTTGCAGTATCCAGATCTCGCCTCAATAATTTCAACGCCGATAAAAGCAGCAAACCTATCTTTTTCGTAAAACGATTTTAGTTCTTCATGGTTCATGATGGTTGTATTTAAATGAAAAAAACCTGTGAGTAAACACTCACAGGTTGTTGTATATGTCGTTTATATAACGATCTTTTTGTGTCTACTACAGTAAACTCAAAGTTACAGTTAATCCAGCCATAACAACTGATACCATAGTCATTAATTTTATAAGGATATTTAATGAAGGACCTGAAGTATCTTTGAAAGGATCTCCAACAGTATCACCCACAACAGCTGCATGGTGAGCATCACTTCCTTTTCCACCGTAGTTACCTCTTTCGATGTGTTTTTTAGCGTTATCCCAAGCTCCACCTGCATTATTCATAAATACTGCCAAGGTGAATCCTGCCGTTAAACCACCGGCCAAAAGACCAATAACACCAGCAACTCCCATTGAAACACCAACTAAAACAGGAACAAAAATGGCTACCAATGATGGAAGCAACATTTCTTTTTGTGCACCTTTTGTCGAAATCTCAACACATTTAGCATATTCAGGAGTAGCTTTTCCTTCGAGGATACCAGGAATTTCACGGAACTGACGACGAACTTCGTCAACCATTGCACCGGCTGCACGACCTACAGCTTTCATGGTCATTGCACTAAATACAAATGCCATCATAGAGCCAAGGAATAAACCACCTAAGAATAATGGGTTAAAAAGTGTAATATCATAAGCAGCAGCTAAATCTTTTACTGAAGCAGTCGAAATCTTAATCACTTTTAGTCCTTCTTCAGCAGCAGGAACAATATCGTTATAAAAGATATAATCGCCTTTGGTTATAAACCCATCGCCAGCTTTTGCAATTTTACTAAACCACAATCTTACTTCTTCCATATAAGCAGAAATAAGTGCCATTGCAGTTAGTGCTGCCGAACCAATTGCAAAACCCTTACCGGTTGCTGCAGTTGTATTACCAAGTCCATCTAAAGCATCAGTACGTTCGCGGACTTCTGCTGGAAGTTCAGCCATTTCGGCGTTACCACCTGCGTTATCAGCAATAGGACCAAAAGCATCAGTAGCTAAAGTAATTCCTAAAGTAGAAAGCATACCTACAGCAGCAAATCCAATTCCGTAAACACCCATTGCGAAGTGAGTAGAGCCGCCGGCAGCCCAAAAAGAACCCATAATTCCAAGAACGATTGTTACAACAGGAATCCATGTTGAATACATACCAACAGCCAAACCATCGATAATTGTCGTGGCCGGACCTTGTTGTGTTTGCTCGGCAATACCTTTTGTTGGAGCATATTCATCAGAAGTATAATATTCGGTAGCTTGACCAATAATAACACCGGCAGCTAACCCAATTACTACAGCACCAAATACACCCCAGGTTACCCAACCAAAATAGGCCATTCCTGCCATTGCAATTAGAATTAACAATGAGCTACCAAAAGTTCCGATAAACAAGGCACGTAATAAAGTTTTTTGAGTTGCATCTTCTTTTGTGCGAACCATAAAAATACCTACAATTGAAAGTACAATGCCGATAGCAGCAACAATCATTGGAGCAGTTACAGCTTTAAGAGGGTCGATACCTGTATCGCTTAATACAATTGCTGGTAGAGCGGCACCTAAAGCGGCAGTTGCTAAAATAGAACCGGCATAACTTTCGTAAAGGTCGGCTCCCATACCTGCAACATCACCAACGTTATCACCTACATTATCGGCAATGGTTGCTGGGTTACGTGGGTCATCTTCAGGAATACCTGCTTCAACTTTACCTACTAAGTCGGCACCAACATCGGCAGCTTTTGTATAAATACCACCACCTACACGTGCGAATAATGCTTGAGTAGAAGCACCCATTCCGAACGTTAACATGGTAACAGTAATTTCAATTAATTTTACTCTTTGACCAGCTTCAGTAATTACACCGTTAGCAACATAATCCGGACTTCCGTGAACAAAGCTAAGTCCTAAAAATTCGGCTCCGTTAGCCATGTGTTCCGGAGTAAATATTACTTCGCTTAAAAGCCAGTACCAGGCAGCAATATCTAACAATGCAAACCCTACTACAATTAAACCCATTACAGCACCACTTCGGAAAGCAACCTGTAAACCTTTGTTTAACGATTTAGACGCACCGTGAGCAGTACGTGCCGAAGCAAATGTTGCAGTTTTCATTCCCAAGAAACCGCAAAGGCCCGAGAAAAAACCACCCGTTAAAAATGCAATAGGCACAAATGGGTTCTGAACACCAAAATAAGCCATGATTGTAAGTAGGACAAAAAGTATCCCAAATACAATTCCTACAACTTTGTACTGTCTTTTCAGGTAAGCCATTGCACCTTCACGGACATATTGGGCTATCTCCTTCATTCTATCTGTTCCTTCGGAATTCTTCATCATCGATTTGAAGAAAATCCATGCAAATACCAATGCCAGAATTGAGGCAATCGGCACAATTAAAAATGAGCTATTCATGAGGTAATAAGTTTTATGCAACGAAAGTTGCTGGTTGAATTTAGAATTTTTCTAGCCCGTAAAAATAACAATAATAAGATGTCTGTATGGATGTCAAAAAAATGTTATTGGACAGGGCTCAGTTGATTTTATTCAGGTAAATATATTCATAGATTTATAAATCGCATGTATCTTTTGATAATAGATATCAATTTGTAACATTGATATTACATTAAGGTTAGAAATTGAATTTTTTTTATTGTGATGTAGCGTGTTTGGGTGTAAAGTGATGCTTAGCTTATGTCAGGAGGGGCATTTTTAATGACACCTTTTCCTCTCCATTTCCCCGACAAATAGTATATAATAAGTATTATCATACCAGCAAACCATGCAGTTGGTTCTGCCCACCAAATACCATTTACTCCAATTTTGCCTGATAGGAAGAAGGCCATAGGGATACGGAAAATATATAAAGAGAGTAGTGTGGCCAGCATAGGAATCAATGTTGCACCTGCTCCTCTTAAAAATCCCGTGAAAGCAAACATCAATGAAAATAACAGGTAAAATGAAGAAACAATTATCAGGTAGTCCTGACCGATTGCAATGACTCCCGGGTCTGGTGTAAAAATGCGAATAATGTACTTTCCTAAAATGATAATTAATATGGAAATGAAAAGCGAATAGGTCAAAGTAAAAAGGATAGTGACTTTCAGCCCTTTCTTTGCTCGATCCTCCTTTTGTGCTCCGAGGTTCTGTCCCACAAAAGTTGAAAGAGCAGAACTAAAGTTCATGGCTGGCATTTTTGCAAATGAATCGATACGCATGGCTGCCGTGTATGCAGCTACAGCATTAGTGCCAAAAGTGTTTACAATTCCCATAATAGCCATCATTCCAAGTGCAACAAACGATTGTTGAAAGCCCGTTGGAAGCCCAATGCGGACGCAGCTTTTGAAAATATGACGATCAAAAACGTATTTGCGAAATGATAATTTGATAATTGGGTGTTTTTTATTGAGGTACCATATTGCAGTTAAGAAAGCTCCGGCTTGTGAAATAACTGTAGCCAGTGCAACACCCTCAATCCCCCATTTAAAAACAACGACAAACAGTAGGTCGAGCAATACATTATTAATTGTTGAGATGATCATGAAATAGAGAGGGGTTTTTGAATCGCCCAAACCGCGTAGAATAGATGTAATTCCGTTGAATCCAAAGAAAAAGAACATCCCCAACATGTAGATGTTGAGGTAAGTTACTGCCTGAGTCATCATCTCTTTGGGCAGATTTATTAGCCTGAATATTTCTTCACTGAGGCTTATTCCTATAACTGTTACGAATAATGAAGAAATCAGAAAAAAAATAAAGATTGTGTCAATTGTTCGCCTTACTTTGTCCATTTGTTTGGCACCAAAGTATTGTGAAACTACAGTAGAAGCTCCGGAGCCAACGCCAATAACCATAGAGATTAAAGCAAAAATAATGGGAAAAGATGCGCCTACAGCTCCAAGCGCTTCTTTACCCAAATAGTTGCCGACTATTACACTGTCTACAATGTTGTAGAGGTTTTGGAAAATATTTCCGATGACAAGAGGAACAGAAAACCGTAAAATTAATTTTGCTTCATTTCCTTTCGTAAAGTCTTTCATTTATAAAAATATATCAGGTTTTCAAAGCTCATTAATTTTCGGAGAATATCAAAACTGCGGATAAGGTTAATGTTCGGTTAAATTTCAGGTTTAGGGTTTTACGGGTCAATGAATCTTATATTTTTGTAATAAATCAATATCGAAATGAAGAAACGTGTATTATTTGTCTGTCTTGGAAACATTTGTCGCTCTCCGAGTGCTGAGGCAGTTTTTAACGGACTTATTAAAGCTGAGGGATTGGAAGATTTGGTTGAATGTGACTCGGCAGGGACTGCCGGGTATCATGAAGGTGAACCAGCTGATCAGAGGATGAAAAGTCATGCAATTCGTCGGGGGTACCGCCTAACTTCTGTCTCCCGGAAATTTAGAGATGAAGTTGACTTTGATGAAGTTGACTTTGTCGTCGGGATGGATGATTATAATGTGGCAGATTTGAAAAATTTAGCTTCAACAAAAGAAGATCTCGATAAAATATATAAAATGACTGATTTTTGCTCAAATGGAGGTCATGATTTTGTGCCTGATCCGTATTATGGGGAATCTTCAGGTTTTGATTTGGTGCTTGATATTTTAGAGGATGCTTGCCAAGGACTATTAAATAAGATAAAGGGGAATTGATTTTCATGCATCCCTTAATTTTTTCCTTTTAGACGATATTTTTTTGAAATATTAATTAGGAATAATGATTCAATATCATTTCAATAGAACAGATGAGGTCGTTTATGCCGGTTTCGTTGGAAAAATTGGGTTGAAAGATATTTGGGATTTCTACAATGACCTGTCATCTTTAAATTCTGAAATTTCTTATTTAAGAATACTTCAGGATGAACAAAAAGCCATTTTTACAGAAACGAGCTTGATTTTTGAAAATGGGCAGGACTTGGTACAAATACTCACCAGCCATTTCCCGAAAGTAAAAATAGCTGTTCTTCAAATTAAAGCTATTGAAACGGCATACAGTTCATGGTTTTTTGACCGATTTGCGGGCTTAAACATCACGTATAGAATATTTTCAACCGAAGATAATGCAGTAGAGTGGTTGAAGGAATAGCAGAATATGATATTTAATTTTATCACAATTCCTCAAGAATAAGGTCTCTTAGTTCCATGAAGTTTCGTTCAAGAGTCAGCATGTTGTCTATAAGGAAGTTGTAAATATCAGGCCACTGATCTTGTCGGTAGATATTTACGTTTTTTTTGGTTGTGGAAATTAGGGACACTTCCTTGCCACTTTCAGTCTGCACGCATAAGTTCCATTCTAAACCATCAGGGAAACCTACTTCCAATAATCCTTTATATTTCTCTAGAATTTCAAAAATTTGTAGTCTGCGATTTTCGCTTTTAGGATTGATCTCGATCATGACTGTTGCTTCATTCTGATCGATGTCAAATTTCAAATCAATACCGCTGATTTTTGTGTCATATAATACCCATTTCTTTTTGCGATGCGCCAGTTCCGGAACTATCTCACAACGTTGTCCAAACAGGATCCAGAATTCTTTTCGTAATACTTTTGCTTCTTCTCTTGTGTACATTGTTTGCAAAAATAGAAAAACGCATCAACTATTTTAGATATTTCAGAAACACCTATATTACATTTCAAATTTGTATGAATAATAGCAAACGGTTTTTGTCATACAAAATTGAGATAGAGGAAAAACCGAAACAAAATTGTTTTTTAGGTGAAGACTGTTGCCGCATATCTACTCATATCACAGGTTGAAGTTTTAAAAGGGCCATATAGTTTACGTTACGGAAATGCTTTTGGAGGAACAATAAATTTTAAAAGTGTCGATTAACATTTTTCTGAGCAGTTTCAAGTGTCAGGTCTCGGATTAGTAGTAGTTATGAAACAAACGGAGATGTTTCCAGAACAGAAGGCTTTATTGGGGGAGCGAATAACTTTGCCGATCTGAAATCTTTACCGAATCAGATGATTTCCAGTATCGAGAGACGTGTCAATCTTGCTGATATCGGGTATCTATTCGATAAATGATGAATTAATAGTTTGCAGTCGGAAAACTTTATTTTTCCGTTTTTTGTGAAAACTGAATGTACTTTTCGCAGTTACTCCAACCCCGCATTCCTCTGTTGCAAAAAACATTCTTATAAAGAAATATTGGCATGCCGTTGCATGGTTCTTTGCTCAGGTATGTGGGGCATGCAGAGGCGTATTTACACTTGTTCCCTAAATATTTTTCGGCCATAATTATATATGCTTATATAGTACGTTCATGCTTTCAATTTTGCCCGCAATGTTGGTGTTTTTTATTAGTGTTCCAGAATAGATGTAGTTTAATTTCAAAAACGTTTTGTTCATTGCCAATGAGTTTAAACGAGCTATGGTATACAAAGTGCTAATGCCTTGTCTATTCATTTCGTTTTCCATTTCTGCAAGAAGCGAAAGGGCTAATTTATTTCCTCTAAAAGCTGGTAGGGTTGCGAAGTCTGTCATTTCAGCATTCCGCCCTTCCTTGTCAATTTCGGCAGAAGACAGAGCTATTAATTCCCCATCTTTTTCAATTCCAAAGTATTGAACATTGTCCAACATGGTTTGTCGAATATATTCTGGGGAATGTATCGGGAATGGATATGTGACAAACACTTCTTTATATAGAGCAGTTATCTGATTGATATGCGATTCATTAAGCCTCTGAATGTGAAACTCGGAATCTAATGTAATAACAGCTTCTTTTTGTTCGTCTAATGATTCCAGCATAATGCTCAGTTCCTTCAACTTGTCGGTTTCGATGTTCATGTGCCTTTCAGGGCTCATGAATTTCGATAAAAAGAAAACCGCTTCATTGTTGTTGTAAAATCGAGGAATATACGCTTCCATAATGAACCCACCTGCGGTAAATAAGGGAGCGGCCCAAACAGGTACTTTGCAAAATATCTTAGAATAAGATTTCTCTTTGGCAAGTTTAGTCAAGAGATTAATTATTTCCGGGCAATCATCGCTTTTCAGTTTGATCAGATATATACGGTCATTTAAAGTGCCGTGTTGGATAATAGAACCTTTGCCGATTTTTTCAGTCTCATCAAACATTATCATCCCTTCTTTGAATTCTTTGATTATCCTCGGGGATGAGGGAGATTGTTCTATTAGAATCGGAAAGCAATTTTTCAATTCCAATAGCTTCGGATTCATCAACTTCATTCAGGTTTAGTTCCAAATCACATTTTTCACAATCCCGGTTACACATTCGAGGTTCGTAGCTGTCTGGTTCTTTATAAGTTGTTATTACCCCTTCGTAGTTTCTTAACACAACTTTATTGGTTGACCAAGAAATAATATAGTTGGGCATAACCGGTATTTTTCCGCCTCCACCTGGTGCGTCAATAACATAGGTTGGACGAGCAAAACCACTGGTGTGGCCAATCAGGCTTTCCATAATTTCAATTCCTTTACCAATAGGCGTTCTAAAGTGAGATAAGCCTTTGGACAAGTCACATTGGTATAAATAGTATGGCCTTACCCTGCTCTGAACCAATTTGTGGAGTAAAGTTTTCATAATTCGGGGGCAGTCGTTTACATCAGCAAGTAGAACAGATTGGTTTCCCAATGGAAATCCACCATCAGCAAGTTTTGCCAGTGCTTCTTTTGCCGAAGCTGTAAGTTCACGGGGGTGATTAAAATGCGTGTTGATCCATAGTGGATGGTATTTTTTCAAAACGGCAATAAGCTTATCTGTAATCCGATATGGGAGAACAACGGGCATTCTTGTTCCTATACGAATTATTTCAACGTGTTTAATGCGGCTAATTTCACCCAACAACCAATCCAACATATCATCAGACAGCATTAATGGGTCTCCCCCAGAAAGTAAAACATCTCTTACTTGACTGTTCTCTTTTATATATTCAATTCCTTTGAGGAGTTGCTCTTTAGCAGGGATATAGTCGATATCTCCAACTTTTCTCTTTCGGGTACAAAATCTGCAATACATCGAGCAAATGTTGCTTACATGAAATAAAACCCGGTCAGGGTATCGATGAGTTATGCCTTCTACCGGACTGTCTTGTTCTTCACCTAAGGGGTCTTCAAATTCCGACTCTATGGTGTTTAGTTCTTGTACTCCGCCAAAAGCCTGCTTGAAAATAGGGTCGTTGTTGTAATTTTTCTTGTCAATTAGCGAAAGGTAGTATGGCGTAATTGATAAAGGAAATTCATTAAAAGTTTTTACTAATCCTTCCTTTTCATTTGCCGGGAATTTAATGCCAGTTAAATACTCAAATTGATCCAACGATTTAATAGCGTGTTTTAACTGCCATTTCCAACTCTTCCAGCCCGATATATCTAAATCATCTTCAATCTTCTTCCCAATCTCTTGTTGTGCATTATTATAAATCATAGAACAGACATTTAGTTTCTGTGCGAACAAAAATACAAAAGATATACGATCCTACAAGTTTTTAAATTATCGTTTTGATGTAAGTGTCACTGTAGGAGTGTATTGTGAGCTTATATTTTGAGTGGTGCTATTTTTTGGGATAAAATAGTTTCTATAGAAAACAAATGTGCAAAATTCAAAGTTTGTTATTCGGAGAAAGGAAATCTACACGAAATTCAGCTCATCTCGTTTTTGTTGAAAAACGCCAGAATAAAACGATCAGGTTTTCACTTCACAACTTTGATGAATAATCCATCAGCTCTATTCTATAGGGCATTACAACACTCAGAGGGAAGTGAGTTTTGGTATGAATTTTTGTGAGAGATTAGTCTGTGTTTAGTCCAAAACACCTTCCAGATCATCATTAGTAATCATGGGAGATGCCTCAATCTTTTGTATTTGAAGAAGCGTAACTAAGGTGTCTAAGCTGTTTTCGACCTGCTTTAGTTCTTCTTCATCCAATACTTGAAGTTTTTCAGACAGTTGACTGTGGAGGAGTAATGGTATCTGGCTAAGAAGTTGATCCCCTGCAGAGGTCAAAGCTATTTTTACAACCCGTTTATCCCCTGTCTTGGGCAGTCTGGCTATATAACGCTTTTTCTCAAGTCGGTTAATTATACCTGTTACTGTGCTGGCATTCAGGTTTAAAAAGTTTTTAATTTCTCCTTGTGTTGCTTGGTAATTCGAAGAATTATGTAGAAATCTTAAGCATAATACTTGAGGAATACTTATCCCATATTCTTTTTGAATTTTTTTTGATTCTAAGTTGATTGACCGAACAATCCTTCTGATTTTTATTAATATTTCGGTAGTGTCCATTTAAATGTTTGACTTTTATTTAGTTATCATCGCAATATGCTTAATTCAAGGGATTTGTCAAATATACACATTAAATGCACTTTTCTACACATACACACATGAGGGAACTAATTCAGTGCTTCTTGTACGTTTTATTAGAGCTTCATTGGTGACTTAAAGGGGGTGTCCTATTCAAATTAAATTCTTATAAATTGTTAATGGAAACCATTTTAGAGTCTTGTCTGTGAATAAAATGATATCTTGAAAATTTTGAATTTAATTAATAAAAACTGATGATCATGAACCGACTTATGAGTCTGCTTTTGGGGCTATTAATTAGCCTAAGTGGTTTTTCACAAAGTAACATCTCTGAATTTGAGAAGAACTGGCCAACTTGGCGTGGCCCTTATTTAACAGGTGTTGCGCCTGTTGGCAATCCTCCTATTTCTTGGAGTGAGACTGAAAATTTAAAATGGAAAGCTGAAATACCTGGAGCTGGGCATTCAACGCCGATTGTTTGGGGAAATCAGATTTTTGTTACCAGTTCTGTTGAAACAGATCGTAAACCGAATCAGGCAGGAGCCAATGCTGATGGTGGCAGTGGGATGTCGCCAATGCAAGCAAAAAACTTGCACGAATTTGTTATCATCTCTTATGACAGAGAGGATGGGGCAATTCTCTGGCAGAAAAGTCTAATCGAAGAAATGCCGCAGGATCGGACACATGAGGATGGAAGCTGGTCGTCTAATTCTCCAATTACCGATGGAGAGCATGTTTATGCTTATTTCGGTTCCAGAGGGTTGTACTGTTTAGATTTGCAGGGTAATCTAAAGTGGTCGCGCAATTTTGGGCAGATGGAAAAAAGAATGAGCTTTGGGGAAGGTAGCTCTCCGGCTATATACAATGACAAAATTGTCATTCTTTGGGATCATGAAGGTCAGTCTGCTCTATTTGTTTTAGATAAAAATACCGGGGAGGATATTTGGAATGTAAATCGGGATGAAATGACTTCATGGTCGACACCTTTAATTGTAGAATATGGAGGAAAAACGCAAATTATTACAAGTGCCTCGAATAAGGTTAGAAGTTACGATCTTGAAACAGGTGATATTATTTGGGAAACATCAGGGTTGACTGGCAATGTTATTCCACAGCCTATGGTGGAGGATGATATCGTTTATGTTATGAGTGGTTATCGCGGATACTCAGTAATGGCCATTCAGCTTTCAAAAGCTAGTGGAGATATTACAGATACAGACGCTATCTTGTGGAGTTACAATAGGAATACCCCTTATGTTCCATCGCCAGCTTTGGCGGGAGGTAAACTCTATTTTCTTAAAGATAATCGAGGTAGTTTGTCGTGTCTCGATTCAAAAGATGGAACAATTTATTATGAAGGTGCAGCATTGGATGATGTTGGGAATGCTTATCCATCTCCAGTGGCAGTGGCCGATAGACTTTATGTAATTGGAGGCTCGGGTGTTTCATATACTGTGAAGCAAGGTGAGAAATTTGAAATTCTTTCAAAAAATGTATTGGATGACAACATTTTTGCTTCGCCAGTAATCGTTGGAGATGATCTTTATTTACGGGGATTTAACTACTTGTATTGTATTGCTGAATAACGCATCAGATATTTTTTAATAAAAAAATCAACCTTCATTGCCCTGTTATTTGGGTGAAGGTTGATTTTCTTTTTTCTGTTAGTTTCTTTGAAACCTCTATATGCTAGAATAAATCTTTTTTTCTGAAGATGACAATTCCAATCAAAGCCATAAAAACTGAAATGGAAATAACTATTGGGAATGCCCATGTGTTGTCTTCCAGATGATTGGGGACGTTCATTCCATATAAACTGGCAATTAGAGTTGGAATCATTAAAATAATGGAGATGGAAGCTAACTGCTTCATCACTACGTTCAAGTTATTTGAGATAACCGAAGCAAATGTATTTGTTACCCCATTCTGAATGTCAGAATATATCTGAGACATTTCTAGGGCTTGTTTGTTTTCGATGATTGCGTCTTCAAGCAAGTCTTCATTTAATTCGGTTATACTTTTTTTGAGTGAATTGCGAAGTCTGGCTAAAACAATTTCGTTGGCTTTTAATGAGGTGATAAAATAGACCAAACATTTTTCCATCTTAAGAAGCTTATTCAGCTCTTTATTCCGGATTGATTTTTCCAGTTCCTTCTCAATTTGCGCTGTCTGTTGGTTTATTTGCTTTAAGAAACGTAAATAGGTCGTTCCCGATCTTAAAAAAAGCTTAATTATAAAATTAACCTCATCATGAATTAGTTGGGACTGGCCACGGTACAGGGTCGGCTCTGCGAAAGGTAGAACTTGATTGATGCTGGAACAAAGTGTGATTGTTATTCCATTCATTCGTATAATCCCAAGAGGTACAGTTGCAAATGGTACTCCGTTATTTGGGCTTTCAATGGGGATTCGCAAAATGATTAAGGACCAGTCATCGTCAATTTCATAACGTGGACGTTCATCCACATCAAGAATATCCGGAATTAAATCAGCTGGAATTTGAAATTCGCTTTGTAATCGGGCAATTTCTTCCTCTGTGGGTTCAACAACATTGATCCAACATCCATCTTCTGCTTGCGGAATTTCAACATAGCCGCCAAAGCTTTTAAATATTTTTAGCATGATAGTGCCTCCTTTCTTTTGGTCTGTAGGAGGCATAGAGCGACGAGCCCCTTACAGTGAGGTTAATGTAATTTTCTTCGTAGGATACGGGTCTTCGTCCATTTGAATATTATTTGCAATTAGCGGCGCAAAATTAGTCGAATTTTTCGTTGTAAAGCTACAATGTTGTGTTTTTTAGTTTTTGAGATAGTTGTAAAGGAGTAATTTCATCTCTTAATAAACAGGAATCCATTCCTTCTTTTTGGGAAGCAACGTTATAAAGCAAAAGACCAGACCATTTTGTCCAAGAGCTTTACGGAAAAAATGGTCTGGTCTATTTTTTTGTTATTCTGTAATTCTTTGCGAAGACTAATTAAACAGTTTTTTCAATTCACTGCCAATTTTCTTAACCGACTTTTCAAGTTCCTCTTTGGTCGATTTTTTAACTTCTTCCTCGATTTGCTTTCTGGCTTTGCTTAAATCCAAAGAAACTGTAGGGTTGGTGAGCTCTCCTTTTACCAAAACGGAAACGTCAAGCAGTTTTATGTTGTCGGTGCCGGGAAGAAAACCAAGTGCATTTTCGATATCACCACTCAGATCCTCTTTGTTTAGTTTGAAATCCATATTCAGACTTAAGGTTTTGTCGACAAGAATATTTCCATAAACGGAAACATCCTGATCAGCTATTTTTGTTTCGAAAGGTTTCATTTCTATATTCCCGTTTTGCATGTCAAAATGAGCTGTGAAATCATCCACTTTTACATTTTTCAGTTTTTCTTTTTTGATGTAATTCTTTATTTTATCAAAAGTTGGCGAGTCAAGAATTTGCAGGTTTTGAGTATTAAAAAGTCCACTGCCATTCAGCGAAGTGGCGATAATATTCAGGTGTTCATCAAGCTGTCCCTTAAAATTTATTTGCGATGAAATATTTCCCTGACTGCGGCCGGCAATTGGCATATAACGTTGCATCGTGCCAAAGGTTTGGTAAGCGGCAGGTATTTCGAAGGACTGGATGTCCATGTTGAAATCAAACAGAGGCTTATTTTCTTTATTGCTTTTGTAAGATCCGTTAACGGTGAGCTGTCCGTTTAGCATATTCATGTTAAGCTGCTTCATTTCCAGCATCTGATCTTTTATTTGAATCATTCCAACTATATTCCTGATATCCATTCCATCAAAACTTGCCCGACTAATTTGTGAGCGGAAAATCATATCTAGGTTAGAGGGCACCTGAAAAGCGACAATGCTGTCATTTGCATTAACTGCTGCAGTATCTGTCTCAGCCATCAAGCTTGCCAGCTGGTCAAAATTCATGAAATCAGACTTGAGTGTAAAATCTCCCTTCAGTGTTTTATCTAAGAAGAAGTATGGTAGGTAGTTCGATAATTTGCCAGTAAGTTGAAAATCACTTTCTCCGGTTTTGGCTGCAAAAGAAGTCAGGTTAATTTCTGTATTTGTCATTCTTACAGATCCTGAACTGATCTCAACAGGACGCGTGATTTGTGGCGTGTTAATAAAGAAATCTTTAAAATTAAATATTCCGGATGAAGAGATCTGAGTGAAATCTTGCTTTTCAACGGCTGACATTTTGCCTTTTATTGCCATCTGTCCGTCAATCATTCCTTTCAGTTCAATACTGTCCATTGGGATGACATCTGCCAAACGGGTAAAATTGATTTTTCCACTGAGTGAGGCATCAAATTCAGGGTCGGTCATTAGATGTGTCAGGTTCATGCTCATGTTTATCGGGTTTTCCCTGATTTGTGCGTGGGCATTGGAAACATTCACTTCCAAAAGGTCAAAGTCTCCCTGAGGTTTGACAATTCGGCTGTCTAGCGATATTTTTTCTATTTTTTCCGGCGATCCGGCATATTGAAAAGAAGCATCTTTTATATACATGAGAATGTCCATTCCCGGATAATCTTCTTCGTAATACCATCCGGTTACGTTTCCTTCAATGCCAGCCTCTCCGGCTGTTTTTACATCTTTCAGATAGCTTTGGTAATCTTTGGGGACCATTGCTAGAAGGGTCTCGAAATTGCTTTCTGGTTGTTTGAATTTAAGGTCGAAATACATACTGTCTGAAGGCATTTCAAAGCGCCCGCTTACATCAAGTGGAAGCTCATTTAAGAATAGTGTTGATTCGCCAAAGGTGAAAATCATTTTGTCATAGTCGGCAGTCAGTTCGCTTTTCGCTTTCAATACCGTATTAGCAATATATTGCACAGAGTCGTATTCTAAGATAAACTCACCTACTTCACCTTCGAGCTTGAAACGGGTAACTGTTCCTTCCATCTCTCCGGTTGCATTAATGTTCGAGTTCATTAATTGCACGAGAGTTGTTGATGTCTCGTCGTTATAGGTAAAGTTTAGTCCATTGACTTCAATTTCTTGTAAAGAGATAACCATTTCATCACCTGATTCTTCTGCTGTTGTACTTGTTGTTTCATCTGGGAGCATGATGTCCCAGTTGACTTTTCCATTCAGTTTTGACAGTAAATTGATATTGGCTTGACTAACACGCAGACTGGAAATATTGAGATCTTCACTGTTGAACAAATCCTTTAAAGATAAATCAGTAGCTACGGATTCAATATATATTAGGGTGTCATTTTCAAAGCCATCTTTCCCTGTAATTGTAAGTCCTTCAATCTCGGCCTGCACTTTTGGGAAATTTTTAAACAAGCTAAGGTTGAAGTCGGAGAACTCAACGGTTGCATTTACGTTTTCATTTATGGTGACTTTAACCTTTTCCATCAATTGACTTTTAAATACAACAGGAACAATAAAGGCTGTAGCAATCAGAACAATGATGGCACCTACTATAATCAGAGCAATCTTTTTCATATTGAATTAGAATTTTCAGTTAAAATAAGTTCTCGTAGCATATTAATGGCAGATTGGGAAGATCTAAGAATATTCCGTTCTCTGTTATGAGCAAAGGTATAACGTTTAACGATAACATTCTGTTTTGCTGCAACTGCAATCCATACTGTACCCACAGGTTTTTCAGATGTCCCTCCATCAGGGCCGGCAATTCCCGTTGTGGCGATGGCATAGTCACTCTTTAATATTTTTTTTGCCCCCAATGCCATCTCAGTTGCAACTTCTTCGCTGACTGCGCCATGAAGAGCCAGGGTTTCCGGGTTTACCTCCAGTAGGCTTGTCTTTATTTCATTGGAATAAGCAACAATTGCTCCTTTAAAATAAGCCGAGCTGCCGGGGTTTGAAGTAAAAATATGGGCAATGTTTCCCCCGGTGCAGCTTTCAGCAACAGCCAGAGTCTTTCTGTTTTTAGCGAGCATCTTGCCGACTACTCCGGCAAGGGAATCATTTCCATAGCCGAATATGTTTTCTGGAATAATCGTCTTTAACTTTTCAATTTGGTTGTCAACTTCATTTTTGAGCAGATCAGGATCTACTCCATAGGCACTTAGTCTTAGCCGTATCATTAACTGACTGGGTAAATACGCAAGTTTTATAAAGGAGGGTAAAGCTTCTTCCCATGTTTCAATTTTTTCAGCTAGCATCGATTCCGGAATGCCATACACCAATACAGTTTGGTGGTGAATGGATTTGGCTTTCCCATTTGCGTGCAAACGGGGGAGTATCTCCTCGCTCATAATGCCTTCCATCTCAAAAGGAACTCCTGGCATAGATACGAAGATGGTGTCGTTCTTTTCAAACCACATTCCCGGTGCAGTTCCGTTGCTGTTGTGCAAAACAGTACACTTTTCGGGAACCAGTGCCTGATCCTTGTTTAGTTGGTTGACTTTTACATTTCTGCGTGTTAGCATATCAGAAACATGCAGAAGTACCTCCTCATTAATAACTAAATCACATTCAAAATATTCACAAAGTGCTTTTTTTGTGATGTCGTCTTTCGTTGGTCCTAAACCTCCTGTGATTAGAACTAAATCAGCATTTTTTTCAGCATTGGCAAAGGCCTTCAGTATATGGTCATGATTATCGTGTACTGATATTATTTGATGCACTTCTATGCCGTGCAAGTTGAGTTGCTCGCTCATCCATGCCGAATTTGTGTCAACGATTTGTCCAATCAGTATTTCATCTCCAATGGTGATTATTTCTGCCTTCATTGTTATTGTTGAGTTTTGCTTTTCAATTTCTAGGATGGTGAAACGTTTTCACACACACAAACTAACTTTCTATTTCTCACTTTCCCAATTTCTTTAACGCTTCCAGCCGTTGTAAAAGTGTGGGGTGTGAATAATGAAAAAACACATAGGCCGGATGGGGGCGTAAATTACTTAGATTTCTTACCGAGAGCTTTTTTAGTGCTGAAGCTAGTGGTTCCCCTTCGTAATTATTTGCCGCAAAAGCATCTGCTTCATATTCGTTTTTTCTTGAAAAAATATTCATGCCCATACCAATGATCATGGAGAGTGGGGAATATAAAATGCCAAAGGCGATTAAGCCGATGTGGAAACTAGGCTGTTCAACTCCTAGTGCTGCCGATAATGCAGGGCTGTCAATCAGCAATGAAAAAATGAAAAGCATAATTCCTGTTTGAATGATGCCAATAATCAAGCTCCATATAATGTGTTTCTTTTTATAATGGCCAATTTCGTGTGCCAATACGGCTACCAGTTCCGGGATTTCCATGTCGTTTATAAGCGTATCGTACAAAACGATGCGTTTTTTTGAGCCTAATCCAGTGAAATAAGCATTGGCCTTTGTGGAGCGTTTAGATCCATCAATCACAAAAATATTGTCAAGTTTAAAACCAACTTTCGTTGCAAAATTGTTGATTGCCTCTTTCAATTCGCCATCCTCAAGGGGTGTTTGTTTGTTAAAAAGGGGAACAATCAGGCTGGAGTAAAACATAGCCATAAACAGCGAAAATCCGCTAACAACCAACCAAACATATATCCAAAAAAATGAACCGGTTTTCAGATAAATAAAAATAATAAGGGCAAGCAGGCCTCCACCAATGATTGCACCTAGCAGCCAACCTTTTATTTTATCTAATACATAAGTTTTTGCTGTGGTTTTGTTAAACCCATATTTTTCTTCAATTACAAACGTGCTATACAGGTCAAATGGAGTAGTTAGAATATCGGAGGCGAACATGAGTATTCCAAAGAAAAGCAAAGCGGACCAAATTGGACTTGCTGATATTGAGATCGCCCAGTCGTTTACTAAGGCGAATCCTTGAAGGGAAATCATGAACATGATCAGCAAAAAACTGAATGAGCTGGTGAGCATTCCAAAGCGATGGTTGGTTTTTGAATAGGCTTGTTGCTTGCTATATTTTTCTTCATCGTAAATGCCTTTTACTTCATCAGGCAGTTGGTTGCTCCATCGGGTTGTATTCAGATAATCGAGGTAACGTTCTAGTGCAAAATCGAGAACCAGAATGCCAATAATAATCCAGAAAATAGTTGTCATGAAAATGTTTTTAATTGTTATTCAACCTAGTTTGAGGTTAAAGGTTTGTTTTCTATACGTTATTTCAAAGCATTATACAATACTTCAATTGGGTGCAGTGCTTTTCGTCCGGTGCCTTCTTCAATATGATGGCGGCAGGATGTGCCTGGGGCAGAAATAATTTCTTCGGGTACAGCTTTGCGTACTACCGGAAATAGAATCAGTTCTCCAATTTGTTGGCTTAGTTCATAATGCTCTTTCTCATAGCCGAATGATCCGGCCATGCCGCAACATCCGCTTGGTATTTCGGATACAGTATAGTTTGCCGGAATTTCCAATATTTTTTTTGTTGGAGCAGTTGATGCTATCGCTTTTTGTTGACAATGTCCGTGTAGCCTAATGTGCTTGCTTTCATTCGTGAATAGTTTAGGGTTAATTCGTCCTTTTTCAAACTCCATGGCTATAAATTCATCAAGCATGAAGGTGTTTTTTGCGAGGGAGATAGCTTTCTCTTTTAACGAACGATCCACCAATTCTGGGTATTCATCTCGAAAAGAAAGAATTGCCGAAGGTTCAATACCTAGCAATGGCGTTTTTTTGGATATCAAAGGGTGTAGTTGAAGCATGTTTTTGTTCGCAATTTTTTGAGCCGTTTTTACAAGCCCTTTTGATAGGTATGTTCGTCCACTTTCCCTGTGCTGGGGAATTATCACTTCATAGCCCAGTTTGTTGAGAAGTAATATGGCTTTTATGCCAATGTCACTTTCGTTTTCATTGGTAAATTCATCGGCAAACAAGTAAATTTTACCCTTTGGTGTTTTATTTATAGTGATTGGTTTTTTGTACCACTGTCTCAAACTAAGTTTCGATAGTTTGGGGATTTTTCGTTCCGGGGCAAAACCTACGGCCTTTTTAAAGGTTGAGGTCTCTGTGATCCAGTTGGTAAGTGGTTTTACAACCCTTCCAATTTTATTGAGTTGTGGTAAATATGCAATCAGGCGCGTGCGGAAAGGAATTCCATGAATTTCGTAGTAGTGTTGTAGAAACTCTGCTTTTATCTTTGTCATATCAACATTCGCGGGGCATTCCGACTTACATGCCTTGCATGAAATGCATAAATCAAGTATTTCGTATATCTCTTGGTGGTCAAATGGATTTTCTTTTGATGAGCGAGTCAAGAATTCACGCAGAACATTTGCTCTGGCACGGGTGGTTTTATCCTCATCCTTTGTTGCCATAAACGTAGGGCACATGGTGCCGCCAATGGCGGAGCTTTTCCGACAATCGGCTGATCCATTACACATTTCAATGGCACGCATAAATCCTTCCTGTCCTGAGAAATCAAATGTCGTTTTGAATTCGGGACTTTTGCCTATTAAAAACCGAAGGTTGTCTGTAATTGGGGGTGTGTCAATAATTTTACCCGGATTTAGAATGTTTTTCGGATCCCAGATGTGCTTTAGGTTTTTTATAAGTTGGTAGTTGTGTTCCCCCAGCATAAAGGGAATAAATTCACCACGCAATCGTCCGTCACCATGCTCACCACTTAGCGAACCTTTGTGCTTTTTTACCAGTGCTGCAATTTCTTGGGCAATAGTATGGTAAAGATTTACGTCGGTTTCATCTTTCAAATTTAAAAGTGGGCGTAGATGAATTTCACCTGTGGCAATGTGGGCATATTTCACACAAGTTAAATTGTATTTATCTAATACCAGATCCAAATCTTCCATATATACAGACAGGTATTCTGGAGCAATGGCGGTATCCTCAATTACAGTTGTGCTTCGTTTGTCTCCCGAAATGTTGGACAGCAATCCCAGTCCGGCAGAACGCAGCGCCCATACCCGCTTGATGTTTTCTGTCCCCTGAACCAGAGGGAAATGATATCCTAGTTTCTCAGCCTTGAAATCTTCTTCTAGTTTGGCTGCAGTTTGCTGCAGCTCTTCTTCCGTTTCACAGGCAAATTCAATCATCAACATTGCTTTGGGATCGCCTTGAATGAAGAAGCGGTTTTTGCGTTGTTCAATATTGCCCTTTGTGCAGTCCATGATGATGTCGTCCATCAATTCGATAGCGGTGGGCATATGCTTTAATGCAACGAGGTTTCCTTTGTAGGCTTCCTGTAAGCTGTTAAAATGAGCACAAACTAATCCTTTGTATTTGGGTGGAAGTGGAATTAAGTTGAGCTTTAGTTTGGTGGAGAATGCCAATGTGCCTTCACTCCCGGCCAATAGTTTGCATACGTTGATTTTTTCGCCATTTCCAGAAAATGGATCTGTTTCCAACAGTGCATCTATGGCATAACCATTATTTCTGCGTTTTACTTTAGGGTCTGGAAATCCTTCTCTTATTTGCTTTTGGTTATCCGGGTTGGAAAGTGTTTCATTTATATTTTTGTATATTTTTGTTTCTAAAGAATCTGGATTTCCGTTGCATTTAAGTCGGAATTCTTCTGTTGATAATTCTCTAAACGTGATTTCGGAGCCATCAGCCATGATGCATTCCATCTCAAGGATATGGTCGCGGGCACTACCGTAGACCAAAGAATGCAGACCGCAAGAATTATTGCCAACCATCCCTCCTATGCAGCAGCGGTTGGCGGTGGAAGTTTCCGGTCCGTATTGCAATCTATGTGGTGCAAGAAATTGATTTAATTCAGAAAGATTGACTCCGGGTTCAATAATTACCCACTTT
Source organism: Prolixibacteraceae bacterium (assembly GCA_963662675.2). Lineage (GTDB taxonomy): Bacteria > Bacteroidota > Bacteroidia > Bacteroidales > Prolixibacteraceae. The sequence goes on from CAXXHP010000003.1 coordinate 50,600, forward strand.
TCGGTTGGATTATAGTCGAGTATCTTATTCATGTATTTCGAGATGTCGACTACTATTCCAGAGCCAACAACCTGTCCTGCAAGAGATGTTCCGGCAGCTCGGGGAATGATCGAAGACTTTTGCATGCAAGCAAGCGCTATGATCTGGCGTATATCCTCTTTTGTTTTTGGTTTACAAACGGCCTGAGGGATCTCCCGATAAGAGGAGGCATCAGTAGCATAAATTATACGCTGCACATTATTGGTGTAGACATCGCCTTTAATTTTTGTTTTTAAACTGTAAAATGGATCGCTTTCTTTCATGGGTTAAAGGTTGAGGGTCGTAAAAACAAAAATATCAAATTAATTGATGGGGTGAAAAGCTACTGTGAAAAGGCATGGCACATTTTTAATGTATATTCTGTTTGTGAGATTAGCGATTCTGTAATTCCCTTAATGCTAGTGAGTATCCTGCTAAAAACCATTTTTTGCAGACTTTTTTCAATCTTAATTTTATACAGATTAATGAATAAAAAGTCAAAAACAGGAATGTGCACATTATATTTTAGCTATTTTTGCACTTAGAATATTTTATTCAAAAGTTAAAATTATTTAACCTTTCAGATGTGACCAACAAGTACATAATTCTCTTTTTTGTGAAAAAAAGTATGAGTTGGTCTCATGTGGCAATTGAAAATTAGTATAAACAAATGAAATTACTTGAACGTGTAATTAAAAATGCGCAAGATCTTCAAAAACGCATTGTACTACCAGAAGGAAGTGAACCTAGGACACTCCGAGCCACCGAAATTATTCTTAAAGAAAATATTGCCCGGATCATTTTATTGGGGAATCCGGTAGAAATCATGAAGTCAGCCGAGGAATGTGGTGTAAACATCAATGGTGCTGTATTGATTGACCCCAAGACTGATAGCCGTCGTTCTGCATATGCTGATAAGATGGTTGAAATCAGAAAATCAAAAGGACTAACGAAGGAGAAGGCAATGGAGATGTTGGATGATCCTTTGGTTTTTGCGCCTTTGATGATAAAGTGTGGTGACGCGGATGGCGAGATTGCCGGTGCTATTAATGCAACTGGTGATGTGTTAAGGCCTGCTTTCCAGTTTGTGAAAACTTTACCGGGAGTTAGTGTTGTTTCTGGTGCTTTTTTGATGTTTGTTAATGATCCGCATTTTGGTCATGACGGGATGTTGGTTTTTGCCGATTGTGCCGTAATGCCAGATCCAGATGAAAGGCAACTGGCAGAGATCGCAGTCACAACTGCAAAAACTGCAAAAGCAATTGCTGGGATGGAGCCACGAGTTGCCATGTTGAGTTTTTCAACGAAGGGCAGTGCTCAGCATGAACGTGTTGATAAAGTGGTAAATGCATTGAGAATAGCCAAAGAGCTTGATCCTGAAATGAAGATTGATGGTGAATTGCAGCTTGATGCAGCACTTATGCCTGACGTGGCAAAATTAAAGGCTCCGGAGAGTGAAGTTGCCGGACGTGCTAATGTGTTGGTATTCCCTAGTTTAGAAGCCGCAAATATTGGATACAAGTTAGTGCAACGTTTAGGCGGAGCTGAGGCTATTGGTCCTGTTTTACAAGGTATGGCTGCTCCAATTAATGACTTGTCGAGGGGATGCTCGGTCAGCGATATTGTAAATATGGTTGCTGTTACTTCTAATCAGGCAGCTGCAATTTTTGAATAAAAGAATATAGATATGTCAAGTGAGAAAATATTTGAAGCCATTGAGGATTTTGGCTTAATAAAGAAAGCTAAGTCTAAAACATTATTCTCAAAAATTGGGATTATTGGATGTGGATTAGTTGGTCAGAATATAGCGCGTGTAGCTAGTTTTTATGGAATCGAAGTTGTCTTTATTGAAATAAGTGAAGATAAAATCAGAGAGGCATACCGGAATATAGGCAAAGTGCTTGATAATCGAATTGAGCATTGGGGATTAACCTCTGGTGAAAAAAGGGCTATTCTTTCTCGTATAAAAGGGACCTTGGATTACAAAGATTTGGTGGATTGCGATTTCGTTATTGAGGCAATTCGTGCAGTTGATCGCGGAGGTAAAATAAAAGAACGGAAAGAGATTTTCCGCAAAATAGAAGAAGTTGTAGAACCGGATTGCATTATTGCTACTAATTCAACAACGATTGTAATAACTGAACTTTCTTCAGATCTTTTACATAAAGACAGATGTGTTAGTTTGCACTTTTTCGTTTCGTCTCCCGAAGCACGGATTATTGAGGTTGTTAGGGGACTTTACACGACTGATGACACCTATGAGAAAGTTTGCAAGTTCGTAACAATGATCAACCGCAAAATTGTTCCTGTTGAGGAATCTGCCGGATTGGTTAGTGTTCGCATGTTTTCTGTCATGGTGAATGAAGCCTGCGAAATGTTGATGGAAGGTATTTCCTCAATTGAAAATATTGATGAGACCATGCGTATTGGTTTTGGAATGCGCCTTGGACCATTTGAAGTTGCCGACAAGATAGGGTTAGATAAAATTGTCCGTTGGATGGATAATATTTATGGCGAGTTTGGCGACCTTCATTATAAACCGTCACCCTATGTTAAGCGACTGGTTCGTGCAAAACAATATGGAATAGAAAGCGGTATCGGATTTTATCGTTACGATGAAGAGGGTGTTAAGATAAAAGAAGTTGGGGAAAATTGTTAGAAAAATAATTTGAGATGAAAATTCTAGTACTTAACTGTGGTAGCAGTTCAATAAAATACCAGCTTTTTAATATGGATGGTCAACAGGTCATCGCTAAAGGAGGTCTTGAAAAGTTGGGCATGAGTGGATCATTCATGAAACACAGTCATGAAGACGGACGTCAGATTGTTTTTGAAGGTGAAATATTAGATCATAAAAGCGGTGTTGAATATATTTTAGGTGTTCTTACCAGCGAAAAGTATGGTTGCCTGAAAAATCTTGAAGAAATTGATGCCGTTGGTCATCGTGTGGTTCATGGTGGAGAGTATTTTAGCTCGAGCCAGTTGATAACTGATGAGGTGATTGATGCATTAGTAAAATGTACAGACCTTGCGCCATTGCATAATCCACCCAATTTGAAGGGGATACATGCAATGGAAGAATTAATTCCAGGAATAGATCAAGTGGCTGTCTTCGATACTGCCTTTCATCAAACAATGGAGCCGGTAGCATATATGTATGGTATTCCATATTTGTTATATAAAAAATATGGTGTTCGTAGATATGGATTTCATGGAACAAGTCATCGTTATGTAACAAAACGTGCTTGTGATATCCTTGGTCGCGATTATGGCTCACAAAAAATAATATCTTGCCATTTAGGTAATGGAGCTTCCATAGCAGCTATTAAAAATGGTAAATCAATGGATACCAGCATGGGATTCACGCCATTGGAAGGATTGATTATGGGAACCCGTTCTGGAGATTTGGACGTAGGTGCAGCAACCTATATTATGGAGAAGGAAGAAATTGGCATTAAAACGGCTAATATCCTCTTTAATAAACATAGTGGTGTACTTGGTCTTACCGGAGTGTCTTCAGATATGCGTGAAGTTGAAGATGCCGCAGCCGAAGGGAATGAAAGAGCACAGCTTGCTTTAGATATGTATGATTACCGTATTAAGAAATATATTGGTTCTTATGTTGCGGCAATGGGTGGACTAGATATTCTTATTCTTACCGGAGGGATCGGAGAGAATGCAGACACAACACGTCATGGTGTTACCAAGGAAATGGAATTTTTGGGAATCAAGATCGATGAATCTAAAAACTGGGGAATGAGAGGAGAAGAACTCGTGATCAGTACTGAAGATTCACCGGTAACAGTAATTGTTGTTCCAACTGACGAAGAAATGATGATTGCAATAGACACGGAGAATATCGTGGGTGAAAAGGCCTAATTTTTATTCCTTACTACCCGAATTTTATTTTAAATAAATCTACAGTTAGATAATATATTTTGAACATCCGATACTGAAAAGTACCGGATGTTTTGGTTTTCATAGGTTTGTTTTTTTTAGATTGACTTTTGTTCTGTAAATTCCGTAATTGAATGTTTATTCTTAAAACAGAGGTATGATTAGGCATTTAGTTGATATTGTTAATCTTTCAAAGATAAAACCAGTGAAGACCATGGTGCTGGTTAATGGTGTCGATGAGCATGGTTTAGAAGCGGCACATTTGGCATTGAGGCAGGGACTCATTAAAGTGGTTGTAACAGGCAATAACCCCAAGATTGTAGATTTATGTCGAAGAATAAACATTAACCCTTCCGATTTCTCAATAGTTCATACTAAAAATGATGAAGAATCGGCCCTAGTTGCTGTAGGAATGGTTGGTTCGGGAGAAGCTGATTTTTTGATGAAAGGACTGATTCGAACAGATTTATATATGCAGGCTATTTTGAATAAAGAGCATGGTATACTTCCACAAAATTCAGTCTTGAGCCATGTCGCCATCATTGAAAATCCTGAATATCACAAACTCCTTTTTGTGAGTGATGTAGCCGTGATTCCCTATCCAAATGTGTCTCAAAAAGTAAGTATGATTCAATATCTCATACAGGTGGCAAGAGCACTTGACGTTGAGAATCCTAAAATTGCGCTAATTGCTCCTACTGAAAAAGTTATCCCATCAATTCCTGCCTGCTTTGATGCAGCCGAAATTATGAAAATGGTAAGCCGCAATGAAATTTCGGGTGGCATAATTGATGGGCCCATGGCATTTGATGTTGCGGTAGATAAATTATCAGCTTTGGTTAAAGGAATAGATTCTCCGGTTGCCGGAGATGCAGATTGCCTGTTGTTTTCTAACATTGATGCTGCAAATGTGTTCTATAAAGTAAATGCAAAGTTTTGTCATTCTGAACAAGCAGCTGTTATGGTGGGAGCAAAAAATCCAGCAGTTTTGTCTTCAAGAGGTGATAGTGTACAAACAAAGTTGAATTCAATAGCGTTGGCAGTGCTGTTATGCAAATAGTTCTACATGAAAGAATTTCAGATATTAGCTATAAATCCTGGATCTACATCGACCAAGTTTGCTGTGTATTTCAATGAAGAGTGTAAGTTCTCTTCAGTAATACGGCATTCCATTGATGAGCTTTCATACTATGAAAGTGTTATTGGACAATTTGATTTTCGCAAAGGGATGATCATAGATGCCTTAGTGGAAGAAGGTTTTGACGTTGACCGGATTAAATATATAATTGGCAGAGGAGGATTAACTTATCCTTTGGAGTCAGGCGTGTATTTGATTAATGATTTAATGCTGAAGCACGCGCGCGAAGGAATTTATGGGCAGCATGCCAGTAACCTTGGGCCTTTAATTGCCGATTATATTGCCAATCAAATACCAGGAGCAAAAGCATTTATAGCCGATCCCGTTGTAACCGATGAGTTGAATGATATTGCAAGGGCAACTGGTCATCCCTCATTTGAGAAGCGATCTATCTTTCATGCACTAAACCAAAAAGCAACGGCACGCTTTCATTCTGAGAAAATCGGAGTAGCCTATGAACGGCTTCGTCTTATTGTTGTTCACCTTGGTGGTGGAATTTCTGTAGGGGCTCATTTAAATGGAAGGGTAATTGATGTGAATAATGCATTGGATGGAGATGGTCCGTTTAGTCCCGAAAGGAGTGGGTCCTTACCGGTTGGACAGGTTATTGATTTGTGCTTTAGTGGTCGCTATTCCAAAGATGAAATTAAGAGGATGGTAGTGGGGGAAGGTGGTTTCGTAGCCTATTTAGGCACAAATAATGCAGAAGAAGTACAACAGCGAATAAATGAGGGTGATCAGCGAGCTCAGTTTATTCAGGAAGCACTACTTTATCAGGTGTTAAAATCAATTGGGGAAATGGCAGTTGTTCTTGAGGGAAAAGTTGACGCTATATTGCTTACCGGAGGGTTGGCCTATAATAATAAATTGACTGAAACGATCAGTCATAAAATAGCATTTATTGCTAAATGTTTCGTGTATCCTGGGGAAGACGAATTGAAAGCTCTTGCTATGAATGCTTTATTGGTGGCCTGTGGTGAGACTTCGGCAAAGAAATATACCCCTAAAATGTAATGTCAGTTTCTATGATTAAGCTGCCCCTTTCGTATTTTGTGTTTCAAGTAATTTGTATATTCGGGCAAATAAAAATCTATTTTTTATGAATGCTTACCACTTTGTAATTGGTATTTGTCTTGTGATTATTATCTCTTTCTTTTTCAGCATAATTGCGAAAAGGACGAATATCCCCAGCGTTTTATTATTAATTCTTCTGGGACTGGGGATTCAGCAGTTCTTAGACTATTTGGGGATTCAACCCGAATATTTTAATACTCTGGAAGTGTTGGGGATCGTTGGGTTGATTATGATTGTGCTAGAGGCAGCCCTTGATTTAGAATTGAACAAAGAGAAGTGGCCAATTATTTGGAAATCACTGATTATAGCATTGGTTACGTTGTTTGTTTCTAGTGGTATTATTGCATTTATTATTCAACTATTCATTCAGAATATTGGATTCCTTCCGGCCTTGATTTATGCAATTCCTTTTTCAATTATGAGTAGTGCAATTATTATCCCAAGTGTTTCAACCTTAGGGAGACATAAACGCGAGTTTATGATTTATGAAAGTACATTTTCTGATATTTTGGGGATAATGTTCTTTTATTTTCTAATTGAAAATGTTAATGCAAATGGAGTTGGCGAAGTCTTCTTTTCATTAAGTGAAAATATTATACTGACGCTTGTTGTTTCGTTGATTCTCAGTTATGCACTTACCTATATCATACAGAAAATCAAGTCTGAAACCCGTTTTTTCTTATTCCTGGCGGTTTTAGTTCTGCTTTATGCTGTTGCAAAATTGTTTCATCTTTCATCGTTGTTAATTATCTTAACTTTTGGGCTTTTGCTGCGCAACTACAAAGTTTTATTGTTTGGCAAATTAAGATCCTGGCTTAATGATGATGCGATTGATGGTGTTTTTGAAAATTTTAAAATGATTACAATAGAAACTTCATTTTTGGTTCGTACTTTCTTTTTCGTCGTATTTGGCATTAGCATGTCTTTAGCAACTTTGATTAACCTTAAAGTTTGGATTCTAACCTTGTCATTCATATTTATACTATATCTGATTCGTTATGTCGTATTTTTTATTGTTGAACGAAAAGATATTTTCCCGCAAATCTTTTTGGCTCCTCGTGGTTTAATCTCAATCCTATTGTTTTATGCTATCCCGGAAGATTATAAAGTGCCTGAATTCGAGAGTGGTGTGCTGCTATTGGTTATTATTTTTTCAAGCATAATTATGGCATGGTCTTTAATTCTGGAGAGAAAAAAAGGAGTTGTGCAATAGTCTCCTAAACTTCCCTAGTTGCTCAGTTGTTCTATAGGAGATAAGAGAATTTAATATTTATTATGCCTATATCGATGATGCATAAAGTGGGGTATGTGAAATTATGTGCAAATCATATCTTCATTTTGGCAATACCAGACTTGTTTTGCTTTGATTGTTGATATTTGTGTTTTGAAAGTCGTAAGTAGTCATTTGATCGACAAAACGACTGATTTGAGTTTTGAAAATTGATTCTTTAAGTCTATTTTCGGAATGTTTGTGTGCCGCATCATATCTTTATTAAAATTTTATCATAGAACCCTTAGTGTCAGTAAATAAGGTAAAATATCATTTTGCATTATTGTTCATCTTTTCATTATTAATGAGCATTAATAGAGGGGTGTGTAGTTCCTTTGACTATTTTTTTGATGAAAGTATGGTGATTGTCGAGGGAAATATGCGTCCTTTTACGGTCACTGTAGATGTTGTTGAACAGAGCAAAGACCGCTATCGTATTAAAGTATACCTCCATTCGATTTCGCCTGCTCCAGCTCCTGTCTTTTCCGTTAAGGTCAAGTTCCCCAGAGATAAGGTTAATCAATTATGGAATTCCCAAACCTGGTCAAATAAATCACACTTTACTCTTCCATCCTATGATCGTTCAGCTAGTTCCTTTGCAATTATTTCTGGACTAACGCTTAATGATCAGAATCAGATAACATTTACTTGTAGAGACCGATTTGATTCTCGTTTTATAAGTACTTCTGTGCAAGAAGAAGGAGACAGTTTAGACTTTTGTTTGGATCTATTTGAGGATAACCCCCCTTTAACCGACTTGCAGGAATACGAAGTGGAATTAATGGTTGATTTACGTAATATCAGTTTTTCTGATGCGATCTATGATGCTTCAAAATGGCGACTGGAAGATAAGTTTGCCGAGGGAACAGCATCTGTAGATACAACAAAAGTGCCGGTTTATTCAACTTGGTATCCCATGAACCGAAATATCCCTCTTGAAAATATTACCAGAGAATTGGATTCTCTGAAAACCTTCAATTTTAAATCAATATTGGTTGATGATGGTTGGCAGACTTTAGTGAAAATGAAAATTGATTCGGTTTACGAGTATGACGAGCAAAGTTTTGCAACAATGGGCACATTCTCCGATAAAATTAAAAATTTAGGGTTAAAGTATTATATGTGGTACTCATTGCCTTTTAAGGGAGGAAACCCCTTAGTTTCTCAGAAATTTGAAGGTAAGTATATTCGATATAAAGCACCCCGTCAACTATATGTTCTTGATCCGAGATATGCTGATGTTCGTAAGCATTTAATAAGTACCTATAGTAGTTTCATTAAAGAATGGGGGTTTGATGGTTTTTGGTTCGATTTCCTGAAAGATTTTTATCAGAAAAATGGAACTGAGCTAAATGAAGATTTAGGGAAGGACTATTTGGATTTGGATTTGGCAGTTGCTGAGTTAAAAAAACGTATGAGTGCCCGTTTAATGGCTGTTAACCCATCTGTATTTCTCGGACAAGATTTTGAGGCAGTTGGCCCCAACCAGAATAAGGAGCAAGATCTTTTAAAGGTTTTGTAGGCGTGTCCAGCACAAAAATGGTACGCGAAAAAATGGTAAATAATCGCTTGCTATATGGTGGCTTTACCCCTTTCATGGAAATTATGTCTGTGCATCCTCGAGATAAGAGCGAAGAGGTTGCCCGCAAGTTTCATGCAATTATGTTTGGCAATCCATACCTTTCTTTTTCTGTCACAACTTTACCGGAAGATACGAAGCAAACTATTCGCTTTTGGTTGGATTTTTGGCAAGAGAATTACAACTTGTTGTTGAAAAGTGATTTTAAGCCGATGAAGGTTTCACAGCAATATCCGGTTATCAAAGTTGAGAATAAAGACCGACTACTATATGTTGTTTATGAGGAATATCCAATTAATTTGCCTCTGGTTTTGAATAAACCCTTAGATATTATCAATTCAAAAGAAAGTCAACTAATCAATTTGGGCGTTAGTCAGTCAGGCATAATTTATAATTACCAAATACTGGATCATAAAGGTGTTATTATTGAAGACGATCAGCTTAAGACCAAGAAGAAAAACTCGTTAGAGATATTAGTCCCTGAAGGAGGAATGATTCGTTTTAATCAGTAGTTGATAAATATCCTATAACCTCTAAATGTAGGACTAACTATCGCCAATACTCTGCATGCATTTTTAGATCAATTCAAAAATCATAACTTTGTGAATCGGGTGCTTGCATCCAGACAGCTTCCGTCTCAATTTGCTGACGAAACACAAGGATTATGACATTTCAAGACCTAGGGTATAATGACACGCTTGATAAGTATCGAATCGAACAAAAGTTAGATTCTTTTGAAATTGGTAGGGTTATATCGGAGCATAAGGAAAGGTATGTTGTGAAGACCCCAGACAGTGAGTTTGATGCAGAACTTATCGGTAATTTGAGGTTTACGGCACAAAGCAGGTATGACTTTCCAGCGGTTGGAGATTGGGTTGCTTTTTCAGAGTATGACGAAGGCAAAGCTCTAATACATGGGATCTACCCTAGAAGTTCGATCATCGAAAGACAAGCCGTTGGCAAATTAGGACAGGTTCAAATAATTGCGACCAATATAGATGTCGGCTTAATCGTTCAAGCTGTAGACCGAGACTTTAATTTAAACAGGTTAGAACGGTATTTAACCATTTGCAATGCGTCTCGTGTTGAGCCTATTATTGTACTAAGCAAGATAGACTTGATTAATGAATCTGAGTTGGAATTAATTATAGCTCAAATAACTCAGCGAATAAAAGCTGTACCAATACTTTCTGTAAGTAATCAACCGAAAGGATACGATGAATTAGGAACTATCTTAAAAGAAGGGAAAACCTATTGTTTGCTTGGCTCTTCCGGAGTTGGAAAATCTACGCTTCTGAATAGTCTTTTAGGTACCACGCTGATGAAGACTGCTGAAATAAGTTCGAGTGTTAACAAAGGAAGGCATATCACGAGCCACCGAGAGTTAATTGTGTTGAAAAGTGGAGGCATATTAATTGATAATCCGGGAATGCGAGAAGTCGGAATTGCTGACATAACAAGTGGTTTAGAAATGACTTTTGACACCATTCTTGAGTATGCTGAAAATTGTAAATTTAAGGATTGCACTCACTTAAATGAAAAAGGTTGTGCAATTTTGGCCGCTGTTGAAAATGGAGAAATTGATGAAGATTCTTATTTCAATTTTCAAAAAATGCTAAAGGAAAAAATGCATTTTGAATCGGATGCTATAGAGAGAAAAAAGAAGGACAAAGACTTTGGGAAAATGATTAAAAATTTTAAAAAGCAGAGAAAAAATAATAAGTACTAGGAACAAGTGTTATTTAAATTTTCCCTGAAGCAGGGTTGTAATGTCTTTTTAACCAATGTGCTAATCCATCCAGACCCGGGAAAAGTACACGTTCTGTAATGTTTGCCTGATCCAGTTTATCGCGAACTTCCCATTTTAGTTCTTTAGGAATAATCAATCTGCGGTATAGATTGGGATGTTTGATCAGCCATTCATCTAGAATTGAAGTAGGGTCAGTCATAACTGAAAAGAAAGCGAACTGGTTTACAATGCGTTCGTCCAAAGAGGGTGGTTCAAAGAAAATAGCTTGATCCTCTCCCAATTTTTTGTCGAAGTCAGAAAAAGAATTGATGCTTTCTTCCAGCATTTCAAGAGTAAAAGCATTGCATTTTTCTTCGGTGAGCGAACTATTAAGAGGTTCATTAACCAGCTGATTTGCTTTTACAAAATCAACTTTCCAAATAACACCATCAAGGTCGTATTTTTCGGTATTTACGGTGGCAAAGTGCATTGCAATAAATGGAGAATAGGTCCAGTCTAGCAGTCGGGTTGGTAGCCCATGATGTTGTGCCATTACCAAGGCACGCCAGAATGAGGCACTTAGCTGGGCTTCTTTTGAAATTGAATATTTACGAAAGTTTCGCAATAAGTGATATTCCAGTTCAGGACGAGACCCGCAGTTTCGTAAAAAGCTGTTTTTCAATTCATAAGTCGAATCGGACAATCCTCGGAAAGCAAAATCGGAACGATATCTGCCTAAATCCGGTTTCCACGAATCTTGATAAACCTCTTCGCAAAGCTCTTCCCAGCTATTTACTACAAAATCATTCTGATATATTGGATTAGTACTCATCTTTTTCAAAGTTGAAATTTGAGATTGTTGATTGTGTTTGGAAGCTAATATTTATTTAAAAACCATTGAAAGTTAAGTATTTTTTAAAGAAAATATGAAAGTCTTTTGTGAAATGCTTGCTGCTTTTTCAGCAATACAATTAATTTAGTGGGCGTTAAAAACGACTGTTGTGTTATGATCTGGAGATTTACAATTCTGTATATTTTTCTTTCCTGTTTATATTCTCCTGTTTATGCACAGATAGATGACGATTTTAACGAAGTATTACAAGTCCCACTCTTTTTCTCGGAAGTGAACCCGGAGAGCCCAGCGGGTATTTTTTCGCTCGATCTTCCATTTTATTTCTCAGGAGATAATGATCTGAAGGAGGAATTTTCATTTGGCTATTCAATGGGGAATACTTGGCATCCGCAGGCTAGTTTTGTTTATCCCCAAAATATTACACAGGGGCAGAGAGCTCAGGTGGAACCCATTCCAATGTACTTGCGTCCACAATATTTTGAGTTGGCAGGTATTGAAACTCAAGAAAAGGTATTTCATTCAGATGGGGTGTTGCAGCATTTTAGGTTCGCATATTTAAAAAACTGGAGACATCAGAGCTTAATCCTTAATGTGAATATACACATGCTTGCGGGAGGATCATCACCCGTTAATTTCCTTGTCAGCGATGGTCTGATTGAAGCCTTTCATTCCAGTTTTGGTGTCGAAGATAATTTTGGACGTCGGTTGTTTCCTTTCAATAGGGCTTCCATTGAGTTTACAGACGAAACTGGGAAATCGATAAGGAAAGACAAGGGAGATGTTTTTCTTGGCGTTATTGACCTTCATTATTATCGTAGCTTATTTCGGGTGAATAGTACGAAATGGCAATTTGACAGCCAGCTTTCAGCACATCTTTCTGTGCCTCTCAATAATCTCCATTCATATGTAATTCCGGGAATATCTGCAGGTTTTCGAGTGGATCGGCTGTTGGGTGCAAAAAGCTCATTTACTGTTGCGTTAGATGGTGGTGTTGTCGATCAGACTTTTCTTAAAATGGGCGATGGGCTAAATTTTATTGACTGGAAATATAGGAAGCAGGCAAAAGCTTATATGGGTGTTAATTTTATCTCAAAAAAGAAAAATACAACGGTTATTGGTATCTTAACTAATTATCAGGATCCGCTTATGAAAGGTTATTATTTCACAATGGATCAAATGGGATATCATGAAATTGGTGTTCAGTTTCTGGAGGAAGGCGATATTTGGGAAGGCCAACCCATTTCTCAAATGTTTAGGCTGGCAAAGCTTACGCCTGCATCACTTTATTATTTTTCACTTAAGTCGTATTTGGTTCTTGGCTTTCATAAAAATGGGAGAAAGTTAAACGTGTATCTCGGTGAAGATCTGATCTCTGTTAATAATGCACCCGATATACAACTTGGTTTTCAATACAGCTTGCCCTTGTTGTGGCATAAGTAGATGTTTCCTTTTCCGATATCTGGTATGAACAAGCATTCGTTTTTCCTGTTTAAAGGTCAAAACTTATTTTACGATGACAGCTATTTCAGGGAAGAGAGAACGATTGCCACGTTGGATGAAATCACCCCTGCCAAGTGGTGAAAACTACTCAAAGGTTAAACGATTAATTGCCGAGCACAAATTAAACACGATATGCACCAGCGGAAATTGCCCAAATAAGGGAGAATGTTGGAATGCGGGAACTGCCAGTTTTATGATTCTGGGTGATAAATGTACGCGGAATTGCCGTTTTTGTTATGTGAAAAATTTGGTTCCCGATCCTGTGGATTGGGAAGAGCCGCAGCGCCTGGCTGAAACGATTAAAACCTTGGGGCTGCGTCATTGTGTAATCACATCAGTTGACAGGGACGATTTGCCCGATGGTGGTGCTGGATTTTGGGCAACAACCATTCGAAAAATCAAAGAGCTTAGTCCTGAGACAACAATTGAAACATTGATCCCCGATTTTCATGCAAAAAAAGAATTGGTGCAACAGGTAATTGATTCAAGGCCGGAAGTAATATCTCACAATTTGGAAACAGTAAGAAGGCTTACCCCGAAAATTAGGAGTACAGCTCGCTATGATCGTAGTCTGAAAGTAATTTCATATATCGCTGAATCGGGCATTGTTCCCAAATCGGGCATTATGCTTGGTCTAGGAGAATCTCAGAATGAGGTACTGGAGGCAATGGATGATTTAAAAGAAGCCGGGTGCAAAGTCCTCACTCTTGGGCAATACCTGCAGCCTGCCCCACATTTAATGAAAGTTGTTGAGTACATTACTCCTGAGCAATTCGAAATCTATAGAAAAGAAGCATATAAACGCGGTTTCCGATATGTTGAAAGCAGCCCTTTGGTTCGCTCTTCTTATCATGCCGAGCGCCATGTTAATGCTTGATAATAATAAGAGATGGATAAAGGATTGCATACGATAATTGAGGTTGAGGACTTAACTCCGGAAACATTTGTACTTCATTTTGAAAGGAATGATTTTGAATTTACGCCTGGACAATATGTTGTTTTGCGTGATCCGGAAACAGGAGAAGGCCGAGAATATTCCATCTACAATTCAATTCAGGAGAACAAACTTTCATTTTTAATAAAAGAGGTAAATAACGGCGACTTTTCACGTTATCTGCGTCATCTTGCGGTAGGCTCAAAGCTATATGTTGAGGGGTCGCGGGGGTTTTTCATTCTTGATGAAAAGGTAAAAGAAGGGCATCCGGTGCTTTTTATTGCGAGTGGAACAGGTATTTCGCCCTTTCATTCATTTGTTGGAAGTTTCCCAAAATTGAACTATAATTTGCTGCATGGTGTCCGGTTTTCAGATGAGGCATACGGGAAAGACGCCTTCAATCCATATCGTTTGTGTACATCAAGAGAGGAGTCCGGTCATTATTTCGGTCGGGTGACATATTACTTACATAAAAATCAGGTTAGTCCGGAAACAATCTGCTATTTGTGCGGTAACTCAGATATGATAGACGAAGTCACCGAAATCCTCGAAAAGCAAGGTGTCCCTGCCGAGAATATTCGTTCTGAAGTGTTTTTCTAACCCAATAAGTTTAAAGTAAGCATAGATTTTCTTGTTCTCACTATTGAAAACAATTCTCTTAATTCTTTTAGGTAGATTTATGACGTTTTATAATTTTGTTTGGAGAATTAAGATTGTAGTAGATGAAAACGATTTCAATTGGAGCTGATTTAGCGGATAGCTGTCCTGATGTTTGCCTGTCGTGTATTGAGTGTGATGTCGTTGTAGAATCCTTTCGCGAAGACTTGTGGAAATATGTGGAGGCTAAGTGTAAAGAGATTTATCGTTCGTTGGAAATTGAAAACATACGGCACATTCCAGCCATAGCCTCCTCTCGTAAAGCATACAAAGCCTGTGGGAAAGACCCTGCCCGTTATCGATTATCTGCCGAGTCTCTCTTGCGTCGTGTTGTAAAAGACAAAGGGTTATACCAAATAAATAATGTTGTTGATTTACTGAATCTTGTTTCAATAAGCTCCGGTTTTTCTATAGGTGGTTATGATGCTGAACGCATTATCGGTAAAGTGGTAATGGGTATTGGGCAGAAGGACGAACCCTATGAAGGATTAGGACGAGGTGAACTGAATATTGAAGGAATGCCTGTTTTACGTGATCAACTTGGTGCTTTTGGCACACCAACATCCGATTCGGAGCGAACAGGTGTTCGGCTAAATACTCATCGCTTTTTGATGGTTATCATTTCTTATGATGGCGGATATTCCTTGCATGATGCTAGCCAGTTGGCAATGAGCCTTCTGTCCGATTTTGCGTCTGCGAGTAAGATTGAAACTTATCAGGTGACAGTATGATAGGACTAAAGATATTTGGGTAATCCGAAATTCATACATTTCAACTATGCATAATCACTTTCTTCATATTGCCCTTATTCAAATGGACTTGGTTTGGGAGGATGTTGATGCAAACTTATTGCATCTGGAAAAACTCTTCACCCAGATTTCTCCGGAAACTGAGTTGATCATACTGCCCGAAATGTTTTCCACTGGCTTTTCAATGCACGTTGAGGAATTTGCGGAACTAATGGATGGAAAAACGGTGAATTGGATGAAAGACAAATCGAAACAACTGGAGAAAGTCTTATGCGGCAGTCTGATGATACGTGAAGATGGGCTTTTCTACAATCGTTTTGTTTTTGTAAGACCCAACGGTGAGGTTGAATATTACGACAAACGTCATCTGTTCTCGATGGGAGAGGAGCATGTTCACTTTTCGTCGGGAAAGGAAAGGAAAGTATTTCAACTTAAGGATTTCAGAATATTACCACAAATATGTTATGATTTGCGTTTCCCGGTATTTAGTCGTAATCGGGGAGATTACGATTTGCTTATAAATGTGGCCAATTGGCCGGCACCACGGAAAGATGTCTGGAAAACCTTATTGAAAGCCCGTGCCATTGAAAATCAAGCCTATGTTGCCGGAGTTAATCGGGTTGGTATAGATGCGAATGGCATTCGATACTCAGGCGACAGTTTAATCATTGATCCAAAGGGTAAGGAAATGTCTGTTGGGAATTCATCTGCAGAAGAGATTTTTTCAGCCAGACTATCCAAAGAGATACTCGATAGCTTTCGTAGAAATTTTCAGGCTCTGGATGATGCCGATAATTTCAAGCTGTATTAGTTCTTTGTTGATGGTCAGTGTTTTACTATTTATCCCCTGAGGCATAGGTCTGCAACCTTGTTTTAATATCTATTATTTTGTGTTTTTAAGTCTATTCGATCAAATGTTTAAATCATTTGTGATTCGGTCCTCGTGTTGTTGAGCATGTTAATTATGATTTGTATTTTACAACACGCAGGATACTAGTTTTTTAGGTGTTTTGTTTGTTGTTATTTGTAATTGTGTTATACAATTATGTCATGTCTCGGAAAGGGATAATTATTACATTTGATCGATTTTTTTTAACCTACAGACTTATAAACCTATGACAAACAACAAAAAACTTTTAATGTGGGTCGATGAATGGGCCAATCTTTGTCAGCCAGACAAAGTATATTGGTGCGATGGCTCTGAAGATGAGAATGATCGACTTTTAGCCGAAATGGTTGCTTCTGGGGCAGCTATCAAATTGAATGATAAGAAACAACCCGGATCATATTCTTTCAACTCAGATCCTTCAGATGTGGCTCGTGTCGAAAATAGGACTTACATCTCTACAGAGAAGGAAGAGGATGCAGGCCCCACAAATAACTGGATGGCTCCTAAGGAAATGAAAGCCATCTTACGTGAAAAATTTCGGGGTTGCATGAAAGGGCGCATCATGTACATCATTCCATTTAGTATGGGACCTCTCGGTTCTGATATCGCAAAGATTGGCGTTGAGATCACAGATTCTGCATATGTAGTTGTTAATATGCGCATTATGACACGTATGGGGAAGGCTGTCCTCGATGTTTTAGGTGACAATGATTTTATTCCATGTATTCATTCTGTTGGTTCTCCGTTGGCTGAAGGACAAGAAGATGTTCGCTGGCCTTGTGCTCCAATTGAAGAAAAATACATTAGCCATTTCCCCGAAACGCAGGAAATTTGGTCATATGGTTCCGGATATGGTGGAAATGCATTGTTAGGGAAAAAATGTCTCGCTTTGCGTATTGCGTCATATGTGGCAAAACAAGAAGGTTGGTTGGCAGAGCATATGTTAATTATGGGGATTACAAATCCGAAGGGTGAGAAAAAGTATATTGCCGCTGCATTTCCCAGTGCTTGTGGGAAAACTAATTTGGCTATGTTAATTCCAACTATTCCGGGGTGGAAGGTTGAAACGGTAGGAGATGATATTGCATGGATGAAATTTGGAGCAGATGGGCGTTTGTATGCTATTAATCCTGAAGCTGGGTTCTTTGGAGTAGCTCCAATGACATCAATGGAAACCAATCCAAATGCCATGATTTCAACCCAGTCAAACTCCATATTTACGAATGTTGGATTAACGAAGGATCAAGATATATGGTGGGAAGGTATTGGAACCGATTGTCCCTCTGAAATTATTAATTGGAAAAACAAAGTTCATAACCCGGATTCCGGAGATGTCGTGGCACATCCGAATGCTCGTTTTACTGCTCCGGCAGGTCAGTGTCCTGCAATTGATGCAGATTGGGAAAAGCCGGAAGGTGTGCCAATTTCGGCATTTTTATTTGGCGGACGTCGTCCTTCAACGGTGCCTTTGGTTTATCAGGCAAAGAGCTGGAACCATGGTGTGTTTATGGGGTCAATTGTAGGATCAGAAGTCACAGCCGCTGCCATTGGTTTAAAGGCTGGTGTTCGTCGTGATCCATTTGCGATGTTGCCATTCTGTGGGTATCACATGGGCGATTATTTTGGACATTGGATTGACATTGCCAAAAATGCACCCGATCAAGGAAAGTTGCCGAAAATATTCAATGTGAATTGGTTTAGGAAAGATGAAAGTGGTAAATGGCTATGGCCTGGTTATGGCGAAAATATGCGTGTTCTGGAGTGGATATTCAATGCGTGTGACAATGCTGTCGAAACCATTGATACTCCAATTGGTATTGTGCCAAATAAAGCAGATATCAATCTAAATGGGATAGAAGATGTGTCTGAGAATATGGATGAGCTACTAAGCGTTAATAGAGAAAAATGGCTTGAAGAGTGCGTGTTGATTGAAGAGCACTATGCAAAGTTTGGGTCCCAACTTCCAGAAGAGTTGAAAAATGAATTTGAAACCCTGAAATCTAATCTTAATTAGATAGTTACAGTTCCAATAATTCTATTTCTCTTCAAAGGCTGTCAATTTTTTGACAGCCTTTGTTGTTCTATGAGATTATCTGTTCTGATTCCTCTTTTGGGAAGGAAAATGTAAATTGAAACGCAGAATCTCGTAAAATTACAGATTCTGTATTTTTTTATGCGCATAAAACTAACGAATTAGTTTGCAAACTAAAAAAATAGTTATATGTTTGTTTTTAATGATGAGTATCTTAAAAATGAAATATAATGAAAATAGTGTACGATCTTCTTTTGTAGCTCATAGAGGCTGCATGGAAATGTTGTTTACAAGGTAAATATTCATTTCGATTTTTTTTGAACATTCGAACTAATAATTTAGTTGCAAAACTGGCATTTTAGTTTTAATTGTTGTAAATTAAACTTCCAAATTAAAAATTGAATCATGATTAGAGAATTAACCAAAGCAGAAGAGCAGATAATGCAAATTTTATGGAAACTAGAGAAGGCATTTGTGAAAGATATAATTGAGAAAATGCCTGAGCCAAAACCTGCTTACAATACGGTATCAACCATTGTTCGAATTTTGGAGAAGAAAGGGGTTGTCAATCATGATGCTTTTGGAAATACGCACCGATATTATCCTCTTATCTCTAAAAAGGAATATACAAAAGCCTTTTTAAAGAACTTTTTGACAAACTATTTTGGAAATTCATTTCAGGAAATGGTCTCGTTTTTTGCCAAAGAAGACAATATGAGCATCTCAGAGCTGGAAGAATTGATGAAAGAAGTGGGCAAAGATCTTGATAATTAAAATGCTAAGACAATGAATAGCTTTGTGAATTTTATTTTTGAGTCGGGTATAAGCTTGGGATTATTCACCGTCTTATATCTAATTTTTCTTCAGAAAGAAACCTTCTTTAAAGCGAACCGTTTCTTTCTACTCTTTGCCCTTGTATTTTCTTCGGTACTTCCGCTATTGCACTTTGGTGCAATGTATACTTTTCAGGCATTTGGAACTGATTTGACAGGGCAACAATACAGTATTTTGCTTGAGACTGTATCGATATATGGGAATTCTGTTTCTCAAAGTTTTATTGATTCTGTTACTGCAAGCTCCTTAGTTATTACTATTTATCTGTTTGGGGTTCTATTTTTTTCATTCCGATTACTGGTTCGCTTATCCCAGATTAGTTTAATTATTCGACGAAACAAGGTTGTTTATGAGAACGATATGAAACTTGTTGTGCTTGAAAAAGATACTAGTCCATTCTCCTTTCTTTCGTATGTTTTTACAGGAGCTAATATCAAACAACAATCTGGTTGGGAAAAAATGCTGATTCACGAATATGAACATGTGAGACAGCGACACACAATTGATGTTTTATTTCTTGAAATAATCTCTGTTCTACATTGGTTTAATCCCTTTTTCTGGCTCTTAAAGCGGATGTTGAGGGAAAACCATGAATACCTTGCAGATAGGGCGGTGTTAATCCGCGACAATAATTCAATAGCTTATCGGCAGGTATTACTGAGTCAGCTTATTGGTCGCCATTTGAACATGGCCAATAACTTTAATTACTCAATTAAAAAACGAATTAAAATGATGACACAAATAAAATCTTCGAAATTGGCGAATATGAAAGTGCTAGTGGGCATGCTGTTGGCAATTGCTTTAGTTTTTGTATTTGCTTGCGATAATAAAGACATTGTTGAAAGTGGTGATGAAATATCTGAATTGAAGTCAACTGAAACGACTTCAACTTTAATGGATGATGCTCTTATTATTGTTGATGGTGAAGTTTTCGAACGAGAAGTTTTCAATCAAATAGCTCCAGATGCGATTGAATCAATAAATGTTTTAAAAGAAAATCTGGATGAGTACGTGGATAAATATGGAGATATTGCCCGGAATGGGGTTATTTTAATAACTCTTAAAGAAGGTGCAACATTAAGTTATAATACCGATACTCAGATTAAAAAGGCAATATCTACGCCTAAAATTGATATATCAAGTAAATCTGAGGAGTATGAAGATGTTTTTGTTACTGTAGAAGAAATGCCACAATTCCCGGGTGGAGAAGAGGAACTTCGACAATATTTGAAGATGAATGTAAAATATCCTATTGTAGCGCAAAATGCGGGAATACAAGGGAAAGTATATGTTTCGTTTATTGTTGAAAAAGATGGTAGCGTAGGGCGGGCAAAAATTGTTAGAGGGGTAGATGAAAGTCTGGATAATGAAGCTTTGCGGGTGGTTTCAGCAATGCCAAAGTGGGAACCAGGTAAGCAAGATGGTCAGACAGTGGCCGTTCAATACACCGTGCCAATTTCATTTGAGCTTCAATAATATTGTAGCGAAAGTTTTTGCCTCGTACTGGGGCAGAAACTTTTTGCAAATCCCCGAAGTGCAGTTATCCTTCAGAAATCAACATTAAAGCTTCTTGTTTCAAAATTGAGGGCAGTTGAATGTTTCGACGTTCAATACTTAATAGCCACATTTTAACTTCATCACCTTTTAGTGTATAGAGTACATCGCGGAATTCATCAATTTGTTGATCATTGTATTGATTTGCATCAATTTCTCGATAGCTATCGAGTTCCTCGTCTTCAAAATAAACAATCTCATCAGGATTTTGCAGCATTTCATCAAACTCACAAATTTCGTGTGCACCACAACAATCCAGTGGAATTTCAAGAGCTTCTTCCTCTTGCTCATTGTCTGGTTTTTTCTTTCCGTATTTGTTGGAAAGCCATGTGCCCAAAGCGACAATAACAAATAATCCAAACAAAACCCCTATTAAAATCAGCATAATCTAAATGTATTGATACATTAACAATTTGGATTAAAGAGAGTTTATCATCAACTCCTCTTCTCCTTTTTTGAAAGTCCTGCAAATTTAATGTGAATAATAAATTATGCATCCCGAGACGTAATAAATAGTCGGTTTGTTTCCTTAATGTTTCTTAATTCATTAAACAAACTATTCTAACAGGCGTTCAACTGTCAGTTAATAATTATCAAATTCACCCAGTTATGAGAACAAAAACTTTTTACACGTTTCTATTCCTTGTGTTTATTGGTTTAAATGCAATTGCACAGATGCCTGAAAAGGCAGAAGATATTTCACCATTGCTAATTGGTGAATCAATGGTTGCTGCAGACTTGGTAGATGTGAATGGAAATAGCCGGCAGGTGTTGGATGTTATAAAAGACAAGCCTACTTTGATATTGGTTTATAGAGGCGGGTGGTGCTTTTTCTGTAATCAACACATGTCTGAAATTTATGAAGTGAAAGATGAAATTCTTGATTTAGGGTATCAGATTTTAGCCATAAGTACAGATACTCCTGAAAATTTGAAAGATAGTATTGAAGTCAAGAACTATGGCTATCAGTTGTTTTCTGATAGCAATGGCGATTTTTCAAAATCAATGGGTATTGCTTTTCAAGCATCTGGAAGGGCACAAGAACTTCTTGCCGAATGGTCTGCCACTGACGACTTATTGTCGGTTCCTTCTGTTTTTGTGACCAACAAGGACGGATTAATTTTGTTTGAGTACATCAATCCAGACTTCAGGACTCGTATTAGTGCTAATTTATTGGTAGCAGCTTTAAGTAATCTAAATATTGAGTAACATATTAGAAAAAGTGTCATAAAAATAGCCGCACATTGTGCGGCTATTTTTATGTGATCCCACCGAGATTCGAACTCAGATCGCAAGAACCGGAATCTTGTATTCTATCCATTGAACTATGGGACCAAAATCGTATGCAAAAATAGTAAAACAATCTTTTTCTCAGCATAAAAAATTGAAAACTTAAATGTGTTAATAATGTGGTGTTTTGTTGATAAATCAGAGCGATTGATAATTGATAAGTATGGAATTAAGCTAATTTTGCAGCAAACTGGAATGATTGATAATGAGTGAAAAATTTTATGAGGAAGGGAAGACATTTTTTGATGATTATAGTCAGAAAATAATTTCTACTGCAGAAGATGCTATTGCCGAAGATTTACTATTAAAAAAAGAACATTCGCTCCGTGTGGCTAAATTATGTGCCAGCTTGGCAAAAAAATTGGAGCTAAATGAGCAAGAGAGTGAACTAGCTGGGTTAATAGGGTTATTGCATGACTTGGGGCGTTTTACACAGTATGAAAAGTATAAAAGCTTTGATGATTTTCAGACCGAAGATCATGCTGTTTTAGGCGTTGCAATTATTAAGGAGCAAGCTTTCTTTTTAAATTTACCAGAGGATGATCGTCAGAATATTGTTGAAGCTATTGAGTCGCACAGTAAGTTGTCTTCGCATTCAAAGGGCAAACAAACTAGCATTTGGGGAACGATTTTGAGAGATGCCGATAAACTTGATATTTGGGAGCTAAGCGTATTGAACCTAAAACGTGATGGTTCTTTTAACTTGCCTTCGATAAGTTACAACTTGCCTAAAACACCAAGTGTGTCAGAATCAATTATCAAAAATTTATTGTCAGGGAAGCCCGTTTTGAAAAAAGATTTGCAGTCGGTAAATGATTTTAAGTTGATGCTTATTGCGATGGTGTATGATTTAAACTACAAAGCAAGTTTTCATATATTGAATGAAAAACAATTGATTAGCAAGATCTATGATTCGCTTCCTAAACGAGATGATGTGATTGATGCGTATCGACAAGTTCGACTTTTTATTGAGAATAAGTTTGTTGAGTAGTCGTTTGGGAATGGCTTTATCGAAAATTGATAATTATGAGTGATCGATTAGTTTGTTTGTGTAATATGATTTCGGAACAGGAAATTCTGGGTGAATTAAAAAAAGGAGCGAAAAGTACCGTTGACATTCAATATGCAACCAGAGCAGGAACAAGCTGTGGAAAATGCTTAACAACGATTGATAAAATAGTTCAGGATTATTTAGAAGAATAGGGTTTGAAATAAGATATTGAAGAGGGAGTTATTTAATTTGTAATAACTCCTTTTTTATGTCTCCAATTCCCGTTTAAAATAAAAGAGCTTCTCTGATTTCAGAGAAGCTCTTATTATATAGTAGAAAAGTCAGTTCTTACATCAAGAAGCTTAATAAGATACCAGCTCCAATTGCTGAGCCAATTACTCCAGACACGTTTGGAGCCATAGCGTGCATTAGCAAGTGGTTCGTTGGATCTTCTTTTAGTCCCATTGTTTGAACAACGCGGGCACTATCAGGTACAGCTGATACTCCTGCTGCTCCAATCATAGGGTTGATTTTATTCTCTTTCTTATAGAATAAGTTCATCACCTTTGCACTAATTACACCACCGGCAGTTGCAATTACGAATGATAACGCACCAAGCATGAAAATCTTAATGGATGATGGTGTGAGGAATACATCTGCTTGAGTTGATGCTCCTACAGTAATACCTAGCAGAATGGTCACAATATTGATCAACGCAAAGTTCGCTGTATCTGCCAAGCGCTTGGTAACTGTAGATTCTTTCAAAAGGTTACCAAAGAATAACATACCAAGAAGAGGTAGGGCAGAAGGGGCAATGTATGCTGTTAGAATCAGTCCAACAATTGGAAATAATATTTTTTCCAATTTTGAAACTGCTCTTGGTGGCTTCATCCGGATCAAACGTTCCCTTTTAGAAGTTAGCAGCCTGATTACCGGAGGTTGAATTACCGGAACCAAAGCCATATAGGAATATGCCGCAATCGCAATCGGTCCAATCAGGTTTTTCACGGTTTCTCCATTCGACATCACATTTAGCCCATTTGCTAATTTGGATGAAATAAAGATCGCCGTTGGTCCATCGGCACCACCGATGATACCAATAGCACCAGCTTCAGGTGGAGCAAATCCTAACCATAGGGCTCCTAGGAATGTAATGAAAATACCAATTTGTGCGGCGGCACCGAGCAACATTAATTTGGGATTTGATATCAATGAAGAGAAATCTGTCATTGCACCAATTCCAAGGAAAATGAGGGGTGGATACCAACCCTGTAGTACTCCCTGATAGAGGATGTTCATTACAGATCCCGGTTCATAAATACCGAGCTTCAGGTTAAAATCAACAGCCTGAAACATTGGGATGTTACCAATTAAGATACCAAAGCCAATAGGAACGAGAAGCAGAGGTTCAAAGTCATACTTAATCGCTAAAAATATGAAAATGAATCCGATGAGCATCATTAGCAAATGCTTCCATGAAACATTTGCAAATCCGGAAAACTCATAAAAGTTAAACAATCCAGAAACAGCACCCGAGTAGTTTTTGTATATAAAACCATCGCCACTAAGTTTGCCATCTTTTATCTGTAATGTCCGTTCACCAAGATCCATGACTTCATCATTGGTAACATAACTGTTGTCCAACGTATTTGGATCTTTGTTCTTGTTAAGGTGAGTAATTGTTTTTTTGTTGAATTTCAACACCAAACTCTCCCCGTTAACAGTCCATGATCCTGTATAACGTTGTTTTAATGAGTCCATTGTAAAGGAGTAATCATCAGAAAAAGTAAAGGTTTTATAACGCTTCGCTGTTTCAAAATCTTCCTTTTTATTTACACTGGGATCAAATGTGGGAGAGGATATGTAACCGTCACTTCGGTTAATCCACTTACCATCAGTTATTGTTTCAACCAACTTGCTGCTTTCTTCTGCCTTTGAGATAAAAGGTAGAGCGATAAACAAGACGGTTATTAATAATAGCAGTTTTTTCATTGCAGCAGTTTTTTTAGCCAATTTCAATTAATACATCATCTTGCAATACAGCTTCGCCTTCTTTAATCTTAATGGCTTTTACTTCTCCATCTTTTTCAGATAGAACCTGATTCTCCATTTTCATGGCCTCCATGACTAATAGGCTTTGACCTGCTTTAACTTGATCGCCAACGGAAACATTAAGTTTAAGAATGGTTCCTGGAAGTGGAGCTTTAATTGCAGATCCACTAGTTGACTGTTGTTTTTTGATAAGGCCTTCACCCGGCTTTTGCACTACGGGTTTACGAACTAGTGTTGGTGTTTTTGAGGCTTTTACTTCTCTCTTAACTTCAACTTCGTATTTTGTGCCGTTCACTTCTATTTGGGCAATATTATCTTCGATGTCATTAATATGAACATCATATTCATCGCCGCTTATGGTAAATTTGAAATTTTTCATTGTCTAAATAATTAAATAACAACGCTGTTAGCGTGGCCAGTTATTTGTTACGCCATAAATTTTGGAACTCCATGGAGAATAAGATTTTTGAACCTTTTTGATGGTTACAATATTACTTTCTTCATCATGCTGATCATTGAAATATAGATGTAAAGCCATGCTAATTGCTGCTGTTACATTTCCTTCAATTTGACAGGTTCCTTCTGTTTCTTCGCAATGAGATTCCTTCTTTTTGGGCTGTTTCTTTTTGAGGCTCATGTTGATTAACTTCGGTAAACGAAGAAAAACAAGTACTAATATAGTCAGAGCAACAAATACGATCATGAAACCAACCAAGGCCACAGTCCACCCGAAATCCATTGTCGAAGCTAATATGATTAATAAGTTATTCATAGAATTGTCCGATTATAATGGAATATTTGAATGTTTCTTAGGTGGATTAACCAACTTTTTAGTTGCTAAGCTTTGTAGTCCGCGAATAATGCGAATTCGTGTGTTTCTTGGCTCAATAACATCATCGATATAACCATAAGAAGCAGCTTGGTATGGGTTGGCAAACTTCTCTTTATATTCAGCTTCGTGTTTTGCAACAAATTCCGCTCTTTCTTGAGGGTCTTCAATTTTACTAAGCTTTCTTCCTTCTAACACTTCAACAGCACCGGCAGCACCCATTACAGCAATTTCGGCTGAAGGCCATGCGTAGTTCAAGTCGCCACGCAATTGTTTTGATGACATAACATCGTGTGCGCCACCGTATGATTTACGTAAAGTGATCGTGATCTTTGGCACAGTAGCTTCACCATAAGCAAACATTAGTTTTGCTCCGTGAATAATAATACCACCATATTCTTGGCTGCTACCAGGAAGGAATCCTGGAACATCGACCAAGGTGACGATTGGAATATTAAAACAATCAAGGAAGCGAACAAAACGTGCAGCCTTACGTGATGCTTCAATATCTAAAACTCCAGCTAAATAATTCGGTTGGTTGGCAACAATACCAACTGGTTGTCCGTCAAATTTGGCAAATCCAACAATAATGTTCTTTGCATAGTTACGGTGTACTTCTAAGAACTCACCATAGTCAGCAAGTGAATGAATTACATCTTTTACATCATATGGTTGGTTCGGATTGTCTGGGATGATTTCATTTAGAGTGTCATCCAGACGATCAATTGGGTCGTCACAATCAGTAATAGGTGGTTCTTCCAAGTTGTTTTGAGGAAGATACGTTAACAGTTTTCGAAGCATTAAAAGTCCTTCTTCTTCATCTTCAACTAAGAAGTGTGAAACTCCTGATTTCGAAGCGTGAACTTTACCACCACCAAGATCTTCTGTTGTAATGGTTTCGCCTGTTACTGTTTTAACAACTTTAGGACCAGTTACAAACATGTATGAGTTTTGCTCGGTCATCATGATAAAGTCTGTAAGTGCTGGCGAATATACAGCTCCACCTGCACATGGCCCAAAAATGGCGGATAGCTGAGGAATTACTCCTGATGCCAAAATATTTCTCTCAAAAATTTCAGCATATCCTGCCAAACTTGTAACACCTTCCTGGATACGTGCACCACCACTGTCATTAATACCGATGAGTGGAGCTCCAACTTTCATGGCCATGTCCATTACCTTGCAGATTTTTTGTGCAAAAGTTTCTGACAAAGATCCACCAAAAACGGTGAAGTCCTGAGAGAACACATAGACAACACGTCCATCAATGGTGCCGTGTCCGGTGATAACGCCATCACCCATGAATTTTGTTTTTTCCAATCCAAAGTTAGTACAGCGGTGAGTGACAAACATGTCAAACTCCTCGAAACTACCTTCGTCGAGTAGCATTTCGATACGCTCGCGTGCAGTGAATTTGCCTTTAGCGTGTTGTGCTTCAATACGTTTCAATCCTCCACCTAGTTTGGCTTCAGCACGTAATTCAATTAGTTTGTTAATTTTATCTTGATTGCTCATTCTGGATTTATAAAATGATTTTTGTTGTTTATTCGCTGCACAATTCGGTTAATACACCAAGTGTGGATTTAGGATGAAGGAATCCTATCTTTAAACCCTCAGCGCCATTACGTGAAGTTTTATCAATTAGAGTTACTCCATTTTCCTGAGCATCATTTAATGCTTCATTGACATTGTCAACGGCAAAAGCCAAGTGATGTACCCCAGGTCCCTTTTTTTCGATAAATTTCCCGATCGGTCCTTCTGGGTCAGTTGATTCCAATAATTCAATTTTAGTGTCACCAACTTTGAAAAAAGCTGTCTTAACTTTCTGATCAGCTACCTCTTCAACCGCATAGCATTTTAATCCAAGTACCTTTTCGTAATATGGGATGGCGTCGTCAAGACTTTTGACTGCTATTCCAATGTGTTCGATATGAGATATATTCATTCTGTATAGTATTATATGAAATTGTAAAAAGTGTTCTTTCTATTTTCGGTGCAAAAGTATGTATGATTCAAATATTTTTAAACAAATAGCTCAAAAATTCGAAACTCCAAGTGTTATTTTGCAACAGATTAAATAAGAATAACCTGAATGTTGTTTTTGCTGATATAAATCAGCCAATCGTTTATTAATTATTTAGATTCAAAAAAAGGCAGGACTCCCGACCTGCCTTTCTTTTTTATTTTGTTTGGGTTTTACTGACAAAATGGAAATGTGAGCCGAACCGCTCAAATGCTGCTTTGTCTAATTCTTCCCTATGTTGAGGATGTGCTATGGATATCAATAATTTTGCACGTTCCTGTAATGTCTTTCCGTATAAGTTTACTGCACCAAATTCAGTTACTACCCAATGCATATTTGAGCGAGTACTAACAACTCCAGATCCAGGGATAAGGATAGGTGATATTTTTGAAACACCCTTCCCAGTAACAGAAGGAAGTGCAATAATAGGTTTTCCTCCTTTTGAATGGCCTGCTCCACGAATAAAATCAATTTGTCCACCTACACCTGAATAATGTTTTGTGCCAATTGAATCAGCACAAACCTGGCCAGTAAGGTCAATTGCCAACGCTGAATTAATCGCAGTCACTTTATCATTCTGTCTTACAATATGCACGTTGTTTGTGTGAGCAACATCCATCATCGCAACCATCGGATTGTCATCAATAAAGTCATAAAGTGCTTTTGTTCCCATTAGGAATGAAGCAACCATTTTACCTTTATCAATAGCTTTGTGTTTTCCGGTTACAACTCCTTTTTCTACCAATGGTAAAATACCATCAGCAAACATTTCTGTATGTACACCTAAGTCTTTATGGTTTCCTAGTTGAGCAAGTACAGCATTTGGAATTCCACCAATGCCCATTTGTAAACAGGCACCATCTTCAACCAATTCAGCAACGTTTTTGCCGATTTGTACATCTGTTTCAGTTAGAATTCCCATGTCATGAGCATACAATTGAATGTCATCTTCAACAAAAATGTCAATGTCATCAATGCTGATCATAGCATCTCCCCATGCACGTGGTACGTTAGGGTTTACAGCTGCAATTACTACATCAGCACATTCAATAGCTGCTAAGGTTGCATCAACTGAAGTGCCAAGAGAAACAAATCCATGCTTATCCGGTACGGAACACATGATCATTGCCACATTAACATTAAGATAGCCTTCGCGAATGAGTTTTTGTGTTTCGCTTAAGAATACTGGAATATAGTCAGCATATCCGGCTTGTGTTTGTTTACGTAGGTTACCTCCCACAAAAAACTGTTCTGAAATAAAAATTCCTTCAAATTCAGGATCAGCATAATCAACTTTGCCTTCAATGTGGATGTGTTGAATTTTTACATCAAAAAGTTCTCCGTTTCGACCTCTTTCTACCATTGGCTTAATCAAAGTGTGCGGAGTTACAGCAACACTGCTCAAATGGACTCTGTCTCCGGTTTTAATAACTTTGACTGCTTCTTCAGGGGTAACGTATTTAATTTGTTTCATAATTGTGAATTAGAATATATTGCGCTCTGGAAATTTGCGGCAAATATAAATATTATAAACTCAACAGATGTGAAGAATAAGTTATTTAAAAGTGATTGGCGTAAAACAGGGGGGTATCTAAACTTAATGTTAAGAATAGGGGAGGAGTACTCTTATTTTTCAGGTAAAAAGGGTGAGAGTTAGCACATTGTACATATGTAGATGCGTACATATGTCCGTGTTTGTTTCTAACTCATCTTTAAAATTGTTTTTACAATATTTTCTGCTCCATCTGAAATTTGGTCAAGTGTTGCATCAAGCATATAGCATGGGGTTGTAGCAATTTTATGTTTTGAGTCGACAACAATTTCTCCATGAGTGGTAATTTTGTGTTTTCCTCCCATTTTTTCGATAGCGTTTGCCGTTTCTTTATCTTGTCCAATTGTAACTTCAATATTCCCAAGTATCTTGGTAATTATAGCTGGAGCAATGCATAATGCGCCAATTGGCTTGCCTGCTTTGACTGTTTCTTTTACAGCGTTTTCTACATCCGGATCTACGGTACAATCCGATCCATCAAATGCAAATGTGCTTAGGTTTTTGGCTGCTCCAAATCCACCAGGAAAAATTAGAGCGTCATAATTGTTCGCGTCATACTCTTTTAGGTCTTGAATTTCTCCACGAGCAATTCTAGCTGACTCAACCAATACATTTCGTGTTTCGTTCATTACCTTGCCTGTTAGATGATTGATGACATGAGCTTGCTCTACATTGGGGGCAAAAATTTCATATTGTGCACCAGCTCTTGCAATAGCAAGTAACGTTAACGTTGCTTCGTGAATTTCTGTTCCATCGTAAACACCGCAGCCTGATAATACAACAGCAATTTTCTTTTTTGTTGACATCATTTCAATTTTTGGAAT
This sequence comes from Prolixibacteraceae bacterium, assembly GCA_963662675.2. GTDB lineage: Bacteria > Bacteroidota > Bacteroidia > Bacteroidales > Prolixibacteraceae. The sequence continues at coordinate 80,868 of CAXXHP010000003.1, forward strand.
TTAAAATTAAAGATTTTCAGTGATCTCTAAAAATGATTTTCTATGTGGGTTAACCGATGTCGTCTAGATTATAAGGAGTTTCCTGATATACATAGTAATTCAGCCAATTATTGAAAAGTAAGTTTGCTGCAGATCGCCATCTTAATACAGGCTTGTTGTCAGGGTTATTTTCAGGGAAATAGTTATCTGGAATATTTACCGGCAAATTTTTTGCAGCATCACGTCGGTATTCCATATTGAGTGTTTCTCGCGAATATTCAGCATGACCAGTTATAAATATCTGTCTTCCATTACGTCCCAATACCATGTTGACACCAGACTCTTCGGATGATGAAATAATTTCAAGCCCCTGAACCTTCTCTATATCTTTAGCCTTAATTTCTGTATGTCGTGAATGTGGTACATAGTATTCATCATCAAATCCCCTAAAAATAGGGATTTTATTATCCGAGACCTGATGTTTGAAAACGCCAAACATTTTTTGATTGAGAGAGTATTTCGGAATTCCGTAAAAATGGAAAAGTGCTGCCTGTGATGCCCAACATATAAAGAATGAGGATGTTACATGATGAGTTGACCAGTCCAGTATCTCTTTCATCTCATCCCAGTAAGTCACTTTTTCAAAAGGAAGGTGCTCAACCGGAGCTCCGGTGATAATCATGCCGTCATATTTCTTATCCTTTATTTCATCGAAAGTCTTATAAAAGGTCTTCATGTGTTCAGCCGGCGTGTTCTTATGTTCGTGATCTTTAATTTTCAGGAAATCAATTTTAATCTGTAGAGGTGAGTTTGATAAAACCCGGAGTAAATCTGTTTCCGTTGTGATTTTTAGTGGCATCAGATTAAGTATCACAATTTTTAATGGACGAATATCCTGATGGGCAGCCCGGGTTTCGTCAATGACAAAAATATTCTCCTTCAATAGCAGATCAATTGCAGGTAGCTTATCTGGAATATTTAGTGGCATATTTTCTAATTTTATTATTATAGTATCCCGGATGCAGAGCATCCGGGATTGTCTGTTAAGTTAACCAATCTTGGTTAGGGCTTGTTCAAAATCAGCAATAATATCATCAATGTGTTCTAATCCAACAGAAACCCGAAGTTGGGCAGGATAAACGCCTCCTGCGATTTGTGCTTCTTCTGATAATTGCTGATGCGTTGTTGCTGCAGGTTGAATAATTAGTGTTTTTGCATCGCCAACATTAGCTAGATGACTCACTAGTTCAAGCGTGTTCACCACTTGTTTTGCTTCTTCAATTCCTCCTTTAACAATAAATGACAACATGCTCCCGGGACCTTTCGGGAAATATTTTTTTCCTAGTTCATAGGATTCACTACTTTTTAATCCCGGATAGTTTACGCTTTCAACTTTAGGATGTTTCTCCAGCCATTCAGCCAATTTTTGCGCATTCTCAACATGCCTGTCCATGCGCAAAGATAGTGTTTCAAGTCCTTGCAGCAAGAGGAAAGAGTTAAATGGGCTAATGGCAGGGCCAAAATCACGAAGACCTTCCACGCGCGCTTTAATTATGAAGCCAATGTTTCCAAATGGGCTGTCGAAGTTAAATACATCCCAGAATTTTAGTCCGTGATAACCGTCAGATGGTTCGGTAAAACCGGGGAATTTGCCATTGCCCCAATTGTATTTCCCGGCATCGACAATTACTCCTCCAATACTTGTTCCGTGCCCTCCAATCCATTTTGTTGCCGACTCTACAATGATATCTGCTCCATGCTCAATAGGGCGGAACAGGTAGCCACCACCGGCGAATGTGTTGTCAACAATAAAAGGGATGTCGTATTTTTTTGCCAAGGCTGCAATCGCATCAAAATCAGGAATAACAAAACCCGGATTACCGATTGTTTCCAGATAAATGGCTTTTGTTTTTTCGTCAATCAACTTTTCAAAAGACTCCGGTTTTAAATCGTCTGCCAGACGAGCTTCAATTCCTTGTCTTTTAAAAGAAACGGTAAATTGATTGTAAGAACCACCATATAAATAGGGTGAGCTCACAAAATTGTCACCTTGTTCCAGCAGTGTGTTAAAAACCAGAAACTGAGCTGCATGTCCGGAGGCTACAGCTAACGCAGCAACTCCTCCTTCAAGTGCTGCAATGCGCTGTTCAAAAACGTCTGAAGTCGGATTCATGATACGGGTGTAAATATTGCCGAACTCTTTCAACGCAAATAAATTGGCGGCATGGTCAGCGTCATTAAAAACATACGAACTGGTTTGGTAAATTGGTACAGCACGTGAGCCTGTTGTTGGATCCGGCTGTTGACCTGCATGAAGCTGCAATGTCTCGAAATTTAAATTTTTAGTAGTCATACTTTTGTGGAGTTATGTTGATGAATATTTCTAAGTGTTTTATGTGTGTTGGTATTTCCAGATTTCAAATTTGAATACATCTTTTCATATTGATAAAAATCAGGTTATTCAAAGTTGGAATAACATCTTATTCTGAAAAATGTTTCTGCTATTACACAGTAAAAAAGCTGTGTGTAGCCGATAATTTGAGATGATAAAAACGCAGGAAATTTAATTCTGGAATTTTTGCAAGCCTTCAACCAATATTACGATGAATACCGAGAGAAGGCTATTGCATATACATAGACATGGATGACATAGCAACAACAGCACAACTCATGGATTGAGTTGTATTTTCAAGAATATATGTTTTGCTGTTACTCATATTGTTGTTTTATCCTACTGCAAAACTAGGAAATGTTTTTTAAAAAACAACACCGTGGAATGAAAGTTTAAATAATTGTATCCTTTAAAGCAAAATAACAGTATTATTTCTCAAGTAAATCACGGATAACCACAGAAGAACAGAAGCATCCAAAGATTGGTGGCATGTATGAGATGGTTCCTACGGTTGATTTCTTGTTCTGCCCTTCTTCAATTCTAACGGTATTTTTCTCAACATCTTCTGGCGAAAAAACTACTTTTACTCCTTCCCGAATATCCAATTTATGAAGTCTTTTGCGGAGCATTTTTGCCAGCTTGCAGTTGAACGATTTTGAGATGTCGCTAATTTGCACGAGTGAGGGGTTGAGTTTCCCTCCTGAACCCATTGAACTGACAATTGGTAAGCTTAGTTTTATGCTGTGGTGAATAAGAAGAACTTTTGGAGAAAGGGTGTCAATCGCATCAATGACATAGTTATACCTCGTTTTTTCAACAATTTCAATTAGACGTTCGTCATTGAGGTATTCGTTAATCACATGTAATTTAATTGAAGGATTGATGTCTATAAACCGCTCAGCCATGATTTCAGATTTTGGCCTGTCTTCGTTGCTGATTAGTGCCGGTAGTTGCCGGTTGCGATTTGTTTTTTCGACTACATCGCCATCAACAATGGTCATCTCTCCAATTCCTGCTCGGCAAAGTTGTTCTGCGGCATAGGCACCAACGCCGCCAAGTCCCACGACTAAAACGTGAGATTTCTTCAATTTTTCTATTCCTTCATCACCCAACAATAAATTTGTCCGCTCAAGCCAATCTTTCATTTTTTAAATACACGTTGAAAGTTTTGTAATATAATAGATTGAAGCTTTTCAGGCTTTAATCCTAAAATTGAAGCGGCAAAAATATAAATACTTTCAATACTTTCCGTGCTTTCGTCAGTTTCAAAAAACAGTTGATTGATGGGGACTTGCTGCAGGGCCAGATTTAGTTTCTCCTGATTCTTTAGTAGTGAAGCACCAAATGAGAAAAAAAAGTTCTGATTGACTAGTTGCTTTGTTGTTTCTATATTTCCGTTGTACCCATGCAAAATCCAGGGGATGGGGGCTTTTCTTTCTTTTTTTATCTGCATTAAGTCGGCATAGCTGCGCACGGCATGAATAATAAGCGGTAGCCCATGTTTTTCAGCGATTTCAATTTGCTTTAAGAAAATAGGAAGTTGGGTGTCAATACCGGTTTCGATTGACCGGTCTATACCACATTCACCAATAGCAAGTACTTGGGGGAGTGCTGTCATATTCTCAATCAGTTCAAGGTATTTACTTTCGTTATTATCCATTGCGTCCCATGGATGAATGCCAATGGAGTATAATTGTCCCGGGGTGGCTTGAAAATGCAGCTGTATTGTGTGGTTGACTAGTCCTAGTTGGTTCCCCGCCAGTTTTATATGTGTATGTAAGTTTATAATGTTCATTTATAGATCAGCCCAAATACGAGCCAATGAAAAACCAGGCGCGTCAATTTTTAAATCTAAAAAATAACCAAATGGTGTTTGATCTGCTTTGAAATCGGCATTGTGTAATCTCTTTTCTGCCAAATCAAATAGCTCTCTTGTATATGTAACAGAAGCTTTGGATTCTGATAAATGGGCAAAAGAATGCAAAATAACTTTTTTCGTATTGTTTTTCCGTGCTGTCCATTTAAGGTGATTTACTAGTTTTTTTTCACGGCTTGAAACACTTTTTAGTTCATCTTTTTCTTCAACTTGAACAAAAGCCAGAATCGAATTCGTAAAACGGGATCCTTCTGTAGTTTCATCGGCTGTTTCCAGATTTTTTTGAGCTGGTTGGTAGCTGAATTCATTGACATAAATGACGAGAACCTTCATTGTATTTCTTTTTTCAATCATTAAACGCTTAGAAATTCAAATTATAAAAATTTTAGATGAATGGTATGTTATTTTCTCTATTTTTGAGTTATTCATTAAAGTATGAGAAAATTAATCGCTACAATATTATTTCTGGTTTTAGGGTTTGGAAGTGTATTTTCACAATTAACGCAAGGTGGAATACCTTTAGAAATAACGGGGCTAAAATCGATAAAAGCCAGAAAATATGTCGAATTGACTATTCCAAAATCGGCTAAAACAAATGAGGAATTTACTGACCCGATGGAAAGTCAACTGAAACCTTTTCAATTTGCATATGCTATTCCGGTTAGCCTTAATGCTTACAATTCGGGAGACTGGTACCAGGTTGAAAACTATAATATTTGGCAACTGGCACTTTATTCTGCAGAAGCAAAATCGTTAAATCTAATTTTTGACAAATTTCACCTGCCAGAAGGAGCAAGGTTGTTTATCTTTTCAGAAGATAGAAGTGATTTGTTGGGGGCGTTTACATCTGAAAACAATAAGCCGGACAAGGTATTTGCGACCTCTCCGGTTATTGGGGATCGGATAATTATTCAATATGAAGAACCTGTAGATGCTCTGTTTTCCGGTGAGTTATCTTTAAAATCGGTGAATCATGATTTTATTGGAATAAAGTCGGATGGCGACGAACGACGACCATTGGGTGAATCTGGTGCCTGCAATGTTAATGTAAACTGCGATTATCTTGAAGATTATCGTTTGGCAGCTAATAGTGTTTGTCGCATTTTGATTGGGGGAACAGAATTATGTACCGGCACATTGGTTAACAACACGAGTAATGACGAAACTCCATATGTATATACTGCAGCCCATTGTATTAATAGAGCTGTAGAGGCTTCAGAAAGCGTGTTCTTATTTAATTATGAATCACCTTATTGTGGAAGTATTGATGGTGAAGTGAATCAATCTTTAAGTGGAAGTACGTTGAGAGCATTCTCGGATAGCCTCGATTTTAGTTTGGTCGAGATCGGGGTAAAGCCTCCCAAATCTTTTCGCCCATATTATTTAGGATGGAGCTATGCAACAAGTTTGCCCGATTCCAGTGTTTCGATTCATCATCCTTCAGGCGATATTAAAAAGATTACGATTGATAGGGATTCGCCTTCTATTAAAAGCTATAGTTCCTCGTATATCAGCAATGCGTTTTTCCAGATTGGCAATTGGGAAGAGGGCACAACAGAAGGAGGATCATCAGGAGCGCCACTTATTGATCAGGACATGCTCTTGGTGGGGGCATTGACCGGAGGAGCTGCTACTTGTGAAGTGCCGGTCAATGACTATTACTCTCGTTTTGCAATGGCATGGGATTATTATTCATCTGCCTCAAAACAGTTAAAAGCCTGGCTCGATCCAATAAGTACAGACGCTTTATCTATTGGCGGAATGACCCCATTTATTGGAGCCGATTTGTGTGGGGCGTTTACTAATTTCACAGACGATGATGTGCATGAGAACCTTCTGATAGAGCCGCAGGATGAGACGAAAGGATATTGGGGTGGAACCAACGATTACGGATTCATATCTTTTGCGGAACAATTTACTTTTGATTCTGAAAGCGAGCTTTCTGGCGTTTCGTTGGGTGTTTCTAAAGCGTATGTGCAAAACCAATTTACGGGATCTACAATTCGAATTGATGTTTATGCAGGCGAAACAAGCCCTGAAGGCCTTTTGTATTCACAGAATTATGATTTGAAGGATATTGATGAAGGAGTAATGAATTATTTCGGTTTTGATGAGCCTGTTGCTGCATCGGGGGATTTCTTTATTGCTTATTCTATTGACAATGTACAGCCAGCAGATACATTTGCTGTTTTTATTGCCACCCGTTTGGATACATACAATTCTTTCTTTATCAAAGATGGAGAGGAATGGTATTCTTATCCTGATAAAAGTGGAATGACTGAAGGTTCTTCAATTCTGATGGAAGCAATTTTATGCAATATTGATACTGCGTCTTCAAATACTGAGATTATAGACACTTCATTTGTCGCAAAAGTATATCCAAATCCGCTTCGATCGGGACAAAAGCTTATGGTTGAGTTTGATCGGCAAGTTTTTCCGAATAACATACAAGTGTTTGATTTGATGGGAAGACAAGTTGATTGTGCCTATTCACAAATGGATGACACTTTTATAACTTTTGATTTTAGTGGCAAACGTCCGGGGATTTATATTATTTCTATTGAAGACCCAATTCAATCTCATTCATTCCGGTTTCGGGTTTCATATTTGGGTGGATAAGTTCGGAGCAGATTCTGAATTAATTTACCTCAAGTGATTCAATGATTTTTTTCAGATTGTCAACATTCATATTTTTTGCAATAATTTTTTTGTCTTCATCCAGTAAAAAAATTGACGGAGTTGATTGCACGCCATATAGCTGATTAAAGTTAGATGTTTGGTACGGATCCCACACATTTATCCAATCTCTAAGTTCATGTTCATGAATAAACTCCTGCCATTTTAGTTTGTTATTCATGGTGCAAACAGCAAAAACTGAGAGATTATTTTGCAGGAATACTTCGTTGTAAAGCTTTGGTATTTCGGTTTGACAATGTCCACATTCTGGTTCCCAAAAAACAAGAATGGTGTATTTTGACGACTGCTGCAGAAGGCTATGGTAATCCCCTACAGTATCTTCTAGGAGTAATTCCTTGGCAGTCATGCCTATCAGGTTGTTCTCTCTCAATGCAACGTCCTGCCTTATTTGTTTAAGCAATTGTTCGTTTGCCCAGAATGCTTCTCCAGATAGGTAATATTTATTGGCGATGGCAACAAAAACATTCTCAATTCCCATAATATTGGATTGAATGCTGTTGTTTAAAATGAATGAGGTGAGATTTTGAAAGATTGGTTTATTCTTTTTATGTTGTTCAATTAGGCGTATTACTTCCGGTATTACAGAATCGGGTTTTTGAACCAATACATTATTCAGATACTTATTTAAGCGAGTTTGAATATAAGGAGTGTACCACATTCTGAGATCCCCTAAATCAAAATAATCCCAATAATGGTTTTTCCGGTAATCATATTCAAAAACCTTTTGCAAAGAATCGTTTTGAAGATAAAAGGGAGGGATTTTATTTTTATCGATTTCTGGCTCATAATTCGCGAGTAAAATTTGCGCATAAAATGAATCCGGATATTTTGCATTCTCTGTAAACTGAAAGTTCAAAACATCTTTGCTCATTTGCGCTAGTTCTTCATCAATTTTTTGAACGGAGTCAGCTATGGTTTTAAAACGTTCTCTTTTGTCCGTAAGCTCCTTTTGATGATTTATTTGTCCTGTCGTAAAATTAATATAGCGTTGAAAGTTTTCGCTTTCTGCTGAAGCAGTTATTTCCGGGGTGGTTCCCCCTTTTTGTACTGAAATATCAAAGTTCTGGTCATCAGCCACTAAAAAATCAAAGTGCTTATTGTTGTTGATGAAAAGCTGATAAATTCCTTGTTGTAAGGGTGTGTTCGTTTTGTAAACAGCATGTCCTGAATTATTGAAGTGGAGACTATCTTTTACATAGATATTTCCATAGTAGTAATACCCAATTAACGCATCCGAGTTTTTGTGTTCAGGCAAGTTAAAGGTGATGGAACATGCTTGTGCTAATACATGTTTCGGTATTGATATAAGACAAAAAAAGCTAAATAAGATCCATGATCGTTTGAGCATTCTGTTCATTTGAGAATTGCTTTTTGAGGCATGATTTTCGCTTGCTAATATCGTCAATCGTGAACTCTACGTTAATGAAATGATTGATAAAATTAATCATTTCTTCCGGTGTTTGTGCAACATGACATAGTTCCTCTATTCCAGTTCCGTTAACCATTTCATGGTTGGTAATGCAATGTCTTCCTGCAAAAAGAGAAGAGAGTAGCTTTAGCTTTAATCCTGTTGGTTGAAAGGTTGGGATCAGACAAATTTGTGCTTCATGTATCAATTTATTCATTTTTTCAATGGATGGACTTGCTTCTATTTGAACATGAGGGATGTCTTTAATTTTTGAGATTAGCCAATTTGGTGGATTTTGCCCGGCAAGAATAAGTGGGATGGTCATTTCGCTGAATACTTTGTCAATCAAGAAGGTTATTGCATTGAGATTTTCTGCAACACTCAGGTTTCCATGAAACAACACGTATTCTCCTTGCCCAGAAATTGAGCTTACTTTTTTAAATGGGTGAAAGGCAGGCATTAGTGTTGTATTACCGTATTTTGTATTGAAGTATTTAGTGTCTTGCGGTGATATTGCCAGAATTTGAGAGGCGCGAGACAATTTCTTTTCAAATGGTTTTAGTTTTACCGATTCAAGAAGAAAGTAACTTTTACGAGTAAGGTTTTTCTCAGATTTCCAAAGGAAGTAATAGTATTCATGTTCTATATTATGGGTGCGGACTAGTTTTTTGTAATCTTTCAGCTTTGGATGATCCAGTAAGTAGCAAGTGTGTAATCCCTCAAATAGGATAGGAGCGGGATCTGCCAATAAATTAATCAGTAAATCCGGATTGTTTCGGGTTTTCACGATAAATGGCAAAAATGAGAATTGTTTTATCCATGTTTTTTTTCGTGGATAATAATACACCTTTTTACAGATTTTTTCAAGCTCATCATTCCGTTCTCTACCGTATTCAAAACAGTGAATAATTATTTCAGCACCAGCTTCATGTAGCGATTTTATTTTGTAATAAACATCAATTATTCCACCATAGTTTGGAGGACATGGAATATCAAAACTGATGACATGAAGCTTCTTGTTCAAGTATATTAATTAAATGATGGTTGAAATTCATTTAGCGGGAGATTACAAATACACGTTGTTTCTAATTCATCGGTTGAGAAGTTTATTTCACCACCCAATAATTCCGTGAGTTTTTTTATTAGAGGTAAATCAATACCTAATCCCCGAATCGTAAAATTATCATTTTGCACATCATTGTCAAAGACTTCGGATATTTCTTGTCTGTCTTTTTTTGAAATATTTGCGTTGTTACTCGTTATGAAAAAATCAATTGTGTTGTCTTGTTTTTTATATCCAAACAATATTGTTTTACTATTTGAGAATTTAATGGCAACATCAATTAGATGAAATAAAATATGCATTAATTTCTTCTTGTCAGAATGAAAAATAAATGAAGGATCAGGGTTTGTATACTGGATAGATGTTTTATCATCGTGCAGTGTGTTTGCTGTACTGAAATAGTCAGCGAGGTCTTGAAACATTTCTTCAATTAAAATGTCTTCTTTCTTCAGGTTAAGATTATTGTCGGAGTCAATAAGTGCCAAGTCAATAATGTTGTCCATAATTTGAAGAAACCTGTCGGCACTCCGGCTAACTAAGGAGTAGTAATGCTCGCTGTTCTTGTTTACTTCCTCTTCATCTAATAAGGAAATGATTTCAAGAAATCCAATTAATCCATTAAGAGGTGTTCTAACTTCATGAGAGAGGTTATTTAAAAAAGCTTTTTTAACGTTGTATGAGATTAAAGAACTATCATGCAGTTCCTTCACCTTCGTTTTCAGTCTTTCAATAATTGTTCGTTTTTCTATAACTCCAATGAATTTGTTCTCGTGGAATACGGGAAGTACAAAACAATTATTCCTTTCAAATTTATTTAAAAAAGAGGAGGTAGTTTCACTTGTTGTGATGTGTTCTTTCTTTGTGAGGCAATCAATAACTATTTTGTGAGGCCTTTCAATTAAATCATTAACTGTCAGGATACCATGAAAGGAGCAATCGTCATCAATTACAACCATATATTCCTTTGTTGTGAGTTCATATTCTATTGACCTGATACTTGAGTACGGATGAACAGTGGGATACGATTCTGTGATATAAGATTTAGAAATCATCAGAAATCTCCTTCAATTGAATCGTAGAAGACTTTTAGTTTGAAATCTACTTTTAGAATTTCACACTCTGATATATAGGGGAAAACCCGTTCTTCAAGAATTGTAATGATTTTGGGACCTTCAATTTTTTTTAATAATCGTTTATTTATAAAAACAGCTTCTACGCTGGAGTTTTTAATTTCAAATACTTCATATTCATTCGGAACTAAAAACTCAAATGACTTATAAACACCGATTTTTCCTTGTGGACATTTCTTCCCAAGTATTAAAATATCTTCAAAAGGGGGAAGGCGAATTTCTTCAAAACTCAGTTGTATTGAATACTTTCTGGCAGGGATTGTTTTCATGGTTATATAAATTAATCTTTATTTGACTACGAATTACTTCAAGAGTTTAATACTGCCAAATCTACTTTTTAACAAGACCTTTTTTTCACCACTATTTTCCCCAACAACTCCATTAATATGAATGTTGTTATTGTCTTTTACTTGGTTTCCTTCAAACTTGTCAGAAGGATATTTGATGTCACAAAAATCACATTCTGCATCCAGATTATATGAATTGTTATCCAATCCGATATTTATTCCGCCATAACTGTTCGTGATTTCAATGTTACTGAAATTTGGATTTACCTCATCAATGCGTACTGATCCGTATTGTGTATCTAGGATTAGGCTTTTTTTCAAGTCTTCGATATTATAGTTGGTGTACTTGGAATTTGATGAGATGGTTGTGGCTTCTTCAATATTTATGTCATCATATTTTGAGTCTAACTGTAAGTCATTAATTTCTTCAATGTTTAATCCTGAATATTTACTGCTAATCTCAATTTCTGAGGCATTTCCGATAAATAATTTTGAATATTTTATTTCTGCTTTTAATTTGTTGATCGATTCAATGTCTGCTTTACCATAGGAGAGATCTAGCTGAGTTGAGTTAACTGAGCTAATTTCTCCGGAAGTGAAATTTCCATATGCAATTTCAAAGATACCTTTGCCCTCTAGCTCATTTAGCACAATATTGCCAAAACGATTGTTTATGGTTATGTTTCTATCCTTAGGAATGTTGATTTTATAATCAATTGAGAAGTTTTGAGTTGTTTTAAACTTGTCGGTGATTAAAGTTTCTGCCTTGATAAGACCTCCACTCTTAATGATTTTAATTTCAATTAGATCAAGTAAGTCTGTTGCTCTGTTTTCGCTATTGTTTTGCACCGTAATTGTTACGTCAATGGTAACAGAGTCTCCTCCCCAATCGTTAAGCTCAACTGTGCCAAATTTATTTGTGATACTCATCGCAGAAATGAGTGATTTCTCAAAGCCCTGATGGAATTCTTTGCTATACTCAGCGGCATGTGCCGAAAAAGTAGCAAGTCCAAGGAACAGAATTAATAGTTTATGATTCAGTTTCATTATTTAATTGATTTTGTCGTTTAATATTCTCTAACTTTCTTATTATCAGTGTGATTACACTGAGTTTTGATTGGTACATTTCAAGCATAGCGTTAATCACACGATCATCATTGGGATTGGATCCCAATTCTTTTTTCAAACGTGCATATGTATCATCAAATTCATTTATTTCTTCAGACAGCAAAAGCTGTTCTTCGGCTGGAATATAGCCATTTTGAATTAAAATTTCCCATTCCTGCAGACCTTGATCTATGGTTGATGTGTAATAAAATTCAACTTCTTTATATTCTGGAGAAACATTGCTTAACCCTATTGGCTCTTTTGTTTTGGTGGAGAGGGAAATACGAATTTGGTTTGCACCAAGTAGCACAATGAAAATTGTAGCGGCAATTTGCAAGTATAGTTTCTTTGTAATCCTTTTCCGCTTACCAAACTTATTATCAAGTTTTTCTTCAAAACGTTCAAAATGTCCTGTTGGAGCTTCTGTTTCAAGTAGCTCTCTGTTGTTCCGAATCGTCTTTCCCAGTAAATCACTCATCTTGGTTTTGTCTTAATTAAATGAAAAAACTTCATCTTTTGATAGTAAAAATCTCAACTTCCTCTTGGCTCTTAATAACTGCGATCTGGATGATACACTGCTAATATTCAATATCCCTGAAATTTCTTCGTGGTCATATCCTTCTATCAGATAAAGACTAAGGACTATCCGGTACCCTTCAGGGAGCTGGGATATTGCATTTTTAATTCTTTTCAAATCAAATTCTTGGGTTTCCATAAATAGACTTTCTTCCTTCATCTCTTCTATTGGTAGTTTGTCTATATCTTCAAAAATTACATGTCTCTTTTTTAAATAGTCAAGTGATCGGTTAATCACAATTTTTTTTAGCCAAGCTCCAAAGCTCACCTGTCCTTCATAATTGTTAATTCTGATGAGGGCATTTAAAAATGACTCTTGCATGATGTCTTCTGCATCATTTTCATTGCCAACGATCCTCAGGCTGGTGTTGTACATTGACTTATAGTACAGTTTGTACAACTGAAATTGAGCCTCTCTGTTCCCTGTTTTACAGCGATCGATTATCTCTTGATGAATATTTTTATATAGTGGTTTCAATTGGCTAATATGAGCTTCTTGTTGTTGAAAGACGTCGAAAACATCAAAGATGTTGCATCTCTAATTAACTCTATAAAAATAGCTGTTTTTAAATGGAGTGTAAATATAGGGTGAGACTGTTATAAATATCACTGCTTTAGAGATACAGTTATAGGTTATGTGCTAAAATAGGAAAAGCCTTAGTGCATATGCAATAGGGCTTTATCTATTAATTTAGATGCTGGGTTTTTTTATTCTTTAAGGACTTTTTCTTTTAGGAGATAGCCTTTAGGGAGATGCTTAATGATTGTGCGAATTAATTCTTTTCTTCGAATAGGCTTGGGGAGATAGTCATTAAATCCTTCGTTGAAAGCTCTCTTTCTATCCGATTCCATAGCATATGCTGTTTGTGCAATAATTGGCATTTCAGGATGCATTTTTTTAATGAGCTTGGTTGCTTCATAGCCATCCATAACTGGCATGCGTATGTCCATCAATATTATCTTTATGTCATTGGGGTTTGAGCATATTTCAACAGCCTCTTTCCCGTTGATTGCCCTAATCCGAGTTACCTCATAACCATTTAGTACTTCTGCCAGAAAAAGATAATTATATTCTTCATCTTCAGCAATTAGGATACTAAATTTTTCTTTTTGATTTGTGTTTATGCCAGATTCACTGTTCATTTTTAAAGATCATTTTTCAAATTTCGCAATTAGACACAATATAATTACGAATTTTTTAAATCGATAAATATTATATTGAAAAAGTAACTAAACATGCTATATAATTACGGAATTCAAAATGTGCAGGATACATTGTGAATTCTTAGAATGTAATGAGACTCTAGCATTTGTTCTTGTATAAGAAATTGAGTTGTTTGTTAAGTTGTATTTATTCAGTAACTTATGTAGGATTAAATGCCTTAGTTATGAGAGTCCTATTTCTCTGTTCAGGAGGGAATTCATGCAGAAGCCTAATTGCGAAAACGATTATGGAATCGTTTGATAGTGGGATAGAGGTTTATTCTGCCGGAATGAATCCTATTGCAGAACTTAATCAATTAGCTTTTGATGTTATGTCTGGTATAGGAATGCACATGAAAAAGGATGGGATTCAGATGTTGGCTGTACTCCAAGACATCGAATTCGATTATGTCATCACAGTTGGAGAAGGAACGCAGGAAGAATATGGGAGTTTGCCCTTAAACTACAAGCGGAAGTTGCATTTAGGATTTGTTGACCCCGAAAAAGCGAAAGCTACCGAAGCAGAACAACACACAGCTTATTGTCATTTCATTGAAGAGGTGAAAACGGAACTTGATTATTTTTATCATCGGATTTTAAAACGGAAAGTTGTCGATTAATTTAGTTTATGAGTTAATTACGTTTTCAATTTCATCTGGTGTAATAGGAATGCGTTTTCCTAAAAGTCCACACCCTTTTTCAGTTACAAGAATATCATCTTCCAATCGAATTCCCCCAAAGTCGCGATATCTTTCAAGTTGCTTAAAATTAATGAATTCAGTATTTATTTTTCTCTGTTTCCATTTGTCAATCAGAGCTGGGATAAAATAAATTCCTGGCTCGTTAGTAATTACATAGCCAGCTTTCAGTTTTTTCCCCAATCTCAGATAAGCAGTTCCAAACTGATTTGCCGGTTTTACTTCATCATCGTAACCCACGTGTATCTGCCCGAGGTCTTCCATGTCGTGTACATCAAGACCCATCATGTGTCCTAGGCCATGAGGGAAGAACAAGGCGTGTGCCCCACTTTTTACAGCTTCTTTTATATCTCCTTTCATAAGCCCTATCTCTTTCAGTCCGGTTGCTATTATCTCAGCTACTTTTAAATGAATTGAAAGATATGTTATATCAGGCTTGATTAATTTTGCGGCTTTATTATTGGCGGCTAGCACAATTTCATAGATTTCTCGTTGCTTTTGCGAAAAACAGCCACCAACGGGAGATGTACGAGTGAAATCGGAGGCATAATGCATTGTGGTTTCAGTTCCTGCATCAACCAACATTAATTTGCCTTCTTTTAAGTAGTTGGAATGGTTGTGGTTGTGTAAGGTTTCACCATTCTGAGTGAGTATAATAGGGAAGGAAGGAGTACCTCCATGAGCTATGGATATCCCTTCAATTGTTCCTGCGATTGATTGTTCCCAAACTCCAGGATGTGCCATTTTCATGGCTTTGACATGCATCTCATAGCCTATCGCACAAGCTTTTTGGATCTCTTTAATTTCGCAGGACTCTTTTGTAGAGCGAAGTGAAATCAAAGCTTTTATTAGCTCCATGGACGCATTAGTCGAGAGTTTTGATGCCTTAATGCCAAGTATTTCTTGAAGCAAAAGCATGTTCTCTGCACGATAAGGAGGAAGGAAGTGTATTTGTCTTCCTTTTTTTCTTGAATCTGAAATGAGGCTAAATAAATTTTTAAAAGGGAAAGTCTTGTCAATCCCTACTTGTTGAGCTTTTTCTTGAAGTGTTTTTTGAGACCCTATCCAGATAATATCTTCAAGACCAATGTCTTCACCAAAAATCATCTCGTCGCCACTATCAACATCAATTACGCCACATAGGTTTTGAAAATCGAGTCCAAATAAATACAAAAATGAACTGTCTTGTCTGAAATGAAAAGTGTTAGAAGCATAATTCATGGGAGAGTCAACATTTCCCAGAATGAGAATTAATCCTTCAGATATTTTTTCTTTCAGTCTTTTTCTTCTGTTAACATATACTTCTTTTTCGAACATTATATTTTCATTTTGGATCGGAAAGTAAAGATTAATCAGCGTTGAATAATTGATTTTTTCAAGACGATTGTACTAAGATGCAAAATCAATGTGAAAATATGTTGTACTGCCTAACATATAACAGAATTTTTTCTGTAGCGTAAACATTTATAGAACGCAAACCCCTATGTCATGGAAAATACTTTATTGAATTATATGAATAAGCGTGTTACTGAGCATGTGCAGAAAACGGATTCAAGTCAAGACGTTGTAGGTCCGGTAATTACCATTTCAAGAGAAGTTGGCTGTGGAGGAGTGCTGTTGGGACGGAAATTGGCACAAGAACTCAATAAAAGTGTGTTTTGCAAACATTGGGAAGTAGTAAGCAAAGAGGTGCTTAGGGCAAGCTCTCGAGAATTAAAACTATCTCCGGAAAAGGTTGGCAGGCTTTTCTCAACTCGAGAACATTCTTCCTTTGAAGAAATTTTAGCTGCTTTTACTGACAAGTATTATAAGAGTAACCGGGTTATTTTGAAAACTGTGAAAGATGTTATTCGTAATTTTGCAGTTGACGGTTGCTGTATTATTGTTGGGCGTGCCGGGCATATTATTGCTTCTGATGTTGAGAATTCTCTTCATCTGAGATTTATTGCTCCGCTAGAATGGCGCATTCATTCAATCTCTTTGAGGAAAAATATGTCAAAAGCCGATGCCCTAAAATATATTCAGGATACAGAAAAAGAGCGAGATGCATTTAGGAAGCATTTCGTAAAAGATAAAAGTCAGGAAGAAATATTTGACTTGACTATTGATGTTTCAAAGTTCCCAACAGATAAAATTTTGTCTTTGCTATTAATTGCATTTGAATATAAAGGCATTCCTGCTAATATTAAGCAGAAAGTGCCTTACTTCTAAATTAGCCTGTTATTTTTTCTGGTAATCCTTTTAGTTGAATTGGTTTTTCCCCATCTCGTTTTGGAAAAAACATGTCTTTCAGCGTTAAACCTAATTTGTCAATCATTTCGATAGAATAATCCAGACGTCCCAGATCGCTTCCAGTATTGTTCGTTCCGAAAGTAAATTTAATTCCTGCTTCCTTTGCTTTGCGTAATATTTTCTCTGAAGGCAATTTGTAACGAGAATTGATTTCGAGAGCGACATTATTCTCTGCTAAAACTTTTACGAACCTTTCAATGCGCTCATCAGTCCATAATTCATCGTATTTGTCAGCAATAACATCCGGAAGGAATGTCGGATTTACATGGATGTCTACCGGCTCTTGAGAAATTACAGCTTCAATTTTGCTTACCAATTCGTCCATAAAAACTTGCTCATCATCCATGTAAACTTCATCGGGCATCCAAAGGCGCATGCGGTGACCATCATGGTCCGTCCAGGTCATAGCATCAGTAAATATATAGTCGAATTCAGCAATTGCTTCGGGTGAAAATAGGGTTACCCACTCGCGTCCTTCTGCTTGCATCCCTCTGAAAATTGGTTTTGATTTTACGGTGTCCATATAAGCAAACAGAGACTCATCATCAGTAACAGGGAAGGTTAGTCCACAATTTGGCGCAATACCATAATTAATACCAAGTTGCATCGAATTCTCAATAGCTTCTTCAATGGTTAAGCCACCCTTCAGATGAACATGGTAATCGACAATTGGGAATTGTAATGAATGTAGTTTAGAAATTTGGGTATCCCATTCTTTATCGGTGTAAGGTGCTAATTTTTCACCTGCAGGTAATTCTTTTATTTGAATGTCTTTAAAATAAGTTGTCCCTTCTGCATCATGACATTGAAGGGCTATAAGGCCTGCATCAAAAAGTCTGTATGTATCATTCTTTGCGCGGTAAGGGTCATCTGGTTGAATGTAATCAACGACTTTTGTGCCGTTTACGCGAATCTCAATGTGGTTTTCAACAACCTTAATATTCATCTCAAACCACTCGTCATCCTTTGCTGTCTGATAAAAAATATTTCGGATTCCAACCATGCTACCTGTTCTGCGCATTTCAGGATTCTCTTCTGTCCCATTGTATGTGTTGTTAACTTGAATTTCAAACCCTTTTAATAAATAACCATATTCCTGAGTTTGAGTATGAACATATATTCCTGAGTTTGTTTCCGGTTTAGTCAGAACCATTGCTTTAAATTCGAAATTATTGAATACCCCTTTGTTTTGAGATCCAGTATAATATAGGTGAGAGAGACCTCCATGGGCTACAATCATTCCGTTTTCAACTTTGAAAGCATCTGGGTTCTGTATGGCTTCCCATCCGCTAAGATCATTCCCGTTAAAAAGATTGATCCACTCACCTTCATTTGATTTATTACAGGATACAGCTAAGGTTAAAATGATGAATAAGCAAGATAGCAATGGTAGTTTTTTCATAATGAGGAGTATAGTTAGTTTAGGAATAGCAAAGATATGATTATAGAGAATAGATCAAATTTTTTCAAAGAGTTTTTCTTCTGAGACCCCCAATTGGGATTTTGGATAAATGTAAATATGTGAGTTTAGTTTCTTCTGTTTTTGTCATTAAGAATTATTAAGAATTTAGTTTACAGATAGATGGTGTTTCCATTTATCTTTATCGACATGAAACTCGATTAAGAAATACTATGGTTTAATGCATTAAAAGAGGTTTCAAATTCAGAACAAATAAAATGGATGTTCGTTTTATCGTGGAGTCATGAAATTAAAAGAGAGTTATGAAACTAAGTCACATTCTTACAATCCTTTTTTTTAGCTGTTTTACATATGGTGGATTTGCTGAAGAAATTAGCTATTTTGAAACTTCTACAATTGATGCTAATAACCTACGTGAACGTTGGAAAATTATTGAGTTTAAAGATACTATCCCTAATGATACTTTGTTTATCCGAGAAACCAATGATGGTTTAATTCATTCTTATTATCGAAAAATTAGTTCTGGCGTATGCATTGATGGAGAATGTCGAAAGCTGGATATCGTTCTGTATTGGACAGTTACCGGTAGGTATTTAGGTCTTGTTTTGCCCGATGGCGAATTTCTTAGCAAAACAGACCATGATCCTTTTAAAAATCATGATTATGAACGCTTGATAGAAATTCTTGCCGACCCATATTCAATATTAGGTCAATATACAAATGAGCAGCTGACCAACGGTGGGCATGGAGTTGTTGAAATGGGAGATGAGATTGTTGAAGATTCAGAGGAGTCTGAAATTGATGGTGTTACGTCTGCAACATTACCGTCGGTGAAGGAGGCATCTGTGGAAGGAGCAGTTTACACGTCACATACCTTGTGGATGTATACTTATGGGGAAACTCAAAAAGAACTTCGAAAATATACTGCAGAGCACATGACTGATGAACTTGCTGCAGCAATACTTAAAAGTTCAGACAGCCAAGATAAAAAGTGGGCTTTGAGAAATATGGGAACAAATTTGTTGTGGGGTGAAGAATTAATACAAATATTCTTCGAAGAAATAATAGGAAAACATAGTGCTTTAACAAATCAGGCCTTGACCGTTTTGCCAGATTCAATTGTTGATGAGGCCAATGTGCAATCAAAATTGATGGATGGATTTAGTGAATTGGGGTATGTGTATCAACGAAATATATTGCAAAAGCTGGGGGAGGCCTCATCATTATCAATAAATGTAGCTACTGATTTAGCACACGATTTGCCGTTAATGAATGTGGATATTGTTGGGCGTGTGTTTGCCATTTTCGAGGGGAATAATGTTGATGACGAAGCGGTTGTGTTTTATGTTGCTGAACTTTTGGAGCATGAAAATGAAGTTATTGCTGATAAGGCTTTCGAGTTTCTGGGGAAACAAGAAATAACCAATAGTAAAATCACGCAGAAAATAGAAAAATACAGTAAGTCAAAACAATCCTGATTGTTCAATTTTGGGGAGAATGAGCAAATCTCATTGACAAGGGATTCGTGCATTTTAAAAATATGATTATTGGAGAATTGCATTTTAACCGAAAGTAAGATATGGAGCGTTTATAAAGTTGAAAAAACAGCAGATAGAAAATCAATTAATTACATCAAGACAAATCTATTATGAAAAAAAAATCGTGTTGGTCACTCTTGTCTTTAGCTATTATTAGTGTTTTATTTATTCTCCCTTCATGTAACACCGAAGGCTGGCCTCAATACCGAGGGGCAAAAAGTAATCTGGTAGTTACCGGAGATAATCTTCCTGTAGAGTGGGGAGATAATAACAACATCAAATGGACTTACGGTATGGAAGGAAAAAGTTGGTCATCACCCATTGTCTGGGGAAATAAGGTTTTTATAACATCCGCCTATTCTGATGAACTTGAATCTGAAGATCAAGCAGCCCCTTCTGCTCCTCAACAAAATGCTGGAGCCCCTTCTCAAGCCGGACAAACTCCACCGATCCCAATAGCTGAGGATGATATCTTTGAGGATCAAGTATACAAATGGGAGGTAACCTGCATTGACTTGGATACTGGGGAAAAACTTTGGAAACAAGTAGCCTCCGAGGGTAACCCAAGAACAAAGATTCATGCACGTGGAACTTATGCCAATGAAACTCCTGTAACTGATGGTAAAAGGATATATGCCTATTTCGGTATGGCTGGAGTGTATTGCTATGACTTGGACGGGAATCTATTGTGGGAGAATGATCTTGGCGCCTTTGAAACAGCAAATGGATGGGGGACAGGTTCTTCTCCGGTAATTTACAATGATATTCTTTACGTACAGGTAGATAACGAAGTGTCGTCATTTATTGTGGCGCTTAACGCAAAAACGGGAGAGCAAAAATGGAAAATGGACAGAGATGAAAAAACAAATTACAGCACCCCGATTGTTTGGGAAAACAGTATTCGCAATGAATTGGTTACGACAGGAAAAATAGCTCGTTCTTATGATCTGTTAACAGGAGAAATTCTTTGGGAGCTGGAGATGGATGGAGGATATAGTATCCCTTCTCCAGTAGCAACTGAAGATATATTATACCTTGGAAATGCGAATGAAAAAGAAGTAGGAACTTTGTTCGCTGTTAAGGCTGGAGCAGAAGGGGAAGTTACAAGTGATGAATTAGCATGGTCTGTTCCACAATCTGGTTTTGGAAATCCTTCTCCGCTATTATACGATGGCCTTCTTTATGTTGTAAATAGCCGTGGTGGTGATGTTGTTTGCTATGATGCAACTACTGGGGAGAAAGTTTACGAAGAAGAAGTCAGTGGTGTTGGAGCATGTTGGGCATCTCCATGGGTATACAATGAAGTGGTTTATTTTTCCGATGACAAGGGGGTTACGCACACATTTAAAGCTGGCCTCCAGTTTGAAGAATTGTCTAAGAATTCAATTGATGACACCATCTGGGGATCTGTTGCGTCCGTAAATAATCAATATATTCTTAAGGGAGTTGAATACGTTTATTGTATTTCAAATTAAATTATAAAACAGCACGATTTATCAATTGACTTTTCAATGGAAAAATGCTGATACATACAACAAAATTTAAAGATCCCCAGACAAGTTAGTGTTTGGGGATCTTTTTTTTAGGATTCCGTAGTTGGCTTGTTGTCAGATTTTGGTGTTTGATTTTAGCCCTGAACGCAGAGTTTGGTAAGTAGTCGATGGAAAATGCAATCTAATTGAGTTTATTGTGGAGACGTGGAATTTATGAAATTACATTGGTAGATTTTAATCTTGTTGGGTTAATTTTTGTTCTCTTTTAATAGATAAAGTAAAATCACATGTGGATTATTATAGTTTCTCCTTTGTTCTTCATTTTTTTGTTGATCTGGCAAAATCCTGCATTTGGAGGAAAAATGAAAGGAGAAAGACAGAGGCGGATTGAGAAATCTCTCAATTGGAACAATGGTCGGTTCCAAAATCCGGTTCATACCGTTGTGCAGACAGATGATATGCCATTTGTCAAGTTGATGAAAGAATTCTTTTTTGCAAAGGGCGATCGAATGCCAGATGAGCGAATCCCTGTTTTACCTATAAATATTGATTCTTATTCTAAGAAACCAGAGTCGGCTAGAATTACATGGCTTGGACATTCTTGTTTATTAATCGAAATAGATGGGATAACAATTTTGACAGATCCTGTTTTTAGTGAACGTGTGTCTCCTTTCTCTTTTATGGGGACGAAAACTTTTCCATTTTCTCATCGATTTCAATTTGACGAACTACCTCATGTTGACCTGATATTAATTTCACATGACCACTATGATCATTTAGATTATCAAACAATGCTGAAGCTGAAAGATACAAACGTGACTTTTATTACGGCTCTTGGAGTTGGTTCTCACCTAGAGCATTGGGGAATTTCACCAGATCGAATTGTTGAGTTAGATTGGTGGAAATATTTTGGAGTAAATGATAATTTGAAAATTACTGCTACGCCAGCGCGCCATTTCTCAGGGAGAGGGCTATATAATAGATTTTCCACATTGTGGGCTTCATGGGTTATACAAGGAGAAAATGAAAATCTTTTCTTTGGTGCTGATTCCGGTTATTTCTCCGGGTTTAAACAAATTGGAGATAAGTTTGGGGCATTTGATTTAGTGATGCTTGAATGTGGACAGTATAGCCGCTATTGGCCATTTATACATATGGCACCAGAAGAAACTTACCAAGCAGCAATCGATTTACAGGCAAAAGCAGTATTTCCGATTCACTGGGCAAAATATAAATTGAGTATCCACCCTTGGAAAGAACCTATTGAGCGCATATTAAATGCTGGTAAAAATGGAGAAATTAAAATAACAACACCTCGCATCGGGGAGCTATTTTTTTTAAATAAAAGCCTGCCTTCAATCCGTTGGTGGGATGAGCTGTGATTTGAAAGAATGAAAATTATTTTACTTTTTTCTCCCGATCACCTTTAATAAAGGCCATGGGATTATAGAATACCCGATCATTTCTTTCAGCTTGGCGTGTCCGTTTCCATTCTTGTATGTAACCCATTATTTTTCTCAATAAATCCAAATAAAGAGCAATCATTAGTAAGCCGGTAAATAGCCACATTACTGCAATGTTAAATAGACGTGTTTCTATTTTATATTTACCAATATATTTGTAAGAAGCATAGAAGTGCGCACTGCCATTATTATGGGCCGCATGTCTGAATATAGGCTCATCACCTTGATAGATTCGTTCGTTTGAAACAAAAATTTTGTGAGATGTATATTTGTCGCGTACTAAAGCTTCTAATTTTTTATTTGAGTATTTATTTTTAAAGCTCAAAAGTTTTTCATTGTCACCATCAAAGCTTGCGAGGAGTTCGGTGTGTTTCTGGTCAAGAACGGATGTTGCTAAGATGTAACGTTGCTGGAAGTTTGCTTTTACTTCATTTAAGTATCTTGAGAGAAGGGTATGTTGATGACTGTCATATATGGTGTCGCCTAGTGTGTTAATGGCGGTGTAAATAGAATCAGTACTTGGGGGAACTAATTCAATTAGGTCTGTAAATGAATTCCTTAAAATCCCAGAAGTTTGACGAGCCTCAAATATTTCATTGTTAGATGTATGTGCCTCGTAAGTCTCTAGGTAATTCTTTAATTCTGGAATAAAATAGTACGTTTTAAATCCTAACTCATTTTTATCAACTTCAGCATCAAATATATACTTTCGGTATTCATTGTTTTTGAACTGATTAACTGCTAGTGCTTCATAAGACCAGCGTGATATCATTACATCTCCAATAAAGGGAGTACGGTCATAACTGGCCAATGAGTAGTGCATCTTATTGAAGTCAACAATTACACCACTAAGCAATAATTGAGGAACAAGCATTAAGGGGATTAACACATAAATGGCAACTGCCGAATCTAATCCTGCCGACAGGTTCAGTCCCAGAAGATTTGCAAAACAGGCTGTTGAAAAAAGAATGGCCCATGTGGATAATGAAAGGTCATTAATTTCTAAGATGAAATGTCCAATTGCCACAAAAGAAAGTACCTGAATTGCAGAAAGTATAAATAGCAAACTTATTTTAGAGGCAAAATAGGCTCCTCTGCTCAGATTCAGGAATTCTTCACGTTTACGGATTTTCCGATCTTTGAAAATTTCTTCGGCACTAATTGTCAAACCAATAAATAGAGCTACAACAACACTCATGAAGAGGAAAGCCGGGATATTATCATTTTCGCTGAAAAGATATCTGCCTTGATCTGAATATTTTGAGAAAAACCCAAGTAAAAGTGCTAGTATTGGAGCTTCGAGCAATGTAATTGCCAGATATTGTTTATTGGATTTCTTTGAGGCAAAGTCTCTTTTAATAAATAGCTTGAATTGTTTAAACCATTTTGGGGTTTTGAAGATTACCTCTGGGAATACTTCTTTTTCAACCGGATTTGTGACCATAAAGTCAACAACCCTAGGCTCAACTTTTTCTTTGTAACTCTGGAACCAATCGTCCGGAGATATTTTTCTCCTTCTAATACTTTTCCCAAAGGGATCAACCATTCGCGTTTCGATGATGTGCAAAGGCTGTTCTGTTTTTACATTACCACAAGCCATGCACTCACTTTCATCCGGGTTGATGTAGTCTGCCTGATGTTTGAAATAGGTGATTGCATCCATCGGATTTCCAAAGAAGACTACACGTCCGCCTTTGTCCATGACAATCATTCGGTCAAATAGTTTGTAGATGTCGCTGGATGGTTGGTGTATGTTGGCAAAAACCAGCTTGCCTTTTAGGCATTGGCGTTTTAGTAGGTACATTACTTTTTCGGAGTCTGCCGAAGAAAGTCCTGAGGTCGGTTCATCAACAAAAAGAATAGATGGTTCACGCATCAATTCAAGAGCAATGTTGAGACGTTTTCTTTGCCCGCCACTAAGGACTTTTTTCATAGGATTGCCTACAACCAAATCGCGTGCTTCAACCAAGTCAAAATCGACTAGAGCTTGTTGAATGATTTTTTCGATTTGCTCATCATTCATGTTTCCAAAACAGAAACGGGCGTTGTAATCCAGATTGTGATATACCGTCAATTCTTCCAGTAAGAGGTCATCTTGAGGAACATAGCCAATAACCCCACTTAGGATATCTTTATTTTTAGGATCGTGTAAATCGTAGCCATTAATTGTAATTGTACCATTACTTGGTTTCAGTTTGCCGTTAAGAACATTAAGTAATGTTGTTTTACCAACTCCGCTACCACCCAAAATGCCCACTAAATCACCAGATCTTTCCTGAAAACTGAACGGATGTAGTCCGTATACGCGTTTATTAAAACGGTAATCAATGTTCTCTGCATTTAAGACAATGCGGGCTTTGCCCTTTTCCTGAATAAACCGGGTCATAATACTGCTGTAGTATATAGGTATGATCCTTGATGTTTTCAGAATACCTCCTGGGGGGAAAATATACAAACGCTTTTGCTCAAGCCTGTGCCCGTTCATATAAAGGTTCCTTGGCCCCCAGTATTTGAAGAATAAGGAATTTGTGCTGCGGATGCGGATTAATTCAATTTCTACTTGTTGGTTTTCTCGAAAAAGGTGGTTGATCTCTTTGTCATGATACTCAGGATTTCCGTTAACAACGAACAATGAACTTTTTTCTTTTACTTTCTCTACAGAGAAGAGATAGAAATTACTGAGGTTGCTGTATTCCTGAGGATTTATTTTTAGTCCTTGGGCAACAACATTCACCATTTTCAAGTCAATTGGATTAACGCCTTCTGCTTTGTTGATAAAGTTGAGTAGTTGGGCAACAATCATAAACCTGGTGTTCAGGTCAAAGTGATCTACAATCCCAATACAAATGCTATTTAAATATTTTTTGTTAACAATGCGTTTCCCTTCGTCACTATTCTCATATAATATTTCCCGATGTTCTACATGGAAATAGTTGATGTAATCTTGGTAAAGATCCATATATTTTGCACCCAATTCCTTGCTGAAATTTTCTTTAAGGTAGGATTCAACCAAAGCAGTACTTTGTGAGGGTTGTTCATCCTTAAAGTCTGTGATGATTGCAAAAAGCTTTATTAATGTCTCTATTATTCCTTCGTACATATTCGGGGAAATTATTTAAAAAAAAACGGGATTTTGTATCCTAAAATTTTTGGCTACAAACCCCCGCTTATTTGAATATACTTTTTAGCATCTATTGTGCATATTTATCCCGGATTTTTGTCAGCGTGTCAGTTAGTTTAATGACTTGGTCTTCAGACATTGATGTTGATCCTTCTTCTAATGCATAAACGGCATTGATGCTTTGAATGTCCTGATAAACCTCACTTAACATTTCTGAGTCTTTGTAAGTTTCCATCATAGTTGCCAATTCCTCAAGCGGAGTTTTTTGGAAAAGGATAGCCTCAATAATTTTGGGATTTTGGAATGTATTTTCAGAAATGTGTGTTGTCAGGTACAAACCTTCAAATACTGTTCCCGTTAAAACCAGATATGAAAGTTCAGTTCTGCCTTGTTCGTTAAGGAATGAGTAGGCATTTTGAAACATGTCAGTTACAATTTCAACCAGCTTATCCTTATTGTCTATGCTTGAGTCAATCTCATCGGCCAAATCCTGATCGAATGCGGCTGTGAAATCTAGCTCACGAACCAAGGTCTCACTTGCATCAAAGTAATTTTGAATATCTGATTTTTGATTGTAAGTCGTTGCGTAGGCCAAATCAGCAGTGTAAATACCTAGATTAATGGCTTTGTCTTTTTCAGAAAAATAACTTTCCGCTTTTGTAGGGTCATTAGTCATGCCCACCATATAACTGGCTTCAATATCATTCAACATACCTGTAATCTCAAATGCTGAAGGTATTGGGTACGCATAATCTTCAATCTCTTTCTTGATCGTTTCTTCAGCTGCTTGAGTACTTTCTTTTTTTGTGCTGTTACTGCTGCATGATGAAATACCGGCCGAAAAGATGCTTGCTGTGATAGCTAAAGCAATAAATTTGTATGCCTTTTTTGTTCCCATTTGTATTTTTTTTATTTTATTTTGGTTTTAGCAAAAATCTGGAATCGTTATCTAGAGTTGCAAAATAGTACTCTTGCCAGACGTTATAATTTTTGCTAAAATAATATAAAAATATTGGTCGTGAAGTAATTTGAAACTGAATTTTTCAGAAAGTTATTGCAAAATAGGGTACATAAATGCATATTCTTGAGAATCTATTAACGTGAAAATGTTAAACCACCAAAAAATGTGTTGCGGTTTTTTAATTTGTGGCATTGCATTATGCTAGTTTTGAACCAATTAATCTGATGAATTCTTCTCTCGTGGCAACTCGTTCAAATGCTCCAGTAAAATCTGAAGTTGTAGTAATGGAATGCTGTTTTTGAACACCTCGCATTTGCATGCACAAATGTTGCGCTTCAATAACAACAGCAACTCCAAGAGGATTTAATGTATCTTGTATACACTCTTTTATTTGGGTGGTCAATCGTTCTTGTACCTGCAGTCTTCGTGCAAAGGCATCAACAACACGAGCAATTTTACTTAATCCGGTAATGTACCCATTTGGAATATATCCCACGTGGGCTTTGCCTATAAAAGGCAACATATGGTGTTCACACATCGAAAAAATCTCAATGTCTTTCACAATAACCATTTGTCGATAGTCTTCTTTAAACATTGCATTTCGCAACATTGCTTCAGGATTCTGGTCGTATCCTTGCAGTAAAAATTGCATGGCCTTAGCTACACGCATAGGTGTTTTTATTAAACCTTCACGGTTAGTATCTTCACCAACCAAATCTAAAATCTTAGCGTAATGCTCGCTGATTTCAGTTGTTGTTTTTTCATCAAACCGGTCAATACGTTGATAGCCACTTTGGCTTCCATTAAAAGAATCTTCCATTTTGTATGTGTTATTGCAGTGAGCCCGACAAGGCAACAAGTTGCAAAGGTAAAAACTAAATTGTTTTTTAAGGGAGTTAATTCATTATAAAAAGATCTTGGGGGGGGATGAATAATGTTCCTTTCCCCGAAATGATTTCTCCCAAGTTTTTAAATGATTATCTTTGTTGCCAGTTAAATTTGGCGTGATTGAAGAATTAGAGAATTGATGATGAAATATCCGAAATTGTCCAGAAGGAGCAATAATTTAGCGTTATTTTAGTTTTAATTCATCAAAGCCATCAAAGCAGAATAATTCACTTTTTTATGATTGTAGTAACTGGTGCTGCGGGATTTATTGGAAGTTACATGGTTGGCAAGTTAAACCGTGAAAATTATCAAGATGTTATCTTGGTCGATAAATTTGATGACCCGCTTAAAATATCAAATTACATTTCGAAAACATATAAAGAGCTTGTTGATCGTGATTCATTTTTTGAATGGCTGGCAAAGAACCATCATGCGGTGCAGTGTGTCGTTCACCTAGGAGCCAGAACCGATACCATTGGGCAAGAGCCTGAAGTTTATCAACAACTCAATTTCAATTACTCTAAACGAATTTGGAAGAGTTGCATTGAATATGGTCTTCCCCTTATTTATGCGTCCTCGGCATCTACGTACGGAGATGGAGCAATGGGCTTTGGTGATGCACATGACAAAATAGATCGATATAGCCCTTTGAATTTATACGCTCAGTCGAAGCATGATTTTGATCGCTGGGCACTATCGCAAAAGGAACAACCTTACTTCTGGACCGGCCTGAAATTTTTCAATGTATTTGGACCGAATGAATACCATAAGGGAAGGATGGCTTCGGTCGTTTATCAGGCATTTAATAAAATTTCAGAAAGTGGAGAGATGGATCTTTTCCGTTCGCACCGGACAGATTTTGAGGATGGACATCAATCACGCGATTTTATTTATGTAGAAGACGTGGCAAAGGTCATCATGCATTTTATGAAAAATCGCAAAAAATCAGGTATTTATAATGTAGGTTCCGGAGTAGCGCGGACATACCTCGATTTAGCCAAGGCTGTATTTCAAGCGATGGAGCTTCCTGAAAGTATTAAGTTTGTTGATACTCCGATGGACATTCGAGGGAAATACCAATACTATACTTGTGCAGATATTTCAAAACTAAGATCGGCAGGCTTTACTGATGAATTCATGAGTTTAGAAAGTGCTGTTGCTGAATATACACAGTCATTTTTAGCAGCAGAATACTGTTATTGAATTAATAGGTAGAAGCTTTGTCTGCAGATTGTTGAAGAAACGTCTACATATTATCCCCTTGTAAATACCCAACTGTTTTCTCTCGAGAGTTGATTGTTGAAGTAGTACCCTTCTAAATCAAACGCTTTAAGTTCTTCGGGATTTGAAATGTTATTTTGCACAATGAAACGGCACATTAATCCCCGAGCTTTCTTTGCAAAAAATGAAATCATCTTATAGTTGCCATCTTTATTGTCTTTAAATTCAGGTGTTATTATTTCTGCTTTTAGCCTTTTCGCATCTATGGCTTTGAAATATTCTTGAGAGGCTAGGTTTATTAATGTATCTCCTTTCTCTTTTAATTCTTTGTTGATAGTTGTCGTAATTTTTTGTTGCCAAAACTGATATAGATTCTCGTATTTGCCAAAGCTCAGTTTTGTTCCCATTTCCAAGCGGTATGCTTGCATGAGATCGAGAGGTTTCAATATTCCGTATAGCCCAGATAGTATTCTAATCTTTTCTTGTGCGATTTTAAATTCTTCTTTTGAAAATGCAGATGCATTTATTCCATCATAAACATCGCCGTTAAAAGCCAAAATAGCTTGCTTAGCATTATCTGGGGAGAAAGGTGTTTCCCAAAGTAAATTTCGATCAACATTTAAATTGGCCAACTTCTGTGAGATGCCTTGTATTTTAATCAGATCAGCTGCTTTTAACTTTTTAAGCTGGGCGTTTATTCTTTTTGCTTCATTTAAAAAGGCAGGTTGTGTATGTTGATCTGTATTTGGCTTTGTTTCAAAATCAAGCGATTTGGCTGGCGAAATAATAACTAACATGATTTTTATTTTAGGGTTAAACAAAGTTTCCAGCCTAAAGTTTATTTCTGACGGCGAACCAATTGCACCACATTTTCAACGTGGTGTGTATGTGGAAACATATCAACAGCTTGAATTTTAGTTACCTCGTAAAACTGATCCATTAATGCAAGGTCGCGGGCTTGAGTGGCTGGGTTGCAGCTAACGTAAACAACACGTTTTGGGGCTGCTGATAAGATTGTGTTCACCACATCTTCATGCATCCCTGCGCGTGGGGGATCTGTTATAATCACATCCGGTTGCCCATGTTCTTCGATGAATGTTTCATTCAAAACATCTTTCATGTCGCCGGCATAAAATGTGGTGTTTTCAATGTTGTTGAGTTTGGAGTTAACGTGAGCATCTTCAATTGCCTCAGGGACATATTCAATACCAACCACTTTTTGAGTTTTTGATGCCACAAAGTTGGCAATTGTTCCTGTTCCGGTATATAAGTCATAAACGATTTCATTGCCACTTAATTCAGCAAAATCACGGGTAACTTTGTAAAGCTCATATGCTTGATCAGAATTGGTTTGATAGAAACTTTTTGGTCCAATTTTAAATTGTAACCCCTCCATCTCTTCAAAAATATGATCACGTCCTTTAAAAAGATGAATCTCCTGATCGGTGATTGTGTCATTTGCTTTTGAGTTAATGACATACATGAGTGAAGTCAAATCAGGAAACTTCGTGGCAAGTGCATCCAGAAGGCCTTCTCGTTTCTCTTTATCCTCAGAATAAAAAGCAATAATCAACATGTTTTCACCGGTAGATGAAGTCCGGACAATCATATTTCTCAAAAAGCCTTCCTTATTTCTAATGTCAAAATAGTCGAGTTCTTCCTTCAATGCGTATTTGCGAATAAAATTCCGTATTTCGTTTGATGGGTCGGGTTGAAGCCAGCATTTTTCAATATCTATAATCTTGTCGAATAAACCCGGAATGTGAAATCCTAGAGCATTCTTTTGTTCTAATACCAAATCTTGCCCAATCTCTTCAGTGGTGAGCCAACGTTTGTTTGAAAAGCTAAACTCTAGTTTATTGCGGTAGAATGTGTTTTTTTTCGATCCTATAATAGGCAGCATTTCCGGTAGTTTAATGCGTCCAATTCGGCTGAGTTGGTCAGCTACTTGTTTTTGTTTGTAATAAAGTTGTTTGTCGTATGGGAGATATTGCCATTTGCATCCACCGCAAGTGCCAAAATATTCGCAGAATGCTTCAACACGATCAGTAGACTTTTCGATGATGTTGACCACACGGGCTTCTTGGTAGCTTTTTCTTTTTTTTATGACCTGTAAATCAACCACATCACCCGGGATGACATGCGTTGTAAATACTACTATGTCGTTTACGCGTGCAAGGGCTTTCCCTTCGGCACCAATGTCGGTAATTTTTACAGCTTCGTAAAAAGGTTTATTTCTGCGGCTTCTTCCCATCTTCATTTTTATTTTCGGCAAAAGTAACGAAATCACTCAAAAAAAGAATAACATCTTTTTTGAGTGGTAGAATAGTTTTTAAAGGTACGGACCATGAATTATAGTCTTTCATGGAAGATATTTCTCTGCTAATTTCTTGTATTGTTTGACCTGACTTTTTTCCCATTCACTACCATGTTTCAATTCTGTGGCCATTAAATGGGCAACTCTATCAGCAATATTTAATGAAGCGACTACATCTAAAAACAATAAGCGGGTTCGTCGGGCAAGAAAATCTTCAATAGTACGAGCCATCTCGTGCCGCACAGCCCAGATGACTTCGCCTTCAATATGTGAATAATCAGGGTGTAACTTATTTTTGTAGTTAGGCTTTTCAGTTATCAGTTTTTTAATTTCCGGCACATCAGAACCATATTGCTCAAATGCTCCAAATACCTCTGAATGCTGGTGATAACCATGTAGTTGTAGTTGTTCGGTAATAGAATGTTTCGTTTCTAAATTGCCAATTAATATTGCTTGTTCCATGACATCTTCAGCCATCTTTCTGTAGGTTGTCCATTTACCCCCAGCAATTGATAGTAGTCCACTTCTGGAAATATTAATAGTGTGCTCTCTAGAAATAGAAGCCGTGTTAATATTATCTGTGTCTTTAACTAGAGGACGTAGCCCAACAAATATGCTTTTTATGTCTTTAAGTTCAGGATCCTTGGTGAGGTACCGTGCAGCGTGGCTAATTAAAAAATCTATTTCTTCTTTTAATGCAACCGGTTCTATCGGAAACTCTTTTACATAGGTGTCGGTTGTTCCGATAATAACTTTATCATACCAAGGAACAGCAAAAAGAACACGGCCATCATCGGTGCTTGGAACCATAATGGCTGTATCGCCGGGTAAAAAGGATTTTTCCAAAACAATATGCACTCCCTGGCTACTTGTAATAATGGGAGCCACATTCGCATCATCCATTTTTCGGATAGAATCTGAGAAGACACCAGTTGCATTTATAACGACCTTGGACTTGATTTGATATTTCTTTTGTGTTTCCATATCAATAAGTTCAACTCCCTCAATAATCCCTTCATCTTTTATTATTGAAAGAACTTTGGTGTAATTAAGTAAAGTTGCCCCCTGTTCGTATGCTGTTTGTGCCAGGTTAATCAGCATTCGTGCATCATCAAACTGTCCATCGTGGTATATTACACCACCTCTTAATTCATTTTTTTCTACCGTTGGAATTAGCTCAATCGTTTCTTCTTTGGAAAGAATTTTTGATGATCCTAGTCCTTCCTTACCAGCGAGCATATCGTACAGTTTAAGTCCAACGCCATAGAAAGGCCCTTCCCACCAATCGTAAACAGGAACGATAAAAGCTCTGTTTTTCACTAAATGTGGGGCATTTCGGTGCATAATGCCTCGTTCTTTCAGGGCTTCCAGTACCAGAGAGATGTTTCCTTGTTGTAAATAGCGCACTCCACCATGTGCAAGTTTTGTGCTTCTGCTGGATGTGCCTTTCCCAAAGTCTGCCTGCTCAACCAATAGCACCTTATATCCTCTTGAGGCCGCATCAACAACAATGCCCATGCCTGTGGCTCCACCACCAATGATGATCATATCCCAAGGTGATGAATCGTCGATTAAATGCGACAACATGATATCTCTATTCATTTGTTTTCAGATTTAATTTGTCTTTCAAGGCTTGATGTTGTTCTTTTATTTTGTCGAATATATCATGGGCTTTCCCTAATGCTTTTTGACCCCTATTAAGTTTTTTCCCTCCGATAAAATCACAAAGTATTCTTGAAAACTCAGGAGTTCTGAGATATCCAAAAGATTTGTGCGGGTTCTTTTCTCCTTTTATCTCATAATTGTTGTTTACCAAAAAATCTTTTGGATGAATGCCTTTATCATTTTCTGAAAAATCATCAGCAAGTTTATAGTTTAAGGCTACATGATCCATAATATCAGCAAAATTGAACCAATTGGTCGTTATGCCAGGAGGTGTGGCCATGATGCTTTTTCCATTTAATTTTTTCTTTTGTTCATCAGCAATTTTGCTAACAACGATAGGGAGCCCGAGAGGGGAGCCAATCGTTACCAATGTGTGAATTTCAATTTCAGGAATTAGGAAATTTAAAACATCAAATGTTATAATTGACCCCATTGAGTGTGCGATGATCATGATGTCGTGGTTCTTGTATCTTTTTATGCAGTCAACCACTCGTCTTCGTATTAAATTACGAGATTTACATGTCATGTCGTTTTCGTCTTTGCATTCTTCAGTATAATAAATCTCAAGGTCTCTAAAGTATTTTCTTAGTATGGCATCAGTAATAAAAATGTAGTTCAATGTTTTATCTTCGTTTAGGAAGATGTTGTTTATTTGCTCGGTGAAAAAATCAATTATTTTTTGACGGAAGGAATGGTTCTCAATAGGGGCGTTTTTAGAAGCTCTTTTATAAGGTTCATTCAAAAAATAAGGATTTTCAGCATCTTTTATCCTATTGTTTAAAGGCTTTTCATGCAGGATATCTGCCCAGTAGACTAATTCAAAAGCAGGTAGTTTTTTACTGATCCCGATGTTTATTAGTCCTTCTTTAATGGCCGCTTTCCACCATTTTTTAAGTAAGTATTTGGGAGGTTTGTTTCCCAGTCCATGTATGCAAATGATTACTTTCTTCATTTTAGACTGTTCGTTAATTGCGTTTTGAGCCAATTTGGGCGATCGGTAGTAATCGCATCTACCCCTTGGTTAATTAGCCTTTCTGCAACTTTCACATCGTTTACAGTCCATGTGTAAACGAACAGTCCATGGCGTTTGAAATATTCGATAAATTGTTCATTTATAACTTTTCCTGCCCAAACATTTATGCCATTTAAATTGGATTTTTTGATTTTTTCGAGAATTCCCTTCTTGTTTATTCGAAGCATCCATGCCGGGTAGTAATAATCTAAATCTAACAACCAAAGCATTTTATATTCTGGAATTTGTGTTTTAATCTCAGAAATTACAGTGTAATCGAAAGATATGATTTCAACTTGAGGGATCTTGAGTTGCGATTTTTTGATTTCGGGAATCAAATAAGGAATTATTTCATTGTTGCATTTTATTTCGATGATTAGTTTCCCATTGGTTGGAACAGTATTGAGAACTTCCGTTAAGCTTGGAATGCGTTCACCTTTCCATTGTTCATCTTTATAAAGGCCAACATCCACAGACTGTAATTCACCGAGTTTTGATTTTTTGACAGTCATTTTTTGATTCCCAGTCCTTCTTGTGTTTTTATCATGGATTACGACGATTTGCTTGTCGATAGTGAGCTGCACGTCTATTTCAACAGCAGTTGCACCTTTTTCCCATGCCAACCTTATTGCAGACAGCGTATTTTCCGGTGCTAAATGTGACTCGCCTCTGTGTGCAATAATCAGTTTGTCTGGGATTTTGTTCATAGATGATAGCTAGGGATGAAATTTTATTACGTATAAAAATAAACAAAAAAATGACCTGTGAATTAGATAGATGAAAAACCTGCTGTTTCAATCAAACATCACTTCCCATTTTAATAATATACTTTTTTTCATGAGAGAAAATCTCATACTTATTATACATGATAAATACTTTTTAATAGGGACTATGTTTTCTTTTTATACTGAATTTTAGTTCGTTATATCTTCAGCGTTTTTCAACTGATTTGAGGCATTAAAGTGTTGTTTTTCGATGTGCGGTGGATCTCTTAATCGGTGTCTTGTTTTCGTTTAAATACCTGAGAAATATCCACTTCCTCTGAACTCATTTTATCGTATGCAAATCAATAATTCTTATATTTTTACTAATATTGTATTTGCGATTACGTCTACAATAATTGATATAAGACTACTTACAAATAACAATCTAAAATTATGACTGATAATTATTTTAAAAAGTACCCCAATAAAGATGGGTTTTTTAAAGAATATGGCGGGGCTTTTATTCCTCCTGTACTTGAGTCGGAAATGGAAAAAATTACGGATGCGTATTATGCTATTAGCAAGTCGCACAATTTTATTTCAGAACTCCGAAGTATTAGAAAGCATTACCAGGGAAGGCCAACACCAGTTTATTATTGTAATCGATTGTCAGAAAAATATGGTGGTAGAATCTACTTAAAACGTGAAGACTTAAATCATACAGGTGCCCATAAATTAAACCATTGTATGGGTGAGGCTTTGCTTGCGAAACATCTCGGTAAAAAGAAATTGATTGCCGAAACTGGAGCAGGACAGCATGGAGTTGCTTTGGCAACAGCCGCAGCTTACTTTGGCTTAGAATGCGAAATCCATATGGGTGAGGTTGATATTGTCAAAGAACATCCGAATGTCGTTCGCATGAAAATTCTTGGGGCAACAGTGGTTCCTGTAAGTCACGGTTTAAAAACATTAAAAGAAGCTGTTGACTCGGCTTTTGAGGCATATTTAAAAGATCCTATTAATACAATTTATTGTATTGGGTCAGTTGTTGGTCCACATCCTTTCCCGATGATGGTTAGAGATTTTCAACGAGTTGTGGGCATTGAAGCAAAAGAGCAGTTTTTTGATATGACCGGCGAATTACCTGATAGCGTTGTTGCATGTGTTGGCGGTGGAAGTAATGCAATGGGAATTTTTTCAGCGTTCTTAGACGATGAAGAATGTGCATTGTATGGCGTAGAACCAGGAGGACGTTCTTTAGAATATGGAGAGCATGCTGCTACCATGACTAAAGGGGAGCCGGGTATTATTCATGGCTTTAAGTGCTACATGCTTAAAGATGAGAAAGGAGAACCCGGAGCTGTTTATTCTGTGGCCAGTGGCTTGGATTATCCGGGTGTTGGTCCTGAGCACAGCATGCTTAAAGATTTGGATAAAGTTAGCTATGACTTAATTTCGGATACCGAGGCAATTGATGCTTTTTA
Source organism: Prolixibacteraceae bacterium (assembly GCA_963662675.2). GTDB lineage: Bacteria > Bacteroidota > Bacteroidia > Bacteroidales > Prolixibacteraceae. The sequence continues at coordinate 116,863 of CAXXHP010000003.1, forward strand.
TGAACTTAGTCGTTTAGAAGGAATTATTCCTGCATTAGAAAGTGCACACGCTGTTGCTTATGCAATTAAGTTAGCAAAGTCAAACCCTAAGTCGTCAATATTGGTGAACTTGAGCGGTAGAGGAGATAAGGACATTGATTTTGTGGTAGATCATTGGGGATTACCAGAAGATAAGTAAATAATATTCAATATTATTACAGAAGGCTTTGCAGTAGAAATTGCAAAGCCTTTTTTTATTCATAAAGGGATTGTTTATTTTGATTTTATTGAAGGGGGTGGTTTAATTTGGGTCAGGAACCCGAGGAGGAATTGTTTCCTAACTGAGGATAAAAGGAAGTAATAAAGTCCCGATGATTCTTTTATCTTTGCAGTCTCAATTTTTTGATATATGATTTCGGTAGACCAGTTAGTAGTGAGTTTCGGAGGATACGATTTGTTTAAGGGCATTTCATTTTTAATTACACCTAAAGACCGTATTGGTTTGGTGGGTAAAAACGGTGCAGGCAAGTCAACACTCTTAAAAATATTTGCTGGGCAACAAATGCCTTCAGAAGGAAGTGTGGCATTGCCGAAAGATGTTCGTCTTGGATATTTGCCGCAACACATGATCTTATCAAACACTAAAACAGTATTTGAGGAAACGCGTAAAGCCTTTGATGAGATTCTAGATATTAAAAAGGAAATTGACCAAATCAATCATGAGATTGCTACTCGTGAAGATTATGAGTCGGAAGCATATATGAATCTCATTAACCGGGTGACGGATCTGAATGATCGTTTTCATATGGTTGGTGGAGCTAATTTTGAGGCTGAAATTGAACAAACATTAAAAGGACTAGGCTTTGAACGGAGTGATTTTTCTCGTCAGACTTCGGAGTTTAGTGGTGGTTGGCGTATGCGTATTGAGCTAGCCAAAATCTTGCTTAAAAAGCCTGATGTTTTTTTGCTCGATGAGCCAACAAACCACTTAGATATTGAATCCATTCAGTGGTTAGAAGATTTTTTGAGTAATTATAATGGTGCTGTTGTTCTAGTATCGCACGATAAGGCCTTTCTTGATAAGGTTACCAATCGGACAATTGAGATTTCATTAGGACGCATTTATGATTATAAATCCAATTACAGCCGTTATCTAGAACTTCGAAAGGAGAACAAAGAAACGCAATTGGCTGCCTATAGAAATCAACAAAAACTTATTGAGGAAACCGAGCAGTTTATTGAAAGGTTTAGATATAAAGCAACGAAAGCTGTTCAGGTTCAGTCGCGTGCTAAAATGCTCGATAAGTTGGATCGGATTGAGATTGATGAGGAAGATAATTCAAAGCTAAATATTAAATTCCCGCCAGCCATTCGTTCAGGAACAGTAGTGGTAGACTGCAAGCACCTTTCAAAAAGTTATGGTGATCTTAACGTGTTGAACGATATACACCTAATTATTGAGCGGGGAGAGAAAGTGGCTTTTGTAGGTAAAAACGGAGAAGGGAAAACAACACTTGCCCGTGTTATTCTCAATGAGTTGGACTACAAAGGTGAAATGAAGATAGGACACAATGTGAAAGTGGGATACTTTGCTCAAAATCAGGCTCAATTGCTAGAGGACGATATTACAGTATTCGACACTATTGATCAGATTGCAGTTGGCGATATTCGCACAAAAATTCGTAATATTCTAGGTGCTTTCATGTTTTCGGGCGATGATGCTGACAAAAAGGTGAAAGTATTGTCTGGGGGAGAACGATCCCGTTTGGCTATGATTAAGCTGATGCTTGAGCCTGTGAATTTTTTAGTGCTTGATGAGCCGACAAATCACTTGGATATGCGTTCGAAGGAGGTTCTGAAACAAGCTCTGGCTGAGTATGATGGCACAGTATTGGTTGTTTCTCATGATCGTGAATTTTTGGATGGACTGGTGAAGTGCGTATACGAATTCAAAAACAAGAAAGTAAAACAGCATTTGGGAGGTATTTACGATTTTCTACAAAAAAAGAAGCTCGAATCACTGAAGGAGCTGGAGCGAAATAATAAACATTCGGGGGCGTCACAGAAAGAAGTAAAGAATGTAGTGGTAGATGAAAATAAGCTGAGCTACGAGGAACGGAAAGAAGTAAATAAAAATATAGTCCGCCTGTCCAAGAGCATTGAGCAATGTGAAAATGATATCTCTCGTTTGGAGGAAGAAATTGTTTTAATGGATGTGAAATTAAGCAAGCCGGAGGCAATGGACGATCATTCCATTTTTGAAAAATATGAAGAATTGAAATCATCTTTGGAAAAGGTGATGGAACAATGGGAAAAGTATAATGAAGAGCATGAAGCCCTTCTGGAACAAAAAACATGGTAAAATGAACCAATCACAGAAGAAAAACGAAGATATGATTTTTGGCATTCGTGCCGTTATTGAAGCTATTAATTCAGGCAAAGAGATAGATAAAGTGTTGTTGAAGAGAGGAGAGGGCGATCTATTTCAAGAGGCTTTTGAGCTTATTCGTCTTCATCAGGTTCCTTACCAATTTGTACCGATAGAAAAAATGAACCGTATAACTCGGAAGAATCATCAAGGAGTGATTGCCTTTGTATCTCCGGTTACTTTTTATGATGTTGAAAATTACCTACCAACCCTGTTTGAAGAAGGTAAAAACCCAGTGATTTTAGTTTTAGACCAAGTGACAGATGTTCGCAACTTTGGGGCAATTGTACGTACTGCCGAGTGTGCAGGGGTAGATGCTATCTTGATTCCAGATAAAGGAGCTGCCAGAATTAATGCAGATGCTGTGAAAACCTCCGCTGGTGCATTGCATCACGTACCTATTTGTCGAACAAATGATTTGAAAAAGTCAATTTTGTATTTGCAGCAGTCCGGACTTAAATTAATGGCGGCCACCGAGAAATCTTCTGAAAACTACACGAGTGTTGATTATTCCGGTCCTGTGGCCATAATCATGGGGTCAGAAGAATATGGCATAGATCGCCAAATTCTTGACATGGCAGATGAAAGAGTTCAGATTCCAATCTTAGGGAAGATTCAATCATTAAATGTTTCTGTTGCAGCAGGATTACTGGTTTATGAAGTTGTTCGACAACGTCAGGCTATGGTGTAATTGGAACTTCCCGTTTAAACGTTTCTTCTAATGAAATAAACGTTTCAGTACTTGAAATTCCTGCAATCTTTTGAACTTTATCGCTTAGTATTTCTTTTAAATGCTCGTTGTCACGAGCATATACTTTTACAAAAATAGCATATTGACCTGTTGTATAGTGGCATTCAACAATTTCTGGTATAGCCTGAAGTTGAGAGGCTGCTTCTTCGTATAAGCCACCTTTGTCCAAAAATATTCCAACGTACGTACACGTTTTATAATCAACTTTTTTTGGATCGATATGGTAGCCTGATCCGATAATTACTTCCATTTCGACCATCCTGGTAACGCGTTGATGAACAGCAGCTCTTGACACCCCAACTTCTGCAGCAACATCTTTAAAAGGAGCTCTGGCATTTTTTGTAATAATGTCCAGAATGTGTAAATCTATTTCGTCTAAATTGTTTCTTAATGTCATTTTCCTTGAGGCTTAATACAAAGTCAAAAATAACTAAAATTTACAATTTTGTGAAAAAAGTAACTTATATATCATGTTTTGACTTGGTTATTGTATTGTAGTCTTATATATTGTTGGTAAACAGAGTGTTGTGTATGTGTTTTTTGTTTTTTGTTTTCTTGGTTTTTGTTTGCGAAACAGCCTTTGATGTGTCAAAAAGGAATGATATTTTTGATTTTTACTTTAAAATGCTATTTTTGCGGACGCAATCATATCAAATTGACATGGGCTGAAGGTGTCTAATTTGACTTTTCTTGAATTGTAGGTAAGAACTAAATATTTTGACATTATGAAAAATGCTAATCTAAGTTGGCTTTTAATTTTATTGCTATTGATCGTAGCGGGCGTAGTGGGTGTTTTCTTTCAAGGTGATTTCGGTGGTATCAATGACCCAAATATTGTGCCGGGAGATGTTGCTTGGATGTTAACAGCTACCGCATTAGTTTTAATAATGACTCCTGGCCTTGCGTTCTTCTACGGAGGTATGATTCAACCTAAAAATATACTTTCAACCATGTTGCAAAGTTTTATTGCAATGGGATTAGTTAGTATCCTTTGGGTGATTGTAGGATTTAGTCTGGCGTTTGGTGATAGTATTGGACCTGAGGGGTTTGGGCTGTTTGGCAATCCTGCTACATTTTTATTCTTTAAAGGGGTTGGTGGTGCTACTGATGCTAATTTGAGTCCAACAATTCCGCTTGCTCTGTTTGCGATGTTTCAATTAAAGTTTGCCATTATAACTCCGGCATTAATTACCGGATCATTTGCAGGGAGGGTACGTTTCCGTTCCTACATGCTGTTTATGGTGCTTTTTACATTGTTTATTTATGCGCCTTTATGTCACTGGACATGGCATCCAAACGGATTCCTTCGTAATTGGGGAGTTCTTGACTTTGCCGGAGGTACAGTAGTGCATATGTCAGCTGGTTTTGCAGCTTTGGCAGGTGCTATGTTTCTAGGCAAGAGAAAAGATTTCGGAACAGAATTTAAACCTGCCAATATCCCATTTGTATTATTGGGAGCCGGTATGCTTTGGTTTGGATGGTTTGGTTTTAATGCGGGATCTGCATTAGGTGCTAATTCTACAGCAGCATTGGCTTTGGTGAATACAAATACAGCTTCTGCTGCAGCAATGTTGGCCTATTTGTTTTATGATATGGCTAAAGGTAAAAAGCCTAGCGGCATGGGAGCTTCAATTGGTTTAGTCGTTGGTTTGGTTGCAATTACTCCGGCTGCTGGTTTTGTTAATGTCGGGGCTAGTATTTTCATAGGTGTTGTTGCTGCATTGGTTAGTAATTATGCTATTACTTTACGGTCAAAAACAAGACTGGATGATACTTTGGATGTGTTTCCTGCTCATGGTATGGGGGGTATTGTAGGTATGTTATTAACAGCCGTTTTTGCTCAGGAAGTAGGCTTGATACATGGTGATCCTACAGTTTTCCTTTATCACCTGTTGGCATTGGTAATCGTAGGTATCTTTACCTTTGGTGGTTCATGGTTGATGTATAAAATTACGGATATGATTGTACCACTTCGTGTATCTGCACATTCAGAAAAAATTGGGTTGGATATTAGCCAGCACAATGAATCATATAATTTCGAATATAAAAGCGACGAATAGCTTTAACGTGGTCGCTCTTTTATATGCTCAAAAACTCCCTATCTCCAGGGAGTTTTTTTATGCAAAAAACCGTCCTTTTGAGACGGTTTTTGTCGTTATATAAATAGGGGCTTATTTTATTGGAACCTGACGTTTGAAATCTAACTCAAGGGAAATGAAGGTTTCTGTACGCGCAATGCCTTCAATTTCTTGCAATTCTTCATCAATCAGTTTTTTAAGATGTTTGTTTGTTTTTGTCTGTATTTTGATGAAAATCGCATATTGTCCTGTTGTGTAGTGACATTCTACAATTTCAGGGATCTTTCTCAAAGCTTCAGCTACATTGGTGTGGAATTTTACCTTGTCAAGGTAAATTCCCATGTAAGCACATGTATTATATCCGAGCTTTGAAGGATTAACAATGAATTCACTACCTGATACTACTTCCAAATTCAATAATCTTTGTACGCGTTGATGTATGGCTGCTCCGGATACTCCGCATTCACGTGCAACTTCAAGAAATGGAATTCGGGCATTTTTGGTAATTAACCGGAGGATCTTTTCATCAAGCTCATCTATCTGTGGCAATGGTTCAATATAGTCCTGATTCATCATGTCAAAAAATTATCATATTGTAATTTGATATGTAAATGTACGAAAAAACGACATTTATTAATAAATATTATTTTTTAGTGTAATGATTGTAAATAAATGAATGTGTTTGCCTTTAATGTGGCAGATATGACATTCAGTTTAGGGCTGCAAATGTAGAATATTTTTTGAGATATTTATACGGTAATTTACATGGATTGAATGTGCTTAAACACATTGCTAACAACTTTTTTATATAGCCTCATGTTTGATAAAATCGCTAATGTCACTTCCACTTGGACTTTGAAATGCTTTAAGTTCAAAATCAGGAAGAATCGCGAGTATATGATCAAAAATATCAGCTTGTATGGCTTCGAAATTTGCCCACCGTTGGTCTTTACTAAATACATAAATCTCAATAGGTAGGCCTTTATCAGATGGTTGAAGATGTCTTACCAGAAATGTCATTTCTTTGTTGATGTTAGGGTTTTGTTGGAGGTAGGCTTGCAAATAATACCTAAAAATACCCAGATTAGTCTGTCTTCGTCCGTTATATGAATCACCATCATCTAATTGTAGACTCTTGTTGTGTGCCGAAATTTCTTCTTGTTTTTCAGTAATGTAGTTCTTTAATAGATAAAAGTGGCTGAGTTTAGTAAGCAGTTTGTCGTCACAGAAACGCACACTTTTCATATCGATATTTATGGATCGTTTTATTCTTCGTCCCCCCGATTCTTCCATGCCAACCCAGTTGTTAAAAGACTCAGAAACTAAAGCATAGGTTGGAACTGTTGCTATTGTCTTATCCCAGTTTTGAACCTTTACTGTTGTAAGCGAAATATCAATTACGGTTCCATCAGCATTATGGCTTGGCATTTCAATCCAATCTCCCGGCTTTATCATTTTATTCGCAGAGAGTTGAATACTGGCAACAAATCCCAAGATGATGTCTTTAAAAACTAAAATTAGAACGGCAGCCATTGCACCCAACCCGGCAAAGAGGGTAAGTGGAGATTTGCCGATTAGAATCGCGATGGCATAAATAACGGATAGGAAAATGACAAATATCTGAACGAGTTGAACATATCCTTTAATTGGCCGGGTTGCAGCGTAGGATGTGGTTTGGTAAATATCGTTTACTGTATTGGCAGTACGGATAAAAACCATTGTAAAAATGAAAATGAAGTAAAGCTGTGCAAAACCTAGTAAGATTGTTGAAATGGTCTCTATCCCAGTGAAATCAAAAACTGAGTAGATGATAAAAGCGGAGGGGATATGTGCTAAGGCACTAAAAACTTTTCTTTTTATAAGAAAATCATCCCAATCTGTTTTGGTTTTTTTTACAAAATGATGAATCACTTTAACCATAATTATCCGGGTTATTAGCTGGGCAATTATGGCTACGAGTAAAAGAGCTATTATAGATAGTGCAATGCCATAGATGGTTGCCCAACTTTGTGACATGTCGAGATGTAAGAATAAGTCAATGAATATGTTGTTTAATTTCTTCATACCTTGAGTTTGTTGCCTTTAATCTTTTCTGATTACTTTTATGTTTTAAAAATAATAAAATGACAGGATTATGACGCGTCAACTCTTAATATTATTCTTTTCATTGTTTTCCGCTTTATTAAGTGCACAGTCGAATTATTCAAAATATTTTGAGAGTAACTCATTGCGAATTGATTATCTATTAGGTGGAACCGATAATACAACAGTAGGATATATAGAACAGATGAAAAAAGAACCTAATTATGGCGGTTCAAAAGTTAATCTTATTGATGAATGCGAACTGGGAGCATATCGGTATCAAATATATGATTTACGGAGTAGACAACTTCTGTTTTCTAAAGGTTTCTGTCCTTTGTTTCAAGAGTGGCAAACCACAGGGGAGGCAGATGATGTTAAAAAGAGTTTTTATCAGTGTGCCATTGTTCCTTTTCCCAAAAACGAAATTCTTTTTACCATCGAAAGTAAGAATTGGAATGGGGAATACGAACTTTTGATTTCTTCGGAAATTAATCCTCAAGACTATTTTATTTTGGAGGAGCCATTGTCTGACTATGAGGTAGAGCAATTCATTGAAAGTGGTAGTTCTAAGGAAAAAGTTGATCTGGTTTTTTTGCCGGAGGGCTATACCGAACAGCAGATGGATAAGTTTATAGATGATGTTGAGCGCATGGTTGAGGCGTTATTTGCTGTTCAGCCGTTTAAAAAGCATACAGCAGATTTTAATATTCATATCGTGAAAGTTCCTTCTCAGCAATCTGGAACAGATGTGCCCGGTGATGGCATATATAGGAATACAGCATTTAATTCTACTTTTTACACATTTGATACTCCTCGTTACCTGACAACAAAGGACATGAAGTCTGTTCATGATGCAGCAGCTCTGGTCCCTTACGATCATGTTTTTTTATTGGTAAATAGCTCGAAATATGGAGGAGGTGGCATGTATAATTTTCTTACTGTCACCACTGTCGATAATGAAATGTCTGAGGAAGTTTTTGTACATGAATTTGGTCATGCATTTGCCGGATTGGCTGATGAGTATTATTCTTCATCAGTTGCTTATGAGGAATTTTACAATTTAGCGATTGAGCCATGGGAACCCAATATTACAACTATGGTTAATTTTGAAACGAAATGGAAGCATCTGGTTGGAATGAATACTCCGATGCCAACACCTAGAAACGCAGACTATAGAAACTCAGTGGGTGTATTTGAAGGTGGAGGATATTTATCAGAAGGGATATACAGTCCCATGATGGATTGTCGCATGAAAAGCGTGATGGCTGATAATTTCTGTTTGGTTTGTGAAGAAGCCATTGAAGAAGCTATCGAGTGGCACTGCAAATAAAACGGATCAATTGAGAAATCAGGTGGGTTAGAAAAATAAGATCAATTTATTCTATTGTGGTGAATACAATTAACAAGTTTTGATGAAGATTAATACTTAATGCGTATTCCTTGATTTGGCTGTTCTTTCGAGCGGGATTTCATTTTTTGGTATGACACAAAAAACGGTTAGTTCTGGGGGGAGATGGTAAGTGTAAAAACAATAATGGGAACCACTCGGTATGAATAGCTCCCATTCACTATTTTTAGCTTTCGCTAGTTCGTGTCAGGCTACTGTTATTAAAGCAGGCTATAAGTAATAACTCTTGGCTGATTACCTTTTTGCCCTGATCCTTCTTTTACTGCTTATTACGGCAACAAATTGAGGACGTCCGATCTGTTACCCTTAAGGAACTTTCCCAGACAAAGTCTTTGCAGGATATTGAGAAAGTAAGGTCTTACGATCTTCTCTGCTCAATTTTTAAATATTTAGGATTGCTCCCAATCATTTTATGTTTCCTTCTTGGAAGAATCTTCCATTTCTGAAACTCCTGTTCAGTCAAAACTTATAAGAACGCATGGCGATCTTTGTTCTGATTACGCAATACGGGTTGCCCCTTTTGCATAAACTTTGGTTCTTTATGATGGCAGATGGGAAGTCTGAGAGATTTGATTCTGACTCAATTAAGTACCATTATCTCCTCCTCATCATATTGAACTGCTTTTTTTATCGCTTACCTGATACACCAAAATTACGATGTCTGATATGTATAAGTCAATTATTTTCAGTGTTTTAAATGAACCTAGTATTCACTGCATTTATTCACAATTGTTGATAATCCGCATAAACCTTGATTGTCGTACTTTTGCTACGATTATTTGTTCTTTATGGGTGATGTTTTCAACAATATTATTTGCCAATTTTCAACAATAACTGGTGAAGTATTTATAGTTGAGTGGATTATCGTCCTATTCTATAGGACAGTTTTACTAAGAAAATATTGTGTGGCTTTTCATCAAAAAGCAATTTCCAATCTCTTTCAAATTTAAAATTGCCATCAGATACCGATGAATTTCTTGATTGTGACCAAACGAGATAAATTGTTGAGCCGGGAGAATACTCCCAACGTACAACCATGTTTGACAAAAACTCTTTAACATTGAAGTCGGGTTTGTCAAATTCATATTGAAGAGTTCCTTCTTCGTTGAAATAAGAATAGGTTTCATCAATTGAGTTATAACTTAGCTGATCATTCGAGAAATGTTGAAACCGATCTTGATAATTGGAGGCTCTACCATCGGTAATGTATTTATATTCATTGTATTTCCCTGTGGCAATAAATGGCTGTCCCCAATATTGGATACTTAGGTCCGGGGTGATGTTGTAATTGATTCTGATTGAGGTGCTCAGTGTGTTTTGATTGATCCGTGCAAAAATATAATCCGTTTTAGTACTTGTTTCTTCTTGGGTTACGTATTGTAATTCTTGGTTTCTTTTCGAATAATCTGGAGATACCGTTATCTTTATACTATTTGAGGGACGAAAGCTTAAGTCTAAACCAAAACCATGCTGAGACAAAGCATTGTCTACATTACTACGCCTGAAATAAACATTACTTCCAATGGTGAATTTTTTTTGATCGTTTGAGCCTGTAGAAAGCCAAATGTTTTTTGACCCCGGGCTTTTAAGGGCTGGACCTCCTCTTAATTGTGTTACGCTGAGGCTTTCTCCGTTTATATTTGAACCCAAACTGAGATACCAGTAATTTTTGAATTGGGTATGCATATTTATATTACCCCCGGGCCCTAATGATTCTCCTGCGAAATTCCAATTTGTCCATTGGTTGAAATTGAAGTTGTAGTATCTGAAAATCGAAAATGGCTCATATATGCGGTATCCCATCCAAAATGCCTGCATAATAATATCTGCTTGTCGCATATATCCAACATCATTTAGTTCTAGCTCGGGTGATTTCCATGTAATTGCATGAAGAAATTTAAGTTTACCTCCATTCTTAGAAATTGTAAATTTTCCACCAGTTCCGGTCAGAGAAGTTCTTGTTGTATCCAGTTTCAGGTGAGTGGCATCAGGGCGTTGAAAATTGTGAATCCATGATTCTTGTGTATTCTGAATCGCTTCTGTACTTCCTTTTATATGACTGAAATAGCTGCTGAAATCTATTTGCCAGTTTTTATTGTCCCATTTATGAACTAAGTCAATACCTCCGGTGTAAGCCGATTTATGTATGTTTTCCAGATGGCTGGCGCTTAAATTTCTATTAACTCCGGTTAGCATAGTCCCCAAAATTGTATTGCCATTATTAAAGTCTTTTTGGAGGCGACCAACTAAATAATTGGTTAGTGGTTCTATAATTTCTTCTCGTTTTGTTCCATTGCTAATATCTGCATATTCTTTAGCCGTTAATGATTCCAGAATGCCAATTGACCAACCGTTTTTTGTCTTTCCGGTAATTTTTGCGGCACCCAAAATGCTTGCAAATTCTGGTGTTTGAGCATATTCATTATCATTTAAATCTGGCTCGTAGTGTGGTTTTCGTCCAATTCTTCTAGAATAAAATAGATTCTCGTCAGCCGAGTCACCATCACCAAACATCAAAGGGAAGCTTAAAATGTTTTTGCCTTCAATGAAGAATGGCCTTTTTTCATTGAAAAACGTTTCATTTGTACTTAGATTAACTTCTGAGGGATCAGCTTCTACCTGACCAAAATCTGGATTTATTGTGAAGTCGAGGGTGAGATTTTTAGTAAGACCAAATTTACCGTCTAGCCCCATGTCCAATTTATTCATTGTGCCATTTGCTTTAAATGGATTATCGGGCTCTTTCTCAAATTGATCTGTTCGAGCTATTACGTATGGCGTAATTTCAGCTGTCTTTTTTGATTTGATATTTTTTAGTCCACTCATTTCACCATAATGTGAAACCCAGCCAGATTGGTTTTTGGAAATTGGCTGCCAAATGCTCCACTCATCTTTTCGAAATAAATAGCGTCCAACTTCCAATCCCCATATCAAATCGTCAGCATCATCAAATCGAAGCTGCGAAAATGGAATTTTCATTTCAGCATACCAACCATCATTATTTTTACTTGTTTTCACCCACCAAATTGGATCCCAGGTCGAATCTTCTTCATCGCCATCATTGCTGATTACAAATTCAGATTTAATGCCTGCAGCACTTGCTATAAATGAAAATGCCGTACGTTTATCGTGATATGTGTCAAATTGAACCATGACCAGATCACCATCCTGATAATCTCTCCTTGTCATTCGTTGAACTATGCTGTCAGGAGAAGTATCGTATATTTTAAAGGCCACATAAATATAATTATCATCATATAAAATGGAAAAGGAGGTCTTCATAGAGGGCTTTTTGCCTTCATACGGTTCATATTGAGTGAAGTCATTTTCCCAATTTGAATTGGTCCATGCTGGTTCATCTATTATCCCATCAATAATGATTTCGTCCTGTGAAAGTGGTTTTGTTAGATATGTTTTAGTGAAAGAATCTTGTGCAAATTGCTTTGAGTGGAAAGCAAAAATTAACATAGAGAATAAAAAGAGGTTTTTCGTTTTCATAGGTCAAGGTTTCTTATAAAGACTCTTGAAAACTTTTTTTGTTACACCTTAGTTGATGATATTTAGGTGTTTGGGATGTATTGTATAAAAAATGCCCTCTACTCGGAAGGCATTTTTTATCATAGATATGATTGAGTTGAAATTTATTTGATAGTTTCAGCTTTGTCGCGATACCATTTTAATGGGAACGATGAAGGGCGTTCAATCGGAAGACCATATAACCGATCCATAACCAATGAGGAAAGTACCCCTAATGCTCTGGATACCCCGAATAAAACGGTGTAGAATGAATACTCTTTTATTCCATAATGATATAAAAGTGCTCCTGAATAGGCATCAACATTTGGCCATGGATTATTTATTTTCCCGACAGATCCTAAAATTGGAGGGACTACCTCATAAAGATTATTAACTGTATTTATCAATTTATCTTTGGTAATATATCTATCTGCAAATTCTTTTTGAGCGGTAAACCTAGGGTCCGTTTCTCGCAAGACAGCGTGCCCGTATCCCGGAACTACACGACCTTCAAGTAAGGTTTTGTTGACATAGCTAGCTAGCTGTTCTTTGGTTGGTTCGTCTGTGTCTAGTTCGTCCATCAATTCAAAAATCCAGTTGATTACATCCTGATTTGCATAGCCATGCAGGGGCCCAGCTAATCCGAGCATTCCAGCACCTAGTGCATAGTATGGATTACTTAATGCGGAGCCAACAAGATGTGTCGTATGTGCTGATACATTTCCACCCTCATGGTCAGCATGAATAACCATGTACAATCTAAGCAAACGTTTTACTTCTTCACTATCATGGCCCATCATATGAGCAAGATTTCCGGCCCAATCAAGACGTGGATCTGGTTCGATATGCTTGTCTTTAAAGTAATTTCTACGATAAATATATGCTGCTATTCGCGGTAAGCGAGCAATGAGATTCATGACATCATCGTACATGAAATCCCAATAGAACTTTTTGTTTACGCCAGATCTGTATGCTTTTTGGAAAACCGACTCAGTTGCCATTGCTACAATAGCAGCACTAAATTGAGTCATTGGTTTGGAGGATATTGGCAATGCATCTATTACATCAAAAACATGCTGGGGAACGTGAGCTCGTGTTGCCCAATCTTTTGAAATATTGATTACATCTTCTTTTTCTGGAATTTCACCAATCAACATTAGATAAAATAATCCTTCAGGGAGTGGTTCACCTTCAACATTTAAACGTGGTAACTTATCACGCAACTCGGGTATGGAATATCCTCGAAAACGAATTCCAGAATTTGGATCAAGCTTTGAAGTATCAGTAATTAGGCTCGGAACGCCTTTCATACCAGTCATTACCTGTCCAATTGTAACATTGGCAATTACTTTGTCTCCATGTTCTGTTTTTAGTTTCTGATATTCATGAATGCACTTACTTGCTTTTTCATAAAACCGATTCTTAATGTATTCCATATTCTAATTTTTATTGATTTATTTTTTGTCTCATAAGTTAATGAATATTCTTGATAATTTCATCAGCAAACTCATTGGTTGTTAAGAGGGTGGCTCCTTCCATCATCGAATGGAGATCCGAAGTGACAAGTCTTTTGGCTAAAGTATGCTCCATTGCATCTAAAATGCGTTCGGCAGCTTCCATCCAACCTATGTATTCAAGCATCATTACTCCGGAAAGAATCAGAGAACTTGGATTTGCTTTTCCTGTTCCGGCAATGTTGGGTGCTGTGCCATGTGTGGCTTCAAAGATGGCATATCCACTCTGGTAGTTGACGTTTGCACCTGGTGAAATACCTATGCCACCAACCATTGCGGCTAACTGATCTGAAATATAATCTCCGTTAAGGTTCATGGTTGCAATAACCGAATGATCAAAGGGGTGGAGGAGACTTTCTTGCATAAATGCATCTGTAATCACATCTTTAATGATTGTTTTGCCCTCTCTTTTTGCTTGTTCGAGCGCTTTTGTTGCATCAATTTGTCCTTTCTCCAATTCAATGTCCTGATATTGTTTCCAAGTGAAAACATGAGATTCAAATTCAGATTCTGCTAATTCATAGCCCCAATTTTTAAAAGCACCTTCCGTAAATTTCATAATGTTGCCTTTATGCACCAATGTGACTGAAGGCAAGTTGCGATTAATGGCATATTGAATGGCTGCACGTATTAGTCGTTCGGAGCCCTCTTTAGAAATTGGCTTTACACCAAATGAAGAGCTCTCAGGAAAGCGGACTAGAGCACCGGCATCCATTTCATTGTTTAGGAAATCATAAAATCTCTTGGTTTTTTCTTCTCCAGCCATGAATTCAATGCCTGCATAAATATCTTCAGTGTTCTCCCTAAAAATATGCATATCAACCATTGAGGGGTAGCGGATAGGAGAGGGAACTCCCTTAAACCATCGAACAGGGCGAAGGCATACGTACAGATCGAGTGCTTGGCGAAGAGCGACGTTTAATGACCGTATTCCACCACCAACAGGAGTTTCCAATGGCCCTTTTATCCCTACCAGATATTCTTTAAAAGCATTTAATGACTCTTCCGGGAGATAGTTGCCCGTGTTATTAAATGCCTTTTTCCCGGCAAGTACTTCTTTCCATTCCAGCTTTCTTTTGCCACCATATACTTTTTCTATTGCAGCATCCAGAACTTTTTGGCTTGGCAGACTAATGTCCTTCCCAATCCCATCTCCTTCAATAAAAGGAATAATAGGGTTGTTCGGAACAAGTAGTTTGTTATTCTTTGTGGAAATTTTTTCTCCCATGTTAGTTCTGTGAAAATTTATTTTTTAGATTTTCATCAATCGCTGCCAAAAAGTCTTCGGTAGATAAATAGTGTTTATCTGTTAAATTTTTTGAGTGAATGATAAGAGCCAGATCTTTTGTCATTTTTCCACTTTCAACGGTTTCAATGCAAACTTGTTCAAGGGTTGATGCAAAATTTATTAAATTATCATTATCGTCAAGTTTCCCCCGAAAGGCAAGTCCCCTTGTCCATGCAAAAATCGAAGCTATTGGATTTGTTGAAGTGGGTTTGCCTTGTTGGTGCATTCTGAAATGTCTGGTAACTGTTCCATGTGCTGCTTCAGCTTCCATTGTTTTTCCATCCGGCGTTATTAATGTTGACGTCATTAAGCCTAAAGAGCCAAAGCCTTGTGCTACTGTGTCTGACTGAACATCACCATCGTAGTTTTTGCAGGCCCATACAAAACCGCCTTCCCATTTCATAGCAGCGGCTACCATATCATCAATCAGTCTATGTTCATAGGTGATGCCTGCTTTTTTAAACTTTTCTTGAAATTCGTTTTCAAAAACATCTTGGAATATATCTTTAAATCGACCATCGTATTTTTTAAGTATGGTGTTTTTAGTTGACATATAAAGTGGCCATCCTTTGTCAAGCGCTTGGTTCATGCATGCATGTGCAAAACCATATATAGATTCGTCTGTGTTGTACATGGCCATGGCAATTCCATCACCCTCGAAATTGTAAACTTCATAGGATTGTTCCTTGCTTCCATCTTCCGGAGTAAATGTAATCGTCAGTTTTCCTTTCCCTTTTGTTGTGAAATCAGTTGCACGGTATTGATCACCAAAAGCATGACGACCAATGCAAATCGGTTTCTTCCAGCCTGGAACAAGCCTTGGTATATTGTTAATAATGATCGGTTCGCGAAAAACAGTTCCACCCAGAATATTTCGGATAGTACCGTTTGGTGATTTCCACATTTTTTTCAACCCAAATTCTTCAACACGTACTTCATCAGGGGTAATCGTTGCACATTTTATTCCTACACCATATTTTTTAATAGCATGTGCTGCATCTACTGTTATTTGGTCATTCGTCTCATCTCGCTTTTCCATGCCTAAATCGTAATACTTGATGTCAATGTCGAGATAAGGGAAAATTAATTTTTCTTTGATAAATGACCATATAACCCGGGTCATCTCATCTCCATCCAGTTCTACAACGGGATTAGCTACCTTTATTTTTTTCATTTTCGGGTGTGTTTATTGTGTATGATTAGTTATTCTGTTCTTTAATTAGATTTAAAGCTGAACCAGCCTTGAACCATTCTATTTGTTGTTCATTGTAGGTGTGATTTAGCTCGATGATGTCTTTATTCCCATTTTTATGAACAAGTTCTAAATGCATTGTCTTGTTAGGTGAAAAATTAACCAAATCTGTGAAGTTGAACGTATCGTCTTCTAGAATTTTAGAGTAATCGTCTTCATTTTTAAATGTCAATGCAAGCATGCCCTGCTTTTTTAAATTGGTTTCGTGTATTCGAGCAAATGATTTTACAATAACCACTCTAACACCTAGGTGGCGTGGTTCCATTGCTGCATGTTCACGAGAAGAACCTTCTCCATAGTTGTGATCTCCAACAACTACTGTTGGCACTCCTGTTGCTTTGTAAGCACGCTGTACTTTTGGGACTTCATCGTACTCGCCGGTCAATTGATTTTTCACTTTATTTGTTTCACCATTGAAGCAATTGACTGCTCCAATAAGCATGTTGTTCGATATGTTGTCCAAGTGACCACGGTAGCGTAGCCAAGGGCCAGCCATGGAAATGTGGTCTGTTGTGCATTTGCCTTTGGCCTTGATGAGTAATTTTGCTCCGGAAATATTCTTACCATCCCATGCTGAAAATGCGTATAATAACTGTAGCCGGGTTGAGTCAGGATCTACTACTATATTGGTAGAAGAGCTGTCTTCTGCTGGAGCTTGGTAGCCGGCATCTTTCACTGCAAATCCTTTATTTGGCAATTCTTCACCCATTGGGGGGCTTAACGAAACGGCCTTGCCATCTTCGTTTATCAATTTGTCGGTAAGCGGATTGAATGTCAAGTCGCCTGCAATAGCTAATGCTGTAACTAACTCAGGTGATGCAACAAAGGCATGTGTGTTGGGATTTCCATCAGCACGTTTTGAGAAGTTTCTGTTGAATGAGTGCACGATGGTGTTTTTTTCGCCTTTATCTGCACCTTCTCTACTCCACTGACCAATACACGGGCCACATGCATTTGCAAAAACATTAGCTCCAATCTTATTGAAAATGTCAATAAATCCATCGCGCTCAATTGTGTATCGTACCTGTTCTGATCCTGGAGTTATGGTGAATTTCGACTTCGTTTTTAGCTTTTTATCAATAGCTTGCTGAGCCAATGATGCGGCACGTGATATATCTTCATATGATGAATTTGTACATGAACCGATTAGCCCTACTTCAATTTTTGTTGGCCAGCCATTTTCTTTCGCGACTTTTGCCATCTTGGAAATTGGGGTCGCTCTGTCTGGTGTAAATGGTCCATTTATATGTGGTTCTAGTTCATCTAAATTGATCTCAATCAATTGGTCAAAGTATTTCTCTGGATTGGCGTATACTTCATCGTCTGCTGTGAGATGTTCTTTAATGCCGTTTGCTAGTTTTACAATTTCCTCACGTCCGGTGGCATTTAGGTATCGTTCCATCGATTTGTCATAGCCAAAAGTAGAAGTAGTTGCACCAACTTCAGCCCCCATGTTACATATTGTTCCTTTCCCGGTTGCAGAAAGTGATTTGGCTCCTTCCCCAAAATATTCAATAATATGACCTGTGCCACCCTTAACTGTTAATATCCCAGCTACTTTTAATATAATGTCTTTAGGTGAAGTCCATCCGTTGAGCCTCCCGGTTAACTTTACACCAATCAGTTTTGGAAATTTTAGTTCCCAGGCCATCCCTGCCATTACGTCAACAGCATCAGCACCGCCAACACCAATTGCAATCATACCAAGACCTCCAGCATTAACAGTATGTGAGTCTGTACCAATCATCATTCCTCCCGGAAAAGCATAATTCTCCAGAACAACTTGATGGATTATTCCGGCTCCAGGTTTCCAAAACCCAATTCCATATTTATTGGAGACTGATTCTAAAAAGTCAAATACTTCTTTGTTGTTTTGCAGAGCAAATTGGAGG
Organism: Prolixibacteraceae bacterium; assembly: GCA_963662675.2. GTDB lineage: Bacteria > Bacteroidota > Bacteroidia > Bacteroidales > Prolixibacteraceae. Next base: position 135,051 of record CAXXHP010000003.1, read on the forward strand.
TCAGTTCTTCCACCTACGCTTGCTTGTATCAGGTGATCACAATGCACCGTTGAGGGAACTGCTGTTTTTGGTTTGCCAGCATTCATAAATTGCAACAAAGCCATTTGAGCAGTAGCGTCCTGCATAGCTACGCGGTCAGGTGCAAAGTCTACATAATCCTTGCCTCTTCTGAAGCTTTGAACACCTTCAGTGTCATGAAGATGAGCGTATAGAATTTTTTCGGAGAGGGTAAGTGGTTTTTTTAAGACTTTTCTGACCTTTTCTATACGAGGGCCAAAATTCTCGTAGGTTTTTTTTATTAAATCTAAATCAAACATATGTGTGGTTTTTATCAATAGTTTTTTGATTAATTAATCCCAATATCCTTAACAAAAACATGGAATAAAGGTTTCCTGTGAAAGCATTAAGATATAAAAAAAACAATCGCCACACATGTAAATATGTAGATATAAATAAAAGTAGAGTAATTTTTTCTGATTATCAATATGAATTAATAATCTAGGGTTGATAATTGGATAAGGAAAAGTTTTGTGTATCTAAAATGTTGGAGGAGCCTATCTCTATATGCAAAAGCTAAAGAAGATATTATTGCTTTTGGAAAAACGAAAAATGAACACTACCGTAGTTCCTCATTTCCTTAAATTCAGGGTATTTTGAGAAATCGTGAATTTTAGGATGCTCGAGGATGAAAATTCCGTTAGGGTTCAAAATATTTTTTGTAAGAATTAGCTCTGGGATCTTTAAAAATTGTTTGTGATCATAGGGTGGATCAGCAAAAATGAGATCAAAAGTTTGCCCTGATTTTACCATGAATTGAAAAGCATTGGCTTTAATCGCATGGATGTTCTTGTCCTCAAGCTTTTCGATAACTTCTGTAATAAAATTGAAGTGCTGAAAATTCATCTCTACAGCAGTTACATCTTTGCAGCCCCGAGATGCAAATTCAAAGGAAATACTTCCTGTGCCAGAAAATAGATCAAGTACTTTAATTTCTTCAAAATAAACTCTGTTTTGAAGGATATTAAATAAGCTTTCTTTTGCCATGTCGGTAGTCGGCCGTGCTTTGAAACTTTTACCAGGGTGGAACTGGCGTCCACGATATTGTCCTCCAACTATTCTCATGAGAAACTATTAAAAAGATTTATAAAGCGGGCGTCAGGCAATTTTTCCAGTAAATAACTATAGTGGATATTCTTGTTGTTTTCAGCAATGGATACCTGTTCAAAGTATTGTCTTAGATTGTGGTAAATGGTGGAGTGCTTGTTTACAATTCCATTAAGCACAACAGATGATGGTTGTTTATTCATGCTTTTTGTTACTCCTAAAATGTAATAAAGCATGTCGTTTTCTCCTTCGTAGTAATAAGAGTTGTAGAAATTGATACTACTTCCAACAAACATAATTGATATTTGCTTGCGATATATGCTTACGAATAGTGTTTCTTTACCGGGTTGATGATTCTTTACGGTTAGTCGGACATCATTATAAATGTTTATGCCTGGGTGTTTTTCGTTGATAATGGATAAGATGGGATGTTGTATTCCAAATAATGCATAGGTTTCAAAACTCGGGATATAAGTGTTAAGAATTTCTGAATTTTTGTCCGAGTCAAAGATTGTTGAATAAATGCTACTTAAAGATTCGTCAGAAAATAGCTTTTCGGGTATTAAAGTTGTTCTATCCGGACTTGAATAATGCAATATTGTTTTCTTGTATGGAAGTTCAAGGAGATCCACTTCCGCATAAATTGATCTGATTTTTTTTTGTTGAAAATCAGCTTTGTTCGTAAACGTGTCCTGATGATATAGGCAGACTGCTTTGTTTTGAATGGTGTCAAGTATGCAAAAAGAAAATCCATCCTGACTAATCAGGATGGATAAAATATATTCATGTGTAAAATTTACATCAAAGGTTTCGTCAACAAGCGACAAGTTTTGCATAGGATGTATTATTCTCCCCAGTTACCGGCGTTGTTTATTGCTTCAGTAAGTGAGCCTACTTTTAGTCCTGGGTATTTACCGTTTGTGCGTTGTTCGTCATTGGTGTTTATAATTAGTTGACGATCAAGATTTTTTAGGATTGTGTTGTTGTGAGCTTTTGCTTCAAAAACAGGAACTTTAATTCCAGATCCAGTTGTGATAATTGTTGCTCCTAAATGGAACTCAGCAACTGTATCCTCAACTGGTACATATTTAATATCCTCAATTGCGTAGGCACGACCAAATAATGTGTCCAGTACATTGATTCTAACGGTATCACGGATAAGTAGTCCTTTTTTAATGGCAGATGCTTCATTCAAGCCTGCATTAATCATGCTATCAGTAAGCAAACCAATTTTACGTACTAATGGAAGTGAATCATACTTCACAAAATTTATTAGAGTATCCCAGCTTCCTGTGTATTCGCCATAAACCTCTTTGTAGGCTATCTCTGCAGAACGGATATCTTTAAGTCTTTGAATAGTGACATCATATCTTGCTTCTTTGGCTGCATCAAATTGTACAGGCCTTTGAACACTCACAACAATAAAATACCCAAGAACTATTGCAATTACTATTAAGGCGATCTGAATTATTGTCTTCATCATCGATTATTTAGATTAGATTTTGTTTGCTTGCAAATTTATAAAAAAAATTAAATTATAATCTTTGGAATACTTTTAAATTCGCACTAATGTTAAAAAAACACATCAAAGATCAGTTGTGCAAGAATCTGAGTTTTAATCCTACGTCAGGACAGGATTTGTTAATGGGAAAATTAGCAGTATTTATTGTTGATGGCTCAAATGATTCGGCCTTTTTATTGAAAGGGTATGCAGGAACCGGAAAAACAAGCACACTCAATTCATTAGTGAAAACATTAAAAGACTTTAAATTTCAAGTGGTACTACTTGCACCTACAGGACGTGCGGCCAAAGTTCTAACAGCTTATACCGGGAAAAGTGCGTTTACTATCCATAAGCGTATTTACAGGCAAAAATCATCATCAGATGGAATGGGGAAGTTTGTGCTAGATAAGAACCTGATGAAGAATTGCTTTTTTATTATTGATGAGGCTTCCATGATTTCTAATAATTTGGTTGAGGGATCTGTGTTTGGATCGGGCCGTTTATTAGATGATTTGTACGAGTATGTTTATGGGGGACACAATTGTAAGCTTATTTTGGTTGGAGATACTGCTCAGCTTCCTCCGGTAGGCATGGATATTAGTCCGGCACTAGATAGATCTGAGCTTGAAATGTATGATTTGGAGGTGGTCGAACATGAGCTTACAGAGGTTGTTCGGCAAGAACATGATTCTGGCATCCTGTATAATGCAACAAATATTCGAGAAATGATAGGGGAGGATTGGTTTGTTCCTTCCTATTTCCCTCTTGAAACAAAAGAATTTCCAGATATTATTCGGATTGGCGGTGAAGATTTGATTGAACGGATTTCTACATGCTATGATCGTTTTGGGGAACAGCAAACAATGGTTGTTACACGCTCCAATAAAAGAGCCAATAAATTTAATCAGGGAATACGATCGACTATACTATATAAAGAAGATGAGATTACAGTAGGTGATTTACTAATGGTGGTGAAGAATAATTACTATTGGCTGGAAGAAGAGGAGAAAGTGGATTTTATCGCAAATGGAGATATTGTGGAAATAAAAGCAATTCGGGGTTATGAGGAATTGTATGGTTTTCGGTTTGCGAAGGTTAGCCTGAGATTTGTTGATTATGATGACCTTGAGATAGATTGCCGAATTTTTCTTGATACACTAACTATCGAATCCGCTAGCTTAACTTATGAGGAGAATCAAAAGCTTTATAATGCAGTTGCGGAAGATTATGCAGATATCCGAAGTAAAAAGAAAAGGTGGGAGAAGATTAAGGAGAATGAGCATTTTAATGCACTACAGGTGAAATTTGCGTATGCCGTTACTTGCCATAAAGCGCAGGGTGGGCAGTGGGATGCTGTTTTTATTGATCAAGGTTATTTGGTAGAAGAGATGATAACCAAAGAATATTTACGCTGGCTTTATACTGCTTTTACTCGTCCTGTGAAAGAATTGTATCTGGTGAATTTTAATAAAGACTTTTTTGAGGAATAGTTGGATTAACCTATTGAAAATATATCGTTTTCATTGGCGACAGATGTCATCTCAAAAATAGTTTTAGCCTCATCTAATATTACGTCTACATTTTTATAGCGCGATGAGAAATGGCCAATAATAAGCTTTTTTACTTCTGCTTTTTTTGCAATTTCAGCCGCTTGTTTCCCAGTTGAATGAAATGTTTGTGTTGCCATTTTGCTTTCCAGTTCGGAAAATGTTGCTTCATGATAAAGCAAATCAACTCCCCTTATGGTCTCAATAATTTGTTCGTGATATGCTGTGTCAGAGCAATAAGCAAATGACCTTGGCTTTGTAGCTGGGGTGGTAAGCAGTTTATTAGGAATAGTTTTTCCTTTTTGGGTAACAAAATCGGCTCCTGTTTTTATGAACTTCAGTTCTTTTATCGGGATACTGTATTCCTTGATTTTTTCTTTTATGATGTTTGGGGGTAACGGTTTTTCATCAAAACGGAAACCGCAGCATGCAACTCTATGTTTTAGGGGGAATGATGTAATGCTTAGTTTTTCATCTTCAAAAATTAGTTGAGGCCGTTTGAAATTTAATGGATGAAAAACAAGGTTAAATCCGGGATCGTTCATTCCTAAAAAATCAAGCTGGAATTGGATGTAGCGTTGAAGCTCAGAATGGGCATAAATGTGAAGGTCATTTTTTCTGCCTAATAGAACGAAGGTGGATATTAACCCGATCAATCCAAAAAAATGATCTCCATGAAGATGTGAGATAAGAATGTGGTTTAGTTTTCCAAAACTGATTCTATTTTTCCGAAGTTGGTGTTGGGTTCCTTCTCCGCAATCGATCAAAAAAAACCGCTCAAATGCATTGAGCACTTGAGCGGTTGGGTATCTTGAGGAAGTAGGCATTGCTGAGCTACTCCCAAGAATTGTTAATTGAATAGGCATTTGCATGAAAAAGGAATTTATAATTTACCTTTTTCTTCCAACAGTTGTTCTGCTTCGTCAACAGTTTTTGTAATTAATAAAACAGTATGAAGCATAGAAATGCAGATTAAATGCTCAACTTCAGGTTGAAGGCTTGACAAAACAAAAGTACCTGTTGCATCTTCGCATAGACGGTTGGCAACCAAAATAGCACTTAGTCCAGAAGAGTCAACATAACTACATTGACTGAGATCTAGAATGATATATTTTTCATTTTCGTTGCCCAATACAACCAATTCTGATTTCAGGTCGGGTGCATTGTTTGTATCCAGCTTTTTGCTCAATACTTTTATGTTTGTATGTCCTTCTTTTTTTGAAATCTCAAAATCCATGATGAGAAATTTACGATTTTCTAATAGAATAATATATAAGCATGAGCTTATTTTTCTTTATTCTCTTCAGCTTCCATTTGAGATTTTAATGCTGCTAACTCGCTAATGTCTCCCAAAGTAGTTTTCTCTAGGTTATCTTTTACCGTTTTAACAGCTTTCTTAGTTTGTTTGGTCTGAGCTTTTTTAGTCGCTGTTTCTTCTGCTCTTTTTTCATCCTCAAATACTCTTGAGTGAGACAGAATAATACGTTTTGCAGACTTCGAGAACTCAATTACCTTGAAGTTCATTTTTTCATCCAAACTTGCTTGTGATCCATCTTCTTTTACTAAGTGACGTGGCGTTGCAAAACCTTCAACACCATATGGAAGTGCAATTGTTGCTCCTTTGTCGAATAATTCAACAACAGTACCTTCGTGGATAGAATCAACAGAGAATATTGTTTCGAAAACATCCCAAGGATTTTCTTCCAATTGTTTGTGTCCAAGGCTTAAACGACGGTTTTCTTTGTCGATGTCAAGAACAACAACTTCAATATCTGCAGCAATTGCAGTAAATTCTGATGGATGCTTGATTTTCTTAGTCCAGCTCAAGTCTGAGATGTGGATTAATCCGTCAACACCTTCTTCGATTTCTACAAATACACCAAAGTTTGTGAAGTTGCGAACCTTAGCAGTGTGTTGGCTTCCTGTTCCAAATTTAGAATCGATTTCTTGCCATGGATCTTGTTTCAATTGCTTCATGCCAAGAGACATTTTGCGTTCGTCGCGATCCAAAGTCAAAATTTGAGCTTCTACTTCGTCACCAACTTTTAGGAAGTCCTGTGCGCTACGTAAATGTTGAGACCAGCTCATTTCTGAAACGTGTATCAAGCCTTCTACTCCGGCAGCAATTTCAACAAATGCGCCATAGTCAGCCATAACAACAACTTTTCCTTTTACGCTGTCGCCAACTTGTAATTCTGCACTTAGGTTATCCCATGGGTGAGGAGTCAATTGTTTTAGGCCAAGAGCAATACGTTTTTTGTCATCATCAAAATCAAGGATAACAACGTTTAGTTTTTGATCTAATTCAACAATTTCGTTCGGGTGAGAAATACGTCCCCAGCTTAAGTCTGTGATGTGGATTAATCCGTCAACACCACCAAGGTCGATAAATACACCGTATGAAGTGATATTTTTAACAGTACCTTCAAGTACTTGTCCTTTTTCAAGTTTAGAGATAATCTCTTTCTTTTGCTGTTCAAGTTCAGCTTCAATAAGAGCTTTGTGAGAAACAACTACGTTACGGAATTCTTGGTTGATTTTAACCACTTTGAATTCCATCGTCTTGTTAACGTACATGTCGTAGTCGCGGATTGGTTTCACATCAATTTGAGAACCAGGTAAGAATGCTTCAATACCGAACACATCAACGATCATACCACCTTTAGTACGACATTTGATGTAACCTTTGATAATTTCGTTGTTGTCAAGGGCATCGTTAACACGATCCCAAGAGCGCATTGCGCGAGCTTTTTTGTGAGACAAAATCATTTGGCCTTTTTTGTCTTCTAAGCTTTCAATGTAAACCTCAACGTTATCGCCAACTTTCATGTCGGTGTTGTAGCGGAATTCATTTAAGCTAACAATGCCATCTGATTTGTAGCCGATGTCAACTACAACCTCACGTTTGTTCATTGAGATAACAGTTCCTTCAAGTACTTCTTTCTCTTGTACTGTGTTTAAGGTGCTGTTGTAAAGTTTTTCGAATTCGTTTTCAATTTTCCCTGCGAATCCTTGGTCTTGAGATTCTAGAGCATCCCAATCAAATTCGTTTGTGTCAGCAGTTGCTGCCACTTCAGTCTGTTGTTCGAGTTCCTCTTTTTGTTCAAGTTCCTCTTGCTTGTTTTCTACCATTTTAATAATCAATTAATTAATGAGTTAGACATTATATTTTCTTAATGCGCGGCAAAATTAGGATTAATATGGGGTAATTCAAAGATATTCAGCGTTTTTTTGCCTTTTGAAAAACGATATTTAAGTATAACACAATACCTGTTTATTTTTATTGTTTGTAAGAATGACTTATGTGTGCCATTCGGTGAAGTTTTTCTTTTTTTTGGTTAATAATTAATTTTCTACTTTTGATTGGCAACTAAAAAAGGGCTTATTTTGTAATCTTATGATAGATTAAATGGCTGAAGATAGAATTGTAAGAACGTATAATTGAAATATAATATTCATGAAAATATCTGTTGTTGGTACTGGCTATGTTGGATTAGTGTCAGGTACATGTTTTGCAGAAACAGGTCTTGAGGTGGTCTGTGTTGATGTTGATCAAAGTAAAATTGACATGTTGAATAACGGACAAATCCCTATTTATGAACCGGGCTTGGAAGACATATATAAAAAAAATGTAGAAAAAGGACGTTTAAGTTTTTCAAATAGCCTAGAGGATAGTCTAAAGGGCTCTGATGTCGTATTTATTGCAGTTGGTACCCCGCCGGATGAAGATGGAAGCGCAGATTTAAAATATGTTTTAGGCGTTGCCCGAGAGATTGGAAAGAATCTGGATCATTATATGGTGGTGGCTACAAAAAGTACGGTGCCAGTTGGGACTTCGCAAAAAGTGCGGAACGTTATTCTTGAAGAACTAAGAAGCCGTAATGTCGATATTCCTTTTGATGTCGCTTCAAATCCTGAGTTTTTGAAGGAAGGGAGTGCTGTTCAGGATTTTTTAAGACCTGATCGGATTGTTGTAGGAACTGAATCTGAAAGTGCCCGAAATATGATGAAGCGGCTATATAAACCATTTTTGTTGAATGGGCATCCCATTTTATTTATGGATATTGCATCATCAGAAATGACGAAATATGCTGCAAACTCTATGTTGGCCACAAAAATCAGTTTTATGAACGACATTGCGAATTTGTGTGAATTGGTGGGAGCCGATATAACGATGGTTCGGAAAGGGATTGGATCAGATCCTCGGATAGGGAATAAATTCATTTATCCCGGAATTGGATATGGTGGTTCTTGTTTCCCTAAAGATGTTCAGGCATTAATTAGGACAGGTGATGATCTTGGTCATCCATTGGAGATATTGAAGGCTGTTGAGTCTGTAAATTATCGTCAGAAATCAATTCTTTTTCAGAAAATTGTTTCACATTTTGGAAAGGATCTTTCAGGGAAGAAATTTGCAATGTGGGGATTGTCCTTCAAACCAAAAACGGATGACATGAGAGAGGCGCCTTCGTTAGTTATAATTGATTTGTTATTGGAAGCCGGGGCTGAAATCGCTGCTTTTGATCCGGTTGCAATGGATGAAGGGAAACGGGTCATTGGAGATAAGATAAATTTCTCAAAAGATGAATATGAGGCTTGTGTTGATGCCGATGCATTGGTGCTTGTTACTGAATGGGCAGAGTTTAGAATGCCTAATTATACCGTATTGGGGAAATTGCTTAAAAATAAAGTGATTTTTGATGGACGAAATATTTATGATCCGGAAGAGATTACAGAAAATGAGTTTACCTGTTACAGTATAGGTCGAAAAGTCATTAAATAATAATTTAAGAATGAAACGTATTTTGGTTACAGGTGGTGCAGGCTTTATTGGCTCGCACTTATGCGAAAGACTGCTGAATGAAGGGAATGAAGTAACATGCCTAGATAATTTTTTCACAGGCTCAAAGTCTAAGATAATACATCTTGTAGATCACCCGTATTTTGAATTGGTGCGCCATGACGTAACTATGCCTTATTATATTGAGGTTGATGAAATATATAACCTTGCTTGTCCGGCTTCTCCTGTTCACTATCAATATAATCCAATTAAAACGATAAAGACATCAGTGATGGGGGCCATTAATATGCTGGGGTTGGCTAAACGAGTAAAGGCCAAAATTCTGCAAGCTTCAACGAGTGAGGTTTATGGTGATCCTGAGTTGCATCCACAGCCTGAAAGCTATTGGGGGAATGTTAACCCTATTGGTGTAAGGTCGTGTTACGATGAAGGTAAGCGTTGTGCTGAATCACTTTTTATGAATTATCAAATTCAGAACGAGGTGGATATTAAGATTATAAGGATATTTAATACATACGGGCCCAAGATGGAGCCAGATGATGGACGAGTGGTTTCTAATTTTATCGTTCAAGCATTGAAAGGTGAAGACATAACTGTTTTTGGCGATGGCTCTCAAACAAGGAGCTTCCAGTATGTTGATGATTTGGTAGAAGGGATGATCCGTATGATGAATACGGACAGTTCTTTTTTAGGGCCAGTTAATATTGGTAACCCTAATGAATTTACAATATTGGAGTTGGCGAATAAAATTATTGAACTAACAGGGTCAGGCTCAAAAATAATAGCTCGTCCACTACCTGCCGATGATCCAACACAGCGTCAGCCTGATATTAGTCTGGCAAAGGAGAAGTTGAACAATTGGGAGCCCATTGTGCAACTAGAAGAGGGGCTAAGTAAGACGATTGCGTATTTTGATGATTTACTAAGTTCGAAAAATATTTGACCATGAAAGGAATAATTCTGGCTGGAGGTTCCGGAACCCGTTTATACCCAATAACAAAGTCAATTTCTAAACAGATCATTCCGGTTTATGATAAGCCAATGATTTACTACCCCTTGTCTGTATTGATGCTGGCAGGGATAACGGATATTTTGATTATATCAACTCCACATGATATTCCTCTGTATCAAAACCTGTTAGAAGATGGTTCTCAGTTGGGTATTAATATTCAGTATGCCATTCAGCCATCGCCTGATGGATTGGCACAGGCATTTATTATCGGGGAGGAATTTATTGGGAATGATAATGTTTGTATGATTTTAGGTGACAACATTTTCTATGGATATAATTTCCGTTCTATTTTGGAAGAAGCAACTGCATTGAAAGATGGAGCAATTGTTTTTGGCTATTATGTGAATGATCCTGAGCGGTATGGTGTTGTCGATTTTGATCAAAAAGGCGCAGTTCTTTCGATTGAAGAGAAGCCGGATGAGCCAAAATCGAACTATGCTGTTACCGGGTTGTATTTTTACTCAAATGACGTGGTGAAAAAAGCAAAATCATTAAAGCCATCGGTGAGAGGAGAATTAGAAATTACGGATTTGAACAGGCTTTATCTTAATGAGGGGCGGCTAAATGTTAAGCTGCTTGGGCGAGGTTTTGCTTGGCTTGATACTGGGACTCACGATAGTTTATTGCAGGCGTCAAATTTCATTGCAACAATCGAACAAAGGCAGGGGTTAAAGGTATCATGTATTGAAGAAATTGCGTATAAAAAAGGCTATATTGACAGAGATCAGTTGCTGGAGCTTGCCAAACCTTTACGGAAAAATCAATATGGGGAATACTTGTGTAAACTAGCAAACAATAAAATCTCGTCATTTTAGAATATTACGATTGAAATAATCGAGTTCATGCAGTTAATACATCATTCAGAAAGATGATTTGTTTGGCATGGAAAGTTCTTTGTAATATTGCAAACCAAACATATCTAAATGAAAATTCATAAAACACCAATAGACGGATTGATTATTATAGAACCAAGGGTATTTGAAGACGACAGGGGTTATTTTTTTGAGAGCTTTCATGCTGATCGCTATCGTGAAGCTGGCATATCCTCCGATTTCATTCAAGATAACGAATCAAAATCTGTGCGGGGTGTGATCCGAGGGCTTCATTATCAGGCAGGTCCTTATGCTCAGGCAAAATTGGTACGCGTAATTGAAGGTAGTGTTTTTGATGTGGCAGTTGATCTTCGAAAAGATTCGCCAACTTTTGGGCAATGGTTTGGTGTTGAGCTGACTAGTGAGAATAAAAAACAATTTTATATTCCACGAGGGTTTGCTCATGGATTCTCTGTCTTGAGCGAAACTGCAATATTTACGTATAAGTGTGATAATTATTATCATCCTGAATCGGAATGTGGTATTGCGTACAATGATCCGACCTTGAAGATTGATTGGAAAATATCAGTCTCTGAAGAAATTATTTCTGAAAAAGATAAAGGCAATTTGTTATTTAGTGAAGTGGACTTCAATTTATAGTGCTATGAAGATTTTGGTGACAGGGGCAAATGGACAATTAGGGTCAGAGATTCGAAATACATGCGTTCGGCATCCAAATTTAAGTTTCTTATTCACCGATGTGGATGAGCTTGACATTACAGACTTCAATGCCGTTGAGTCTTTTTTTGAGCGTGAAAAACCGGATTTCCTAATTAACTGTGCAGCCTATACTGCAGTAGATGTGGCTGAGACAGATGATGAGTTAGCTGAGCTGATAAACACAAAAGTGCCTGCCTATTTAGGTCGAATCACAAAAAAAAATGAATGTAGAATAATACATATTTCCACCGACTATGTGTTTGATGGGAGCGGCTGCCTTCCTTATACCGAAAATGATTTGGTTAATCCAGAATCGATTTATGGGAAGACAAAGCTAAATGGTGAAATCTCTTTATTGAAAGAGAACTCCAGCGCAATTATCATTCGCACATCCTGGTTGTATTCGTCTTTCGGTAATAATTTTGTGAAAACAATGATCCGGCTTGGTCTGGAGCGTGATGAGTTGAAGGTAGTTAGTGATCAAGTAGGGACACCTACTTATGCAGCAGATTTGGCTGAGGTGCTCGTAGATGTAATTTCAAAGACCACTATGGGCGAAAAGGACTGGAAGCCGGGGATATATCATTACTCAAATGAAGGGGTTTGTAGTTGGTATGATTTCGCCAAGGCTATTCATGAAATGTATGGTGTAGAATGTAATGTGTATCCGATATCGACAGAAGAATATCCAACTCCTGCCAAACGACCTTCATATAGTGTTTTGAATAAATCAAAAATTAAGAAGTTTTTAGGAGTTGATATTCCATATTGGCGTGATAGTTTATCTTTGTGTATTGAGGAAATTAAGAATAAGAAAAATGAATGAAAATACTGAAATACTAGATATTGTAAAGAGCAAGGCCGAGTTATGGCTGGGGGAAGTATATGACGAACAAACGCAGGCTGAAGTTAGACGGATGTTGAATTCAGAGGATAAAACGATGTTGATAGATTCCTTTTACCGTGATTTGGAATTTGGCACTGGTGGATTGCGTGGAATCATGGGGGCAGGAACTAATCGTATGAATATTTATACAGTTGGTGCAGCTACTCAGGGATTGTGCAATTATTTGAAAAAAGAGTTTTCTGAATTGGATCAGATAAAGGTCGTTATTGGTCATGATTGTCGGAATAACAGTCGTTTGTATTCAGAGAAAAGTGCAGATATTTTTGCAGCCAACGGCATTAAAGTATTCTTGTTTGATGATTTACGGCCTACTCCTGAATTGTCCTTTGTGATTCGTGAATTGGGGTGCCAAAGTGGAATAATTCTTACGGCATCGCACAACCCTAAAGAGTACAATGGATATAAAGCATATTGGGAAGATGGCTCGCAAATTGTGGGTCCACATGATGTTAATATTATTGCTGAGGTTCAGCAGGTTAAAGTTGAGGATATTAAATTCTCAGGCGATGCAAATTTGATAGAAATTATCGGAGACGAAATTGATCAACGGTTCCTTGAGAAGGTTAAAACCGTTTCTTTAGCACCAGAAATCGTAGAAAAGCACAAGGATTTAAAGATAGTTTATACTCCGATTCATGGAACAGGAGTCAAGTTAATACCTGCGGCCTTGCGAGCTTTTGGGTTTGAAAATATAATTAATGTCCCGGAACAGGATGTTGTAAGTGGGGATTTCCCAACTGTTATTTCACCAAATCCGGAAGAGCCTGCAGCTATGAAGATGGCGATGGATAAAGGAATGGAGGTCGATGCGGATGTAGTGATGGCGTCTGATCCTGATGCAGATAGGATTGGAGTTGCTGTTAAAAATGACAAAGGTGAATTTGTAATTGTTAATGGTAATCAAACCGCACTGATATTTATTTATTACATCATCACTAAAATGAAAGAGAACAAATCGTTTAAAGGGAACGAGTTTGTTGTAAAAACCATTGTTACGACTGAGAAAATTGCGGATATTGCTCGCGAGAATAATATTACATATTTCGATGTATTTACCGGATTTAAATATATTGCTGAAATTGTCCGTGAGATGGAAGGGAAGATGAAATATATTGGAGGAGGGGAGGAAAGTTTTGGATTTATGCCAGCTGATTTCGTTCGTGATAAAGATGCCGTTTCTTCATGTGCTATGATGGCGGAAATAACTGCTTGGGCAAAAGAAAAAGGGAAGTCGTTGTATGAATTACTACAGGATATTTATTTGGAGTATGGGTACTCGAAAGAAAAAATGAAATATATAGTTCGTAAGGGTAGAGCAGGAGCATCTGAAATACAGAAAATGATGATAGATTTCCGAACAAATCCACCTAAGGAACTTGGAGGGAGTCCTCTCGTATTGATTAAGGATTATGCAGATTTGACTGAAAGAAATGTAGAGACAGGGGAAGTCAACCCAATCCATCAGAAAGTAAAGTTGAATGTACTTCAGTTTTTTACAAAAGAAGGAACAAAAATATCAGTTCGCCCATCTGGGACAGAGCCCAAGATTAAATTCTATTTTGAAGTCGGTGGAGAGTTAAAAAGTAGGGCCGATTTTGAGGAAGTAGAGAAGAGGTCAGAGAAAAAGATTGATGATATTATGCAGGAACTAGACCTGTGACATTATAAACTTAAACAACTAACTCATGAATAAAATTGTAATATTATTATTTGTATTGCTGAGTTTTTCAGCATTTGCACAAAATGAAATGCCAGAAATGGTGCCGGAGATGACGGAAGTGTGGGATCCTGAAGTTGCTGTGGTAACTCCGGGTGAAACTCCGATGGATGCCCCATCAGATGCAGTAATCCTTCTTGGTGAAGGAAAAGCCTTTGGCTATGAGTGGACTGATGCAGAGGGGGGTGAGCCCAAGTGGGAGTTTGAAAAAGGAATTGTAACAGTGAAGGGTGGAGCTGGTGTTATTCAGACAAAACGACAATTTCGAGATTTTCAATTGCACGTAGAATGGAGATCGCCGGCAGAAGTTGTTGGAGAAAGTCAAGGGCGTGGAAATAGCGGAATCTTTCTTCAAGGAATTTACGAAATTCAAGTGCTGGATAATTATAATAATAGAACTTATCGGAATGGGCAGGCAGGGAGTATATATAAGCAAACAGCACCTCTGGTAAATGCAAGCAAAGCTCCTGGAGAGTGGCAAACTTATGACATTATTTATACAGCTCCGCGCTTTAATGAGGATGGAACATATTTCACTCGTCCAGTAGTAACGGTAATTCATAATGGCGTTTTGGTTCAGAATCGTGTTGAGGTTCGAGGTCCAACCGAATATATTGGTATTCCTGAGTATTCTATAAAGCAGCATGGCGATGGCCCAATAATTCTTCAGGATCATGGTAATCCAATTGGTTTTCGAAATATTTGGATTCGGGAATTATAATCCAGCACTATCCAATAAAACTGCGTGAATATAAAATGCCGAGGGAGAAACCCTCTGCATTTTATGTTTAATTGAAACTGTAACACATAAAAAACGAAGATTTGTTATAATGTTGATTCGTTGAAACACTTTAGTCAGGTTCGTTATAGGGTTTTCTCTATTATCATTCCATCTATATTCTGTGAAAATTAGTAATATGACGTAAGGTTGTTGGATTTCTTCTGACAGCCTTTTTTAGTAAATGCAGACTACTTATATAGATGTGATTGTTCTCCTTTGTGTTTTGTCGTATTGATGGTAGTTCTTCGGGATAATGTTCGCATTTTTACTATATCGTGGGTGTATTTTATTGCTTTTTTTGTTGTGTATCTGTTCGCTTGTAAATACAAGTATTGGTTGTTTATTGAGATAATACAGTATTTATTTTGCTTTATTTAATTGTGAGTTAGGCTTATTTATTGACAGGTAGAGGTGTGTGTCGATTTAGCTTCCAGTGTGATGTTTCTTTTATATTCGTATTCATGTGTTTACAAGTAGGGGTATTCTTTGTTTTTTGAAATGTACAAGTGTATTCTGTTTGTTTTTTAAAGTGTCACAGAGACACAGAGGTTGGTTGTGTATCTATTTCTTATGTCCATTAGAGTTATCCTTTTGTAGTATACATGGGGTGTGTGGGTGTTTGTATGCTTGTTTCTTTTAGTCTCTGACGTTTGTTGTCTCTCGCTTTTATGACTGTGTTTGTTGAAGTCTTTTTGTTAATTGTTTGTGTGTTTGTGTGTTGGGTTGTTAATCTGTAGCCTAACAGAATGTATTCAGGTAGGTCGACATAGATGTATTTAGCGAACTCAGGCAGTTCTGTAAATACATTAGTATACGCTGTTCAAAGACCGGGGTAGGTAGATGGAATGGTGCTGTATATCTATCGTAGTTATGATACAAGATGAATTTTTGTGTTATGCAACACGTAAGGACATGTTGCGTTTTTCTGAGTTTTATTAAAAAAAACAAAAACGAATATGGTATATTGCGCTCAGTTAAGATTTTTTAACAAATTTTAACGCATTCTTATCTGAGCAATAAGGATAAGGGTTCATTGTTTTGGAGATGGCAAATAAGTGGTGTAAAGATCAACATTGATATCTAAGTAGTATCGCTTTGGTTGAGATATTAGGCGTAATTATAAAAGTCGCAGATATAAGCTAATTTAAACCCTAATGTATTATTTTGCCTATGGAATAAATCAAACTGACTGACTAACAATTGCTGGAGACTCCTAACACTCCTTTCAATTGTTTGATACTCTAATCAGGGTGTCAGAAATTATCGAATTAATTAATCAAAACTTAAATTTATGAAACAAAGATGTTTTCAAAGTACTCGTGTATTGAATAAATCGATCGGGTACAGGATGTTCATTTTTTTAGGAGCTACAATGCTTGCATTCCTTCTTAGTGCAAGTCAGTCGTATGCCTCCGATTCAACAAACCAAAATTCTTCAGAAAATTTGACACAACAGCAATCTTCAGTAAGTGGTAAGATTGTTGATACAAGTGGTCAGCCTCTTCCTGGAGTAACTGTCGTGGTGGTAGGAACTACTAATGGTTCTATTACTAGTATTGATGGAGATTACACGATTAGTAATGTCCCTTCTGATGGAATTTTACAGTTTACTTTTGTTGGTATGAAAAGCCAGGATATAGCTGTAGGTGGTAAGCAACAGATTAATGTGACAATGGAAGAAGAAACCATTGGCCTTGAGGAGATTGTTGCTACAGGTTATGCCATGGAGAGGAAAAAAGACATTATTGGTTCTGTTTCTACTGTAAGTACTGATGAAATGCTTACAACTCCTGCTGCGAGCATGACTTCTCAGTTGCAAGGACGTGTTGCTGGTCTTAATGTTAGCTCTGATGGATCACCTGGTGGTTCTTCAAAGGTACGTATTCGTGGTTTCGGTTCTTTCGGTAATGCTGACCCTCTGTATATTGTAGACGGCGTACCTGCTCAAGACATTGCAAACTTGAATCCTAATGATATTGAATCTGTACAAGTACTAAAAGATGCTGCTTCGGCTGCTGTATATGGTGCTCGTGCTGCAAACGGTGTTATTATTGTTACAACCAAACAGGGTCAGAAAGGTTCTGTTAAATTAGACTTTGATGCATATTATGGCGTTAACTTTGTAAGTGAAAGTAATTTCCCTGATTTATTGGATGCTCAAGAATATGGAGATCTTTATTGGAAAGAAATGGAAGGTGCAGGAAGATCATATGGAGATGACAACTGGTCTCATCCTCAGTATGGTACTGGTCCTTCAGCTTTTATTCCTGAATATATCCTAGTAAATAATGGTGGCTCAGGAACGGGTGGTGCAGAATTGGAAGCCCTAAAAGCATCTGATCCAGCAGCATTTGCTGCAATGGTTGACCCTGCAAAATATGATTTAGCATCATATCAAATTGTTAAATCAGCCAATACTGATTGGTTTGACGAAGTATTTAACCCTGCTGCTGTTCAAAGTTACCAGATGAGTGCTTCTGGAGGTTCTGAGTCTGGAACTTATGTTATTGGGTTGGGGTATTATGACCAAAAAAGTACAAATAATGAATACGGTTACTATAAACGTTATTCTCTTCGTGCGAATTCAAATTTAAACATTACAAACTACTTGAAAATTGGTGAAAATATTCAATTCACATATAACGAATCTAATGACAATACCTATACCTCTGCGGCATGGACAATGCCAGCACTTCTTCCAGTTTATGACATTGCCGGTAATCCTGCTGGTGGCGCTGCTCCTGGTTTGATCAGTACAAATGATACTGGTCGTAACCCAGTAGGCGAAGCTTGGAGAAATCGTTTTGATAAAAATTACAACTATAGTGTATTTGGAAATGCTTATGCTGAATTAACGCCAATAAAAGATCTCGTTATTAGATCTGCATTTGGATTTGACTACTCTGCTAGAACCAGCGAAAATATGACTCAGGTTACTTATGAGCATAGGGAAAATACAACTCCTCCAAATACATTGTCTTGGACTATGAATAACCGGACAAACTGGACACTAACAAATACAGCTACTTATTCTAAAAAAGTAGGTGATAGTACATTTAAATTGTTGCTAGGTACTGAAGCAATTAATAACTATTACCAGAATTTAACAGGTGCTAGACAAGATCTGTTAATTGATGATAATGAGGATTATTTAGTCCTTGATGCAGCCACAGGAGCTCAAACATCTGATGGGACATTTACACGCAGTACATTGGCTTCTTATTTCGGGCGTGTAGATTATAATTATGCTGATAAATATATTGTAAATGCGACAGTACGTCGTGATGGTTCTTCTAGATTTGGATCAAATAATCGCTTCGGTTATTTCCCATCGGCAGCTATTGGATGGCGTGTGTCGTCAGAAAGCTTCATGGAAGATGTTGACTGGGTTGATGATTTAAAATTAAGAGCAAGTTATGGTATTATTGGCAACTTAGGTGGTTTGTCTGAAGAAAACCAATATACTACTTATCAACAATCACTTTCAGAATCGTATCCAATTTCAGGAACAAATAATATTATATCTCAAAGTTACACGATGAGTCGTATTGGTAATCCTGATGCGCGTTGGGAAAAAGCTACATCAACGAATATTGGTATTGATGCAACGATGCTTGATGGTAGTTTAACTGTAAATTTCGAATATTTCATCAAAGAAACGAAAGACTTATTGGTGGAAAATCAAGCGGCTTATACTGGTGCTGATGTTGATCAGCCCTATGTAAATGCAGGTAATATTAAGAATAATGGTGTTGAGCTTACAGTTACCAAAAGAGGTAAAGTTGGTCAATTAGAATATGAAGTAAGTGGTAACTTTGCTGCCTATAAGAATGAAGCGACTAAAGTATTAGATAATCCTGATGCAACATTAGCAGGTGGGGGTACTCGTTTAGGTGATGTTACTTTGACAAGGCAAGGATATCCAATTTCTATGTTTTACGGATACCAACTAGATGGCTTCTATAATACTCAAGAGGAAGTTGATGAATATTTGGTTGAGAATAGTATAATTCCTGCAGCTGTAGGGCGTTGGAGAATTAAAGACGTTAGTGGACCCAATGGCGAACCAGATAATATGATTAGTGATTATGATCGTACAATGATTGGTTCTCCTCACCCTGATTTTCAATTAGGTGTAAACTTAGCCCTTGCATATAAGGGTTTTGATTTTACTGGATTTGTTTTCTGGAACCAGGGGGGTGATTTGTTCAATTTTAGCCGTTACAATGTAGACTTTAATACATTTGCGTACCAACGTAGTGCTCGCATGTTGTACGACTCTTGGACACCTGACAATACAAATGCAATGTTACCGAAGCTTGATGCAAATGATATTTTTTCTAACTCTGTTCCGACATCCTATTTTGTTGAAGATGCAAGCTATGTAAGAGTAAAAACACTACAGTTAGGCTATACTTTCCCACAAAGGCTACTAGATGGAATTGGTATTAGAAAACTACGAGTTTACGTACAAGCTGAGAACTTATTTACATTTACAAAATTCAGTGGACTTGATCCAGGCTTAAGTATTTCAAGTGATGCAAATGATGATGCAGGAGACTTGAGTATGGGTGTTGTAAATAATTATAATCCAACGCCTAAGCAGATTCTGTTCGGGGTTAATTTCGGATTATAATTATTGAGCCTATTTTAATAAATTTAAATAGAAAAATTATGAACAAAAGAATATTAAGCATATTTGCTATTATTATATCTGGTTTGATTTTGTTTTCATGTAATGAAGACTTTTTGGATCAGCAACCAGTTGGATCTCTTTCATCTTCAATTCTAGCCAGTGAAGATGGTGTTGATGGACTATTGACGGGAGCTTATGCATTGTTGAATGGAACTTTCTATCCAGCAGCAGTTTCAACAAGTCCTGATATGTTGCTTCCTGGAAGTGTACGTGGGGCTGAAGTTTTTAAGGGATCAGATAAACTAGACCAACCACACATGTTGGAATACAATACGTTTAATGTGACCTCTGGAAATGGTCAAACATTAAGTGAGTGGAGGCATTTTTTCAATGGTATCGCTCGTTGCAATGAAACGCTAGCAGTTTTGGCTTCAATTGAAGATATTGATGCAACAAAAAAGGTGCAAATGGAAGCAGAAGCACGTTTTTTAAGAGCACATTACTATTTCTACTTAAAGCGTGATTTTAATAATGTTCCATGGATTGATGAAACGGTAGAAGATACTCGTGTGTCAAATACTGTTGATAATGATGGTTCTACCTTCACTAATATTTGGCCTCAAATTGCGGCAGATTTAGATTTTGCACGCAATAATCTTCCTTTAGAACAGACGGATTTTGCACGTCCTAATAAATGGGCTGCTGAGGCTTATTACGCTAAAGTGTTAATATATAGAGCCAACCTAGGTGAATATTCTACTGGGTACAGCGAAGCTCTTGTTATATTAAATGACATCATTGCAAATGGTAATACTGATTCAGGTGAAGCTTATGGATTAATGGAAAATTATCATGATATTCTTGATGTTGAGCATGAAAATAGTAAGGAAATTTTATGGTCTGTTCAATGTTCGGTAAATGATGGAACTCCTACTGGTAGTAGCTATAATTGTTATTACCCAAGTACATGGATTGGTTCTCAATCACCTTCAGGTCCTTCATTAGGTACAGGATGGGGATTTATGAATCCTACTCCTTTCTTTGTTGATCATTTCCGTGTTACTGAAGACGGACTTCCGATATTAGATATGTATGACAATATCGGAACTAGACTAAAGGATGATTATGATTGGAGTGACGCAGAAGATGGTGAATTTATTGTTGATGATTCACCTGTTGATCCTCGTCTAGATTGGTCTGTTGGTCGTCGAGGGATTCCTTTTCTTGATTATGGCATCATGCCAGGTGCTGCATGGGTTAGAAATCAAATTGATGCTGGACCTTATTTATTGAAAAAACAGTATATCATGAATAGTCAAACCGGACAATATCAAGCAGCCGGTAATGCAAGAACTGCAAACAATATAGTTATTATTCGTTTCGCAGACGTATTATTACTTGCTGCTGAGTGTGAAGCAAGAGTTGGTAGCCTTGATAATGCTAGGTCTTTAGTTAATCAAGTAAGACAACGTATGATTGATAATTCAGATAGTGAGATGCATTGGGTTAAAATGACTGATGGCACAAATGCAGCAAATTATCAAATTGCTATTTATCCTACAGGTGGTGCAAATGACCCATTCCAATCATCTGATACAGGATTGGATGCAATTCTTTTCGAACGGACTCTGGAGCTTGGAACTGAGGGTCATAGATTCTATGATGTTGTTCGTTTTGGTGAAGGCGAAAAAATATTAAATGCTTACGTCGAAGTTGAAAAATCTAGGTTTGACTATCTAAATGAAGCTGTATATACAGATAATCCAGATATGTATACTCCTATTCCAAGGGATGCTGTCGATAGAAGTAAAGTTGCTGGTGTAGCTACTTTAACTCAAGAAAACTATTAATTGGTTGTAACAATTAAGAACAGTTTTATTTAAGATAAAATAATTGATTGAAGAGGCTGTCCCATTTGGGCAGCCTCTTTTTTTCTACCAGATTTATGTTGATAAAACTTATTTTTTGAGTTGTAATATGTAATGTTGATATCTCTTGGCTAAAGGGAGGTTAGTCCTCATGTTGTCAGAGAGTTGCTGTTTCTATTGAACTTTGGTTTGCATGCAAAAACAGAGTGTCTTTTGTTTTGTTGGTATTTAAAAAAAGTATATCTTCAATGCTGCATTGAATGCTCGCCGTGAAGTGTACTATTCATGATTATCTTATGACTCTAGAATATATGTAATAGGAAGTAAGATAACGGATTAAAATGTTTGTCATGATTGTTTACCATAAGAAACAAGAATATATATCTACATATTTTCTAATATGCAGATGAGTTCTACACCTAAATACAATTAATTCTTAAATTATTTTAAAAATGAATAACGAAAATTTTGAAAAAGGAAGTTCGAGTAGTAAAGGCCTTTCTAGAAGGGGTTTCCTCGGGACGACAGTAGCTGCTGCTGGAGCATTTACAATTATTCCACGCCACGTGATGGGTGGAGCAGGGTACAAGGCTCCTAGTGAAACGTTAAATGTTGCACTTGTTGGTGCCGGTAGCCAAGGTGGTGGAGACATTCTTAACGTTTGTAAGCCTACTGGTGCTGCAGCTTCAAATGCATCCGGCACTGAAAGATTAGTTGCTGTTTGTGATGTTGACTGGAGCTACAGCAGGGTTCAGGGTACTTTTGATAATTATCCTGATGCTGTAAAGTATAAAGATTGGAGAGTTCTTTATGACGAAATGGGGGATGATATTGACGCAGTTCTTGTTGCTACAGCTGACCATAGTCATGCTAACCCTACAGCTACTGCAATAACAATGGGCAAACACGTATATTGTGAGAAACCATTAACTCATACTATTTATGAGTCTCGTTTATTAACAGCTCTTACTAAGAAACATGGTGTTGCGACCCAGATGGGTAACCAAGGTTCTTCAAACGGAGGTGTTAATCAAGCTTGTGCATGGGCGTGGGCCGGTGAAATTGGCGAAGTGAAGAAAGTTGATGTTTGGTCAAGTCGTCCAATATGGCCTCAAGGTTTAGATACACCAACAGACAAACAAAAAGTGCCTAAAGGCATGGATTGGGATTTATGGATTGCACACATGCCTTACCGTGAGTATAACAATGCTTACACTCCTTGGAATTTCCGAGGATGGTGGGATTTTGGTACTGGTGCTTTTGGTGACATGGCTTGTCATAACATGCATCCAGTTTTCAAAGTATTAAATCTTGAAAATACGTATCCAACAAAAGTACAAGGACAATCTACACAATTGAAGATGGATGGTTGTCCTCATGCTCAAACAGTTAAGATGACATTCCCTGCTCGTCCAAATCTTCCTAATATGGCTATGCCAGAAGTCGATGTTACATGGTATGACGGTGGTATGCAAGCCATGATCCCTAATTCTTTGCCAGACGGGAAAACATGGCAGGGTGAGGGTTGTGCTATTTATGGGACAAAAGATACTTTGATTCTTGGAAGTCATGGTGCAGATCCTTATTTGTTATCAGGTCGCACGCCTAATTCTCCAAAAGTATTAAGAGATATTCCTAACAATGACCATTACTTAGATTGGGTAGCTGCATGTAAAGATCCTGAGCTTCGTGACAAAACTGCATCTCATTTTGGAGAAGCTGGACCATTCAACGAAATGGTGCTAATGGGTGTTCTTGCTGTTCGTCTTCAAAATCTTAACAGAATTTTGGAATGGGATGGCAAGAATATGGAATTCACGAACATTGGAGACGATGAAGTGGTTTCTATTGCGGATTCACAATTTAACTTTGCAAACATGATGGCTTTTGCAGAAAGAGCTGCCGGTAATACAAATGCAGGAAGACAAGCAGAACCTCAAGCAGATCCGACTAGAGTAAATGCAAAACAATTTGTCTCAAAATTGGTTAAGCATGATTACTTGAATGGATTCGGTTTGCCTGATATGCCAGCATAAGAATTCCGATTTAATATATTCGTAAAAGCGTCTCGATATTTTCGAGGCGCTTTTTTTTAACCTATCCGTTTTATAAGAAATGCGAAAAATACACCAATTATAAAACATTTAATTATATCAGAATTGTTTTTTATGTTTTTGTATCTTCGGATACTGTAAAAGAACATTTTAGCTGCTGTATTTAGTAGCTCTTTACTTAAACCTTTAAACCTAAAACAAACAACTATGAAAAAACAAACAAAAGTAGACGTTACAAGGCGTGGTTTTATTGGAAGCGCAGCTGCTGTCGCAGCATTATCAGTCATTCCTCTAAGTTCATGCAGTACAGGTGCCCCAGCAGATGATTATGCAACTAAAAACGCACTAAAAACGACTGATGGGAAGCCAAATTCAAAATTCAATGGTGTACAAATCGGAGCTATCACCTATAGCTTCAGAAGTATGGTAAGTAATTGGGATGAGGTAAT
This sequence comes from Prolixibacteraceae bacterium, assembly GCA_963662675.2. Lineage (GTDB taxonomy): Bacteria > Bacteroidota > Bacteroidia > Bacteroidales > Prolixibacteraceae. Next base: position 158,963 of record CAXXHP010000003.1, read on the forward strand.
TCAGGCTTGTATTGATGCTGGGTTAAGTTCTATTGAATTGTTCCACGTATATGAGAATGAAATAGGTGCTCCTACCAACCCGGTTCAAAGACGTTATGAACCACTTCCGGAACCTGCACCTGGTGAAGAAAGACCAAGATGGGGACGTGGTGAACCAATACCGTTTACTACGGAAGAAGAAGCACAAAATGCAGCTTATGAAGCAGAATTAATAGCTTTCCGCAATGACCCAAGTACCATGGACAAATGGGCAGCTGCCGGCAAGAAATTTGCCGATGCTGGAATAGATATCCATTTGGTTAAATGGGTTGCCGGCACTACCGACGAATTATTTGACTATTCATTCCAGGCAGCCAAAGCAATGGGTGCTCAGGGTATCTGTGTTGAATTGAGTGAAGAAGCATGTAGCACATATGGCCCTGCAGCTGATCGTAACGGAATGCTTGCTGTATACCATCAACATGGACAGTACGCTGAAATGACTACTGACGAGATTGACAGGTTGCTAGCAATATCACCAGCGAACAGACTTAACTGGGATTGTGGTCACTATATTGGATTTGGCTATGATAATTCGACTAAACTTGATCCGATTCAATTCCTTGACAAGTATGTTGATAGAATTTTCACCATCCACCTTAAAGACAAAAATTCTTTCGCAAACGAATTTGAATCTGGACAAAACCAGGTATGGGGACAGGGAGAAACTCCGCTTAGAGAGTTATTGCAACATGTTAGAGACAACTATCCTCATCTTTATCTTGACATTGAGTTGGAGTATCAAATCGCTCAATGGTCAGATGCAGTTCAAGAGGTTGGTAAATGTATTCGTCACGCCAGAGAAATTCTTATTTAGTTAATAAATATTCTAAAGAACTCAAATACTCGGGGGCATACAAAATTTTGTATGCCTTTTGTTTTTTTATCAAGAACTGTATTGAATTTCAATAAAATATTCTCTGAACTTTCAGCCCAATCTAGCTTTTACAATAAAGCAAATACAAATCATAACAAATTCCCCACTTCACCACCATCTCAACCTTGAGTTTTTCCATAAATTCATTTTAAGAAAAGATTAGATTTACATCTATAGATAAAACTTATAAAGGAATAATTGATTTCCGTTGCTCCTGTTAAATGCAGATTAAGTGCAATTACAAAAAACCTGAATCCTAATCAATTAATCTCACCTCACCCTCAAAACATGAAATCTACTTACATATCCCTTATTGCTTGCTTGTTTCATTTTTTTGCACAGAACTCTTCCTTTGCTCAAGAACAAGTAACAATTCATCATACAGATGAAGAATTTAACTTTGATGGCTTAGCTGAAGAACCATTTTGGCAATCGATTGAACCAATTGAAATGGTTATGTCCAGTCCAGTAGTGCCTCCAAAGATGTGATTATAAATGTCCGTTTCTGATACAACCCAAAAGAAGGAAGCGACTTATGCCTTGTATACAACGACGCGCGTAATACCGAAAGGGAAAGAGAAAATCCAGCATTGCACCAATTTATTAACAGAACAGGACAGAACAGTCATGCTGAAATACATATACACCTTCAACTTATAAAAAATTGAAAACAAAAATATAGACAATTGGGAAGTGGAGGAAAGACAGTTTTAATATCGGTTTTTCCACCATTCTCTTAATCGCTCAAGAATTTTTTGTTCGCTACTATTATTCTGAGGAGAATAGAATTTCTCATTCTTAAGTTTTCCAGGAAGGAAATCTTGTTCTATGAAATTTCCGTCGTAGGCATGAGCATATTTGTAATCTTTCCCATAGCCCAATTCTTTCATCAACTTTGTTGGAGCATTTCGTATATGTAGAGGGATCGGTAGATTTCCGGTTTCTCGCACGAGTTGCTGTGCTTTATTAATGGCTTCGTAGGCCGAATTGCTTTTGGGTGAAGTTGCTAGGTAAATGGTGCATTCCGATAGGATAATACGGGATTCCGGATGCCCAATTTGGTGAACTGCATCAAAGGTACTTTGCGCTAAAAGCAGAGCATTGGGATTCGCCAGTCCCACATCTTCTGCGGCAAGTATTAATAGTCGGCGCGCAATGAATTTGACATCCTCTCCACCTTCAATCATCCGAGCAAGCCAATAAACTGCTGCATCTGGGTCACTTCCCCTTATGCTTTTTATGAAAGCAGAAATAATATCATAGTGCATTTCTCCATCCTTATCATAAGTCGAAAGGTTGTTTTGGAGACGCTCTGTAACCTTCTTGTTAGTAATGTTTATTGTGTCTGTTTCTTCTGAATGGATGACAAGTTCCAGTACATTTAAAAGTTTGCGGGCATCTCCACCTGAAAAACGCATTAAAGCTTCAAGTTCTTTCAGTATGATTTTTTTTTGTTTAAGCAGTCCATCATTTTGTATCGCATAATTTAGTATGGAAAGTAAGTCTTTCTTCTCCAGATGTTTTAATACGTAAACCTGACATCTTGAAAGCAGGGGAGAGATTACTTCAAATGAAGGATTTTCGGTGGTTGCACCAATAAGTGTAACTAATCCTTGTTCAACTGCTCCGAGTAGAGAATCTTGCTGTGCCTTGCTAAATCGATGAATTTCATCAATAAAAAGGATTGGGTTAGGGCGGTTGAAGAATTGTTGCTTTTGAGCTTTGTCGATTACTTCCCTTACATCTTTTACCCCTGAGCTAATGGCACTTAATATGTAGAATGGTCTGTCAAGAGTGTTGGCTATAATTTTTGCAAGAGTTGTTTTACCAACACCGGGAGGTCCCCAAAGTATAATTGAGGAGATATTTCCTGACTCAATCATTTGGCGCAAAACAGCTCCCTTTCCAACTAAATGATCCTGACCAATATAATTGTCTAGTGTTTTGGGGCGTAAGCGTTCTGCGAGGGGTTGGTTGCTCATTCTAAAATACTTTGAGTGATTTATGCAAAAGCAAAAATAAGAATTATTGATTGAATATAAGTTTGCTATCCGCTTTGAAATTTACTTGTATAGATCTGAATATTTGTTGCTGGTATTATTCCGATTGTGAGAGCGATTAAAATCTGTTGATTTGAGATGGTCAGCGTTGACTTTATTTTGATGTGTTTTTGTCGAATAAATTCAATAATGAACGCACCACATGTGGTAATATGACTCTCTTTACCCCTTATTATTTTGATGAATGCATTTGTTAATGTTATCCAACGATGGCATTTTAATCGGGTGCGATAATCTGATATTAATGTATTTTCTAAATGAAATGTTAACAAGTACAGGAATAGAAATAATTGATATTTTTCCAATTACATTTGCATCTGATAAGAACATTTGACTTGTACCTATTTCGAAAAGGTGGTGGCAACAGCAGTGTGTTGTTTCTGCCTTTTTATACGGGTTTTAGTTGGATTATCTCAAATTCACATCAGTTTGTCTATTTTTTGGAACGTTCGTAGAATATAGGTCTATTTTGTTTCTTTTTTCTTGAAATTATTACCTATCTCATTCTGAGAATAATTCTTAACTAAACATTAAATGATGGTTGATTTGGGCAGTAGATTTGGATAATAATTGATTTATTTGTCAAACTTTTTTGACAAATATCAACTTATGCTAAGTCTAGAGTATCAGTATTTTGTAACATAATAATTAACTTAGATGAAACCAACTAAACATCTTTTTTCGATATTATTTTTTTCCATCTTTTTGATATCGGAAATTTCTGCTCAGGAGCAAATTGTTGTTGAGCGTATTAACGAAGAATTTATTTTTGATGGAGTTGTTGATGAGGACTTTTGGCAAGCAATTGAGCCTCTTCAGATGGTTATGTATAGACCTAATTTTGGGAAAGATCCCTCCGAAAAAAGTGAAGTAAGAATTGTATATAATGATAGCTATGTGATGATATCAGCCAAGTTATATGACAAGGATCCTTCACGAATTATGGCTACATCGAAAAAGAGAGATGAGGCTTCTACTGGGAATGACCGTTTTACCATTATTTTTGACTCTTTTAATGATAAAGAGAACGGATTAGCATTTTCCACCACTCCTACAGGTTTGCGTTATGATTTTACAGTGTCAAAAGATGCGGTTTCATTATCGCCGAGACAAAGACCATTTAGTAGTAGCTGGAATACATTTTGGGATGCAAAAACAACCCAGACTGACGAAGGTTGGTTTGTTGAAATGCGTATACCTTTAAGTAGTTTGAGATTTAAGAATGAAGATGGGAAAGTGGTTATGGGAATTATATGCCTTAGAGATATCCCCCATAATAATGAAGTAGATGTATTCCCTTCTATTGAGCCTCTTTATGGTTTTTTCAGTGTTTATAAACCATCGAAAGCACAAGAGGTCTCATTCTCCAATATTGAATCAAAGAAACCATTCTATATTGCTCCATATGTGATTGGTGGAGTCCAACAAGAAAACAAGTTGAATGCTGCTGGTGATGCATATAAGTTGGATTCAGATCCTACAAAAAACATTGGGTTAGATATCAAATATGGGTTAACAAATAACTTGACCTTAGATCTCACTTATAATACTGATTTTGCGCAGGTTGAGGCCGATGATCAGCAAGTTAACCTAACCCGATTTTCATTATTCTTCCCTGAGAAACGTACTTTCTTTCAGGAGAGATCAAGTATTTTTAGCTATGATTTTGAAAGTTCAAGTAACACCTTGTTTTATAGTCGTACGATAGGGTTGTCAGGAAGTGGAGAGCAAGTGCCAATTTATGGAGGTGCTCGAATTACTGGAATGGTCGGGAAATGGGATATTGGATTCATTGATATGCAAACCAAAGATTTTACTTCTAGTGTTGATCCCTCCGGAGACTTAAATTCAGAGAATTTTGGAGTACTTAGAGCGAGGAGAAATATAATTAATGAGAATAGCTACTTGGGTGGAATTTTCACGTCTAGGCTTGATGGGAAAGGAAACTATAATTTTGCATACGGAGCTGATGCAATTGTGAAAATGTTTGGGAATGATTATTTGAATGTAAAGTTCGCTCAGACATCTGGAGATTCTATCGATAATAGATCCTTATCTTTAGATAATTCACAGATTTATGTAGACTGGAATAACACGAGTACTATCGGCTTCGGCTATAAAGCGGCTTATACCAGAAGCGGAAAGGATTTTAATCCTCAGGTTGGTTTTATGACCCGAAGTGATTATTCATATTATAACGGCGAAGTATCTCATGGTTGGCTAGGGTCAGAAGATTCAAAGGTGTATAGTTTTAGTCTTGGAATGACTTCCAATCAATATCGGTTAAATGAATCAAATGAGATACAATCAGGAGAGTCTGTTCTAGAAGCGCGTCTTCAGCTAAAATCTGGATTTATGTATACTCTCATGGGGACTCACCAGGTGGAGAATGTTACTTATGATTTTGATCTTCAGGGAAGTGGTGTCGTTGTGCCTGCTGCGGAATATGGGTTTAATAATTTGACATTAATGGTAGTTTCACCACGAACGAAACCATTTGCCACAAATGCCACAATTAAGGTTGGTGATATGTACGATGGGAATATTGTTTCTTTCATGACCGGACCAAAATGGAATTTAAGTCCGTCAGTTCAGTTAGGAATGACTTACAGTTATAGTAGGATAAACTTCGCAAGCAGAGATGATATTTTTAATGCTCATCTGGTTAAATTGACCAATTTATTTATGTTTTCTACCCAACTGTCATTTAACTCATATATACAATATAGTACTGCATCAAAGAGTATAATCACAAATATGCGTTTGCGATACAATCCTAAAGAAGGGAATGATTTGTACTTGGTTTATAATGATATCCGAAATACTGATGTGGCTCGTTTCAATCCCGAGTTGTCCAAATTGGCAAGTCGGACAATCATGCTTAAATATACGTATACATTTAGTTTGTAAGACACATAACTAGAATCACAATATTATCTGATGCCTAACAATAATGTGGACATATGTTGTATAAAAACTTTAGAGATATTTGTGAGTGTATGATTTGTCAAAAACGTTAATTTGCTTATTTTTGATGACAGTTTGAAATAATCTGGTTTTATTTTTATATGAAATCTAATTATTGTGTTGATTTAAAATCATTTATTTAATTTATAAGATAGGTTGACGTGATGAATAGATCGAGTAGTAAGAATTTTATTTTAAACTAAAATCTAGATCTAAAATATTTCACAAATATTTTTTATTATTCTAAATAAAACTATAAACTATGAGTAAAAACAATGGACTAAGTAGACGTAACTTCCTGGGTATGTCTGCATTAGGGTTGGCTGGTTTGACTATTCTTCCTAGCTATACAATTGGAGGAACTCGCATTGCACCTAGCGATAGGGTAGTAATGGGATTCATTGGACTAGGCCAACAAGGCATGAATGATTTTAGAAGTTTTGCACCTGTTCCAGGACTTCAGGTTGCAGCATGTTGCGATGTTCACAGTCTGAAAACAGAGCGTTTCAAAAGAACTGTTGAAGCTTGGCAAGAATCTATGGGTGTAGCTACGCGCTGTGACAAATACGAACAATACGAACAATTATTGGAACGTAAAGATATTGATGCTGTTGAGGTATGTACTCCTGACCACTGGCATGCTTTACAAACAATTCATGCTTGTCAGGCAAGTAAAGACGTTTACGTTCAAAAGCCTCTTTCTTTCACTATTCAGGAAGCTTTAAAAATTAAACGAGTAGCTAATGACACAAATCGTATTGTACAGGTTGGTAGCCAACAACGTTCAGGTGAGACATTCCAAAAAGCTATCGAGTTAGTTCAGGCAGGTGCTATTGGCCATATTGACAAGGTATATGCAAAAGTTGGAGATCCACCAACGCCACTTAATTTACCCAAACAATCAATTCCTGAGCACCTAAACTGGAATCTTTGGTTAGGACCATTGAATGATTCTAAGATTCATTATCATCCAGATTTATGTCCTGAAATTGGATTAGATCCAGAGGTAAGAGAAAATGTATGGGGTGCATGGAGATGGTATAGTGAAACTGGTAACGGTTATACAGCTGACTGGGGTGCACACATGTTTGACATTGCACAAGCTGCTATCGGTATGGACGGTTCTGGTCCAAGCGAGATTATCCCTAAAGGATACAATGGAACTGAATACATGACTTTCAAATATCAAACAGGTGTTGTAATGACAGAACAACCTTATTTGGAAGATATGCCTGGTTCTCAGGGTATTAAATTTATCGGGGACAATGGCTGGATTGAAGTATCTCGTCAACACATCGCATGTTCTGACCAATCATTAATTCCTGAAGATATTGCAGGTACCCGTCCACGTCAAATGACACAAGAAGAAAGACAGGCAATGTTCCAAAGGATGCAAGAAGCTCAAGCTGGCGGTGGCGGTGGTGCATCTGCTTATGAAATTAGTTCTCCTCATATGGAAGACTTTATCGACTGTGTACGCTCCCGTCAAAAACCAATTGCTACAGTTGAAAAAGGATCAAGTACCGCAATCACTTGTTGCTTAGGTAACATGGCTACAGAACTGGGTCGCCCGGTAAAATGGGATCCAGCGTCATTAAGCTTTGGTACTGACAAAGAAGCAGAAGGTCACAGGCTGAATCAATATGAATATAGAAATCCTTACAAATTGTAAGAACTTCACAATAAACTAATGAAAGGGTGATTTATTCACCCTTTCTTCTTTATAATACTTAAACTTAAATTCTAACTAAACAATATAGGTAATGGAAACTAAAAGAGATTTCTTAAAAAAATTATCACTACTTACAGCTGGAGGTATGATGGCAGGAGGTGCTACTTCTGCTATGGCAGCAAATTCTATGTCTAACTTAGTTGCTCCACCAAACAAACAAGCTGGTCTTCAGATTTACTCACTAGGGCAGGAATTAACTGCAGATGTTCCTGCAGGGATGAAAAAAATTAAAGATATCGGGTACTCATACATTGAATTGGCTGGTTATGGCAATCGCAAAATGGGTGATTATGAGCTTCCGGAATATCGTAAAATAGTTGAAGATGCTGGGTTAAAGATCTCAAGTTCTCACGTAAGCTACCCTGCAAGAGAAAAGTACACAAAAGAGATGCTTCCTCAAATTGCCGAATTCTGGAAACAAACTGTGGAAGACCATGCAATATTAGGTTGTGAAACTCTTGTACAACCAATGATGCCTTCTTTCGAAAGTCCAGATGATGTAAAATTAGGCTGTGAAGCTTTTAATCAGGCTGGCCAGATTGCTAAAGATGCGGGAATCCGCTGGGGATACCACAACCATAATATGGAATTTGAGCGCGTTCTTACAGAAGAAGAAAAAAAACAACCACAGAATAGATGGAATCCGGTAGGTACTGTTATTTATGACATGTTGTTAGAAAATACAGATCCTGAATTGGTTCTCTTCGAAATGGACTGTTACTGGACTGTAATGGGACAAAATGACCCATTGGATTACTTCGAGAAATATGCAGGAAGATTCCCAATATTACATATTAAAGACCGTTTTATCTTAGGTGATTCCGGCATGATGAACTTCAAAAACATTTTCACTAAAGCTCAGGAGAATGGCTTGGAAAGATTCTATGTGGAATTAGAAAGAACTTACGCAAAAGGTAAAACTCAATTCGAAGGTGTTGAAGCTAGCTACAACTTCCTAAATACTTCTTCTTTTGTAAAATAACGATCTTATTTAGATATATTTAGATATAAAAGGGTGATTTAAATCACCCTTTTTTTATTTTTACTAAACTATCTAAATTAAAACCAATAATTATGGAAACTAAAAGAGATTTCTTGAAGAAATTATCACTACTCACTGCCGGAGGTTTAATGGCAGGAAGTGTAGCCCCCGCTTGTACTTCAACCAACACCAGTGATGATTCTGCCAGTGTTGGCAATACAGCAGATAAGAAAGTTGGTCTTCAGATTTATTCATTGGGGCAGGAGTTGACTTCTGATGTTCCAGCCGGAATGAAAAAAATTAAAGACATTGGCTATTCATATATCGAATTAGCTGGTTATCGTGACAGAAAAATGGGCGACTATGAGCTTTCGGAATACCGTAAAATTGTTGAAGACGCAGGGTTGAAAATCACCAGCTCACATGTAAGTTACCGTGCTCCGGAACCTTACAATGAAAGCATGCTTACTGATATTGAAGATTTCTGGAAACAAACAGTAGAAGACCATGTTACTTTGGGGTGTGAAACGCTGGTACAACCAAGCATGCCTGTATTTGAGAGTCCTGATGATGTGAAATTTGCAGCAGACATATTTAATAAGGCAGGTCAAATTGCTAAAGATGCTGGTATACGTTGGGGGTATCACAACCATAACCAGGAATTTGGCCGTGTTTTAACCGAAGAAGAGAAAAAAGCAGCAGAAACTGCAAGTAGATGGAATCAACCAGGAACTGTAATTTATGATCTGTTATTAGAAAACACCGATCCTGAGTTGGTTCTTTTTGAAATGGATGTTTACTGGTGTGTTCAGGGCCAAAATGACCCATTGGATTACTTTGAAAAATATGCAGGAAGATTCCCAATCTTACATATTAAAGATCGTTTTGTTCTAGGTGCATCAGGTCTTATGAATTTTGAAAACATTTTTAATAAAGCTCAGGAAAATGGTTTGGAGAGATTCTATGTAGAACTTGAAAGTAGATATAGTGGCGGGAAACCACAATTTGAAGGTGTAGAAGCTAGTTACAACTTCTTAAACAATTCATCATTTGTGAAATAGAAAAGCTATTTTAGACAAGACAGCTTGTGATATAAAAAAGGCATGAACTCTTAGTTCATGCCTTTTTTATGCAATGCATTGATAAGTTTATTATTGCCAGATGTTATTCTGATTTAGGGCTTGCCGATAGCGTTGAGCATTTTTGTTATGCTCACTCAATGAACGAGCAAAATTGTGATATCCTGAAAAATCTTCACGCGCACACATGTATAGATATTTATTCTCCTCGGCATTTAGAACAGCATCGATACTCGAAATTTCAGGGAAGTTGATTGGTCCGGGAGGTAACCCCGGATTCTTGTAGGTATTATAAGGAGAATCAATTTCCAAATGTTTATTTAAGATGCGTTTTATAGTAAAATCACCTAAGGCGAATTTTATAGTCGGATCTGCTTGCAAAGGCATTCCTCTTTTTATCCGGTTAATATACAGGCCAGCAACAATTGGTTTTTCTTCTGTCTTAATGGTTTCTTCCTGAACGATTGATGCAATTGTAATAACCTGAATTGGGGTCAGTCCTAGAGCTTCAGCTTTTGATAATCTTTCATCCTGCCAAAAACGATCATATTCCGCTTTCATTCTTGTTGCAAATTGTTTTGGGGTAGTGCTCCAATACAGTTCATATGTATTAGGAATAAACATCGCATGAAATGAATTCTGGTTAAATCCCATTCCTGCAATGACCGCTGTGTCGGAAAGATAGACAAGTAATTCGGTGGAGTCAGGTTCAATATATAAGGCTACTTTTCCTGCCAATTCTTCCATAAAACGAAGGTTGTTAAAGGTAATTGACACCGGCTTTTGATTACCTGCTTTCAGCATATTAACCAAACTGTTATTGTTCATCCCCTTATCAAATACATATTTGCCGGGCTTAATAGATTCTGGATAATCTTTCTTTTTTGCTACCCAAATAAATGCTTTTTCATTTTCAAGGATATCCATGGCTCGGATAGAATCTAAAACCTCTTCAAATGAGGCTTCCGATGGAATTGTAATGCTTCCAGGATTTTTGACATTCTCCTCAAAAACATATGAGAATAACTGATATCCTTTAAAACCTGTTAATACTAAGGCAATGGCAAATAAGACAATCAAAATCTTATTCAATTTTGAAAAAAGCAGAACCGGACTATTTTTAAAGAGAAGCATAGATGAAAGTTTATATGCTGTAAAAATAATCTTTTTTCTTTGATTTTGTGATGGCGTAATATTTACCTTAATTTTTGGGAAATAGGAGAAGCTACAAACATAGATTAAATCTAAATTACGTAATTTCGTGCTTCAGGAAATAATTTAAATACAAAGAAAATGCATCAGGTAAAACTTGCGGAGAATATATATTATTTAGGCTATAACGACCGGAGAACTCACTTGTTTGAGAATATTTGGCCAATTCCTCATGGGGTTTCGTATAATTCGTATTTAATTGTTGATGATAAAATTGCGTTGGTTGATACGGTTGAACGTCAATTCATAGATAGTTATCTGGATGAAATTGAGGCCATTATTGGTGATCGAAAAGTGGATTATTTGGTGATCAACCACATGGAGCCAGATCATTCTGGTGGATTAAAAGCAATTGTTGCAAAATATCCGGATATCACTCTTGTTGGGAATAAAAAAACCTTTGGTTTTGTAGAAAGTTTCTATATGAAACCAAAAAATATACTGGAAGTTCATGACGATTCTCGTCTTGAACTAGGTAAGAACGTTCTTCAATTTCAAACGATACCCATGGTACATTGGCCTGAAACGATGGTGAGTTACGAAGAAACAAACAAAATTCTCTTTTCAGGCGATGCTTTTGGTAGTTTTGGAACCTTGGATGGGGGAGTGTTTGATGATGAAATAAACCTCGATTTTTATGAAGAGGAAATGATGCGTTATTTCACCAATATTGTCGGGAAATATTGCCCACATACTCAACGTGCCATAAAAAAATTATCTGGTCTTGATATTAAAATGATTGCAGCAACTCATGGCCCTATTTGGAGAACAGATTTAGATTGGGTACTCAGTCGTTACAATAAATGGAGTACTTATACTACTGAAAAAGGAGTGGTTGTTGTTTATGGATCAATGTATGGCAATACTCAAAAAATGGCTGAGGTTATTGCTCGCCAGCTTTCAGTGCGTGGAATAAAAGATATCCGGGTTTATGATGCTTCGAAGACACATGCGTCATATATTATTAATGACATTTTCAAATACAAAGCTTTTATCGTAGGAAGCTGTGCTTACAATAATTCTTTATTTCCAAATGTAGAAACCTTACTTACCACCATCGAACACATGGGGATTAAGGATCACTATTTGGGTATTTTTGGTAATTATGCTTGGAATGGAGGTGGCGTGAAAAACCTAAAGAAGTTTGCCGAGGCTGTAAAATGGGAGTTAGTTTCTGATCCAATTGAAGAAAAAGGCGCACTGAAGAAGGACAATTATGAGCAGTGTCTTGTGTTGGCAAATGCAATGGCCGATAAATTATTGAAATAAGAGTTTCTAAGATATTGTTAGGCTGATCGATACCGATCAGCCTTTTTTTTTCTATAAATGGAAGTCTTAAATTTGCTATGCATGGTTACAGACCAGTAGAATATTGAATCAATTTAAGATGGAACAAAAGCTATTAGCATATTTGGGTGATGAACTTCAAGAAAAACTTGGAAGAAGTGTTGTAATCAAGGAGAAATATGTTTTAGGAGGAGGGTGCATTAGTAATAGTTTAAAGTTGCAAACTTCTCAAGGAGACTTTTTTTTGAAATGGAATTTTTCTTGTGCTGATGATCTTTTTGTTCGTGAAGCTGAATGTCTGGAAGAATTGAAAAAAAATGTTGGGGATGATTTACTTGTGCCTGAGGTTATTCTGGCAAAAGAGGCAGACTCTTTACCCGGACTGATTCTTTTGGAATTTTTACCGTCAGGGAATACTTCAGGGCAGGATGAGAGATTAGGTAGAGGCTTGGCTCAACTACATGAGCAGACCGGCAATCAGTTCGGATTTTACCACAATAACTACTGTGGAGCCACAACACAAAATAATACGTGGCAAGACGATTGGATTCAGTTCTTCTCAATTAATAGGATGAAGTACCTTCTTGATTTAATAGGTAAGGGGCGAGGAATTCAAGACGATGAAATGAATGTGTTTAAACGATTAATTCGAAAACTTCCTGATTTGCTTCCTGCCCATTCCAAGCCTTCTTTAATTCATGGTGACCTGTGGTCTGGGAATTACATTTATACCACTCAGGGGCCCGCCATTATTGATCCCGCTTCTTATTATGCGGACAGGGAAATGGAGCTATCCATAATGACGATGTTTGGCGGCTTTTCGGATAAAACATGGAGCGCATATAGAGAATATTTTCCTTTGGATTACGGATGGGAAAATCGTGTTCAAATCTATCAATTGTATCACACCTTGAACCATTACTTTCTCTTTGGTGGTTCGTATCTTAGGCAAGCATTATCAATAGCCCAAAAATACTGCTGAAATATGTGTTTGTGTCTCATTACCAAATGACTTGCTTACATTGGGTGTAGATCTATACTGTTGGAGAGAATAGATACGAGTTACTCATTAAATTTCAACCAGTTGGTTTTTTATGGCATACATAACAAGTTGAGCCGTATTTTTACACTGGCTTTTTTCTAGAATATTGGCTCGGTGTTTATCAACGGTTCGCTTTGAGATAAATAGTTGATCTGCCATTTCCTGATTCGACATTCCTTGACAAATTAATATGAGAATTTCTGTTTCCCGTTCAGACAGTTCGGCATGTTGCTCTTTTGTTCTTGAACTAGATCGAAGGCTATTGACAAGGGTTTGTAGCAATTCTGACGAAAAGTAGTTGCCTCCATTATATACAGTTTCTAAGGCATCTTTCATCTCGGTCATGTCCGAGTTTTTTAATAAAAACCCTTTTACACCGGCATCAACCATCTTGTAATAGTAGTCTTCTTCTCCATACATCGAAAGAGTAATTATTTTCAGATCAGGTATCTTCTGCAATGCAATTTTTGTGGCTTGTATGCCATCCATTATTGGCATGTCAATATCAAGAAGTATCAGGTCTGCATCCGTGTGATCTATTAATTCAATAAATTCTTGTCCGTTTGCTGCTTCACCAACAACCTGATAATTTTTTAGGTTGTTCAGTAATATGCGTAACCCATTTCGAAATAAAGTATGATCGTCAACTATAATTATCTTTCTTATCTTTTCACTTATCATCAGTCTTTATTTTTATAAATACCATGGTACCTTTCCCATGATCAGATTCTATTGATATTTCACCTTTTAATGAATTAATTCTGGAAAAAATATTTGAGAAACCCATTCCGCTGTTTCCTGGTTGTTCCAGCAATTTATCTTTATCAAAACCCTTCCCATTATCTTTATATGCAATGGTAAGGCTTTTTCCATCTTTGATCAAATTGATGTTTATATTTTTTGCTTTTGCATGCTTAATGGTATTGTTTATTAGCTCACAAACCACTCGGTATAAAACGACTTCAATGTCGTTTTCAAAACGCTCATTACTCAAATTCGATTCCAGTTTAATATGAATGGCTTTTGTTGCATTAATTTTATTGGTGAAGTTGCGTAGTGCTCTCAGTAATCCAAAATTGTCTAACACATGCGGGCTCAGATTATCCGAAATCTCTTTTAAAGATTTAATGGCTTCGTTAATTACCATTTCAGTATTTTTCACAATCTCGTCAGTAGCTTCGTCATGTTCTAGCTGAGATAGTGATGAGACTGACATTTTTACGGTAGATAATAGAGGCCCAAGCCCATCATGCAGATCTTTTGCAAATCGTTTCCTTTCTTTTTCTTCTGTTTGAATGACGGTATTTAAGAACATTTTCTCTGTCAGTCTTCGCGAATCTTCAACACGTTTCATGTATTTAAAAATGCGCTGTATCAAAAATACGCCAATGGCAAAGGTTAATGAAATGACAACTCCCGACCACACCATGATTTCGCCAAGTTGCGGGGCATTAAAACTGCTGATATAAGGGAGGAACTCAAGAAGTCGTTGGATCGCCATAAAAATAAACCCAAACGTAAGTAGTATCCACGAAAAGTTGAATTTGGTGACTTTGGTGAGTTTGATTGCTACACCTACAGCAAAAAGTTGAAAGACAATTGAAATTACGAGTAAGACCTGAAGTATCATTTCTTTGAATTTTAGCTTAATGCAAATGTACAAAGGGAAAGGGGCTTTTCATAACAATAAAACAAACCCTGGTTTTGCTTTTTGTAGGAACAAAAAATTGTATTTTTAACAAAAACTAAAACATGTCCAAACTTCGCATATATAAAGCCTCTGCCGGTTCTGGAAAGACTTTTCGATTAGCGATTGAGTACTTAAAGATTGCCCTTTCCAATGATTGGAATTACAAACATATTCTGGCCGTAACCTTCACGAATAAGGCGACAACAGAGATGAAACATCGGGTGGTGGATGAACTACATAAGCTATCCATGGGGCAGCAAACAAGTTATCTTGATGTGCTCAAAGAAGAAATGAACTTGACCGATATTGAGATTTCGAAAAGGGCGAAAGCCTGTCTTAAAAATATTCTTCATGACTATTCTCGGTTTTCAATCAGTACTATTGATAGCTTTTTTCAACGCGTAATTAAGGCATTTAATCGTGAGTTGGGTATTAATACAGCCTATCAGGTTGATCTGGATGATGCTCAAATTTTAGATGAGGCTGTAGATGAGTTATTGTTATCCATCGATGATGATCGTGATTTGTTGGAATGGCTCAAGCAATTTGCTCGTGACAAAATTCAAGAAGGTGGTGGTTGGAACCTCAAAGGAGACATCTTAAAACTGGGTAGGCAGATTTATAACGAAACGTTTAAGGAACTAAATCAGACTTTACATGAAAAGCTCAATGATAAAAAATTCATTCGTGATTATCGGAGTCAACTGCAGCAAATTATTTTTCAATTTGAAAGCAAACTCAAACAAATAGGACAAGACGGTATCAATATTATTGAAGGCGCAGGCTTTACCGTGTCCGATTTTAAATATGGAAATAGTGGAGCGGCAAACAGTTTCTATAAAATGATAAAAGGGGACCTGACTGTTGGCAAGCGCTTGCAAAGTGCTGTTGAGGATGCAAGCACTCTATACAGTTCCCCAGATAAAAAAGGAATTGAGCCGATTGCTCATAAAATCCATCCTTTGTTGGTTGAGGGAGTTAATTTTTACAAAAATGGCTTATCGAAATACAATACGGCAAAGTTAATCGTGAACCAACTTTATACGCTCGGTATTTTGGTCGATTTACAGGATATGGTGCGTAAGGTAACGCGCGAAAAAGGGGTAATTCTTTTGTCAGAGTCTGGCACCTTGTTAAAACAGATCATTGCCGATTCTGAAACGCCATTTGTCTATGAAAAAACAGGCGTGTATTTCCATCACTTCATGATCGATGAATTTCAGGATACATCAGGTCAGCAATGGGATAATTTTAACCCGTTAATTGCCAATTCTCTTTCTGAAAATAATTTGGGCATGTTGGTGGGAGATGTGAAGCAGGCCATCTATCGTTGGCGAAATGGCGATTGGAACTTGCTGGCATCGAAAGTTTCTCAGGCTTTTCCTGCAAATGGTACTACCGAAGAAACTTTGACAAATAACTGGCGGAGCTCGGGAGAGATCATTCGATTTAATAATCGAATCTTCCAATTGGTGCCGGAAATAATGCAAAAGCATTTTAATGCAGAGATGGAGGAGGATGGCCGTGAGCTTCCATTAAATGAGCAAATACAGGACATTTACAAGGAAAGTGTACAAAAAATCGGGAAGCTGGAAAACAAAGATGTGGGTTACGTCAGGATGCGTTTTCTGGAAAAAAAGAAAACGGATGAAGAAGTCGAAAATCTTGTTCTCGATGACCTGATTGCTCAGATAAAAAGGGTTCAGGATGAAGGGGCTTCTGCAAATGAAATAGCGGTATTGGTACGAAAAAAAGACCATGCGAAACTTGTAGCAGACTGTTTATTGGCTGAAAAAGCAAAAAATGATGGTCAATATAATTTCAATGTACTGTCAAGCGAATCTCTGTACGTGAAAAATGCCCCATCTGTAATTTTTGTTCTTTCACTGCTTTCACTGCTTATTGATCCGGCTGATAAACTGGCATTGGCATTGGCGAATTATCAATACTATGAGAAGATAAAACCTCGCCTTGAAGAAATAGGAAAGCAAGTTCAATTCTTACAATTTGTTGGAAAAGAACAATTAAACTTTGATTTTAGAGAGCCATACACTCCGAATATTTCAAGTCAGTTTGAGGCATATGATGAGGAAGAAAACCAATTGTTCCGTTTTATCAATAGCAGCTTCTTTTATGAAATACTTGGCTCTAGAAATTTACAGGAAGTTATTTTTAAACTGTGCGAAATTTTTCATCTCTTTGAATTGAAGGACGAATTGGCCTATTTGCAGGCATTCATCGATCAGGTGAGCCATTTTATAAAAAACAGGACTACAGATATTTCAGCCTTTATCTCTTGGTGGGAAGATGAGGGGCAGAAGAAAACGGTATCTGTTTCTGAAAAATTGAATGCCATCCGGATACAAACAATTCACAAAGCAAAGGGATTAGAGTATAGTTATGTGTTTATTCCATTTTGCGACTGGTCTTTGGATGTTTCGGCTCAACATGCTCCCATCTTGTGGTGTAAGCCCAGTGAAGAGCCATTCAATATGTTGGAACTTGTACCGGTAAAATATGCCAAAAGTATGGGCAGCTCTTCATTTTTCAAAGAATATTTTACCGAGAAGATGAGTAATTATATTGACAACCTCAATCTATTATATGTCGCTTTTACGCGAGCTAAACATGCCATTTTTACTTGGTCGGAATACGGTAATAAGTTGAATTCGATTGGTGATTTACTGAAAATGTCAGTTGCTCAGGATGAAAATTATTCCCGTCTGGGAGCGGATCAGCTTACCGCAAAGTTATTAGATAGTTATTGCGAAGATGAGAATGTTTTGGAAATCGGTCATCTTCAATTGGCTCCTGTTGAAAAGGAGAAGGGGGATGAAAAAAAGGATGTGGCTTTGCAGCTTAATAAATACAAATTTTCAGATTTTAGCAATTATTTAAAACTGAGAAAAAACCATGAAAATTATTTTGAGGATGGGAAAACAACAGAAAAAAGCATTAATAAGGGTAAGCTTATACATGAAATTCTTGCTAAAATAAATACTGTAGGTGATTTGGATAAAGCTGTAAATCACTTGGTTTTTCAAGGACTGATGACAGACGGTGAGGCTGGTGATATTAAGTCTCATT
This sequence comes from Prolixibacteraceae bacterium, assembly GCA_963662675.2. Classification (GTDB taxonomy): domain Bacteria; phylum Bacteroidota; class Bacteroidia; order Bacteroidales; family Prolixibacteraceae. The sequence continues at coordinate 177,017 of CAXXHP010000003.1, forward strand.
TAAAGGAACTTATAACAGACCATGAAGTGAAGAGCTGGTTTGATGGAACCTATAGGGTTGTTAACGAGCGTAATATAATTACAAGGAGCAAAGAGCTGAAACGTCCGGATCGTATTATGATTGCGGATGATCAGGTCATTGTTGTAGATTATAAATCCGGAGAAAAAGAACTTGATAAATATGTTGGTCAGGTGAGGAATTACATGCGTGAATTAAAAGCATGTGGATACCCGCATGTATTCGGCTATATTTGGTATACAAGAAATAACAAACGTGTAGCTGTTCAGTTATAGAAGGACTTCTATCATCCTTCTATTCTTTTGTTGATTTTTTTCTTGAGTACCTTGTCTGTTCTGTTCAAATAAGTAATTTTGCAAAAAAACGAAATTAACATGTTACAAAGAATTCAAACCCTTTATATAATGGTGGCCGCAATCCTGATCGGAATTTTATTTGCTCTGCCATTTGCTGAAATAGCACATAATAATCAACTCTTTTTATTCGACATTCGTGGAATTGTACGCAATGGGATTGTTGAAGAGAATGGGATGGCTATTGCCGTATTCATTGGTATTATTTTGCTTCTGCACATAGTTGTGGCCTATTCTTTTAAAAAACGCATCCGTCAAATCCGCTTATTGGTGTTTACAATTATTCTCTTGTTGGGTTTATTCGGAATGTTTTATTTTTTCACCTACTATTCATTTAGTGGAGCCGAAGTTAGCTTCAAGCTTCCTGTTGTATTTCCGTTAGTTGCCATTATTCTTGATTATTTGGCTATTCGGAATATTGGGAAAGATGAAGCTCTGATACGCTCTATCGATAGGATTCGATAATACAAGGGTCTAGTTCTTCTTGCCTGAAGAACGTTATCGGAGAATGATGGAAGACAACTAGTTGCAATAACGTTTTATGATGTTATAAGCATTCTCAATACCAAGCTCTCCTGCTTTACTTAGATCCAATGCCCCACCATCAATATCATCCAAATAAATTTTGGTGAGGCCTCGATTAAAGTATGCTTCTGCAAAGTCTGATTGCAATTCTATCGCCTTGTCGAGCTTTAATATGGCTTCTTCGTAATCTTCTAGCTTACAAAGAATATATGCTTCATTGTAGTACACAAATGGAAAATCAGGATTGCTGTTGATGCAGTTTTGGTAATCATCCAAAATGTATTGGTAATCGGCTATGGATTTAGTCTTTTTACTTGAGCCAGAACCAGTATCGTTGTTGTTAAGTGAAATTGTCAAATTTTCAGAAAAGTCAGGGAGAGATTCTAATAGCTCAACCATTCTAATCCGACAATTGGCTCTATTAAAATAGGCAAGAGTATTTGTTGGGGAAAGTTTTAATGCTTCATCAAAGTCGAGCATCGCTTCATTGTAATCGTTTGTTAGAAATCTAAAAATACCACGGTTCAGATAATTCTGTGAGACCTTATTCTTTGCCAGTTTTTCATTGAAATACAGGATATTATTTTTGAATGATTCAATATACTGGAAGGTTTCCTTATTTGTCATGTTCAACAGTGGCGTATAGTTATTGAAGCTATTAAGTTCCTCTAAAACCAGACTGTAATATTGAAGCCGTTCATAGTTGATTAGGTCTTCATTGTAAGATGCGATAACAAAAATGTTTTGCAGTTCGATAATGACATTTTTGTTTTGGACACGTCCATCTTCCACTTCTTGATCATTATCCGTTGGGAGATTGCGGGTGTCTGCTAGTGATAATTTGAACCTTCTGCGTTCGCGTTCAGCTTCAATGTTTTCTGGAGTATTACTTGTTTGTTGATTAATGTTCTGCTGATTTTGAGACTGTGAATTCTGCTGAGCGGTTTGTTGTTGGTTGTTATTTTGGCTTTGTGTATTGGATTGTTGTTGTTGTGCGTTTTGAGCATATTGGTCAGCGTTTCCTCTTTGTTTGTTTATGTCAAGAGAAGGATCAAGTCTGGCTGCAATTAGATAATCTTCTTCATATCCGGGACGCTTTAAAATTTCTTTTGCAATACCTCTATTGTAATATGCATTGGGCATAGTTGGATTTATTTGTAGCGCTAAATCATAATCCATAATTGCACCCTCGTAATCTTCAAGTTCTTGTTTTACAATACCCCGATTGTTGTATGCATATTCGTTTTGAGGGTCGAGTTGTACTGTCTGGTCAAAATCACGAAGTGCTGACGCATAGTCTTCAAGTTCGAATCTTGCCAAGCCGCGTAGTAGATAAGCACTGGCATAATGAGGTCTGATGATAATTGCACGGTTCAAATCTCGTATTGCTTCTTTCGTGTTTCCTTTTACAATGTTTGCATTGCTACGATTAATGAAGGCATTAACGAAATTAGAATTAACCTTAAGGGCTTCATCATAATCTTTAATCGCACCATCGTAATCTTTCATAGACATTTTTGCAATTCCCCTATTGTTGTATATGCCTGCATTTCGTGGCGATAACTCCAAAGCCTTGTTGTAGTCTTCAATCGTTTTTGAGAATTCTCTAATTTCAAGATAAGCTAAGCCTCTATTTATATAGGCGTTGGGGTAGTATGGCTTTATTTCAATTGCCTTGTTGTAGTCAGATAGTGCGCCTCTATAGTCATCGAGTTGGTGTTTTGCCAATCCTCTGTAGTAATATGGTTCAGGTAATTGCGGTCTGAATTTGATAACAATATTAAAGTCTTCAATAGCACCTAAATAATTGCCTGCATGGATTTTTGTTTGTCCCGCGATGATGTAATTGTTAATGTTGAGCTGGCCGAAAGCCATACTCGCACTGAAAAATAGAAGAAAAAAAAGCTTAATTTTCATTTGTCTGTTTTGTCTAATATGCAAGGAGGTGCATTATTAATTTCATGTCGAAATTTACAAAGAGTAAAACTAATATTTTATTAGCTCATGGTGCCTTTTTGATACTTTTATAAAGTTTTTGATTTATTAACAAATATCACACTTATGAAACAACGATGTGGGTGGTGTTTAAATGATGAATTATACATTCAATATCACGATGCAGAGTGGGGAGTTCCTATTCATGATGACCGTATTCTTTTTGAATTTTTATTATTGGAAGGCGTGCAGGCTGGGCTAAGTTGGTTGACTGTTTTAAGGAAACGCGAAAACTATAGGCTGGCATATGATGGATTTGATCCCAAAATTGTGGCTTCATACAATGATACTAAGATTCATGAGCTACTTCAAAATGAAGGTATTATTCGTAACCGATTAAAAATTGCTGCTAGTGTAAATAATGCCAAGCGTTTTTTAGAGGTGCAAAAAGAATTTGGAAGTTTTGACAAATATATTTGGTCGTTTGTTAATTATAAGCCGATTGTCAATTTTCATACAACTATGGATGAAATCCCGACAACCACTCTTTTAGCAGAAAAAATTAGCAAGGATCTGAAAGGTAGGGGATTTAAGTTTGTTGGCCCAACAATAATTTATGCACATATGCAGGCTACCGGAATGCTTAATGATCATTTGGTGTCATGTTTTAGACATGGAGAGCTAATTAATGCGAAGTAGTAGCGGGTAGTAGTTTGGTGGCTTATCTGCTTTACTCCCTCGTTGTCTGGGTTTTACGATTAGTTTAATTTCTTTCTTATTTAGGTGAGGGCAAAAAAAAAGAGTAGAACGTTTTCTACCCTTTTCAAACCTAACTAAACCAATAAAACTAATCAAACCTAAACTTATGAAATAAAATCTTCGACAAAGATATGTTGAAAAACACAAATGTGTGTTAAGTGAATATTAAAAAACATGTTTTGTAGCATTTGTTTCTTCGGCTGAGGATGTATTGGAGGAAATAAAAAGAGTAGCGTTTTATCTACTCTTTTCTAACCTAACTAAACCAATAAAAACTAATCAAACCTAAACTTATGATATAAAACCTTCGACAAAGATATGTTGAAAAACACAAATGCGTGTTAAGTGAATATTAAAAAACATGCTGTGAAGCATGTTTGTGCAAAATAGAGACGCCCTACTGTAGTCAGTAAGGCGTCTCTATTCTTATGGTACGAGTATAATATATTATTCCTGAGAAATTGGAGGCTCATCTCCGGCAATCGATTCACGCATTTGGGTATCGGCCATAATGTTTTTGTATTTCATATAGTCCATTATTCCCAGATTTCCATTGCGGAATGCCTCTGATATGGCAAGTGGAATTTCAACTTCGGCTTGAATAACGTTTGCTCGGGCTTCTTGCGCTTTGGCTTTCATCTCTTGTTCGAGAGCAACAGCCATGGCGCGACGCTCTTCAGCTTTAGCTTGCGCAATATTCTTGTCGGCATCTGCCTGATCAATTTGAAGACCTGCACCAATGTTTTTACCGATGTCAATATCAGCAATATCAATCGATAGTATTTCAAACGCAGTTCCGGCATCCAGTCCTTTGCCTAAAACAACTTTTGAAATTGAGTCTGGATTTTCTAATACGGCCTTATGCGTATGTGAAGAGCCAATTGTAGAAACAATTCCCTCTCCAACACGGGCAAGAATTGTATCCTCACCGGCACCACCTACTAATTGCTTAATATTTGCACGAACAGTGACCCTAGCTTTTGCAATCAGCTGAATACCGTCTTTTGCTACTGCAGCAACTGGAGGAGTATCAATGACCTTAGGGTTTACAGACATTTGAACGGCTTGAAATACGTCACGTCCAGCAAGGTCAATGGCAGTAGCCATGTTGAAGCTGAGTTCAATGTTTGCTTTTTCTGCCGAAACAAGCGAATGTACAACCATGTCAACTTTCCCTCCAGCAAGATAGTGGGCTTCCAGTTTATCACGATCTAGTTTAATGCCAGCTTTTGTTCCTTCGATTAAGGCACGTACAATAACTGAAGGTGGCACCTTACGAAAACGCATCAGAAATAGCTGAAGCAGCGAAATTCTAACTCCCGAAACTAAGGCTGAAAACCAAAGCCCAACAGGGATATAATATAAAATGATGACGAGCAGGATAAATATCCCGATAATTAGTCCAAAAGGTCCAAAATAGTCCATTATTCTTGATTTATTGGTTCAACAATTACTTGAGTTTTTAGTACTTCAATTACTTTTATTTTTACTTGTGGGTCAATAAAGCCTCCGGTGGATTTTGCCTCCATCGTTTGGTTGTTTATCCTGGCTTTACCAGTGGGAGCAAGGCGTCCAATCGTAATGCCTTCATCTCCGGGATGTATTGTGTCTATATCAATTTCAACTACTTTCCCTGAAATTTCAGAATTGAGCACCATTTTTTTACCTGTCCGCCCTTTAAAAAATCGATAGAATAAAATAGGGACAGCAATCAGCACAAATGCCAGGGTCACAATTCCAGCAATGACCCCATAAGTGTCAAAGGCCATGTATACACTTGACCCCAATAAAATGAATCCTCCAATACCGGCTATTGTAACTCCGGGTATCACTGTAAACTCAATTAAAAGTAAAAGAATGCCCAGAAAGATTAGAAATAGGATGATAAGAATGTTCATGTTATAGATTTTTAATCAATAGTTGCCTTTAGGTCTTTGGCAATCAATGCCTTTTTCATCGGACTAAGGTAGGTAAAACTTCCCTTCTTTACATCACATTTGCCTTTGTAGTGTACTAACAATGTACATTGGATAGCCTGTTCTTCTTGATGGTCACAGATATTTATCAGAGCATCAATCACATAATCAAAAGAATGGTAATCATCGTTATGAAGAACCAGGAAACGTTCTTTTTTCGACATGGTTTCTTCATCATGGCTTGTTTTATCTTTCAGATTTTCTTTGATCTTCATTCCTCTGTCAATTTTCTGGCTTCATTTACATTTATACGCACATTGTTTTTATAAGCTGCAACAAAAGCATCGCTTACACCTTCCTGCCGTATTTGATTTTGCATTTGGAGTGCGTCTTTGTATGACTTAAGTTCACCTATTGTATAAACAGTTATCCCGCGGTCATCAGTGTATTGGTCAATACGTCGAATAACAGATATCTTTTTAAATAGATTTTGCACCCAGTCGGGGGGAGATTTACTGTATGCTCCTATTTGTATTTTATAGGAAATGTTGTCATTTGAAGATTCCTGTTTGGGCTTTTCTTCTTTTATTTCTTCTGAATTTTTCTGAGTTGTTATAATAGGAAGAGGCGCAGGTACTATCGTTGATGTTTCTGGTTCTGTTGTTGCCAGAATACTGTCTTGCATCTGGATGATTTTCTGCTTGAAATTATTTCTTTCTGAAGCACTGGCTTTTCCCCAATATGCATTTTCAAATTCATTGGCTTCAGAGTATTTCCTTCGAATATCTCGGTTTAGTTGGTAGGTTTCCTGTTCCAGTTTTAGAATGTCATCAGCAAGTTGTTCTTTCTCTGTAGGCGAAGCTGTTCCGTATGTTTCTCGTAACTCAGCTGTTTCGGTTAGTTTGCCATTAAGCTCTTGTTCGAAAACCCATCCGAGAATAAAGGCTTGTTGCCCATCCTTGGTTTTAAACTGATCAATGCTCAGATAGCTGATCGATGCATTTATAGGGAAATTAATTGTCGTATTTTTAAGTGCTTCCGGTATTTCCAATGACTCATTAGGCTCTGTAAATAAATTATTTGAAATAGGAGTGGGTAACTCTATTGCGGGTTCTGCTTGTGCTTGTGCTTCTATTTCTTCCTCTAAAAAAATAAACGGATTAACTTTTTCTTCGCACAGACTTAATAGTTCGTATGCATTTGTAGTGCGTAACTCTTTCTTTTTTGCAGAATTAATATATTCATTGTAATATGAAATGGCATTCTCCCAATCAGATTGTGTATGGTGATATCTCCCTAAGTAATATAAAGATTTGACCTCTTTCTCCATTGCTACTTCTAAAGCATCTTTTGCTTCTTTTGAATAGGTGGCAGTTTCAATTAAACATGCTCCAAAGTAATAATTCAGAGTCGCATCAGTAGGGTACAAGTGAATTAAGTCCTTGAAAATTGGGAGTGCCTCTTGGAATTGTTCCACCCCGAAGTAATATTTGGCTTGTGATTCCGGATCAGATTGTGCCATCAGATTATTTTTCCCAATTAGAAAAATCAGGCTAAACAATAGTAGAATGGAGCTTGTTCTTTTTATGATATTGAACATTAAGAGCATATATGTAGTCGTTATTTTTTCGATATAAAATTACAAAAAATGTTGGGCATTCTTTCTTGATCGATTTTTTTGCGTTTACCAAACAATAGTACTGCAAGCTTGTGTTCAGATTCCTCTTTTTTGTGTTTGTTGAGGAGTTTTTCCAATTTTAAAATCATTAATTATATGATGTTTTAACTGATAAAAAATGAGATCAAATTTGATGGTTTGTTGTGAGTCAAATTTGAATAAGTTGGGACTGTTTATTGTCATTATTTCAAGTATATTTGTCTAATTAAACAAAAGAAAATGGCTTTACTAAAAAAAGGAGATAAGGCTCCTTATTTTAACGGATTAGATCAAAATAGTGAAACAATTTCACTGAAAGATTTTAGCGGGAAGAAGTTAATTTTATATTTTTACCCCAAGGATAACACTCCTGGATGTACTGCAGAATCATGTAATTTGAATGAAAATTACGACGTATGGCTTGATAAAGGTTATGAAGTAATTGGTGTTAGTCCGGATAGTGTGGCTTCTCACAAAAAATTTGCTGAAAAATATGATTTAAAGTTTAATCTGATTGCAGATGCTGAAAAGGTAATTTTAAATGCATATGGCGCATGGGGAGAAAAAAGCATGTACGGAAAGAAGTACTTGGGCGTATTGCGGTCAACCTATGTGATTGATGAGAATGGAGTGATTGATGAGGTATTTGAAAAAGTAAAGACAAAGGATCATACAAATCAGATTATAAAAGTTTTAGATATATAACAGATATGGCAAAAGAAGAACCAAACAACGTGAATAAAGAAAAGCTGAAAGCACTCCAGCTTACAATGGATAAAATTGAAAAAAGTTATGGCAAAGGAGCTATCATGAAGATGGGCGATCGTCCTGTTGAGGATGTTCCAGCTATTTCATCTGGTTCTATTGGGTTGGATGTTGCCTTAGGAGTAGGTGGTTTCCCCAAGGGTAGAATCATTGAAATTTATGGGCCGGAATCCTCAGGTAAAACTACGCTGGCTATTCATGCTGTTGCCGAAGCACAAAAAGCGGGCGGCATTGCTGCGATTATTGATGCGGAGCATGCATTTGATCCGTATTATGCACAAAAATTAGGCGTTGATATCGATGAGCTCCTGATTTCACAACCGGACAATGGAGAGCAGGCATTGGAAATTGCTGATAATCTGATCCGCTCTGGAGCTGTGGATATTGTTGTCATTGATTCAGTTGCGGCACTTACACCAAAAGCTGAAATTGAAGGAGAGATGGGTGATTCTAAAATGGGATTGCAGGCTCGGCTAATGTCTCAAGCATTGCGTAAGCTTACTGCTAACATCAACAGAACAAAAACTTGTTGCATTTTTATCAATCAATTGCGTGAGAAAATTGGCGTGATGTTTGGCAATCCTGAAACAACAACAGGTGGTAATGCCCTTAAATTCTATGCATCTGTTCGTTTGGATATTCGTCGTATTGGACAAATTAAAGATGGTGATGAAGTGATTGGGAATAATACTCGAGTAAAAGTTGTGAAGAACAAAGTTGCTCCTCCATTCCGTAAAGCAGAATTCGAGATCATGTATGGCGAAGGTATTTCTAAAACAGGTGAAATTATTGATCTTGGAGTTGCATACAATATAATTAAAAAGAGCGGTTCATGGTTTAGTTATGGTGATACCAAACTAGGGCAAGGGCGCGAAGCAGTACGCACGATTTTGCGCGATAATCAGGAATTGGCGCATGAGCTGGAAACCAAAATTTTTGAAGCAATAAGTGCCGCAAAAACAACGACAAAAGTTTAATGATATTTTTTGCAGAAAGATCTGGGTGAGGCGATTTCTGCTTCACCCATTTTTTTGTAGTAAAATCATGTTTGTAATTATTCGGAAAGGGAATAATCTTAACTCATTGCTAAAGCTTATATAAATTGAAAGATTCTGAATGTATTTTTACGATTTAAGGCAATTAGATTGTATTTTTGGCGATTCCAAAAGGATAATTATTTGAAGGATAGTAAGTAAGATAAGGTTGCAGTAGTCGCAGTTCCTTGTGGTTTTTTTAAGTAGTTTGTGCTAAGTTGCACACTCATAATGAATTAATCCGTATTGATAATGAAAGTGTTGAAATTTGGAGGTACTTCTGTTGGAAGTGCTGAAAACATCCGAAAGGTTAAAGAAATTGTGAAAAGTCAGAATGACGATGTAATCGTTGTTGTTTCTGCTTTAGGCGGAATTACGGACAAGATATTAAACACCTCAAAAATGGCCGTTCTTGGAACGGAATATTTCAATACGGAAATTACGAGTATCAGGGAAAGACATGAAGAAACTGTTGATGAATTGTTTGATGGAGAGAAAAAGGAAAATGTAAAAAGGAAGGTCAGCAACTTACTTGATGAGTTTGAAAAAATAATTCACGGAGTGTCGTTGATTGGAGAACTTACTCCCAAAACTTTAGATAAGATATGTGGATTTGGTGAGCGCCTTTCTTCCTTTATCATCAGTGAATTTATAGAAGGAGCTCAGTGGATTGATTCATCTCAAATAATAAAAACTGACAGCACCTTCGGAAATGCTCAAGTTGATTTTAATTTGACAAATAAACTCGTTAAGGAGAAGTTTAATAATCTTAAAGGAATATTCCTTGCTCCTGGATTTATCTCAAGCAATGAGATTGGAGAGCAAACAACCTTAGGACGTGGAGGATCTGATTTCTCTGCATCAATTTTTGCAGCGGCACTGAATGCATCGGTACTTGAAATATGGACAGATGTTGATGGTTTCATGACTGCTGATCCACGGGTCATTAGTAAGGCATATGTGATAAAATCATTGAGCTACTCCGAAGCGATGGAGCTTTCACATTTTGGGGCCAAGGTAATTTATCCTCCAACAATTTTGCCGGTGTACAAAAAAGGGATCCCAACCTGGATAAAAAATACCATGAACCCAACGGCTGAGGGGACATTGATTACTGAGAAAAAAATTAATGGGAAAGATCTTCCAATTAAAGGAATATCTTCTATTTCAAATATAAGCCTGATAACTGTTCAAGGACTTGGAATGATTGGAGTAACTGGCATCTCCATGCGCTTGTTTTCGGCACTTGCTCAAGAAGATATTAATGTGATATTGATATCACAGGCTTCTTCAGAAAATTCCATTTCAGTTGCGATCGATTCTGTAAAAGCAGAAATTGCTGAAGCATCTATACGGAAAGAATTTAAGAAGGAGATTACTTGCGATAAAATCAATAAGGTAGAGATTGAAAGTGACCTTTCTATTGTGGCCATTGTTGGCGAGAATATGAAGCATTCAACTGGGATTGCTGGAAAACTCTTCAATACCATGGGGACGAATGGGATTAATATTATTGCAATTGCGCAGGGAGCGTCGGAATTAAATATTTCATGGGTCGTAAAAAACAGTGACTTAAGAAAAACACTCAATGTCGTTCACGAATCTTTCTTCTTGTCTGAGAATATTGAAGTGAATGTGTTTTTGTTGGGAATTGGCTTGGTTGGCGGAAACTTGTTGTCGCAAATAAAACAACAGCAGGAGAAATTACTAAAGAGCAAACGCCTAAAAATTAAGCTGGTAGGCGTTGCCAATTCAAAAAGAATGTTGCTTGAGCGTGGTGGTCTTGACATCGATGGGTTTAAAGAACGATTAGATAATGATGGGCAAGAGTCTAGTCTTGATGCATACAAACAAGCAGTAATCGACATGAATATCTTCAATTCGGTATTTGTTGATTGTACTGCATCCGATGCTGCCGCTAACTTATATGAAGATTTACTTGGATCGAATGTATCTATCGTTACAGCCAATAAAGTTGCGGCTTCATCGGAGTACGATAATTATGTGAATCTTAAGAAAATTGCGAAGCGCAAAGGGGTTAAATTCCTGTTTGAGACCAATGTTGGAGCAGGTTTGCCAATTATTAATACGCTTAATGATTTGGTAAATGCAGGCGATAAAATTCAAAAAATTGAAGCGGTTCTTTCAGGAACTCTAAATTACATATTTAATACTATATCTGCAGATATCCCATTGAGCCAGACGATTACAATGGCTAAGGAAGAGGGGTACTCAGAACCTGATCCACGTATTGACCTAAGTGGTATTGACGTGATGCGTAAATTGTTAATTCTGGTTCGTGAGTCGGGTTATCGAATTGAAAAAGATGATGTCAAAATCAACAAGTTCGTTCCCGATGAATTTTTTGAGGGAAGTCTTGACGATTTTTGGAAGGGTATTCCTCAGTTGGATGCTGATTTTGAAGCACGTCGGAAAGTATTAGAGGCTGAAAACAAGTGTTGGCGATTTGTGGCTACGTTTGATAATGGAAAAGCTGAAATTGGTCTACAGGAAGTCGGACAGGGACATCCGTTCTTTGATTTGCAAGGAAGCAACAACCTAGTCATGTTTACGACCGAACGATACAATGAGTTTCCGATGATCATTAAAGGGTATGGTGCAGGTGCTGCAGTTACAGCAGCTGGCGTTTTTGCCGATATAATCCGTGTCTCCAATATTTAGAAGTGATGAATTTTAGACTGATTCTACTTACATATCTACTGTTTGGACTGATGTCATGCTTTGAGCAAAACCCGGTAGCGGTTGTTGTTAATAGTCAACCACAAGCTTTAAGTTTTGAGGACTTAAAGTTATTGATTGATAGTATTGCCGGAAGCTTGAATTACTTTTATGCGGTGCGTGTTGAAGGAGCTTTTGAGTACGTGCATACACGAAGCGTTCCAGCTCAGGAGAGACCTTATCCACCGTTGGTTGAGGTGACAAGTAATCAGCCAGAATTCAATATCTATGAAACAAATGGTATGCTTACCGGGTTTTATTGTCCAGAGTTTGTGAAAGGAGTAAACGTTACTGGCTACCATCTTCATTACTTAACGGAAGATAAAACACAGGGAGGTCATTTGTTGGACTTTGAGTTGAAATCGGGTCGATTATTACTTGATAAAATTGATCGTTTTGAAATGCAGTTACCATCATCGGAAGATTTTGAGAATAGTGAGTTCAAGACAGATCGGTCTGAAGAGTTGAAAAAAGTTGAAGGATAATTTATTAAGATATTTATACAATGAAATATATTATTGTTTTAGGGGACGGCATGGCTGACGAGCCATTAGAAAATTATGGAGGAAAAACCCCCTTGCAAATGGCTAATATCCCTGAAATTGATCGTTTGGCGAAATTGGGGAGATGTGGTCAACTAGTCACGGTGCCTGAACAGTTACACCCGGGCAGCGAAATTGCGAACATGTCAGTTCTTGGATATGATGTCGAAAAGGTTTTTGAAGGGCGTGGTGTTTTGGAAGCGGCAAGCATGGGAGTCAATTTGGACGAGGGGGATCTTGGACTTCGTTGTAACCTGATTTGCATTGAAAACGACAACATTAAAAATCACTCTGCCGGACATATTTCAAACGAAGAGTCACACGAGTTAATTGACTTTTTAAACGATAAATTGGGTTCTGAGAAGGTCATTTTTCACAAAGGTGTTTCCTATCGCCACTTGTTGGTCATTAAAGGAGGTAAAAAGCAAATGGCTTGCACGCCTCCACACGATGTTCCTGGAAAACCTTATAAAGATTACCTAATTAAAGCGAAAGAGGCGGAGGCAGTCGAAACTACAGCTTTGTTAAATCAACTCATTATAAAGTCAATGGATTTGTTGGCCACCCATCCTGTTAATCTAAAACGGAAAGCTGCCGGGAAAGATATGGCAAATAGCATTTGGCCATGGTCGCCAGGCTACAAGCCACAAATGCCAACCTTTAAAGAAATGTATGGGATTGAATCGTCAGCTGTAATTTCAGCGGTTGACCTCATTCAGGGAATTGGTGTGTATGCCGGGATGGACGTGATAAAGGTTGATGGTGCAACAGGTTTGTATGATACCAATTATGAAGGGAAAGCAAAAGCGACTATTGATGCATTGAAAGATCATGATTTGGTTTACCTGCATGTTGAGGCAAGTGATGAGGCCGGGCATGAAGGAAATGTCGAGCTTAAAACAAAAACCATAGAATACCTTGATCAGCGTATTGTGAAGTATTTGGTTGAGGAGGCAGCAAAGATGGATGAGCCGGTTACAATTGCTGTATTGCCAGATCATCCGACACCTTGTGCTACAACCGTACATACAAAAGACCCGGTACCTTTTATTATTTACAAATCTGGCATGAAGGCAGATGATGTAGAAGCCTATGATGAGTTTACTGTTCAAAAAGGCAACTATGGTCTTTTACATGGTGCTGAATTTATTAAAGCATTGTTAAAAGAAGAATAAGATATCCGATAAAGAGTCATCCCGAACTTGTTTCGGGATCTGTATTAATTATTTGAGATCCTGAAATAAGTTCAGGATGACGTATGAATAATAAAGTAATTCAAAATGAAATATTACAGTACCAATAAATCAGTTTCTGAGGTTTCTTTGAAGGAAGCTGTTACTAAAGGACTGGCCGATGATAAAGGCTTGTTTATGCCTGAGCGAATTGAGAAGTTACCTGTGTCATTTTTTGAGAATATTCACAAAATGTCATTTCAGGAAATTTCATTTGAAGTAGCCAAAAAGTTCTTTGGAGAAGATATCCCTGAGACAGATTTGAAAGAGATTGTTTACGACACATTGAGCTTTGATTGCCCTGTTGTTCCAGTAAATGGGAATATTTATGCACTCGAATTGTTTCATGGGCCAACACTGGCTTTTAAAGATGTGGGTGGGCGTTTTATGGCGCGTTTGTTGGCCTATTTCCTGCAGGGGAATGACGAACATGTAAATGTGTTGGTTGCCACTTCAGGAGATACCGGAAGTGCGGTTGCTAATGGATTTTTAGGAGTTGAAGGCATTCACGTGTATGTGCTTTATCCAAAAGGATTGGTAAGTGAAATTCAGGAAAAACAATTCACCACTCTCGGGCAAAATATAACAGCTGTAGAAATTGACGGTACTTTTGACGATTGTCAGCGCATTGTGAAATCAGCTTTTATGGATAGCGAACTGAAATCAGCATTAACGCTAACTTCAGCCAATTCAATTAACGTGGCACGCTTTCTTCCACAGGCATTCTATTATTTCAATGCATATGCACGTTTGCGCGAGCAAGGCATTACCGATGATGTGGTGATTTCGGTGCCAAGTGGTAATTTCGGAAATCTCACCGCAGGATTGTTTGCAAAAAAAATGGGCCTGCCCATTAAGCGGTTTATAGCGGCTAATAACGAGAATGATATCGTTTACAAATATCTACAAACCGGTAAATACGAGCCACGCTCATCAGTTTCAACCATTGCCAATGCTATGGATGTAGGAGATCCGAGTAATTTTGCTCGCATATTGGACTTGTACGGACATTCGCATGAAGCCATTAAATCAATCATGAAAGGCTTTCGCTATTCAGATGATGAGATTCGGGAAACGGTAAAAAAGGTGTACAACAACTATGCGTATTTGCCAGATCCACACGGTGCATGCGGATACAAAGCACTTGAGGAAGATTTGCAGGATGGGGAAGTAGGTGTTTTCCTAGAAACTGCCCATCCGGCCAAGTTCACTGAAACAGTGGAACAAATTGTTGGTGTAGGAAATGTGCCACTACCTGAAACGCTTGCTGAATTTATGAAAGGCGAAAAATTATCTGAACCTCTTAGTAAAGCGTATGATGACTTTAAAGCTTTTTTGCTGAAAAGATAATTTGCTAGTTAATTCCGTCAATTGCGAACGCAGTGAAGCAATCTGTATCAAAGGAAAAGATTGCCGCGCTTTTTTGGTCGCTCTAAATGACATAAACTTATATATATTGACTCAGGGTTTCACTTTTAGTGAGACCCTGAGTTGTTATATGACTAATTTTTTAATAAAAAAGGACAGGATTCTTCAAATTTAACAGAAGGTATTTGCAAATTTACAAATCGGAAAAAAAGAGAAGATATCTTCTCTTCAAATCTTTTATAATAGAGAATACTTGTTCCGAAAAATATGGTTCAGGTGGTAAATTCTTGTGGCCATCACGTAGCATTCCAATGATTTCAATAATTCGATATTTTCCAGAACAAAGCTCATATATTTTTCCGGCTATTTCATTGAAAATAACCTCGCCTTGGGGGTGAGATTCGATTGCTAATCTTCCGTTCTTAACCGAAAGTGATCCAGAACGACGGGGTATGAGTTTTGCAAATTCTGTGTTATCATTAATTTTATTATCTAGCGAGTTATGTCTTCTTCGCATATCTTCGCATCTACTTATACAGGGATAGTTTAGATATATATCTGACATGTGAGTGTTAATGCCGTAGTCTCTTAGATTCAGGTGCTCTTCTATTAGTTCCATAGGAATATTTCTCATAATAGAATGATAATTGTTCTGAATTTCAAGATTAAAACGGTTGTATTGTTCAATTACCCAATACTTTGATTTGCTTTTGGGCGCTACTGTTGGATATTGAAGAGAGATACATGTTTTAAGATCAGGATCAAAAACATCAAGATCATATACATCCGGATTAATTGATAATTCGGTGCCAGGGAAAAGAGTTAGGTATGAAGCAGCGCATTCCATTCTGCCTGGTGCTATTTCAATGAGTTTTCGTGCCAGATCTATGCTTTCTTGGACTGTTTCATCTGTTTCATGTGGACCCCCAATAATGAAGTTTCCATAGATCGATGAAATATTGCTAGATCTGAGTATTTCTACTGCTTGAATAATTTCTTTTACTTTCACTTTCTTGCGGTAGGTGTCCAAGATATTTTGATTTCCCGATTCAATACCAATCTGGACTCTTACCAATCCTGCTTCCTTAAGCAAAGGAAAGATATCTGGGTTTTTGATTATAAAATCAACACGACTTTCACAAAACCACTTAATTCGCTTGCTTTTACCATATTCTTTAATTAGTCCTTGGGCAACGGCTTTTACTCTTTGGGAATCAACAAGAAATGTATCATCAAGGATACTTAAATATATACGTTCACGATCTCCTAGGATACTTTTTATTTCTTCTAAAACCGATTTCGGGGAGCGAAACCGATATTTTATACCAGCGATACCTTCTGCACAAAATGTGCAATGGAAAGGGCATCCGCGACCAGTTATCATCTGGAAAGAGGAATGTCTCGGTTCTTTTACCAATAACTTTGGGTTGGGAAATGGTAATTTGTCTAAATCATGGATGAATGGTCTGTCAGGGTTTCGTCGGATATTCTTATTTTCGTCAATATATGTTATACCGGCAATATTAGCTAATTGTTTTTCTCCCTTTAAAAACCATCTGCCAATTTCCAGAATCGTTTCTTCTCCTTCTCCACGAACAACAATGTTTCCCCGGTTTTCTTCAAGCAGCTTTTTATCCTCAATGGTTACATGTGGCCCCCCAAAAATGACCAAGTCAGGCATTTCATTTTCTTGATGCAATAGATCTAAAATACGCTCTATTGCAGTTATTGCATCTGTATTGACATAAAATCCCAATACATGTGGCCTATTCTTTTTGTATAAGTAGAGAAAAGACTCAACATCCATTTCTCCATCATCCAGAACTTTTACAGAGAAGCCTCCTTCGTTTAGACTTGATGCTACATACAGAAGGCCAAGATGGAACGATTGATATTTAGGGTTTTCTCGAAAAGGTAGATTTACTAATAAGAAGTCAATGTTTTTATGATCGGGTTTGTTGTTTGAAATACCAATATTTGAATTCATTAAAATATTTACATTTTATAAAAAATAACCTGCAGTATTGCAGACTTGTAATTTATACAGGAATTTATCTTGATTCCATTCTTCCAACGATATCCCCAGCCATTGTTCCAGCTTCTGCAGCAGCAGTTTTTGCCACATCCCATGCAACGTTTACAGCAATGGCTGTCATCATTGGGCTTAATCTTACAGTGTTGTCACCACCCATACTTTTATTGCTTATTTGTATGCTCGGTTTTAGATACCCTGTTTTAAATTGAGGTAAGTCACTATTCTGAAGAACTTCCTGATCATAGGACTCTAGTTTTGCGTTGAAACTAACTGATAATATATCATAAGCCAGTAGCATCGCTATATTTGATTTATATTGATTATATGCGTGGTAAATACTTTGTTCTTTGGCCCCTGTTTTAATGGAAGAGTATACTTTTTCAACGTTTATTTCTCCATGGCTATCAATGCTACTATTGATGATAGGTGAAATGAACTTATCAACGACATTAGTTTGAGCTAATTTGAATTTCATTAAATCTCTTTCCCACATGCTAATGCAAAAAGATACTGTTTGCAAAAATCTATCATTAAGATCGTTTGCGAGGTTAAGTTTCTCAAGGGATTCAGTATTCAGATCTTCAATTTTAAGAATTCCAGAATATGATTCTTTCAGAATCTCATTAAGAGATTTATTCCCATCTGCCAAAGACAGGATTCTACTTGCTGTTTCGTTGACAATAATCATCATCGTTTTGTCTTCATTCCATACCTTGTTATTCATAATTTTTGCGTTTTAAAATTATTTATTTATTGAGAAGTATATTAGGGTTTTTATCCTACAGGAATCTATAAGTTGATGTAAGGACTACTATTGCAATTTATTAAGTCTCTGTTTATTCTTCTTGTATTCTTTTTTTTATAGGGAAAAAACATTTAAAAATAGTTTTTTTGTTTCAAAAACAGAACCAATTAGATATAATTTTCTGTTTTGTAGCTTGCAACTACTTTATAATATAAAATTATTGTACTTCTGAATTATATCAAAAACCGCGTATCAACAAACTTCTGTCTGTTTTTAGTTGTTTTCTAGATTCTTTGAGAATATGTTCAAGTAAAATGAGGTCTAAAATAAATTTAGGTGGAAATAATTAAGGGCTTCACTTTAGGTGAAGCCCTTAATTGCTTTAGTGGACAATACCCTTGCGTTACTTCACAATTTGTTTCAGTAATTCTTCAATATTGCCTGGAGTCGACATGATTTTACTAAATGTCCCCATAGTTAGATCTGGAAAAGCTAGGGCAATCCGGTATCGACCATGAAGCATCAGTACTTGCCCATCTTTCACCAGCACTTCGTAAGGCAAGAATGCTGTATGTTTTGGATTGTTGATATCAATTGTTGGAAGAAATTTCTCTTCTCCGTCATTTCCCGAAAGCGCAAAGCCGTATAGTGTCAGATCCTTTCCTGGAACGTCAAGTTTGTATATAATATTAACATTTGGCACTCCCTTGGTAATGGTTGATTCAATTCGTGCAAGAGCTGTTTCGTAGTTGCCAAAATTACTAAGTTCAATGGTGTCGTCAAACCGAGGCATTCCGAACATATAGCGGTATTTATGTAAATCATTAGAACTCACACCTTTTTCAGAACCAAATTGCGTTCCGATAAATGAACCACTAGCTTCCATTGCACTTTTTAACTTTGTCGTAATTGCGGAATAGTTGGATGATACCTTTTCAAAATCATCTCTAAAATATGCATTGCCCCAATATGCCGGGTTGGTGTACGAAACAATGGTTTTCCCATTTTCATTGGTGATTCCCACCCGTAATGTGGTTGCGAATCCGGTTAATCCTCCAATTTCTATTACTGCTTCTTTTAATTCGGACGAACTAAAGACAATAATCCATCTGTTTTCGTCTGCGGCTGGCTGGTATTGACCAACTATTTCAAGGGCGTTTTTTTGCAGTTCGGCTTCTAGCTTTTCTTTAACAACGGAAATGTTGTCACTGCTTTCAATGCCTAAGATATAGGGTTTTAAATTTTGAGCAGAAATTAATTGTGATGCAAAAGCAAGTAGGAAAATTAAGCTAAAGGTTTTCATAGTAGTGATTTTGGAGTTTATTTCATGGTCGATATAAATATAATAAAATATTTACAAGTATGGATAGGTGTATTTGTGGTAGGGAGGTGCCTTTGAGTGTTTTATTCTTAGGGCATTAATGCACTATCGTGATTTTTTATCTCAAGATTCTTCACTCTCAAAATAGGTGACTTGATTTACACGGGCACTCCTGTCGGTGTGGGTCCAGTTGAAGTTGGCGATCGTCTGGAAGGGTTTTTAGAAAATAGAAAGTTATTTGATTTTGAGGTAAAATAATTACACGTCATAATTGATCTATGATTTTTGTATTACGTCCTCAAATTTTTTTTTATTGAAATAATGAGAGTTTAATGTGCTTGGTAGTTATTAGAATAAGGTGTACATTCATTGCTCGAAAACTTGATCCTAATCTATAGTTTTTTTGTTATGTTAAACCTAAATTAACGAATTTATGAGTTCAAAATTATCCAGAAAAGGCTTTTTAAGAGCTTCGGCTTTAGGAGCCGCAGGAGCTGTTCTTGCTCCAAAATCTGTTTTTGCGAGTGCTAATTCTATGAGTAAAGTAGCTCCAAGTGATACCGTAAATATCGCGCTTATTGGATGCGGTGCTCAGGGGCCAGGTGTTGCTCGTAGTCATGCAGGACTAAGCGATGTTAATATTATGGCAGGTTGCGATGTTTATGGTCGTAAACGTGACTCTTTTCAACAAAGTATGGAAGAAGCCGGTGCAAAAGGCTTCAAATCTTATGAGCACTTTGAAGATCTAATGGAAAATAAGGATGTTGATGCAGTAATTATTGCAACTCCTGACCATTGGCATTCATTAATTGGTGTTGCTGCTTGTCAGGCAGGTAAAGATATCTATGTTGAAAAACCTATGTCATTTTCTGTTTTTGAAGGTGATCAGCTTGTTAAAGCTACTCGCAAATACAGTCGTATAATGCAAACAGGTAGTATGCAGCGTTCTATGCCAACATTCGAACAACTCGTAAAAATTGCACATTCAGGTGCTCTAGGTAAAATTAAAACGATTTATGCACCAGTTGGTGACGGTCCACACGAAATAGATTATGAAGAACAACCTGTACCAGACGATTTGAACTGGGATAAGTGGTTAGGACCATTGTCTACTAAGTACTATTATAATGATGAATTATGTCCTGCCGGTGGTGGCTGGGGTGGCTGGCGTTGGCATAAAGGCCTTGGCGGTGGTTACACTACAGACTGGGGTGCTCATATGTTCGACATCGCTCAATGGGCTATTGGGAAAGATGGTTCTGCTCCAGTTACTGTAATGGCTCCTGAAACTAGTCCTTATAATGCACTTACTTATAAGTATGATAATGGTATCGAGATGATTCAGCATTCTGACCCATGGGATGGAGATCGTGGTAATAGTGTGAAAATTATCGGTGAAAACGGATGGATCTTTGCTTCAAGAAGTAATTATTATTGTTCAAATCCAGAATGGTCAAGGGAAGGACAAGATGATACAGCAATGCCAAAAGCTGATCCTTATGAAGGAATGACTTTTGAGGAAGAAACAGAAGCAAGAGCTGCAGAAGCTGCTGCACGTGAAGCCAGAATGGCTGAGGGCGGTGGTTTCAGGGCAGGTTTTAGCCGTGATGGAATGGAAGTAAACCAAAAACATTACCGTTCATTTGTTGATGGTATTAAAACACGTATCGATCCAAACACTCCTGTTGAATATGGAAATAGTTCTTCAACAGTTTGTAACATTGGTAACATTGCTTACGATCTTAAGAGAACTTTGGTATGGAACCCAGTTGCTAAAAAATTCATGAATGATGATGAAGCTAATAATCATAGTATCATGAAATATGATATGAGAGGTTCTTATCAAATTGATACAATTTAATATTTAGTTTTTTTTATTTAGATTAATATTAACTGGTTGAAAGGCTGGCATTGTTAGCCAGCCTTTCAAGTTAAACTTATTTAGTTTTAGTTATCTAGAATTAGTTGTATTAGCCGCTCAAATATTGTATCTGAGCGGCTTTATTGTTTGTCATTTAGTTTACTATTTGATTGGGCTTAATTTTTTTATTTCAGGTATTATGCATAATGTAGTACTTCGTGGAAACAGCCTCACAAGCTTGCACAATCTGTATCTCCTCAAATACCACACTCATCAAACCTTTTCCCATTGCGTACTGGGAAGGCTTTATGTTTTGGGTAATTTTATAAATCCTGTAGTTATTTGATTGACAATCATATATGGATTTGGGTAAATGAAAAAGGAGAACGATATTGTTTCTCCTTTGGTAACTCAGTTGAGGTTCGAATCAAGAATCCCATTCGTAAAAGGGATACTAATTTTGAGAACAGGCTTTGGAAGTTCATTAAAATCCCAATTCTTCCATCTTCTTATCTGCTTTCTCTGAGATTTCGTCAAAGCGTTTTTGGTATTTTTCCTGAGCCACGCAGGGGTAACTGTCTTCGCTCCATTGCATAACCCAATCTGTAGCTTCCTGTCCAAGAGTCATAAATTCTTGAGCTAGTTCCATATCCATTGGGCTAGCCATATATTTATCCATTAGTGCTAGGTAATCATCTACCCAATCTTCGTAACGATCAAGAAACTCGTCACAATCTTTTATTTCTTCACTTTTGTATTCAATTCCATTGGCACCCGATTCCGGAGTTTCTGTTGTTTGCTCACTATTACTAGTTTGACTGCCACCACAAGCGGCTAGAATTCCAAACAAGAGCAAGAATGCGACATTAATTTTTTTCATAATGTAGTATTTAAATGTGCTTGAAAATAAGATTATTAGCGTGTAAGTGTATTGTCGTTTCTTTTCCAGTATTGCAAGTTACCTAATCCAAGTAAAATATTTACCTGCCTATGTGTTTTATTTATGATAATTTGAAGTTGTCTTTAGTAGAGTCATTAAAAATATAACTCATTAAAAAATTCAATAGAATGTAATGTAGATATGTAAGCGGAGTATCTGGTTAATTAATTATAGTCAAAATAATGTTTATTGATAAGGGCTTTGTTGTTGCTGTAAATTATTGTTAAGAAAAGTCTAATACGCCCTGTAGTTAGGTGTTTTGGGTGCATTTTGTGTTTTAGTAGGTGAGCATATGTTTGTATAAAGCCTGATGGATCAATATGTTATAGGAAATGTTCTTGGCTAAAACGCTCTTGTTAACAATTTGCTTTGTATGTTTTCTTCTATATTTATGTCCGAAAAAATCTAATCTATTCAAATAATCTAAAATTAAACCTAATATTATGGATGATTCCAAAAATGAATTCCACATTAGTTTCTTTAGACCTTCTACAGAGCATGCCCGGATAAACCGGAACATGGTTGGGTGGCTTGTTTTGATATGGGCGGTTGCAATATTTGGGTTTCAGATTGCACTTTATGTATTGGAGGAACCGACACCAGAGCCAGTTTTTGAAAAGTTCGAAAGTTCATGGACAAAAGTGAAAAGCAATCAGGCAACAGATGCTGAAATGCAAGATTTTTCGTACGCTTCATTGTCTGTGCTTAGCAAGGTATTTATTGATACGGAAGATAAGACAGCTTTAAGTAACGCTTTAAGTTGGAGCGTGTATCAGTTGGCTGGATCTACACAAGGAGAAGTGCTGGCAGCAATACAAGCTTTTGAAACAAGTGCGGCAACAATTACTGATATTACTGATGAAAGCTACCAACAACAGAAAAAAGAACTAAGCCAACTTGTTTCGCCTATTATTGGTTTGTCATCAAACGATGTACGGACAACAATTCTGCCTCTTGCGTTAGAATCATCCTCAGTTTATGAGTTTTCAGAAAAAAATAAAAGTATTGTTGAGCAAGCAATGTCAACTTATCTGATCCATAATCAGTCAGTACTTACTGACACGCAATTTCTTGGATTCCCATTCCATTATTTTTACACAGCCGTATTTCTATTGATTCTATTTATCGGATTGTGTCTGATTTATTGTATCCGAACGGATGGAATTAATGCCAAATTTAATATTGCAGACTAAGCCAAAACTGATAAATAAAAGAACATAACTATGAAAAAATTTATATTACCCTCAATACTATTAATGATTCCTTTTTTATCGCGAGCGGCAACTGCATCAACTGCGCTTGAAGGCGGGTTTAAGGTGGGACCAGCCATCATTTTAATTACCATACTTTCTCTTTTTGTTTTGGTAGGGATCATGTTCCGGGCAAAAGATACGACTGACTTTTATGCAGCAGGCCGTGGAATCTCAAAAATCGGATCAGGTATGGCCATTGCATCCAACTGGATGAGTGCTGCCTCCTTTTTGGGGATGGCTGCATTGATGTATGGTTCTGGTTACCACGGACTATCATATGTGGTTGGATGGACCGGTGGTTACGTATTGCTATTAATATTAATGGCCGGACAGATTCGTAAATATGGAAAATATACGGCAGCTGACTTTATTGGCGATCGCTACTATTCTCAAACATT
The DNA here is from genome assembly GCA_963662675.2 of Prolixibacteraceae bacterium. Classification (GTDB taxonomy): domain Bacteria; phylum Bacteroidota; class Bacteroidia; order Bacteroidales; family Prolixibacteraceae. Next base: position 200,413 of record CAXXHP010000003.1, read on the forward strand.
GCGGGCTGTTGGTGCAATTATCGCCATCTTTATCTCAATATCTTATTGCGTTGGGCAATTTGGAGGTATTGGGCTATTGTTCAAGTGGATTTTAGGAATACCCTATGGCTGGTCTGTTGTTATTGGTGGGTCTGTGGTATTGACCTACACATTAATCTCAGGGATGTTAGGTGTTACAAAAAACATGCAAATTCAGTACGTTATCATCATTGTTTCCTTTATCATCCCTCTATTTATATTGACCTACAAGTTTGACTATTTCTGGCTGTTACCACAGATGGGATATGGTTCTGTTGTTTCTGATATTGTTACCGGGATACCATTGGCTGATACCAACCAGTTACTCAATTCCTTTGGACATGAATATGCTATGGTGCCTGCGCCTGAATATGCGATGCCTTGGGATCCGGCCACAGGACAAACCTTTTTCCAGTGGATGGCCATTGCTTTCTCATTAATGGTAGGTACTGCCGGATTACCTCATGTCATTCAACGGTTTTATGTGGTGCCTAAGGCCAGAGATGCACGTTGGTCAGTGGTTTGGGGATTGTTCTTCATTTGTATTCTTTATTGGAGTGCCCCAGTCTATGCGGCATTCGGGAAAATCCTTTCTGTTAATCCTGAAATTGGAACTCTTTCAAAAGATGCGATTGTTGTTTATACTGCTCAGCTTGGAAGTATTCATCCACTTATTGTTGGCTTGCTTGCTGCGGGGGGGGTGTCTGCTGCATTTTCAACGGTGTCTGGCTTATTGGTCGCAGGTTCGTCTGCTTTTGCTCATGACTTGTATGTGAAAGTGATTAATCCACTGGCATCACCCAAAAGGCAGTTGTTGTTTGCTCGTTTGGGAACTGTTCTTATGGCGATTATAGTAACGCTAATAGCTTTACTTGATCTGGCACTTATTGGGCAATTGGTTGCAGTAGCATTCTCATTGGCAGGTTGTACTATCTTCCCATTATTTTTACTAGGTATCTGGTGGAGTGGTTCAAATAAACAGGGAGCTATTGCCGGTCTTATTGCTGGAGGTTTAGTTTCATTGATATCAATCACTTATTTCATTGCAGGGAAACAAGGAGTAATGCTTCCGGCGCACGATTTTATAAGTTATTGGCTCGAGGCATGGTATTTTGCATGGATTGGTGCTCCTTTAGCAATTATTGTTAATATTGTGGTTTCAAAACTTACAAAAGAAACACCTGCTGAAATTAGAAAATTCTTAATTGAGACAGTACACTCTTAATGACATTATTTAAAGATAAAAAAGTAAGAACGCTCATTTTAATTATGGGCGTTCTTGTTGCTGTTGGACTCATGGTATCGCGTAGCTATTATCAGTCAATAAATGACTCGTATGACCCGAGGGTAGTTCCGGCAAAGAAACTATATTCGGAATACAATACATTGGCTGAGGGGAATGATTTTGAAGACGTTTTTCTATTGTTAGATTCCATTGAAACGATCTATAATAGATATCCTCATTATAAAAATTCATACGAGGTTGGAGTTCTTTATAATAATAGGGCTGCCGTTTTACTTACTTTGGGCATGTACAAAGACAGTATTCTTATTCGCTCAAAATATTTAAATAACCTTTCGGCTGATACTCTCTTTTATATGGCACAATCAGCTGTTGATAAGAGTATTCATATGTACGAAGCATGGATGGAGAAGTATGAGCAGGTTGATGAGTCTGGATTGGACGCTCTTCTACATGAGGATTTTAAGATTGGACTTGAGGGCTATTCTGCTGAGGAAATCTCCGAGTTTGAAAAACGAAGATTAACCGAAATTCAAGATGCACAAACTGAGAACTTGCGACGTTTGTCGGTAAGCTACACAAACAAGGGCATTATTTTTCGCAATAGTGAGCAGTATGAATTAGCCGTTGAGCAGTACAAAAAGGCGATTGATTTATGGGATCAGAATATGACTGCGCAAAACAATTTAAATGTTCTGCTAGGCAGGCCGCTTGAAAAGCAGACTATGCTTGAAAAGCTATTCCCGCCTGAAAAGGGAATAAAATAAAAGGTAAGAAATTACGAACATTATCTAGATTATGAAAAAATTACTATTGATTATGTTGGCTGTTTGTCAGGTTTTTATGGCTAACAGTCAGGAAAAAGAACCCAGTGAGAAATTTGGAATCACGTTTTCAGGATTTGTGAAGAATGATTTTTTCTGGGACTCCAGACAAACCGTTTCAGCTCGGGAGGGCCATTTTTTATTGTGGCCTTCGGCTAAATCACCAGATGCCCTTGGGAATGATATTAACGAAAAGTCGAACCTTAATATGTTGTCCATTCAAAGTCGTTTGAAAGGTTCAATTAGTGGGCCTGATGCCTTTGGAGCAAAAACTTCTGGTGTTATTGAAGGAGACTTTTTTGCACAGGCAAATGACAACATTAATTTGTTGCGTTTACGACATGCTTTCTTAAAACTAAGTTGGGAGAATACGGAACTAATTACAGGCCAATATTGGAACCCATTGTTTGTAACAGGTTGCTATCCGGGAACAGTTTCTTTTAATACAGGAACGCCTTTTCAATCGTTTGCCAGAAACCCACAAATTCGGGTAACCCAAAGTTTGGGTAGCTTCAAGGTAATTGGAGCTCTTTTGTCACAACGGGACTTTGCCAGCCGTGGCCCAGCAGGGGTGACATCTAGTTATTTGCGTAATTCAGGTATGCCCGATATGCATCTACAGCTTCAATTTACGACTACAGATGCACAATCAGGGAATAGCCTCTTTGCAGGTGTTGGCCTAGCCTATAAGACCTTAGTGCCACGGCTATCATCTACCCCCGGAATTGATGTAACCTATCAGGTTGATGAGAGTGTGAGTAGCATGGCAGCGATTGCCTACACAACGATTAAAATAAACCCAATTACGATAAAATTACAAGGTCGTTATGGAGAGAATATTCCCGATGTGCTTACAATTAGTGGTTTTGCAGTGAAAGAGATTACGAATGCAACAACTGGAGAACAGAGTTATACGCCATTGAAAAACTCATCATTTTGGGCTGATATTCAAACGAATGGTTCGAAGTTTAATGTGGGTGTTTTTGCAGGTGTGTTGAATAATTTGGGCACTAAAGAGTCCATGTCATCTGCATCAAACAGTGTGTATGGACTGGGAACAAATATTGAATCGCTCGTACGAATTTCTCCTAGAGCAGTATTGAATTCAGGCAAAGTAAGATTTGCATTTGAACTTGAGTATACCTCTGCTGCTTATGGTAGCGATTACGATGTGAATTATATGCCGTCAGAAACGACAACCGTTGCCAACATTCGAACTTTATTTAGTACCTACTATATGTTCTAATCGCAAGGAAATCTAATAATTACAGAAAGCCTCTTCGTTTATTTACAGAGGCTTTTTGTATATTTATTGGATTACACATTTTTTCTATGAAACTGGCTATTATCTCTGATATTCATGAAGATGTTGTTAGCCTGAAAGAGGCCTTATATAAGATCGAAAAAGCAGGTTGTGATGAGATTGTTTGCTTAGGGGATATCTCCGGGTTTAGTATTCCACATAGCCACTATTTTGATACACGGAATGCTCATGAATGCTTACGAATTGTTCGGGAGAATTGCAGTGCTATTTTACTGGGGAATCATGATTTGAATGCCGCAAAAAGTTTTTCTAAATATTGTCCCGATTTTGAATATCCTGAAAATTGGTATTCCATGGACTATCACGAACGCAAAGCATTTTCTGAAAATAAACTTTGGTTGTATGAGCGCAATGAGCTAGATCCATTATACACACATGCGGATATAGAATACTTACAGACCCTTTCTGAAATTTATATTCTTCAACAACCTGATCAGAAGATATTGTTTTCACATTACATTTTTCCAAACATGGCAGGCCTTTTACAGGGTTTTTATTACTCTGCACATGAATACAAAAGACATTTCGAATTTATGGATAAGTTTGATTGTCGATACAGCTTTTCAGGTCATCTGCATCCCAAAGGACTTTACGTTGCTACACAATATGGAATTGTCGAAAAGGGTTTCAATCGACAATATATATTGAATGAGAAAGCTAACATTATTGTCCCTCCTGTTACAGGGAAAAAGATTGGAAATGGTTTTTGTATATTTGATACGGATGCCGGTTGGGTAAAGGCTTTGAGAATATAATTGAGAGAACTGAAACCCAAATGCTGGAATAATTGATCAGATATTAGTGTCTTCATTTATCAAACTATAAGATTGAAAAAATCTAATTGAGACAATCCATGTCAACAGAAATTAACTACAAATTTTACCTGCGCATCGTTCTTCCTTCGGTTTTGGCGATTGCTCTATTTGTTATATCCATTTTTGCTATAATCATTCCCACTTTTGAAGAGAATATGCTTGAGCGTAAAAAGGAAATGATAGGTGAACTTACCAACGCAGCATGGAGTGTTTTAGATGAATACCAGCTGAAAGTGGAAAGTGGAAGTATTTCCTTGAATGATGCCCAAAAACAAGCGGCTGGGGTGATCGAGTTGATGCGATATGGCAGTGAATGGAATGATTATTTTTGGATCATCGACTCGCATTCCTACATGGTAATGCATCCTTTTCGTCCTGAATTAAATGGAACAGACCTGAGTAGTTATGAAGATCCAGAAGGGACTTTGCTTTTTTCAGAAGCTGTGGAAATGGCAAATAATAATGGAGAGGGATACATTCAATATATTTGGCAATGGAAAAATGATACGACACGAGTCGGACCAAAACTCACCTATGTAAAAGCTTATCCCCAATGGAGCTGGATAATTGGGACTGGCGTTTATCTCGAAGACGTGCAGCTTGAAATAGCCTCATTAAAGCAGCGTTTGTTGCGAATTTCTTTACTTATCATTTCAGTCATTATAGCCATGCTTGTGTATATGTTAAGGCAAAGCCTCATTATTGAGCGAAAGCGGAGGAATGCCGAAAATGATTTGAAATTATCGCAGCAAAAATACAAGTCACTTGTTGAAGCTTCAACCGAAGGAACGATCATGATGATGGGTGAAAAGATAATTTTTGCCAACATAAAAATGACAGAAATGATTGCTTCACCTTCTGTTGATTTACAAAAGATGAAGTTTGAAGATATTTTTGATTTGGAATGGAAAACGGTGCTTGCACAGCTTACAGATCCGAATAAATCGGTTAATCTTGAAGCGAAGATGAAGGTAGAAGGAGACAATCTCCGGGAGGTGATCATCTCTGTGTCGAAGGTTGATTATGCTGGCGACAGTGGTTACATTGTGGTTGCAAAAAATGTGACCCGTCAGAAAAAACTGGAAAAAGGTTCGGACAAGTTGAGTCAGGAGTTACAAATTGCCCTTTCGCTGATGAACCAGCCTATACATTCTTTCATAAGGGAAATAATTACCTGTGGCATATCTGCAACAATTCGCGAAGCCGCAGTATTAATGACCCGTAAAAACCATGATGTTATTTTTATTCAGCAGAATGATCAGATCATTGGCACTCTTAATGAGCGAGATTTGAAAGCGAGGGTATTGGCTTCCGGACTTTCAGATACTACCGAAGTTTCTGCTGTGATGACTTCCCCTGTAGTTAGTATCTCAGATGATGCGCTCATGTACGAGGCACTTCTTCTTTTCAAGGGAAAAGACGTTTTACATCTTTTGGTGAATAATATTGGTGATGAAAATATCGGGATGATCAGCTATTTTGATGTGCTTACCATGCAGCATAATTCACTTAATTATATGATTAAGGAAATTAAGGTTGCAGAGAATATTGAGACGCTTAGAAGTATTCATGGCCGTATGCCTGTGTTGGTAAATGCCTTGCTTGAAACAGGAGATAAAACTGGTAATATTACGCATATAATTACTTCTTTGTCCGATGCACTTACTACTCGTATTATAGAATTGACTGTTGAGAAACTTGGAATGGCACCCTGCGATTTTGCATTTATTGCACTGGGAAGTGAGGGGAGGCGAGAGCAAACTTTGTCAACGGATCAGGATAATGCCATTGTCTTTGAAAATGTTAGCGGAAAGTTGTTGCAAGAGGCCTTTCAGTATTTCAGGAAGTTTGGCAAGGAGGTAAACACTAAGCTCAATCATATAGGTTTTCGTTTTTGTAAAGGGGAAATTATGGCCATGAACCCGAAATGGTCACAGCCTGTTGATATTTGGAAAGCCTATTTCACAGACTGGATAAAAAGTAGCGATCCGCAGAGCATTATGGATAGCAGTATTTTTTTTGATTTGCGCTGCATTTATGGAAATTGTGATTTTGTAGATCAGCTGTTGGGGCATATTCATCATCAGGCTGATAATCAAGCGGTCTTTTTTCAGCACTTGGCAAACCCAATTATTAAGTTTAAATCGCGACTGAGCATGTTTGGGAATATTGTGGGAGACAAGGAAGGTGGTGAAAGCAAGATAGTTGATATCAAGAAAATACAATTACCAATTGTTGGCTTCTCCAGAATTTATGCGTTAAAGCATAAGTTGCACGAAACCAATACGCTTGCTCGTATTGGTAAACTACATTCGCTGGGATTAATAAATAAAGAATTTTACGAGGAGTTGACACTTTCCTATGGTGTTCTTATGCAGTTGCGCTTGCGTTTTCAATCACAATCTGAATTAAATAATTTGAGCCCGGACAATATGGTTGATATTGGCCAGCTTACTTCCATTGAAGTGAGCACCTTGAAGAAAATCCTCTCAGTAATGGAGAACTTACAAACTCAAGTAAGTTTTGATTTCAAAGGAGGAGTTTGAGAACATTTTAATGTAAATTGCGCCCAAAATTATTACCATGCCACTTACAAATAATGATGTCCTAAAAAAGCTACGTGTTGCATTGAAATTGAAAGATGATGATATCATCGAGATTTTGATGTTATCCGATTATAAAATCTCCAAAAGTGAATTGGGTGCATTCTTCCGAAAAATAGATCACCCAAATTTCAAGCCGCTTCAAGACCAGATTTTGCGCAAGTTTTTGAACGGACTGATCATTTATAAAAGGGGTCCGATGGAGAGAAAGCCTCCAATTCCTGATAATAACGATTAATCAAAAGAAAATTTCTACTATACGCAGAAAGGCTAAATCACACTTACACGGATAGTTTTCTTTTTGAGTTTGCTGTTGCTGACCATCTGAATAAGGTGGTTCACCTTGGAGGCATGTACTGCTACATAGGCACAATCTTGTTTAATTTCGATGATTCCCAATTGGTCGGCATTTATTTTGCCTTGTTTGAGGAATAATCCGGCAATGTCGCCTTTCGAAATTTTATCTCTTCGTCCTCCGGTAATATGAAGTGTTGTCCACATTGAAGCACTTGGAAGTGGAGCATCTTGTAATTCTTGAATGTCGGGGCTTGGAATAAATTCAGGCAATTCTTCTTCTTCCCACTGCAAAACGTAAGCTGTTCCGTCCATGTTCATACGGGCAGTTCTTCCGTTTCTATGGGTGAATTCCTGGCTTCGTTGTGGAAGATGATAATGAATGATGAATTTCATTTCCGGTACGTCAAGACCTCTGGCTGCCAGGTCAGTGGCAATGATTATTTGGTAAGTTCCGTTGCGGAATTTAATGAGCACGCGTTCCCGGTCTTGTTGTTCCATACCTCCATAAAAGCAGCCATGGCTAATATTTTTCTCCGTTAGAAAGTCGCTTACTCGTTGAATTGAATCCTTATAATTACAGAATATAATTCCGGGCTGGTTCCCAATGTAGCTAAGTGTTTTTACAAGCGTTTCCAGTTTGTCTTTTGTAGGCGAGAGTACTGTCTTTACCGAAAGTTGGGAAATCTCTTCATGCAAATAATCAATATAAGTTGGATTCTTCATGCCCACAAATTGAGGAATCTCAATTTCATGCGTCGCAGATGTCAATATTCTTTTTTGTACACCGGGTAGGGCCTCAATGATTTCCTGCATTTCCTTTTCAAAACCGACTTCAAGCGATTTGTCAAATTCATCAAGCACAAGGGTTTTTATAAATTCGGTAGGAAAGCGATCCCTTCTAAAATGATCTGCAACCCTTCCTGGAGTTCCAATCAAAATAGCAGGGCGGTGTTTTAAATCCAATTTGTCCTGAAATCCGGTTCTTCCACCGTATACGGCGTTAATTTTAAAACCGGTACCCATCTGGCGTAAAACCTGCTCAATTTGAAGAGCTAATTCTCTGGAAGGAACTAGAATCAATGTTTGAACGTCTTTGCAATCTGCATCTAACCCTTTTATGATGGGTAGCAAATAGGCCAAAGTTTTTCCTGTTCCGGTTGGCGAAAGCAAAACGGTATTGGGGTAGGATTGAATGACTGATTGAGCCTCTTCTTGCATTGGATTTAGCTGCTCAATACTCAGTTTATCCAGAATGTTCTTTTGATTTTTTATTACGATTGACATCGCGCAAAGATAGTGTAAAATTTAAGCGATCCACGATCTTTGTTGATTCGGCGTAATGATAAGGCTCATAGTTTGTTCTGTGCTATTTATTTTGGGGATTTACTTTTTTGTTCTAAATGTTTCATAGCAAAACGAATATCAGAATAGCTGTAATTATCTCCGAGTGCCATTTTCGCTTGCCCCATAGATGCAGAATTATTATTCTTAAAATAGGTCATTATTGCATCGATCTTTGCGGGTTCAACCAAACGGTTGAGTTCCAGTTCTCCTTCTCCCACAAAATGGGCTAAATGTCCTTCAATGGTTGTTTCAGCCATTCTTCGTTCGTCGGCAATTTCGGGTATAGACTTGCCCGCTTTAAATAAAGCATAGCTGATGTGCTTGGAGTCCAGCATGGCCTTGATGGGTTCTTTATCTGCATCGAGTGGCAAATCCATTCCTTTTTCTCTACGGAAAGCGATTGTCATTTCCAGAATTTCTTTGCCGAACTGCTGCATTTTCTTCCCACCCATTCCTTTAATAGCTTTGAGCTCAACCATGCTTGCAGGGAGGTTCTCAACAATTTCCAGCAAGGTTTTTTGACTGATAATTCGGGCGATTTCAATCTTTAGAATTTTGGATTTTGAAGTACGCCAGGCAAACATCTTTTTGAAAAAATCAGGATATTTTGAATAGGCTTCATTGCTCGATGCTTTGGTTGATTTTTTTCCGGAAAGATCAATAGATGCTTTTGCCCTGATCTCTAAATGTGTTTTCAATATAAAGCCCTCTTTGCAACTTTCAATAATGGTATTTCTTCGGGTTATCTCATGTTGAAGTTTAGAAAATGCTTCTTGAAAACTTTTTCGAATTGATTTGTTGTCGGTTGAGAAATTAGTCGAATCTAGAGGCTCAATGAGAACCGTTTTCATTTTTTCAGAAAAATAGGTTGAAGCTTTTTTTATGCGCTCTTGTAGTTGATTATTTGTTTCTGCATCGTCGCTAATACTCATCAGTTGTCTGATTTGCCCTTGGAATTTTCCGGCAATTTCAATCAATTCTGCTTTTAATGTTGGTTGAATAGACTGTAATTGTTTTCTCAGATTACCCAAAAGCAATGCGCCATGCTCATCGCACAGTTTTAGCAAATAGCTAACTTGCCACGATATGGGGTTGAAATCAAACAGGTCGGTTAGCAGTTGTTGCTGAAAGCTTTTTTTCGATTCCTGCAATTCTTTTTCTCCGGGTTGGTTTTGCTCAACCTGATTGGTGAACGAAATAACAGTCCCATCATTTTTAATGCTTTGAACCTCAATTGGGGTGCTGAGTACCAGCCCTTCCAGCGATTTACACCGACTTAGTGCCACATAAACCTGTCCGTGTGCGAACGACTGCCGTGCGTTTATGATCGCTTTCTCGAAGGTTAAGCCTTGGCTTTTATGGATGGTAATTGCCCAAGCCAATTTCAATGGAAACTGTTCGAATGTGCCAATCACATTTTCTTCAATTTCTTGTGTGTTTTTATTGAGGGCATATTTTGCATTTTGCCATTCAGTACGTTCTACCACAATGGTAGAGTCATCTTCTTTACATTTCACTTCAATATAATCGTCTTCAATATTTACAACAATGCCAATTTTACCGTTGTAATAACGTTTATTAGGTGAACTGTCATTCCTTACAAACATCACTTGTGCATCGGGTTTCAGAACCAGATTAATCTCAGTCGGGTATATGTATTCTGGAAATTCGCCATGTATATTGGCCTCAAAAGATTCTGCTTTCGTTTTCAGCTCAATTAGCTTGGAATGATTGATTTCCTGTGCTTGATAATTATGTGTTGTTAGGGTGATGTAGCCTTCATCATCTTTGGGGTTAAAATCGGGCTGATATCTTTTATTCAACTCTTCAAGTGAAGGAGCATCAAGTTTGTTCTCACGAATCTGGTTAAGCAGGTTGATGAATTTTTTATCACGTTGCCGATATATGTGTTTTAATTCGATACTGGTGAAGCTGGATTGTCGCAATGCCCGGCTACTGAAAAAATAGCAGGTGTCGTAATAGCTTTTCAGGAGATTCCATTCATCGTCTTTTACAACAGGAGCCAGCTGTTGTAAGTCGCCAATCATAAGTAGTTGAACACCCCCGAAAGGTCTTCTGCGATCGCGGAAACGGCGCAGCACTTCATCGATCCCATCTAGCAAGTCAGCTCTCACCATACTTATTTCATCAATCACCAACAAATCGAGGCTGCGTATGATGTTTATCTTCTCTTTGCTGTAACGCTTAATGGCAGTAGGCGCATTTAGTCCGGAAGGATTACTGATAGACATTGATGGATTTTGCTGTGGTATTTGCGGGCCAAACGACATTTGAAAGAACGAGTGAATTGTTACTCCACCTGCATTAATCGCTGCTACTCCTGTAGGTGCAACAACAACCATTCGTTTGGTTGATACACGTTTTAAATTGTGCAAAAAGGTGGTTTTTCCGGTGCCTGCCTTGCCTGTTAAAAATACATTTTGGTTTGTATATTGAACAAAGTCAAAAGCAAGCTGTAGTTGTGGGTTTTCGATGTCTTTCATAATACTAGGGTAAAGCTACCTTGTTTTTTTGATCTTCAAAATTGTTGAAGATTAATTCGATTTTTTACAGGTTGTGCTTTATTTAACAAAAGTATTAAAAAATGACTGATGAATGCAAGCAGCATTCGTTTATTGTGCATCGCACAATTTCAGCACCCAAAGTTCTACTAGTTCTGTCGCTCGCCAGTTCTGATTTCTTTGTGTTTTTTTAGATGACTGTCCAACTTTTGCCTGTAAAAGCAATTCTTTTTGGAATCGTCCTGAGTTGGATAATTCATCTTTAATGGGATGACTTTCGGTCGCTTTTGTTTCTTGAGCCAAATTCGAAAATAAAAGAAGCACTCTTCCGTTGGTGTTTAGGTGTTTTTCTGCTTCAGAAAAAAAGCGTGGAAATAAATTGGCATCGTAGTAAATGGCCTTGTCCATTCCCTCTGAATTATGAGAAGCGGGAATCCACGGGGGATTAAACACGACTAAATCTGTTTTTGCAGGGCAGTTGGCGAATAAATCGCCATAGTGAAGCTCAATATCTAAATTCGAATCATCCCGTTTTAAATATTCGCTTATACCAATAATTGCATTTGGATTTGTGTCTGTCCCATAAATTTTATCAACCCCATGTTTTAACATCATATAGGAGAGTACTCCCGAACCGATCCCAATATCGAAAGCGGATTTTTTTCCTTCTTTATGTTCTTTCAACCAGTTGTCGAAAAGCTCTAAATGCTCGAACCTTGTAGGGAAATAAGTGCCAAAGAAAGGATGTATTTTGCTTTTTAAACCCGGAATAGCAAGGCCTTTCTCGTACCATTGCCAAGAGCTGTTTAATCCTTGAGCTTGAGGGAATGGCAATAAAAACTCATCTAATTCGGGATATAATATTTTCAGCCAACCAATTTTAGGTGCTTTTTTTACGGCTAATTTATGTTGGTAAACCTCTATTAATAGTCGATGCGAAAGCTCACGGAATGCTGAACGGTAATCACGTTGTTCTTGAAAAGATTGATCGGAATACTTTTCTTTGAGATATTTTTTTAGCACTCTCAAAATTGTAAGGCCGTAGCTGTATGAATCATCAATTAGAACATAAACGCCGTCAGCAAGAGCTTTAACAGCAATTAGTGGATCCATGCTGCGGTTATAGGGAAGTACTTCGATATCCGAAAGAATTGGCTCTGGGCGGTCAACCTTTATTTTCTGCCCCGAAATAGTCATTATTAATCCTGATTGGTCCTTCAACATTTCGTCTCTAAATTTTTGCACTTTACAAAACAAGGCAAAAACCTTATAAGTATCGCATTATGCAATGCTTTATTTATTCGTGACTGGATGAGCAACCCGATTTTCCTTTTTCCATTTCTTTAATATGATGATCCAGACGACAATGGATATTCCAAGAATAATTAGTTTCTCATTTAGATTGATGCCATTCTTAATTAACGCGTTAAACATCATTATTTGGATAATAAGGTGGAAACAGGAGGCTGCAAAAACCGACTTTGTTAATTCCATTATTTTTCCAATCCCCCAACTACCAAAAATCAACATCGATAAAAAGAAGATATTTTCGGCAAGTGATGATCCGGTTAAGAATGTTAGATGCCAGAAATACCACAGAAAACCAATAAGTAAGGAGCGTTGCCATTCTTTCATTATTTTTAGCTCTTCTTGCAAATAAGCACGCCACCCTATTTCTTCAAAAATGCAATAAATAAAGGTTCCAATTCCTGCAAACAGTCCATAGTAGTGGATGTCTGCCTCCCTTGAATTATGAACACCTATAATAGTTAGTGCAGCAACTGGAATTATTGACATGATAATACTCCATTTCTTAGACGTTCCGAATAATGAATATTCTGTCGGCTTTTCTTTCTTTAATGAACGGATGGAAATAATTGCTCCTATAAATAAGCCAATTGCTCCCAAAGGGACGAAAATAGCGATGCTCCACACAGGCATTTTATCGATCGTTGCGTCTAAATCAAGCAAATCAAACCTAAAAATATTTGAAATAGATATTCCAATCAGGTAAAATATAATAATTCGAATGAGAGTTGATTTTTTCATTTTGGCTTATCTCTTGAGTGAGACATGGGTGATAAATATAATAAAAAATATCCTTCAATATTTCACTGCTTGAGGTGCAATTGAAACTGATATTTGCTTTTGAAAGCAGGATATTAGTTGTTGTCGTGAGTCACTAGCATGGAAATCAATTATGGTGAATGGCGTGAGGCCTTGAATTCTATGTTATATTCTTAACAAATTATTTTGTCTCAAATGGATTTTTTTTCATTCTTTTACAAAAAAAAATAGAGAGATGAAACGAAACTATGTTACAAATACAGGTCTGTTTGCTTTGGTAATTGCCCTCGTTATTTCTTTGTCTTGGGTGTCGGTAAATATTTGGGGTGGCAGCAAGGTTGAGGCTCAGATTTCCACCCAGGTAACATACGATTCCGCAATGACAGTCAAAGAGTTTGCGGCTGATAATAATTTACCAGATAAGGTGGTAAAACAGGTTTTTGGCTTGAAGAATGCGCAAGAATTGAATTTGCCGTTAAGCAATTTTCAGGTGAAAGAAGATGAACTACTTGAAAAAGTAAATGTAGCAACCGCTTTGTATGCCGAATCCTTATCGAAAGACTGGGTGAAGATTGTTTTGAAATTTGGTTTGTGGTTTATATTTCTGGCTTTTGTTTATGTTCTTACCCGAAAGAATAAAGTTGGGGCACATAATCGCAAGTGGCTCTATCTATTTTCTTTTGTATTATTCGGAGTCATTCTTGGATCCGATCCCAGTCCTATGGGAACGGTTAAGGATGCAATTACCATGTATGCTTTGCAAGGAGCTTTATTTATTCCACGTTTTGTTGCCTTAGCAGTATTTTTAGTGTTGGTGGTTGTTCTCAATAAATTTATTTGTTCGTGGGGTTGCCAGCTTGGAACATTGCAGGACTTCATTTTTAGGCTCAACCGCAATAAAAATGATACAAAAGGGATTGTACGTCAATATAAAGTTCCGTTTGCAATTAGTAATGCAATTCGTATTGGGTTTTTGGTGCTTTTCACAATAGTTGCTTTTGTGTGGACATTTGACTTGGTAGAATACATTGATCCATTTAAGTTATTTCATCCTCAGGTGGTGAGTATCGTTGGCTGGGTATTTATTGCTGTAATTCTTGTTGCTTCTATGTTTGTGTACCGACCTTGGTGTCATTTCTTTTGTCCGTTTGGACTTGTGGGTTGGTTGGTTGAAAAACTCAGTTTTGTAAAAATAAAAGTGGATTATAACAAATGTGTTGCGTGCGGTACATGTTCAAGCGCTTGCCCATCTTCAGTAATGGATTCCATTTTAAAACAAGATAAAACGATACCCGATTGCTTCTCATGCATGAACTGTATCAATGTTTGCCCCGAAGATGCTATTTGTTTTTCATCAGGGAAAAGAGATAAAGTACCTGAAGGGAAATTTGAAAATTGATAGGTAAGTGAGTATTTTTTATTGAATCAAGCATGATGTATTCCATGTATTATTTATAAAGGTAATTAGTTTGTGTAGTCTATGTTGTTGGTTTTTAGCTCGATTTTAATTTTTTGTTTTGCCGTCCAGTGTGCTTGTCAATAATCGATAATTATAATTAGTATATTGCATGTCCGAATTGGTGAGGTCTTAATTGAGTATTACCACCTGAGTGTTAATTCTGCTTGTGGCACTAATAGGATTTATTATTTTTCATCAGTCATAATGGTGAAGTATAAAGATTTAAAGCCCGATAAATTTATGTTAAAATGAGTAGAGCTGAAACAAACAACATCTACCTTGTTGCTACACCCAAATACAATATCCTAAAATTTATTTCAAAAATACTATTTGGAAAGTCAGATACATTTAAATTAGAAAATAGGATATTTATTGTTGCTTCACTTGTTGCTTTTTTAGCGTGTACTGTGGGTGTAGTTTGGAATTCATATTTAGGATTACCTCCTATGTTGAATTTAACAGTAGGCTTGTTTATTGTTGTTTACTTTGCCTTGTTTTATTATTCGCGTTTCAAAAATATTTTTAACCCCTTCATCTTCATTTTTACTACACTATTCTTTTTAACCGTGTTGTATGTAAGTAATGGTGGGTTAAGTGGCTCAATACCTGCATTGTATATTGTTGCCTTGACCCTCTTTATAAGCATTTCAAATCTTAAATATCACATGATTGTGTTATTGATAACTGTGCTTAATCTTTTTTTGTTAATTGTTTCAGAACTCTTTCTATTTAAGCGTATGATTATTCAATATCAAAATGTTGAAACTAAAGAAATGGATTTAGCATTTGGTTATTTGGCATCTTTGATTGTTTGTTTTTTTCTTTTAAGCTATTACAAAAGAATATTTTGCTCCCAAAATAAAGAGTTACGAAAGCTTAATGACTCTAAGGATTTGTATTTTAGTGTTTTGGCGCACGATTTGAGAGGCCCGTTTAATGGTATCTTAGGACTAACTGATTTAATGTCGGATAAAACAGCTAATCTTTCTAAAGATGAATTTCAAGAATTTGCTCAAAAGGTAAATGATAAATCACAAGAAACTTTTGAACTTTTGGAATCAATTATTGAGTGGGGGGAGATTCATAGAAACAAAATCAATTTTTATGCTCAAACAATTAATATCAGTCAGGTCGCAAATGAAATTATAGGTTCTCTAAGCGATAGGTACACCAAAAAAGAAATTGAAATAAATATGCAGATATCTGGTGATGTTAATATTTTTGGTGATTTGGTTTCAATCAAAACTATTTTTCGAAACCTCATTTCAAATGCAATTAAATTTACTCCTTTAGGTGGAGTAATTGACGTATCTCTGGGGGAAGATGTCCATAATCTCAAATCAGTAATTGTGAAGGATACTGGAATTGGAATGGATAAAGAATTTATCGATAATTTGTTTAATCCAGAAATTAAAACAAATAGAGTAGGTACGGAAGGGGAAGTGAGTAATGGATTAGGATTAATAATAACGAAAGAGCTAGTAGAAAAGCAGGGGGGACGTCTTGATATTGTAAGTACCCTTAATGAAGGTAGCTCTTTTATATTTACGGTATCCGGGGCAAGCAGAACCTAAATTATCTTTTTAGGAATTGTTTGTTGATTTCACCCGAACATTTGTGATGTAAGCCCTACCATTAACCAATCTTCACCATTTGTAAATCCGGAGGCTTATCCATTCAACCGTACTCATCAATTGTTACCTTTGCATTTTTGAATTTTGTTTATGGCTTGCTATTCGTTTTGAGGATAGCCGGTTGCTGTGAAATTTTTGTCTATGAACAATCGAATTACAGAATTACTAAATATACAATACCCTGTAGTGCAGGGTGGCATGGTTTGGTGCAGTGGTTGGAAACTGGCTTCGGCAGTGAGCAATCAAGGTGGACTCGGTTTATTGGGTGCTGGCTCTATGCACCCCGAAATGTTGCAAGAGCACATTCGGAAAACCAAGCAGGCCACAATCAAGCCTTTTGGCGTGAATGTGCCGCTTTTTTATCCGGAGCTGGAAATCATCATGGAGATTATTGCAGAAGAGAAAGTGCCAGTGGTTTTTACATCGGCCGGAAGCCCTAAGGCGTGGACCGACTGGTTGCACAAACGTGGTATTATTGTAGTGCACGTGGTTGCAAGTTCTTTCTTTGCGAAAAAATGTGAAGATGCCGGTGTCGATGGCATCGTAGCTGAGGGCTTTGAGGCTGGGGGGCATAATGGGCGCGATGAAACCACAACTTTAACGTTAATCCCTGCTGTACGCAAAATAACAGATATGCCCTTAATGGCAGCCGGAGGAATTGGCAGTGGCAGAGCTATGTTGGCAGCCATGGCATTGGGAGCTGACGGGGTTCAAATTGGCTCGCGTTTTGCTATTTCGCAGGAGTCGTCGGCACACATCGACTTTAAAAAGATGGTGGTTGGCTTGGGTGAAGGCAGTACAAAATTGGCACTAAAAAAGTTAGCTCCGGTACGCCTCATTAAAAATGAGTTTTTTACGAAGGTAAATGATGCCGAACAGCGCGGTGCTGCACAAGAGGAGTTGAGAGAATTGCTTGGGCGAGGTCGTGCCAAAAAAGGGATGTTTGAAGGCGATTTGGTTGAGGGGGAACTGGAGATTGGGCAAGTAGCTGCTACTATTAATAATATTCCTTCAGTTGAAGAAATAATGAACAACTTGATTTCAGAATTCGAACAAGCCCGCCGTGAGCTTGTTGAAGGAACTAATTTTTCATTTTAATATATGATTCAATTTCAACGATATAAACTGGATAACGGACTACAAGTACTGATTTATCCGGATTATTCCACGCCTATGGTGGCGCTGGATGTTTGTTACCATGTGGGTGCTAAAGATGAAGACCCCAATCGCACAGGCTTTGCTCACTTATTTGAGCATTTGATGTTTGGCGGCTCAAAAAATATTCCTGACTACGACATGCCTTTACAGTTGGCTGGAGGTGAAAATAATGCCTACACAACCAACGATCTAACCAACTATTATCTTAGCCTTCCAAAAGCTAATTTGGAAACCGGATTTTGGTTGGAATCTGACCGGATGTTGGAATTGGATTTTTCACAAGAAAGTCTGAATGTGCAAAAGAATGTTGTTATTGAAGAATTTAAGCAGCGCAACCTCAATATGCCCTATGGCGATGTTTGGGCTTTATTGCGGGAAATGGTCTACCAAGTGCATCCGTACAAATGGCCAACCATTGGTAAAGAAATTAGCCATATTGAAAATGCGACATTGGACGATGTGAAGTCGTTCTTTTATCGTTTTTATGCGCCCGATAATGCTGTATTGGTATTGAGTGGGAATGTAGATGTGGATGAAAGCCTTCGTTTGGCTGAAAAATGGTTTGGGCCCATTCCGAACCGCAATGTGCAAAAACCAGTATTGCCGGTTGAGCCTAAGCAAACTGTTTTTCGTGAGCAGACTGTAGAACGACAGGTTCCCGATACAGCATTGTATCTGGCTTTCCATATGGCAGGACGTCGTGATCGTGATTATTACATTTGCGATCTTATTTCTGACGTGCTCTCCAATGGTAATTCATCGCGTATTTTTCAAAAACTAGTGAAAGAAGAAAAACTGTTTGTTGAACTAGATGCCTACATTTCAGGAGATCATGATCCGGGCATGTTTATCGTGTCGGGTAAGTTATCTAAAAATGTGAGTATAGAGCAGGCAAAAAATGCTGTTTGGCAAGAGCTTGAAAAATTGCAGAATGAATTAGTTCCGGCCATTGAGCTCGAAAAAGTAAAAAATAAAATGGAAGCCAATCATGTGTATTCTCAGATGAATTATTTGAATATAGCACAGGAATTGGCAACTTTCGAAAATATTGAGAAGGCCGAATTAATAAACGGGCAGCTGGATTTTTATCGTTCCATTGTACCTGCCGACCTTATGCAAACTGCTAAGAATATGTTTCGCCCCGAAAATTGTTCTCAACTAAATTATTTGGCAAAATCATGATTGATCGCAAATTGATCCCCTCTATAAGACAAACAGAGAAGCCTGAACTTATTCAGCCTGAAAAAAAAGAATTGAAGAACGGCTTGCCTGTATATGTGCTGAAGGCAGGCACACAAGATGTTTGCAAAATTGATTTTATTTTTAAAGCTGGAGTGTGGCAGCAAAATACGCAATTGCAGGCTGCTCTTGCAAATGCCATGCTTGAAGAAGGAAGTCTGAAGTATTCGGCCGTACAGATTGCCGAGGTATTTGACTTTCATGGAGCTCATTTGCAGATGATGGTCGATCAGCATCACGGCATCGTTAGTGTCATTAGTCTGACCAAGCATTTGTCGAAACTATTACCGGTTGTTGAAGATCTGATAAAGAATTCTACTTTTCCTGAGAATGAATTTGAGACTTTGGTTCAGAGGCGTAAACAACGCTTTTTCCTGGAAAATGAAAAAGTGAAAGTGCTTTGTCAAAAGAAATTCTCAGAATCCTTGTTTGGAGTCGGTCATCCATATGCTCAAACCATTAAAGTCGACGATTTCGATGGGGTGCAATCTGCCGACCTTATTGAATTTTATAAGAAGTTTTACCATTCCGGGAATTGTGAGATTATTGTTGCCGGTCAGTTTGATGCAGGATTAACAGATCTGTTGAACCACCATTTTGGGGGTGATGACTGGAGAGGTGATAAGTTGGAAGAGGCTACGTTCACGCCGAAATCAGCAACAGAGAAGCGAGTGCAGGTAAAAAAAGCTGATGCTATTCAGTCTGCCATTAGGGTTGGGAAGTTGATGGTAACAAAGGAGCATCCCGATTATTTGCCTTTGCAGATTTTGATCACTTTGTTTGGAGGCTACTTTAGTTCACGATTGATGCTGAATATTCGTGAAGAGAAAGGTTATACTTACGGTATTGGGGCCAGCTTATTCAGCCTTGAAAAAGAAGGTTATTTGCTTATTGCTACCGAGGTTGATAAAAGCTATGAAAAGGCGACCATTGATGAAATTTTCAAGGAAATAGAAAAGATTACTACGCAACCTGTTGGTGAAGATGAACTGGATAGGGTGCGCCAATTCTTACTTGGAGAGTTTGTTCGTGATTTAGATGGACCATTTGCATTGGCCGAGGCTTTCCGTAATGTTCACAATTTTGGATTAGATTACGATTACTATGAGCAATATTACCAATGTTTGATTGATGTAACCCCAGAGCAATTGCAGAAATTGGCTCAGACTTATTTTCTGAAAGACAGCTTTTATACGGTTGTTGCAGGTGATCAGTAAAGCCACATCGTTTATTATTAGTAGGTGTCTGAATCACTTGGAATACCTTTGTGTCTTTGAGCTTTTATCCCGAACGGAAAAGGAAAAGACTGATCCGTTTTTTGCATTATTCTTTCTGTATAGGCTCTTTTGAGACACTCTCGATTTTTTTTGGGGGAGGGATAATTGCGTCTATCCCTTTTGTTTCTTTTTCATTCAACTCCGATGTAATATTTCCAACTTTTATAATGCTTTTTAAGTATTCAGGTGATAGAGCTTATTTTTATTGTGAAAATCAGGTTGTGATGGATGTCTAACTATTCTTTCCCTCTCTTTTGTTTTTTATTTCTCTTTTTTTATTAATGAAGTATTAATCTGTAGTTCTTGCCCATTGCTCTTTTTTCGCTTCCCCTGAAGCGGCATTGTCTCTTTGTTTCTGATTCTTATGGATGATATTTGGTGTTGTGTTTTTGCGTTTTCGATTCTTGAGATCTCTTTGATGGGAAAGTAAGTAAAACATATATGCTAAGCCTTTATTTACGAAATGCTTCAGTTTAACTTCAAAAAATCTTGCATATATTTTCGAAATGTTTCATTTATTTGTAGTTTTGTTGTTGGGTCATTAAATAGGCAAGGTTTAGCATGTCTATGGACTCGTATTGAAAACCTAATGAAAAGGCAATAAATTTTTTATTTCCTGAATCTTTAAAAAAATGAAGGAGATGGTGCAACATCTCCTCCTGTGTGTGATTTTAAGTATTTGTGTGCCAATGATGTGTGGCACTAAATTAATGTATTAATTAAACCAAATTGTTGCAAATTTATGAAAATTAATCAATCATTAATGATTTCCAGTTTGAAGACACATTGGAAGTCGAAATTATTAAATGCTGTAAGGTTGTTTTTGTTCCTTATGGTTTTTAGCGTGATGCAGATGTTTGTTGTCAGCACTCAAGTGTATGCTGCCAGTGGTGATGTTCTCCTAGAGCAGAGCGTTATTACAGGTACAGTTACTAGTGATGCAGGAGAACCTGTTCCGGGAGTTACCGTTGTTGTGAAAGGCACGACTAATGGTACTATTACTGATTTTGATGGGGTATATACAATTAGTAATGTTCCTTCGGATGCCGTTCTTGTGTTTTCTTTTGTTGGTATGAGGAGCCAGGAAGTTAGTGTTGTTGGTAAATCACAGATAAGTGTTGTGATGGAAGAAGACCGCATAGGTTTGGAGGAAGTCCTTGTTACTGGATATTCAACAGAGCGTAAGAAAGATATTATTGGATCTGTCGCAGTTGTTGATACAGAGGAAATGCAGTCTACTAATGCAGCAACTGTGGGCGGTCAGTTACAAGGTCGTGCTGCAGGTGTTGTGGTTTCCTCTTCTGGAGACCCTGATGCAGCTTCTAAAATCAGGATCAGGGGGTTCGGTTCATTCGGTAATTCAACCCCATTGTATGTTATAGATGGTGTGTCTGCTTCTGAGGATGCATTTAATGCATTAAACCCGAATGATGTTGAGTCTATTCAGGTATTGAAAGATGCTGCTTCGGCATCTGTTTATGGAGCCCGTGCTGCGAATGGTGTAATCATTATTTCTACTAAAAAAGGGGAGGCTGGTGCTGCTAAGGTTTCAGTTAGTGCTTATACAGGTGTTAATTATGTAAGTAGTAATGATTTTCCTGAATTATTAAATGCTGAAGAGTATGGAGAATATTGGTGGAAAGCCTACGAGGGTGCAGGTTTGTCGCCTACTCATGCAATTTATGGATCGGGAGCAAGCCCTGTAATTCCAGAATGTATTAAAGCAGGTCCTTATAGTGGTTCTCAGTTGCAGGCAATGAGCGTGTCTGATCCGGCAGCTTATGCGGCAGCAATTGATCCTTCAAATTACGATTCCGAGAATTATCAGATCGTTAAGTCGGCTAATACGAATTGGTTTGATGAGGTATTTAATCCTGCACAAATTACCAGTTTTCAGGTTGGCTTGTCCGGTGGTTCAGAGAGTGGTTTATATTCAATTAGTTTGAATTACTACGATCAGGATGATACCTCTAATGAGTGGGCTAGCTACAAACGCTATACAACTAGGGCAAACTCTTCATTTAATGTAACAGATAATATTACAGTAGGAGAAAATATTCAGATTTCATATACTGATAGAACAGGAAATGGAAGTGGTGCAGGAACAGCCTGGACTATGAATCCAATTGTTCCGGTTTGGGATATTATGGGTAATCCTGCTGGTGGATCGGTGCCGGGTATTGGTAATCAGTCAAACCCTGTGGCTTCTCGCTGGAGAAATCGCTTTGATAAAAATGCATCATTTGGAGCCTTTGGAAATGTGTATATGGATATTAATTTCTTGAAAGATCTTACTTTCCATACTTCATTTGGTATGAACTACAGGTCAGGAAATGTTTGGGATCTTGCTCAGCAAACATTTGAAAATTCTGAAAATACAACAACAACAACGCTTACTCGCAGAAGCGATTGGGATGCTTCATGGACTTGGTCAAATACATTAACTTATAGTAAGTCTATTGGTGACCATACTTTTAAAATTATGGGAGGAACAGAGGCTATAAATGATTATCGTGATGATATTCTTGCTGCTAGAGAGGATTATGATATTAATGATGATGAAAACTTTGTAATGTTGGATACAGGGTTAGGAACTCAGTCTAATGAGGGGGCTTTAGAGCGTTCTAGTCTAGCTTCTGTTTTTGCGAGGGTAGATTACGCTTATGCTGGCAAATATCTATTTAATGCAACAATCAGACGTGATGGATCATCTAAGTTTGGTGAGAATAACCGTTATGGTGTTTTTCCTGCTGTTGCTCTTGGTTGGAGAATTTCATCTGAAGATTTCATGCAAGATTATGGTTGGATTGATGATTTAAAGTTAAGGGCTAGTTATGGTGTTATTGGTAACCAAAACGGACTTGATGCAGAAAATCAATATTCAAAATATTCAAAATTGATGAATTATGGTTATGCGATAACCGGAGGGAATAGTGTTTTGCCTGGTTATACTGCAGAGACTATTGGTAACCCGGATGCAAGATGGGAGAAAACAATTACTTCAAATGTTGGTTTCGATGCGACAATTTTTGATGGTGCATTTGATGTTAATTTTGAATACTACATTAAGGAAACTGAAGATCTGTTGGTTCAAAATCAGGCGGCTCATACAGGTTCTGATGCAGTTCAACCAAGTGTGAATGTAGGGAATATGCGTAATAAGGGTGTTGATTTGACAATTACAAACAGAGGTGAAATTGCCAGAGATTTAACTTATGATGCATCGCTTAATTTTAGTGCATACAAGAATGAAGTTACACAGGTGTTGGATAGTCCTGATTCATACTTAACTGGGGCAAGTGATGCTGGTATGGGTATTTTGACACGTACAATTGCAGGCATGCCAATTTCTTACATCTGGGGATATCAGGTAGATGGTTACTTTGAGTCCGAGGCTGAAGCGACTGCTTATGCTGATGAGTACACGACTTACATTGATCCTAAGGTCGGACGTTGGAGAATTAAGGATATAAGTGGTCCTGATGGATCTCCAGATAAGGTTATCGACGAGTATGATCGTACTGAACTTGGTTCGCCACACCCTGATTTTCAGGTTGGTCTTAATCTTTCATTACAATATAAAAACTTTGATTTTAGTACTTTCTTGTTCTGGAATCAAGGTGGTCAGGTGTATAATCTAAGCCGTCGTAATACGGATATGGTACGTTGGAATTTGAATCGTAGTAAGCGTATGCTTTATGAATCATGGGGTGAAACAGACAATCCGTTATTGCCAAAATTGGATATTAGTGACAGTGATACTCCAAGTGCTGCAGTTGACTATTGTGTTGAAGATGTTACTTATATCCGTATGAAAACACTTCAGTTTGGTTATACGATTCCGAGTTCTAGTAAATTTATGCAAGAATTGAATATCGACAGGTTGCGTGTTTATGTGCAAGGACAAAACTTGTTTACTTGGGTTGGAGGTAAAAAACCTTTCTCAGGCTTAGATCCTGATGCATCATTATCTCCAAGTGCTGATGATATAGGTATGGGAGCTGTTGAGAGTCAAAATCCAACGCCAAAACAATTTGTAATAGGTTTAAATCTTGATTTTTAATTAGATAGTTTAACCTGTAAAATTTTAAAGTATGAAAATGAAGACACATAAATTTATATATATATTATTGTCGGCTTTTGTGTTGTTAAGTATGACAATATCGTGTTCAGATGATTTTCTGGATCAACCGGCTATCGGTGCATATGATAATACTGTCCTTGCGAGTGCCGGTGAATTAGATGCATTGTTGTTAAGTGTATATGGCCAAACCACAGGAACAAATAATGGGTTTAGTGGATTGCTTGGGGGACCACAGTCTGCCATGCTAGGTGGTGTTCGTGGTGGTGAAGCGCTAGTAGGAACTGATGCTGGTGACGGTGCGAGTTGGGAATTTTTTCCTTCGTGGCGAATTGGTTCTACAACGAACTTTGTTCCTAATGTATTTACGTTCTATTATAATGCTGTAGGTATGGCAAATCAGGTTATGTCTATCTTGCCCAATGTGGATGATATGACAGATACTGAAAAAGAAGTTATGGAAGCAGAAACTAGATTTTTGCGTGCCCATTTCTATTTCATGTTAAAGCGTCTTTGGGGTAATGTGCCTTGGATAGATGAATCAAATGGTCTTGATGTAAAAGTTCCGAATACAGATGAAAATGGCAATTACGTGAATATCTGGCCAAATATTGAAGCAGATATGCAATATGCAGTTGATCATCTTCCGGAAACTCAGGATCAGGTAGGTCGTGCAAATGTTTGGGCTGCTAAAGCATATCTGGTTAAGATCCTTATGGAGCAGAAGAAATATGACCAAACGACTTATGATCTTTGTATGGATGTAGTTGACAACGGTGTTACTTCTTCGGGCGAAGCATATGGTTTAATGCCTAATTATCACGACAACTTTGAGCCTTCAAAGGAAAATAATAAAGAAGGAGTTTTTCAGTGTCAGATATCTGTTGGTGCTGTTCCTTCTCCCGGATTTATGGGGATTACTTCTGTGAACTACGAAGATCAATGGATTTATACAACTTCTGGAACTGGACCAGGTAATGGTACTGGTTGGGGTTACTATCAACCAAGTCAATGGTATGTTGATCATTTTAGGGTTGATGTCAGTGGGTTGCCATATTTGGATTATTATGACACAAATTCGGAATCTGTTAAAAATGATTATGGATTAACAGATGATATAGCATTTACTCCGGAAACAAAATCATTAGATCCTCGCTTAGACTGGATTGTTGGTAGGCGTGGTGTTCCATTCCTTGACTGGGGAGTAATGCCTGGTCCAAGCTGGTGTCGTGATGCGACAGGATTGTACGGTGGCCCATATTTACAGAAGAAGTGGTATCACATGAAGGCCAATGATGGTGTTGATAATTATGCTGGTAGACCTCATAATGCTATTAATATCCACATTATTCGCTTTGCCGATGTATTGCTGTGGGCTGCAGAGCTAGAAGCACGTGTTAGCAATGATTTGGTAGCTTCTGCTGGGTATGTTGATCAAGTAAGAACAAGAATGCAAAATGAAGATGGTTGGGTGCTTAATGAAGATGGTACTGCTCCAGCTGCCAATTACCAGATTGGACTGTATGGAGCTTTTGCTTCGCAGGATGAGGCATTAACAGCCATTTTGCATGAACGTACATTGGAGTTAGGTCTTGAGGGTGGTCGTTTTTATGATGTTGTACGATTTGGTAGTGAATATATCCAAAAAGAGTTGCAAGATTATGCTGAATTCCAAGGCCAATATACAACGTATATGGTTGGGGCTACTTTTGAGGTTGGAGTTGATGAGATTCTTCCTTTTAGTCAAACCACGATTATTAATAGTCAAGTGGGGGGAGTGCCAACAATTAAACAAAATCCGGGATATTCTAATTAATTTAAGAATTGTAAGTAATTTTATAACCGCTCCATCTGATGGGGCGGTTTTTTAAATCCAGTAAATATATAAGTATGAGAAATTATATCATTTCAATATTTTTATTAACGTTCACGATTGTCGTGATAAGTTGTGGTGGAGGTAATGAGAGTTCTGTAAGTAGCAGTGAGCCAATTGAAGAGCAGGCGAGTGAAACAGGAAAGCCTCGGACTATTATTACAACCGATGGCGAAGTTGATGATCAGGATACTTTTATTCGAATGTTGTTGTATTTGAATGAATTTAATGTTGAAGGGTTGGTTTATAGTAGTTCGCAATGGCATTGGAAGGGGGATGGGAAAGGAACATTGTATACTTCTGATACCAGACCTCAGAATGGAGCATTGACTGATTTGCGTTGGCCCGGAGTAACATGGATGCAGGAAATGATTGACAGGTATGCGTCTGTGTATGAAAATTTGAAAGAACATGATGATGGTTTTCCTACGCCGGAGTATCTTAAAAGTATAATTCGCGTTGGAAATATTGATTTTGAAGGAGAAATGGAGATGGAAACAGAAGGAGCCGACTTCATTAAGGATATACTTATGGATGATGATGAAGGTCCGGTATATGTGCAGATATGGGGAGGTACCAATACTTTAGCCAAAGCATTGAAATCAATTCAGGAAGAATATGAAGGGACTCCGCAGTGGGATGAGATCTATAAAAAAGTTTCTGATAAAACATTTATTTATACTGTTCTAGATCAGGATAATACATACAATAAGTATGTTGCTCCTAATTGGCCAGATGTTCGAGTGATTTATAATTCTGCTCAGTTTTGGAGTTTTGCTTACATGTGGCCTATGGTTGTACCTGAAAGCCTAAAGCCATATTTGCAAGGCCTTGGTTTTCGGAGAATATATTATTTGATCATGGTCCCTTAATGGAAGCTTATTATACTTGGGGCGATGGCCGGCAGATCGAAGGTGATCCGGATCATAATCACGGACAAATGGAGCAAGTAGAAGCTAGGGGAATGAATCAATATGATTTTATTTCTGAAGGTGATTCACCTGCTTATTTCTTCTTGATGGATTACGGGTTGAGGAGCATGGAGGATCCGTCTTTTGGTGGACTTGGTGGGCGATTCGTTCAGTCGGATTCAAATCCTAAGCGGTGGGAAGACGGGGATAGTGTTACGGATCTTAATCCAGAAACTCAGGAAGAAGACTCGTCATATCCGCAAGTTCGTTGGATTGAAGTTTTGCAAAATGATTTTGCCGCACGTGCTGATTGGGGAGTGAAGAGTTATGCTGAAGCCAATCATGCACCATTAGTAAGTCTTGAAGGTTCAGATGATATTACAGCAAAACCTGGTGAGGTTATAATGTTGGGCGGGAATGCAACTGATCCTGATGGGGATGAATTAAGTTATAGTTGGTGGCAGTATAAGGAGGCTGGATCGTATGACGGGTTGGTGTCAATAATGAATGAAAGTAGCAATGAGGTGGAGGTAACTATCCCTGAAGATGCATTGGCAGGTCAAACAATACATGTGATACTTGAGGTTAAAGATAATGGTTCTCCGGTTCTTACGAGATATAGGAGGGTCGTAGTTGCTGTTATGTAATTGCTGATTTGGAGAACAGAAGAAGGTGTCCGTTTCGTAGTGACTTAAGGGGTGCCTTCTTTTTTTTGATAATTTTGTTAGATGGACTATCTTTCGTGATTGGGTGTGGAAGGCATTGTTTATTTTGTATTTTTGTGCCTCGAAAAATAAAAACAAATGAAAAAGGAAGATTATAAAGATATTGAGGAGGCAATAGCGGAAGTTAAAAAAGGGAAAATCGTTATTGTGGCAGATGATGAGCATCGTGAGAATGAGGGAGATTTCATTGCGGCTGCTGAGTTAATAACTCCGGAGATCGTAAATTTCATGGCTATTGAAGGGCGTGGTTTGATTTGTGCCGCATTAAAAGATGACAGGTGCAGAGAACTTGATCTTGAAATGATGGTGAAAAATAATAGTGCCGTAAATCAAACAAATTTCACAGTGTCAATTGACTTGATTGGAGATGGATGTACAACAGGTATTTCTGCTGAAGATAGGTCTAAAACCCTTTTTGCATTAGTTAACCCCAGTACTAAGCCCTCTGATCTTGGGCGTCCTGGCCATATTTTTCCAATAAAAGCACATCCTGGAGGAGTTCGGGTGCGTCCCGGCCATACTGAGGCGGCGGTTGAATTGGCGGCTCTTGCTGGTCTTGCACCTGTTGGTGTTTTGGTTGAGGTGATGAATCTTGATGGGACTATGGCTCGCTATCCGGAACTTCAAAAAATATCTGAAAAATTCGGACTTAAATTAATTACAACTAAAAGGTTGGTTGAATACTTAGAAATTAGAGATAGAAGTTGATTTTCAAATAAATTTAAAATATAAGATATGTTACCTCACCAGCGACGAGATGAAATACTTGAAATGATCAGAGAAGATGGTCATGCAAAGGTGGTGCAATTAAGCAAAATATTTAAGGTTACGGAAGTAACAATCAGACAAGACCTTGAAAAGCTGGAGAAGGATGGCTATATAAAGCGGGAGCATGGTGGTGCATATTTGAAGGATATTGGGATGACTGTTAAAAACATTGAGCTTCAAAATAAAATGAATCTCAACGAGAAGGCTTTGATTGCACAAAAAGCAGTTGTGTTGATTGAAGACGGTGATACAATAATACTTGACTCCGGATCAACTACCACGGAAATAGCAAAATTGCTTACGGGGTTTAAAAATTTGACTGTTATCACAAATGCTTTAAATATAGCTCTGATTTTAGGTGTTGATCCGGAAATAAATTTGGTGATGACTGGTGGTGAGTTTAAGGCACCAACGCTTTCTTTAACTGGACAGAAGGCTGCTGATTTTTTTGATGGCTTGCATGTCGATAAATTATTTTTGGCAACAGCCGGAATAACAATGAAATCTGGGTTAACATATCCTAGTATTAGTGATATTTGTGTTAAAAGAGCAATGATAGATTCGTCTAATCTTGTTTATGTGGTGGCTGATTCTGGTAAAATTGGAAAGAGTTCATTTGCAAGCTTAGGGGCGCTTTCGTTGATTGATTATTTGATCACAGATTCAAAAATTAGAGATGAAGATATTGCTATCTTCAAGAGGCATGATGTTAAGTTGGTGATCGCATAGGTGTTTCGATTGTTGTTGTGTCCCATTTGAGGGAAGTTCCTTCCCTTCTTTTTCTTTCATATTATATTTAATGAGTTATAGGTGCGGAATTCTTATTCGTGCCTTTATTTTTGCGCTTTTTTTTGTGCGGGAGTGTTGTGTCTTAACTTGAAATATAAATTTTCAGGGATCAAATGATATTTATGTGGCGCTAACTTTTTCATGCATAAACTTTAGTTCGCCTTAAATAAGACTGCGAATTCCATCAGGCACTTTTCAATCTGCTTCTATAATGAGATGGGCTGATTTTCGAAACAAACATTTTTGGGGTCTCTTTTTATATTTGCCGGTTATTATCAATCGTAGTTTTCTTTCAAAAGGTCCGTCAACTTTGACCTTTTTTTTGTTTCCATTTTTTGGGTTGAACCAAAAAATAAAATCCCGTTCGGAAGAACAGCCAAGTCAGGGAATACGCATTGGGTATTTATCTTTATGTATAATCGTATTGGTTATAATAGAATAAATTGATCATATTTCTCCACCCGCTTATTTTTCATTTGATCCATTTTCAGGCAGGTGCTTGTATATATTTGCATTTTTTATAGATTTTCGAATAATTTCACATATCTTTGTAAACGAAAATAAAAGAAAGCAATATGGTCGATTTTATTTTTGCTAGAGTCGTTATTCATCACTGCTAATTGCTGCAAAATAAAAAATAGAACAAATGGGAAACAGTGAAAAGTATATTTTGACAATAGATCAAAGTACTTCTGCTACAAAGACAATTATTTTTAATAATAAGGGGACATTGGAGTCTCGTGTAACAGTTCCTCATCAACAGTATTACCCTCAAGCAGGGTTTGTAGAGCATGATCCGATTGAGATTTTCAATAATACTCTAAAAGGTATCTCAGAAGTTTTATCAAAAATAAATATCAAGGATAGCGACCTTGCATGTGTTGCTATTACCAATCAGCGAGAAACAGCTGTTATTTGGGATAAAAATACTGGAGAGCCTGTAGCTAATGCTGCCGTTTGGCAGTGTCTTCGAGGAACCGAATATTGTAATAAGTTAAAACAAGAGGGATATAATGATATAATAAGAAGTAAAACTGGATTACTAATCGATCCATATTTCTCTGCGAGCAAACTCCACTGGATAATGAATAACGTGGATGGTTTAAAAGAAAAGGCAAAAAATGGAGATTTACTTCTTGGAACCATGGACTCGTGGATGTTGTGGAAGCTAACAGGAGGTAAAATACATGCGACAGATTATTCAAATGCATGTAGAACATTGTTGTTTAATATTCATACACTTGAGTGGGATGCTGAGTTGTTAGAGCTGTTTGACCTTCATGAAAGTATGTTCCCGGAAGTTCGTTATAGCGATGAGGTTTTTGGATTTACTGATACAGATATTTTGTTTGATCATCCGGTTGCGATAGCCGGGTTACTAGGCGATTCTCATGCTGCATTATTTGGGCAGAATTGTTTTTATGCTGGTATGGGAAAAGCAACCTATGGGACGGGTTCATCAATCATGATGAATATTGGAAATGAACCTTTGAAAAGTCCGCAAGGTCTCGTTACTTCTATTGGTTACGGTATTGATAAAACGATTTATTACGTATATGAAGGGAATATCCATTGTACCGGAGATACAATTAATTGGTTGAAAAATGATATTGGCTTAATCAACGATGCTTCTGAAACAGAGGAATTGGCAAGAAGCGTTGATGGCAATAATGGAGTTTATCTTGTTCCTGCATTTGTAGGTCTTGGCGCTCCATATTGGGATAATGAAGCAAGAGCATGCCTGTCCGGAATGCCCAGAAACACAAAAAAAGCACATATTGTTCGCGCAGGTCTTGAAAGCATTGCCTACCAAATTAAAGACTTGATTAGCTTAATGGAAAATGATGGAGCAATTGAGCTCAAAGAATTGAGAGTTGATGGTGGCCCAACACGAAATCAATTTCTCATGCAATTTCAATCTGATATATTAAGTAATAATGTGGCAAGGTCTGAGATTGAGGAGGTTTCGGCATTGGGGGCAACTTTTATGGCCGGATTAGCTACCGGATTTTGGAAAAATATTGAAGAAATAGAATCGTTACGCCAATCTGCCCATGTGTTTAACCCTAATATGAATTTGAAAGAAGTCGAAGAATTATACAACGGTTGGAAAAAAGCAGTTGAGCGTGCCCGCCTGAAATAAAATAAATCAAACTAATAAATAATAAAGCGATGAATAAAGCAAAACAAACTTTTGGTGTGATTATAGCCACACGTAATATTTTTAATTATAAACTGGCTGTTGATGCAAGAAAAAAAGTCACAGAAAAACTCGATAAAATGGGTTTTGGTTATGTCATTTTGCCTGAGAGTGAAACTCCAACAGGGAATATTGAAGGCTATACTGATGCAGTAAAATGTGGTGATCTCTTTAAAAAGAATTCAGACATCATTGAAGGTGTAATTGTTGTACTTCCAAACTTCGGTGATGAGCTTGGGGTTGTTAATACAATCAAACTTTCCGGATTAAATGTACCAATCCTTGTTCAGGCTTGTGACGATGATAATGATAAAGTAGATGTGAAAAGTCGTCGTGATGCTTTCTGTGGAAAACTTTCCGTTTGTAATAACTTTTACCATTACGGTATAAAGTTTACAGATACGATGTATCATACGTACAGTCTTGAAAGTGCCGAATTTACGAAAGACTTGGTGAAATTTGCCAGTGTTTGTCGTGTGGTAAAAGGATTAAGCAATTTAAGAGTTGGAGCTATCGGTACGCGTCCTATTGGTTTCCAGACCATGCGTTATAGCGAGAAAATTTTACAGAAATCGGGCATTACAATTGTACCTGTAGATATGTCTGAAATTATTGCTGCTGCAGAGGCCATTGATAAAAATGATCCTGCTGTAATTGAAAAAGTTGCATCTATTCAGGAGTATGGTAGTTGTGCGATTGTAGCGAAAGATAAAATTGCAAAACAAGCTTGTTTTGGTTTAGCCGTTGAAAATTGGATTAAAGAAAACGACTGTAATATTTCTGCATTACAATGTTGGGAATCAATTGAAAAAAATTATGGTTGTGCTGCTTGTGTTACTATGAGTATGATGGGGGAAAAATTAATGCCATCTGCTTGTGAGGTTGACGTTGCAGGTGCAATTTCGATGTATGCATTAACATTAGCTGCCGAAGTTCCTTCTGCATTGCTTGATTGGAATAACAACTTTGCTGAAGATCGTGATAAATGTGTATTGACTCACTGTAGTAACTATCCAAAATCATTCTTCCAAAATGATATCGAAATTGGAAGTTTGGATGTATTGGGAACTGTATTAGGAAGTGAAGATACATTTGGTGCAGTGAAAGGTAAAGTTGCCTCTGGCGATATGACTTATTTCCGTATTTCAACGGATGATAACCAAGGGACTGTAAAAACATATTTAGGAGAAGGTAAGATAACAGATGATCCATACGGCATGGACGGTGGTATTGCAGTATGTGAAATACCTGAGCTACAGAAATTGATGAAACACATGTGCAAAAATGGATTTGAGCATCATGTGGCAATGGTTCGCACACATGTAGCTGACGTAATTGAAGAGGCGGTAGAAAACTATTTGGGATGGGAATTATATAAGCATCAATAATCACAAATTAGTAATCATTTATAAATAGAAATAAGCTATGGTACTGGTACACAACTACGGTTTAGCATTGTTCTTTTTCTTCGTTTCAATGGTTTGCTGGGGATCTTGGGCAAATACATTAAAACTGGCGCCCAAAAACTGGCGGTTTGAACTATTCTACTGGGATTTAACAATTGGACTAATGTTAACGGCTGCAATTTATGCGCTCACGCTTGGTAATATGGGGACTGAAGGTCGTCCTTTCCTTGAGGATATAGCACAGGCAAATAGTTCAAGTATTATGAACGCTATGTTTGGGGGAATTGTCTGGAACTTGGGTAACATTCTTCTTACGGCTGCTATTGCAGTTGCTGGTATGTCTGTTGGTTTTCCTATTGGTGGTGGACTTGCTTGGATTCTGGGTATTGTCTTCAACTTTATTTTGGTAATTATTGACAAAGGTACCCCCGAAGGTAATGTGCCATTACTATTTGCCGGTGTTGCTGTAATTATTGTTGCAATTTATCTTAGTATGTTATCATATAAGAGGTTGTCGCAAAAACAAGAAAAAGCCTCGACTAAAGGTATTTTGCTTTCAGTAGGTGCCGGCTTATTAATCGCTTTTTTCTACGGGCTAGTTGTAAAATCAATTGATAATGGTTTTGTTTCCGGAGGTGCCGGAAACCTGACTCCTTATACAGGTGTTTTCTTTTTTGCATTTGGTGTATTAGTAAGTACTCCAATTTTCAATCCATTTTTCATGAGGTATCCTGTTGAAGGTGAGCCTGTAAAGATGAAGGAGTATTTTAAAGGGAGCTTCAAGACTCATATCACGGGTATCATTGGAGGTTTTATTTGGATGACAGGTATGATTGTGAGTTTTATCTCAGCAGGTAGTGCAAACCCTGCAATTTCATACGCTCTTAGTAATGCTGCTCCTGTTGTGGCAATTCTATGGGGAGTATTCATCTGGAAAGAGTTTAAAGGTGCACCAATGGGAACAAATAAGTTACTGGTAATCATGTTTATCCTGTTCTTAATTGGTCTCGTACTGATATCATTGTCAAATAATTAATATCTATGAATAAAATAAGTGTGTTAGAGGGAGAAGCAATTGAAATAAGAAAGCGGACACTCGAAATTATCTACAGTGCCTCTGGAGGGCACACTGGCGGATCCTTGTCTTCTGTCGATATTTTAACAGCCTTGTATTTTGCGGTTTTAAAAATTGACCCAGCCAATACAGATAAGCCTGATCGAGACAGGTTTATTTTGAGCAAAGGTCATTCTGTTGAAAGTTTATATGCCGTTCTGGCTCGAAGAGGATTTATTGAAGACTCTGTGCTGGAAACTTACGGTAAGTTTAACTCTGTATTAGCAGGTCACCCAACAAGAAAAGTGAATGGGATAGAGGTTAATTCGGGTGCCTTAGGGCATGGACTTTCTGTTGGTGTTGGAATGGCAATTGCTGCAAAACGTCAAGAGAAGAGTTTTAGAACCTTTGTTTTGATGGGTGATGGCGAACATGGCGAAGGCTCTATTATGGAGGCTGCAGCATCAGCCGGACACTATAAATTGGATAACCTAGTAGCAATTGTCGATAGAAATATGCTTCAGATTAGTGGTAAAACTGAAGATGTTATGGCAATTGAAGATTTGGGCAAAAAATATGCCGCTTGCGGTTGGAATGTAATTGAAATCAATGGGCATGATATGGAAGTCTTAGTTGAGACTTTTAATTCAGCACCAGCTGTTCAAGGGAAACCTACTTTTGTTATTGCTAAAACAGTAAAAGGGAAAGGTGTTTCATTTATGGAAAATGTTGCAAAATGGCACCACGGTGTACCATCAAAAGAGCAATTGTCCGAAGCAATTGAAGAGTTGAATAAACAAAGAGGAGATAAGTAATGGCAGATAAGGTTATTCCATGTCGTAAGGCATTTACAAATACAATACTGGAGGAAGCAAAAGCGAATAAAAACATTTTCGTGGTTACTTCAGATGCGAGAGGAAGTGTTACTTTAGATCAATTTGCAAATGAGCTGCCTGAACAGTTTGTTGAGGTAGGGATTGCAGAGCAAAATGCTGTTGGTGTTAGTGCCGGTATTGCATTGTGTGGAAACAATGTATTTGTGTGTGGCCCAGCTTGCTTTTATTCGGCAAGAAGTTTAGAGCAGGTAAAAGTAGATGTCGCTTATTCACATTCAAATGTAAAAGTTATTGGTGTGAGTGGTGGTGTTAGTTATGGAGCACTTGGTGCAACCCATCATAGTATGCATGATGTAGCGGTAATGAGGACATTCCCAGAAATGGAGGTATATCTTCCTGCAGATCGCCATCAAACGAAAAAATTGACACAATATCTGGCAAATTCAAATGAACCGGCTTATGTTCGAATGGGACGAAATGCTGTTCCTGATGTGTATTCTGAAAATGATGAATTTGTGCCAGGTAAAGCAAATGTGCTAACCGAAGGCAAAGACGTAGCTATCATCGCCACTGGTGAAACTGTGTATCATGCCCTAGAGGCATCTAAGAACCTTGCAAAGGACGGAATTCAGGCTATGGTGATTGATATGCACACATTGAAACCTATAGACAAGGAAGCAATTCTTATGGCAGCTCAGAAAGCAGGACATATTGTTACTGTTGAGGAGCATTGTATTTATGGGGGCTTAGGCTCAGCTGTTGCCGAAATTGTATCTCAGGAGAATCCGGTAAAAATGAGTATTCTGGGGATCCCACAAGAGAATGTTATTAATGCAACACCCCTTGAAATATTTGAATACTATGGGCTAACGGCAAATAATATTGCCAGTCAGGCAAAGAATTTAATTGGCAGATAGTTTTTTTTTTATTACATAAGTCTTCCCTTTTGTTGGAAGATCCTATTGAAATAAGTTTAGTTTATAGTTAGGTCGAAATTATTAATTTCATGAGTTTCGATTGTTAGTTTAGCAAAGGTTGTCTGATGTTTTTCAGGCAACCTTTATTTTTTAGCCAATAGATATGATTGGAATAGCTTGTCTTTTGTCGGGGAAAGCCTAACTCATGCGTGGTTTATGAGAATTTATTTGCTGTTCAATTTCCTTTTTTAGTTTTTCTGTGTTGGATGTGCCGATACGAACAATTCGTTTTTTGTTTTTAAACGCTAATTCTAAAGCGCTTAATCCATGTGCATTATAGAGTATTCCGTGTGGAATAAGCCTAATGCCAACTCCATAATACCAGCGATTTTTAACAAGCTTGCAGTCTTTTATGCTATTGAGCTTAATCTTGATTGTTATAAGCCCTATTCCAAAGCGGAGTCTAATATTTTCCCTAGTCACAGAAATTGTTAATCCATAAAATAATAAAACGGCGATTAGTAGAAATAACTCCATAAGAATCATTCCTGCTAATGGAATTGGATTGGGTCCGATTTGAAAGAAATATGCAATCAAAACCCAAACCATTAGGATTGGGATACTTGTTGCTATTATCCGATTAACTTGAAATGTTTTGTAGGCTTGCATGCAATCAAAGTTACTGAATTCTGATGTGAAAAAACCTCATCTTTTTGGGAGTTGAACAAAGACAAACCTATGCATGGAGCAGATCACGGATGGGAGGGTGGTCAATTGCAAAAACACATATTTATTGCTTACTGTTTTTAATACATTTTATTAGGGTTCGCTGAACTTTTAGGAATTTGCTGAATTGAATCCCAATGTTCACATATTTTTCCATTTTCATCAAACCGGGAAAAGTCCATTGTAACATATTGGTCATCTTCAGGCCATGTTTGATGCGTATGCAGCGCTACTAAATTACCTTCGCCAATACAGCGAACAAATTCAATTGATTTGTTGGGATACTCGATTTGCATTCTTTCAAAATAATCAATAAAGCCTTGTGTTCCATCAGCAACACCGGGGTTATGTTGAATGTATTCTTTACCCACATAATTCTCTATTGCATCCTTAGGACTTCCGTTATATGCAGTCTTATAGAATGCTATTGCATTGTTTTTATTTTCTTCTAGATTCATATGTCTTGTTTAGATGTTTAGTCCTTAAAATAAGGCTACAGGTTAATCCTTTATTATAGTCTATCATTCTTCCTAAAATCTCTAATCATTTTTAGAGTCATATTCTTTTCTAAGAATCTAAAAATCTTTGTGGCAAAATAGTAATTCTTAAAAGCTGTTGGGAATATTATAAACTTTTTGTTTCGCATAATCTCGGCTAAAATCTTTTGAGCAGCTAGTTCTGGAGAAATTCCTTTTTTAATAAAGTCGATAGCACGTTGCTTTGCATTATCATTTGCATTAACATGCTCCATCTTTTCTCCAATCATTGTTTTTATTGCTCCTGGGCAAACTGTTGTAACTTTTACATTAAAATCTAAAGCTTCAAGTCTAAGTGCTTTTGAGAATGTCACGGCACCATGCTTTGAAACGGCATAAGGTGTACTTAATGCAGTATATTCTAGTAGTCCAGATATGGAAGTGATATTAACAATATGTCCTTGTCTAACGTTACTCATTAATCTAAATACTTCTGTTGAACAAGTTATCAATCCTAATAAATTGACATCAATTATTTTTCGCCAATGATCCACATTTAAGTCCCTGATTTCTCCACCTATTGTAATACCTGCATTGTTGAACAAATAGTCAATTTTTCCGAATTCTAAATTGATTTCAGCAATTGTATCTGTAATTTGTCCTGTATCTGATACATCAAGCTGAAAGGCATGAGAAGTACTGTTCTTAATTTTGGATTTAATTATGCGGACTGTATTTTCTGCACGTTTTAAATCTTTGTCAGTACAAATTACGATGGCTCTATGTTCAGCAAGCCTTAAGGATATTGCCTGACCAAGACCTTCTCCACTTCCTGTTATTATTGCTACTTTCCCTTTAAAATAGTTTGAATGTTTCATGCTTTCTTTAGTATTTCATATATGTTGTTGGCATTTTATCTTTTTCGCTTATAATGATTCTGTACAACTTGATTCAAAAAAGTTTTAGTCTTAATTAATTCGAATTTCAGTTCTTTCGGAAGCTCTGAAAATAAAGGTGAACCACCACCCAATAATATAGGAATTGTAGTAATTAGCATTTCGTCAATTAAATCAGCTTTTAGAAAATTCCGTATCGTAGTACCTCCATCAATGTACAGTCGATGACATCCTTTTTCATAAATCTGTCCTAAAATTTCTGTCAATGTTCCTTTAACCAAAAATGCTTTCCCTTTATGACTTTCAGGTATTTCATTTAAAGTACTGCTCAATACGAATACTGGCTTATTATATGGCCAATCAACATCAAATCCGCATACAGTTTCAAACGTTATTCTTCCCATAACAAGAGCATCAATGTCGTTGGTGAATTCTACATATCCCATATTGTCATTATTGGGATTTGGTATTGAATGAAGCCAATTAATTCCTCCATTTTTATCTGCGATATAGCCATCTAAACTTGTCGCAATAAAAACACTATTCTTCTTGTTCATTATTCTTAATATTTCGTTCGTCTTGCGGACGGTTTTGCATGTTGCGGAGCGAGAATCTGCATTTGCTAACCGCACCAACCCCGCTATGAAAAATGCACTTTATGTGCCCAGCATGAATATGTGCACACTTTGTTAACGGTTTAAAAAAGAATATAAAATACGACTTTTCCTTACTAAACAATAACGTGTAGCATGAATTTATTCCAGAGGATGAATTGCTTTTGGCACCACTGGTGGCAGACTGTTAAGAATTTGCCCGGTGGGCATTCAAGGCGAAAGGAAGGAGCGTAGTTCGCATACGTACGGTGGTGAGAGAGGCGTGCGGGCAGACTTTTAGTCCTCCGTCAGCCGTCTACGATTGTATGGCGTATTTGTCTTATTTAAAGACATAAATAACTTTGTTTTTAACAATCTTTTTTATAAAAAACAAAACAAATAAAGATATTGCTCCACCGATTAAAGTCCCATAGATATCTTTCCAATCAAATACTCCACGAGGCAAATAGGGTTGCAATATTTCATAGAGAATATATCCAATCACAATAAATCCAATTACACGAAATACTTTCTTTCTTGGTGAGTTCAATATTGCCAACATGAAAAATATTTGAACGATTATTCCTCCCGAATTTCCAATACTATCAGCAATTCCATAATCATCAATGTTGTTTGTATAAATATATGGTCTATAAATGTTTCTCCCTGTTTCTGTCAAAAAGAAAAATAAAACTGCAATCACGAAATAAATAATCCTTTTGCTATCAATCGTTTTTATTGATGTCTTATCTGTAAAAAAGTTATTATTCTTTTCCATTTATTGGCTTCTTATAAACTCTTTTAAAAAAATTAGGGATCTCTTATTTTTGCTTTTCAACAACAAGGATATAATCAATTTTCGCAGTTGCCCCCATTAGTTGAAAAGTTGGACGAACATTAGGGATTATTGAAACAACTTCTCCATCAAGTTTATTTAAATATTGCTCTAATTTTTCTTGCATATTTTCACTCTTGACTTCAATTCTATGTACTCTATATTTTATATTGTATATTTTATGGTTAAAGTTATTCTATATGCCATACAACGAATGGTAATATGAAACGGTTGGGTTTTCGGGCTGCGATCTTGTCCCCCGACAAGAATGCTGAAGCGAGAACCAAACGCTCACAAACCACTGAGCGCCAACTGTTTTTTGTCCAGCATAAGCATGTGCCCACTTTATTCAAGGTTTAAAAAAGAATATAAAATACGACTTTTTCTTACTAAAGAATAATGTGTAGCATGAAATTATTCCAGAGGATGAATTGCTTTTGACACTACTGGAGGGTAGACTGTTAAGAATTTGCCCGGTGGGCATTCAATGAGAAAGGAAGGAGCATAGCTCGCGTAGGTACGGTGGTGAGAGAGGAACACTGGCGGACTTTTAGTCCGTCATCCGTCTATTTCGATTAGCCGCTGGGCATTATTCGTTTCGTTAATTTATCTCCTAATACTACTATCAAAATTAATAAAATCCAGTTTGTTATTCTTAATACTATGTTGTCTGCAAAGAAGTTATCTGAAGACGTTATGTAGGGGATCCCTTTCGGAGTTGCTATGAGATAATGAAATACAGGAAGTCCCAAATATGATATTGCTAGAATTCCCTTAATCACTTTTATTAATGGTGCTTTATGTTTGATAAATAGTCTATTTGCAATTAAAAGCCATAAAAATCCACAAACAATTGAAATCACAACAACCAAAATAGAAATATTCAAAGTTAAAATACCTTTACCTGGTAATTCTAATGCTCTAAAAAGGACAAGAAATGGAACCAATCCCAATCCAGTAATCAAATAGGTTATTGTTGATTTAAAATTCATGATTAAATCATCTGCCACACTAAATCCAATCATTAATGCAGTTGCAGAACTAATAGCAATTGACAAAGTCATTTTAGGTTCACCCAAAGTCATTGTTATAATCACTATTCCAAGAATCAAAGGAATCCATGATAATTTAATGATTGTTACCCAATATATTTTCTCCATTTTTATAATAAATCTTGAAATTAATTGGGCTATTAGATATAGAAAAGTGAGAAATCCACTCAAAACGAATCCTGTCATCCAATAGCGTCCTGTTGTCATTCTATCAAAAGGTTTCAACCCAATATGTTCATATAAAAATACAATCCTTCTATCTGCATAGTCAAAAAGGTACAAATAAACTCCAAGCGAAATAATCGTAATTAAAATTGAAATTATAATCTCTTTTTTAAACCTCATTTGATTGTATATTTCCCAGTTCTCTATTCACAGATAAATTCAATTTTTTAAACTCACTATCCTTTCCTGTCCAAAGTCTAATTCCATCTTGAATGGTGTAACTAAGTAATAACCTATCCCAATTAGCATCACTTGCTGTAAAAACAGGTAATCTTCAAATCCTCTTTTTAACACATTTACTTTTCCCTTGCCAAATGGAATTTCATTGAATTTAGTTTTTATTCTTTTATTGGCTTTTATATCAACTCTTGCAACATAAACATAATAAACTCCACTAATAAACTTCTTCCTTTTTAAAATACAGTTTATCCTTATCAATAAATATTCGTATTACATAAAGATGCATATCCTTAGTTCCTAAATTCTCATAATACAAGAACATGTTATCGTCTTTGGGATGATTGCGGGATGAAAGCGTACCGCACATAAATTGATCAAATGTATGTCCGTTATAAAGGTCATTGGTGCGCATAAGTTCTAGTTCGTGAGTATGGCCGCAAAATACGTGCTTGATTTTATATTTTTGCACGAAATCAATTAGGGTTGCAGAATTCTTTAGAGGACACTCATCGGTACCAAGAACAGAATAATGGGTAAGAAGCAAAGGTAAGTCATAGTCGGTTTGCTCAATTACCTTCGAAACAGCTATTAGAACTTCCTCTTCAACGTATCCGTCATCGTTGTATAGTTCATTAGAATCTATGCTGATAACCAAAATCTTTTTCCCTTTAATTACAATAGACCTAATAAAATTGATATCGGTAAAATGATCATTCAGTTTTGTTATGTCAAGGTTTAAAAAAAGGTGTTTCTTACTGGTTTTAATGGTTTTTGAAATGGTAATAATCTTGGAATAATCAATATATTGTTGAAATAGTTCATGAGAACGCATATTTCTCTTATCGTGATTGCCAAGAGTAGAGATGATATTTTTACACTTAATCTGCTTTAAAAAACTTCCTGCCTCAGCATATTCGCTTTCCAGACCATCTGTTGTATTGTCTCCGGTATTAATAACTAAATCGGTATCAAAGGAATTGATTTTCTCAAGTAAAAGCTTATCATTTCCATCCCAGTGCCTTGGTCCAAAATGCATATCTGATATATGTAATATATTCATGCAATATTCTTTGTTAAAGTTTTAGATTTAAACAGATTAACACTTTTGCCTTATTTTGTTGAATTTTGACTCAATACATTAATATCTAAAAGTAGTCAATACTACTCATTAAAAGTTCTATTACTAAAATTCAATCAGGAATCATGTGTTAAAAAATTCCACCTATTTTAGTAACCTGCATTTCAAAATGCGGCATAACGTTTAGTATATGCAAAGTAGGCGATTGCGGGCTTCAAACCTATCAAAACGTTAGAATTTTGAAGCGGGCTACAACCCTTGATATTAAACACCTCGCCTGCCATTACTTATACAAAACCTATAGCCAGTAATTATTTTTCATATCAATGTCCAAGAATAATGTTGTTAAGTGAGTGGATTAACAACGACGGATATAGCTTTTTTGTTTTATATCGAATATATCCGAGCAACAAACCAAATGAGATGTTGAGCAGAATTTTTTGTACAACAACATTCAGCATTAATTTGGTTTCTGTTGTAAAACCAGTTTCGTAAGAATACTCGTAGTACCCGAACAGATGGAATAAGCCGAAAAGTATTCCGGTAATAAAAATTACCGATACGTCTCCGACACGACTTTTCTTCAACCTGTGCCACACATATCCCCGAAAAAGTACCTCTTCAAAAAGTGGGCTTACCAAACCAAATCGCAGGTTCATTGTCGATGATAAATTATCCATAAAAAAGAAAGAGGAAATTACCATCAGCAAAACGATTGAAATACCAATCATATAAAGGTTGCGTACCAATGGTTTAACATTGCGTAACGACAAACCCAAGTCATGCAACGAGGACTTTTTGATTATAAGGAAAACGGATAATATGAGTAGCGACAATACCGATTCTATGATTCTAAAAATGTGATTTGGAGGATCTTTAATCACATAATCATTTGAAACCTTTAGGAAGAAGATGCCTAATGACCCAATGATAATAATTTCAACAATAACAGAAAACAGAGCCTGTTTTTTTTCATCTTTTATAAATGCAAATACATTCATTGTGATTATTGTTTTTGAGTTATGAAATAGGCAATGTAAGCGGGTAAGTTGCCGATGAGTACAAACAGTGTCCAAAAAATGTATTTGTTGTTCTTTTGTCGGCAGTCGAAATACACCCACAACGGAAACGACAACCAATACAGTAAAAAGCAAATAATCAGTGCAATGTCGATTATGTAAATTAAAGAAG
Organism: Prolixibacteraceae bacterium; assembly: GCA_963662675.2. Lineage (GTDB taxonomy): Bacteria > Bacteroidota > Bacteroidia > Bacteroidales > Prolixibacteraceae. Next base: position 243,049 of record CAXXHP010000003.1, read on the forward strand.
ATTGTGTTGTGTCGTCTAAATTGAAAGCTACTCCAATAAAACCAACCAGTTCATTGGCATCTGTTTTTAACGGAACAACTGTATGTCCGTAAATATTGTTATGGTCTCCTTCTTTTCGGATAGCTGCTGCAGCATACAAACATTTTTTCTGAACCTCATCCATATTATTTTCAACAGCAGTTATCAATCCAAGATTCGATTCGTTAACTAAATCCGAGATGCTCGAATTTAGTGGAGTGCCTTGCGCCATCATTCCATTGGCGTAAACAATTAATCCATCGCTGTTGATTAGCCATTTGGTATTAACTGACGTTCCATTTAATGTTTTATTCAGATAATCAACAAATTCACTACTATTGAATGCCTCTTTGCTCTCGATTTCGATTTTATTGAGTTTGTCTGTTACAATTTTTCTGTTTACAGGGCTTTTTGTATTTGCCGAAGGTTTAAAAACGACAGTCATTACGAGTAGGATTATCATTAACAATCCCGAAACTAAACCTATCCACGGCAATTTATTATACCAAAGTTTTTTCATTTGTACTTAATTTAAAAATTATTACAATACTTGAAATAGGGATTACAAATAGGCTTAAGCTTAAAGCAAATTTTATAAGTTCAACGATATGCAACGAATTAGGAATTTTGGTGAAAACCAATACAACAGCCACTATCCACAAAACAGAAAGTCCGATAATGCTTACATTTACAAATGGCGTTTTTTCTTTTTGTTGTTTCATTTTGTGTAACAGCAAATCCAAAAACATCTCTTTTTGTTGTTTATCCAATTTGTTGTCAGTGCTTAAGCTGGAGCTAATCAATTTCTGGATATTTTGTTCTGTATTTAATTCGTTACTGCTCATTTTGATTATTGATTTTGTTTAAACTTTTTTCGGAAAGCATTGCGAGAGCGTGTTAACAAAGATTCGGTTGCCTTATACGATTTTCCTAACTGCAACGAAATCTCATCAACGCTTTTGTTCTCGAAATACCTTGCCATAAGCAGGTGCCTATGCTCGTCACTTAAATCGGCTAAAACTTTTATAACGGTTTCCTGAACGTCTTCATTAACCACATTAACTTCGTCATTGTCGATTTCCATAGTAAGCTTCATTTCGGTGTCAAACTTTCGGTGCTTTTCTTTTAACCTGAAATAATCCGAAATTTTATTGTTGGCAATTGCGCAAAGCCACGTAAAAACAGTACAATCAGATTTAAAAACAGAAAATTTCTCGATAGCAACAAGCCAGATTTCTTGCCAAATATCCGTTGCGACATCCCTGTCATTGTCTAACCGACGCAACACATAGGCAAACAGCAAATCGGAATATTTTTGATAGAGTTCCGTAAAAGCCTCTTGGCTTCCTGCTTTAATTTTTCTGACTATTTTTTTATCTGTTTGTGCCATTTTTTCAAATTACACTTGTTAGTCGTAGAAAAATCCAAATCCTTCGTTTTTTTGTGAAAAATGTGAAGATGAGATGGTCGGTTGAGTTTTGGCAGTTATTGGCTACAACGGTTGGTACATGTTGTCGGGGCGGATTTCGGAGGGCGTTCCTGTCCGGTAGGACACGGAACTGCGATGCGAGAATCCGCAGTTGGCGTACCACCGAACCCCGCCCTGCAATATGTACTGTGCGTGTGCCCAGCATGAGCATGTGCCCACTTTATTCAATGTTTAAAAAAGAATGTAAAGTACAACTTTTTCTTACTAAACAATAAAGTGTAGCATGAAATTATTCCAGAGGGTGTAAGTCCTCGTTGGCGCAAGTTTGCAACTTGTGCCTTTCTTCGAAAAAGCTAATTGTTTTACGTCTTGCCCTACCGGACAACACACCGATTGCAAATCGGCGCGAGCGGGGGATGGGCAATTGCACAAAGCCCAATTCTGGGTACTACCATTACGGTTGATAAATTGAAATTGCGTGGTTACGTTTCTTTACTGGAACTCTACAATCAAGTAAAACCAAGTACGGTTTTGTTTCCTATGACTTAACGAACCGCCGTATATGTTCCTGAGTAAAGCGAAAGGAAGGAGCATAGCTCGCGTACGTACGGTGGTGTGAAAGCCTCTCCCTGCTAGTATTTGCTAGCGGGGCGAGCTATTCGATTAGCGGTTGTTGTTAATTCTCTTTATTCTCAATTAATTGTTTTAGTTTTTCTTTGCTTGGTAAAACTGTTTGATATTTGCTGGCAAAAATCTGTTCATTTTTTTCTGGTAATGTATATTCTACAACTGCTTCACTTTTATTTTGACAGAGTATCAATCCAATTGTTTTATTTTCATCAATTAGCTTTATTTCTCGGTCATAATAGTTAACATACATTTGCATTTGTCCAATGTCTTGATGTTTTAATTCTCCAATTTTCAAGTCAATCAAGACGAAACATTTTAAAATTCGGTTGTAAAAAACTAAATCTATTCTGAAATGTTTTTCGTCAAATGTTATTCTTTTTTGTCTTGCAACAAATGTAAAACCCGTTCCCAATTCGAGTAAAAAATGTTCCAGTTTATCAATTAATTTTTGTTCTAAATCATTTTCTGAATAAGCAGATTTTTCTGGTAATCCAATAAACTCTAAAACATACGGGTCTTTTATTGCATCTTTCGGTTTTTCAATTATTAATCCTTTTTCAGATAATTCCAGAATTTTCTTTTTATTTCGGCTCAAAGCCAGTCGGGTGTACAATGCACTATCATATTGCCTTTGTAATTCCCTCAAACTCCAATTGTTTTTGAAAGTTTCTATTTCGTAAAACCGACGTTCATTTTCATCATCAATCCGCATTAATTTTAAATAATGAGACCAACTTAAATTGAATTCGTCAGATACTGTCTGACTTTTTGAATATGTGAGGTAAAAGCTCCTCATTTGTTTAATATTTGTCGATGAAAAACCTTTCCCGAATTCATTTAAAAGTCTCAGCGAAAGTTCATTAATTAGTTGTTGCCCATATTCAGCTCTTTCTTTTCCTTTTTGTTCTTCTTCAACAATCATTTTCCCTATTTCAAAATAGGTTTGCACCATTGTTTTATTTACTGTTTGAACAACAGTACTTCGTGCATGTTTTAATAGTTCTGCAACTTTATTAAAAAGATTTTCAGGATTATGTTTGATTTCGGTCATTTGTAATAATTTCAGTTGTTACACAAATTTAAACTTTTAATTTTCAATCCAATTAAATGAGAATCTCTCTTTTCTTCAATAACCGGTAACGGTTTTGCGGTATGAGTTCGGGCAGTTTCTATCCAACGGATAGAAACTGCCCGAACGAGAAAGAGCTTGAAAAAATGCAATTTTTTCAAGCCGAGTAACCGCCCGACTTATGACCGCGTGTTATGCTTTGTTGTTTTTTTAAAAAGGTAATTTCTCATCATCTGGTAAAAACAATTCTAGTTTATTTTGATATAACCTTTTGAAATTTTCAACTTTATCGTTATCAATCAGATTTAATTTGTCTGATACAATCTTATTCATGTACTCGTTAATATCATCATCATTACTAATCCAAAATATTTGATTGTTAGATAGTGCGGAATAAACAATATCATTTAATTGTTTTGATGTGAAATCGTCGAAATTTTTAAGTTCTCTTAAGATATTCCTTGTTTCAGAAAAGGAGGAACTACTTGAGAGTTTATTTATTAGTTGCTCTTTCTGCAACTCTGTTGAAATATTGATTTCTGGAAATTTTTCTTTAAAAAATTTAGATAAAGATTTATAATATTTGAAAGAGGTGAGGGGCATTCTTACTTCCCATTCAGAAAGTAAAAATGAGTTAAAAAGATTATTATCATATTGCGAGTAAAAATCCTTATCATCTGAAATAAAAAAGAAATTATCAAAGTCATCAACAACTGTAAGTAATGATTCCCAATTTAAGGCATCTCCATAGGATTTGTCTTTGCCAGGAGGGTTTCCTAAATCAAATCTTGTTTTTGCTTTATTTAATAATGAGTCTGTAATCTTAATAGGATTTGCATTTTTAAATAACTTTTCAATGACAATGTCCGCCTTTAATTTTTTTTCAATAATGTCTTTTTTAATTTTCTCAAGAATAACCTGCTTATTTTTTTCGTAATCCTTTATTGCTTCTCTGATTAATTTATATTCTGCGTCATAGTCCTTAATAATTTGAGGAAACACATTATTGAATTTGTTATCATTAAATCTTTTTATCGCATCTGCAATTTTTGTATCTCTGTTTCTGTAAAACTCATTTTTCGTTTGTTCTGGAAGATATAGTATCAATTTGCCAGAATTTGTCAATACTGAGAGTTTTTTTAGTTCTTCCAAATCATCATTCGAAAGGTGATAAAATGATAAATATACGTTTGTATCTAAGTAAAGACTATTTGCCATTTTTAAGTTCTATTTTTAGTTGGTCGATTCCTTTTTTACAATGAAACATAACGGTTGGTACATGTTGTCGGGGCGGATTTCGGAGAGCGTTCCTGTCCGGTAGGACACGGAACTGCGATGCGAGAATCCGCAGTTGGCGTACCACCGAACCCCGCCCTGCAATATGTACTGTGCGTGTGCCCAGCATGAGCATGTGCCCACTTTATTAAAGGTTTAAAAAAGAATGTAAAAAACGACTTTTTCTTACTAAACAATAAAGTGTAGCATGAAATTGTTCCAGAGGGTGTAAGTCCTCGTTGGCGCAAGTTTGCAACTTGTGCCTTTCTTCGAAAAAGCTAATTGTTTTACGTCTTGCCCTACCGGACAACACACCGATTGCAAATCGGCGCGAGCGGGGGTTTGTAGTATTGATAAAACAAATACAGGATAAGAAGGCATTAATTCATTTCCTAATACAGTTTCAACTTGATTAAAAGAATGCTTTGTTTTTTCTAAGAGAATTGCATTTGTTCCAGTTGTTTCTGATAGATTTAACTTGTGATAATTCTCTATAAGTTTATTGCGTTTTTTGTATCCTAATGGTCTTAGTGTAAACACTTTCAATTCATCAAATTCAGATTCAATTTTTGACAATAAACCATATAGAGTATTAGTAACAATAATTACTTTATAGAATCTTTTTTCTAAATCAGAAATAACTTGATTTATTGTTTTTGGATTAAATTTAAGGTTCTGTAAATTATCAATTAAAACTACTTTCTTTGATTTGTCAAATTGAGTAAATCTGTCAAAATCTAAATCGGTAGTATTGTATTGTTGTTTAAAAGCTACTTCTAAAACTATATCTACGTCAGGTTTTTTGAATGATTTACAATCAACAAATAAAGGATATTTATCATCCTCTACGAACTTTCTATACAGCATTGAAATTAAACTTGTTTTACCTGCTTGGTTTTCTCCTTCAATAATACAAGTATTAAATTTTGTTTCATTAATAAGGTTTTCAGAGTCGTAAAAACCTTTAAACTTCTTATTATCTATTTTGGAATTATCTAAATCAGGAAATACATAAAAATCAGACAATTTGATATTGCTTTTATTTTCAACTTTTATAGGTATTCTTAAAGCATTTAGCTTTTCAAGATATTCGATATTATGTTTAAACCTTTTATGTCCAAAGTGGTCGCCATTTAATTTAAATGGCTTGGAAAAATCTAATTTAAAAATATCGGTATTCCACAAATAGTTTTTTATTATTCCTGATTTATCATTTGGGTCTATTGTTATTATTTGAAAACCAGATTCATCTTTATTTGAAGGGTTTTGAAGTATCTTTCCTGAGAAATATAATGTTTCTCTTTCTGATAATAGTTCTACTGATTTCCTATGGTCTTCTTCATGTTCATGACCATAGATAATAATTGAACTGTTATCCTCTACGAATCCTTGAAATTCTTTGCGGTGATTTTGTTTCCCATTTGGAGTAAACCATGAAATTGGATGATGAAAGATTGAAATATTTATGGTACCTCTTTCAATTATTTCTGTATTGTCAAATCGTTTAATAGGAAAAAATAAGTTAATTTCTTCCTGTTGTTTTGACATCCATGAAGAGTTAATACAATTAAAACAAATCTTTTTGTCTCCAATTGTATCGATAATTTGATAGAACAGTTTGTTTTGCGGAATCTCATTAAAACATTTATAAAACTCCCAAAAATCATTTTGGATATTTGTGCAAATATCAATTACACTATTATCGTCAACGCCAATAGTTTCATACCCCATTGAACTAATAGCATTTTTCCTGAGTTGATTATCATAATCGAAATTGCAATCATGGTTGCCTGGAACAATCACAAACTTTGGGTTTGATAATGGAATAACCTGAAGAATTTTTTCTTTTATTTTTTCAAGATATTCTTTTGCTTCTTGATAACCGCCAATATTTCCTTTATTAACAACATCTCCAGAAATTACAATGTATAATTGTTTTATCTCTTGCAATTCCAACTTGACTGCAGAATAAAAATTTTCAATTCTACTTGAAATTATATTATTCTCGCTGTTAAAATGTAAATCTGTAAAATGTAAGATTCCAATTGTCATAATATTTATTTTTTTGAGCTGGCAAGAATAGCTCTTTTGCAAGCTAAGTCAGAGCTTTTGTAGGGGCTTGCAAATGTGCTATTGTGTGTTGGCTTGTCATCAGTTTAATTTATGTTGTCTCGGTTTTTTCAGCATGAACGCTAACGGTCACTTGTATGTGGTCGGGCGGGATTTCTGGAAGAAATCGTGTCAGACCCGCAGGAAAGTGGGCGCAAGGTCTGACTTGTCAGACCGCTAAACCCCCCGCCTGCCATATACAATTTGTGTGTGCCCAGCATGAGCATGTGCCCACTTTATTAAAGGTTTGAAAAAGAATGTAAAGTACAACTTTTTCTTACTAAACAATAAAGTGTAGCATGAAATTATTCCAGAGGGTGTAAGTCCCTTACGGGCGGAGGTAACGCTTCGAACCGTTAGCAAGTGGCAAGCTGGTTTACCGTGAGGTATGCAGTGAAGGAAGCCAACCGGCAAACTCCGGTACTGACGAACAGAAATTGGATACGAGGCTACGAGACGAGGATAAGCAAGCACATCATTGTAACGTCCAACGAATACCAAAATCGTTCCGTAGTAGATCCAGCAGTGATTGGAGGAAGGAAGATGCTCTTACCTGGGGAGGTCTCAACTTTCCGCAAGGACAGTTGAGAAGTCAGCAGAGGCCATAGTAGGCTTTGGAAACGAGCTGTCATAGAAAAGGCAGAGGACTCACAGAAAAGCTGAAGGGCTGAACGATAAGTTGTCCCAAATGCTGCAAAGAAGCTTTCTGCGTGAGCAGGATCTAGCTTTGCGTTAGGCGGGACATGGAAACAATGAATTGAAACTAAAATGATTGATCAAATTCTAACACGAAAGAACCTGTTACAGGCCATGTACAAAGTCCAGCGGAACCACGGTTCAGCAGGAGTCGACCGCATGCCCGTATGTAAACTGTCAGAACTCCTGTCTATTGACAAGGAAGAACTGACAGCCAAGGTTCGTTCGGGAAAGTATTTGCCACAAGCCATTTTAGGAGTGGAAATTCTAAAAGGAAAAGGGAAAACAAGGTTACTCGGTATTCCCACCGTAACCGACCGCCTGCTACAACAAGCGGTTTTACAAGTAATTACTGCACGCTTCGAGTTTGGGTTTTCAGACTCCAGTTTTGGGTTCCGTCCCAACAGGAGCGTTGGTCAGGCAGTCCTAAAAGCACAGGCTTACATCAACCAAGGGTTTCAATACATTGTAGATATTGACCTAAAAACCTTTTTCGATGAAGTAGACCATTGCTATCTGCTGCAACTGCTTTACCGCAAAATCAACTGCCGCGAAACCTTGCGCCTTATCCGCAAATGGCTGCGTTCCCCGATACAAATAAACGGGAAACTGGTCAAACGCAGAAAGGGAGTTCCGCAGGGCAGCCCATTAAGTCCTTTACTGTCCAACATCGTATTGCACGAACTGGACAGGGAACTGGAAAGGCAAGGTTTGCGTTTTGTCCGCTATGCCGACGATTTTAGCATTTACGTTAAAACGAAGACAACAGCCCGAAAGGTTGGCAACACCATTTTTAAGTTTCTTAAAAACAAGTTGAAACTAACGATCAATTGGGAGAAAAGCGGCATCCGCAGACCTGTACATTTCACCTGCTTAGGATTTGGCTTTGTGCCAACTTATAAGAAAGGCGAACGGGGCAAATATCAACTGGTTGTATCCGAAAAGAGTTGGACGAGCTTGAAGCAAAAGCTAAAAGTCCTCACCCGAAAAACCACTCCCATGAGTTTTGATGAACGTATCGAAAAGTTGGGCGAGGTGCAGCGAGGATGGATTAATGCTTTCCGAATGGCAAGCATCCAAAACAAGCTGGCTGAACTGGATGGGTGGCTGCGGAACCGACTTCGCTATTGCATTTGGCACCACTGGAAAAAGCCTGAGCGAAAAAGGAAGAACCTGATTCGTTTGGGCGTTGAACAGGGTCAAGCCTATGCATGGAGTCGTTCCAGAATGGGTGGATGGGCAATTGCACAAAGCCCAATTCTGGGTACTACCATTACGGTTGATAGATTGAAATTGCGTGGTTACGTTTCTTTACTGGAACTCTACAATCAAGTAAAACCAAGTACGGTTTTGTTTCCTATGACTTAACGAACCGCCGTATACGAGACCCGTACGTATGGTGGTGTGAAAGCCTCTCCCTGCTAGTATTTGCTAGCGGGGCGGGCTATTCGATTGGCGTTTCGTTGTTTTTTATCTCTGTCAATCCGGGTGTTGGAGAGACATGCTCTTTAAGCAAATTTGGTGGTGTGTTGGATATGTGCGTTTGCTTAATGTGCATGGCTCTATGGGTTTGGTTGATTTGATTCTATCCTTTTTGTGATAAAATTAGTTTGCTTTCTGTAAGAGAAAACAAATAATAAGAGTAGTAATGCTATAAGCAAAATTGATCCATAGTTTTTGAAAAATGACAGCTCTGCGAGATAGGTCTCATATACTTTTGCAAGAGATATAAGAAAGAACAATGAACACAAGGTTCTATACATATTATTGACTTCTGAAAACAACTCAATTTTTAAATCTGCTTTAGAAGCTGTTACAAACTTTGAGTATTCTGAGAATTTTAGAAATCTCAACCATTTAAGAAAAGGCTCAACAAATAACGAACCTATTCTACTTACAATAAGACCTATGAAATAATAAAGGAATGCACCTGTTATTAAGTCCTCCTGTATTAAATTATAGCTACTTACCTTACTTAATATCACAACAAAAATAACACCTGGAAATAGGTAATTAAAAATGTTGTATGAGGATAATTTATCTAATAGTTCTTTCATTTTATTTGTATTTAAAAAACAAAAGGTAAAAATTTCTCTTTGGATAATATAGAAATAAAAGTTGGTATTGGGTATCTGTCGTTCAATGGTTTCAACTTTTCAACAGCAGCCATGTCAACACCACTTAAAGAGTCAAGACCCATTGGGTGAGTATGCCATTCTCCAATATAACCAATCATTCCACCTGTAATTTCCTTTATCTGTTTAACTTGTTCTGGTAAATTTTCAATACCTCTATAGAAATAGACAGGGTTGTGCTTACTATCTGATGGTGCTATAATTGTATCAAAAACATGTATTGTTTTTGTTTTATAATTACAAATTCCGATAAAAACACCGCCAGTTTCGTTTCTTCGATATCTACTTGCTTCACGTTTCAAAGTTTCCAGAACACTACTTACAAGTCTAATTTCCCAACCTGAATTGTTTTGACATTGGAATACTTCTAACTTTGGGACAAGATAACTGCTTGAATCTATTTTAAAGCCATCAGTTGAAACATATGAAATATTAAGAAACCCACTGTTTCCAACGTTCTTTCTGTCAAATTCATTATTTAAAATCTTAGAGAAAATTGCTGCATGAAATGACATAGAATCATTTGACATTATAACAGTAGGGGAATTACACCCAATTCCAATATCGACGATATCATAATCATTACCTTCTTTTTTCTTATTTTCTTCAACTAGCCATTCTGAGATTACGTTGTTTCGAATACCGAGGAAATAAATATAATTAACGAGGTCGTCTAATCTTGGATTTTGTTTCTCCCCTTCAATATATAAAAAACCAAGACTTCCTTTATAGGCAATTTCCGTTCTTGCTCTATTTGGAATCTCATTTAATTTAGTATTAACTAGCCAGTTTTGAACATTTAAAGATGCACTTGTATCAATTAACCAATTGTAGCCTTTAAACAATTCTTTGTCAAAACTAAATATACTTCTTTCGTTGTGTTGTAAAGAATTATTATCGTCTAAAAAATCTTTTATCTTTCCAATTACTGCTTCTGCCTTATTTTTGCCTGAACTTTCCATAAATAAGTCATGTCTAACAATGTTGTGTGGACTAAACTTATCATTATCAATTGCCATCAAGTTGAAATTCCCTCTTCTTGCAAAATGAAAAAGTAGTTTTGAACCCAATGCCCCCGCTCCAATAAATAATGTTTTGTCTTGATTATTGCTTACGCTTAATTTTTGAGCCAGACTGCTGCTTATTACTTCTCGATGGGCTTGAAAAAACACTTCAGTATCAGGACTAATTGTGTTTTCTTGGATTGATTCAGGTTTTGCATAAATTACAAAGTGGAAAAATTCAATGTCCGATTCAAAACCAATTAATTTCTTTGGTCTCTTTACGGCTACAATTATTGGAATAAATGAAGTTAAGTTATTTAAAAGTGCATTATCTTTTAAGTATTGGTCAACAGGTTCTTTAATTGAAACTAGATTCTCTTTTCCAAAGGCTTCAAGCTCTTTATATGTTTTTGGTAAAGAAGTTGAGTATGTACTTATTGCATCAGATGTGTTACTCCAAACCAATAATCCAAATAAAGGAAAATCAACATCATTATCATTTGAATTTTCTTTAAGCTTTTTTACATTAAATTCAGCAACTATTTTATAAAGTGGATCAAATCCTGCTTTAGAAACATTTATGTTAAATCGCTTAAATGTAGGATGAATTGCATTCCTATCTTTTGTAGTAAATAATTGATAAGAAAAAGGATAATCATCCAAATGCCTAATATTATCCTTAACCTGATTAGATAGCTTTATGTAACTATAAATTGAATAACCTCTATAACCTTCAAGTCTAACAGGTTCAAATTCATCTGCATCTTCTGACAACAATCCATTTGAAGCTTTTGAAAACCATTGTTTCCCAACTGAAATTAAATCTGAAATACGTCTGTTTGCAAACCATTCATCTAAATTCTCTCTGACTAAACAAAGAGTGGGTGGAGAATTTTGTTTTACCGCATATAAATGCGATAATTTTGAAGAAGGGAAATCTTTCCTATTTGATTTGATTCTTGGCGAAGTTGTTGGATAACTTTTAAGATTAAAAACTATTAAAATTGATTCTAAACTTCTAATATCAATATTTTCATGCGTTCCCTTTGATGGTAAATTTATTTCAATGTCAATTGGAATCGCTAAATTAAATTCATCAAAGTTCAAGATTTGGATGTCTTCAATATTAAGGCATTCTTGTATTTCTAAAATTGCTTCTTTAATAGAAGGAGGTACTTCACCATCAAATATAACCAAATCTGCACTATACAACATATTAACCATTTTTTACAACTGTACTTGCAGCACCCACTGCTCCACCTGAAGTTATAGCAACTTTCGCTTTTTCTGTAGATTTGGTAACACCATTGTTCGTTATAATAAATTCGACTGGTTCTGGTGCTGATTCTTTTGGAAGTATTGCCAATTCAAAAAAGTCAGAAGCTGATTCCAATGTATTAACATATTCAGTTTTAGCAGCAAAGTGTGGAGGGTTTGGTTTTGCATTAACTACTTTGTTGCATGAAGCTATTATTTTACCTTTCGTTTCTTTATATTCATTTAGAAGTTTTAAGGAGTAATCTTTAGGTGATTTATTGCCCTCATTTTCATATGGCACATCGTTAAAATATGTCCATGAACAGTGATGTGGCGCTAGAAATAAATCCCATTTCAAGTACTTTGAGTTATTATTACCTTCAGATATACTTATGATTTTATCCCATTTGTAATGGTCTGCATCTCCACCAAAAATTGCAAATGTTTTATGGTCAAAATCAGAAACATTATCTTTAAATCTAGCTTGAAATACCACACTAGATGAGTTTTTATCACCTTCTGCTTTACTTATAATTAAATCTTTCTTAAATGGAGCATGAATAAAAAATGAGAAACAATTATAAGTCTTCTCATTTATTTTATTTATCTCATTACCTGGTGTATATGATATTACATTTGCAAATTTTTCATCATCATCATAACCAATTAGTCTCAATCTGTTTCCTCTTTTTTCACTTTCTGTTCCAGTCAATCTTTTTCTTCTATTTACTTCGCTTCGGACGGAATTAGCATCATCTGATTGATCATGCGTAAATAATAACGATGTTACCCAGATCTCATCAATAACTATTTCATCATTTTTTCTATTTGTATCATTATAATCCTTCGGATCTCCATGATAAAAGTGTTTTTTAAAGCCCCTACAATGGTCTTGGTCAGGATGCGATAAAACAAATAAATCTAAGTATGGGTTATTGTTTCTTTTTTGAATACTTTTTAAAAGGTCTTCTTTCACATTATAAATATGATTGTCATTTGAATCCTTTTCGCCTTCCCGAATATTGCAATCAATAAGAAATGTTGAATTGTCAGTCAATGTGATTAATGAAGTATCTCCGTTTCCAACTGGATAATACTTAATTTTGTTATTTGCCATATTGGTATGTTATTAATTATTAATCATTTATTGTGTGTCAGCATAATTTGGCTCTTTTGCAGGTTTTGGTTGTGTGTTGCTTGTGTGACCTGCAAATGTGCCAAATGTGTGTCGGCTTTCTTTACAATGAACGCCAACTAGTTTATATGTGTACTAAAAGTGACACTTATTTCCTCTGGGGGTGTGTATTGTGCACTTTTGGTGTTATTTATATTTTTCAATAAACATCATTTTTATGTCATTCAGTGATGCAAGTTATCAAAATACTTAGCAAGTTCATTTTTTGATTGGAACAAAGTTTTCTTCGGGTGGTTAACTCTAATCGTAAGTTTTAATGATAAAGTCCTTATTTCGCCGTTAGGTGAAAAGTATGGCCTACGGAGATTTTGAATCAGAAAACAAGGGTGAAAATCAGGGGAGGGACTGGTAAGCCATCCTGTTTGAGGAGGAACGACGAGTTGGATTGCATGGCGTTTTCAACCCATAGTTTTCTTTCAAAAGGTCAGTCAGCCTTGACTTTTTTTGTTTCTGTTTTTTGTGTCAAGCCAAAAAATGAAATCCCGTTCGGAAGAACAGTCAAATCAAGAAATACGCATTACGTGTTTATCATCATACAAATTACTAATTGTATTCGCCACAATAGAATAAATTCAGTTTTGTTTGCGATGAGAGAAACATCATATGCTATTAGTAAGTTCTAATCAAAAAAAAGCCGCTTTCCTTTCGGAGAGCGGCTTTCGTTTATCTAGTTACGAAGATTACTTCTTGTATACTTTTTTGTATCCGTAGATAGCAGCGTCACCCAATTGCTCTTCAATACGAAGTAGTTGGTTGTATTTGGCCATCCTGTCAGAGCGGCTCAATGAACCGGTTTTAATTTGACCAGAGTTTGTTGCAACTGCAATGTCGGCAATTGTTGAATCTTCAGTTTCACCAGAACGGTGAGAAGTTACTGAAGTATAACCTGCACGGTGAGCCATTTCAATAGCGTCCAAAGTTTCAGTCAAAGTACCAATTTGGTTTACTTTAATTAGAATAGAGTTAGCAGCATTAAGCTCAATACCTTTTTGAAGATATTCAACATTGGTTACGAATAAATCATCACCAACTAATTGACATTTGTCTCCGATAGCGGCATTCAATTCTACCCAACCGTCCCAGTCGCCTTCATCCATACCGTCTTCAATTGAGTCGATTGGGAATTTAGCAACCAATTCAGCCAAGTAAGCAGCTTGTTCTTTCGAGTTGCGTTTTGCACCTGTAGAACCTTCAAATTTACTATAGTCGTAAATGCCATCGCTGTAAAATTCAGAGGCAGCACAGTCTAAAGCAATAGAAACGTCACCACCATCTTTTGCAAGACCTGGTTTGTACCCAGCGTTTTTAACTGCTTCGATAATGCTGTTCAATGCATCTTCAGTACCATCTAGTGCAGGAGCGAAACCACCTTCGTCACCAACAGCAGTACTTAAATTACGCTTGCTTAATACTTTTTTCAGGCTATGGAAAACCTCAGCACCCATACGCAAACCTTCGCGGAATGAAGGAGCACCAATAGGACGGATCATGAATTCCTGAAATGCGATAGGAGCATCAGAGTGAGAACCTCCGTTGATGATGTTCATCATAGGAACTGGTAACGTTTTTGCGTTAGCTCCACCGATGTAACGGTATAACGGTAATCCAAGCGCAGCAGCAGCAGCTTTGGCAGTAGCCAAAGAAACACCTAACATTGCGTTGGCTCCTAATTTTGATTTGGTTTTTGTTCCGTCAAGAGCAAGCAGTTTGCTGTCGATACCTACTTGATCAGCAGCATCCATGCCGATAATTTCTTTGGCAATTACAGTATTGATGTTCTCAACTGCTTTTAAAACGCCTTTTCCTAGGTAACGGCCTTTGTCGCCATCACGCAATTCAAGGGCTTCGTTTTCACCGGTTGATGCTCCAGATGGAACAGCAGCCAAGCCAATTGATCCACATTCCAATGTAATTTCTACTTCTACAGTGGGGTTACCACGTGAATCTAGAATTTCTCTACCAATTACGTTACTAATTAACATGATTTATGAGTTTGAATTAGACTTAATAATTTGACTTTAAATTTGGTCTTTAAAAATCTTCAAAAAACCGTTGCGAAGATACAAAATACTATGGAATAATCACTGGCTGAAGCTAAGGGGTAACCTAAAATTAAGATGCTTTCAATGGGAAATAATGGGGATTCAATGTTTTATCGATGGACTGCAATTTTGATATTGAATCCGTAGCATATATTCTTGTTAAACGTTCTTGTTTTCACTGTTTCGTCCTTTACAATATTGCCTAAAAGTAATTGTTGTTAAAACAGGACTGTAATATACTGGTAGATGAAATTATATATCTAATTCGATAATTTTGCTTCAGAAGAATTTTTCTCCGCAAGTGAATACTCAATAGAGCATGAGAGGGGGGTTTCAATATCAAAATGTTCTAAATTGATTGTACTTATCCCCCGATCTATATTCGACAATTTCAATGGACTGAATAGTAACCAGCGCTCCCTTTTTTGATATGCTTATCAGCTCCTGAACACGTTTCGCAAACTTTCTTATGAGTTCTTCTTCATCAACAATCTCAACCACAATGGGAATTTGATTTGATAAAGGAAATATTTTTGTTGCGTGTATGGAATGACTTGCTCCAAACGATAAGACCCCCCGGTTTACAGTTGCCCCTCCCAAACCTGCTTCCCGTGCTTCTTTTACAATTTCTTCATACAGCGGAGTTGATCCGATAGTATCGGTCTCTGAAATGTATACTTTTAACAAATTAGCTTTCCCTTCCATGGTTTCCCTTTTTTTAGTTTGTATTAGAAAATCCTATAAATTGATTTCTGCACCTATATTTGCAGTTAGTGGTTTCGTATTTATTTGATAACTATCGGTGTATGGTTATCGTTTATTTCACAATGTTGATATATTACGTTTTACAAACTATACTTTCATTTGTTTCCATTTCTTAAAATATTTATTTCAAAACATTGTTCTTTTATATTGAAATGAACCCTTTCTGCTTAAAGTACAAGCTTGATGGTAGAATGACATTTGCCGGAAATAATTTGGAATACGAATACGGGTTACTGCAATCATCTATTAAACTGATTAAAAAAGAAGCAGCCATTTATGCATCCTCTGAGAGCCTTTGGGGGCGAAATTCAATATTAGAAAACCGGATCGTCTTCCATCCCAATTGTTTTTATTATTGAAGTGAAATCAATACCTTAACTGTCTTTTGGTTATGTCTTAATTCCGTGGTCGAAAAAATAAAGATTATACGATAGTGTTGTCGAATCATTTTAGAAAATGATTGATTTAAACGAATGAGACCTATTTTTGCAGCTGGAAACAAAATTAGAAGCATATGAAATTGGTTTTTTTGATAGTTCCCTTATTTGTATTTATTTGTTTGCAGAAAGGGCTTGCACAAGAATATACCCAAGAGCAATTTAAACTTGATAGCTGGGCTGGTCAGGAGTTGTTGAAGCATGCCAGTGTTGGTGTTTTTATGCAAGATGCTCAAACCGGCAGGGTGCTTGCTTCGTCTGAGCCTCAACAAAGTCTTGTTCCTGCTTCTACCTTAAAATTACTGACAACTGGAGCTGCCCTTGAGTTGCTTGGTGCTGATTTTCGTTTTGAAACCAAGCTCGCTTATACTGGTGAAATTAGAAATGATAGTTTGCTGGGTGATCTCGTTGTAATAGGGGGGGGAGATCCGGCATTGGGGTCTGAGTATTTTAAAGATCATTATCTTAAAAAGCACTTTTTAGATATATGGGTCGACAGCTTAAAACAGCGCAATATTCATTTTATTGGTGGTAATATTATTGTTGATGCATCTGTTTATGAACAACAGCTTATTCCAAATACTTGGGTTTGGGAGGATATTGGCAATTACTTTGGAGCAGGGGCATGTGGCCTTTCTGTTTACGATAACTTGTATGAAATACATCTTTCTTCTCCTGATACGGTAGGACTGCAAACGCACATTGTTTCAACGATTCCTGAAATCCCCGAAATTACGTTTGACAATCAGGTATTATCGTCAGATATTAATCGCGATCGGGCATATGTTTTTGGGAGTCCTCTCGACAATGAGCGTGTTTTGCGAGGAACTATTCCAAAAGGGAAATCAGATTTTGTAATTAAGGCTTCAGTGCCTAACCCTCCGCTTTTATTGGGTTGGCAACTAAAACATAAAATTGAGGACGAAGGCATTGGCATTGAAGGCAGCATTGATGTGAATTTTCAGCAGGGTAAGATATGTGAAACAACCTTATTGGCAAAAACGATTTCTCCGGCATTGATTGACATTATTAGCGTGACCAATCACGAAAGTGTCAATTTGTTTGCGGAACATTTGCTGAAACATATGGCTTATCTGGAATGCGGTCAGGGGAGCACGGAAGTTGGCGTTAAGGTGGTTGCTGATTTTTGGAAGTCAAAAGGAATTGAAACAACAGGGCTCTTTATGGTTGATGGTAGCGGACTTTCACGATTTAATGCCATAACGGCAAAACAAATGGTGGGGGTGCTGGATTATATGAAGAATGAAAGTGAGGATGGCTCCGAATTTATAAACTCGCTGCCTACTGTGCCAAACGGCACTTTGTATTATTTTCATGCTGAATATTTCCCCGATAATGGCCTGTACGCAAAAAGTGGGAGTATGACACGTGTTCGCTGTTTTGCCGGACAGCTCAAGACCAAATCAGGGCGCGAAATTCTGTTCTCTGTATTTCTGAATAACTTTTCATGCAGCCAAAGTAAAGCGATACGTGCCATTGAAGATTTACTGGTCAATATGAGTGCTTTATAGGCAACTCCAATTTATGAATTAGCAATAAACTAAAGGAGGGAAAAACTCGCTGTTGTTCCTTCCTGTGTATTGTATGATAAAATATGGATTAGTACAATCTAATCAGCTTCGTAAACAACCATCTAATTGAGTAGCAGAATATGTTCTTTATAAAGCTCTCTTACTTCTATTTGTCTTAGCAAGGAGATGAGATCTATTTTGTGGTATTCTGCAATGATAATAACTTTGCGTCTTGGGCCTATCTTCCTCTAACAAGTCGCCCCAAGGCAAATTTACCTCCTCCGTAAATCAGAATGCTAGTATAGATTACTAGGTACAGCAAAGCCATTTCTTTATTGCTGAACGGATCGTTCCCGTGAATGTAGAATGCAGCAACACACATCGTAAAAATTAGTGGAATAGATGCTAGCCGGGTGGTTATACCAAGAATCAGTAGAACAGAGCAACATACTTCTGCAAAAATGGTCAATATTAGCGAAAAGGTAGCCCCAATGCCAAAGGGATCGGCAAAAGCAATTTCACCTCCACCGAAAAGAGTCTGTAGTTTTGGGATTCCGTGGGTGAGCATAAATGCACCTCCACAAACACGTAGTATTAATAGCCAAATGTTTTCAACAAATTCATTTGATCTTGGACCAAGCAGTCTTTTGCTCATGATGTTTTTTTGATTTTATTCGAATAATAAATATAACTACAGGAAACAGAAAAAATTACATTTTTAGATTTTTTTTGCAACAAAAATGATTGCTGGAGCTGTTTTGATTTTTTTAAAGAAAATAACCAACAATCAGTCGGTAGTAATCGCAGTTATTGGTTATTGTGTATGTTGTTGTTTTCCTGGGATTTATTCTGCTGTATATCCAACGGGGTGATTCAACATCGGATATTGTGTGTCTGTCAAAGACAGAATGTCCTTTACTTTTTCTTGGTCAAAACCAGCCCTTGGACGAGTCTTCAGCCCTGTTCCGGCGCAGAATAGAGCAATATTTTGCGATACAATGCCCACATCAATAGCTGCCCAGTTAAGCTTTAGTGATTCTTCACCCATCTGAAAGCGAGATATATCTGATACCAATACGATAAGAACCGGTGCAGTGGTTCTGCCAATAACTTCTCTGTAATCTCCTTCAATAACAGGTATTAATTGTTGTCCAAAAGCATCATGTAGGTATGCGCCTTCTTCCATAAATACATAGAGGTCAACATCCTGAGCATTGGTTGAAGAAGAGGCAGTGCGTTTTGCTTCATTAGCACGGTTAACACCATTTGCAGACCACAATAGATCGGATAAATCCTGAAGGCTTAGCTTTTTCTCTGACCATTCTTTTACTGATGCCCTTACGGACAATGCTTCCAAAACAGGAAGTCCGCGTTTTGTGTCCGGATTGTTTAGTTTAATAGGCTCTTGTGACAGAATTTGACTATACGATCCTGTAATCACTATTAGTATAAGGACTAATTTCTTCATAATATAATTTGATTTAGTATGAGTTACTATTTTGCGTTGTTGTTTTTAAACTATGAGATATAATGCATAAATCATGAAAATGTTTATTTATTATCATGTTTGTTGGATTAGATTAACAAATATTTGGGAATATGCGAGTTGCCTAGTCTTTCAGTAATGTATCGTGTATATTATTAAAATTACAGAAAGACCTCATCTTACTCAGTATTATTGAAATGGGATTTAATATTTTACATTCAAATAAATTTTGGTTTTTAAAATTAATTCATAATTTTGCTTTTACTATTACAATGAAAAATGAAAAAGTTGGCTATCATACTTAACGTCGAAGTGGTCATTTCGCAAGCGAAGTGAGGATGTTGACGTATATGTATACCAGATGGTCATTCTCACAAG